>JAVBXY010000011.1 GCA_030824275.1 Rhodocyclaceae bacterium | reverse complement strand
CTTACAATCCCCTTAACCGCCGTCCTCGCGACGGTTCAGTCCAACGAGGTTTATCCGCCGCCATGACCCTTCGTGCTCAACTCGCTCTTCCTCAGCGGCGGATAAACGCTATTCGTTAGAGCGCTCAGCCTATGCGCAACCAGTATCGCGTCACAAAGTACGATCCTTCGTTTCGGGATTCCAATGGCGCATTCCTGAGAGACGATTGGACTTCCTATTCCGATATTGGTCGCATCTATAACGGTGCACCGCTGTCTGAATCGCAGTATCTCGCCGTAGAGAACGCATATCTGCTGTCGGTTGAGGAATTTCTCCGCGAAGCTGGAATTGAAACGCTTCAACTGCGCGGGCTTGAGAACAACGCTCGTCGCGCGCTCCCGCAATTCATTCAACCTCTGGCGTTGCTCAGTGTTCCCCAGTGCGTCGAGTTTGCACGCATTGCGCTACGTGAAGTTGCCTGGGGTAAGTTGGTTGCCCCCGGGAAAGCCTATGTCCACTTTGGCTACGATTACTACATGTACCTTGGGCTTCCGACCAAGTGTCCCAAGGCCATTTTGGCAGCCCACGCCCGTGGTCTGTTTGTCGAGCGATTTCGGTCTCCGTATCTCCGAGAGCGCTCTAACCCTGCGGTGCAGGGGACGCTGCGCGATAGAGCCGCGCAGCGCCCCTGACCTTGAACGATGCCTCTCACATCTAATCAACCGAATTGGGAGCCTGGCCGCCGCTGGACAACTCCAGCCACGGCCCGGCAATCCCCGGCGCAGAGGCATCTGCGTCGTCAGGTGGCCAAGCAACCGCACGGAATACTCCGCCCGGCTCTGCGTTGCCACCAAAGCCCGGCCACATTTCGTGTGCGGTCGAGCAGCGCTGTGAGACCGCTCTTCGTGGGTAATCGCCATGATCGAGCTATCTCTCAAGCTGAAACTCAGCTACAAGCAGGCGCAGTCCATTTTGCTTCTGCTCATGCTGCTGTTCAGCTAGCTTCAAAGCCAGCGGGGAAACCCGCTGGCCCTTCCACTTCGGTTGTTGAGCTTCGTTTCGCATTGTTAGCACCGAGGCGTAGACGTAGACTCAACAACGAAGTGCAACAAACCCCACGATGCATAAAGCGCGATAAGGGATCAGAGCAATAGGGTACAGATCACGATTTTTGCCGTACTGCCAGCGCCGACTTTTCTCCAAAAGCAATTGGGCCAGCATCAAACTCTTTTGAAGCACTGCCGGTTAAATACCACCGGTTTTCCTCCCCTCTGTCCCGCCGAGCGGAGCATGGTTCGCCGGGAGGTGTCCGGTGGCGTTGTCCGACGACGCCGCGCAGCGGCGGCTAGTTTAGCCACCGGCCCGGCGGGCCTTGCTCCGGGAGGGCAGCCTGACGCAGTCAGGCCGGGGCGGCGGGGTACGTTTCTTTGCCTACTTTCTTGCCGTACAGCAAGAAAGTAGGTCGCCCGCCGGGGCGAGTCCCGGCGCGGAGGTCGCAGCAATTGCGGCAATAACTACGGCAACCACTACCCCGCCCTGAACCGCTGCCTATACTCCCTTGGCCCGCAGGCCTCCCACGCTGAAAACGCCCGATAGAAGGCCGCGCCGTCGCCATAACCGAGATCGGTGGCGATGCGCGAGATGGGGCGCGTGGTCTTCGCCAGCCATTCGACCGCCAGCTCGTGCCGCAGTGTCTCGCGTACGCCGCGCAGGCTGGTGCCTTCTTCTTCCAGGCGGCGATGCAGGGTGCGTGGCGAGAGGAACAGGCGTTGCGCCAGATCGGGCAGGGCCACGGCGTCGGGCAGGGCGGCGCGCAGGTGTTCGCGCACACGCAGGGCGAGGCTGCGGTCGCGGCGGTAGAGGGTGGTGATGCTGGCCGGGGCGTCCACCAGGAAGGCGCGCAGGGCGGCTTCGTCGCGGCGTACGGGCAGGGCCAGCAGCTCGGGGGCGAAGCGGGCTTCGAGGCGGGGCGCGTCGAAGGTGTAGCGCGGGGCGAAGACCAGTTCGTAGTCGGCGGCATGGCGCGGTGGCGGGTAGGGGAAGGCCACTTCGTCCAGCGGCAGGGGCTGGGCCGCCAGCCAGGCGGCGAGGCCGTGGATCATGCGCAGCAGCCACTCGAAGGCGAAGACGCGGGCGGCGGCGCCGACCGGCAGCGAAGGTTCCTCGCTGATGACGAGGACGGCAGCGCGGGGCGTGCGTTGGACTTCAATCTCGACGTCGTCGAGCACCACGCGCAGGTAGCGGGAGATGCGCTCCAGGGCTTCTTCCAGCGTCGCTGCCGAGAGGGCGGCGCGGCAGAGGAATTCGAAGCTGCCCCGGCGCAGGGGGCGGGAGAACAGGGCGAAGCCTTCGTCGTCGAGGGCTTCGTTGATCAGGCGGTAGAGGGCGGCGTAGCGGGCGACGGGGATGCGGGCCTGCGGGTCGTCGAGCAGCTTGGTGGCAATTCCTGCATTGTCCAGGAAGGGTGTGGTTACCCCGCCGCTGCGGGATATTCCAGCCAGCATGCCGGTGACGAAGCCAATGGCGACGGTGGTGGGGCTACTCATGATGGCAAATTATGCATAGTTTGCGTCATCTTGTGTCATGGCAATCGGCGGGCTGCTTGCCTACCATGCAGGCAATACAAGACCCACGGAGACGCCGCCATGACCGATCTTTCTGTAGTTGCCCAGCTCGTGCCCTACAAGCCCAAGCACAAGGTGCGCTTCGTCACCGCGACGTCGCTGTTCGACGGCCACGATGCCTCGATCAACATCATGCGGCGCATCCTGCAATCCACCGGCGTCGAGGTGATCCATCTCGGCCACAACCGTTCCGTGGAAGACATCGTCACTGCGGCTTTGCAGGAAGATGCCCAAGGCATCGCCGTATCGTCCTACCAGGGCGGCCATGTCGAGTTCTTCAAATACATGATCGATCTGCTCAAGCAGCGCGGCGGCGAACACATCCAGGTCTTCGGCGGCGGTGGCGGCGTCATCGTGCCGGTGGAAATGAAGGAGCTGCACGACTACGGCGTCAGCCATCTCTACTCCGTCGAGGATGGCCAGAAGATGGGCTTGCAGGGCATGATCAACGACATGGTGGCGCGTTGCGACATCGATATTTCGGGGCGTGCGCCTAGCGATCTGAAAGCCTTGGAAAAGGGTGACCGTCGCGCACTCGCGCAGATCATCACCGCGCTGGAGAACGGCGTCTGGCCGGAGAAGGCGAAGAAGGCGCTGCTGGGAAAAGTCGGCGCTGGCGCTACGGGTAGCGGCGCGGCGGTCCCGGTGGTCGGCATCACCGGTACCGGCGGCGCGGGCAAGTCCTCGCTGACCGACGAGCTGATCCGCCGCTTCCGCCTCGATCAGGAGGACGGCCTGAAGATTGCCGTGATCTCCATCGACCCCTCGCGCAAGCGCACGGGCGGCGCGCTGCTCGGCGACCGCATCCGCATGAACGCGATCCAGCATCCGAACATCTACATGCGTTCGCTGGCGACGCGCGACACCGGTTCGGAAATCTCCAAGGCCCTGCCCGACGTGATCGCCGCCTGCAAGGTGGCCGGCTTCGACCTGATCGTGGTCGAGACTTCCGGCATCGGCCAGGGCGACGCCGCCATCGTGCCGCTGGTGGACACCTCGCTCTACGTCATGACGCCGGAATTCGGCGCCGCCTCGCAGCTGGAGAAGATCGACATGCTCGATTTCGCTGATTTCGTTGCCATCAACAAGTTTGACCGCAAGGGCGCCGAGGACGCGCTGCGCGACGTGCGCAAGCAATACCAGCGTAACCGCGAACGCTTCGGCGAGAAGCCCGAGGACATGCCGGTGTTCGGCACCATGGCGGCGCGCTTCAACGATGATGGTGTCACCGCTCTGTATCAAGCGCTGGCGCCAAAACTGGCCGAGAAGGGCCTCAAGTTCAAAGCTTCGAAGCTGCCGCCGGCCGGCGTCAAACATTCCTCCGCCGGCCGCGCCATCGTGCCCACCGAGCGCGTGCGCTATTTGGCCGAGATCGCCGACACCCTGCGCGGCTATCACAAGCACACGGCGGAACAGGCGCTGCTCGCCCGCGAGCGCCAGTCGCTGAAGGTGTCGAAGGCGATCTTCGAGGGCTGTGGCAAAAGTGCCGCTGACTTCGACGAACTGATCACCTGGAAGGACGGCCAGCTCACGCCCCATGCCCGAAAGCTGCTGGCCATGTGGCCTGACATGAAGAAGGCCTACAGCGGCGACGAGTACGTGGTGAAAATCCGCGACAAGGAAATCCGCACCGGCCTGATCACCGAGACGCTTTCCGGCACCAAGATCCGCAAGGTGATCCTGCCGCGCTTTGAGGACGAAGGCGAACTGCTCAGCTTCCTGATGCGCGAGAACGTCCCCGGCTCCTTCCCCTACACCGCCGGCGTCTTCGCCTTCAAGCGCGAGAACGAAGACCCGACCCGCATGTTCGCCGGCGAAGGCGATGCCTTCCGCACCAACCGCCGTTTCCGCAAGGTTTCCGAAGGCATGCCGGCCAAGCGCTTGTCCACTGCATTCGACTCGGTCACGCTCTACGGCTGCGACCCGGATCTGCGACCGGACATCTACGGCAAGATCGGCAACTCCGGCGTGTCCATCGCCACGCTCGATGACCTCAAGGTGCTCTACTCGGGCTTCGACCTCTGCGATCCGGCGACCTCGGTATCGATGACCATCAACGGCCCGGCACCGATGGTCCTCGCCATGTTCCTGAATGCCGCTGTGGATCAGCAGCTCGACAAGTTCCGCGAGCAGAACGGCCGCGAGCCCACCGAGGACGAAGCCGAGAAGATTCGCGAATGGGCGCTCTCCACCGTGCGCGGCACGGTGCAGGCCGACATCCTCAAGGAAGACCAGGGCCAGAACACCTGCATCTTCTCCACCGAGTTCGCGCTGAAGATGATGGGCGACATCGCCGAATTCTTCGTCCATAACCAGATCCGCAACTTCTACTCGGTGTCGATCTCCGGTTACCACATCGCCGAAGCTGGGGCGAACCCGATCTCGCAACTGGCCTTCACGCTGGCCAATGGCTTCACCTATGTTGAAGCCTATCTGGCCCGCGGCATGCACATCGACGACTTTGCGCCCAACCTGAGCTTCTTCTTCAGCAACGGCATGGACCCGGAATACTCAGTGATCGGCCGTGTCGCCCGCCGAATCTGGGCCGTGGCGATGAAGAACAAGTACGGCGCCAACGAGCGTTCGCAGAAGTTGAAATACCACATCCAGACCTCCGGCCGCAGCCTGCACGCACAGGAGATGGACTTCAACGACATCCGCACCACCTTGCAAGCGCTGATCGCCATCTACGATAATTGCAACTCACTCCACACCAACGCCTACGACGAAGCCATCACCACGCCGACCGAGGAGAGCGTGCGCCGCGCCATGGCCATCCAGCTCGTCATCAACCGCGAGTGGGGCGTGGCGAAGAACGAAAACCCCAACCAGGGCGCCTTCGTCATCGACGAACTGACCGATCTGGTGGAAGAAGCCGTGCTCAAGGAATTCGAAGCCATCGCCTCCCGTGGCGGCGTGCTCGGTGCCATGGAGACCGGCTACCAGCGTGGCAAGATCCAGGAAGAGTCGATGCACTACGAGCACAAAAAGCACGACGGCACCTACCCGATCATTGGCGTGAATACCTTCCTCAATCCGAAGAACTCCGGCGTCGCCACCGAGATCGAATTGGCGCGTTCCACCGACGATGAAAAGCAGTCGCAACTCAAGCGCCTGACGGACTTTCAGCAGCGTAACGCTGGCCAATCGGAGGCCTGGATCGAAAAACTGAAACAGGCGGTGATCGATAATCGCAATGTCTTCGAGGTGATGATGGGCGCGGTGCGTTATTGTTCACTCGGACAGATTTCCAACGCTTTGTACGAAGTCGGCGGTCAGTACCGTCGTTCCATGTAATGAAAGGAATAGCATGAGCATCAAGACAGTAGGCATCATCGGCGCCGGCACCATGGGTAACGGCATTGCACAGGCTTGCGCCGTCGCCGGCATCGACGCGGTGATGCTGGACATCAACGACGCCGCCGTGCAGAAGGGCCTTGCCACCATTTCCGGCAGCCTGGACCGCCTGGTCAAGAAGGAGAAGATGACGGCGGAGCAGAAGGCTGCTGCCATGGCCCATGTCAAGACGACGACGCAAGTGGCCGACATGAAGGCCGTGGATATCGTGATCGAGGCCGCCACCGAGAACGAGACCCTCAAGCTCAAGATCCTCAAGGACGTCGAGGCCGTGATCGGCGCCGACTGCATCATCGCCAGCAACACTTCGTCGATCTCCATCACTCGTCTGGCCGCTGCCACTGGCCGCGCCGACAAGTTCATCGGCATGCATTTCTTCAATCCGGTGCCGATGATGGCACTGGTGGAAATCATCCGTGGCCTGCAAACCTCGGACGATACCCACGCCAAGGTCGATACCCTGGCCAAGGCTCTGGGCAAGACGCCGATCACGGTGAAGAACAATCCGGGCTTCGTGGTGAATCGTATCCTGTGCCCGATGATCAACGAAGCGATCTTCGTGCTGGCCGAAGGCCTGGCTTCCGCCGAAGAGATTGATGCCGGCATGAAGCTCGGTTGCAACCAGCCCATCGGCCCGCTGGCCTTGGCCGACATGATCGGTCTGGACACCATGCTGGCGGTGATGAACGTCTTCTACGAAGGCTTCAACGATTCCAAGTACCGCCCGGCGCCGCTGCTGAAGGAAATGGTCGCTGCCGGCTATCTGGGCCGCAAGACCGGCAAGGGTTTCTATACCTACTGATTAGAAAAGTCGGCTATGGCGGCACGGCGGTTTTATCGTCGTGCCGTTTTCTTTTCTAGCCGGCGAAGTTGCGCAGGCCGTCGAGGTCGAGGACGGTGACGCCGCCATATTCGATGGTGATGAAGCCTGCATCCTCGAGGACTTTCAGCGAGCGGTTAACCCGCTGGCGCGAGACGCCGGCCAGCAGGCCGATTTCTTCCTGCGAAATCGCCAGGTAGCGATCCGTGCCCGGATACAGCACCGGATGGAACAGGCCTGCTACCGAGCGGGCGACGCGGGAGTCGGTGTCGAGCAGGCGTTCCGACTCGATCATGCCGATGAACTGGCCGAGGCGTTCGTTGAGCAGGGTGATGATGAAGCGGTTGAAGCCGATGCTGTTGTCCAGCAGCCACATGAAGGTGTCGCGGCGCATGCAGGCGACGCGGGTGTCGCGCAGGGCGATGACGTCGTAGCGGCGCGGCTCGTTCTTCAGTATCGAACCTTCGCCGAACCAGCCGCCGCTGGCGATGCGGGTGAAGCTGGCGGTCTTGCCGGTGACCCAGTCCGAAGACATCTTGGCCAGACCGTCTACCACGCCCAGCCAGCAATCCACCGATTCGCCTTTGCGGCAGACGAAGCCGCCGGCCTCGACCAGCTTCTCGCAGGTTCCCTCGCGGGCGCGCTGCATTTCCTCGGGGCTAAGCCCGGGCGCCCAGTTGCTGCTGTGCAGCATATCCACGAGGGTGATTGGGGTTTTTGTTGAATTGTCCGTCACGCGACAATTATAGGCGCGGGAATGACTTAGACTCGTGCCGATAGTGACGAAGCATTCGTGCGTTTAGCCTTGTATCGCGCGATGTTCAACGAATTCCAGTCCACTGGAAAAGCCGCGCCCAACAGCGGTTTCCTGATGTGGCAAATGGAGGAGACATACATGGCAGCATCCCCGTCGGGGCCGGCCTCCGGTTCCCTGGACACGTTTCCGCGTCTGTTGCTGGAGCATGCCCGCGTACGCGGCGAGCGTCCGGCCACTCGTGAAAAAGACATGGGTATCTGGCAGACCTGGACCTGGAGTCAGATGGCCGAGGAAGTTCGCGCCATGGCCTGCGGTCTGGCCGAACTGGGTTTCAAGCGCGGCGACAATCTGGCCATCATCGGCGACAACCGGCCGCGCCTGTACTGGTCGATGTGCGCCGTGCAGATGCTCGGCGGTGTGCCCGTGCCCCTGTATCAGGACGCCGTGGCGGCTGAAATGGCCTACGTGTTGCAGGATGCCGAGATTCATTTCGCCATCGTCGAGGACCAGGAGCAGGTAGACAAGCTGCTGGAGATCAAGGACCAGTGCCCCGCGCTTCAGCACATCCTCTATGACGAGCCCCGTGGCATGCGTCACTACACCCAGACCTTTTTGCAGGGCCTGGACGAAGTGATCGCCATGGGCAAGATTCACGACAAGAATCAGCCGGATTTCATTCCTGCCGAGATCGCCAAGGGGCATCCGGAGGATGTCGCGGTGATGCTCTACACCTCAGGTACCACGGGCAAGCCCAAGGGCGTCTGCCAGACCCACGCGACCTTCATCGCGGCGGCGCAGAGCGGCACCGAATTCGACAGCCTGACGGAGAATGAGGACATCCTCTCCTACCTGCCCATGGCCTGGGTGGGTGACCATCTGTTCTCCTATGCGCAGGCCATGGTCGCGGGCTTCACCATCAACTGTCCCGAGTCCGGCGACACGGTGATGACCGATCTGCGCGAGATCGGCCCAACCTACTACTTTGCTCCGCCCCGCGTGTTCGAGAACCTGCTGACCACGGTGATGATCCGCATGGAAGATGCCGGCGCCATCAAGCGCAACATGTTTCATTACTTCATGTCCGTGGCCAAGCGTTGCGGTTCCGACATTCTAGATGGCAAGTCCACAGTGTCGTCCAGCGACCGTCTGCTGTACTCGCTAGGCAATCTGCTGGTTTATGGCCCGCTGCGCAACGTGCTCGGCATGAGCCGCATCCGCGTTGCCTACACGGCCGGCGCCGCCATTGGCCCCGACCTGTTCCGCTTCTACCGTTCCATCGGTGTGAATCTCAAGCAGCTCTACGGTGCGACGGAAACCTGCGCCGCCGTTTGTCTGCAACCGGATCGCCAGATCAAGTTCGACAGTGTCGGCAAGCCGGCGCCGGGCGTCGAGGTGCGTATTGCGCCCAGCGGCGAGGTGCAGGTGCGCGGCAAGATCCTGTTCAAGGAATACTACAAGCGGCCCGATGCGACCGCCGAGTCCATCGACGCCGAAGGCTGGTTCCACACCGGTGATGCCGGCTTCTTCGACGACGATGGTCACCTCAAGATCATCGACCGGGCCAAGGACGTCGGCAAGCTGGCCGTCAGCGTGGGTGGCGCGATGTTCGCGCCCAACTACATCGAGAACAAGCTCAAGTTCTTCCAGTACATTAAGGAAGCTGTCTGCTTCGGTCACGACCGCGAGATGGTGACGGCCTTCATCAACATCGACATGGGCGCGGTGGGCAATTGGGCCGAACGGCAGGGCATCGCCTATGCGGGTTACACCGACCTAGCGCAGAAGGCCGAGGTCTATGAGCTGATCCGCGAATGCGTCGAGCAGGTGAACGCCGAGCTGTCCCACGACGCGATGGTGGCTGATACCCAGGTGCATCGCTTCCTGATCCTGCACAAGGAACTGGACCCGGACGACGACGAGCTGACCCGCACGCGCAAGGTGCGTCGCGGCTTCGTTGCCGAGAAATACGCGGTGCTGATCGACGCGCTTTACACCGGCAAGGCCACTCAGTTCATCGAGACCCAGGTCAAGTTCGAGGACGGTCGTAGCGGCAAAGTGGCCGCCGACCTCCGCATCGATGATGCGAAGACATTCCCGGCAATCAGGAAGGCAGCATGAGCGAACGCAAGATCGGCGAGGTCATCCTCGACCTGCAAAACATTTCGCTGCGCTTTGGCGGCGTCAAGGCGCTGACGGATATTTCCTTCGACGTCCGCGAGCATGAAGTCCGCGCCATCATCGGCCCCAATGGCGCCGGCAAGAGTTCCATGCTCAACGTCATCAACGGCGTGTATCACCCGCAAGAGGGCACCATCATTTTTCGTGGCGAGAAACGGCACGAGATGGAGGCCAACGCCGCCGCCAAGGCCGGCTTCGCGCGGACCTTCCAGAACATCGCCCTGTTCAAGGGCATGAGCGTGCTGGACAACCTGATGACCGGGCGCAACCTGAAGATCAAGACCAACTTCATCCAGCAGGCGCTGTGGTGGGGGCCGGCCCGGAAGGAAGAACTGGAACAGCGGCGCAAGGTGGAAGAGGTCATCGACTTCCTCGAGATCGAGCACATTCGCAAGACGCCGGTGGGCCGCCTGCCCTATGGTTTGCAAAAGCGCGTCGAGCTGGGCCGCGCACTGGCCGCGGAGCCGCAGATCCTGCTGCTCGATGAACCCATGGCCGGCATGAACGTGGAAGAGAAGCAGGACATGTGCCGCTTCATCCTCGACGTCAATGACCAGTTCGGCACCACCATCGTCCTCATCGAGCACGACATGGGTGTGGTGATGGATATCTCCGATCGCGTCGTGGTTCTCGACTACGGCAAGAAGATCGGTGACGGTACGCCGGACGAAGTACGCAACAACGAGGAGGTCATCAAGGCCTACCTCGGCACCCAGCACTAACGGGATAAGGACAAGGGACGATCACCATGGCATTTTTCTTTGAAGTCCTGATCGGCGGTCTGCTCTCCGGCGTCATGTATTCGCTGGTGGCGCTCGGCTTCGTGCTGATCTACAAGGCCTCCGGCGTGTTCAATTTCGCCCAGGGGGCGATGGTGTATTTCGCCGCGCTGACCTTCGCCGGCATCATCGACATGGGCGTGCCGATACCCTTGGCCTTCTTGGGTGCGTTCGTGGTCATGATTGCCCTCGGGGTTGCCACCGAGCGGATCGTGTTGCGGCCGCTGGTGAACCAGCCGCAGATCACATTGTTCATGGCTACCATTGGCCTCACCTTTTTTGTCGAAGGTCTGGCGCAGATCGCCTGGGGTGCATCCACTCGCCGCATCGATCTGGGCATCCAGGACGAGCCGATCCCGTGGATCCTCGACAACATGAACATGGTGGTCAGTTCCTTCGACCTCACGGCGGCAGCCATCGCCGGTGTGCTGGTGGCGGTGCTGGCGGCCTTCTTCCAATACACCAAGATCGGTCGCGCCCTGCGTGCGGTGGCCGACGATCACCAGGCGGCCTTGTCCATCGGCATTCCGCTGCAACACATCTGGGGCATCATCTGGTCGGTGGCCGGTTTCGTCGCGCTGGTGGCCGGCATGCTTTGGGGCGCGCGTAACGGCGCCCAGTTTGCGCTGACCTTCGTTGCACTCAAGGCGCTGCCGGTACTGATCCTCGGCGGCTTCACCTCGGTGCTCGGCGCCATCGTCGGCGGCCTGATCATCGGCTCCACCGAAAAGCTGGCCGAAGTCTTCATCGGCCCCATGGTCGGTGGTGGCATCGAGAACTGGTTCCCCTATGTGCTCGCCCTTTTCTTCCTGCTGGTTCGACCCGAAGGCCTCTTCGGCGAGAAGCACATCGATCGCGTCTGAGGTTGATATAAATGTTCTATAGAGAAACCGGACAATTCAAGACCAGCTACGGCGCCGATCAGCAGATCTTCCCGATCCGCCAGGACCGCATCGCCATCGGCCTGCTGCTGGTCTTCGCCTTCTTCGTCGTGCCCGCCGTCGCAACGCAATACTGGTTTTCGGCGATCCTGATTCCCTTCCTGATCTTCTCGCTGGCGGCGCTCGGTCTCAACATCCTGACCGGCTACGCGGGACAGCTGTCCCTGGGGTCGGCAGCCTTCATGGCGGTTGGCGCTTTCGGTGCCTACAACTTCATCCTGCGTGTGCCGGAGATTCCTGCCATCCTCGCCTTCCTCATGGGCGGTGTCTGCGCGGCCGGCGTTGGCATTCTGTTCGGCCTGCCTTCGCTGCGCATCAAGGGCTTCTATCTGGCCGTGGCGACGTTGGCGGCGCAGTTCTTCGTCGTCTGGGCGCTGACCAAGTTCGGCTGGTTTTCCAACTACTCCAGTTCCGGCGTGATCAGCTCGCAGGATTTCTCGGTCTTCGGTTTCGCCATCGATTCGCCGGTGCGCAAATACCTGTTGACCCTGTCGATCGTGGCGATCATGGGTCTGCTGGCGAAGAACATGGCGCGCTCGAACACCGGACGTTCCTGGATGGCGGTGCGCGACATGGACGTGGCGGCTGAAGTGATCGGCATCCCGCTGATGAAGACCAAGCTGCTGGCCTTCGCTGTCAGCTCCTTCTATTGCGGCGTCGCCGGTGCTCTGGTGGCCTATTGCTACCTCGGCACGGTGGAGCCGGACTACTTCACCCTGGACCTGTCCTTCCGCATCCTGTTCATGGTGATCATCGGCGGCGTCGGCACCATCCTTGGTTCCTTCTTCGGCGCCGCCTTCATCGTACTGCTGCCGATTTTCCTCAACATCGTGCTGCATCCGCTGTTCGCCATCCTCGGTATCGAGATTTCCTCGGCCGTGGTGTCCAACATGGAACTGATGGTTTTCGGCGGCTTGATCATTTTCTTCCTGGCGGTGGAGCCGCACGGTTTGGCCCGGCTCTGGCAGATCGGCAAGGAAAAGCTCAGAATCTGGCCGTTCCCGCATTGATTTTTTTGGAACAACAACAGTTTTTTACGGAGGAGACACCCATGAGCAAAATGAAAAAAACACTCGCAGTCCTGCTGGCATCGAGCGCCCTGCTCGCTGCCGCACCCGCTGTCCAGGCCCAGGCCAATGACCAGTTCGTGTCCTTGCTGAGCTACCGCGTTGGCCCCTACGGCAACAACGGCATCTCGCTGTTCGGTGGCTGGATCGACTACATGAACCTCGTTAATGCCAAGGGCGGCGTCAATGGCGTCAAGCTGTCCTGGGAAGAGTGCGAAACCGAGTACAACAACGCCCGTGGCGTCGAGTGCTATGAGCGCCTGAAGGGCAAGTCGCCGACCAAGGGCACGATGATTCACCCGGTGTCCACCGGCATTTCCTACTCGCTGCTGGACAAGACCCTGGCCGACAAGGTGCCGCTGGTCATGATTGGCTATGGCCGCACCGACGCCATCGATGGCCGTTACTTCCCCTATGCTTTCCCGCTGGTGACCACCTACCAGATGCAGGCCTCGGCCATGCTCAAGTTCATCGCCCAGCGCGATGGCAAGAAGGAAACCGCTGACCTCAAGGGCAAGAAGATCGCCTTCGTGTATCACGACTCCGCCTTCGGCAAGGAACCTATCGAAGTGCTGCGCGCCGAAGCCGGCCTGAACAAGTTCGAGCTGGTGGAAATTCCTGTCGCCCATCCCGGCATCGAGCAGACCGCCCAATGGCAGCAGGTCCGTCAGCACAAGCCCGACTACGTGATTTTCTGGGGCTGGGGTGCGATGAACTCCGCTGGCCTGCAAGCCGCACAGAAGGTCGGCTTCCCCCGCGAGAAGATGATCGGCGTGTGGTGGTCCGGTGCCGAGGAAGATACGGTTCCCGCCGGTCCGGGCGCCAAAGGCTACATCGCTGCGAACTTCGGCGTGACGGGTAAGGATGTTCCTGTCATCAAGGAAATCATGAAGACCGTTTATGGTTCCGGCAAGGGCAACATGAAGGACCAGTCCAAGGTTGGTTCTGTGCTTCATGCCCGTGGCGTCCTGCACGGCATCATCACCGTCGAGGCGATCCGCACCGCCCAGGCCAAGTTCGGCAAGCGCGTGATGACCGGCGAGGAAATCCAGTGGGGCCTCGAGCATCTCAAGATCGACCAGAAGCGCCTGGCCGAACTCGGCGCCGCTGGCATGATGCCTGACACCACGGTCACCTGTTCCGATCACGAAGGTTCCGGCAGGGTCATGTTCCAGCAGTGGGACGGTACCAAGTGGAACAAGATCTCGGAGTACATCGAAGGCAATCGCAAGCTGGTGCGTCAGTTGCTCGACGCCTCGGCCAAGAAGTACGCGGAAGAGAAGAAGATCACGCCGCGTGACTGCGCGGCTGTTGACGCAGGCGCTCCCGCCAAGGCTGCTGCCAAGAAGAAGTAAGCAAAAGTCGGCGCTGGCAGGACGGCGATTGCCCTCCTGCCAGCCTCTCTTACTTTCCTTATTCGTTCCCCATGAGCGCCTATCTCAGTATCAACAACATCGAAGTCATCTACGACCACGTCATCCTCGTGTTGAAGGGCGTGTCGCTGGAGGTGCCGCAAGGCAGCATCGTCGCCCTGCTCGGTGCCAACGGCGCCGGCAAGAGTACGACGCTGAAGGCCATCTCCAACCTGTTGCGTGCCGAGCGTGGCGACGTCACCAAGGGCAGCATCGAATTCCAGGGGCAGCGCATCGATCAGCGCACGCCCAATGATCTGGTCAAGAGCGGCGTCATCCAGGTCATGGAAGGCCGCCACTGTTTCGGCCACCTGACCATCGAGGAAAACCTGCTGACCGGCGCCTATACGCGTTCCATCAGCCGCGCCGAGCTCAAGACCAGTCTCGACAGGGTCTATACGTATTTCCCCCGCCTCAAGGAGCGCCGCACTTCGCAAGCCGGGTATACCTCGGGCGGCGAGCAGCAGATGTGCGCCATCGGCCGTGCCTTGATGGCCAACCCGCAGATGATTCTGCTCGACGAGCCCTCGATGGGTCTCGCACCGCAGATCGTCGAGCAGATTTTCGAGATCGTGAAGGATCTCAACAGCAAGGAAAAGATTTCCTTCCTGCTGGCCGAACAGAACACCATGGTCGCCCTGCGTTACGCCGACTTTGGTTACATCCTCGAGAACGGCCGCGTCGTCATGGAAGGTGCCGCCAAGGAGCTGGCCACCAACGAGGACGTCAAGGAGTTCTACCTTGGGCTGTCCTCCGGTGAGCGCAAGAGCTTCCGCGAAGCCAAGCACTATCGCCGCCGCAAGCGCTGGCTGGCCTAACCCGTCCATTTTCATGAGCCATTTCGACACCCTCGAAACCCGTTCGCCCGCCGAGCGGGAGTCGGCGCTGGCGGCACGCCTGCCGCAGCAGATCACCCACGCCAAGGTGGCCACAGCCCATTTCGCTGAATCGCTGAAGGATATTGATCCGGCGACTATCACTTCGCGCGCTGCGCTGGCCCGCCTGCCGGTGCTGCGCAAGCACGACCTGATCGCGCTGCAACAAAAGCAGCGGCCTTTCGGAGGCCTTGCCGCCACACCCTGGGGCAAGCTCGGCCGCGTGTTTTCCTCGCCCGGCCCGATCTACGAACCGGAAGGTCGGAGCGCCGATTACTGGCGCACGGCCCGCGCACTTTATGCAGCGGGCTTCCGTGCCGGTGATCTGGTGCATAACAGCTTCTCCTACCACATGACCCCCGGCGCCTGGATCCTTGAAGCCGGCGCCCAGGCTCTCGGCTGCACCGTATTCCCCGCTGGCGTCGGCCAGACCGAGCAGCAGGTCGAAGCCATGCGCGACCTGCAACCCCAGGGCTATGTCGGCACGCCGTCCTTCCTGCGCATCCTGCTGGAAAAGGCCGACGAGATGGGCATCAAGCTGCCCTCGCTGACCAAGGCCCTGGTCTCTGGCGAAGCCTTCCTGCCGCCGGTGCGCGATGCCCTGCTGGCGCGCGGCGTCACCGGCTACCAGGCCTACGCCACCGCCGACCTCGGTGTCATCGCCTACGAAACCCCGGCCCGCGAAGGCCTGGTGGTGGATGAGGGCGTGATCGTCGAAATCGTTCGTCCCGGCACCGGCGAGCCCGTGCCCGACGGCGAGGTGGGTGAAGTCGTGGTGACTACCTTCAACACCGATTACCCGCTGATCCGTTTCGGCACTGGCGATTTGTCCGCCGTGCTGGCCGGGCCGTCGCCCTGCGGGCGCAGCAACATGCGCATCAAGGGCTGGATGGGCCGCGCCGACCAGACCACCAAGGTCAAGGGCATGTTCGTTCATCCCGAGCAGGTCGCGGCAGTGGTCAAGCGCCACCCCGAAGTGGCAAAGGCGCGGCTGGTGGTGACCAATCCAGACAGCAGCGATTTGATGAGCTTGCATTGCGAGGCCGCCGCTAGCGATGCACTGGCAAAAGCCGTGGCCGACAGCGTGCGCGATGTCACCAAGCTGCGCGCCGAGGTCAAGCTGGTGGCCGTTGGCAGCCTGCCCAATGACGGCAAGGTGATCAGCGACGAACGGAAATATGACTGAACAACTCGTCGGGCCGCTGGCCGGCCTGCGAGTGCTCGACCTCACCCGATTATTGCCGGGGCCGGTCGCCACCATGCACCTGGCCGACCTCGGCGCCGAGGTCGTCAAGATCGAGGACACCGGTGCCGGCGACTACGCCCGCAGCATGGGCGAGGGCGCAGCCAAAGGGCAGGACAGCCTGTTCTTCCGACTGGTCAACCGCAACAAGAAATCCCTGCGCCTCGACCTCAAGCAGGCCGCCGGCGTCGAAGTCTTCCTGCGCCTGGCCAAGGATGCCGACGTGATCGTCGAGGGCTTCCGTCCCTGCGTGGTGGACAAGCTCGGCATCGGTTACGAGGTGGTCAAGTCCATCAATCCGCGCATTGTCTATTGCGCCATTTCCGGCTACGGCCAGACCGGGCCCTGGGCCGAACTCGCCGGCCACGACATCAACTACCTCGCCACCGCCGGCCTGCTCGACCAGATCGGCACCGCTGGCGATCCTCCTGCCATCCCGAATTTGCAGATCGGCGACCTGCTCGGGGGAGCGCTCACTCCCTTGCTCGGCATGTTGGCCGCTGTGATAGGCGCCCGCGTTACGGGCAAGGGCAGTCATGTGGATGTGGCCATGACCGATGCGGTTTTCGCCCACACCATTTTCCCGTTGGTGACCACCCTGGCCCATGGCAAGCCGGCGCCACGCGGCGAAGACCTGCTCACCGGCGGTGTGCCCTGTTACGGCGTCTATCGCACGGCGGACGAGCGCTGGCTGGCCGTCGGCGCGTTGGAACCCAAGTTCTGGCAGGCCCTGTGCGCTGCCATCGAGCGTCCCGATCTTGCGCCCCACGGCTTGGCCACCGGTGCGGAAGGCGAACGCGTGCGTGGCGAACTGGCGGCCGTCCTCGCCGCGAAACCGCTGGCCCATTGGACGCCGATTTTCCTGGCGGCCGACTGCTGCGTGACCCCGGTCTTGCGCCTGGATGAAGCGCTCACTCATCCGCAACTCACCGCGAGAGAGATGGTGGCCGAAGTCGATGGGCTCAAGCAATTTGCCCCGCCCTTCAAGCTGTCGGCCTGGCCCTGGGGCGATGCCGTGCCGGCGCCCAAAGTCGGCGCAGACAGCACGGCGATTTTGCAAGCTGCCGGCTACGTGGAATCCGACATTGCACGGCTTCGTGCCGACAAGGTAATTTAGCGGTGTGCCTGCCCCACCCATACTCGCCCCAGCCCTCGCGCTTCTCCCCGACTTTGCCCTGATCCTGCTCGGCGCCGGTTTGCGTCGCGGCTTGCATCTGGGCGACCACTTCTGGAGCGGGCTGGAGAAGCTGATCTACTTCGTGCTCTTCCCGGCCCTGCTGTTCAATGGCCTGGTCAGGACGCGCATCGACTGGTCGGCGGCCGGACCGCTGCTGGCGGTGACCATGGGGGCGATGCTGACCGGCATGGTGCTCGGCTATGGGGCGAAACTCTTCCGCCTGACGCCGATCTCCTTCGCCTCGCAATACCAGTGCGCTTTCCGCTTCAATTCCTATATCGGCCTCGCCGTCGCCGGCAAGCTCTATGGCACGCCGGGCATCGCCGCCATGGCCATCGTCGTCGGCCTCATGGTGCCGCCGGCCAACATGGCAGCGGTGTGGATGCTGGCACGCCACGGCGAGGCCAGCGTCTGGCGTGAGCTGGCGAAGAATCCGCTGATTCTGGCGACCGTGGCTGGCACCTTGGCCAATGTCGGAGGTTTCCAGCCACCGGAGGTGATGAGCCAGTTCCTTGGTCGTCTCGGCGAAGCGGCCATCGCCCTGGGTCTGCTCGCTGTCGGTGCGGGCTTGCGCACGGGCCAGGCAAAAGTCGGCGTTGGTGGTGCGGCGGCCGCAGCGTATTTATTGGCGGTGAAGCTCGTGGCGATGCCACTGGCGACCCTGGGTCTGATCCGCTGGAGCGGAATCAGCGGCGTCTATGCTGACGTAGCCCTGGTATTCGCGGCGCTGCCGACCGCCAGCTCGGCCTTCATCCTCGCCCAGCGCATGGGCGGCGACGGCCCTCGCGTGGCCTGGCTGATCTCGGTAGGCACCGTGCTGGGCATGCTGACGCTGCCCTTCTGGGTTGCCCTGCGCTGATCACTCCGCTGCCGGCTTGGTCTTGCCCTTGGCTTTGGCGGTGGTGTCGGCTTCCTGTTTGGCGCCGGTCTCCGCTGTCGTTGCCGCCTGAGCCTGTTGCTGCATGAAGTTCCACGGCCACAGTGCCGGGTTGGCGAAGGGATTGGCATTGGCGTCCGGATTGCTCGCCGACTGGCTGATGGCATGCATGGCGGCCACCGTCGCGCGCTGCATTTCGAGTCCCTGGATGGTCATTTGCAACATGCCGAGATTGGTTTTCAGCCAACCTTCGACCGCCTTGAGGTCGGTGATGCGCTTGTCCAGCTCGTCGGTGTCCAGCGTCGGCGTCACCAGCCCGGGTAGCGGCATGCCGGTGTTGCCCCAGAGATTCTTCAGGAATTCCATCGGATCGGACGGTGTATTGCTCATGAGGCTCTCCTAATGTGAAATTGATCATACCGCAGGGCCTGTGTCCGCGCTAAACTGCCGGCTGTCATAAGCTGACGAAAGCTTGCAGGAGAAGCGATGCTCAAGATACTGGTGGTGGAAGATCATGCTCTCGTGCGCGAGGGATTACTGACGACGCTGAAGGCCCTGGGCCCTGAAACCGAGACCTACGGCGCCTCAGATGCCAATGAGGCCATCGGCATACTTGAACAGGGCGACGTGGACATGGTGGTCCTCGATCTGATGTTGCCGGGAACCAAGGGGCAGACATTTCTCCCCGTGCTGCGCCGCCGTTTCCCGACGGTGCCGGTGGTTATCCTCTCTGCCCTGGACGATGCGGACACGGTGTCGAAGGTGATGAAGGCCGGCGCCTCGGGTTTCGTATCGAAGGCCGGCTCCAGCGCTGATCTGCTCGATGCGCTGCGCGCCGTGCTCGAAGGTGAAATCTACCTGCCGCCCAAGTTACGGGAACTGGCGAACCGGAGCGAAACCGCACATGCCGAAGGCAAGCCGCTGGCCCAGCGCTTTGGCCTTACGCCCGGTCAGGCGCGGGTGCTGGAGCTATTGACGGAAGGCCGCAGCAACCGGCAGATCGCCGAACTGCTGGGGCTTACAGAGGGTACGGTGAAGATTCACGTCTCCGCCATCATCAAGGCCATGGGTGTCACCAACCGTTCCGAAGCGGCGCTGATGGCGAGCCGCAAGCGGCGCTGATTTTCCTCAGGCCGCCATGGCGACGGCGGCCGACTTGGTGGCCGGAACCGTCGCCATCGCTTCCGTGCCGATCTCGTCGTCGGCCACGTCGTTGATGGAAATCTGAAGCAGTTCGAGCACCTGGCGGGCGACTCCCCGGCAGGCATTGGCCAGTGGTGAGGGCATGCTGCCCGGCACGGTTTTCTGTAGCAGATATTTGCTGGCCGACAGACCCGCCACCGGCGACAGGATGCGGTCGCGATAGGGGCCGAGAAACTCTTCCACCGTCTTTTCCGCCGCTTCTCGCTGCCATGGGTTGGTGGGCCATTGCGAGGGAATCGCATAGGCACGCGGGAACATCTCGAGGTCGCGGATCACAGTGCGCAGATCCTCGTGGGAATCGCGAAAGGGCAGCAGCACCAGGTCGGCGACGCCGTAGAGCCTGCGGTCCATCTCGGTCCGGTTGCCGCCGCCATCAATGACGCCCATCCAGGACTTGAGCGAGCGCAGCTTGTCGTTCACTTTCACCAGTGCTTCGCGAGAACGGGCGTCGGCGACCAGGTAACGGCGCCCGGCCGGGTCCAGCGGTTCGCGGCAGGTGTCGGTGAGGACGCAGACCGAGCGCTGGCCCAATAGCCCCATGCCCTGACAGAGCATGTGGGAAATCGTGGTCTTGCCGGTACCGCCCTTGTTGCCGATGACGCAGATGATGTCTGCCATGTGGGACTCCTCTGGCAGGAATTATTGGCGATCCCGGTGCCGGACGATGCGCCAAAATGCGAGGCAATCGCCGCGTTTATCCGCCCGGACGATAGCAGTGCAGGCGGGTGCGGCGCCGGTCGGCGACCTCGATCAGGCGTTCGGGACGGATTTCCGGCACAGCGAAGCTGTTGCTGACGAGGCGGGCGCCCCGCTGCATTTCCTTGCGCGCCTTGGTCCAGAGCTCGGCCATGGGCGCCGGTGAGAGGAATGCATAGACGAGATCGTAGTCCTTGAGCGGGTGCGTCCAGAAGCTGCCGTAGCGGATATCGACATTGGGCAGGTGGCGGCACATCACACGAGCCCACAGCCAGGTCAGCGGCGCGTGTTCGTAGCCAACGAAACGGCAGTCCGGGCGCAGATGGGCCAGCTGGCGCAGCAGGCCGCCGTTGCCGCAGCCCAGATCGATCACCCGCTGAAAAGTCGGCGCCAGCAGGACGGCGATTTCGCGGGCGGTGGCGGCATTGGTGAGGTAGAGCGGCACCCGGCTCTTGTCGGTGCGACCGAAGATCAGGTAGAGGACGACGAAACCCGCCAGCCAGGCTAGCGGCGGCAGATGCAGACGCCGGGCCAGCAGCAGCAGGGGCATGAAGCCGAGATGGATGGCCAGCCACCAAGGTGGCGCCCGCTGAAACAGGGCGGTGACGGCGGCGACTCCGGCTTGCAGGGCGACGGCCAGCAATGGCTGGTCGCGCAGAGGTGTGAAGGCCAGCAGCGCGAGGCCGGCGACGGCGACGCCGCCGGCCTGGGCGATGAGCGCCGCGCGCAGAGGATGCGCGACCGCCTTCATTGCATGCGCGAGGGCAGCCAGGTGGCGATGAGCGGGAAGGCCGTCAGCAGCAACAGGCGAACGAAGTCGGCGCCGACGAAAGGCAGAATGCCTTTCGAGATGGTTTCCAGTTTCAGGCCCGGCGATACGCTTTGCAGCACGAACAGGTTCATGCCCACCGGCGGCGTGATCATGCCGATCTCGCCCAGGGTCACCAGCATCACGCCGAACCAGATCGGGTCGAAGCCCAGGGCCATGATCAGCGGATAGACCGCTGCGATGGTCAGCAGGATCATCGACAGGCTGTCCATCAGGCAACCGAGCAAAATGTAGAAGACAGCGATCAGGGCCAACACGGCATAGCGGTTCCAGCCCAGATCCTTGACCGACTGGATCAGGCTCTGGGTCAGGTTGGTGGCGTCGATGAAGTAGTTGAAGACGGCGGCGCCGATCAGGATCATGAAAATCATGGCCGTGGTGTGCGCGGTTTCGACCAGTCCCGCCGAGAGCGAGGCCCGGTTCAGGTGCCCGCCGATACCCGCCAGCAGCAGGGCGCCGAAGGCGCCGACGGCAGCGGCCTCGGTGGGCGAGAACCAGCCGAAGTACATGCCGCCGAGCACTACGCCGAAGAGCGCAATCACTTCCCAGATGGCGAACAGGTTGCGGAAGCGCTCGCGCCAGGGCACGTGCGCCGCCGCCGGGCCGAGGGCGGCGTTACGGGCTGTCATGACCCTCACCGCGCCCATGTAGAGCAGCATGCCGAGGATGCCGGGGAGGATACCGGCGCTGAACAGCTTGCCGATGGAGTTCTCCGTCATCAGGCCGTAGACCACGAACAGGATGGACGGCGGGATCATTACGCCCAGCGTGCCGCCAGCAGCGACGGAAGCCGAGGCGAGGCGGTCGTCGTAGCCGAGGCGGCGCATTTCCGGCAGGGCGATCTTGCCGATGGTGGCCGAGGTGGCCAGCGAGGAGCCGCAGATGGCGCCGAAGATGGCCGAAGCACCGATGGTGGCCAGCGCCAGTCCGCCGCGCAGGTGGCCGACGAAGGCGGTGACGAAGTTGTACAGTGACCGCGAGAGACCGGCGTGGGCCGAGAACACGCCCATCATGACGAACAGCGGTACCACCGAGAGACCGACCGGAAACACCGATTCGAAGGGCGCGCGGCCGAGGATGAAGCCCAGCGAATCCCAACCGTTGAGTAGACCGTAGCCGATGGCGCCGACCACGCCCATGGCGATGGCGACGGGCACACGGATGAAAATCAGCAGGATGACGGCGGCAAATCCGACCAGTCCGAGGGTAGGCCCGCTCATGCCGCTGCTCCCTTATGCATGAAGTCAGGCCGGCCGAGCGCCATCAAGGCATGTCGCAATGAAAGCAACAGCGCGGTGCTGACGGACAGCAAGCTACCGATCACCAGCGGACCCCAGTACAGCGCGATGGGGATGCCGATGCTTTGTGATTTGTCGCCCTGCTCGATCTGCATCAGTGCCTGTTGGCCGCAATACCAGGTGACGGCAGCCATGAAGGCAGCGCCGAGCAGGGCGGCGAAGGCCTTGACGGCGGCCAGTGCGCGCGGCGGCAGCGGATCGGTAATGAAATCCACGCCGACGTTGGTTTCGTGCAAAAAGGCCGAGGGCAGGGCGAGATAGAAGGAGGCCATGACGCCGAGCTGGATCAGGTCCACCGTGCCTGGCACGGTGAAGCCGACGGAGCGGCGCAGCAGGATGTCGGCCATCACCACCAGCACAATGACGCAGAGCAGGCCCTGACCGAAAAGCGTCAGCCAGCGGGAGGAGTTTTCGATGAATCGGATCATGGCGGAACCGGTAGGGAAAAATAAAACGGGCCGGCCCGCTTGGGTCGGCCCGTGGATTGTGCCGGAAAGCCTTACTTCTTGCGGGCGTTGGCGGCGATCTGCTTCTTCAGCTCGTCATAGATTTGACGGGCATTGGCGACACCGCTCTTCTCCAGTTCGGCGAGTTGCTTGTCAATCACCGGGGTCAGTTCCTTGCGATAGGCTTCCTTGTCCTTGGCCGTCGCGTTGGTGATGGTCACGTTGCGGGCCTTGACGGCATCGAGGCCGGCTTTGTCCCACTTGTCCCACCAGCCGCCGAACTTGGCCACCAGCACGTCGCCGCTGATCTCGTCGATGGCCTTGCGGACATCGGCGGGCAGGCTGTCGTACTTCTTCTGGTTCATCACGAAGTAGAAGGAGGTGGTGTAGAGATCGGCATCGAAGATGAACTTGGTCAGTTCGTCCACCTTGAAGCCTTTGACGCCGTCATAGGGGAGCATGGCGCCGTCGATCACGCCCTTCTCCATGTTTTCGTAGATCTGCCCGGGGGGCATACCGACCGGCGAGGCGCCGCCGACCTTCAGCAGTTCCTGGGTTTCCACCGACGGGGCGCGGATGCGCAGGCCCTTGAGATCAGCCAGGCTGGTCACCTTTTTGTCGCGGGTGATGATCAGGCCCGGGTTGTGGGCGAACAGCGCGAGGGGCTTGAGGCCCTTGTATTCCTCGGTCAGATACTTCGGGTAGATGGCCCACAGCGCCTTGGAGGCGGCGTCGGCGCTATCGGTCAGGAAGGGCAGATCGATGATGGTGGTGCGCGGCAGACGGCCACGGGGAATGCCGGAAAGGCCCAGCGCAATGTCGGTGACGCCGGCCTTGACCTGGTCGAGCTGGTTGGCGGCGTTGCCCAGGCTGGAGTTGCCGGGGAAGACCTTGACCACAACCTTGCCGTTGGTGCGCTTTTCCAGTTCGCGCGCCCAGGGTTCGGTGAAGTCCACGTGCAGGCCATGGGTCGGCGGCAGGTAGTGTGAAAGTTTGATTTCGATCTTTTCCTGCGCGCTGGCGGCGCCGGCAAACAGAGTAGCGCAAGCGGCGGCGAGCAGCAGGCGGACGGGTTTGATCATGGGTGTTCTCCTCTTTGTTATGGGCTGTGTAATTTGATTGAATCCATCGTAATCGGCATCGTTTGAAGAGTCAAATAATGCCGAGCTTGTCACGCAGTGATGCGCGCTCGGGTGCCACCGCGTCCATGGCCTTGCGACGGATGTGACCGTAGCCGCGGATTTTCTCCGGTAGGGCAAGCAATGCGAGCGCTTCGGTTTGTTCAAGCGACGTGGGTTTGGCCAGCAGCGCGGCGAGATCGGCTTCGTACTCGGCGAGTAAGCCGCGTTCGCGGCGACGTTCCTCCGTGCGGCCAAAGACATCCCAGCGGCTGCCACGCCAGCGGCGGGCGCGGGCCAGCCAGCGATAGGCGGTGAGCATCCAGGGACCGAAGCTCATCTTGCGGATCAGGCCGGTGGTGGGATCGGGACGGGCCAGCAGCGGCGGCGCGAGGTGGAAGCGCAGGCTGAAATCGCCCTCGAAACTGTCGCCGAGTTTTTGCACGAAATCGGTTTCGGCGTAGAGCCGCGCCACTTCGTATTCGTCCTTGATCGCCATCAGCTTGAACAGGCTATTGGCTACAGCTGTGGCGACGGTTTCAGCCAGGGCGGTTGTGCCGGCGGCGTGCACCGCCAATACCTGCCGCCGGTAGCGTTCGGCGTAGCTTGCATCCTGATAGGAGGTGAGAAAGGCAACGCGCTTGGCGACCAGTTCGTCAAAAGTCGGCGCTGGCGGGACGGCGGCAACGGGTTTGGCGTAGGCCATTACACCTGCCAGGTCGTGGGCGGCGCGACGGCCCCAGAGAAAGGCGGCGCGGTTCATGGCCACCGCCGTGCCGTTGAGTTCGATGGCGCGATCCAGCGCTTCCCAGGACAGCGGCACCAGGCCCAGTTGCCAGGCGTAGCCGAGCAGGAACAGGTTGCCGGCGATGGCGTCGCCCATCAGGCGGCGGGCCAGTTCCGTGGCGTCGATGAAATGGGCGGCGCCCTCGGCTACCGCCTCACTCACCGTTCCCTGCATGCGCGCCAGCGGAAACTGCCAGTCGGGATTGCGCGTGAAATCTGCGGTCGGTGTTTCGGCGCAATTGACGACGACGCGGGTGCGGCCGCTCTGCATGCGCGACAGAGCATCGGGGGATGCAGTGACGATGACATCGCCGCCGATCACCGCGTCGGCTTCGCCGGTGGCGACGCGCACGGCGTGGATGGCGTCCGGGTCGTCGCAGATGCGTACGTGGGAAAACACCGCGCCGCCCTTTTGTGCGAGGCCGGTCATGTCGAGCACGGTGACGCCCTTGCCGTCGATGTGCGCGGCCATGCCGATCAAGGCGCCGATGGTGACCACGCCGGTGCCGCCGACGCCGGTGATGAGGATGCCGTAGGGCTCGGCGGTCGACGCAAAAGTCGGCGCTGGCGGTACGGCGAATTGCTCACCGCCGCCGAGCCCCTTGCCTTTTTTGACGCTGCCGCCGATCACGGAAACGAAACTGGGACAGAAGCCCTTCTCGCAGGAGTAGTCCTTGTTGCAGGCGGACTGGTCGATGGCCCGCTTGCGGCCGAATTCGGTTTCCACCGGAATCACGGCCAGGCAGTTGGACTGCACGCCGCAATCGCCGCAGCCTTCGCACACCGCTTCATTGATCACCAGTCGGCGCGAGGGATCGATCATCTTGCCGCGCTTGCGGCGCCGGCGTTTTTCGGCGGCGCAGGTCTGGTCGTAGATGATGGCGGAGACGCCGGGACATTCACGCATCTCGCGCTGGATGGCGTCGAGGTCGTCGCGGTGGCGGATGGGGATGCCATGGGGCAGGTCGGCGTGACTGTAGGCGCGATCCGTGCCATCGGTGACGACCACCACATGGCCGACGCCTTCCGCATGCAACTGCGCGGCGATCTGCGGCACCGACAGGTTGCCGTCGTGGGGCTGGCCGCCGGTCATGGCGACGGCGTCGTTGTAGAGAATCTTGTAGGTGGCGTTCACCTTCGCCGCGACGGCAGCGCGGATGGCGAGCAGGCCCGAGTGGAAATAGGTGCCGTCGCCGAGATTGACGAAGACATGCTGGCGTTCGGTAAAGGGCGACTGACCCAGCCAGGCCACGCCCTCGCCGCCCATGTGCGAATAGGTGGCGGTGTTGCGGTTCATCCACAGCACCATGAAGTGGCAGCCAATGCCGGCCATGGCCATTGAACCTTCGGGCACGCAGGTGGAACTGTTGTGCGGACAGCCGGGGCAGAAATAGGGCGTGCGCGCAATCGGGATCACCGGATTGGCGGCGCTCTCCTTGGCCTCGATGATGGCCAGTCGCTCGCGGATGCGCGGCGAGGTGTAGTAGCGGCTGATGCGGTCGGCGATGACGCGGGCGATCTGCGCCGGCGACAGTTCGCCGGAGGCCGGCAGCAGCCAATGGCCGTTGGGCAGCGCCCATTCGCCTTTTTCGTCGAACTTGCCGATGACGCGGGGACGCACGTCCTCGCGCCAGTTGTAGAGCTCTTCCTTGAGCTGGTATTCGATGAGCTGGCGCTTTTCCTCGACGACGAGGATTTCTTCCAGGCCTTCGGCAAAGTGGCGCACACCGTTCGATTCCAGCGGCCAGACCATGCCGATCTTGTACAGCCGGATGCCGATCTCAGCGGCGAGCGCGTCGTCGATGCCGAGGTCGTCGAAGGCCTGGCGCACGTCGAGATAGCTTTTGCCGGTGGTGATGATGCCCAGGCGGGGTTTGGGCGCGTCGATGACGATGCGATTGAGCCGGTTGGCGCGGCAGTAGGCCAGCGCGGCGTAAAGCTTGTGATTGACCAGACGCGCTTCCTGCAACAGCCGGTCGTCCGGCCAGCGGATGTTGAGGCCACCTTGCGGCAGTTCGTAATCGGTGGGCAGAAGAATCTTCACCCGGTCCGGCGAGATATCTACCGAGGCCGAGGACTCGACGGTATCGGCGACGGCCTTGAAGCCGACCCAGCAGCCCGAGTAGCGACTCATGGCCCAGCCGTGCAGGCCGAGGTCGAGGTAGTCCTGGACGCCGGCGGGCACCAGCACCGGCATCATCGCCGCCTTCAGCGCGTGCTCGGACTGATGGGCGACGGTGGAAGAGCGGGCCCCGTGGTCGTCACCGGCGATGGCCAGCACGCCGCCATGTTTCCAGGTGCCGGCGGAGTTGGCGTGTTTGAAAACGTCGCCGCAGCGATCCACGCCCGGCCCCTTGCCGTACCAGAGACTGAAGACGCCGTCGTATTTCGCACCGGGGAAAAGATTGACTTGCTGCGTACCCCAGATCGCCGTAGCGGCAAGGTCTTCATTGACGCCGGGCTGGAAGACGACATGGTTCTGCTGGAGATGTTTCTTGGCATTCCACAGGGCGTAGTCGAGACCGCCGAGGGGGGAGCCGCGATAGCCGGAAACATAGCCGGCGGTGTTGAGGCCAGCGAGCGCGTCGCGCTGGCGTTGCAGCAACATCAGGCGAACCAGCGCTTGGGTGCCGGTGAGGAAGGCGCGGCCTTCTGTCAGGGCGTACTTGTCTTCAAGGGTGATGCTACGCAGTGGCGCGTTCATGGCGTCTCCATGGTTGTAGTTCTGGATTTCGCGGATGCGAGCGCCTTGTGAGCTGTGCATCCGGCCTTGCCGGTCTTGATCAGATTGGCGGCAGAATCTTACCCGGATTCATGATGTTGTCCGGGTCGAGTGCATTTTTTAATGCACGCATGACGTCGATGGCCACGCCGCCATGCTCACTGCGCAGGTATTCCTGCTTGCCGATGCCGATGCCATGTTCGCCGGTGCAGGTGCCGTCCATGCGTATGGCCCGTTCCGCGAGCCGGGCGGCGAATTCATGGGAGCGGCTGACCTCGTCGGCGTCATCGGGATTGGCCAGTACTAACACGTGGAAGTTGCCGTCGCCGACATGGCCGACGATGGGGCAGGGCAGGCCGATAGCCGCGATGTCTTCCAGGGTCTCGGCGATGCACTCGGCCAGGCGTGAAATCGGCACGCAGACATCGGTGGACAGGGCGCGGGCGCCGGGCTTGAGGCCGAGACCGGCCCAGTAGGCGTCATGGCGGGCCTGCCACATGCGGCTGCGATCCTCGGGGCGGGTCGCCCATTCGAAATCCTTGCCACCGTGTTCGGCCGCGATCTCCTGTACGGTCTTCGCCTGCTCCTCGACACCGGCAGGGGAACCGTGGAATTCGAAGAAGAGTGTCGGTTCCTCGCGCAGGGTGGTCTTGCTGTAGCGGTTGATGGCCGTAATGGCAAGGGCGTCGAGCAGTTCGATGCGGGCGATGGGCACGCCAAGCTGGATGGTCTGGATCACCGCATCGACGGCAGCGGGGATGCTGGGGAAGGCGCAGACGGCGGCGGAAATGGCTTCCGGGATCGGATAGAGCCTCACCGTCAGCTCGGTGATGATGCCCAGCGTACCTTCGGACCCGACCATCAGCCGGGTTAGGTCGTAGCCAGCCGAGGATTTCTTGGCCCGGCCGCCGGTCTTGAGGATGCGCCCATCGGCCAGTACTACCGTAGTGCCCAGCACGTTCTCGCGCATGGTGCCGTAGCGCACAGCGTTGGTGCCCGAGGCACGGGTGGCCGCCATGCCGCCCAAACTGGCATCGGCGCCGGGGTCGATGGGGAAGAACAGGCCGGTATTGTTCAATGCGCCATTCAGGGCCTTGCGGGTGACGCCACACTGCACGGTGGCGTCGAGGTCTTCCGGGCGCACGGCCAGTACCTTGTTCAGGGCCGAGAGATCGATGCACACCCCGCCACGCACGGCGAGCAGATGTCCCTCGAGTGAGGTGCCAGTTCCGTAGGCAATTACTGGCGTCCCATGGGTGTGGCATAGGCGGACGATCTCGGCGACTTCTTCAGTCGATTCGGCGAATACCACCGCATCCGGTGGCTGGGGTGGGTGGGACGACTCGTCCTTGCCGTGGTGGAGACGGACGGCGTCGGCAACGGAAAAGCGGCTGCCAAAGCGCACGGATAGCGCCTCGGCCAATTGTGCGGGAAGGGGAGGGTGGGGATGGGGGGCGTTCATGACGGGTCTCCTTTTTATAGTTGGGATGCCGGATTCGCATCAGGGTGACGCCCCGATTCCGGTGTGCTGCAATTTTAAGTCCACTTACCCGTTGACGATTTCCAGAGAGTTGATGATAATGCGTGGTTTCGCTGGAGGGGTTCCCGAGCGGTCAAAGGGATCAGACTGTAAATCTGACGGCTCTGCCTTCGAAGGTTCGAATCCTTCCCCCTCCACCAGCAGTATTTGCAGTTTTGGTTTCAGGATTTTGCAGCAAACGGGTTTGCCGGCGGGCGGCGGTAGTTCAATGGTAGAACCTTAGCCTTCCAAGCTAATGACGCGGGTTCGATTCCCGCTCGCCGCTCCAGTTGCTGTGTTGTTGGTTGTTTTATAAAGGTTTCGCCCTTGTAGCTCAGTGGTAGAGCACTCCCTTGGTAAGGGAGAGGCCACGTGTTCAATCCACGTCAAGGGCACCACTATCTGTTGTTAATTTTGGCGCATTTTTGTTGGGGTAATCAATCATGGCAAAAGGCAAGTTTGAGCGTACGAAGCCGCACGTGAACGTGGGGACGATTGGTCACGTTGACCATGGCAAGACGACATTGACGGCGGCGATCACGACGATCCTGTCGGCGAAGTT
>JAVBXY010000019.1 GCA_030824275.1 Rhodocyclaceae bacterium | reverse complement strand
AATGATTTCTTTCGGGATACTCGGCAGCGTCACTGCCGGCTTCTTTTTGCGGGTCTTGCTTGGCATACATGCTCCTTTTCAACATGGTATGCCTCACACACAAAATTTCGGACAGGCTCCTTTATTGCCTGCTGGAAGCATATCGACGCCAAAATCTTTTAACTCTTCCTCTATCCTTCGATAGAAAATAATGTCATCCCGTCCTTCAACCAAAACAGTCGGAAGAGATGTTCTTTTTAGGACCTCAAACAGTTCCTCTATCGTAGGTCGTGCACTCCTAGGGTGCATCGCTGTACCCTTTATCGCTCCCTACCATCACCTCTTTATCAGGGTACTTGCCATAAATAAATGGTGAATGTGTTGCAAAGATGAATTGATTGCCCGACTCTTGGGACTTTAGGATTGGATAGAGTTGTCTTTGCCAATCTACATGCAGGCTGAGTTCCGGCTCATCTATGAAGACAATAGAGTTCTTGTGAAAAGCGTTGTAACAGATAAAGCTGAGCATTTGCTTTTCTCCTGCTGAGAGAACGTCACTATTTACAGCCTCAGCAGCATCACCAAAACTCAACCTTTTCCCGAAAGAAATTCCAGCGTGTTGAAATAGTCTTTCTGCTAAAACGCGCACTGCATCCAGAGGAAGCATGGTTTTAGATCTGAATTCTTCGATTTTCTCAATATCTGCCCTAGTTTCAGATAGTAGAGCATCAGCATCTTGGCGTTGGCTTTGTGTTCTTTCGTATTGCTTTATTTTTGCAATTACATTCCTAGATACCTCGCCTTGAAATGCATTTACCTCTTCCGAAAAGCTTGCATATCTTTTGAGAAGCAAGCTAATGATGTCTTGAGTCGATATTGCTGCTATGAATTGATGGTCTTTATTGCTTAGCTTACTAGATAGTGACGAAAGCGCATTGTCAATTTCTGATTCTGTTCTGTGTGCATTTCGTATGCGCTGCGGGGTCGATGAGACCATTGAAAATCCACCTTCTATTCGGCGGAATGTTGGTAGAAATATTGAACTGCCAGCAGCCATGAGCAAGGGATTGGCTTTGTCTTCTGCTGATTCGACCAATCCCTCTAGCTCTGGATCAGTGCTGTCATCCTCGAAAACATACCGCTCTCCACCTTTTATCTCCAGTTCGACTTTGCAATGCAATGGCCCGGTTCTTTGTACAGTGCAAATGTATTCGCTTGTGGTGAGAGAGCAGGTTTTGAAGTTTACTTCCTTCAGTGCAAGGAATATGTTTCCACTAATAATGAACCAAGCTAATTTCAATATCGTTGTTTTTCCAGACCCGTTTCTACCGGTGATGATGTTTAAGTCTTCATTGAAATTGAATGCGACAGTGCCCTGGCGGCCTAGCAATCCAGTTATCAAAATTGAATGTATTTTCATCGCGGATTGAGTGAGTTGGGTATGGGGGGCAATACTTGGTGGGTTCTAGCTTACCTATCTATTATTGCGAGCTTTTCAACCTCGCGTATTCGACTGCGAGGCGAACTCCGTCAGTTCCACCTTCGGCGCCGGTTTCCAGCCCTTCTTGCGGTGTTCTGCCACCACATTCGTGAAAATGCCGCCGCGCACGTAGAAACGGGCGGTCAGGCGCATGTAGCGGGGCTTGGTGGCCTTGACCAGGTCGTCGAGGATGCGATTGGTGACGTCCTCGTGGAAATGGCCCTCATCGCGGAAGCTCCAGACGTAGAGCTTGAGGCTTTTCAGCTCGACACAGACCTTGTCGGCAATGTAATCCAGGGTCAGCACGGCGAAGTCCGGCTGCCCGGTCTTGGGGCACAGGCAGGTGAACTCCGGGATTTCCATGTGAATCTGGTAATCCCTGTGCGGGGCGGGATTCGGGAAGGTTTCTAGGCTCTTGGCGGGCTGGCTGGGCATGCTGTCTGGATCAGGGAGATGAGGTCGGAACCAATTATAATGGCGCGGCTTTGAACCTACTTCATTCCGGTTGATCCCCAGTGCGTCTTACCAAGCTGAAAATTGCGGGCTTCAAGTCCTTCGTCGAGCCCACGACGGTGCTTTTCCCCGGCCAGTTGGCGGGCGTGGTCGGCCCCAATGGTTGCGGCAAATCCAACATCATCGATGCCGTGCGCTGGGTGCTGGGCGAATCCAAGGCCTCCGAGCTGCGCGGCGAGTCCATTCAGGACGTGATCTTCAAGGGCTCGGGTAACCGCAAGGAAGTCTCCCGCGCCAGCGTCGAGCTGTTCTTCGACAACAATCTGGGCAAGGCCGCCGGCCAGTGGAGCCAGTACACCGACATCACGGTCAAGCGCGTGCTCGACCGGGAAGGCAATTCCAGCTACTACATCAACAACCTGCACGTCCGCCGCCGCGACGTGATCGATCTCTTCCTCGGCACCGGCCTCGGCCCCCGTGCTTACGCCATCATCGGCCAGGGCATGATCTCCCGCATCGTCGAGGCCAAGCCCGACGAACTGCGCTTCTTCCTCGAAGAGGCGGCCGGCGTCACCAAGTACAAGGAACGCCGCAAGGAAACCGAGCATCGCCTCGAAGACGCCCGCGAAAACCTTGCCCGCGTGGATGACATTCGCGGCGAACTGGACAATCAGGTGGTGCGCCTGCAAAGCCAGGCCGAGGTGGCGCAGAAGTACCGTGACCTGCATGAGCAGGTATCGAAGAAGCAGATTCTGCTCTGGCTGAAGAAGCGCAACGACGCTCGTGCCGACGCCCAGCGCATGGCCCAGCAGGTCGAGGAGGCCATCAACCGCGTCGAGGCCGAGACGGCTTTGTTACGGGAGATCGAGGCCCGTGTCGAGCATGCCCGCGAGGCCCATTTCGGCGCTTCGGATTCCCTGCACGCGGCCCAGGCCGAGATGTACGCGGCGAATACCGAAGTCGCCCGCCTTGAAGCCGAGATCAAGCATCTGACCGACTCAAGGGTGCGCCTGGAGGCACGCCTGTCGCAGTTGGCGGTCGAGGACACCCACTGGCGCGGCCAGAAGCGCCAGCTCGAAGAGGATGAGGCCCGCTGGAGCGGCCTGCTGGAGAATTCCCGCACCCGCGCCGAGACTGCTGCCGCTCGCCATGACGAGGCGGCCGAACGCCTGCCCGAAGCCGAGGACGCGGTCCAGGCCGCCGGCAGCGCCGTCGCCGAAGCACGTCGGGCATTGAACGAAGCCGAGCAGGCCCTGCGTCTGGCCGATGCCGACAAGGGCCACGCCGAGCGGGCTTTGGACAATTTGACTCAGCGCCGCGAGCGTCTGGAGCAGGATCGCAACGCCCTCGGCGCTCCCGATCCGGCCCTGCTGGCCGCCTCTCAGGAAAACGAAGCCCGCGCCGAGGAAGGACTGGCCGTCGCTCAGGAGCGTCTGGGCGAATTGCAGGCCGCGGTGCCCGAGGCCGAAACCCGCCTGCGTCAGGGCCGCGAAGCCCTCCAGGGGGCTCATCGCCAACTCACCGAAACCCGCGCCCGTCACGAGGCGCTGGTGCAGTTGCAGAGCAAGGTGGCCCAGCCCGGCGAAATCGGCGACTGGCTCAAGCAGCGCGGGCTGGCGGACGCCAAGCCCCTGTGGCAGACCATCCAGGTGGACGCCGGTTGGGAAACCGCCGTCGAAGCCGTGCTGCGCGAACGCTTCTCGGCGCTGGCCGTGGATGCGAATACCGCCAAGGCCGCGCTGACCGCGCCGCCGCCCTCGATTCTTTCGCTCGCCATCGTCGGCCAAGGCGCAGGTCACGACAATGCGGCAACGCCCGCAGCCAACAGCCTGCGCGCCAAAGTCCGCTGCAACGACGCCCGCTGGGCGCCGGTGCTCGATGAATGGCTGGCCGGCGTCAGCGTTGCCGATGACCTGAGTACGGCATTGCCGCTGGCCTCCGGCATCGTCGTCTCGCCCCAGGGCCATGTCCTCACCCCGTCCGGCCTCACGCTCTACGTGCCGGACGCCAAGACCCACGGCGTCATCGAACGCCAGCGCGAGATCGACGAACTGGCCGAACTGCTGATTGTGCGCGGTGAGGCCGAGGATGCGGCCCGCGAAGTGCAGCAGACCGCCGAAACCCATCTGGCCGAACAGCAGGCGCTCCTCACCACCGCCCGCCGCACCGCACAGGAAAGCCAGCAGGCCCTGCATGCCGCCCAGGTCGAGGCCCTCAAGCTGGCCCAGGCCCAGGCTCGTTTCGAAGAGCGTTCCGCCCAGATCGACCGCGACCTGGCCGAACTCCAGCGCCAGGAAGACGCCGAGCGTCTGCGTCAGGAAAAGGCCGCCACCGATGGCGAGATCCAGCGCGAACGTCTGAGCGATGTCCGCGCCCGGCTCGAACAGGCTCTGGATGTGCAGCGGCAGAAGGATACCGCCCTGCGCGAAGCCCGCGCCCTCGAAACCCAGCTCGCCCGCGAAGCGCAGGAAGCCAGCTTCTCCGAGCGCGAATGCCTCTCCAAGCTGGAAGACAACGCCCGTGCCGCGACCACCGCCGAGAGCCAGCTCGAACGCATCGTCGGCGAGATGGAAGCCGCGCGTACCGAAGTCGCCGGCATTTCCGACACCATCCTGCAAGAGCAGTTGCATTCCGCCCTCGATGCCAAGAGCGGCAAAGAGTCGGCTCTGGCGGAACGGCGAAACGTGCTGGAAACCGCCGCCGCCGAACTTCGCAATCTCGACGAGCAGCGCCTCAAGCTGGAGCAGGGTGTCAATCCCCTGCGCGACCGCATCAACGACTTGCGCCTCAAGGCCCAGGCCGCGCAGCTCAACGAAGAGCAGTACCAGCAGCGCCTGACCGAGGTGAACGTCAATACCGCCGAGGATGAAGCGCCCTTCGCGGAAGACCTGGCCGGGAATATCCGCGATGCCTCCCTGCAAGGCGAGATCACGCGCTACCAGAACGAGATCGAGGCCCTCGGCCCGGTGAACCTGGCGGCCCTCGAAGAACTGGCCACGGCGGCGGAACGCAAGGGCTTCCTCGATGCCCAGTCCGCCGACCTGGCCGAAGCCATCGGCACACTGGAAGACGCCATCCGCCGCATCGACCGGGAAACCCGCGAGCAGTTGCAGGAGACCTACAACACGGTCAACCAGCATTTCGGCACGCTCTTCCCGCAGCTTTTCGGTGGCGGCGAGGCCAAGCTGATTCTCACTGGCGAGGAAATTCTCGACGCCGGCATTCAGATCATGGCGCAGCCGCCCGGCAAGAAGAACTCGACCATCCACCTGCTGTCCGGTGGCGAAAAGGCGCTGACTGCGATTGCGCTGGTGTTCGCCATCTTCAACCTGAACCCGGCGCCGTTCTGCATGCTGGACGAGGTCGATGCACCGCTGGACGACTCGAACACTGTGCGCTTCTGCGAGATGGTCAAGCGCATGTCGGCGCAGACCCAGTTCATCTTCATCTCGCACAACAAGATCGCCATGGAAATGGCGCAACAACTCATTGGCGTGACCATGCAGGAACAAGGTGTGTCGCGCATCGTCGAAGTGGATATGGAAGAGGCCCTGCGCCTCGCCGAGAACAAGGAAGCCGCCTGATGGCCATCAGCGAACTTCAGATCGCCCTGCTGGGTGCCGGCGCCGCCGCCGTTGCCGCCGTCTGGGGCTACAACGCCTGGCAGGAGCGCAAACACCGCAAGGTTGCCGAGAACATATTCAAGGGCGGGCAGGGTGATGCGCTGCTTGGCGATGAAACTGCTGTGACGGACGAACCACCACGGCGTGAACCCGTCATGGCGCCGACCGAGGCGCCAATGGAGCGCATTGAGCCGGGCTTCCTGGGCGACGACGAGGCCGAGATTCCCGACACCTACGATAGCGTCACTCCCGAGCCTGCAATTGTGGCAACACCCACTGTCGCGGAGAGCACCGTGTCAGCCTCGCCGCAACTGCCTGGCCGCTGGGCCGATCCGATTGCCGATTGCGTGCTGCGTTTTTCAGTGGCCGAGGCTGTGCCTGCGCCCGCCGTTTGGGCCGCGCAGTCGCCATGGGCTGGCGATCTGAGCAAAACCTTCAGTTGGCTGGCCATCGACAAGGGTCAATGGAAGCGCATCGACGATACCGATACCGGTCGCTACTGTGAATGGGCGGTGGCCTTGCAACTGGCGGATCGTCGCGGCGCCATCACCGATGGCGAACTCGCCCGCTATTTCGATGGCATGCAGCAGGTCGCTGCCCAGTTGGATACCACGCTGGAACTGCCGTCCCGGGGTGAGACCGTATTGCACGCCAGCAAGCTCGACCAGTTCTGTGCGACCGTCGATATCCAGTTCGCCCTGTACATCGTCGAGGCCAGCGGCGGCACCTTTGCCGGCACCAAGCTGCGCGGCGTTGCCGAGGCCAGCGGCTTGCGCCTGGAAGACGATGGCGTTTTCCGCGCTCGCGACGAGGACGGCGGCGAACTCTATGCCCTGGGCAATCTCGGCCCTGAGAAGCTCGATCCCGACACCATCAAGTCCCTGGCCACCCACGGCCTGACCCTGAGCATCGACGTGCCGCGCACCCCCGACGGCGGCGTCGCCTTCAACGCCATGCTGACGGCCGCCCGGCAATTGACGAAAACCCTGGGCGGCGTGCTAGTCGATACCAACCGCCAACCTCTGGCTGAACCCATGATCCAGGGTATCCGCGCCAAGACCATCGAACTCCAGCAGAGCATGCGCGACGCCGGCATCGAACCGGGCAGCGTTCGCGCCCTGCGTCTGTTCTCCTGAGCGTAAGCGGCTAGCGACCGGTTGGTATATTGGTCTGATTCGGACGGCGGGAGAAGACATGGCGACATCGACGAAAATCGGCGCTTACGAAGCAAAAACACATTTGCCTGATTTACTGCGCAAGGTGCAGGCCGGACAGCATTTCACCATCACCCGTCGCGGTAGGCCGGTGGCAGAGTTGACCCCTATCCGAACGGCCAATAGCCGAGGCAGATTGCATGCGGCTGGCTGCATGAAGGCGTTCATGAAACAGGCGCAACCCTTTTGCGTAGACACGAAGGCTATGAGCGAGGAAGGCCGCGACTGATGCTTTTCACTTTCGACTATTTGGTGACGATGCACTGGTTGTTCGGCGGGGGGCCGCAGTCGGTCTTGACGGGACTGCCGTGGCGCAATCTGTCGCTCAACTAGCCTGAGCATGCCGGTACCCAATCAGGCAGCCCGCGCGGCCGCACTGCGCTGCGAGCTGGAGCGGCATGGGCATGCTTACTACGTGCTCGACGCGCCGACGATTCCCGACGCTGAGTACGACAAGCTGTTCCGCGAATTGCAGGCCATCGAGGCGGAACACCCGGACCTGCTGACACCCGATTCGCCGACGCAGCGCGTGGGCGGCAAGCCCTTGCCGGAGTTCTCGCCGGTGCGCCATGTGGTGCCCATGCTGTCGATCCGCACCGAGACCGACACCGAAGCCAGTGGCGCCATCGCCTTCGATGGCCGGGTGCGGCGCGAACTGGGTCTGACAGACGTAGATCCGTCCCTTGAGTACGCTGCCGAACTGAAGTTCGACGGCCTAGCGATCAATCTGCGCTATGAGCACGGTGTGCTGGTGCAGGCGGCGACGCGCGGTGATGGCGAGACCGGCGAGGACGTGACGCAGAACGTGCGCACCATCCACTGCATTCCCTTGCGGCTGACTGGCGACGCACCGCCGGTGCTGGAGGTACGCGGTGAGGCCTACATGAGTCGCCCTGATTTCGAGCGTTACAACGAGAAACAGCGCACGCTGGGTGCGGCGACCCTGGTCAATCCGCGCAACGGAGCCGCCGGCAGCATCCGTCAACTCGACCCGGCGCTGGCCGCGCGGCGGCCGCTGTCCTTCTATGCCTACGGTCTTGGTGAAACCCGTGACTGGAACTTGCCGGAAACCCATGCCGGTGTACTCGATGCGCTGGCCGCTTTCGGTCTGCCGGTCTGCGAGCATCGCGCCGTGGTTCAGGGGGCTGAAGGCCTGGTGGCTTTTCATGCCCGTATCCGGGAAGCCCGCGACAGCCTGCCCTTCGACATCGATGGCGTGGTTTACAAGGTCAACTCGCTTGTCCTGCAACAGCAACTCGGCTTCGTCACCCGCGAACCGCGCTGGGCCGTCGCCCACAAATATCCGGCGGAAGAAGCGCTGACCACCGTGGAATCCATCGAGGTCCAGGTCGGCCGCACGGGGGCCATCACGCCGGTAGCCCGCCTCGCCCCGGTCTTCGTCGGTGGCGTCACCGTCACCAACGCCACGCTGCACAACGAGGATGAGGTCAAGCGCAAGGACGTGCGTATCGGCGACACGGTGATCGTGCGCCGGGCCGGCGACGTGATTCCGGAAGTGGTCTCCGTGGTGCTGGAAAAGCGCCCGGCGAAAGACCTCTTCGGCGGTGAGCCGCTGCATCCGGCCTTCGAACTGCCGAAGACCTGCCCGGTCTGTGGTTCCACCGTGGAGAAGCCCGAGGACGAGGCCATCGCCCGCTGCACCGGGGGTCTGTTCTGCCCGGCCCAGCGCAAGCAGGCCCTGTTGCACTTCGCCGGCCGCCGCGCCATGGACATCGAAGGCCTCGGCGACAAGATCGTCGAGCAGTTGGTGGATAAGGGCATCGTCGAGACGCCGGCCGATCTCTATGCGCTGGACATGGCGGCCGTCGCCAACCTTGATCGCATGGCGGAGAAATCCGCAGCCAATCTGCTCGCCGCCATCGCGAAAAGCCGCGAGACGACGCTGGCCCGTTTCATTTTCGGCCTCGGCATCCGCAATGTGGGCGAAGCCACGGCCAAGGATCTGGCGCGACATTTCGGCAAGCTCGATGCCTTGCTCGCGGCCGACGAAAACAGCCTGTTGCAAGTGTCCGATGTCGGTCCCATCGTCGCGGCGTCCATCGTCCGCTTCTTCGCCGAGCCGCATAATCGCGAAGTGGTGGAGGCCTTGCGTGCTGCCGGTGTGACATGGGCGGAAGGCGAACCGGCGGCGGTTGTGTCCTCGTCCATCGCCGGCAAGACTTTCGTCCTCACCGGCACCTTGCCGACACTGACGCGGGACGAGGCCAAGGACATGATCGAGGCCCTGGGCGCCAAGGTGGCCGGCTCGGTCTCGAAGAAAACGGATTACGTGGTGGCCGGCAGCGAAGCCGGTTCCAAGCTCGAAAAAGCGCAGCAATTAGGCCTTACCATCCTCGACGAAGCGCAGTTCATGGAGTTGATCGGATCATGAGTGTTCTTGTCGAGGAAGCGGTTGTGCGCCGGATTCTGATATTGCGAGGCCAGAAGGTGATGCTGGATGCCGACTTGGCGGAACTGTACGGTGTGACCACCAAGCGGCTGAATGAACAGATGAAGCGCAATGTAGAGCGATTTCCGCAAGATTTCATGTTTCAACTGACGGTGGACGAAAAAGCGGAGGTGGTCGCAAATTGCGACCACCTCGTCAAGCTCAAGTATTCACCGTCTTTGCCTTACGCGTTTACCGAGCACGGTGCGCTGATGCTCGGCAATGTGCTGAAGTCGCCGCGAGCCGTGGAGGTCAGTCTGCTGGTGGTCAGGACTTTCGTTCAATTGCGGGAAATGCTTTCCTCGAACAAGGAGCTGGCCGCCAAGCTTGACCAACTGGAGCGCAAGGTTTCCTCGCACGATCAGGCCATTGCCGGCTTGATTGATGCCATTCGGCAATTAACGTCGTCGCCGGCTCCTGTCTCTCGCGGGATCGGTTTTACCGCCGACATTGCTTCCAAGCCAAGGAACAAGAAATGAAAAAAGTCACCAAAGCAGTCTTCCCCGTCGCCGGTCTCGGCACCCGCTTCCTGCCGGCCACCAAGGCCAGTCCGAAGGAGATGATGCCGATCGTGGACAAGCCGCTGATCCAGTATGCGGTGGAGGAGGCAGTGGCTGCCGGCATCACCGACATGATTTTCGTCACGGGGCGCTCCAAGCGTTCCATCGAGGATCACTTCGACAAGGCCTACGAGCTGGAAAGCGAGCTGGAACGGCGCGGCAAGACCGAGATGCTGGAGTTCGTGCAGAACCTGCTGCCGAAGAACATCAACTGCATCTACATCCGCCAGCCGGAAGCGCTGGGTCTGGGGCACGCGGTGCTGTGCGCCTATCCGGCGGTGGGCGACGAACCTTTCGCCGTGCTACTGGCCGACGATCTGCTCGACGGCGAGCCAGCGGTGATGAAGCAGATGGTCGATGTTTACGATTACTACCGCAGCTCGGTGATCGGTGTGCAGCAGGTGCCGCGTGAGGACACCCGCAGCTACGGCATCGTCGAGACCAAGCCGATGACCGAATCGCTGGAGCAGATCGTGCGCATCGTCGAGAAACCCAAGCCCGAGGATGCTCCTTCCACACTGGCCGTGGTCGGACGATATGTGCTGACGCCGCGCATTTTTCATCACCTGGCCAAGATCGGCCGGGGGTCCGGTGGCGAAATACAGCTCACCGATGGCATCGCTGCGCTGCTGGCGGAGGAACAGGTGCTGGCCTATCGCTACAAAGGCACGCGTTACGATTGTGGTTCCAAACTGGGCTACCTGGAAGCGACGGTCGCTTTCGGTTTGCGCCATCCCGAGGTCGGCGACGACTTCGCCCGTTTATTGAAAGGCATGAAATGAGTCCTGATGACGCGCGCAAAGTCCTGGCGGAAGCCGATCTGCTGGTCAGCCCCGAAAAGTCGGCGCTGGCGGTACGGCGCGTGGCCGACGAAATCAACGTCCGCTTGCGTCGTGAGAACCCGCTGGTATTGGCGGTGATGGGCGGCGCCGTGGTATTCACCGGCCAGTTGCTGCCGCTGCTGGATTTTCCATTGGACTTTGATTACCTGCATGCCACCCGCTACGGTGACGTCACCACCGGCGGACAACTGGCCTGGATCGTCGAGCCGCGCGCAGATGTATCCGGCCGCACGGTCCTCGTCGTGGACGACATTCTCGATGAGGGCGTGACCCTGGCCGAAGTCGTCGCCCGCCTGAAGGCGCAGGGCGCGACCGAGGTACTGTGTGCCGTGTTCGCCGACAAGGATCTCGGCAAGACCAAACCCATCACCGCTGATTTCGTCGGCGTGACGCTGCCCAATCGCTATGTCTTCGGCTACGGCATGGACGTCAAGGGCGCCTGGCGCAATCTGCCCGCCGTGTATGCCGTGAGGGGCATGTAAGGCCATGCGCCGCCTTACTCCGTGGCTGGCCCTGCTGTTCCTGGCGATCGCCGCCGGCTGTGCGGTCAACCCGGTCACCGGCAGGAACGAGTTGCACTTGATCTCCGAAAAAGAGGAGATCGACATGGGGCGCAAGAACTACACGCCGGGCCAGCAGCAAAGCGGTGGTCAGTACGTTCTGGACCCGACGCTGACGGCCTATGTACAAGGCGTCGGACAAAAGATGGCCAAGGTCAGCGACCGGGCGCAGCTGCCCTACGAATTCGTCGTCCTTAACGAATCGGTGCCCAATGCCTGGGCCATGCCGGGTGGCAAGCTGGCGATCAACCGGGGTCTGCTCTACGAGTTGGGCAGCGAGGCGGAACTCGCCGCCGTGCTCGGCCACGAGATCGTCCACGCTGCCGGCCGTCATGGTGCGCGGGGCGTGGAAAGCAACCTGCTGATTTCCGCCGGGGCGGCAGTGCTGTCGGTGGCGACCTCCGATCACAAGTACGCCAGCGTCATCGATACCGTGGCCGGCATTGGCGCCGGCCTGCTCGGCATCAAATATGGCCGCGACATGGAACTGGAGGCCGACCATTACGGCATGATCTATATGCAGCGGGCCGGCTACGATCCGCAGGCGGCCGTGAAACTCCAGGAAACCTTCGTCCGCCTCGCCAACAACAAGTCGCCGAACTGGCTTGAGGGCCTCTTTTCCAGCCATCCGCCCTCGCAGGAACGGGTGGATGAGAACCGCAAGTTCGCCGCAACCATGAAAGGCAGTTTCTTCAACGGCGAAAAGGAATATCAGGCTCGTATCGCGCCGTTGCTGAAAACTCGCGAGGCCTACAAGCAATTCGACGAAGGCGAGAAGGCGCTGAAGAAAGGCGATGCCGACAAGGCGCTGAAACTCGCCGAAGCCGCCATCAAGATCGAGCCCCGCGAAGCCCTGTTCTACGGCCTGCGCGGCGATGCGCGAGCGAAACTGGGCCAGCACAAGGAAGCCGAGGCGGACTACAGCGCGGCCATCAAGCGCAATCCCGACTTCTACGACTTCTATCTTGGCCGTGGCACGGAGCGGCAACGGCGTGGCGACAAGGCGGCGGCCATGCAGGATTTCGCCAAGGCCAACAGCCTGCTGCCGACGGCGCAGGCGCACCTCGCGCTGGGACGCATCAAGCAGGAGCGCGGTGAGGAGAACGAGGCCATCGGCCACTTCCGGCTCGCCGCGCAATCGGGCAGCGCCGACGGCAAGCTCGCCTCAGTCTCCCTCGCACGACTCGAATTGCCGCGCAGTCCTGGCCGTTACATCGCCACCAGCTTCGAGAAGCGCGGTGGACAGATCGTACTCGTCGTGCGCAACACGGCGCCAGTCCCAGTGCGTGGCATTGCACTCGTCGCGTCCAATGCGGCGAGGGGCCAGGAGAGTGTGCGCATTGCCAGCCTGAAGGCCGGGGAAACCGCCCGCGTCGCCTTGCCCTGGCCGGCGGACGGCGCAAAGGTCGGCGCCCGCGTGACAGCGGCTCTCGTCGCCGACTAGGGCCGGGGCGATGGCCGGAAGCGGGTGGCGCCGAGCGCAGGAGTGGTACGCGCTACTCGGCAGAGAACTGCGTCAATTGGCCGCCTTCAACGCCAGCGACCGGCGCTGGCAGATGCCGTTCTGCGCTGCTTTGGCGTCTGGCCTGCCGTTGCTGATCGGCGCTTGGTTTGACCGCTTCGACTACGGCCTGATCTCGTCGATGGGCGGGCTGGTCTTCCTCTATGCGCCCAACACGCCGCTGTACCACCGTATGGTCTCGCTGATGGCCTGCGCCTTCGGCATGAGCGCCTGCTATGCCCTCGGGCTGATGAGCCATTTCCTTCCCTGGATCTGGGTGCCGGTGCTGGGCTTCATTGCCATCGTGGTGACGATGGTCTGCCGCTTCTATATGGTCGGGCCGCCGGGCAGCCTGTTCTTCGTCATGGCGGCGTCCATCGGCGCCTATTCGCCCATCGAGGTGATGCAGGTGCCGCTGCATGTTGGCTTGCTGACCATGGGCAGCGTACTGGCCTGCCTGATCGCATTCTTCTACAGCCTGTACATCATCCGCCTGGTGACACCGCAGCCGGTCACGCCGCTGCCGCCAGCCAGCTTCGAGTTCGTGGTCTTCGATTCCGTAGTGATCGGGACTTGCGTCGGCATTGCCCTCGGCCTGGCGCAGGCGTTGCAACTCGAACGGGCCTACTGGGTACCGGTGAGCTGTCTGGCGGTGATCCAGGGCATGTCGCTACGGGCGGTATGGACCAAGCAGATCCATCGCATTGCCGGCACCGGTGTCGGCCTGCTGCTGGCCTGGGCGCTGCTCTCGCTGCCCCTGGATAACTGGCGCATTGCGCTGTTGATGATGTTGCTGGCCTTCATCACCGAAACCCTGGTGGTCCGCCACTACGGACTGGCGGTGATCTTCGTCACGCCGCTGACCATCTTTCTCGCCGAAGCCACCCAGATCGGCACGCGGGCGCCGGAACTCATCCTTGAAGCCCGCTTGCTCGATACGGTGCTGGGTTCGCTGGTCGGCCTGCTCGGCGGCGCCTGCCTGCACAGCCCTCGTTTTCGGGAGTTGGCCGGGCGGCAGGTGCGGCGTCTGATTCCTTTGCGGCTGCTGCCCTGATTCAGTCCAGCACGTGGCTGACGAGGCCGTCGGCCAGCTTGGGCTCGAACCAGGTGGATTTTGGCGGCATAACATTGTTGCTGTCGGCCACCGCCATCAACTGATCCATGCGTGTCGGATGCAGGGCGAAGGCGACAGCCATCTCGCCAGAGTCCACGCGCTTCTCCAGTTCCGCCAGGCCACGGATGCCGCCGACGAAATCGATGCGCTTGTCGCGGCGCAGGTCGGCGATGCCGAGGATGGGGGCCAGCAGGTGGTCCGACAGCAGCGAGACGTCGAGGCTGGCTACCGGATCGGCAGGGATCAGCTCGGGCTTGATGCTCAGCGTGTACCAGCGGCCGCCGAGATACATGCCGAACTCGCCGGGGCGGGCCGGATGCACGCGGCCGGCACTTTCCGCAACCGTGAAGGCGGTGGCGAGCCGTATCACCAGGGCCGACTTTTCCAGACCATTGAGGTCTTTGACGACGCGGTTGTAATCCATGATCTTCATCTGGTGATGGGGGAAGATCACGGACAGGAAATGATCGGAGGACAACTCGTGTCCTTCCTGACGGCGCGCGGCGGCAACGCGTGAGGCAGCGGCAGAACGATGGTGGCCGTCGGCGATGTAGAGCGCGGCCATGCCGTCGAAAACGCGGCCGATGGCGGCAATGCGTTCGGCGTCACGCTCGACCCAGACCTGATGGCGAATGCCGTCCTCGGCGGTGACATCCGCCGCCGCTTCGCCCGTGGCGATGGCAGCAATCAGCGCATCGGCCTCGGCGGACTGCGGATAGGCCAGCAGCACCGGGCCAGTCTGGGCATTCAGCGCCTCGATCTGGCGCACCCGGTCGTCTTCCTTGTCCGGACGGGTGAACTCGTGCTTGCGGATGCGGTTCGTGTCGTAGTCGGCAACGCTGGCGGCGGCGACCAGGCCGGTCTGCACATGGCCGTTCATGGTCAGGCGGTAGGCGTAGTAGCAGGGTGCGTCGTCGCGCAGCAGCAGGCCGGCTTCCAGCATCTTCGCCAGATTTTCGGCGGCCTTGGCATAGACCGCGGGCGCATAGGGATCGGTGTCTGCTGGCAGGTCGATCTCGGGCTTGGAGATGTGCAGGAAGGACCAGGGCTTGCCATCCACTCGGACGCGCGCCTCCTCACTGGACAACACGTCGTAGGGCGGCGCGGCGATCTCGCCGGCGCGGCCGGGAGCCGGGCGCAGACCGCGAAAGGGCTTGATCAGCGCAGTCATCAGGCCACCTTCCGGCCAGCCAGCGGGCCACGCAGGGCGTCGTGGGCTTCGCGGATCATCTTCTCGGTGGTGGCCCAATCGACACAGGCGTCCGTCACCGAGCAGCCGTACTTGAGCTGCGACAGATCGGCGGGAATCGGCTGGTTGCCGGCCTCGATGAAGCTCTCGATCATGACGCCGACGATGGAGTGATTGCCGAGGCGTAACTGATTCACCACGTCCTGCATCACCAGCGGCTGCAACTCGGGCTTCTTGTAACTGTTGGCGTGGGAGCAATCGACGACGATGTTCTTCGGCAGCTTGGCCTTGGCCAGGGCGGCCTCCGCCAGCGCCACGCTCACCGTGTCGTAGTTGGGCCGGTCGCCGCCGCCGCGCAGCACCAGATGACCGTACTTGTTGCCGCGCGTGCGTGTCACCGAGGAGCGGCCCTGGGCATTGATGCCGAGGAAGCTGTGGGGCTTGGACGCCGAGATGATGGCGTTGGTGGCCGCATCCAGCGAACCGTCGGTGCCGTTCTTGAAGCCGACCGGGGTGGACAGGCCCGAGGACATCTCGCGGTGGGTCTGCGATTCGGAAGTGCGGGCGCCGATGGCGGTCCAGGCGATGAGGTCGCCGAGGTATTGCGGCGAAATCGGGTCCAGCGCTTCGGTGCCGGCGGGCAGGCCGATTTCGTTCACCGCCATGAGGAATTCGCGGGCCTTCTGCACGCCTTCTTCGATGTGGAAGGAATCGTCCATGCGCGGATCGTTGATGTAGCCTTTCCAACCCGTAGCGGTGCGCGGCTTCTCGAAATACACGCGCATCACCAGCACCAGGGTATCGGCCACTTCGTCGGCCAGCTTCTTCAGGCGCTTGGCGTAATCGACGCCGGCCACCGGATCGTGGATGGAGCAGGGCCCGACGACGACGAACAGGCGCGGATCGCGGCCATCGAGAATCGCCTCCAGCGTGCGGCGGCCATCCACCACAGTTTGCGCGGCCTTCTCGGTGAGCGGCACGCGGGCGTGGATTTCCTCCGGCGTGGGCATGGGGTCGAAGGCTTCGATGTTGAGGTTTTCAGTCTGTTGCATGATGAATTACCAGATGCGTTTAACGCCGTAGTCGGAAAAAGTGGTGTCGGAAGTAATGACCGGCAGCTTGCGGTTTTTTGCCTGGGCAATCAACAGCCGGTCGAAGGGATCGCGATGATGCAGGGGGAGTGTTTCTATCAGGGCCACATCGTCCAGCTCGATACCGAGCAAACGGAACCCGTTGGCTTCAATGTGACTGGCAACGTAGCGGCCCACGGGCTGTGAAAGCTTGATCTTGCCCTGGCCGGCTTTGATGGAAAGCTCCCAGGGCACAACGATACTGACGAAGATTTCATTCCCGGCGCTGGCAATCGCGTTGCGGGCCTTGGTCGACAGCTCAGGCGCATCATCCACCCAACGCAGGAACGCATTGGTGTCGAGCAGGCAATTCATCAGAGGTAGTCCTCGAAGCCTTCGGGAATGGCGTCGAAATCCTTGGCAAGAAACAGAATCTGCCCCTTGCCCGAACCGGGAGTGCGCTTTTGTGCCGTGCGGCCAATGGGGACGATCCGGACCTGGGGCTTGTTGTCGCGGGCAATTACGATCTCTTCGCCCAGCAAGGCTTTTTGTACCAGTTCGGAAAGATGGGCCTTGGCATCGGCAATGTTGAACTGGGGCATCTGGGCTTTCCTTTGCGTTTGATGTTGGTCATCTTATATGACCAACAATGGGGCGTCAAGGCTTGCAGCCCAGCAAGGCCCTACTCAACACATCTTGATGACGACTTTTCCCTTGGAGCGCCCCTGGGCAAGGTATGCAAGCGCATCTTTTGCCTGCTCGAACGGGAAAACCTTGTCGATCACCGGCCGGATATGGTCCGTCTCGAGGAGTTTTCCTATTTCGCCGAGTTGAGCGCCATCGGGGCGCGCAAAGAGAAATGAGTAAGTGATATCCCGCTTTTTCGCAAGGCGCAAGATCTTGCGGCTCATCAAGCCGAACACGAACGTCAGGACGAAGTTCAGCCGTCGAGCACGAGCGAATGCAGCGTCCAGCGGCCCGGTCAGAGAAACGATCACGCCCCCTGGCTTGAGGATATCGAGGGATTTCTCGATGGCGTCACCTTTGACCGTGCCAAGTACCGCGTCGTAGCCGAGCAGCACTTTCTCGAATTCCTGCTTCTTGTAGTCGACTACCTCGTCGGCGCCAAGGCTGCGCACCAGTTCGACATTAGCCGTGCTGGTGGTCGTTCCCACCTTGGCACCAAGGTGCTTTGCCAACTGGATCGCAAACGTGCCAACACCGCCAGAGCCTGCCGGGATGAACACTTTCTGACCGGCGCGAAGATTCGCCCGCTCCTTCAGCGCTTGCCAGGAGGTGAGCCCGACCATCGGGATCGATGCTGCTTGCACGAAGTCCAGATTAGCCGGCTTATGTGCGGCAAGGCGCTCCGGGACTACCGCGAACTCGGCGATAGCGCCGGTACCAAGATCGAAAATATTGGCGAAAACGGCATCACCTGGCTTGAAGCGGGTCACGTTGCTGCCGACCTCCGTCACCACACCGGCCAGATCGCTGCCCAAGGTGGCCGGAAGTTGGAACTGCAGGACCGGTTTGAATATTCCCGTCAGGATCATGTTGTCGATCGGGTTCACGCTCGCAGCGTAGACCTGTACGAGCATTTCGTCGGCCTTCAGCGAGGGACGGGGAAGGTCGGCAAAGCCAATTTCGGGTGATTTGCCATAGCGTTTAAAGGTAAGTGCTTTCATTCTTTGGCCTTTCATTTTTGTCTGATTAGTCAGCGAGGAAGTTCACAACTGAAGGCACAAAGGCCCGGTGGTGCTGAAATACACCGCCGTGCCCGGAATCAGGATAGATCGTCAGCTTGGCATTCGGCAGACGGCGAGCCATGTCCGCTGAAAGGCTGCTGGCCACCATCAGGTCACGGTCGCCGTTGGCGATAAAAACGGGTTGCGTAATGACGGAAAGATTATCGGGTGCACTTATCCCCGCTGTTTGGATGGCCTTCAGCTGGGCCCGCCGAGCTTGCATGGAAATGGGTTTGTCGCGATCCTCGGTGCGTTCCTTCAGCCGGGAGAAGTATTCTTTCGCGGCGCGCTTGCCATCCGGAGTGCGGGGAAAGAACAGGAAATTTCTCGGATCGCTCAGCGTGAGCGCCGCTTTGAGATAAGCGATGACAGCGATTCTGTTGATCTCGTCGATACCGCCGCCACCTCTGGGTCCCGTTCCGGCCAGGACCATCCGCCGCACGAGGTCGGGGGCCTGCAATGCAATCATTTGCGCGACACCGCCGCCCAGGGAGAAGCCGAGAAGGTCGACCTTGCTGAGTCCCAGGGCCCGAATGAAGGCAATGGCATTCCGCCCCATCTCATCGATGGTGTGCGGTACCAGTCCTCCCGTCGCACCGACCCCTAGATTATCGAAAGCGATCACCCGGCGACGCGCGGCGATGCCATCGATAACACGCGGATCCCAGTCATCGAGCACGGCCATCAGGTGGTGCAGGAAGACTACCGGCACACCGGAATCGGCACCGAGTTCTCGATAGGCGAAAGGCACGCCGCCAACATCAATCGTGCGGGTCGGTACATTTTTCCAGGTCATAGTGCTCATCAACTAAATCTCCTTGAAGGGTGGATTGGCTGTCACCAAGGTGTTACTATCAAATTGAAACGAACGATACTACCAATTTGAAAGTAAGTCACTACCAAAAAAGTATGAACAGCGAAAATAGTTTCAATGAGCCCTGCCCAATAGCGCGCAGCGTGGCGTTTGCCGGCGACGCGTGGAGCCTGTTGATCCTGCGGGATGCCCATGCCGGCCTCACGCGCTTCGACCAGTTCCGCAAAAGCCTGGGCATTGCCCCGACGATGCTGACCCGTCGGCTGGCGACGCTGACCGAGGAGGGATTGCTGGAGAAACGGCGCTACTCGGAGCACCCCCCGCGTGAGGAATATCTGCTGACCGCAGCCGGTCGCGATTTTCTGCCGGTGCTGTTCATGATTGGCGAGTGGGGTCGCCAATACCGGGGCGGTGGCAAGTTGGTGCGTTTTTTCGATGCGGAATCGGGAACTGAAATCAAAGCGGTGGCCGTGGATGAAGTCACCGGAGCGAAGATCGGGACGCGCCCGATACGCATCGTTACGCCGGATGAAGGCTGATTGAGGTTCCGCTACCGCATCGTCTGCGGAATCACCGTCCCGCCAGCGCCGACTTTCAGGCCTGGAGTCGCTTGAACAGCTCTCTCACTGCGAGGACTCGATCCTTCAGAGAGGCCGACGGCTTCTGCCACAGCAGCTTGTCCTGCCCCGCCAGCTTCACCGAGCGGTCGGTCTGGATCAGCTTGATGATCCGTGCCGGATCGATGGGCGGGTTGGGCACGAACTGGAGCGAGATCGCATTCGGCCCGGCATCCAGCTTGGCGATGCCCAGCGGCTTGCCGGCCAGCCGCAGGCGATGGGTTTCGAGCAGGGCTTGCGTCTGCGCCGGCATCTCGCCGTAGCGGTCGATCAGCTCCTCCTGCATCAGGCGCAACTCGTCTTCCGTGTCGGTGTTGGCGAGGCGCTTGTAGAGCGTCAGCCGTTCATGCACGTCGGGGCAGTAGTCGTTGGTCAGTAGGACCGGTACGCGCAGGTTGATTTCCGAGGTCACGGCCAGCGGTTGCGTTAGGTCGGGCACTTTCTCGCCGGCCTTGAGCGCGCGCACTGCCGCGTTGAGCATGTTGGTGTAGAGGGCGAAGCCGACTTCGTGGATGTCGCCGCTTTGCGACTCGCCGAGCACCTCGCCGGCACCGCGAATTTCGAGATCGTGCATGGCGAGGAAGAAGCCGGAGCCCAGTTCCTCCATGGCCTGGATGGCGTCCAGCCGGCGTGTGGCCTGAGCGCTGGGTTTGGCGTCCTCGTGGGTCAGCAGGTAGGCGTAGGCCTGGTGATGGCTTCGACCGACGCGACCGCGCAGCTGGTGCAACTGGGCAAGACCGAACTTGTCGGCCCGGTTGATGACGATGGTGTTGGCGTGCGGATTGTCGATGCCGGTCTCGATGATGGTCGAGCACAGCAGCAGGTTGTGCTTCTGTTGGGTGAATTCGCGCATCACACGTTCCAGCTCACGCTCCGGCAACTGGCCGTGGCCGATGACGATGCGCGCCTCGGGCAGCAATTGCTCCAGCCGCTCCTTCATGTTCGCGATGGTGTCCACTTCGTTGTGCAGGAAGTACACTTGGCCGCCGCGTTTGAACTCGCGCAGGCAGGCTTCGCGCACCTGACCGTTGGACCACTTGGTGACGAAGGTCTTGATCGCGAGTCGCTTTTGCGGCGGCGTGGCGATCACCGAGAAGTCGCGCAGGCCTTCGAGTGACAGGCCCAGGGTGCGCGGGATCGGCGTCGCCGTGAGGGTCAGGATGTCCACCGAGGTGCGCAGGGCTTTGAGCGCTTCCTTTTGCCGCACGCCAAAGCGGTGCTCCTCGTCGATGATGACCAGGCCGAGGCGCTCGAACTTGACGTCCTGCTGCAAGAGGCGATGGGTGCCGATGAGGATGTCGATCTTGCCCTTGCCCAGCAGTTCGATGGCTTCGGCTTGCTCCTTGGCGTTCTTGAAGCGGGAAATCTCGGCGACCTTGACGGCGAAGTTGGCGAAGCGGTCGGCGAAGTTCTGGTAATGCTGCTCGGCCAGCAGCGTGGTCGGGCAGAGAACGGCCACCTGCTTGCCGTCGGCGACGGCGACGAAGGCGGCGCGCAGGGCGACTTCGGTCTTGCCGAAGCCCACATCGCCGCAGACCAGGCGATCCATGGGTTTGCCGGACTTCATGTCCTCGACCACGGCGTTGATGGCCGCCAATTGATCCGGCGTTTCCTCGAAACCGAAGCCGTCGGCGAAGGCTTCCAGATCGTGCTGCTTGAACTCGAAACGATGACCCTCGCGGGCAGCACGCTGGGCGTAGAGATTCAATAACTCGGCAGCAGTGTCACGCACCTGCTCGGCGGCCTTCTTCTTGGCCTTTTCCCACTGGCCGGTGCCGAGGGTGTGCAGTTGCACGGCCTCGGGGTCGGCGCCGCTGTAGCGGGAGATGACCTGCAATTGCGACACGGGCACATAAAGTTTCGCACCGTCAGCGTATTCGAGGTGCAGGAATTCCGTATCGCCCTCGCCGAAGTCCATGTGCACCAAACCGTGATAGCGGCCGATGCCGTGATTCTCGTGCACCACCGGATCGCCGATCTTCAGCTCGGAGAGATCGCGCAGCCAGCCTTCCAGGTTGGCGCGACGCGCATCGCCACGACGGCCACGCGGGCGGGCAGTGGCGGCATAGAGTTCGTTCTCGGTGACGACGGCGATATCCGGCAGGGCGAAGCCGCCGGAGAGCGGGCCGACGCCTAGCATGAAGCGGGATTCGCTTGCGATGAAAGCGGCGAAATCAGCGCAGGCCTCCGGCTTCAGATCGTACTCGGCCAGATAGTCGTGCAGGGTTTCACGACGGCCGGCGGATTCGGCGAGCAGCAGAACGCGGCCGGGGAACTGGCCGAGGAAGGCGCGGAGCGATGCGACAGGATCGTCCGCCTTGCGATCCACTGCCAAGGGTGGCAAAACTGCCGTCCCGCCAGCGCCGACTTTTTGCGTGAATTGCGCGAACCCGTTGGCTTTGACGAAAAACTCTTCATCACGCAGGAAGATATCCGTCGGCGGCAACACCGGCCGCGAGCGGTCGCCGCCGAGCATCTTGTAGCGACCCTGCGTGTCGGTCCAGAACTCGGCGATGGCACCGGGCACGTCGCCGTGCAGCAGCAGTTGTGCGTCGGCTGGCAGGTAGTCGAAAAGCGTGGCGGTGTTCTCGAAGAACAGCGGCAGGTAGTACTCGATACCGGCGGGCAGGATGCCGTTGGAGACATCCTTGTAGAGGCTGATGCGGGACGAATCGCCCTCGAAGAATTCGCGGAAACGCTGACGGAAGATCGTGCGCCCGGCCTCGCCGGCAGGGAATTCACGGGCCGGCAGCAGGCGGATTTCCGGCACCGGATAGAGGGTGCGCTGTGAATCCACATCGAAGGTGCGCAGCGTCTCCACCTCGTCGTCGAACAACTCGATGCGGAAGGGCAGGGCGGTGCCCATCGGGAAGAGATCGACGAGGCCGCCGCGCACGCTGTATTCGCCAGCGGCGACCACTTGCGTCACGTGCTGGTAGCCGGCCAGGGTGAGCTGGGCGCGCAGCTTGTCCACGTCGAAGCGGTCGCCCTTTTTCAGGAAGAAGGTGTGGCCGGCAAGAAAGCTCGGCGGCGCCAGGCGCGTCACTGCGGTCGAGGCAGCGGCAATCAGCACTTCGCATTCATTGCGCGATACCGCATGCAGCGTGGCCAGGCGCTCGGAGATCAAATCCTGGTGGGGCGAGAAACTGTCGTAGGGCAGGGTCTCCCAGTCCGGCAGCAGATGCACGCGCAAGGTCGGTGCGAACCAGGCGATCTCTTCGGCCAGGCGCTGGGCTTCGATGGGGCTGGCGGAAATGACCGCGAGGACGAGACCGGGCCGGGCCAACTGGGCGATGGCGAGAGCGTCGGCGGAAGCGGCGAACGGCGGCAGATCGGTGCGCTGGCCGGGCTTGGGCGCGGCGGGCAGGGACAGCAAGGAAGTCACGACGGGGACGGGTGCTGCAAAGGGGCGCGATTATACGCCGGGCACAGAGGCTGATTTTTACCCCCTTTTTACATTCCGGCGGCTAGCATCAAGTCATGACAAGGACGCAGTCCCGGCGAATGCATCTTCAGTATCTTCAGGCGGCTCTTGCCTGTGCCGTCACGACCCTGCTGACCTTGCCGCTGCTGGGGGTGATCGATGCCGCCAACATCGTCATGATCTTCCTGCTCATGGTGGCGCTGGTGGCGGCGCGCCTGGGCAGCGGCCCGGCGGTGCTCGCCGCCTTCGGCGGTGTGGCGGCCTTCGACTTCTTCTTCGTTCCGCCGCGCTTCTCCATGGCCGTGGCCGACGCCCAATATCTGATCACCTTCGGCGTCATGCTCGCGGTGGCCCTGGTCATCGGCCAGCTTGCCGCGCGGCTGCGGCAGCGAGCGGCGCAGGCGGTCGGTCGCGAGGCTGCGACGCGGGCGCTCTACGAGATGGCCAAATCCCTGGCCGGCGCCATCGCGGTGGAGCAGGTGGCCGATATCGTCGCCGGCTTCCTGCGCGTCCAGCTTGCCCTGGATGCCGTGCTTTACGTTCCCGATGCCTCGGGCCAACTGCGGGCTATCCCCGCCGATGCGGCGCAAGCCGGCGACATCGGCCACATCCGTGCCGTGTTTGCCGGCGGCGAGGCCATGCATCTGGCCGCCGCCGAAAGCGGCTACGCACCGGCGCTGGCCTTGCCGTTGTGCTCGCCCATGCAGACGCGGGGCGTGCTCCTGGTCAGTTCGCCCGACGTGGGTCTGGTCGAGGAAAGCAGTCGCCGTCCCTTGCTGGACGCCGTCGCCTCCCTGGCGGCCATCGCCGTGGAACGCCTGCATTACGGCGACGTCGCCCAGGCCGTCACCGTACGTATGGAAAGCGAGCGCCTGCGCGGCGCCTTGCTGTCGGCCGTGTCCCACGACCTGCGTACCCCTTTGACCGTCCTCGTTGGCCTCGCCGACGGCCTGGTCCAGGGCCGGGCGGCGCTGCCGGAGGCATCGCGAGCTTCCGCCGAGGCAATCCGCGACCAGGCGCTGCGCCTGTCCGGCCAGGTGAACAATCTGCTCGACATGGCCCGCCTGCAAGTCGGCAAGGTGGTGCTGCACAAGGAGTGGCAGCCGCTGGAGGAAGTCGTCGGCAGCAGCCTGCGGGCTCTGGGTGTGGCTCTCGCCGGGCGGGATATCCGCCTGGCGTTGCCGCTCGATCTGCCGCCGCTGGAATTTGACGCCGTGATGCTGGAGCGCGTGCTCTGCAACCTGCTGGAGAACGCCGCCAAATATGCGCTCCTGGGCAGCATCCGTCTCGCGGCCCGGCGCGAGGCGGGCAGCGTCGCCGTCACCATAGCGGATGAAGGCCCGGGTCTGCCGCCGGGCCAGGAAGCGACCGTCTTCGGCATGTTCGAACGGGGCCGGCAGGAGACGGCGACAGGCGGCGCCGGCCTCGGCCTCGCCATCAGCCAGGCCATCATCGAGGCGCACGGCGGCACGATCCGGGCCGAGAACCTGCCCTCCGGCGGCCTGGCCGTCACCTTCCGTCTCCCCGCTGGCGAGCCGCCGCGCATCGACGAGTCCGACCATGGCTGATGCCATCCTGCTCGTCGAGGACGAACCGCAGATTCGTCGCTTCGTCGGCACCGCACTGGCGGACGACGGCTTCAGCACACTGGAGGCCGGCTCCCTCGCCGAGGCGGTGGACGCGCTGGATCGGCAGACGCCGGTCCTCGCCGTCATCGACCTCGGCCTGCCCGACGGCGACGGCATCGGCCTGATCCGCCAGTTGCGGCAGTGGTCGCGCATGCCCATCCTGGTCCTTTCGGCACGGGACGCGGAGGCGGAAAAGGTCCGCGCCCTCGATGCCGGCGCCGACGACTACCTGACCAAGCCCTTTGGCATCGCCGAGTTGCGGGCAAGGGTCCGCGCTCTGGCGCGACGCCGGCCGCCGGTGGACGAAACCGCCGTGGTCAGCTTCGGCGGGGTTCGCGTGGATCGGGTGCGCCGGGAAGTCACGCGCGACGGCGTGCCTATCCATCTGACGCCTATCGAATACCGATTGCTCTGCCTCTTCCTCGCCCAGGCGGGAAGGGTGCTGACCCATCGCCATATCCTGCGTGAGGTCTGGGGCCCCGGCAACGCCGAGCGCGGCCACTATCTGCGCATCTACGTCGGCCATCTGCGGCAAAAGCTCGAAGCCGATCCGGCACGCCCCAACCATCTGCTGACCGAGATCGGGGTCGGCTACCGTTTTCAAATCGAGGATCTCGCCCCATGAGCCACGAAGCACAAAAAGACAGCACTGCCATCCTCGCCCTGGCCGCCCTCGGCGTCGTCTATGGCGACATCGGCACCAGCCCTCTCTACGCCCTCAAGGAAGTCTTCGGCAACGCCCACCATCCGGTGCCGATCACGGCGGCCAATGTGTTGGGCATCCTCTCGCTGGTGTTCTGGTCGCTGATCGTGGTGGTCTCCTTCAAGTACGTGGCCCTGATCCTGCGCGCCGACAACAAGGGCGAGGGCGGCATCATGGCGCTGATGGCGCGGGTGCTGGCCGACGAGGGCCTGTCCGGCCGCACGCGGCAGGCGGTGATCCTGCTCGGGCTTTTCGGCGCCGCGCTGTTCTACGGCGACGGCCTGATCACGCCGGCCATTTCGGTGCTGTCCGCCGTGGAAGGGCTGGAGGTGGTGACACCGGTGTTCACGCCCTACATCGTACCCATCACCCTGGGCATCCTGGTCGCCCTGTTCTGGATACAAAGTCATGGCACGGCCAAGGTGGGCGTGGCCTTCGGGCCGATCACCTGCGTCTGGTTTTTCGCCCTTGGCGCCCTTGGCGTGGCGCAGATCGTCAATCATCCCGGCGTGCTGGCGGCATTGTTGCCCACGCATGCCCTGGCCTTTTTTGCAGCCGATCCCGGCCTCGGCTTTTTGGCCATGGGCAGCGTCTTCCTGGTGGTGACCGGGGCCGAGGCCCTGTATGCCGACATGGGCCACTTCGGTCGCCGGCCGATCCGCCTGGCCTGGTTCGGCCTGGTGCTGCCGGCGCTGCTGCTCAACTACTTTGGTCAGGGCGCCTTGCTGCTCAATGATCCGACAACGATCAAGAATCCCTTTTATCTGATGGCGCCGGACTGGTTTCTGCTGCCCCTGGTCGGGCTGGCCACGGCGGCCACGGTGATCGCCTCGCAAGCCGTCATCACCGGCGTCTATTCGATCACCCAGCAGGCCATCCAGCTCGGCTACGCGCCGCGCATGGAACTGGAGCACACCAGCAGCAGCCAGATGGGGCAGATCTACATGCCCGGCGTGAACTGGCTGATGCTGCTCGGCGTCATCGCACTGGTGCTGGCCTTCCGTTCATCCACCAATCTGGCAGCGGCCTATGGCATCGCGGTGACCGGCACCATGATCATCACCTCCGTATTCGCCTACCTCGTCGCCCGTCGCCAATGGGGCTGGCGCAGCCGGCTGGCGATGCCAGTGTTCGGCGCGCTGATGGTGCTCGACCTGACCTTCCTCGCCGCCAACTCGACCAAGATTCTGGACGGCGGCTGGTTCCCCCTGGTCTTCGGCGGCCTCATCTACCTCCTGCTGACGACCTGGAAAGCCGGCCGCGAACTGCTGCACGAACGGCTCGATACCCAGTCCCTGTTCCTCAAGGAATTCATCGTCGGCATCGAAACCCCGGATACGCTCAGCGTGCCCGGCACGGCGGTGTTCATGACGCCTTACCCGGAGCATGTGCCCCACGCGCTGCTGCACAACCTCAAACACAACAAGGTGCTCCACGAACAGGTGGCGATGGTCACCGTGACAGTGGATTCGATCCCGCGCGTGGCCGAAGCCCAGCGCGTGGTGGTGGAACGCCTGAGCCATCGCTTCTACCGCGTCCGCATCCATTTCGGTTTCATGGATGCGCCGGACGTGCCGGCGGCGCTGGAGTGGTGCGCCGAGCAGGGCCTGGACATGGACCCGATGACGACTTCCTATTTCCTCGGCCGCGAAACCGTCGTACCCCGCGTCGGCGCCGCCATGCCCTACTGGCGCGAGGCCCTGTTCGCCGGGCTGTATCGCAATGCGCGGACGGCGGCGGACTTCTTCCGGCTGCCGCCGAATCAGGTGGTGGAGCTGGGGACGCGGGTGACGCTGTAGCGAGTTGGCGCAGCTTTACAGGCGCCAGTGAGCGTCAAAGTCGAAGGACAACTGACGCTGATGTCGAATGGCAAGCAAGTAGATCGCTCCACCAATCCGCGCGTAGAGCAGCAGATAGTCCTTCAGAAGATATTCGCGCAAGGCGTCGGTATCCTGCGTTAGCGCCAACAGCTTTGCACGGAGCGCCGTCAGTGCATTGGTGGCCTCGACGGAGCGCGCTTGGCGTGCCAGAAAGGGCCGTCCCATCTCAGGGAAGCGCTCAAGGTTGGGGATCACTGTATCGAGCAATTCATCCAACAAGCCATCGAAGGCCTGCGGCGCTTCCGCCGCTGTCAGAAAATGCTCGATGTCGTCGAGATTGCGCTCGAAATTCGCTGTGAATTTGACGACAAGCTTTTTTGCCACCCGCAGATCTCGCCGTAACTCAGGCGCTGCGGCGACGCTTGATGGACTGGATCGCGCTGCGCGCGTCCTTCACCTTGCTAGCGGCAATATCGTCGAGTCCCTTGGACGCCTCATCGATCAACAGCAGATGAATGCGTTCGCGCTCCAACTGATGGTAGTAATCCAGACGGCGGGCGTCGATCAACGCGATATAGCTTTCACCGTTTTTGGTGATGATCTTCTCGGCGCCGCCCTTGACCTCTTCAGCCAGTTCGGAGAAGTTCGCTCGGGCTTGAGAGAGTGGAATTACGTCGCTAGCCGAGATCGTCATAATGGCCTCCAGTACCACATAAAGTGTGCAATATTTTGTACATCATACACAGAGGGGCCGGTGGATGGGCGGGCTCATTAAAGCGTCCTACAACCAGCCCATGCGGCGGAAGCGGATGAATAGAATCGTGCAGGCGCTGACGATGATGCTCAGCGCCACCGGATAGCCGTACTCCCATTGCAATTCCGGCATGGCCTTGAAGTTCATGCCCCAGATGCCGGCAAAAGCGGTGGCCACGGCGAATATCCCGGCCCAGGCGGCGAGCCGTTTGGCCACGTCGCTCTGCTCTATGGCCACCGAGGAAAGGCTGACCTGAATGGCCGTGCCGATGGTGTCACGCACGGCTTCGAGCTGGGTGTTGATGCGCGCCAGATGGTCGGAGACATCGCGGAAATAGTCGCGGCTATTGGCGCAGACCGGTGGCACACGGCCGCTGGTGAGCTTGCCGACGGCTTCCATCAGCGGTGCGACTGCGTGTTTCAGCATCACCATGCGGCGCTTCAGATCGTAGAGCCGCTCGATATTGGTTCGCGCCATGCCCTTGCTGAATATCTGCTCCTCGACAGCTTCCAGTTCCGACTCGATGGCATCGATGAGCGGAAAGTAGCGATCCACCACCGCATCCATGACCGCGTAGAGCACGAAGCCCGCGCCCTGGCGCAGAAGCTCGGGCTCCCGCTCACAGCGCTCGCGCACGCCCAGCAGGTTCTGGCTGCTGCGGTTGCGCACGGAAAGCACGAAATTGTGGCCGACGAAAATGTCCACCTCGCCGAGGACGATTTCGCCTTCCTGCTGCTCCAGCAGATGCACCACCGCGAACAGGGTGTCGCCATATTCCTCGATCTTGGGACGCTGGTGGCCGTTGTGGGCATCCTCGACGGCGAGGGGATGCAGGCCGAATTCCTCCTGCATCTTGCTCAACTCGTCATGGGTGGCGTCGCGCAGGGCAACCCAGACGAAACAGCCGGGTCGTTCCAGATAGTCGCTGATCTGTTCGATATCGAGGTCGGCCAGTTTTCGCCCATCCTGGTAGGCGACGCAGTTGATCAGCATGTGGGGCTTTCGGTGGTCATTTCAGCGGTCGTCCGGCCAATGCGGTGGATTGATAGTCAGGGTCGGATACTTGAAGGTTCTCGATACAACAGGTCTTGGTGGCTTTCTTCAAATGAGTATCGGTAGAAGAATTTTTTCAGAAAGTCGGCTCTGGCGGGACGGCGAAACTGCGGCTTATTCCGAATTACGATCCCCAACGTCTGACATAACCGGCGCTGCGCGGCTTCATCGTGCAGTATCCGTGTTGGTGGATGGATTAGGGGCCATAGCTCTTGAGCAACCCCACCACGTAGTCGCCGAAGCCGTTGAGAAACGTTCCTAGGACGACCAAGCCGACTTCCAGATTCTTGATTCGCTTTTTGTCTTGTTCGAAGATCTGATCCAGCTCCGCGAATGTTTCAGCGCGCACCTCCGCCATGATGGTGCTTCGCCGCTCGGCGTCTAACGGTCCGGCCTCGCGCTCGACTGCTCCAATTGCGCTCTTCGCAATGGAATCGAAGTCATCATCGATGAACTTCGACACCTTGGACCGAACCCATTCATGAAAACGAGAGGCAGCAAGGAGTACACCGATGATGACTATGATGGCGCCTGCTCGGTTTAGCCAGACGGCTTGGTTAGTCCATGCAGCGTAGGAACCGAGCAATAGCGTGATACCGGCAAAGAACAGCGCCCAAACCTCGGGGATGTGCCTTCCAAAGAATACATAGACACGCTGCATGAATGGCCCCTAACGAATAGCGTTTATCCGCCGCTGAGGAAGAGCGAGTTGAGCACGAAGGGTCATGGCGGCGGATAAACCTCGTTGGACTGAACCGTCGCGAGGACGGCGGTTAAGGGGATTGTAAG
>JAVBXY010000032.1 GCA_030824275.1 Rhodocyclaceae bacterium | reverse complement strand
TGATTTCTTTCGGGATACTCGGCAGCGTCACTGCCGGCTTCTTTTTGCGGGTCTTGCTTGGCATACATGCTCCTTTTCAACATGGTATGCCTCACACACAAAATTTCGGACAGGCTCGGGTCGCCTTGTATTTCAGCTCATTCCAGACCACGTTCAAGGTGCTGTCGAGACACGTGTGAATATCGATGGTCTGCCATTTGGCATCATCGACATGGGCAAAAGTTCGCAGATCGCTGACAATGCGTTTGATCCGTTCCAAGCCTTCCTTGGACTCCCCAAGCAGCTTGATAATATCGGTACGCACGTAATCCATATCCATATCCGCCGCGATCCGTTGTGCCGCCAGCCAAGAGGGTTTCGTCGATGAACCATCTTCGGCAGCGAGGGAATAGGCCTCCAGCAGCTTCAGCAGGTCAGTCACATAGCCGCCAAGCACGCCGAGATTGGAGTGGACAAACCCGACCGGATTGTTGATTTCGTGCGCGATGCCGGCCGCCAGCAGGCCTACGGCGGCCATCTTCTCGGATTGCAGCAATTGCGCCTGGGTCAGTTTGAGCGTTTCGTTGGCAGCCCTGAGTTCCTCGTTGCTGCGATTCAGGCTTTCGATGGCCTGGCGACCTTCGAGCTCAGCGCATTTCAGCGCTTCGTTCTGCATCTCCAACTCGATCTGATGCACTTGCAGCTCATGCAACAAGCGTTGTGCATTCATCTCTTCAACCGGACCCCGTGGCGACTGCCGACCAACGGATTCCTCGGCCTTCTGGCGCAATTCTTCGGGTTTCCGTTCCGGCAGCTTTGGCATCGTGGTCATCAATATTGCAGTCGTATCGCGTCCGCTTCCCGTTGGATGACTCAAGTGAGCCATCGCCAGCGGCCACTATGCCATTGTCCAAGTTACTCCCTATCCTGAGGAAAAGACAGTGATATTTCCTGATGGCGATCAGCCACCATCCTCTCGCATTGCTCCCTCTCTGGCATTTTTTGCGTAAGCTGCCGCCATGAGCAAAATGACCTGGGACAAGCTCCTGCAATCGCAGGGCTTCGGCACCCGCAAGGAGTGTCAAAGCATTCTCGCCAACGGCGAGGTTGTGTTCAACGACGAAGTGGTACGCGACTACCGGGCGCAAGTGGAAACTGACGGGCTGGAATTCACGGTCTTCGGCGAGCCACAGCGCTATCGCTGGCAGGTGTACATCGCCCTGCACAAGCCGCCGGACTACGAATGCTCGCGCAAGACCAGCCACCACCCGGGCGTGCTGACTTTGCTACCCGACGAAATGGCCCTGCGCGACGTGCAGCCTGTCGGCCGTCTCGACCACGACACCACGGGCCTGCTGCTGCTTTCCGACGACGGCGCCTTCATCCATGCCCAGAGCTCGCCGAAGCGGCACGTGCCGAAGGTCTATGTTGCCACCACTCATGAGCCGGTGACCGACGAACTGATCGCGCTTTTGCGCAAGGGCGTGAAACTCCACGACGAACCGGCGCCACTGGCGGCGACGCATTGTGAGCGGCTATCCGACAACGAACTGGAAATCGTCCTCGAACAGGGCAAGTATCACCAGGTCAAGCGCATGCTGGCCGCTGCCGAAAATCACTGCGTCGCCCTACGGCGCACCGCTGTCGGCGGCTTGACGCTGGAGGCATTGAACCTGGCCGAGGGCGAGTGGATGTTCCTCGACGACAGACATCTGGCATTGCTGACCGGGATCACTGCATAAATATTACGGAAGTGATATTGTCGGCAATGACGAATTGTTAAGTGCCGCGTGAGTGATTGCCAGATGAAATCCCGAAATGCCCCTATCGCTAAAGGTTTTAGCGGCGCTCCGCTCTGGTTGCTGACTCCTCTCGTCCTCCTTGTGGCCGGATCGTGGTCGGCCTGGAACACTCACAATGACTATCAGCATGTCATTGAGCAGGAATATCGCCTCCTGGAAGTCCATGCCCGCCAGCGCGAAGCCAGCATTTCTGGAGCATTCCGCAGTGTCAGCCTGATGCTGGACAACATTCAGGACGATCTGCGCGAGCAGCCATCGATGCCAGCGCCGAAACTGAATCAACTGCTGGTTCAGTCGCTGCGGCAACTGCCGGAAATTCGCAATCTGCTACTCACCGATGCCGAGGGCCGGGTCACGGCCAGCAACAACGAAAAGCTGATCGGCTTCGACGCCAGCAAACGCGAATACTTCATGGCTCACCTATCCAGCCCTGAAAAAGAAGGAATCCATGTCTCCCGGCCCTTCCGAACAGTCACGGGAATCATGGGAACCACGCTGTCCCGCCCCTTGCGCGACCGGAGCGGACAATTCGCCGGCGTGCTGGTGGCCACGCTGGATGCAAGCTATTTCGACGAGGCGATCAAGTTCCGTGTCGATGCGCCGACCTCGCAGGCCCTGCTCATCAACCTGCATGGCGACGTGCTCAATGCCGCCCCCACATCGAGTTTCATTGGCAAAAATCTCCAAGGGGGCATCGCCTTTACCGAGCATATGGCATCGAGGCAGGCCACTACACGTCATTTGAATACCACCAAGCTCGAGCGGATCGAGCGCATGTCGGTCTTTCACAACATTCCGGGAGCGCCCCTGGCGATCATCGTCTCCCGTAACAAGGACAGCGTAATCGCCGATTGGCGTCTTTCTCTCTATGACCACATCGCCAGCTTCCTGCTATTGGCGACTGCCACCTTCTTTTTCTACTGGCTGGCTGCGCGACGCCAGGCGTCGCTGGCCCAGGCCCAGGCGTTTTCCGCCCAGCTGATTGAAACAGCCAATGTCATGGTGGTCGGACTTGACGACTCTGGCAAGGTGCGGATTTTCAACAAAGCCGCCGAGGAAATCTCCGGCTATGGTCGCGAAGATGTTCTTGGCCAGCCATGGTTCGAACTCATCGCCCCCCGCGAACGCTACCCGGAGGTATGGGATGAGTTTCAGCGCATCCAGGGCGCGGGCGAATTCATGGCGGCCTTCGAGAATCCCATCCTCACCCGCAGCGGTGACGAACGCATCATCTCCTGGCAAAACAGCGTACTCACCAGCAACGAAGATGGCGTCACCATTGTGTCCTTCGGCGTCGACATCACCGAGCGCAAGCGCAGCCAGCAACGCCTAGAGTACGTACTGGCGGAACAGAAAGCCATCCTCGAGAACGACCTGATCGGGATTGTCACGGTCATGAACCGCCATATCGTCTGGGCCAATCCCGCCTTCGAGAAGCTGCTCGGTTATGACCCGGGGGAGCTCGCCGGGTCACCCACACGCCAGAACTACCCAAGCGAAGAGGCTTTCCTAGCCTTCGGTGCAGCAGCCTATCCGGTGCTTGCCAGCGGCAAGGTCTTCCGCCATCAGATCGAGCATGTGCGCAAGGATGGCCGGCACATATGGGTCGACGTCAGCGGCAGCATCATGGATAGCGAAAGCGGGGAATCCCTCTGGGGCTTCGTCGATATCACCGAGCAGCGGCTGCTGGAACAGACCACGGCCATCAACCAGCAGCGCATGGAACTCGCGCTGAACGGTGCAGATCTGGGTCTATGGGATCTGGATATCGCCACCGGCGAGTTCACCCACAACACGCGGCTTGTCACCATGTTCGGCTTTCAACCGGGTGAAGTGGCAATCACCCGCGACGAATTTCTCGCCCGCCTGCATCCCGACGACCTGCCCCGCCTTCGTGATCGATTCATGGCGCACCTGAAGAACGAGTCGCCCGATTTCGACATCGAATACCGGGCTCGGCACAAGGACGATCACTGGTTCTGGGTTCTGTCTCGCGGCAAGGTGGTCGAGCGGGATAAAAACGGCTTTGCACTACGCATGACCGGCACCAATCTCGACATCAGCGAGCGCAAAACCAGCGAGGCCCTGCTCAAGATGCGGGAAGCCCGCCTCTCCTCGCTGATTGCATCTATGCAGGATACTGTGATGGTTCTCGATACCGGTGGCACGGTGATCGAGCATTTTCATCCGGCCGGGTCACAAAACACTGCCTCGCCACAGCCAGCAGCCCTACTCGGGAAAACCTATGACGAAGCCTTTCCCGCCGATGTCGCCAATCGCTTCATGGAGGCGATCACCGGCATCATCATGGACGGGGATCCGCGCAACTTCGAATACAGCCTGAGCATCGATGGTCGTGAATACCTGTCCCAGGCCACCATGAGTCCGCTCGCCAGCGAAAGCCGGTATCCCACTGGATTTCTGGCGGTGATTCGTGACATCACCATCGAACGCGCGACCCAGAATGAACTGGAACGTCTCGCCCGCACCAATGCGCTGCTGCTCGAAAGTGTCGGCAGCGGCATCTACGGCGTCGATCTGAATTACCGCACAACCTTCGTCAATCCGGCGGCCCTGTCCATGCTGGGGTTCACCGAGATGGAAATGCTCGAGCAGGAGCAACACGGGCTGATCCACCATCATCGGCAGAACGGCGCGTCCTACCCCGCCGACGACTGCCCGATCAAGCTCACCCTGAATGACGGGCAAATTCGCCATGACGAGAACGAATGGTTCTGGCGCAAGGACGGCAGCGGCTTTCCGGTGTCGCTGATTGTCACTCCTGTCATCGAAAACGGTAATCGCGTGGGTGTCGTGGTGATTTTCCAGGACATCACCGCACGCAAGGCCAGCGAAGCAGAAATCCACGACATGGCGTTCTACGATCCGTTGACCCGGCTGCCCAATCGCCGCCTGTTGATCGACCGGCTGACGCATGCCCTGCCTGCCAGTGCCCGCCGGCAGACACACGGGGCGGTAGTGTTTCTGGACCTGGACAATTTCAAGGCCCTCAATGATGCCCGGGGCCATGAATGCGGTGACCTGTTGCTGATCGAGGCTGCAAAGCGGCTGCTCTCCTGCGTGCGCACTGAGGACACCGTCGCCCGCCTGGGCGGCGATGAGTTCGTGGTCCTCCTGGAAGAGCTTGGTGCCGATCCCATGGAGGCTCGTGCCCGCGCCCTGGCCATTGGCGACAAGATCTGCGTCGCCCTGGGCATGCCCTATTCCTTGCAGACTCACCGCCACCAGTCCACCGCCAGTGTCGGCATCTGCCTGTTTATGGGCCTCGATATCCCGACCGACGAACTGCTGCGGCGCGCCGATGCGGCGATGTATCAAGCCAAGGCGGCGGGACGAAACACCGTCCGCCTGTTCGAGAACGAGGCCTTGCCGGGCTAATGTTCGCGGCCGTCAATGCGAGGCGCCACTAGCATCGGCAGCAATCGCCAAGCCAGGATCGCAAAGGTAGCAAACCAGCAAGCGGCCGCCAATACTATCCAGCCGAGATAGCCATCCGGTAGCAGTTGCGGCGCAAGCACGCGGGCAATAAAAGCTAGAACCATCAGCCACAGCGCCAGCTTGTCGGCCGCATCGAAGACCACCTTGCGTCCCGTGTGTCCTTTCGAAATGCGGATCAGCATGGCGGGAGGAATCAGCCCCATGGCACCAAAGGTAAAGACGTGGACTGCTAGGGCGCCAATCCATGCCGGCTGGACAAGCCGGTCCAGGAACACCAGCAGCAATTGGGCGACGATGGCGACATAGCCCAGGTACATGACGCCGATGTCGAGCCGTCGCAGGGCCAGGTGCGGACTCCAGAATGCGAAGCGGATGGCCAGCAGGCAGGCCAGTAACAGCGATGCGCCGCTACCCACTGAAGCCGGCAGGAAGGTGTCGAAAACCATCAGCAGGGCCAGCAGCTTGATGCTCATGTCGAGCCCGGCATGACGTAGGATGCTGACACGAAAAGCACCCGCCATGAAGGGGCTGAGCGTACGCTCGAGCATGATCAGGAAGGCAAGGCGGAACAAGCCGATGCTCATGGCCCAACCGGCCTGGAAATAGTCAGGCGTCAGCAACAGTTCCTTAGCGACCGGGAAAAGCGGCAAGGCCAGGATGAACAGGAAGTTGTCACGAAAACTGTCCTGTTTGCGATGGCGGATCAGCGTCGCCAGCAACATGACCACGATGGCAATGAGAAACAGATGGTTGGACAGCTTGAACAGCCACAGCGGCCAGACGCCGGCGAAGACCATTCCGGCGCGCTCGAACAGCCAGGCGGCAGCCAGTAGCAGCAATGGCAGACCGTGGTAACCGCGAATGCCGACCCAGTTCTTGCTCGCGGTCAGCAGGAAGCCGCCGAGTACGGCCCAGCCGAAGCCGAAGAACATTTCATGGGCATGCCACTGGACGACGCTGAACGGTGCCGCAGGGAAGACCAGCCAGCTGGCGAACATGGCGGCCCACAGCAGCGGCAGGCTCAGCCCGGCAAGACAGGCCAGCAGGAAAAAAGAACGAAACCCGGCCATCCAGAGCGGATGAGCCGGGTTCCAGACCGGCCCCGTCGTACTGACCGGGGCCGGAGGCGGTGCGAAAATCGTCATGCTGCCTTTGTATCACTTCCCTTGATGAAGAAGCTGACGATGTAGGTCACGAGGCCTATGAAGAACACCACGCCAGCCCATTCGCGCATCCAGTAGAACAGGCTGATCTGATCCTGCGTCGCCATGAAGCCCATGGGCGTTTCGGAGACGCGCTGGAGCCAGACCTGGAGGATGCCGGCGGCGGTAAGGAACAGCGTGATGAAAACCATGGCGATGGTCATCAGCCAGAAGCTCCACATCTCGATCACCTGCGCCAGATTGGAGTTGGCGGCCCGTCCGCGCAGCAGCGGCATGGCATAGGAAATCATGGTGATGACGACCATCACATAGGCGCCGTAGAAGGCCATGTGACCGTGGGCCGCCGTGATCTGGCTGCCGTGGGTGTAGAAGTTCACCGGTGCCAGGGTATGCAGGAAGCCCCACACGCCGGCACCGAGGAAGGCCATCACGCCCGTGCCCAGCGCCCACAGGGTGGCGACGCGGTTCGGATGCTCGCGGCGGCGGCGATTCACCATGTTGAAGGCGAACACCGTCATGGCGAAGAAGGGAATCGGCTCCAGCGCGGAGAACACGCTGCCCCACCACTGCCAGTATTCCGGCGTACCGATCCAGTAGTAATGGTGGCCGGTGCCGATGATGCCGGTGATCAGCGTCAGGGTGATGATGACGTAGAGCCACTTCTCGATGACTTCCCGATCCACGCCCGTGACCTTGATCAGGACGAAGGCGAGGATGGCGCCAAGGATCAGTTCCCATACGCCTTCGACCCAGAGGTGCACGACGAACCACCAGTAGTACTTGTCGCGGACCACGTTGTCCGGGTTGTAGAAGGAGAACAGGAAGAAGATCGCCAGCCCCCACAGACCCAGCAGCAGGACGGTGCTGATCGCCGTCTTGCGGCCCTTGAGCACGGTCATGGAGAGGTTGAAGAGGAAGCCCAGGGCGACAATGACGATGCCGACCTTGGTGATCAGTGGCTGCTCGAGGAATTCCCTGCCCATGGTCGGCAACAGGTCGTTGCCGGTCATCTTGGCCAGACTGGCATAGGGCACCAGCAGATAGCCGAGCACAGTCAGCGCAGCGGCGACGAGAAATATCCAGAACAGCGCCAGCGCCAGTTTCGGACTGTGCAGCTCACGCTCGGACTCTTCCGGGACCAGGTAATAGGCCGATCCCATGAAGCCCATCAGCAACCAGACGATCAGCGCGTTGGTATGCACCATGCGCGCGACGTTGAAGGGAATCGCCGGGAACAGGAAATCGCCGATGACGTATTGCAGGCCCATGATCAGACCAAACAAGACCTGCGCGACGAAAAGCCCGATGGCGGCAATGAAATAGGGTTTTGCAACCGCTTGTGATTTGAATTGCATGATTGATCTCCCCGATCAGCCTTCGATGTTGGGCGGCCAGTTGGACGTGTTGATTTCCGACACGTACTTGAGGAAGGCGACCATCTCGTCCAGCTCCTGTTCCGTGAGATTGAACTGCGGCATCTGCCGGCGTCCCGGTGCGCCCGTCGGCTGGGCCTTGATCCATGCCTTGATAAACTCGGCACCGCCTTTGTCGCCGCCCCGGCGCTTGTAGACGTTGCCCAGTTCCGGCGCGAAATAGGCGCCCTCGCCCAGCAGCGTGTGGCAGCCGATGCAGTTGCGCGTTTCCCATATCTTCTTGCCGGCGATGACTTGCGGCGTCAGATTGGCGCGGTTGTCACGAGCAGGCAATGCCTTTTCGTTCTGGTAGGTCAGCGCGAGGAAGAGCAGGAAGAAGAACACCGTCCCGCCATAAAAAATGTTTCGCGCCGCCGAGGTCGTGAATGCTGAACTCATAATGGCCCCTTGTTGTGGTTGTACCGTCCGCACGGCCGGACGGCTGGGGCGAACTCTAGGGACCGACGCCTGCGGTTTCCTTGATAGCTGTCAAGAATCCCGAGTGGAACACTCGGGATTGATTGGTATCATCGCCGCCTTACCGTCCTGCCAGCGCCGACTTTTCACGCAATGACTATCCGACTCTCCCTGCTCGACCAGACTCCGGTAATCGCCGGCCACAGCATCGCCGACGCCGTCGCCGCCACCGTCGACCTTGCCCAGGCCGCCGACGATCTCGGCTACCACCGCTACTGGTGTGCCGAACACCACGGCTCACTGGGTCTCGCCAACCCGTGCCCCGAAGTGATGATCGCGCACCTCGCCAGCGTGACCAAACGCATCCGCGTCGGTTCCGGCGGCGTCATGCTGCCCTATTACTCTTCGTGGAAAGTGGCCGAGCAGTTCCTCATGCTCGAAGCCCTGTTTCCCGGCCGCATCGACCTTGGCCTCGGTCGCGCCCCCGGCAGCGACCAGCGCACCGCCCGCGCCGTCGCCCAGGGCACGATAAACAGCGATCTGTTTCCGCGTCAGGTGCAGGAACTGATCGCCCTCTTCCGCAACGAAATTCCCGAAGGCCATCCCTACCACGGGCTGGTGCTGCAACCCACCGCCGAAACCCGGCCCGAGCTGTGGATGCTCGGCTCCAGCGATTTCGGCGGCGCCCTCGCGGCGCAACTCGGCATCCGTTTCTGCTTCGCCCATTTCATCAATGCCGACTACGGCGAACCGGTGGCCCGCGCCTATCGCGAGCGCTTCCAGCCCGGCTACGAAACGACACCCCACAGCGCCGTAGCCCTGTTCGTCATCTGCGCCGACACGGAAGCCGAAGCAGCCGACCTCGCCGCTGCCGTGGACCTGCGCCGTCTCGCCATGGCCTATGGCAAGAACATCCCCGTACCCACCATCGAGCAGGCCAAGGCCCAGCAATACAGCGAGCGGGATTTGCAGGTCATCGAGGGCGAACGGCCGCGCAGCATCATCGGCACACCGGAACAGGTGGTCGGCCGCATGCAGGAAATCCAGGCCAGCTTCGCCGCCGACGAGATCGTGGTGCTGACGGTAGCCGCCAGCTATCGGGCGCGGATGCGCTCAACGCAGTTGCTGGCCGAAGCCTTCAAGCTGGCTTGACGGTCTAGCTGACGACCCGGTTGCGGCCCTCGGCCTTGGCCCGGTAGAGCCGTTCGTCGGCAGTACGCATCAGGCTTTCGATACTCTCGCCGTCGGTGCCAAACTCGGCAACGCCGATGCTGACCGTGACGGACAGCACGGCCCCGCTGGTCGATACCGGGTGATTGTCCATGGCCTCGCGAATGCGGCTGGCCACCAAGGCCGCCTGCTCCCGGCCGACGCCCGGCAACAGCACACAAAACTCCTCACCGCCGATACGCCCCATCAAATCCGCCGGCCGCAACAGTTCCCGGGTGCGACCGGCAAAGGCCACCAGCGTGACATCGCCAGCGGCGTGGCCATGCCGGTCGTTGACCTGCTTGAAGTGATCGATATCCATAACCAGCAGCGCCAGTGACTCGCCACTGCGCTCGCGCCGGGCCAGTTCTTCGGTGAAATGGGCGAGGAAATGGCGACGATTGGCAACGCCGGTCAATGGATCGGTGGCTGCCAGTTCGGCCAGACGGACATTCGCTTCCTCCAACTGACGCATCATTTCCGTCTGGCTATACACCGTCGAAAACGCACGGGTGGTATGAAAGGCCTGGATCACGCCATAGCTGAGCACGAAGAATCCTGCTGCAAAAACCAGGTGGGCCAACCACCATTGATGATCCCAGGCGTGCGCCAGCAGGAAAGCTACGGACGATTGAGCGAACGCCGCCAGGGCAATGGTGTAGAGCCACATCAGCGGCGTATCGATTCGACGCCAGAGGATGACCAGAATGCCTGTGATCGACAGCAGCAAAGCGCCCCCTTCCATGCTGAGCCGGGCGATGGAATGGGCGGCAGCAGGCGAATAGGCGATCACCGCCACCAACGCATCGACAACTAGAAAAACGACGATGCCGCGCCAGAAGGATGCGCTACTCCCCCGCCGGGCCGGCGGATCATGGGGCCAGCCCCATCGCAGCAGGCCGATGAACAGGCAACCAGCCATGACAATTCGCGAGGCCGGACCGAACAGCAGGAACAGGGTCATGTTGTGATCGGCCATCGAGGTCAGTGCACCGTGGGGCAGATACACCACAGTGAAACCTGTCAGCCCCTGTGCTACCCAATGCAGGAAGGGCTCGCCGGAATAGCGATAGCAACGCCAGGTGACGTAGGCGACGAACCCGCTCAACAGAATGGCGACGGCGATGGCGAACTCGTGGAAATGGTGATCGACATATACCTGATCCGCCGTCTGATAAACCGCGAGGTAGACGATGCCCAGCAGCGGTACCAGCGCAAAGCCGACACGCATGGCCCATTCCATGACCCGCGTGAGCGCAAGTACGCCTGATGACTCGGCAGGGGCAAGGGGCTCATTCATGCCCCGAAGGATAGCCGAGAACTAATGCCGGGCACCGGCGAGAATCAGGCAACGAACTCCATGGCCCGTGCAATCGAGGTGTGCTGTCCGCGCGACAGGCAGATGGCCTTCGCCGCTCGCGTGATCAGGTCGCAGGGCTGACGGGCATGGATGGTCAGATGTTCGGCGCGATCATCGATCTCGGCGACGAACTCGCCGCTGGCGAGCGCGTCGCCGTCCTGCGCTGCACGGACGTGCACATCGACGCCGGCAATGGTGAGATGTCCAAGCAAGCTGAGTAGCGCCATGTCGATCTCCATCAGGGTTCTGAGATTGATATCGACAGTCGGGGGCACAAGCTTGAATACCTTGGATACGGCGGATCAGAACTATCCGGTGACGAATAGAAACTATCCAGTCATCAATTCCAAGACAAATGTCAAGCCATTGAAATTAGATGACTTTTATAAAAATTATTGGCGGCATGGATTTTGTATGAGCTTTTTATTAGACTTCACACACAAACCAATCCGCCCACGATCATGGACCTCCCGAACGACTGGCTTGCCCTCCTCGCCCTCGTGTTCATACTCGGCGCCAAACACGGGCTGGATGCGGACCATCTCGCCACCATCGACGGACTGACACGCTACAACCTGCGCATGGCGCCCTCCCGCGCCCGTTGGTGTGGCACCCTGTTTTCCCTGGGCCATGGCGCGGTGGTCATGCTGATCGCCCTCGGCGTCGGCGCCGCCTCGACGCGCTGGCAGGTGCCCGAATGGATGGATGCAGTCGGCACCTGGATTTCGATTTGCTTCCTGACCGTGCTCGGCCTGCTCAATCTGCGCGCCGTGCTGGCCACACCCGCTGGCGACATGGTGAGTACCGTCGGCATCAAGGCCGGCCTGCTGCGCCGCCTGCAAGCCACCTCGCACCCGCTGGCGATTGCCGCCGTCGGCTCGCTGTTCGCGCTCTCCTTCGACACCATGAGCCAGGCCGCGCTGTTCGCCGTCACCGCCACCCAGCACGGCGGCATCGGGCATTCGCTGGTGCTCGGTGTGGCCTTCACCAGCGGCATGCTGCTGGCCGACGGCGCCAACGGCCTGTGGATCGCCGGCCTCCTGCGCCGTGCCGATCACCGGGCACGCATCACCTCCCGCGTCATGGGCCTGATGGTCGCAGCCATCAGCCTTTCGGTGGCCGCCTTCGGTCTCGCCCGCTGGCTGCGCGCTGATGTGTCGGGCTGGTACGAAGGCAAGGAACTGCTGGTCGGCACGATGGTGATCCTCGCCCTCGGTGCCAGCTTCCTGATCGGCAACTGGCTGGCGCGGACACCGCGCCTGGCCGCCGAATAAGACCATTCCTCTTTTAGCTGCCGAGGTCGCACCGGGGCTCGCCCCAATAGCCATCTCGCTGTGCTATGTTTCCGGCATCCCCGTTTGTCACGGATTTTCGATGCCGACAGCACCTGCCGCAGCTCCCCACGCTTCGCCACTCGTCATCGCCTGGCGCTGGGTATTCGCCCTCGGCGTTGGCTACGCGCTGTTGTGGATCATCCTGCCCGGACACGAACTCGGGCTGTCGCGCTACCTGCCGCTGCACACCACGATGGAAACGGCAGCCATCGTGATTTCCATGCTGGCCTTCGGCATCGCCTGGAATGCCTATGCCGATTCCCGCCCCGGCAACGTCGTCATCGTCGGCGCGGTCTTCTTTGGCGTTGGCCTGCTGGACTTTGCCCACACCCTTTCCTATCACGGCATGCCCGATTTCGTCACGCCGTCCAGCCCGCAAAAGGGCATCGCCTTCTGGCTCGCCGCCCGCTATCTTGCCGCCTTCGGCCTGCTGGCCATCGCCCTGCGCGCATGGCGTCCGTTACTGAACCCCAAGCTGCGCTACTGGCTGCTGGTCGCCGTCATTGGCTATGTGGTCATGGTCTATCGCATGGTGCTGATCCACCCGGATCTACTGCCGGATTTTTTCGTCACCGAGCACGGGCTGACGCCGATCAAGCTCATCCTCGAATACATCCTGATCGCCCTCTACGGCACGGCGGCTGTCCTCTTCCATCGCCGGGCCCGCCGTGGCGGCAATCGCTTCAATGCCGCCGATCTCTTCGCCGCCGCTGCCATCGCGGCCATCTCCGAACTGTGCTTTACGCTCTACTCCTCGATTTCCGATCTCTTCAACACAGTCGGACACATCTACAAGATCGTCAGCTACGGCTTCATCTACCGCGCCGTTTTCGTGGACAGTGTCCGCCAGCCTTTCCTGGCACTGAACACCAAACTGGCCAAGGAAAAGGAATGGGCGGCTGAACAACATTCCTTCGTCCGCACCCTCGACATGCTCGACGAGGCCGTGCTCGAAGTGATCCCCGACGGTCGCATCGCCAACGCCAATGGCGGCTGGTGGCGCCTGGCCGGCACCGATCCGGTAGTGGGCTTTCCGATGTCGGAAAGCGTGCATGCGGAAGACCGCGACGCTTTCACGCTGCGCCTGATGGAACTGATGGATGGCACCAAGGATGAGTTCCGTGGCCGCTTCCGTTTTCACGCCGAGGGGCGCCCGGAGCAATGGATGGAAGTCCGCTTCGTTGCCGAACGCGATGAGGATGGCCAGACGCGCTCGGCGCGTGGTGTGCTGCGCGACATCACCAAAACCTATATGCAGGAGCGCCACATCACCCACATGGCCCTGCACGATGCGCTGACCAATCTGCCCAACCGCGTCCTGCTCGAAGATCGTATCCAGAAGGCCATCCAGTTGGCGGCCCGCAGCGGCAGGCATGTCGCCGTTTGCTTCATCGACCTCGATCACTTCAAGGACATCAACGACGCCTACGGCCACAAGACCGGCGACGCGCTGCTGCTCAAGCTGGCCAGCCTGCTCAAGGCCAGTCTGCGCGAAGGAGACACACTGGCCCGCTGGGGCGGCGACGAATTCGTCGTGCTACTGCCGGAACTGGTCGCCATCGATGCGGTGCGGCAAGTGGCGGACAAGCTGGTGGCCGTGATGCGCGAAGTCTTCGAGCTGGACGATATCGCCGTGAGCCTCACCTTCAGCATGGGCATCGCCCTGTATCCCGACGACAGCAACGACGTGGAGGGCCTGCTGGCACAGGCGGACCGGGCGATGTTCTACGCCAAGTCCCAGGGCCGCAACAACTATCAGCTCTACGCCGACATGTCCTCGAAAGGCCTCGGCAAGAAGGAACTCTACATCCAGTCGCGATTGGCGCAGGCGATTCGCGAGGAACGTATCACCGTCTGGTTCCAGCCCCTCATTGCCGCCCATGGCGCCGGCCACAACACGCCACCACTGGCCGGCATCGAGGCGCTGGCCCGCTGGCACGACCCGGATCTGGGCTGGATCTCGCCAGGCAGCTTCATCCCCATGGCGGAAAACCTCGGTCTCATTGGCGAACTGGGGCAACTGGTCCGCCGTCAGGCCCTGGAGCATTTCAGCCGCTGGCGGCAGCAGCATCCCGACCTGCACCTCGCGCTCAACATTTCCAAGCGCCAATTATTTGGCCCCGACTTCGTCGACGAGCTGCAAGCCGATGCGAAGCGCTACGGCATTCCCCACGATGCGCTGATTCTCGAAGTCACCGAATCCGTCGCCCTGATGGACGTGGAGTTTGCCGAGGATCGCCTGCGCCAGTTGTCGGGCGCCGGCTTCATGCTTTCCATTGACGATTTCGGCACCGGCTATGCGTCGCTGTCGCAACTGCACGAATTGCCGGTGGGCGAATTGAAGATCGATATTTCCTTCATCCGCCGCGTCAATACGGCGGAGGGGTTGCGCATGGTGCAGGCCATCGTCAACTTGGCCCAGGCCCTCTCGCTGCGCACCGTGGCCGAAGGCATCGAGGACAACGGCACCGCCACCCTGCTGCGCGACCTCGGCGTGGACCTGCTACAGGGCTACCATTTCGGCAAGCCCTGCCCCGCCGCTGAATTCGAGTCCGGCCCGCTGTTCGCCAACGTGGTCGCCCGCGACGCTGTGGTCAGCCACGACGCCGCAGCCGCCGTAGCCTCTGCGGGCCACCTCCGGCCTGACGGCCTCCCCGTCCCGCCAGCGCCGACTTTTTCCCCGCAAACCGCTCAATAGTGCGGCGGTAGTTCGTCGCGCAGGCTGCGCGCCTCGCCGGGCATGGCCGACTGCATCTGCTGACGCAAGGCCAGCAACTCCATCACCAGCGCGTCGATCTGTTGCTGCTGGCGATACACGGTGCGATTGAGCTCCTCCACCATGTCTTCGGTGAAGCTGAGCTTGATTTCCAGTTCGGTCAGGCGGTCGGTCATTGCATCAAGTCTTGGGTTTCAGGTGAACGTGGGTATGAGCACGCCCGGCCGGCGCATAGGTGTGACCACCATGGTGATGATGCTTTTCCGCATCCACTTCCACAGCCACCAGATTGAGCTTGCCGTGGCGCACCCCGCGCTCGGCCATCATGGCATCGGCAAAACTGCGCACCGCCGCCGTCGGCCCGCGCAGGATTACCGACTCCATGCAGTTTTCGTGATCGAGATGGGCGTGCAGTGTCGCCACGGTGAGGTCGTGCTGGCCGTGTTGCAGCGAAGTCAGGCGCTCGGCCAGCTCCCGCTCGTGGTGGTTATAGACATAGGACAAATTGGCCACACAGTCGGGGGCATCGTTGCGCTGCTGACGGGCCTGCTCCAGATGAGCGCGTAGCAGATCGCGAAACGCTTCGGAACGGTTGCTATAGCCACGCTCGGCGATCAGTTGATCAAATTCGCGGGCCAGGTCCGTATCGAGGGAAACAGTGATGCGCTCCATCAAACTTCCTTCCCCAGCTCAAGTACCTGGTCGACCACGCCGCCACGCTTGAGGAACTCAAGCCGGCGCTCGCGCTCCTGGTGCACGACGCGTTCGAGATACTCAAGGTTGCGGTCGATGGATTCGGTGTAGAAGTTGCGCTCCTCGCCCTTCTGGGCGGCGAAATGTCTGGCCAGATGGGCAGAAAGCCCTTGCAGGTCGCCATCCAGGCGACCCTTCATCATGCGATAGAAGCCGGTGGTCTTTTCCAGCAGATCATGGATATCGACGAAGCCGCCCATGCGAGCTTCCTCGAACTCGAAATAGAGCAGGAGCAGACGCTCGAGATATTCACGATTGGCCATCTGGCCGATCAGGTCGGCGGTGGAGGTGGCGTAGGCGGCCCGCTGCTGCATGGGATTGTCGAACTTCACCCAGTCCGGGTGCTTGCGATGATCGGTGAGCAGGATCACCTTGGCGGTGGTATCGAGCAACTCGGGTGACAGCTCCCCGGCCAAGTGCTTGCGGGTGAAGTCGACGCCGCGCAACACATGGGTATCGGTGAACTGGGCGCCGGTGCCACTGTCTTCCTCGTCGCTCATCAGGTAGCCAACATCGTGCATCAGGGCACCGATCAGCGCTGCATCGATATGGTCGGCGTCAAGCCCGTTACCGGCGAGATGCAGGCCATGCAGCATGCGCGCCGAGCACAGCACCACTTCGTTGGTATGCGTGCGATTGTGATAGAGGGTCTTGAGTTTCTGGTAGCCCGGCAAGTCGCCAGCAAAGGCCCGATCCAGCAGATTGAAGGCATGGCTCACACGCTCGAGATCGTGGCCCGGAGCGAAGGAACGGACGATCTCCGCCACCTGATTCTCGACCTCGCCGGTGTCGCGGGTGTTACCCAGCGCGGCAAACGGACTGTCGTAGCTCATGGGTGACTCATGCGTCGGCGCCCAGCTCCGCCTCGGCGACTTCCGGGCGGGCCAGGTAACGCCGCAGCGCATCGATCACATTGGGATCGAAGCGCGTCCCGGCACCGGCATCCAGCACCGCCAGCGCCTCGGCCTGCGTCATCTTCTTGCGATAGTGGCGATCCGAGGTCAGGGCCTCGAAGACATCGGCGACCGAGAGAATCTTCGCCATGAAGGGAATTTCCTGGGCACTCAGGCCGCGCGGATAGCCGCTGCCGTCGACACATTCGTGATGGGCTGCTGCAATCAACGGCACCTTGCGGTATTTGCGGGTGAAATGAATGCGGCCGAGAATGTCCTCCGTCAGTTCCGCATGCAGCTTCATGTGGTCAAACTCTTCGCTGTCCAGCTTGCCATCCTTCTTGAGCACGCGGTCATCCACGCCGATCTTGCCGTAGTCGTGCAGGATGGCGGCGACCCGCAACTGGTCCAGTTCCTCATCGCTGAAGCCAAGCTCACGGCCGATGGCCAGGGCATAGTCCGCGACATAGCGGGAATGACCGGAGGTCAGGGAATCCTTGGCGTCGATGGAGGCGGCCAGGGCATCGAGCATGCTGTGGAACTGGCGTTCCTGGTCGGCGAAGAGCATCGCGTTCTCCACCGCAACCGCGACAATCGCACTCACCGCCTCCAGGGTCACCATGTCGTCGGCGCTGAAACCGGCTGCCTTGTTCATGGCCTGCACCACGCCCAGAGGCTCGCCGGTGGCGCCCAGCAAGGGTACGCAGAGCAAGGAACGGGTGCGATAACCCGTGCGCTGATCCACACTGCGATCAAACCGTGGATCGTCCCAGGCTTCGATGATATTCATGCTGCGCCCGGTGACGGCCGTCAGGCCGGCGATACCGAGCTTCATGTTGAGGGAAATGGAGCGTCCATCGCCACCATCGGCGTGGATGGCCACCAGCCGGCTGGTGCCCTCCTCGACCGCGAAGACGGTACCCCGATCACAGCCAACGATATTGCGCAGCGCCGCCACTTCCGCATCGACACCCGCCGGATAGGCTTCCCCCTTCTCGACCCAGCGCGCCAGGCGCGACGCTGTCTGCATCAGCAGCGTCTCATCGACCGCCGTGAAGCGACCGGTCGCCTTGTTCAGCAGCTCGATGCCACCCAGAATGCGGCCATCTGCGGACAACATGGGGGCAACCAGCAAACTGTCGGTACGGTAGCCAAGCACCGAATCGACCTCGGCATTGAAATACGGCGAGGCATAGGCATTGGTCACATTGGCCAGTTCCCGGCGCAGGATGGCCGTGCCGACGATGCCCATGCGCAGCGGCACCACCAGCGCCCGGCCCTCCACGCCCTCGGCGAAATTGGCCCGCAACTCCATGGTTTCCCAATCGAACAGGAACAGGGTGCTGCGGTCGGCGCCCAGCAGGGCCGTCACCTCCCCCATGACCAACTGTGCCAGACGCTCCAGATCGCGCTCGGAGCCCACCCGCCGCTGGATTTCCAGCAAGCGGCGAAAACGTTCGCCTTCGGGTGGCGGCAGGGTCATGAATCGGACAATTCCGGTAACAGGGGTTGACGGTCGCAGGCGTCACAGACGCCATACGCGTAGACGAGCCGCATCAATGCTTGCAAAGGCAAAATCCTAGCAGAGCAGGATAAAAAAGGACGGGGAAATTTCACACTCGGCCCGGCATGGCGCTTGTTTTCCAGAGCAACAAGAGCCTTCGCACTCAAGCATCGGAGAAATCCGACCGCAAAACGACCAATACGATCAAACCGATTAAAACGATTGACCCGCTTAAATCGATGATCTATAGTTCAAGCCATGATCCCGGATACTAAACACAAGCCCTACCTCACCCCCACCGAAGTGGCGGAATGGATGATGGTTTCCCCCATTACGGTGCGCGGCTGGGCCCAACGCGGCCTGTTGCGCGCCGAAATCACTCCCGGTGGTCATCGCCGTTTCCGCTGGGAGGACGTGGAGCGCTTCGCTCGCCATCGCGGTGGCAGCGGCCAGCGGGGATTGCGCATCCTGATCGTCGATGACGACCTTGGTGTGACCGGATTTCTGCGGGAACTCCTGGAGGGCATGCCCATGCCGCCGGAAGTGGAAACCGCCAGTGATGGTTTCGAGGCGGGACGCCGGGTGAATTCCTTCGCCCCGGACGTGATTCTGCTCGACCTGATGATGCCCGGCATCAATGGCCTCGATGTCTGCCGTCAGATCAAACAGGACCCGGGACTCGGCGATGTGCGGATCATCGCCCTGAGCGGCCATCTGACACCGGAAATCGAAGCCGAACTATTGGCCACCGGCGCCGAATGCTGCCTTTCCAAACCCATAGATACCCGGCGCCTGCTGGCTGCCATCGGCATAGAAACCACGGCATGACACGCAAGAAAATCCTCGTCATCGACGACGACCCCACTGTTCCGCTCCTGATCGCCGACATTCTTGACGAATTCGAGGTTGTTACCGGTATCGCCTCCGGCGCCGCCGGCATTGCCGAAGCCCGGCGACTCAAGCCCGACCTGGTACTGATCGACATCACGCTGCCTGACATGAATGGCTACAGCGTCTGTCGCACCCTCAAGGACTCGGCGGAAACACGTGCCATCCCGGTGATCTTCATGTCCGGGGTGGTCGGCCTCGACGAGCACCTGTCCGGCCATGAGGCCGGCGGCGAGGATTTCCTGGCAAAACCTTTTGCCGCCACCGCCCTGCTGCACGAAGTCAATCTGGCCCTGCACCGGGCCAGCCAGACAAAGGAGCTGGCGGAACGGGCCACCACGGCCTTCAATACGGCCATGACGGCGATGACCACCGCCTCCGAAGTCGGGTCGGTGTTGCGCTTCATCCAGACCACCTTCAGTTGCCCCGATCACGCCTGCCTCGCCGACGCCCTGATCGATGCCTGCGGCCACTACGGCCTGACCGCCAGCGTGCAGATCCGTGGCGGCACCGGCATCATTTCACGGAACGCTGGCGGCGAGTCCTCGGCCCTGGAAGCTGCCGTCCTCGAGCGCCTGTCGACCATGGGCCGCATCGTCGATTTCAGCCGCCGCTCAGCCTTCAACTATCCCCGCGCCACCCTGATGATCACCGACATGCCGGTGGATGAGCCGGAACGTTACGGTCGTTTGCGCGATCACCTGATTCTCATGGCCGAAGGTGCCGACGCCGCCACCGGCGCCATCGAAAATGCTGCCTCCGCCGCCATTCGTGCCCGCAGTCTGTCGGCCCTGGTGGAGCGCACCCGTAGCGCCTTGCTCGACATAGACCGCCTTCGCGACAGTGACCGCCAGCGGACCGCCAACGTCATGAACGACATGGTGACCGAGATTGAGCGGGCTTTCGTTCATCTCGGCCTGAGCGAGCTTCAGGAAGAACACGTCAGCGAAATCATCCGCAACACCACCAAACGCGTCCTTGGCATTCTTTCCGAGAAACCCGCCATTGACGCCCACATGAAGTTGATCACCGACGAACTCGGCGCCGCCGTCACCACCAGCCCGCGATGAATCATTCCATGGACGCCACCCCGCAACTCCTCCAGCGCACGACCCGCCTGGTCGTCGCCCTGGCCGTGACGGCCCTGCTGTTCGGGCTAGTGTTGCCCACGGCCCGGCTTCATATTCCCCTGATTCACTTCCTTCCGCTGCACACCCTGCTGGAATTTTCCGCCATCGTCGCGGCATTTCTCGTCTTTGCCACGGTCTGGCATACCCCTTCCAGGGAAACCCTAGCCGCCCCCCTGTGGATCGCCATCGCGTTATTTGCCGCCGGCTGGCTCGACTTTGCCCATGCACTGTCGTATCACGGCATGCCGGATTTCATCACCCCCGCATCGGCACAGAAGGCCATTGCCTTCTGGTTGAGTGCCCGATTCATCGCCGCAGCGACACTCTTCGGCGCCAGTCTCGTTGGCCGCGCCTCAATGCCGAAAAGATTCGGTCGCGGAGCCATCCTGGCCGCGTATTCAGCGATCAATGCACTCGTCCTCTGGCTTGTACTCGTTCATGAAGCGGCATTGCCGGCCACCTTCACCGAAGGCGTCGGTGTCACCAATCTGAAGTTTGCCATCGAATGCCTGATTTTCACGCTACTGCTACTGGCTGCCTGGCGCTATCACCACCAGGCCCGTCTCAATGGTGGCGAATTCGCACCGCGCATGTTTGCGGCCGCCGCCATCGCAGCCATGGGCGAGTTGTTCTTCACCCAATACACCTCGGTCAGCGATACCCAGAACCTGCTCGGGCATCTTTACAAGCTCGCCAGTTACCTGCTCATTTTCCGGGCCATGTTCGTCGTCAGCATCCGCAGTCCCTTTGTCCGCCTCGCCGAGCAGAGCGCGCACCTGCGCAAGGTCAATGAGCGCCTCCACGTACAGGCCCTGGCGCTCGAATCGGCGGCCAATCCCATCCTGATTGCGCGACGTGATGGCACCATCCGTTGGGCCAACCCAGCCCACCTGAACCTATCCGCCTATCCCGGTGAAGCCGTGGCGGGACGCCAATCCCTCTTCGCCGCCCCGGTATCCGCCGATCCCGCCGCTCTTGCCGAAATGGAACAGACCGTACGCAAGGGCAACCCATGGAACGGTCGCATCGCCGTCCAGCGCAGCGACGGCAGTCTCTATGTGGAGGAACGGACGGTCACGCCGGTAATCGACGTGAACGGCCAGATCGACGGTTTCGTCGCCGTCGGCGAAGACGTCACCGAACGCATACGCGCGGAAGACGCCATGCGTGCAAGCACGGAGCGTTATCGTTCCCTGTTCAACAACATGCTCAACGGCTACGCCTATTGCGAAATCATTCGGGAAAATGGCCGAGCCATCGACTTCAGGTACCTCGACGTCAACCCGGCTTTCCGCCGCCTGACTGGCCTACCGGAAGTCATCGGGCGTTGCATCAGCGAGGTGGTTCCAGGTCTTCTCGAGCAACAACCCGAGCTTCTGGGGTTCTACGACGAAGTGACACGGACTGGCATTGCCGCCCAGATGGACATTCACATCGTGCCGCTGGGCATCTGGCTATCGATTGCGGCCCATAGCAGCGAACCGGGACATTTCGTTGCCGTCTTCGACAACATCACCGACCGCAAGAATTCCGAAAACACCCGAGCCAAACTTGAGCGCCAGTTGCAGCAGGCGCAGAAAATGGAAGCCCTGGGGCAATTGACCGGCGGCATCGCACACGATTTCAACAACATTCTGGCGGCGATCCTCGGCTATTCCAACCTGGCGCTGGAACGATTTGTCCCCGACAAGGAAGGCAAGCTGGCGAAATACCTGCGCGAGGTGGTATCCGCCGCCGAGCGGGCCCGCGACCTGATCGCCAAGATGCTGAACTACAGCCGGATGCAGCCGGCCAAGGCCCTGGCCGCGATCCATCCAGCCCCCAAAGTGCGGGACGCCATAGCCATGATGCGCTCGACCATCCCCGCCAGCATCGAACTCGAATCGAACATCGACGAGCGGACACCGCCGATCCGGATCGACCCGGTAGATCTCGACCAGTTGCTGGTCAACCTGTTGATCAATGCGCGCGACGCCATCGACGGCCATGGACGTATCGATCTCCGCCTGCGCCGTCTGACGCTCACCGATCAAACCGCCGCAAGTTGCGCAATCTGCCAAACCCTGTTGCGGGGCGATTACGTCGCCCTGGAAGTGTCCGACAGCGGCCACGGCATACCCGCCGACATCATGAGCCGCATCTTCGACCCCTTCTTCACCACCAAGGAGGTGGGACGCGGTTCCGGCCTTGGACTGTCTGTCGTGCAAGGCATCCTGCGTCGCTGCGGCGGCCACGTCCTGGTCAAGTCCCTGCCGAATCGGGGCACCGTCTTCCAGCTCCTGTTCCCGGTCGTAACCGACAGCGATACCGAAAGACAAGCCACGAAGCAGATGGCCCCGATGGACCATGGCGGTCATGAAACCATCTGGGTGGTGGACGACGAAGTTGCCGTCACCGGCTTCCTCACCGAACTTCTGGATGGCCTCGGCTACCGGGTGCGCAGTTTCAACGACCCGGCCGACCTCCTGCTCGCCTTCCGCCAGAATCCAGAGGCGGATCTTGTGATCAGCGACCAGACCATGCCCGGTCTCAACGGTACCGATCTGGCCCAGGCACTGATCACCCTGCGCCCAGGGCTGCCGGTCATTCTTTGCACCGGATACAGTGACGATATCGACAGTGCACATGCCCAGACTCTCGGCATCCACCGCTATTTCACGAAACCTCTCGACACCAGCGCACTGCTAAGCGCGCTGCGCGCCGAGCTCGATGCTCAACTTATTCAGTGAATCCATGATCTTCATCAATTCTCATCATCGAAATTCACATATTCAACAGGTACACTTCGACTGCCTTTCGGTAACATGCGGCGAGTCGGGAGTACCTATCATCTCCATCAATCTGCACCAGGAAAAACAATGAAGACCATCATGCTCGTCGACGATTCGGCCACCATCCTCCTGTCGATCTCGAACATCCTCAGCAAGGCCGGCTACGGTGTCGAAAAGGCCAGCAACGCTGCCGAAGGCTTGACCAAGTTCAAGGGCGGTGTGAAAGTTGATCTGCTGATTACCGACCTCAACATGCCGGGCATGAACGGCATCGAATTCATCAAGGAAGTCCGTCAATTGCCGGGCTACAAATTCATGCCCATCCTCTTTCTGACGACAGAATCCCAACAATCCAAGCGCGCTGAAGCCAAGGCTGCCGGTGCCTCCGGCTGGCTGGTGAAGCCGGCCACCGCCGACGAACTGCTCAATACCATCAAGCTCGTCATCCGCTGATGGATTTCCTCCTGCTTCAGCGGCGTTCGCTCGCCGTCACCACCACGGTGGGGGCTATCGCAGCAGCGACGGTCTACGTCGCCAACGACTGGTTCCATCAGAGCTTCCTGCCCTCCATCGGCATGAGCGCACCTTGGGGCGACGCCTTTGGCACAGCCTTGATCGTGCTTTGCACCGTACTGGGCCAGCGTATCGTCTCCCTCGCCTATTACCGAGACTGGCTGCTGGGCATGGGCAAGGTGCAGGAAGCATCCGAAGGACGGGTCGACGTGTTCGTCACCGCAGCCGAACAGGTAGCGTCCGAACTGCGGGAGGTAAAAACCTTCAACGACGTGGTGCGCGGCCAGTTGAACGGGGTGGTCAAGGAAACCGAAACGGCAGCCTTCGACATTGCCAGCCGTTTGCAGGGTATCGACGAGATCGTTTCCCGCCTGGGTAGCTTTGTCGATTCGACCACAGCCGAATCGAACAAGCTGCTGTCCGAATCGGAAGATCGCATCGACCGCAACCGCCAATTGATCGACACCCTCGAAAGCTACATCCGTCAGCGTGTTGCCGCCAATGAAGAAGATCATCTGCGCATCTCCCAAGTGGTGGCCGATGCCCGTTCGCTGACCAAGCTGGTGGAATTAATACGCCACATCTCCGGCCAGACCAATCTGCTGGCCCTTAATGCCGCCATCGAAGCGGCCCGTGCCGGCGAAGCGGGCCGTGGCTTCGCCGTCGTTGCCGACGAAGTACGCAAGCTCTCCGGAGAGGCCGAAAAGGCCGTCGGTCAGATCAACCAGGGCATCCACGCCGTCGCCTCCTCCATCGAGTCCCAGTTCGCCGACAAGCTCTCGAAGGACAACAACGATACGGAACGCCAGGCCCTGGAAAGCTTCGCCGCTCAGCTTGATGAGCTTGGCCGCAGCTACAAGGAGGTCACCGACCACGAAGCCGCCGTGATGGAAACCATCACTGACAGCAGCCGGCAGCTCGCCGACATGTTCATGTCGGCCCTGGCCAGTGTTCAGTTCCAGGACGTGACCCGCCAACAGATCGAACAGGTGATCGACGCCCTGAACCGCCTCGACTCCCATTCGAGCATGCTCGCCGAGCGCCTCGACCAGTTCGAGGATCCGAACTTTCAATTGAAGCCGATCGCCGAACACCTTGACCAGCTCTACAGCAACTACGTCATGTCGTCCCAGCGCGACACCCATCACAGCGCCATGAAAGACGGTGCCACCAACAGCGACAAGGGTGGCCCGAAAATCGAACTGTTCTAGCCAGCGGGAGAGCACGCATGGAATTCGCCACCCAGACCACGACCGAGGGTGCGGCACGCATCACGGTCGATGGTGACATGACCATCTACAACGCCGCCGAGATCAAGCAGCGCCTGATCGACGCAGTGCAGACGGTGCCCATCCTCGAACTCGATCTCTCCCACGTCGGAGAAATGGACACCTCCGGCTTCCAACTGTTGGCCCTGGCCAAGCGCGAATCCCTGCGCCAGGACCACGTACTGCGCATCGTCGGTCATAGCCCGGCGGTCCGCGAAGTCATCGAATTTTTCAACATGGTGGCCTTTTTCGGCGACCCGCTGGTGATTCCCGCCGGCGAACCCCACTGATCCAGGAGCTGGCGATGGAAGAAATCTACGGCGTATTTGCCCAGGAAGCCCGCGAACAACTCACGGAGCTGGAAGATGGCCTGCTGCGCATGGAACAGGGCGACCACGATGCCGAAACCATCAACGGCATCTTCCGCGCAGCCCACACCATCAAGGGCGGCTCCGGCGTGGTGGAACTTCACCACGTCGAAAAGTTCACCCACATCCTCGAGAACATTCTCGACAAGATGCGTACCAATGAACTCTCCGTCAGCAGCGAACTGATCACCGCCCTGCTCAAAGGCTGCGACCATCTGGGCGCCTTGCTCGCCCGTGTCGAAGGCGGCGACCACGACCCGGACCCGGAGCTGGAAAAAGCCGGCGAAGCCATCGCCGAACAGTTGCGTCCATTCCTTGGCGGAGACGCTGCCTCGGCCAAGAAGTCAGCCAGCGGCCTCACTGAGGCCTCGAGCGGCGCCGTCGAGCGCGATGACCGCGATACCGCCACCACGGACTGCTGGCACATCTCCATCCGCTTCGGCCAGGACGTGCTGAAGAATGGCATGGACCCGCTGGCCTTCCTGCGCTACCTGCTCTCACTGGGCGAAATTGCCCACATGACGACGCTGACGGATGGCCTGCCGGAAGCGGAAAAGATGGACCCGGAGTGCTGCTACCTAGGCTTCGAGATCAACTTCCGCAGCCACGCCACCAAGGATGCCATCGAGAACGTCTTCGACTTCTGCCGCGAGGAATGTGAACTGCACATCCTGCCGCCGAACAGCAAGGTGGACGACTACCTCCACCTGATCGAAACCCTGCCCGAAGAGAACATGCGGTTGGGCGAGATACTGGTCAAGAGCGGTGCGTTGACGCAAGAAGAACTCGATGCCGGCCTGCGCCAGCAGTTCGGCGCAAAAGTCGGCGCTGGCGACACGGCGCCCCCGCAACTGGGCGACATCCTGGTCCAGCAGCACATGGTCCAGCCCGAACTGGTCGAGGCCGCTGCCGCCAAGCAAAAGACCGTCTCCGAAAAGAAGGCAGCCGAATCCCGGCTGATCCGCGTCCAGGCCGACAAGCTAGACGATCTCATCGACCTGGTCGGCGAACTCGTCATCGCCGGCGCCAGCGCCAACCTGCTGGCCCAGAAGAGCGGTGAATCCACCCTCGTCGAAGCTACCTCGGTACTCTCCCGCCTGGTCGAAAGCATCCGCGACTCGGCCCTGCAATTGCGTATGGTGCAGATCGGTGAAACCTTCAATCGTTTCCAGCGCGTCGTCCGCGACGTCTCCAAGGAACTCGGCAAGGACATCGAGCTGGTCATCAGCGGCGGCGAAACCGAACTGGACAAGTCGGTGGTGGAAAAGATCGGCGATCCGCTGATGCACCTGGTGCGCAATGCCATGGATCATGGCATCGAATCCGCCGCGAATCGTGCTGCCGCCGGCAAGCCGGTCAAGGGCCGGGTCGAGCTCAACGCCTTCCATGACTCCGGCAGCATCGTCATCGAGGTGGTGGACGACGGCGGCGGCCTGAACAAGGACAAGATTCACGCCAAGGCGGTCGAGAAAGGCATCATCCAGCCCGGCCAGCCGCTCTCGGACCAAGAGATCGTCAACCTGATTTTCGAAGCCGGTTTCTCGACCATGGACAAAGTCACCAACTTGTCTGGCCGGGGTGTCGGCATGGACGTAGTGCGCAAGAACATCCAGGCCCTGCGTGGCATGGTCGATGTCAAGACGGAGCTGGGCAAGGGCTCCCGTTTCACCATCCGCCTGCCGCTGACCCTGGCCATCATCGACGGCTTCCTGACCAGCGTCGGCAAGTCGTCCTACGTGATTCCGCTGGATATGGTGGTCGAGTGCATCGAACTGTCCAACACCACGGAGGATCGCAACTACCTGAACCTGCGTGGCGAAGTGCTGCCCTTCGTCCGCCTGCGGGAAATGTTCGAAATACCCGGCGTCGAGCCGGCCCGTACCAACGTCGTCGTCGTGCAGTACGCCGGGCAGAAGGCCGGCATCGTGGTGGATCACCTGCATGGCGAATTCCAGACAGTGATCAAGCCCCTGGGCACCCTCTTCCGCAATGTGCGCGGGATTGGTGGTTCGACCATCCTGGGCAGCGGCGAGGTCGCCCTGATCCTGGACGTACAGGCCCTCGTCAGCCGCTGCGCCCGCCTGGAAGACCAGCGCGCGCAAAACGCCCACGGCAGCAAACTTCTTGAAGCATCCAACCAATAAGCCCCATCCATCCAATTACGCATCTGGAGAACAAGATCATGTTGAACAACTTAAAAATCGGGGTCCGACTCGGGATCGGCTTTGCCGTCACCCTCGCCCTGCTGATCACCGTCGCCACCATTGGCACGCTGCGCCTGTCCTCCCTGAGCCACGAACTGGAGGCCATCATCACGGACCGCAATCCGAAGACCGCCCAGGCCAATGACATCATTGATGCGCTCAACACGATTGCCCGCTCGATGCGCAACTCCCTGCTGGTCAAGTCGCCGGAGGACGTGAAGAAGGAACTGGATCGCATTTCCGAGCAGCGCAAAATCATCGGCGACAATCTGGACAAGCTCACCGCCACGATTTCCACACCCAAGGGCAAGGAACTCCTGAAGGCGATGACCGATGCCCGTGCCTCCTATGTACCGATGCAGGAAAAATTCATGGAACTGGCCCGTCTGGGCAAGAAGGACGAAGCCACCGAGTTCATGTTGACCGAGGTACGCAAACAGCAGAACGCCTACTTCAAGGGCATCAACGACTTGATCAACTTCCTGACGGAACTGACCGCCGCTGAAGGCAAGGCCGCCATCGAGGCCGGCGCCTCAGCCGAAAAGCTGATGATCGCTCTGACCATCATCGCCGCGCTGCTGACCGTCGCCTTCGGCTTCCTCATCACCCGCAGCATCACCAAGCCCGTCGGTGACGCAGTCAAGATTGCCGACAAGATCGCCGAGGGCGACTTCAACATGACCATCGACACCTCGGCCAAGGATGAAGTCGGCCAGGTGCTGAGCGCGCTGGACAAGGCCGTCACCGCCGTCAAGGACATGAGCGCCGAAGCCACTCGCCTGGCCCAGGCTGCTGTGGATGGCAAGCTGTCCACCCGCGCCGACGCCAGCCAGTACCAGGGCGAATACCAGAAGATCGTCGCCGGCGTGAACAACACGCTGGACGCCGTCATCGGCCCCTTGAACGTTGCTGCCGGCTATGTGGACCGCATCTCCAAGGGCGACATTCCGCCCAAGATCACCGACAGCTACAACGGTGATTTCAACGTCCTCAAGAATAACCTCAACACCTGCGTCGATGCCGTCAATGCCCTGGTCGCCGACGCCAACATGCTCTCCCAGGCCGCCGTCGAGGGCAAACTCGCCACCCGCGCCGATGCCGCCAAGCACCAGGGTGACTTCCGCAAGGTCGTCGCCGGTGTCAATGACACCCTGAACGCCGTCATCGGCCCCTTGAACGTCGCCGCCGACTACGTCGAGAAGATTTCCCAGGGCAACATCCCGGCGAAGATCACCGACAGCTACAACGGTGACTTCAACACCATCAAGAACAACCTCAACACCTGTATCGACGCCGTCAACGCCATGGTCGCCGATGCCAACCTGCTGGCCCAGGCCGCTGTCGCCGGCAAGCTGGACACCCGTGCCGATGCTGCCAAGCACCAGGGCGACTTCCGCAAGATCGTCGCCGGCGTGAACGACACGCTGGACGCCGTCATCGGCCCCATCAACGACGTCCAGCGCGTCATGGGCGCCATGTCCAACGGCGACATGACCGAGACCATCTCCAAGAACTACCAGGGCGACTTCGATACCCTCAAGCAGGCCATCAACACCACCATCGCCCGCCTCTCCGACACCATCGCCCAGATCAATACTGCTGCCGATGCGCTGACCAATGCCGCCGGCCAGGTCTCGGCCACGGCGCAGACCCTGTCCCAGTCCTCCAGCGAGCAGGCGGCCTCAGTCGAGGAAACCACGGCTTCCGTGGAACAGATGACGGCCAGCATCAACCAGAACACCGAGAACGCCAAGGTCACCGACAACATGGCCAGCAAGTCGGCCGTGGAAGCCACGGAAGGCGGCGGTGCGGTGAAGGAAACCGTCGAGGCCATGAAGCAGATCGCCGGCAAGATCGGCATCATCGATGACATCGCTTACCAGACCAATCTGCTGGCCCTCAACGCTGCCATCGAAGCGGCCCGTGCCGGCGAACACGGCAAGGGTTTCGCGGTGGTCGCCGCCGAAGTGCGCAAACTGGCCGAGCGCTCACAAGTCGCTGCCCAGGAAATCGGCGAACTGGCCGGCTCCAGCGTGAAGATGGCCGAGAAGGCCGGATCACTCCTCGACGAGATGGTCCCCAGCATCCGCAAGACCTCCGATCTGGTGCAGGAGATTGCGGCCGCCAGCCAGGAACAAAGCGCCGGCGTCGGCCAGATCAACGGCGCCATGGGCCAACTCAACAAGGCGACGCAGCAGAACGCGTCCGCTTCCGAGGAACTCGCCGCCACCGCCGAGGAAATGGGCGGTCAGGCCAATCAGTTGCAGGAGCTGATGGGATTCTTCAAGGTCGATGGCGGCAGCCCCGCAAAAGTCGGCGCTGGCAGCACGGCGAGCAAGCCTCGTCCGGCGGCACCCCGCGCCCATGTCGCCAAGGCCCCTGCCGTCTCCTCCGTCGCCGATGGCGATTTCGAGCGCTTCTGAT
>JAVBXY010000025.1 GCA_030824275.1 Rhodocyclaceae bacterium | reverse complement strand
CTCATGGATTACGAGCGGGAGGAGGGCAAATGCCTCGCCTGCTGCGCCACCCTGATGTCCGACATCGTCATCGAAGCCGACATCGACCTCGAACCGGATGCCCGCAACCTGCCGGTGAAAGATTTTCACGGCAAAGTCTCGCGCATCGAAAACCTCACGCCCACCATCAAGGGCCTGTGGATCACCCTGGATCAGCCCATGGATTTCCAGGCCGGCCAGTACGTTAATCTGCACATGCCGGACGGCCAGAGCCGTGCCTTCTCGCTGGCCAATCCACCGTCCGCCGCCGGCGAAGTGGAACTGAACATCCGTCTCGTCCCCGGCGGCAAGGCCACCACCTGGGTGCATCAGGAACTCAAGGTCGGCGACAGCGTCAAGCTGGCCGGCCCCTATGGCCGTTTCTTCGTACGCAAGTCCGCCGCCCTGCCATCGATCTTCTTCGCCGGAGGCTCCGGGCTATCCAGCCCCCGCTCGATGATTCTCGACCTGCTCGACTCCGGCAATACCAATGAGGAAAATGCGCCCATCACCCTGGTGTACGGTGCCCGCAGCCGCGACGAGTTGTACTACCACGACGATTTCCTCGCCCTGGCGGCGAAGCATCCGAACTTCAGCTACGTACCGGCCCTCTCCAATGAGCCCGACGGCTCGGCCTGGCAAGGCTTCCGGGGTTTCGTGCATGACGCCGCCAAGGCCCATTTCGACAACGACTTCCGGGGCCACAAGGCCTATCTGTGCGGCCCGCCGGTGATGATCGACGCCTGCATCACCACCCTGATGCAGGGGCGGCTGTTCGAGCGGGATATTTATACTGAAAAGTTCTTTTCCGCGGCGGACGCCCAACAGGTGCGCAGTCCACTGTTCAAGAAGATTTGAAATGACTCATCACACCGTCACCATCGAGGACACCGACGAGACCTACCGCTGCGATGAACGCATCTCGCTGCTGGAGGGCATGGAAGCCCTGCGCAAGAAAGGCATCCCCGTCGGCTGCCGGGGCGGCGGCTGCGGTGTCTGCAAGGTCGAGATCGTCGAAGGCAGCTATAGCAAGCGGGTGATGAGCCGGGACCACGTCAGCGAGGAAGAGGAGGCACAGGACATCGTGCTGGCCTGCCGGGTCAAGCCGACCAGCGATGTGCGGCTGCGGGTGCTGGGCAAAATGAAGAAAAACGTCTGTCGGGCGCAATTTCCCCAAGCCGAAAGCCCCGACAGTTCAAGGGGGCTTGAAACCGGATTTTCAGCCCCCATATCCCGCCCCTGACATTCGTTTCATTTTCAGGGGACACCATGACCGCTACTGCTACCGCCAGCAAGGAAACCCTCGGCTTTCAGACCGAGGTCAAGCAACTACTGCAACTGATGATCCATTCGTTGTACTCCAACCGCGAGATTTTCCTCCGCGAGCTGGTGTCCAACGCGTCCGACGCCTGCGACAAGCTGCGTTTCGAGGCCCTGCACAACGGCGCCCTCTTCGAGAACGATGCGGAGTTCCAGATTCGCATTTCCTTCGACAAGGACGCCAAGACCCTGACCATCGCTGATAACGGCATCGGCATGAGTCGCGAGGAAGTGATCGCTAACCTCGGCACCATCGCCAAGTCCGGCACGCGGGAATTCTTCTCGCAGCTGACCGGCGACCAGAAGAAGGACGCCAACCTGATCGGCCAGTTCGGCGTCGGCTTCTACTCTTCCTTCATCGTCGCCGACCGCGTGTCGGTGGTGACCCGTCGCGCCGGCACCGCCGCCGACCAGGGCGTGAAATGGGAATCCGAGGGTGCTGGCGAGTTCAGCATCGAGATGGTGGAAAAGGCCGGTCGCGGTACCGAGATCACCCTGCATCTCAAGGAAGGCCAGGACGACCTGCTCTCCGGCTGGAAGCTGCGCCAGATCATCCGCAAATACTCCGACCACATCGTCCAGCCTATCGTGATGAAGAAGGAAGAGTGGGACAAGGAGTCCAACGAACAGAAGGCCACCGACGAGGACGAGACGGTCAACAAGGCCTCGGCCCTCTGGGCGCGCAGCAAGTCCGACATCACGGACGAGGAATACAAGGAGTTCTACAAGCACGTTGGCCACGACTACGAAGACCCGCTGGCCTGGAGCCATGCCCGCGTCGAGGGCCGCAGCGAATACACGCAGCTGCTCTACATCCCCGGCCACGCGCCCTTCGACATGTGGGACCGCAACGCCCGTCACGGCGTCAAGCTCTACGTGCGCCGCGTTTTCATCATGGACGACGCCGAGCAGTTGATGCCGCTCTACCTGCGCTTCGTGCGCGGCGTGGTCGATTCGGCCGATTTGCCGCTCAATGTCTCCCGTGAAATCCTGCAAGAGTCGAAGGACATTGAGGCCATCCGCAAGGGCTGCACGAACAAGGTGCTGGGCCTGTTGTCGGACCTCGCCGAGAATGACAAGGAGAAGTACGCCAGCTTCTGGAAGGAATTCGGTCGCGTGCTGAAGGAAGGCATGGGCGAGGACCACGCCAACAAGGACAAGATCGCCGGCCTGCTGCGCTTTGCTTCCACCTTGGCCGACACCACCGACGAAACCGTCTCCTTGGCCGACTACATCGGCCGCATGAAGCCGGAACAGGAAAAGATTTACTACGTCACCGCCGAGACCTTCAACGCGGCGAAGAACAGCCCGCACCTGGAAGTCTTCCGCAAGAAGGGCATCGAAGTGCTGCTGCTCACCGACCGGGTGGATGAGTGGGTGGTGTCGCACCTCACCGAGTTCGAGGGCAAGCAGGTGGTCTCCGTCGCCAAGGGCGGCCTGGACCTGGGCAAGCTCGAAGACGAGGCCGAGAAGAAGGAACAGGAAAAGGACGTCGGCGAGTTCAAGGATCTGACCGAGAAGATCGCCAAGGCCCTGACCGAGAAGGTCAAGGAAGTGCGCGTGACCCATCGCCTGACCGAGAGTCCGGCCTGCCTGGTTGCCGACGAACAGGACGTTTCCGGCAACCTGGCGCGCATCCTCAAGGCCGCCGGCCAGAACGCCCCGGTGTCCAAGCCGATTCTCGAAATCAACCCCAGGCACCCGGTGGTGCTGCGCCTCAAGTATGAAGAGAGCAAGTTCGACGACTGGGCGGCGGTGCTGTTCGATCAGGCCCTGCTCGCCGAGGGTGGCCAGCTCGACGATCCGGCTACCTTCGTGAAGCGCATGAACCAGCTGATGCTGGAGATGAGTGGCAAGTGATGTCAACAACGACGGCAGGCTTTACGGCCTGCCGCCGGTGATCGACGAACGAGCCCGGGTGCTGATCCTGGGCTCGTTTCCGTCCACCGCCTCGCTGGCGGCGCAGCAGTATTACGCCCATCCGCAGAACCTGTTCTGGCGCATCCTGGGCGAGATCGTCGGCCAACCCTTGAAGACCTTGGCCTACCCCGAGCGCATCGCCGCCGCCCGCGCGGCCGGTATCGCCATCTGGGACATCTACGTCTCGTGCAGCCGCGAAGGCAGCCTGGATTCGGCGATCCGCGACGGCATCCCCAACGATCTGGCCGGACTGAAAAAGTCGGCGCCGGCGCTACGGCGAGTTTGCTTCAACGGCCGCACGGCGGCGCGTCGCATCAAGGAAGTGGAGGCCCAGGGCTTCGAGGTCTTCGTGCTGCCCTCCACCAGCCCGGCCAATGCCGGGACGAAATACGAGGACAAGCTCGCCCGCTGGCGGGATGCGCTGGTTTCGGCGCTGACCTAAGGTTTCGGCTTCGTCGTTTTCTTCTTCTTTTTCGTCGTGGCCTTCTTCTTCGGCGTCTGGCCCTTCAGGCAGGCTTTCTGTTCCTTGCCGACTTTGTCGCGACAGACTTCCTTGGCTTTTTCGATGGCTTCGCAGCGCTGAGGGTCGGCGGTTTTTGTGCAGTCGATGGGCGGCATGTTGGCGTCCAGACATTCACTCTTTGCTGCGCCGCGCTTGTCCGCACATATCTTCAGGGCGCCCTGGCGCGCTTCGCAGCGGGCCGGATCACGGGCCAGCGCACAGTCGCCGGCGGTGGTGCTCTGGGCTTGAGCCAGCGAGGCCAGCCCGAGGCCGGCCAGCAGTGTCAGGATGTGCTTCATGCATCGCTTCCTTGTGGGGAGGGTGGTCTATGATAGCGTCCTTGCCCATGAGGTTGACCATGAAAAAGCTTGCCGCTACCGCTCTCGCTGCCATCGCCCTGATCACCGAATTTGCCGCCGCGGCGGATACCGCAACGCTAGCGAACACGATCAACGCCAAACTTCGGCAGTGCCGCGAACTGCCGGCGGGCTCACCGCAGGTGACCCAGTGCCGGAGCGAGTTGGACGGCATGATGAAGCAGGCCATGGCAGCTCGCAGCGCGGCAGTTTCTGCACCCATCGCTGCGCCGCCTGCTCCGCCGTCTGCGACGGGCGCTGCCAAGCCGGAGAACGTGACGGTCGGCGCCGCCATGAAATCCCTGCCGGCAGCCGAGCAGAAAAAATTCCAGGCCAGCATCGGTGCCATCGGCGGGACTCAGCCTCTGGACATCAAGGGCATGGATCTGGAAACGGCCATGATGGCCGTGCAGTCCAACCGGGCCAATCTTCTGGAGGCGCAGCTCAAGAACCAGATCGCCTCCGTCCAGACCAAGAACGACCAGATCGCCAAGCTGAACGCAGCGCTGCTGTCCCTGAACCGGGTCGGCGCGTCCACCGCCAGGGCGACCGACAAGCTCGATGCCCTGCTCGCCCCCAACGACTATCGCCTGGAAAAGGAAATCAATGCCACCCTGGTCAGCGCCGGGATTCGCCCTTTCGGCCAGACCAAGGGGCGCACCCTGCAATGGAGCCCGACCAGCAAGGGCGACGAGGGCATGCTGGTGGGCGGGATCAATGGCAGCGTCACCAAGGCGCAGCTCGATGGAGCGGCCCAACAGATCAAGGCGCAGATCGACAGCATGAGCAATTCCCAGCAGATGGACATGCTGCGTCTCCAGTCGCTGTCCAACAAGCGCAACGAGGCCTTCGAGACGATGACCAACTTCATCAAGAAAATGCAGGACAACCGTTCCGCCATCATCGGCAACATGCGCTGATATAGTTCCTGCCATGAACGCCAACCCGCCCACGGACCATCGCCTCACCCTGGCCGAAATGGTCGATGCTCTTGTCGTCGACGGACTGGTGGATGCGGAGGAGGCGGCAAAATTCAAGCAGGACCGCCGCTACTACAAAGGTGACACACACCCGCTGGTGGTGATCGCCGAGCAGCGCTGGAAATCGCTGCTGCCGCCCAACCGCGTGCTCGACCTCGACGGCCTCACGCAATGGATGGCCAAGTGGTGCGGCCTCGACTATCTGCACATCGATCCGCTGAAAATCAATTTTGCGGCAGTGACAGATGTGATGAGCAACACCTACGCTTCCCGTTTCCGCATCCTGCCGGTGGAGGTGAAGCCGCACGAAGTGGTGATTGCCACGGCGGAGCCTTTCCAGCGTGGCTGGGAGGCGGAGATGGCGCCGATCCTGAAGAAGGACATTCGCCGCGTCATCAGCAACCCGGACGACATCGCGCGTTACCAGGCTGAGTTCTACAACATGGCCAAGTCCATCAAGGGGGCGATGGGCAAGGGCGACGTCACTGGCGGTGTTTCCAACTTCGAGCAACTGGTCGAGCTGGGCAAGTCAAACAAGCAGTTCGACGCCAACGACCAGCACATCGTCCGTATCGTCGATTGGCTGTGGCAGTACGCCTTCGAGCAGCGCGCCTCGGACATCCACGTCGAGCCGCGTCGCGAGCTGGGCATCGTGCGCTTCCGCATCGACGGCGTGCTGCATCAGGTGTACCAGATTCCCATGGCAGTGCTCAACGCCATGACCAGCCGCATCAAGATTCTCGGCCGCATGGACGTGGTGGAAAAGCGCCGCCCGCAGGATGGCCGCATCAAGACCCGCACGCCGGACGGGCAGGAGGTGGAACTGCGCTTAGCGACCCTGCCCACCGCTTTCGGCGAAAAGCTGGTGATGCGGATCTTCGATCCCGAAGTGCTGGTGCGCGATTTTTCCGAGCTTGGTTTTGCCGACGAGGAAGCCGCGCAGTGGCGCGAGATGTCCACCCAGCCCAATGGCATCATCCTCGTCACCGGCCCCACCGGCAGCGGCAAGACGGTGACCCTGTATTCGACGCTGAAACATCTCGCCACACCGGAGGTGAACGTCTGCACCCTGGAAGACCCGATCGAAATGATCGAAGGCTCCTTCAACCAGGTGCAGATTCTGCCCGACATCGGCATGGGCTTCGCCGAAGGTATCCGCTCCCTGATGCGGCAGGACCCGGACATCATCATGGTCGGCGAAATCCGCGACCTGGAAACCGCCGACATGGCGATCCAGGCGGCGCTGACCGGCCACCTCGTGTTGTCCACCCTGCACACCAACGACGCCCCCTCGGCCATCACGCGCCTGGTCGACCTTGGCGTGCCGCCCTATCTGCTTTCGGCCACGGTGCTCGGCGTCATGGCCCAGCGTTTGGTGCGCACCCTCTGCCCGCACTGCAAGCAGCCCTCGGGCTTGCGCACCGAGGACGAGGACGCCTGGACCGCGCTGGTGTCACCTTACAAGGCCGGCAAGCCGGCCCAGTTGTATCGCCCCGCCGGCTGCCTCGAATGCCGCATGACGGGTTATCTGGGCCGCGTCGGCATCTACGAGATCATGCCCATGTCGGCGGAGATCAAGAAGCTGGTGGCGGGCAAGGCGGAGCTGGCGCGCTTGCGCGACCAGGCGATGCGCGAAGGCATGAAGCCGCTGCGCATCGCCGGTGCCAAGAAGGTGGCGGCGGGTGTCACGACCATCGAGGAAATTCTCAAGGTCACGCCGCCGATGGCGGAGCTTTCCTAGGCGCTACTCAGGATTTGTCTGCCTCGGCCACCATGGCCGCCATGGCGCCAAAGGGCAGGCGGACGGTGAAGCGGGTACCGCGACCGACTTCACTGCTCAACACGATGCGGCCGCCCATCAACTGAGCCAGTTGCCGACAGATCGATAGTCCCAGTCCGCTGCCGCCGTGGGTGCGGGTCACCGTGCCATCGGCCTGAACGAAGGGATCGAAGACCTCGTCCAGCTTGTTGGCAGGGATGCCGATACCGGTATCGATGATGTCGAAACAGTAGTCCGTTCCCTTGTTCGTCGCCTCGGTGCCGACGCGCAGCATGACCTCGCCGACCTGGGTGAACTTGATCGCGTTGCTGATCAGATTGGTCAGGATCTGACGCAGGCGCAGTGGATCGCCGGTGACCAGATCGGGCAGGTCGGGAGCGATCACGAGCTTGAGCGCAATGTGCTTTTCCGTGGCCTGGGGCTGGAAGAGGGCGACGACGCTTTCGGCGATATCGGCGACGCTGAAGGGGATTGTTTCCAGAGCGACGTGGCCGGCTTCCATGCGCGAGTAGTCGAGCACGTCGGAGAGCACACCCATCAGCGAGGTGGCGGAGGCCTTCACCAGATCAAGATAACCGCGCAGCTCCGGGCCCGGGTTGGACATCAGCGCCAGGTCGGTCATGCCGATGATGCCGTTCATCGGCGTGCGGATTTCGTGGCTCATGGTGGCGAGGAAGCGCGACTTGGCCAGGGCGGCAACCTCGGCGGCTTCCTTGGCAGCCTTGAGTTCTGTTTCCTTCTGCTTGCGTTCGGTGATGTCGGCGAGGACGCCGATGTAGTGCTGCAACTGGCCCTGGGCATCGCGCACGGCGGTGATGGTGACCCAATTCACCAGCAGCTCGCCATCCTTGCGCCGGTTCACGATCTCGCCTTGCCAGATGCCTGCATGCGTCAGGCTCTGCCACATGTCGGCATAGAAGTCGGCATCCTGTCGTCCCGAGGCAAGCAGGCGCGGGTTACGGCCGATGGATTCGGCGGCGGCATAGCCGGTGACGCGGGAAAAGGCCGGGTTTACCGAGAGAATGTTGGCCGTCGGGTCGGTGATGATGATGATGTCGTTGCTGGCGTCGAACACCGTCGAGGTCATGCGGCGCTGGCGGTCGATTTCGACTTCCTGTGTGATCAGGCGCAACTGGCGACGATAGAAGGCCACGGTGATGGCGCTGACGATGAGCAGGATGGGGATGATGACGGCCAGCGCGGAGCGCAGGCCTTCGTCCCAGCGCCGCAGGGTTTCCGATTTGTCGAGATGGGTGATCACGACGAAGGGGAAAAGCCGCGAGGCGCGCCAGGCAGTGAGCACCTCGCCATCGCCGGCAAGGGTTTGGAGCAGACTGCCAAAATCCTTTTCGTCGAGCAGGCGATGGATCGATTCGGCCGGAACCTTGCCCGGCACGTCGTTGATCGCTGTCGACAGCAGCAGCACACCGTCGTAACGCAGGATGCGGATGCGGCCGGCCGAGGCCTCGAATTTCTGGCCGATGTGGTTGATGAAGTAGTCCGAATTGACGGCAACCAGCAGCGTCACACGGTGATCGCCGACGAGGATAGGACGCAGCACGGGAATGAAACCGCTATCACCGCCCTGTTCCGTACCGTCGGCGGGATGGCCGTCGGCGAAGTCGCGTCCGTTCCAGGGCCGGCCGATGCGCAGCAGATCGGTGTTGGTTTCCACCTGGGGGAAAAAGTCGGCGCTGGCGACACGGCGGCCGAGGTTGGCCGGGTTGGAACTGGCGACGATGTGGGACTTTTCATCCAGCAGGGAAATGGAGCGCAGGTAGGGCGCGTGACGCAGGGCGTCGAACAGGCGCTGGCCGAGAATTGCCGGCTTCACGCCCGGCTCCTGGCTGGTGGCGATACCGCCAGCGACCACATCCACCCCATGCAGGCTTTGCGTCAGGTGATCCTCGAAAGCCCGCGAGTGCATCGCGGCGATGCTGTAGCCGTTGGCGATGGTCTCCCGGTGCAGGTTCCACAGCGACAGGCCGGCGATGGCGACCACGCCGCTGATGAAAAGCGCCAACCCGATGGAAAATACCAGTCGGGTGGCGCGGACGCGAGAATGCGGCATGCCGCTGTTTTAGGGCGCGACCGGGGGTGCAACGATGGGATCGAGCTTGTGCCGCTTGGCGGTGGCCAGCAGGCGGCCGTCCTTCTTGATATCGGTGACGAACTTGTCCACCCGCGCCAGCCAGGCCGGATCGCCGGGCTTGACCGCATAGCCGTAGGGCGTGATGTGATAGGTGGACGGCGGCGTCACCAGACGCGACCAGTCGGCGTTGTCGAGCATGCGCCGGCTGTAGGGGAAGTCGGTCATGAAGACGTCGGCGCGGCCGGACTGCACCTCCTGCTCGCGGGCGAAGGGCGTGTCCAGCACCTGGAGCGTGGCGGCCTTCAGCTTCTCCTTCATGATCGGTTCGTGCAGCGTGCCCTTGGCCACGGCGACGATGGTGCCGGCCTTGTCGATGTCGGCCCAGTCCTTGATGCGGCGATTGGTCTTGGTGGTGATGGCGTAGATGTCGCTGGCCAGATGCGGCTGGGTGAAGGCGAGCTTCTCCTTGCGCAGGGGCGTGATGCCGATGGCGAACATGGCGACGTCGCACTTGTCGCCGGTGACGTCCTCGATCAGCTTGGCGAAGGAGCTATCCACGAACTCCACCCGGGCGCCGAGATCCTTGCCCAGTTCCAGCGCGAGATCGATGTCGATGCCAGCCAACTGCTGGGTGCGCGGATTGCGGTAGCTGATGGAGTAGTAGTCGGGCCAGATGCACACGCGCAGGGCCTTCGATGACTGGATCGTCGCCAGACGATCCGCAAAGGCCGGGGCGGCACAGAGGCCGGCGAACAGGGCGAGGGAGATGCGGGACAGGCGTGATAGTGCGAGCATGCTTGCGTCCTTCAGTAGCGTTTGTCGTATTGGCTGTTGAACGGCGGCCAGCGGCCGACCAGGTTTTCCAGCAGTGTCAGTTCATCGTCGCTGTGGTTGATCACGCCTGCCGGCACCATCATCTTCGGCATCTTCATGTCGTTGTGAATATACATGGGCTTGTCGTGATGCCGGGTGCTGTAGGTTTCCTTCTCCTGCGGCGCCGCGCCGGGCGTCAACTCGACGCTGCCGTAGCAGAGGCAGAAATAGGTCCGCGCCGTCGCGCCGGCGCCTTCGTCCTCGATGTAGCAGCCGGTGCCGCGAATGCCGATGGTAGCGGTGGAGACCTGGATCGTGCGCTCGCCCTTACCGAAGACGGAGAGGATTTTTCCGGTGACCACGCGCATCAGGTTGCGGGCCGCATCAGCGCCGAAGTTCACCGTCGAGTTTTCGCGCTGGAGAAAGGCGTCCTGGCCGATGACATAGATGGCCTCGCCGCCGCGCCCGGTGGCGACGGTGTCGCCGGGACCGATGGCCTGGCCCTCGCGAGCCGGTTTGCCATTCACCGTGACTTCGCCCTTGAGCTTGTGCAGGCCCGGCGCGACGGGCTTGTTGCCATTGGCCAGAGCCTCGCGGACCAGACCGGAAAGGCCGGCGGGACCGAAGACACCAAGGGCGGCGAGGAATTTCAGCAGCGTGCGGCGCGGGTTCATGGCGGTGCTCCTGAGGCGGGGTGCCGCCATGATAGCGGTTCCTGATGGGCCACAATGTTCAACGTGTCATTCCGGCGAAGGCCGGAATCCAGTCGGCGCCCGCGCTGGACACCGGCCTGCGCCGGTGTGACGGATGTCGATGGACCAATGAGTGGTTCATTTGGCCGGTAGCTGAGCTTGGTGGCTAATCAAGTAGCGGTTTGACCGGGATGCACGTCGGTGCCTAGCAATAATCGCCGTTTCACCAGCGCCGACTTTTCACGCTGGTGCTCATAAGCTAAGCAGAATTTCTTGGTTCATCCGCTGGCGGGCGGCCTCTAGAGTCTGGGCTTCCCACTCATTTACGGAGCCCGTCATGACCCGCAACACCCTGCTCGCCGCCTTGCTCGGCGCATTCAGCTTCACCGCCCACGCCGCCGATATTTCTCTGCTCAACGTCTCCTACGATCCGACCCGCGAGCTGTACCAGGACTACAACGCCGCCTTCGCCAAGCACTGGAAGGCCAAGAGCGGCGACAACGTCACCATCAAGCAGTCCCACGGCGGCTCCGGCAAGCAGGCCCGCGCCGTCATCGATGGCCTCGACGCGGATGTCGTCACCCTGGCCCTGGCCTACGACGTGGGCGCCCTGCACGACAAGGCCAAGCTGATCCCCGCCGACTGGCAGAAGCGCCTGTCACACAACGCCTCGCCCTATACCTCGACCATCGTCTTCCTCGTCCGCAAGGGCAATCCCAAAGCCATCAAGGACTGGAACGATCTGGTCAAGCCTGGCATCGACGTCATCACTCCCAACCCCAAGACCTCCGGCGGCGCCCGCTGGAACTACCTGGCCGCCTGGGCCTACGCCCTCAAACAGCCGGGCGGCAACGACGCCACGGCCAAAGACTTCACCAAAAAGCTTTTCGCCAACGTCAAGGTGCTCGATTCCGGCGCCCGCGGCTCCACCACCACCTTCGTCGAGCGCGGCATCGGCGATGTGCTGCTGGCCTGGGAGAACGAAGCCTATCTCGCCATCAAGGAACTCGGCCCGCAGCTACGTAACGGCGGGTTCGAGATCGTCACGCCCTCGCTTTCCATCCTCGCCGAACCGCCCGTCAGCGTCGTCGACAAAGTTGTGGACAAGCGCGGTACCCGTGCCGTCGCCACCGCCTATCTCGACTATCTCTATTCGCCCGAGGGCCAGGACATCGCCGGCAAGCACTACTACCGCCCCATCGACAAGAAAGCGGCCGCCAAGTACGCCAAACAGTTCGCGCCGGTGAAGCTCTTCACCATCGACGAAGTCTTCGGCGGCTGGACCAAGGCCCAGACCACCCACTTCGCCGACGGCGGCGTCTTCGACCAGATCAGCGTGCGCTGAACTCCGCCGACTAAAGAGACTTTCCCCATGAAGGTAATTTCATGGGGAAAGTATGTCTGGCTATTCCCCCGCTTCGACCCATACTGGATCAGCACCCGTATTCGCTGGTGCTTACCAGGAGCAGGATCATGGGCAAGTTAAAACAAAGCAACAAGGAAAACAAAAAGCAGCCCCTGCTGACTCACAAGGAAAAGCGGGCCGCCAAACAGACGAAGAAACACTTGGCTGGCATCACGCCCTTCCTTCCGGCGACGGAACGGCCACATTGAGTTTTCGGAGTTTCCGTTACTGACGGAAACATCGCCGGATGTTGTGGCGTTGAGGTTCTGAAACGCCGTCTCGCCGCCGCCGACTTTTTGGCGGGGCCGGTGAGGCGTACGCGTGCTTGGCTACCACGCGAAGAGGCATTCTCTGCGTTTCACCAACATTCTCGCGTCTTCCATTTCACGCCCGCTTTGCATAACATGAACAGCCCATCGGCGCTAACGACGTCTTGATCGCTGGAACGGCGCTGGCACGTGGTTTGGCGGTGGTTACTTCAAATGTCGGTGAGTTTAGGCGCGTCAGCGGATTGCATGTTGAGGATTGGCGATGAAATCGCAGATCGGCCAGAAGCGGCCATCTGCGATTTCTTAATATATACTATTGGCATGGTATTGGTAACGTACAAGCTGCTGTGACCGAGCATCGCTTCGGACATGATGCATGGACCGAGCGCAAGCTTGATGCCCTTGGGCGTTACTTGGTCGAATGGCGGAAAATATTTACCGCCAACAGCAAGGCTCAGTATTTCAAAACGCTCTACGTCGATGCTTTCGCCGGGACGGGAAGTCGAAAGAATCCAAGGCTGGACGTGGGCGACGCAAGCAACCAGCAAAACCTATTTACGGATAACAATCTAGACGTATCAGTACCAGACGAGTATCGGCGCGGCAGTGCACGCATCGCCCTTGAATTGGCATCGCCATTTGATCGGTACATCTTTGTAGAGAAGAATCCAGCCCATGCAGCTGAACTCAAGCGGATGATTGCTGAAGATTTTCCTGCGCTCGAAGAGCGATGCCGTGTATGGGAGAACGATGGTTGCGACATCATGCGTGAGCTTTGCACAACGCACTTCGACTGGAACAGATGGCGCGCCGTGGCATTTCTCGATCCTTACGGGATGAACGTCGAAGCGGACCTGCTTTGGCGAATTGGTCAAACCAAAGCTATTGACCTGTGGTTGCTCTTCCCGCTAGGGATGGGTGTCAATCGGCTGCTAACCAGCAGAGGAGTTCCGCATAAAGCTTTCGCCGACAAGTTGACACGAGTATTTGGCGATACGGATTGGGAAAATGATTTTTACCGCTCCCCCGCCACCGGTGATCTTTTCGCAGATGCCCCCGCTGGCGCAGAAAAACACACTGACTTCGATGCAATCGGAGAGCATTACCGAAAGCGGCTAGAAGGTCGATTTGCGGGCGTGGCCCCGCGTGCCAAAGTGCTTACAAATTCCCGTGGAAATCCGTTGTATTGGCTTTTCTTCGCCTCAGCTAATCCTGTCGGGGCACCCACCGCTGTCAGAATTGCGAACTACCTGATGGCTGATTGAAGCGGTAGCGCATCCCAGGTGCGCCCGTTGAGCAGGCGGCCATTTGCTTTCTTGCGGCGCTTCACACCGTCTGCCCCCCAACCACCCCATTGCTTGAAGAAAAATGCGGAGCCTTGGGCCTCGCACTGGTGCCGCACCGCATCTGCCCATTCGGGCTTCATAGGCCGCGCCTTGGATCCTGACTCGCCGCCGACGATAACCCAATGTATGCCTGATAGATCAAGCGGTCCGACATCTTCGAGTAGAGGCTCAACGGATAGAAATCGCACACGTGCATTCACCTGGCGTAGGCATTCAATGCGCGGTACGCCATAGCGTCGATCCTCAACCGATACGCCCAGCCAGACATTGCGCGGGCACGTCCTCTGCGCAAAGTATTTCGGAAGACGATCAGCGCGCTTCGTCAGAATTTGATAGGTGTGCTGCGGAGTGACGCGGATTGTTTCGAATACCTGATCAAGAAATGCATCGGGGATGTCTTCATGGAACAGGTCCGACATGGAGTTGACGAACCATACTGTCGGCTTCTTGCGCCTCAACGGGTGAGCCAATCGTTCAGGGTGGAGAGCTAAAGCGAATCCCGATTCATAGCCAACGGCCCCCATCGCTTTGAGGCGGGCGGCCATCGTCTCTGCGTAGCAATGCTTGCAGCCCGGCGAAACCTTAGTGCAGCCGGTCGCCGGATTCCATGTCTGCTCTGTCCATTCAATTTTTGATTCTGCCATGCGCACATTTTACCGGGCATAGACATACCTATAGTGCTTGGGTATCTCGGCTGAAACAAAAGGCAGCGACGGGTCGATTACCGCCGTCCCGCCAGCGCCGACTTTTGCAACAAGTGGATAGGGCGCTATACTTGTATAGCAAACCTGAAAGGAGTCTGCCATGCTTGCGATTCGTCTGCCTGATGCCATTGAAGAACGTCTGAATGCTTTGTCCAGCGAAACCGGACGCAGCAAGACGGCCCTCGCTCGTGAGGCAATTCTCGAATATATCGATGACTTGGAGGACTTCTACCTCGCTGAAGCCCGCGCGCGACAGAATCGAAAGTCGATTCCGCTGATTGACGTGGAGCGCGAACTTGGCTTTTGAGATCGAGTTTGATCCAGATGCACTGAAAGACCTGAAGAAGCTTGATCGCCCCATCCAGCAACGGCTCCTCGGTTTTCTCCGGCAACGGGTTGCCGTCCTAGATAACCCCCGTGATATCGGCGAAGCCCTCTCCGGTGCGGCGCTTGGCAACTACTGGAAATACCGCGTTGGCGACTGGCGCATCGTCTGCGACATACAGGACAGCCGTATTGTCGTGCGCGTTCTGCGCATCGGTAACCGCCGCGAGATTTATCGTTGATACGGAGTACGACGGAACCAAGCATTTTTCATATCGATTCCGCGAATTGCATTTCCCGGAGTCGTCATCGGCGTCACACCTCCAGATGCTGGTACAGCACGGTCGACAGATAGCGTTCGCCGAAGGACGGAATGATGACCACAATCAGCTTGCCCTTGTTCTCCGGCCGCTTCGCCACTTCCAGCGCTGCCCATACCGCTGCGCCGGAGGAGATGCCGACCAGCAGGCCTTCGTCGGTGGCGAGTTTGCGTGCTGTGCCGAGGGCATCGTCGTTCTTGACGCGCACTACTTCGTCATAGACCTTGGTGTTTAGGATGGCCGGCACGAAGCCGGCGCCGATGCCCTGGATCGGGTGCGGCCCCTTCGCGCCGCCGGAGAGCACGGGGCTGGCGTCCGGTTCGACGGCGATGATCTGCACGCCGGGCTTGCGTTCCTTGAGCACTTCGCCGACGCCGGTCACCGTACCGCCAGTGCCGACTCCTGAGATGAAGATGTCCACTTTGCCGTCGGTGTCGCGCCAGATTTCCTCGGCCGTGGTGGCGCGGTGGATGGCCGGGTTGGCCGGGTTCTCGAACTGCTGCGGAATGAAGTAGCGGGAATCGCTGGCCGCCAGTTCCTGCGCCTTCTTGATGGCGCCGCTCATGCCGTCCGGCCCTGGCGTGAGGATCAGTTCGGCGCCGTAGGCCTTGAGGATCAGTTTGCGTTCGCGGCTCATGGTCTCGGGCATGACGAAGGCGGTTTTGTAACCGCGCGCGGCGGCCACCATGGCGAGGCCGATGCCGGTGTTGCCCGAGGTCGGTTCGAGGATGATGGTGTCGGGCTTGATCTTGCCGGCCTTCTCGGCGGCGTCGAGCATGGCTACGGCGATGCGGTCCTTGACGCTGTGGGCGGGATTGAAGAACTCCAGCTTGAGGGCGATGGTGGCATCGATGTTGCCGTTGACGCGGTTCAGGCGGACCAGCGGGGTATTGCCGATCAGCTCGGCGACGTTGTTGGCGATTTTCATTCGGAGACTCCTTGTGGGGATGTGTCGGATTCGGTGCGGCTGACTTGTCAGCCCCATTGTTCCAGAAGTTGACGGGCGTTATCTATGCGCTGATTGATGCGTTGCCGGTGGACGCCACCGTCCGGTCAGACAGGCGAGGGTAAAGGATAGCCTTCGGCATCCAGCCAGGCGAGCGCCACTCTAGTCACGCCGATGGAACGGGCCAAACAAGAAATTCCGCAATCCTTATTCCACGTTTGCGAATAAGCAAAGGTGAATTCCTTATTTCGCCACGCGCCCATGCCTGCCTAGACTGCGCTCCATTCCTTCCCTGTTTTCGGAGCCGTCCATGTCGCGTCGCATCCACGTCCTGCCCGGTTTCGGCCTGAGCCTGGGCTACACGCTGGTCTATCTGTCGCTGATCGTGCTGCTGCCGCTGTCCGCCGTTTTCCTCAAGACCGCGACGCTGACACTGCAACAGTTCTGGGATGTGATCTCGGCGCCGCGCGTGCTGGCTTCCTTCAAGCTGTCCTTTGGCGCCGCGCTGCTCGCTGCCGCGATCAACGCGGTGTTCGGCCTGATGCTGGCCTGGTGCATCGTGCGTTACGAGTTCTTCGGCAAGAAGCTGATCGATGCGCTGGTTGACCTACCCTTCGCCCTGCCCACCGCCGTGGCCGGCATCGCCCTGACGGCGCTGTACGCACCCAATGGCTGGATCGGTTCGCTGCTGGCTCCGCATGACATCAAGGTCGCCTTTACGCCGCTGGGCGTGCTGGTGGCGCTGATTTTCATCGGTCTGCCCTTCGTCGTGCGCACCGTGCAACCCATCCTTGAAGACATGGAAACGGAGCTGGAGGAAGCCGCCGCCAGCCTGGGCGCCCAGCGCTGGCAGACCTTCCGCCACGTCATCCTGCCGACGCTGGCGCCTGCCCTGCTGACCGGCTTCGCCCTGGCCTTCGCCCGCGCTGTCGGCGAATATGGCTCGGTGATTTTCATTGCCGGCAACATGCCCATGGTGTCGGAAATCGCGCCGCTGATGATCATCACCAAACTGGAGCAATACGACTACACCGGCGCCACGGCCATCGCCGTCGCCATGCTGCTGATCTCCTTCGCCCTGCTGCTGGCGATCAATCTCCTCCAGGGCTGGAACAAGAAAGGGAAACGCTGATGTCCGCCGCTGCCGCCAGCCTTCCCGTTCACGTCCCCGTTCGCACGCATCGCGACTACCAGGCCAGCCCCGCCACCCGCGAAGCGTCCTGGGTGCGCTGGACTCTGCTCGCGCTGTCGCTGGGCTTCTTCGCACTCTTCCTGCTGTTGCCGCTGGTGGCTGTATTCGCCGAGGCCCTGCGCAAGGGCTGGGGCGTGTATTTCGCCGCGCTGGTGGAGCCGGATGCGGTGGCCTCGATCAAGCTGACCCTGCTTGCCGCTGTCATCGCCGTGCCGCTCAATCTGGTCTTCGGCATCGCCGCTGCCTGGGCCATCGCCAAGTTCGAGTTTCGCGGCAAGCAGTTCCTGATCACCCTGATCGATCTGCCCTTCTCGGTCTCGCCGGTGATCGCCGGCCTGATCTACGTACTTGTCTTCGGCGCCCAGGGCTGGTTCGGTCCCTGGCTTCAGGAGCATGACGTGAAGATACTCTTCGCTGTACCTGGCATCGTGCTCGCTACCATCTTCGTCACCTTTCCCTTTGTCGCCCGCGAGTTGATCCCGCTCATGGAAGCCCAGGGCCGCGAGGAGGAAGAGGCCGCCATCGTGCTCGGCGCTTCCGGCTGGCAGGCCTTTTGGCGCGTCACTTTGCCCAATGTGAAGTGGGGCCTGCTTTATGGCGTGATCCTTTGCAACGCCCGCGCCATGGGCGAGTTCGGCGCCGTCTCGGTGGTCTCCGGCCACATTCGCGGCCTCACCAACACGCTGCCGCTGCACGTCGAAATCCTCTACAACGAATACAACTTTGCCGCTGCCTTTGCCGTGGCCTCGCTGCTGGCGTTGCTGGCCTTGGTCACGTTGGCGCTGAAGACTTACATCGAATCCCGTCAGGAGTACGTCGCATGAGCATCGAAGTCCGCAACATCAAAAAATCCTTCGGCGAGTTCCATGCCCTCGGCGACGTCTCGCTGGATTTCCCGTCCGGTGAACTGGTGGCCCTGCTCGGCCCCTCGGGCTGCGGCAAGACGACCTTGCTGCGCATCATCGCCGGCCTCGAATTCGCCGACAGCGGGCAGGTGCTGCTGGAAGGCGAGGACGCTTCCGACACCCATGTGCGCGAGCGTCAGGTCGGTTTCGTCTTTCAGCATTACGCTCTGTTCCGCCACCTGAGCGTATTTGAAAACGTGGCCTTCGGTCTGCGCGTAAAGCCTCGCGGCCAGCGCCCCGGCGAGGCGGCGATCCGGCGCAAGGTGCGCGAATTGCTCGAACTGGTGCAGCTCGATTTCCTCGCCGAGCGTTACCCGTCGCAGCTGTCCGGCGGCCAGCGTCAGCGCATCGCCCTGGCCCGTGCGCTCGCAGTGGAACCCCGCGTGCTGCTGCTCGACGAGCCCTTCGGCGCGCTCGACGCCAAGGTGCGCAAGGAGCTGCGCCAATGGCTGCGTCGCCTGCACGACGAACTGCACATCACCAGCATCTTCGTGACTCATGATCAGGAGGAAGCGCTGGAGGTCGCCGACCGCATCGTGCTGATGAATCACGGCAAGGTGGAACAGGTGGGCACGCCGCAGGAGGTGGTGGAACGGCCGGGCACGGATTTCGTCGCCGACTTTCTCGACCTCGACGACCACGGGCCGGCCTGGCTGGTGGAAGCTAAAATCCGCCATCGCGGCTACAGCCTGCGGGCCGCCAATGAACTCGAAAGAGCCGCATGAACTTCCAGCAATTGCGCATCATCCGCGAGGCGGTCCGTCGGGACTTCAATCTGACCGAAGTCGCCAACGCGCTCTTCACCTCGCAGTCCGGTGTCTCCAAGCACATCAAGGATCTGGAGGACGAGCTGGGCATCGAACTCTTCGTGCGCAAGGGCAAGCGCCTGACCGGGCTCACCGAGCCGGGTAAGGAGCTGGTCGGCATCGTCGAGCGCATGCTGCTCGACGCTCGCAACATCAAGCGCCTGGCCGAGCAGTTCGCCAGCAGCGATCAGGGCCAGCTCACCGTGGTCACCACCCATACCCAGGCGCGCTATGCCTTGCCCGAAGTGGTGGCGCGTTTCAAGGCCGCGTTTCCGAAGGTTCATCTGGCCCTGCATCAGGCCGGGCCGAAGGAGATCGTCGATCTGCTGCGGGCCGGTGAGGCCGACATCGGTGTCGCCACCGAAGCCCTCGACGGCGAAGCCGATCTGGTCAGCTTCCCATGGTACGAATGGCATCACTCGGCCATCGTGCCGCGTCAGCATCCATTGGCGAGCAAAGGGAATTTCAGTCTCGCCGATCTCGCCGAGTATCCGCTGATTACCTACCACGAAGGCTTCACCGGCCGTGCCCGCATCGACGGTGCCTTCGCCGATGCCGGCATCACGCCGGACATCGTGATGTCGGCCCTGGATGCCGACGTGATCAAGACCTATGTGGAGCTGGGCCTGGGCGTCGGCATCGTCGCCTCGATGGCCTTCCATCCCCGTCGCGACGAGGGTTTGGTGATGCTCGATGGCGCCCATGTCTTCCCGGTGAACACCACGCGCATCGCAGTGCGTCGCGGCCACTATCTGCGCGGCTACGCCTATCGCTTCATCGAACTGTGCTCGGCCAGCCTCGACGAGGCGGCGGTGCGTGCCGCCCTGTCGCCGCCGCGGGACGAGTTGGAGTAATGCCTACTTGTTGAGTTGTCGCATCGCCTGCTCCAGTCCGTCGAGGGTGGGCGGCAGCTAACGGGAATGGTGAAAGTCGGCGCTGGCAGGACGGCGATCTATCACCCGCAACCTGCCGAATCAGGCCTTGCGGCAGAGCGGCCCGGTCGAGGGATTCACCGCGTCGGCGGCAATGCTGGAAACCAGCTCGTGAATTTCTTCAACCGTGAAATTCGCGAAGAGACGGCGTGCGTGATGCGCTGGGATGCGCACCACGCAAGGCTGACCATCCGGCAGCGTGATGTTTACGCCCATCAGGCTGCGTGCCTTGTCGCCTTCCGCTGTCTCCACCAGGGCATGCTGCTCCGCCATCAGGGCCTCGTATTCTGCATAGATGCGTTCCTCGATTTCGTCGGCGAGCTCATCAGACAGCATGACCACGATCCCCTCCATCGCATCCGGCCGGGTCTCGCTGGTGACCCCGAGCTCGGCGACAAACTGCTGGAAGCGCTGACACAGCGTGGCGTCAAAGAAGATGTATTCGTTCATGTAGCGAGCATTTGCCGGATAGCGGAAACGATGGCCGGATCGTCGAACTCACGCCCGTCGACTATATTCAATACCAGTCGCCAAGAGAACCGGAGCAGAAACCTTACTCCCCCCGTTTCCCCGTCATCTTGGCAAATGCGTCGAAGCCGCCCTTGGCCTTCCACTCCGCATAGCCGCCTTGCAGGATGCGGACGTTCTCATAGCCGGCCACGCGCAGGGCGAAGCCCGCTTGGGCCGATAGGGAGCCGGTGTTGCAATAGATCAGCACGGACTTGTCCTTCGGGATCGAGGCTCGCTTGGACAGAACCTGCCGCCATTCGAGGTTGATCGCGCCGGGAATGTGATCCTTGGCGAATTGATCCTTGTCGCGGGCATCGATGACGTGGAAACGCTTCCAGTCGTCCTTGGGGATCTGCTCGGGGAAAATGGTGGCGCCGCCGTAGTCCACAAAATCCAGGTACTCCTCCATCGCCTTGACGGCTGCATCCTCCCCGGCCGCGTGAAGCATCGGCGAGGCCAGCAGGACCAGCAGCACAAGGCCGATGGATGACTGTTTCAGAATTGCTTTCATGATGTCTCCCCGTGTGGTTTTTTGCATTCAGTGCGTGTTCAGCGCCGTCTCGCCAGCGCCGACTTTTTCGTTCGACGCCGGATTGAGTCGCGGATGGGTTTCTTCGCCGAGGATCTGCAAGCCGAGGCCGGACAAGCCCATGGCAATGGCGACGAACCAGAACGCACCTTCGATGGACTGGGTGGATGCCGCCGCCCAGCCCAGGCCGAGGGCACCGATGCCGTAGCCGAGATCGCGCCAGAAGCGGTAGGTGCCGATGGCCGAGGCGCGCCAGTGCGGCGCCGAGATGTCGGCGATGGCGGCGGAGAGATTCGGGTAGAGCATGGCCATGCCCAGCCCCGATACGGCGGCTGAAAAGGACCACCACGCCGTGCCCTCGCCCAGCAACATGAGCGCCACGCCGCTGCCGCACAGCCACATGCCGCCGACGTTGAGCCGTTGCCGCCCCCAGTGATCGGAGAGACGGCCGGTGAGCAGTTGCGCGCCGCCCCAGGTGAAGCCATAGACGCCGACGATCCAGCCGATGCCGGGCAGGGAGACGCCCTTGCTATAGAGGTAGACCGGGTAGAAGACCCAGATCAGCGCGTCGACGAATTTCTCGACCATGCCGGCCTGGCAGAGGGCGAAGAAACGCCGATCGCGCCAGCTCACCAGACTGAAGATTTCGCCGGTGGATGGCGTCGCGGAAACGCCGGCCGGATAGCGCGGGTGCAGCACGCCGCCACTGGCGGCTGCCATCGGTTTTTCCTTGCGCGCCCAGGGCAGGGTGTCCTTGACGAAGAGCGCGGTGAACAGCGTGGCGATGCCGATCACGCTCAGCCCGAAAATCAGCAGACCCGTGCGCGCGCCCAGCGCCGTTGCCAGGTAGCCGGTGATGACGCCGGCAGCGGCGACGCCGATGTAGCCGGCGAATTCATTGAAGCCGATGGTCAGGCCGCGCTGGTCGGGCCGGGTCAGGTCCAGCTTGGATGTCTGCGTCATGGACCAGGTGAAGCCCTGATTCACGCCGAGCAGCAATGTGGCGACGACGATCCAGTCCCAGGAGGGCGCGAAATAAATCAGCAGCGGAATCGGAAAGGCCGTGATCCAGCCCAGCAGCAGCACGCGCCGCCGCCCCCAGGATTCGGCCAGGCGACCGGCGACGAAGTTGAGCGTGCCCTTGACGAAGCCGAAGCCGACGACGAAAGCGACCAGCATGGCGAACGATCCGCGTGGCACGCCGAATTCGCTCTCGGCCAGCGCCGGGACGACGGTGCGCGTCATGCCGATGGTCATGCCCACCAGCAGTACCTGGAACAGTTGGTGCAGGAACTGGGCGAGGTTGGCGCGGATGCCGTGCTGGATGTCGTCGGCTGCGCTCATGCTCATGTCGTGCCGAGGTTGAAGGTCACCATGCGCTCGATCTCCGCCGGACGCGGCGGAATTTCCGCAGTCAGCGCATCCACGAAGTGCTCGCGATCCATCGCCAGCAGCGGGTTCCAGCGTTTCTCGAAGCCCAGGGTCGAGGCCGGCTTGCCGGAAATGCCGGCACCGCAGACGCTGCCCGAGGTGTGGCCCGGATACAGTTCCACTTCGCCGGAGAGGGTGAGGACGCGCTGGTGCAGGCTGTCGAAAAGCTGGGATGCCATTTCCCGTTCCCGACCGGCCAGGTCGGGGCGACCGATGGCGCCGACGAACATCGAGTCGCCGGTCAACACGAACCAGGGCTCCTCGGTACGGCGCTTGTCGGTGACGGTGAGACAGATGCTGTCCGGTGTGTGGCCGGGCGTGTGCAGCACATCGATGACGACGTTGCCGACGACGATCTGCTGTCCATGGCGCAAGGACTCGAAAGGAAAATTGACGCGGCCGACATTGCTTTCATGCAGACAGTAAAGACCGCCCGAGCGCTCTGCCAGCGCTCGCCCGCCGGAGTAGTGATCGGCATGGACGTGAGTGTCGATGACGTGGGTGATCTTCACGTCCTGCTTCAGCGCTTCCTCCATAAACCAGTCCTCGTCGCCGAGCACCGGATCGATGGCCACGGCGACGTGGCAGGTGCCGCAGCCAAGCAGGTAGGACAGGGTGGCTTCCTTGGTAGGCAACTGGCGAAAGAACATTTTTCTTCTCCTGGAAAATCAGAACACCAATACCTTGTCCGCTGCGGCGGTCCAGGCGGCGAGGTCGTTGAGGGTCTTGCGCTGGGCGCCGGGCACCAGTTCTGCGTCCTCGATGCCTCGGGCTGCCAGACAGGTGCCGCAGAGGCCGACTTCGCCAGTGGTGGCGACCATCTTCACCATGTCGGCGGCATTGTAGTAGCCCTCGGGCACCTTCTGTCCGGCCTTGGCGCAGGCCACTGCATCGCCCATCAGGAAGACCTTGACCTGCTGTTCCGGCTGCTTCGCCAGGGCCTTGGCTAGGCGCAAGCCGTTGTAGCTGCGCTCGGAACCGTAGGGCGCTTCATTGAGAATGAACAGGGTTTCCATGATGTTTCTCCTCAGTCCGAAATTTCAACCGGCAGGCCCGCCGCAGCCCATTCGGCGACGCCGTCGGAAATCTTGCTGACTTTGTAGCCGCGCTTGCGCAGCAGGTCGGCGGCTTCGTTGGACATCAGGCAGAACGGACCCCGGCAGTAGGCGACGATCTCCTTGTCCTTGGGCAGTTCTGCCAGGCGACGTTTCAATTCGGGCAGGGGGATGGATCGCGCATGCGGCAGATGCGCAGACTGGTATTCCGCCTCGGGACGCACGTCGAGCACCACCACGTCACCCTGGCTGGCCTTGTTGAGCAGGCTCAGGCGGGTTTCCGCCGTCAGTCGTTCCGGTTCGGCGACGATGGTGTTCAGAGCCATACGCAGTTCCACCAAGTGCTCCGTCGCCACCGTATGCAGATTCGCCCAGAGGGCCGCCACGTCGTCCCCGGAGAGACGATAGGCGATGAAGCGCCCATCGCGGCGCGCTTCGACCAGACGGGATTCCTTCAGCACCCGCAGATGGGCGCTGGCGAGTTTCATGTCGATGGCGGCTTCGTTGGCGAGCACTTCGACGGTCTTTTCGCCCTGGGCAAGCAGTTCCAGCAACTCCAGGCGCTTCGGACTGGACAGGGCTTTGCCGACGCGGGCAACGTGTTCGTACAGGAGGTTTTTAAGTTCGCGGCTCATAAGTCAACACTCTAACGATTATTAGAGTGTTGTCAACGGCGATGCCTGGATGTACAACATTCAGGATTTCGCCGTCACGCCAGCGCCGACTTTTGCCTGGCGTCGGAAAGGCCTCGAATGAGGCCCGCAGGTGAGCGAGATGCTATTTATTGAGCTCCCGCATCGCCCGCTCCAGCCCGTCGAGGGTGAGCGGGAACATGCGGTTGTTGAAGACGGTGCGGATCAGTTCGATGGAGTGGCGATAGGTCCATAGCCGCTCCGGCTCCGGATTCAGCCAGACGGCGCGGGGCCAGGTGTCGAGCATGCGCTGGAGCCAGACGGCGCCGGCTTCCTCGTTCGAATATTCCACCGAGCCGCCGGGCTGGAGGATTTCGTAGGGACTCATGGTGGCGTCGCCGACGACGACGACCTTGTAGTCCTCGCCATATTTGTGCATCACATCCCAGAGCGGGAAACGCTCGCCGTGGCGGCGGCGGTTGTCCTTCCAGACATAGTCGTAGATGCAGTTGTGGAAGTAGAAATGTTCGAGGTGCTTGAACTCGGTCTTGGCCGCAGAGAAGAGTTCCTCGCAGACCTTGATGTGGTCGTCCATGGAGCCGCCGATGTCGAGGAAGAGCAGCACCTTGACCTTGTTGTGGCGCTCGGGACGCATCTTGATGTCGAGCCAGCCGGCGTTCTTTGCCGTGCCGTCGATGGTGCCGTCGAGGTCGAGTTCGTCCTGCGCACCCTCACGGGCGAAGCGGCGCAGGCGGCGTAGCGCGACCTTGATGTTGCGCGTGCCGAGTTCGACGCCGTCGTCGAGGTTGCGGTATTCGCGCTGGTCCCAGACCTTGATGGCGGTGCGATTGCCGGCGCTCTCGCCGCCGATGCGGATGCCTTCGGGGTTGATGCCGTTGTTGCCGTAGGGGCTGGTGCCGCCGGTGCCGATCCATTTGTTGCCGCCTTCGTGGCGGCCCTTTTGCTCTTCGAGGCGCTTCCTGAATTCTTCCATGAGCTTGTCCCAGCCCATCTTCTCCAGCTTGGCCTTCTCTTCCGGCGTGAGGTGCTTCTTCATCATGGCCTTGAGCCATTCCTCTGGGATGTCGGTCTCGAGGCCGGGGATCTGTTCGACGCCCTTGAAGTATTCGCCGAAGGCCTGGTCGAACTTGTCGTAGAGGGTTTCGTCCTTGACCAGAGTGGCGCGCGAGAGGACGTAGAAGTCGTCGATGGAGTGGCGGGCGATACCGGCCTTGAGGGCTTCGAGCAGGGTCAGGAACTCGCGGGTGGAGACCGGGAGCTTCTTGGCTTTCAGATGCAGGAAGAAGTCGATCAGCATGGAGCTTCACCTTTCTCGACGGCGGGCGTGTAGCAGGTGACGCGATTGCGTCCCGCGTTCTTGGAACAATACAGCGCTGCGTCGGCGCGTTGCAACAGGGTGTCCACATCGGTGCCGTGTTCCGGGAACACGGCGACGCCAGCGGAAAGCGTGACCCGCAGCGTGGCGCCTTCGTACTCAACGCGAAAGTCGGCGCTGGCGACACGCCAAATTTCGGCCTTTTCGAGCGCGGCGGCCAGCGGCAGGCCGGGCAGGATGACGATGAATTCCTCGCCGCCGTAGCGACAGGCGATATCACCTTCCCGCGCAGCACCGCGCAGGGTGTCGGCGAGACGCCGCAGCACTTCGTCGCCGGCGGCGTGGCCATGGCTGTCGTTGATGTCCTTGAAGTGGTCGAGGTCGATCATGATCAGGGCCAGCGGATAGCCTTCGCGACGGGCGCGGGCGAGTTCGCGGGGCAGGGTCTCGTCGAGGTAGCGGCGGTTGTAGAGTCCGGTCAGCGGGTCGCGGATGACCTGTTCCTGCAACTTCAACTCCAGCTTGCGGTTCTCTGCGAGCTGCGTCTGGAGTTGCTGGTTCACCGCCTGGTGGTCGGCGATCTCCCGGCGCAGGCGGCGGGCCAGGCTGATGTAGCGGGCCGCCAGCAGGCCGACGAGGGCGAGCAGGATCGTGCCACCGATACCGGCGGGCAATGCCCAGGGCGGCAGCCTGCGCGGCGTGGGGTCGTAGAGGAAGCCCTCGGGCAGCGTACCCTTGGCACGCATTTCGAGGCCGGCATAGGTGTCGGCAATGTGCTGCCAGCGGCCGGGATTCATGTGGCCGACTTCGATCAGGCTGGCCTGCATCAACTGGGCGGTGCGGGCGGCCTCGAATTCGAGGAAGGCGCGATCCAGTTTCTGCGTGTCGTAGCGGGCGAGGATCAGTTCGATGATTTCGGCCGGATGCTGCATGGCGTATTCCCAGCCGCGCAGCGAGGCCTCACGGAAGGCGCGGACGCGCTCGGGATGGTTTTTCAGTTCCTGTTGCGAAGTGAACAGGTTGTCGCCGTAGAAGTCGATGCCGCCGGCGCGCGGCGAGAATTCGATGGTGTGCAGGCCGGCCTTGCGCAGCAAATAGGGCTCGGTGGTCGAGTAGGCCGACATGGCGGCGACACGGCCCTCGATCAGGTCGCGCGGGGTCTGGCTGTGCGGCAGGATTTTCAGCCTCTCCGGCGGCAGGCCCTCGCTGCGCAGGTAGGCGAACAGTTCCTCCGAGTGGGCTTCCACCATCACCTCGCGACCGGCCAGTTGATGCAGGTTGCTGACCTTGTCGCTGCTGGCCAGCAGGATCAGCGGCGAGTGCTGGAAGATCACCGCCAGCGCCACTACGGGCACGCGGCGCCGGGCCAGCAGCAGATCGCTGGTGCCGACGCCGAACTGGGCGCGACCCTCGCCGACCTCGGCCACTACATCGGTCTGCGGCGTGGCCTCGACCAGTTTTACGTCCAGCCCGGCTTCGCGGTAGTAGCCCTTTTCCAGTGCCGCGTAGTAGCCGGCGAACTGGAACTGGTGCCGCCATTTGAGTTGCAGGGTGACGCCGTCCAGCGCCATGGCGGCGCCGGAACAACACAGCAACAGCAGCGCCAGGGCGCGGAACATGAACTTAGCGATTCTGGCGCGCCATGAAGACGAGCCGCTCGAACAGATGCACGTCCTGCTCGTTCTTCAGCAGGGCTCCATGCAGGGGAGGCACGGCGGCCTTGCGATCCTTGGAGCGCAGGGTTTCCGGCGGGATGTCCTCGGCCATCAGGAGTTTCAGCCAGTCGATCAGTTCCGAGGTCGAGGGCTTCTTTTTCAGGCCCGGCACTTCGCGCAGTTCGAAGAAGACTTCCATGGCTTCCTTGAGCAGGTTCTGCTTGAGCTTGGGGAAGTGCACATCGACGATGCGTTCCATCGTCTCCTTGTCCGGGAACTTGATGTAGTGGAAGAAGCAGCGGCGCAGAAAGGCGTCCGGCAGTTCCTTCTCGTTGTTGGAGGTGATGATGACGATAGGCCGCTGCACGGCGCGGATGGTCTGTCGCGTCTCGTAGACGTGGAACTCCATGCGGTCGAGTTCGCGCAGCAGGTCGTTGGGGAATTCGATGTCGGCCTTGTCCACTTCGTCGATCAGGATCACGCACGGTGTCTCCCGTTCAAAGGCCTGCCAGAGCACGCCTTTGACGATGTAGTTGCCAATGTCCTTGACCTTCTCATCACCGAGCTGCGAGTCACGCAGGCGGGAGACGGCGTCGTATTCGTAAAGGCCCTGCTGGGCCTTGGTGGTGGACTTGATGTGCCATTGCAGCAGCGGCACATCCAGCGCGCGGGCGACTTCCTCGGCCAGCATGGTCTTGCCGGTGCCGGGTTCGCCCTTGATCAGCAGCGGGCGTTGCAGGGTGATCGCGGCGTTGACCGCGAGCATCAGGTCGGGGGTGGCGACGTAGGAATCAGTGCCTTGAAAACGCATGGGGTTTGTCTCCTTGGGGAGGGAGGATTATCCCACTTTGATGCGGTGCGGCGCCGTACCGTCAGAGCCGACTTTTACTGAGACCCAACAGCAATCAATCAATAATTTCCGTGCTTGCCTCTGCCTTGTAAATCGACCACAATAAAGCACTAATTTTGGTTTTATTCTGAGGCGTGCCATGGAACAGGTTCTTGCATCCCGCTCGGTGAGCATCACCGAACTCAAACGCAGCCCCAGCGCCGTCCTTGAACAGGCCGGCTCCGAGCCCGTGGCCGTGCTCAACCACAATCGGCCTGCCGCCTACCTGCTGTCGCCCCAAGTCTATGAAGCCATGCTGGAACGGCTGAACGCTGATCTGCGTCAGTCCATACAGGAAGGCATCGACAGCGGCCCGGCCATTCCGGCCGACGCCCTGTTCGCTGAACTGAGCGCCCGTTACACCGACGCCAAGCCCCGCACAAAATCCAAGTCCAGCGGAAAACGCGCGGCTTGATGTCAGCGGTTACCTTTTCGCCGAAATCCCGGCAAGACCTGCTCGACATCGGCGATCACATCGCCAAGGACAGCCGGGCCAATGCCCTGGCTTTCGTGGGCAAGTTGCAGGCGCAGTGCCAGCGGATCGGCAATGCCCCGCTGGGCTATGCCAGTCGTGACGACCTAGCGCCGGGCCTGCGGATGGCGGCATTGGGTCGCTATGTGATCTTCTTCCGCGTGATCGACAACGTGGTTCGCATCGAACGGGTCATCCACGGCGCCCGCAATCTTCCTGCCGTGATGGGCAGCGACAGCAAGACCTCGGCTGATTGAGGCGTCATAATCCCGGCGCAATCACGTTATCATCAAGTTCCTGCAATCCACTGCCACCGTCAAGGTTCAAGCTACGTTCGATGCTTTGCTGGCAAAAACATTTAGCTGAGAAGGCAAACCCATGAGTGATTCCACGTCGCAAACCTATTTCTCTGCCGACTTCGGAGAGCATGGAGGTCGGTTTGGTTGGGCGAGCCATGAAGAAATTACGCAGTGGGTCAGGAAGCTCCAAAATGATTGGAACTGGATTAGCAAGCAACGGAACAACTCTTCTCAAGCTGTGTGGCAGGCGATCAATCAACCGTTGAACAACGTAACTCAGGCACTGAACCAAGCCATTACTCACAGAAATCAGGGGCAGGAGCAGCATGCGATATCGCAACTATCCTCGGCTAAGTCGGAACTCGAAAATCTAATTCGACCTTACCCTTGGCTTCTACCAAATCAGTCACGAAGGCTTTTTGTTGAGGGATATCGAGATACCGGGCAACCGATTGAGGCCGCACTGATCGTCGCACATTGGATGCAGCAGGATTTCAATAACAACGCTCCAATTCGTCAATTGATCAATGCGATTCTCGCATGGGAACTTCACGAGCGCGGAATCAAAGATCGCATGAAAACTGAGAATGCGGCCTTGAAGCGTCTTGCGGGTGACATGCAGTCGGCATTGACGCAGCTTCAGGAGTCCGAGCTCGCCCAGTCTGGCCGCTTTGATGAATTGCATGGTCAAATCTTTGATCAGACAACGACCCAACAAAACACATTTGATACGTCTCAGGTGCAGCGCGATACGCAGTGGCAAGAGAAACTGTCTGGAATGCAGGCGGAGCTACAAAACCTCAAAGATACCTACGACAAGCACATGGCGCTTGCTGCGCCCGTGGAGTATTGGGATAAAAAAAGGGAAAAACACGGGCGATGGACAGTCGTATCGTTTGTTGCGACCGTGGTATGCATGGTTGCTCTCGGTTGGACTCTTCATAATGAGTTGCAAGACATTGGGAAAGTGGTTGAAGAAAAAAGGACGGCCGCGATTGCTAGTTCTACCAAGATCAGCACGCCTGTTCCTGCAGCAAGTTCCAACTCAAGTAGAAACGTGGAGTTTGCTGCCTCGAAAGATCCCATTCCACAAGTTGTTCAGCAAATGACCCTGTTGGAATCGGCCGCCACATGGAAAATAGGTTCGCTTGTGCTTTTGGTCACACTGAGTTTTTGGTTCATCCGATTGCTCGTACGGATTTTCCTGAGCAATCTGCATCTCGAGAATGATGCAGCGGAGCGCGTGACCATGGCTAAAACCTATCTCGCCATGATTCGAGATGATGCGCTTCCCAAAGGGGAAAACATTTCTACCGTGTTGGCTGCTCTGTTCCGGCCAACGGGTGATGGAATTGTCAAAGATGAAGGATTGCCACCTACAGCTATGGAGTGGCTTACCAAACTGGGTGGGAGGTAAGAATGGCAGATGTCTTCATTTCTCACGCACAGGCCGATCTGCCGTTGGCCGAATATCTGTTCCGGCATCTGACACAAGAGGGGCTAAGCGTTTATCTCGCTTCCATTTCGATGGCACCGGGTGAGCAGTGGAAGCAGTCCATTCTGGATAACCTCCGTTCATCCACTTGGGTAATTTGTCTCGCCAGTCGTGCTGCATGTGAGTCTAGGTGGGTCATGCAGGAAATGGGGGTAGCAATTGGTGGTAACAAGAAGCTGGTGCCGTTTGTTTGGGATATTGCCCCCGATAAGCTACCTGGCTGGATGCAGCAATATCAGGTTGTCAATCTAGGCAGTGTCAGCCAAGCGGAAGCAAAAGCTGCTATTGCACGCGTGGCCGATCTCATCAAGTCTGAGAAGCGGAAAGGACTGGCGATTCTTGGCCTAATTTTTGCGGGTCTGATGCTTTTTGGGAAATAAGATATGGCCGGACTTATTGGTGATCCATCAATAAAGGGAGTGTCAGAATTTCTGTGTGTGAGGCGCTCGGAGACTTTTCCACGGTGACGGGTGCCGAAGGTCCCTCTAGACCGTAGGCGGACGGCGCGGTGGGAAAGTCGGTGGTCATTCTAGC
>JAVBXY010000024.1 GCA_030824275.1 Rhodocyclaceae bacterium | reverse complement strand
TCGCGGGTAATGTCGCTGCCATTGAAGCGGATCGTGCCCCGGGTGGGTTCGAGGAACTTCGTCAGCAGATTGAAGCAGGTGGTCTTGCCGGCGCCGTTGGGGCCGATCAGGGCGTGGATATGTCCTCGCCGGACCTTCAGGCTCACGTCATTGACAGCAACGAATCCACGAAACTCCTTGACGAGACCTTCGGTCTCGAGAATATATTCTTCGGCCATGGGCTCTTTTCTTTGTTGCCATCCGCCAGGGCGGCGGGGACTCTCCTGCAACCGATTATGCTTTCGGATTCCTCCGCGCGCAACCCATAAAAGTCGGCGCTGGTGACACGGCATTTTTTTGCTGACGCATCAACATCCCTTCCACTCCGGCTTGCGCTTCTGCATGAATGCATCGATGCCCTCCCCCGCATCTGCCGACATCATGTTGCAGGCCATGGTCTCGGCCGCCAGTTGATACGCGCCATCGAGGCCCATCTCGATCTGTCGGTAAAACATCTGCTTGCCCATGCCCACCGCCACCGAAGACTTGGCGCAGATGGAATCGGTCAGCTTGCGAACTTCATCGTCGAGCTGATCCAGCGGCACCACCCGATTGATCAGACCCCGCCGCTGCGCTTCGGCCGCGTCGATGAAGTCGCCGGTGAGCAGCATTTCCATGGCCTGCTTGCGGCCCATGGCACGCCCCAGCGCGACGGAGGGCGTGGCGCAAAAGAGACCGACGTTGATGCCGGAGACGGCGAACTTCGCGCCCTCCGCCGCCACCGCTAGATCGCACATGGCGACCAGTTGGCAGCCGGCTGCCGTGGCGATGCCGTGGATGCGCGCGATGACCGGCTGCGGCATCTCGGTGATGCTCATCATCACCTTGCCGCACTGCTTGAACAGCTTCTGCATGTAGACCTTGCTGTGATTCGCACGCATCTGCTTGAGATCATGCCCGGCGCAAAAGGCCTTGCCGGCACCAGCGATGACCACGACGCGCGCGCTGGCATCCTTGGCAATCGCATCCAGTGCCGACTGGAGTTCCGTCAGCATTTCCTCGGACAGGGAATTGAACTGCATGGGACGATTCAGCGTCAGCGTCACCACGCCCGCGTCGTCATGACGCAGCAGAATCGGTTCGTCGGTTTGCGGTACGGCGCTCATGGTCTCCTCCAATTTTTCTCGAAGGCGACAATCTAGTGCGGGATGCGCTCCCGCGCAATAGCCCACGCAATGATCAGTGGATCAAAGCGCCCGGTAGGTGCTGCGCAACTGTTCCCTGGTCCGCTCGACCTGAAGTTCGGCCGCATCGGTGTACCGCACTTCGGCACCGGTCAGCCGGGAAATTTCCTCTGCCCGCTGACGTGCCAGCGCGGTGCCGCTGCCGAGATTAACCAGGTTCATGCCACCCGCCAATCCGGGCAGGGACGCCTGCCCATCGGTATAGACCTCGCCGACCTTGCGGCCATCGAGCCACAGCGAGGCATAGACGGGCGCCGAACGTTCTGGCGGTGGCGGCTCGGAAGACAGGCTGACAATGGTGGAGGAATCCACCGTCTCCGGCTGAACGGCATCCGGTGCTGTCGATGCCGTTGCCGAGCGCAGTACGCCGCCCCCTTCATTGGTCTTCTCATGACCGGCAGCAGCCAGCGCTGAAAGGAGACTCGAATGGACCGGCGAAAGCTGCATGGAGGCATATCCACGAACGGAGATGCCTTTCGTTTGCGAGAACCATGCCAGGTTGACTGATGTCCGGAATGCCTTGTGCCGTCAGGGCTTGGCGATAAGGAGCTTCACTTCGGCGCGTATGACGGCAATATCTGCCGGCATATTCTTCAATGCACAGTGCACACCATGCAGGGATCGAAACTGCGCACGACGTGATGAATGGCCGGCGGCAGCGCGCCTTCGCCGCTGGCCGGCAAACCGGCCAACGCCTGCTCCAGCGCACCGGGCTGCCCCTCGCTGTCGCGCGGAGAAAAGTTCCATGTGGTGGGGGCGATGATCTGGTAGCTGTGGATGCGGCCACGCCGAACCGTGAGCCAGTGGCCCAGCGATCCGCGTGCCGCCTCGATCAGGCCGGCACCGGTGGTGTCGTCGGCCAGCGGTGCGGGTATGCACCAGGGTTCGCCGGGGACGATGGCGGCGAGCCAGCGCTCCATCGCCGGTATGACGATGGCCAGTTCCAGCAAACGGGCGACGACGCGGGCGGCGACGCTGCCGCCATCGCGGGCCACCATGTCGCGGGCCAGCGGATGGCCGGCGATCACCTGCCGCGCCAGGGCGCCGGTTTCCACCACCTGCCCATCCAGGCGCGGCGCCTTGCACCAGCTATAGGCGCCATCCTTTTCGGCCACGGGGACAGTGCCACCCTGGGCGGGATGGCGCGCCTCACCGGCGGCGGCATACCAGGCGTGGCTGATGTCTTCGCGGATGGTGGCGATATCCAGTGCTTGCGCACCGTCGTGCCAGACACCTGACGGGAGCAAACGTCCTTCCTCTTCCGCATAGCAGCCGAAGCTCATGAAGCGATCCGTGCCGCGGCCCAGATGCCAGAGGTCGAGGTCGTCGGCGATGGCTAGGAAGCGGCGCAGGTCGCCAGCGCCCTGCATCTGCCAAGCAGACAACGCATCACGGCTGTCCAGCGCGGCCACCTCCTCCAGCCGGGCGCCGAAGGTAACGGATTCAAGAAAGCCGCGAAACTCGCGCAGGATGCGATGCAGGCGATAGACCTCCGAGCCCTGCAAGGGTCGCGTCGAGCCGCCGGGCTGCACGGCCAGGGTGTGCGGCCATTTGCCGGCCAGCAGGCCCATCATGTGCATGAAGCGAGTGCGGGCCGGCAGCACTTCATTGGCCGCACTGCCGACAGTGGCGCGAAAGCGTTCGGCGGTGGCTGCGTGCCAGGATCGCCCGGCGTAATCGCTGCGGGCGAAATCGGGCATGAAGAACAGATAAAAATGAGTCAGGTGGTCGGCCATGTTCTCGGCCGCCAGGGTCAGGTTGGCCGCCAGCCGGCCATTCGCCGGCGCCTCAATGCCGGCCGCATCGGCCAATGCCAGGGCGGCGGCGGCGGACTGGGCCACCGAGCAGATGCCGCAGATGCGCGGCACCAAGGTCAAAGCATCAGCCGGCTCCTTGCCTTGCAGAATCTGCTCGAAGCCGCGATACAGCGGCGAGTTAACGTAGGCGGCCTGCACCCGACCCGCGTTGATGTCGAGACTGATTTCGAGATCGCCTTCGACGCGATTGAAGGGACCAACGATGCGCCTCGTCGGTTCGTTCATTTGCGCCCCTTCTTCACGCTGGGCGCCCGCATCAGGTGGTCTGCCGTGGCGTTCTCCTTGACCCGTTGCGGCGTCGCCGACTTGGACAGGGCCGCGAGGGCGACGAACCAGGCCTTGGGCATGTCCGCCGGCAGGCCGATGGGAATGCCGGCCACCTTGGGCGTCTGCTCGAAGGGATGGCCGGGCTCCTCGAAGCCCGGCTCGGTACAGCGGATACAGGCGTAGCCGCCGCGCAGGCAGGAGCCCTCGCCATTCCACAGGCGCTGGTTGCAGTCGGCATGGGCTTGCGTGCCCTTGCAACCGAGGTTCTCCATCAGGCAGCCCTGGTCGCTGGGCTTCTGTGCACTGGCCTTGAATTCGTAATACTCGTTGCGCGGGCAGCCGTGATGCACGAGCTGGTCGGCGAAGAAACGCGGCCGGCCGTAGTCGTCGAGATCGGCCGCCGTCAGCCGGCCCTGGGCCAGCATCGCCAGGGTCTCGGTGATCCAGTCGGGATGGGGCGGACAGCCGGAGACGTTGATCACCGGCAGGCCATGGGCATCGCGGTAGTTCGGCCCAAGCAGGCCGCCGCCCACCTCGCCGTCGTATTGCAGGCCGCAGGCATCGGCCGGATTGATGCCCGCCGCCGTAATGCCGCCGAAGCCGGCGCAACTGCCGATGCCGATGACGTGCCGCGCGCGCACCGCGATGCGCGCCACCCAGTCGATCATCGGTTGCCGACCGCCGAAACGGTGATAGCCGCCGGTGCCCTGCGGCCCGCGCAGCAGCGCGCCTTCAAGGCAGAGCAGGTCCACCGGCTGGCGGCCCGTCGCGCAATCCTCGATCAGCGTCAGCGCTTCGTCGAGACAGACTTCGGAAAGACTCGGATGCCAGAGCAGTTCGATGCCTTCGTCGGCCAGGGTGCGGAACAGGGAACCGTGTTCCGAGCCGAGCCAGGACAGCGTACAGCCGCCGCAACCGCCGGACTGGAGCCAGAGAAGCTTCATGGCCGCTTCATTTATCGTCGTCGGCGATGCCGAGACGTTCCAGCTTCATGCGCAAGCCGACGCGGGACAGGCCCAGTTCGTCGGCCATGCGTGTCTTGTTGCCCTTGTGACGAGCGAGGGCAGCGCGGATCACCTGCTCTTCGAGACGGTCCACCTGATCCTTGAGCGTGCCGCCCTCCTCCGCTCGCACCGCTGCCGGCGACGCGCCCCGCAGGCGCGGTGACAACAATCCGGCATCGAGCAGGTCGCCCTCCGCCAGCGCCAGGGCGCGCATCACTTCGTTCTGCAATTCGCGGACGTTGCCGGGCCAGCGATGGGCCAGCAGCTTCGTCATCGCTTCATCAGAAAATCGCCGTCCCGCCAGGGCCGACTTTTCCAGCAGGTCGGCAACGATGAAGGGAATGTCCTGCGGCCGTTCGCGCAGGGTCGGCATGACCAGCGTGATGCCAGCGATGCGGTAATACAGGTCTTCGCGGAAGCGGCCGCTGGCGACATCGGCTTCGAGGTCGCGGTTGGTGGCGGCAATGACGCGCACATTGACCGATACCGGCCGTGGGCTGCCCACCGGGCGCACTTCACCCTCTTGCAATGCTCGCAGCAGCTTGACCTGGAAGGCCGGCGAGGTATCGCCGATCTCGTCGAGGAAGAGCGTGCCACCATCGGCCTGCTGGAAGAGGCCGATACGGTCCTCGAAGGAACCCGTGTAGGCGCCCTTCTTGGCGCCGAAGAGTTCGGCTTCGAGCAGCGCATCCGGCAGCGCACCGCAGTTCTCGACCACGAAGGGCCGCTCGGCGCGGGGACTGGCGTAGTGGATGGCGCGGGCCAGCAGCTCCTTGCCGGTGCCCGACTCGCCGTTGACCAGCACCGCCAGTTCGTGGCCGGCGATCTTCTGCGCCAGGGCGCAGACATCGTCGAGGGGACTGCCCGGCGCCCGCGTCAGGCGCTCGAAGCCGGACTGAGCCCGGGCCTTGCCGCGCCGGGCGATGACCCGCTTGGCCAGTTCGCCGGGGGTATCGCGCAATTCCAGCGACAGGCGCTGGTTCTCCTGTTGCAGGCGCCACAGCTCGGCGGCGCTCTTCAGGGTCAGCAGCAATTGATCCGGATGCCAGGGCTTGAGCAGGTACTGCCAGATGCCGGCCTCGTTGATGCCGGCGATGATGTCTTCGGCATCCGTGTAGCCGGAGAGGATCAGGCGCACCGTGTCCGGCCACTGGGCGCGCACGCGGCGCAGGAACTCGACGCCGGAGGTGCCCGGCATGCGCTGGTCGGACACGACGACGTGGATGAACTCGCGCGCCATGATGGCTTCGGCCGCATCGGCGGACTCGGCGGTGAACACCTCGAAGTCCTCTTCCAGAGTGCGGCGCAAGGTCTCCAGCGAACGCGGTTCGTCGTCGACGACGAGGACGGCGGGCAGCTTGCTCATTCCGGAATTTTCCAGCCCAGATCGCGATGACGAGCGAGATGGCGCGGCGTCCACGAGGCCGGGCTCTTGCTGACAAAATGGAAACGGGCGACGTGATAGCTGGGGTCGAAGCCGTAGAAGTTGCGCCGCATGTGGCCCAGTTCTTCCTCGCGGTAGGCGGCCAGCGGCTTGGCCGCTTCGTCGCGGGCACGGGTGCCGCGCTTCTCGGTCAGGAACGGCGCCACATCGGCCGCAAGCTCGGCGGCACGGCGGGCGACGTCGATACGGAAGGCGGCCCGCTCGCCGGCCAACATGGCATCGGCGAACTTGACCGCGACGGCCCGGCGCGCATCCAGCGGCAGGCGGTCGAGCATGATCATGCGCGCCTCTTCCTCGCCGACGCGGCGCGGCAGCGAGTAGGTCCAGTATTCCGAGCCGTAGAGGTTGCCCATGTTCTTGTAGTGCGGATTGAGGATCGCACCGTCGCGCAGCCAGACCAGATCGGCGGCGCGGGCCAGGTAGCAGCCGCCGGCACCGGCGTTGCCGCCCACCGCCGCTATCGTGACCTGATCCGGCGTCTCGATCAACTCCAGGGCCAGATCGTTCATGGCATTGATGTTGCGCCAGGATTCGTCGGCCGGCGACCCGTCACCCAAACTCGCGCTCTCGATCACGTTGAGATGGATGCCGTTGGACCAGAAGTCCTGCCCGCCCATCAACACCAACACCTTGGTCGGCCGCGTCTTGGCCCAGCGCAGGGCCTCGCGCAGGCGTTCGCACTGGCTCGTGGCCATGGCGCCGTTGTAGAACTCGAAATGCAGGAAGCCGACCGCATCGGCCTCTTCGTAGAAGATGTCCTGCCAAGTGGCGTGAGCGGACTTCCAGTAATCAAAAGTCGGCGCCGGCGGGACGGCGATATCGGGAAAAGCCAGCGTCGCCGGCAGCTTGATGCCGTCCTTGCGCTTGACGTGGCCGATCCATACGGCGCCATCGGCGGTGGCGCGCAGCAACGCGGTCTCGCGCAGGGCAATGATGGCGCCTGCTTCGCCGCGCAATGTCGCTTCCGGCCAGGCGTCGAAGAACTTGCACGGCTCACCGAACAATTCGTCCTCGACGCCAGGGAAGCCATCGGCGGCGTTGATCTTGCGCAGCACCGTGGCCGTGTCGTCCTTCTGCCAGTCGATGCGCCGCTGCGCCTGCGTCATCAACGGCTGCCAGGCGCTGATCTCCGGACGCTGCGGTTGAAAGCCGGATTCGACACGGGTCACCGCCTCCAGCACCGCCCGTGTCGCCGCTTCGGTGACTTCGTTGCGGTAGAGGCTGGCCTTGGTCGCCGTCCGCATCGGGAAATTCGCGCTGGCCCAGACCGGGCCGGCATCCATCTCGGCTTCGGCTTGAAGCACGGTGACGCCCCACACCGCCACGCCCTGCTGGATCGCGTGATCCAGGGCCGAGGGGCCACGGTCGCCGACGATGCCGGGATGGACGATCAGGCAGACATGCTTGCTCCAGATCGACTCTGGGATCGCCCGCCGCAGATAAGGGGCGACGATCAGGTCCGGCTTGAACAGGGCCACCGCTTCCTCGGCGACAGAATCGGCGATGTCGAATTCGATGGAGACTTCATGGCCGCGCCGGCCGAGTTCGGCCCAGAGCCGCTGGCTCAGGCTGTTGAAGGCGTGGGTGAGCAGGAGGATACGCATCGTCAAACCCGTCGGACCGGGCCACCATAGCGCATCAGCATTTCGTCCGCGGTGAGCAGCACCAGCCCCTCTGTTGCTGCCTGAGCCAGCAGCATGCGGTCGAAGGGATCCTTGTGGATCGCCGGTAGATTGACTACCAGCACCGCATGCTCGCCGGCCACCGCCAATTCGCGGTAGCCATTGGCCAGCAGAAGGCGCCATAAGCGGCGCGCATCGACGCGAAAATCGTCCCGCCCGAGCCCCTGCTTGATGGCGATTTCCCACAGACTGGCGGTGCTGAAAAACAGCGTATTGGCCGGATCTGCGATCAGTTCACGAGCCTCGCCCGACAAGCGGTCTGGCGCCCCTGCCGTCCATAGCAGCAAATGGGTATCCAGCAGGAAATTCATGCGCCGCCGGTCTCGAAGAGATGGACGATATCCTCACCGCCCATGCGGTCGAAATCGTCCGGCACGATGATTTCGCCCTGCATGAAGCCGAGCCGGTTTGCCGCCGACGTTTCCTCGGCAGCGAGGGAAATAACCTTCACCATGGGCTTTCCGGCCTTGGCGATGATGAAGGACTCGCCTTGAGCGGCCTGATCCACCAGCTTGGAAAGATGGGTCTTGGCATCATTGAGATTGACGGTCAGCATGGCTTTCTCCTGGTTCAATCAAGCTATTCAACCAACTAGTGTTGGTTGAGTGTATCAGCAAATTCTGGGCAGTTGGTCGCCCGCCAGCCAATCGACGATGCGCTTGCCGCCGAAGGCGGTGACGAGTTGGATGAAGTGGTGGTCGTCGGCGATCACCTCACCGATGCGGGCGGCGTCCCGGCCGAGCGGATGGGCGCGCATCACGGCCAGCAGACGCTCGGCGTCCTCCGCCGCGCAGATGCAGATCAGCTTACCTTCATTGGCGACATAGAGCGGATCGAGACCGAGGAACTCACAGGCAGCGTTGACCACCGGCTTGATCGGGATGTCCTTCTCCTTGAGCACCATGCCGACGCCGGACTGGCCGGCGATTTCGTTCAGCGTCGCCGCGAGGCCGCCGCGTGTCGGATCGCGCAGCACGCGGATGTCGGCGCCGGTGGCAAGCATCTCAGCGATCAGGCCGTGCAATGCGGCGGTATCGGATTCGATCGGCGCCTCGAACGTCAGGTTCTCGCGCTGGCTCATGATGGCGACACCGTGGTCGCCCATGGAACCGGAAACCAGGATCGCATCGCCGGCGCGAGCGCGGGCGCCGCCGATGTCGCGGCCTTCGGGCAAGACGCCGACGCCCGTGGTGGTGATGAAAATGCCGTCGCCCTTGCCGCGCTCTACCACCTTGGTGTCGCCGGTGACAATGGGCACGCCGGCGTCTTTCGCTGCTTTCGCCATGGACTCAACGATGCGCGCCAGATCGGCGAGCGGAAAGCCTTCTTCGAGAATGAAGCCGGCCGCGAGGTAAAGCGGCGTGGCGCCCATTACGGCAACGTCGTTCACCGTGCCGTGCACCGAGAGGCAGCCAATGTCGCCACCGGCGAAGAACAGGGGTGAGACGACGTGCGAATCGGTTGCCATCACCAGGCGCTGCCCAAAAGTCGGCGCTGGTAACACGGCGCCATCATTGCCCTGGCCCAGGTATTCGTTACCCAGATGCTTGGCGAACAATTCAGAAATCAACTGCACCATGGCCCGACCGCCGGAACCGTGAGTCAAATCCACTCGGCCATTTTTCAAATCGAGAGGCCGAACGTATCCTCTTTTCACTTCGCCGCTCATCAGTGCATATCCTTGTAACGTCCGTAGCTGTAGTGGGCGGCGCAGGCGCCCTCGGAACTCACCATGCAGGAGCCGACCGGATTCTCGGGCGTGCACACGGTGCCGAAGAGCTTGCAGTCCTGCGGCCGCTTGACACCGCGAAGGATGGCGCCGCACTCGCAGGCCTTGTTGTCGGGCACGGATTGGTAATCAAGTCCGAAGCGCTTTTCGGTATCGAATTCGGCGTATTTCTCGCGGATGCGCAGGGCCGAGTACGGCACGACGGAAAGGCCTCGCCACTCGAATTCGCGGCGCAGCTCGAAGACTTCGGCGACGCGATCCTGGGCCTTGCGGTTGCCCTCCCGGCTGACGGCGCGGGCGAATTCGTTCTCCACCTCGGCGCGACCTTCGTTGACCTGCTTGACCAGCATGTAGATGGCCTGCATCACGTCCAGGGGCTCGAAGCCGGCGATGACCACGGGCTTGCGGTATTCCTCGGCGAAGAACTCGTAGGGCCGGCTGCCGATTACTGTCGAGACATGGGCCGGGCCGATGAAGCCGTCCAGGGGCACCGTGCCCCACTGCCGCACTTCCGGCGATTCGAGGATGTTGCTGATGGCTGCCGGCGTCAGCACATGGCAGCAGAGCACGCTGAAATTCTTCAGGCCTTCCGCCTGCGCTTGCTGGATCGCCACCGCCGTCGGCGGTGTCGTCGTCTCGAAGCCGATGGCGAAAAAGACCACTTCGCGCTGCGGATTGTCGCGGGCGATCTGCAAGGAATCCGCCGTCGAATAGACCATCCGCACATCGCCACCCCGTGCCTTGGCTTTCATCAGCGACAGATGGTTGGAGGCGGGGATGCGCAGGGTGTCGCCGTAGGTACAGAGGATCACGCCCCGATTCAACGCCAGGTCGATGGCCATGTCCACGCGGCCGATGGGCAGCACGCAGACCGGACAGCCGGGGCCATGCACCATGCGCACGCTGTCCGGCAGCAGATCGCTCAGACCGTAACGAGAGATGGCGTGGGTGTGGCCGCCACAGAACTCCATGAAGCTGTAGCGGCGATCCGGTTCGACGATAGCGGCGATCTTCTTCGCCAGGGTCTGCGCGACCTCGCCGTCGCGGAATTCATCGATGTATTTCACTGGCCGGCGGCTTCCATTTCGGCGAACAGGGCCAGCGTCTTCTCGGCCTCTTCCGGGTCCAGCTTGGACAGCGCATAGCCGACATGCAGGATCACGTAGTCGCCGACCTGCACGTCGTCGAGCAAGGCCAGCGAAATCTCTTTCTTGACGCCACCGAGATCGACAATCGCCGTATCACCAGGGCCGACTTCTACGACTTTGACAGGAAGGGCCAGACACATTTCATTGCTCCAGACTATGCATTGCAATCCACGCCTGCCCCAGGGCCAGGCCGGCATCGCCGGGCACCAGGCGCTGCGGCGCCAGCACAGTGAGGCCAGCGGCTTCCAGTTCGCGGCGCAAACCAGCGGACAGCAGGCGGTTGAAAAAGCAGCCGCCGCCCAGGGCGACGACATCGAGTTTCGCACGTTCCGCAGAACGTATCGCCCATTCGGCGAGGGCGGCCACCAGCGTCGCGTGGAACAGGGCGGCGCCGATAGCGGCATCGCCTTCATCGGCGAGACGTCCGAGCAGCGGACGCAGGTCGAGACGGCCATCGACGCCCTGCTGCCAGCCGCCGGCCATGGGTACCGGCCAATCGGCGGCGGCAATTCGCGCCGTCGCCGCCTGCTCCAGTTTGATCGCCGCTTCCGCGTCCATTTCCATGCGCAGGCACAGGCCCAGCAGGCCGGAGGCGGCATCGAACAGGCGGCCGGCGCTGGAGGTACGCGGGCAGTTGATGTTGCGCTCCAGCATGGTCACCACAGTGGCCGCTGCCGGCTCGTCGGCATAACGATGGGCGATCTCCGCATCGCGCCCGAGATCGTGCAGCACGGCCGCCGCCATGCGCCAGGGTTCGCGGGCCGCGCGATCACCGCCGGGCAGGGCCAGCGGTTCCAGATGGCCGAGACGCTCGAAGCGGGCACCATCGACATGCAACAGTTCGCCGCCCCAGGGTGTGCCGTCGGTACCAAGACCAACGCCGTCGAGGGCCAGGCCGATGATCGGCCCGTCGTGTCCAAGCTCGGCGCAGACCGAGGCGATGTGGGCATGGTGGTGCTGTACGGCGATGGCCTCCACACCAAGTTCTGTTGCCAAATCGGCGGCATGGCGGCTGGAATGGAAATCAGGGTGCAGGTCGTGGGCCACTGCCGCCGGACGGCCCAGCCAGTCCAGCAACTCCGTGGCAGCGGCTTCGTGGGCGACACAGGCTTCGGGCGTATTGAGGTCGCCGACCACGGGCGACATCCGCGCCACGCCGTCACGCGCTGCACAGAGGGCGTTCTTGAACCAGGCGCCGGCCGCAAGAACGGGCGGGCCGCGCCGGGCGATGGAAAACTCGGCAGCGGTCATGCGGATTTATCGGGCGGCGAGTTGCCGCTCCAGCTCGGCGACGCGACGCTTGAGCGTATCGACGGTCTCGACGCGGCCGGCACGGGCCGCCGTGGCGCCTTGCTCCAGCCAGGCTAGCCACTGGTCCATGCCCTGGCCGCTGGTGGCTGAGACCTGGATCACTTCGATGCCCGGATTGACGCGACGGGCGAACTCGATGGCGGTATCCACCTTGAAGCTCAGGTAGGGCAGCAGGTCGCACTTGTTGAGCAGCATGAGGTCGGCGGCGCGGAACATGTCCGGGTATTTGATCGGCTTGTCCTCGCCCTCGGTGACGGACAGGATCACCACCTTGTGCGCCTCGCCGAGGTCGAAAGCCGCCGGGCAGACCAGGTTGCCGACGTTTTCCACCATCAACAGCGAGTCTTCGGGAAGGTCCAGCTTTTCCATGGCGTGGCCGACCATGTGGGCGTCCAAGTGACAACCCTTACCGGTATTGATCTGGATCGCCGGAGCACCGGTGGCACGGATGCGGGCGGCGTCCTGGTCGGTCTGCTGATCGCCCTCGATCACCGCGACGGCGTGTTTTCCCTTGAGCAATTCGATGGTCTTGCACAGCAGCGTGGTCTTGCCAGAGCCGGGGCTGGAGACCAGGTTGAGGGTGAAGATGCCGCGCTCGGCCAGGCGCTCGCGGTTCTTCGCGGCGTAGGCGTTGTTCTTCGACAGGATGTCCTGCTCGATCTGCACCATACGCTTGGGGCTGGTGCCGGGCGCGTGGCTGTGGGCCGGCGCGTAGGCATGTGCATGGCCATGGCTGTGGCGGGTGCCGTCGGCATGCACATGTTCGCCATGATGGTCATGGTGATCGCCGTCTACCTTCACTTCATCGGGGCCGCAGCCGCAGGTCGTGCACATGTTGAATCCCTTTACGCTACCGAGTTACGCAACCTCTAATTCCTTGACACGCATTTCCGTGCCGCCCGTCACCTGTACCTGATGCCGGCCGCACTGCGGGCAGGCGCCGAAGACCTCGGCCAGGGGAACCGTTTCCGAACACTGCATGCACCAGCCGGAACCCGGCGTAGCGACAATTTCGAGGCGCGCACCATCGGCAATACTGTCCCGCGTCACCACGTCGAAACAGAACTTCATGGCCTCGACCTCGACGCCTGCCAGCTGGCCGATCTCCAGCCAGACAGTGGTGACTTTGGCAAATTCCTGTTGCCGTGCCGCATCCTCGATCAGTTGCAGCACGCCCTCGGCAAGCGACATTTCATGCATGGCTGAAGTTTATGCTTTCTGTGCGCCGAATACACCGCGCAGGAATCCCCTGCGCGAAACGGGGGCTTGCAGGGTCGAGGTGCCGACCATACGCGCGGCTTCGCGGCCATCGTCGTCGGCCTTGGCAAGCAAGCCTTGCATGATCGCCACCGCCGTCGCTTCGGCGGTGGCCTGATCGGCGAACTCGAAGGCCGGCGAGAACAATGAACAGAACTGGAAGGGGCCGCATTCCGGTTCATTGCCGCCCATCAATTCGTATTCCCCGGAAGGAAAACGCCAGGTCTGGCGTTCATCAACCCCCAGGCGCAATGCGTTCGGGTGATCGGACACCACCGCCAGATTGATGGCCCAGGGGGCGATCAGCACCCCCACCTGCACCTCGCTCCAGGGCACGAAACCCACCGTCGCCACCGACAGGGCCGGATTGTTGAGCGGCAGGCCGGCCATGCGCGTGGCGGCGATGCGCACGAAGGCCGCGCGCAGTTGTTCCGGTGCCGTCATGGACTCAGTCCGGCAGCAGAAGAAAGCGTTCGCGGGCCGCCTCGCAACCGGGGCAGACCCAGTTGTCGGGCAGGTCAGCGAAGGCCGTGCCGGCCGGCACCTGGGCGATGGGATCGCCCTCCTCCGGGTCGTAAACCTTCCAGCAGACGCCGCATTCGAAACGCGCTGCCGGGCTGGCCCCGAGGGCGGTGCCGGTGCGCTCGAAGGAACCTTCGGGAAACTTCACGCGCTTTCCAGGGATGCGATCCACTCGCGCAGGCGCGTCCTGGTTTCGTCGTAGTCCTCGGCGGCGGCCAGGGCCACGGCGGGGACATCGACGATCTCGATGGAGTTGAGGATCAGCTTTTCCATGCTGTTGAAGTACTGCACCCACCAAACATTGGGCCAGGCGGTCGCAGTGATGCGGCAGTTGCCGAAACCACGGGACAGCACGGAAAGATTGGCACGGCCAAGCTCCTCGTCGAGCCAGGCCAGGTCTTCCGGCGTCACCGGCAGCAGGGAGAGATTGATAACGTGGGCGGCGCGGCTGGGCACGCATTGGGCCGACTCTGCCTGAATCTCGTGCATCAGGGCCGGCGCGTTCATCAGCCCGTCCGGCGGCGTCACGGTCTCGCCCGGCGCCTTGCGGCTCAGGGCCAGATCGCGCAGGGCGACCGGGAAGGCGCTGGCCTCGACGTCGTCCACGCCGTCGCCACGGATGCGCCAGATGCCGGTGAAGGCCGTTTCCTGGGCACGCAAATCGCTACCGCTCAGGACGCTGACCTCACCTTCGCCGAGCAGTTCGTTGATCTCCTTGCGGATGGCCGGATCGACACGCAGCAGCGAGAAACGAACCGGCGTGCCGTAGGACGTCGCGTCGAGGGCGGCCAGCAACTGGCGCAGGAAATCGAGGGCGGCGGCGATGACTTCCGGCGGCGCATCGAGTTCGGCGATCGGCGCGCGGAACACATGCACGTCCGATGGTACGTCCAGGGTATTGAGGATTTCGTCCGGGTCCAGGGGCTGGGAGCCGGGGCCGATTGCGACGACGGGAATGGGGAAGGATTTCATGGCGGGACTCCTCTTGGTGCTTAGTGACACGCCGATGGATTGCCACCGGTGCCGACTGTGCGAACCGGAATGCCGATGCTCGGCGGGCGGCTGGCGGCAGCGGCCAGCAGCTCGGGGATGCGGCTGCTATAGACGTTCCAGTCCTTCAGGCCCTCGATGGCGCCCAGATAGGCACCGTCGCGCAGGACCAGCAGGGACGGCCACAGGGTGATGCCGTAGCGGGCAGCCAGTGGTTTGGCGGCTTCGGGTGGCAGCAGGCCGACGCGGGGCGCCGCTTCCATGCCCTTCAAGGCCTCGGGCAGGATGATGGTCAGATCCCAGGTCTCGGGCACCTTCTGCGGATCATCGGCGAACATGACGACGCAGGCGCCGGGTGCGGCGATGAAGGCATCGAAGCCGGCAGCGTCCAGAGGCGTGTAGCCGTATTGGTCGCGCAGGACGGCAAAGCGCTCGGCGAGGCGATTCAGGCTAGGGGCTGTGGGGTTCATTGGGGACTCCGTTCTATTTGTTTTGCGTCGCGGCGGGTCGCAGGAACTCGGGCAGTTGCGGCTCGCGATTGACGAGGTCGGCAAAATGCGTGTTCATCAGCGCATCGACGCTGCCCTGGCTGCCGTCGCTGGCGAGAATGGATTCGAGGGCGTTGAGGGCGCCGCTGACCTGGGCGGCGCGCTCGGCATCGATAATCTCGCGGGCGGCGCCGAGAAAGGTCAGCACCCATTGGCCAGCCACCAGCGGGCCGGTCAGGGTGGTGTCGATGCGCTCGCGCCCTACCCGCCCTTCACAGATGGCAAAAACGCCTTCCATTTCCAGCACCTGCATCGGTACGGAGAGACACATGGGATCAAGCCTCGGCGATGAAGCGATCGTCGCCGAAGCGGCAGGCGGCTTCCGCCGAGGGCCGGCCGGCTTCGTAGGCGCCCATGGTCAGGGCCGACTCATTCACAGGCGTGGAAAAGTCGGCGCTGACGAGACGGCGAGGTGCATGGCCCCAGGCCCGCAACTGCTCGACGGCCATGGTCACGGCGTCGTCCATGCGGGCCTTGACCACAGGCCGCAGACTGCCGCCGTAATCTTCCAGCTCTTCGGGCTGAACGCCGATCAGCAGCAGGCTTTCCGGCAGTTGGCCGGTGAGGTCGGCCGCCGAGATCACTTCCTGGAATCCGGTCTGGTGCAGGCTCATTTTTTTCGCGCCCATGAAACGGGGAACTTCATCCCCCTCGACACGCTTCATGGTACCCGGTTCCAGGCCGTAGTCGATGGCATCGAAGACGATCAGCCGGCGTGCGCCCTGGACGTAGGGCAGCAGGTAAAGCCCCTGCGTGCCCCCATCCATGACCGTCACCGACGCGGGCAATTCCCACTCTGCCGCCAGCTTTTCGACGCAACGCACACCAAAGCCTTCGTCGGCCCAGAGCAGGTTGCCGATGCCGAGCACCAGCACGTCGCAAGAGTAGTCATCCACGGCGTTCATTCCCTGAAAGTACGCTGGCCGCTGATCATGGTGCTGATCATGGTCTGGCGGCTCATGATGTCCTCGCGCACTGCGGCATAAACGTGCAGGATGACGAAGGTGACGATGCCCCACATGCCCAGATGGTGCCAGCTGTGCGTGGCCTGGCTGCCGCCCAGCATGGGGATGACCCAGCCGAAGAGGCGATCCTGCCAGCTACCCAGCCCGGCGCCTTCGCTGTACAGAGCAAAGCCGGTGAAGATCATCAGCACCGCCGCCACCGTCACGAAAAGGAACATGAACAGGTGCGCCAGCGGGTTGTGGCCGACGTACTTGTAGGGCTGCTTTTCGAGGAACAGGTACCAGCGGATTTCACGCACGATGCCTGCCCACCACTTCGGATCGGTGATGGGCAGCATGAACAACTGCCGCGCGTGATGATTGCCGACGATGGCCCAGTAGATGCGGACCATGAAGCCGATGGCGAAGATGTAGGCCGCCGCGAAATGGGCGAAGCGGATATAGCCCATCAGGAAGTTGGCCGACGCCTCGCCGGACACGCTGGGCAAGGGACTGCCGATGAGATAGCCGGTCACCGACAACACCACGATGCACAGTGCGTTGATCCAGTGCCACAGACGCACCGGACCTTCATACACGTACACCGTCTTGCCGGCGGCAGTCTCCGGATCGTTTTCAAGCTCGGCCGCAGCCGTGTTGAGATTCATGGCGTTCTCCTGGCTGGCGGTTAGCGCACCTTGACCGAGGTCATTTCCTGACCATCGGGGCTCATCACGTGGGTCGAGCAGGCGAGGCATGGGTCGAAACTGTGCAGGGTGCGCAGGATCTCCAGCGGCTCGTCGGCCTTGGCCAGCGGCGTGTTCATCAGCGAGGCCTCGTAGGCGCCGATCTGGCCCTTGGCATCACGCGGACTGCCGTTCCAGGTGGTGGGCACGACGCACTGGTAGTTGTCGATCTTGGTGTCCTTGATCTTGATCCAGTGCCCCAGCGCGCCGCGCGGCGCTTCGGTGAAGCCGGCGCCCTTGGCTTCCTTCGGCCAAGTGCTGGGCTCCCACTTCTCGACGTTGGCAGTCGCCGTGTCGCCGGCCTTGATGGCCGCCATCAGCTTGTCGAACTGCTGCAATTGCAGGTCGGCGCAGTACAGGGTCTCGATGCCGCGCGCCGCCGTGCGGCCCAGCGTGGAGAACAGGGCCGTCACCGGCACGTCGAGCTTCTTCAGCACGCCGTCGATGGTTTCCTTGATGAAGGGATACTGCTTGGGCTGCACGTAACCCAGCACCATGCGCGACAGGCAGCCGACTTCCATGGCATTGCCACGCCAGCGCGGCGCCTTGATCCAGGAGTACTTGGCAGATTCATCCAGGTTCTCGATCTTGGTCCGCGTGCCCTTGAAGTTCGGGCCTTCGGGCTTGTAGTTCGGCTCGGTGACGCCGTCGAAGGGATGCAGGCCCTTGGATTCGTCGGCGTACTTGTACCAGGAGTGATTGACGAACTCCTGGATCTGCTCCGGGTCCTTGAGGTCCACCTCGTGGATCTTGTCCAGCTTGCCGCCGATGATGGCGCCGCGCGGCAGCAGCAGGTTGCCGGGCGAGTAATCGTTGGCGCGCTGCGGGATATCACCGTAGGACAGCAGCGCCTGGGACGACAGACCGCCGCCATAGAGCCAGCCCTTGTAGAAGGAAGCGATGGCCAGCAGATCGGGAATATAGACCTGCTCGACGAACTCCTTGCAGCGGTCGATGATGCTCTTGACCAGATTCAGGCGCTCCATGTTGATGGCGCCGACGGCACCCGTGTCATGGACGTTGATGGCGCAGGGCACGCCGCCCACCAGCCAGTTCGGGTGCGGATTCTTGCCGCCGAAGATGGTGTGCACCTTGACGATCTCCTTCTGGAAATCGAGGGCCTCCAGATAATGGGCGACGGCCATCAGGTTGGCTTCCGGCGGCAGCTTGTAGGCTGGGTTGCCCCAGTAGGCGTTGGCGAAGGGGCCGAGTTGCCCGGATTCGACGAACTTCTTCAGGCGGTTCTGCAGGTCGCGAAAATAGCCGGGCGAGGACAGCGGCCAGTTCGAAATCGACTGCGCCAGCTCCGAGGTCCGCTTCGGGTCGGCTTTCAGCGCCGAGACCACGTCTACCCAGTCCAGCGCATGCAGGTGGTAGAAGTGCACCAGGTGATCATGCACGTAGAGGTTCAGTTGCATGATGTTGCGGATGGTGTTGGCGTTCTCGGGAATCTTGATCGAGAGCGCGTCTTCCACCGCACGCACCGAGGTCAGCGCATGGGTGCCGGTACAGACGCCACAGATGCGCTCGGTGAAGGCCCAAGCGTCGCGGGGATCGCGGCCCTTGAGGATGACTTCGAGGCCGCGCCACATGGTGCCCGTGGATACGGCATTGCGGATCACGTTGTCCTTGTCGAGGTTCACCTCGACGCGCAAGTGGCCTTCGATACGGCAGATCGGATCGACAACGACACGCTTGCCGGAATTATCGAGCTTGAAGCCCTGGGTTTCGTAAGCGCCCATCTCAGTTGCCTCCCGTTACTTTGTCGTTGTCGGATTTCTTTGCCTTCTTCAGCGCGGAGGCGGCGGCATGCACCGCCACGGCCGCACCGGCCACTGCTGCTGCCGTACCGCCCACCTTGTCGGCGTTCGACTCGACGCCGAACTGCTTGATGTCAGTGACGCGGTCGTAGAAGCTGCCCTTGTCCCAGAAGCCCTCTTCCGAGCAACCGATACAGCCATGGCCGGACTGGATGGGGAAGGAGACACCATCGTTCCAGCGCACCGTCGAGCAGGCGTTGTAGGTGGTCGGGCCCTTGCAGCCCATCTTGTAGAGGCAGTAGCCCTTGCGCGCATTTTCGTCGTCCCATTGCTCGACGAACTGGCCGGCGTCGAAGTGGGGGCGGCGATAGCACTTGTCGTGGATGCGCTGGCCGTAGAACATCTTCGGCCGGCCCTGGCGATCCAGCTCGGGGATGCGGTCGAAGGTCAGCATGTAGGTCACGACGCCGGTCATCACCTCGGCGATGGGCGGGCAGCCCGGCACCTTGACGATGGGCTTGCCGGAAATCACCTTGTCGATGGGTGTGGCGCGGGTCGGGTTCGGCTTCGCAGCCTGCACGCAGCCGTAGGAGGCACAGGCGCCCCAGGCGATCACGGCCTTGGCGTCAGCGGCGGTTTCCTTGAGGATTTCGACGAAGGGACGACCGCCCTCGATACAGAACATGCCGTCCTCGTTGAGCGGCGGATTGCCTTCCACCGCCAGGATGTAGTTGCCCTTGTACTTCTTCTTGATCTCTTCGAGCTGCTTCTCGGCCTGATGCCCGGCAGCGGCCATCAGGGTGACGTGGTAGTCCAGCGACATCATGGACAGCACCACGTCCTTGGTCAGCGGGTGTGCCGAGCGGATGAAGGACTCGGAGCAGCAGGTGCACTCCAGGCCTTCGAGCCAGATCACCGGCGTACGCGGCTTGGTCTCCATGGCCTTGGCGATTTCGGCCGCATAGGAGCTGTCGAGACCGAGCGAGGTCGCCGTCAGGGAACAGAATTTCAGGAAGCTGCGGCGGCTGATGCCCTGCCGGCGCAGTACGTCGTAAAAGGTTTCGGTCATCGCGGTCTCCCCCAGGTATTTGATGGATCGGGGGACTATTAACAAGTACCGTGCCAGCAAGCCGAATCCCGCACCAGTCCTGTATTTTCAGGGGATACAGCGGTGTGCGGTGCAGCATACGAAAGTCAGACTGAAAAGCTGCTTACCATACTGCTATCCAGTTATCGCCCGACCTTCTTGACAGAAATCAATGCCAAGCCCAGCCTTAGGCCCGAAGCTCCGATCCACCCAGAAAACTCCCTGCCCATGAGCGACATCACGCCCAAGGTCGACGCGACCGACGAACTGGAACTCTCCGACGAGGACATCCTCGACGCCATGGCGCACATCCCCGGCTACATCGATATCAGCACAGAGGATTTCCGCGCCATCTATCATCTGGCCTGGCGCCACGCGGTGGAACGCCTGCGCGCGCGCAAGGACAACGAGAACGAAGGTGGTCGCGCCGCATGAGTCTCGCCATCCGCTTGTCCGCCTATCTGCGCAAGATGCGCGGCACCACGCGCGGCAGCCCGCCCCGTGTCAGCAACAATGAAATCCTCTGGTCCTGGATCGGCGCCTTCCTCGGCATTGCCGCCGTGGCTGGCATCAACTCACTGGTCCTCGACGGCTTCGATCTCACGCTGATGATCGGCTCCTTCGGCGCCTCCGCCGTGCTGGTCTTCGGCGCCGTACGCAGCCCGCTGGCCCAGCCGCGCAATCTGGTCGGCGGCCACATCATCTCGGCACTGGTCGGCGTACTCTGCTGGAAACTGCTGCACGCCCATCCCTGGCTGGCCCAGTCCATGGCCGTGGCCACTGCCATCGCCGCCATGCATGCCACCCGCACCCTGCATCCGCCCGGTGGCGCCACGGCGCTGATCGCCGTCATCGGCTCGCCGGAGGTGCATCAACTCGGTTTCCTTTACGTCCTGCTGCCGGCCACCCTCGGTCCGCTGATCCTGCTGCTGGTCGCCCTGCTGGTGAACAACATCCCGGTGACCCGGCGCTATCCAGAAATCTGGCGCTGAAGGGAAGCTGTAAGCCGGCGGGCGTAGGATTGAATAGCCAACCAATAACGAGGAGACCTTGCCGTCATGAGCCAGCCCCAGAAAATCCCCGCCACCCTGATTCCCGGTGACGGCATCGGCCCCGAAATCACCGAAGCCACCCTCGCCGTCCTCGATGCCCTCGGCGCCTCCTTCGAGTGGGACCATCAGGTCGCCGGCGCCGGTGGCGTCGCTGCCTGCGGCGATCCCCTGCCCCAGGCCTGCGTGGATAGCATCCGCAAGACCAAGCTGGCCTTGAAGGGGCCGCTGGAAACCCCGGTCGGCGGCGGCTACCGCTCGTCGAACGTCCGTCTGCGCGAGGAATTCAAGCTCTATGCCAACCTGCGCCCGGCCAAGACCATCATCCCCGGCGGCCGTTTCGACGACATCGATCTGGTGATGGTGCGTGAGAACAACGAAGGCCTCTACATGGGCTACGAGCACTTCATTCCCATCGACGGCGATCCACATGCCGTGGGTATGTCCACCGGCATCAACACCCGGCAGGGCTGCCGCCGCATCTGCCGCTTCGCCTTCGACTTCGCCGTCAAACAGGGCCGCAAGAAGGTCACGGTGGTGCATAAGGCCAACATCATGAAGGCGTTGACCGGCATCTTCCTCGAGACGGCCCGCGAGATCTACGCCGCCGAGTACAAGGACAAGTTCGTGCTGGACGAGATCATCGTCGACGCCTGCGCCATGAAGCTGGTGATGAATCCCTGGCAGTTCGACGTGCTGGTCACCACCAACCTCTTCGGCGACATCCTCTCCGACCTGATCGCCGGCCTCGTCGGCGGCCTCGGTATGGCGCCCGGCGCCAACATCGGCGAGGACGCGGCGATTTTCGAAGCCGTGCACGGCTCGGCGCCGGACATCGCCGGCAAGGGCATCGCCAACCCCATCGCCCTGATGCTGGCCGCCGCCATGATGCTCGACCATGTGCATATGAACGACAAGGCCAAGCGCCTGCGCGAAGCCATCGACGCCACGCTGAACATCGACAATGTGCGCACCGGCGATCTCGGCGGCAAAGCGACGACCAAGGAGTTCACCGCCGCGCTGATCAAGCGGCTGGCGGCAAGCTAAATCTAGCCAGTGCTCCAGGCGCGGGGCCGGCGCATACCGGCGATGCGGCAGGCCTGCTTGACGTAGCCAAAGGGAAACAGCTCGAACAGCACCTGCCGCGCCGCCGCGCCGTGGCCGCCCTCTTCGGCCAGATAGCGGTTCACGTGGCGCACGTCGGGAATGATCTGGTGTTCCTGATAGTAGTCACGCATGAAGCCGATCACCGCCTGATGCGCCGGTGTCAGCGCGATGCCTTCGGCGGCGGCGAGGGCCTGGCCGACGGCCTCGTCCCATTCCGCCGGGTCCACCAGATATCCTTCCTCATCGGTCTGTATCGTTCTGTCGTCGAGCTGTAGGGGCACGTCTGTCTCCTGGATTCCCGGATCACCGTCCGGTGAGCTGAGCATATAACAGCGGCAAGCGCGCCGGCAGCTCCTCGGGCCGGCGCAAAACCGTGAAGCCGCCAGGGCCAAACAGGTGCGGCAGGTAGCTGGCGCCCTCCCGGTCGATGGTCACGCAGAAGGGCTTGAGGCCGGCGGCGCGGGCCTCGATCAAACTCATGCGCGTGTCCTCGATGCCGTAGCGGCCTTCGTAGAGATCGATGTCGTGGGGCTTGCCGTCGGAGAGGATTAGCAGCACACGCATCGCCGCCAGCTGCTTCTCCAGCAGCGAGGTGGCATGGCGGATCGCTGCGCCCATGCGCGTGTAGTAGCCGGGCTTGATGGCGGCAATACGGCCCCGGGCCTGCGCGTCCAGCGGCGCATCGAACTCCTTGAGAGCGTGGAAGCGCACGCCGCCGCGCTTGAGGGAGGAAAAACCGTAGAGGCCGTAGCGATCGCCGGTGGCACTCAGGGCTTCGGAGAACAGCATCAGGCTGTCGCGGATGACGTCGATTACCCGCTGCTCGTCGGACACCCAGGCATCGGTGGACAGCGACAGGTCGGCCAGCACCAAGCAGGCCATGTCGCGCTCGGCGGGCTGCTGGGCGAGGTAGAGGCCGGCGCCGGAACAATGCAGGCCGGCCAACCGGTCGGTGTGCAGGCGCAGACAGGCGTCGAGATCGAGTTCGGTGCCATCGGGCTGGTTCTTCTGCCAGCGCCGCGTCGGCACCAGCGCGGCGAACTGGCTGCGGAGTTTTTTCGCCGGACGGCGCAGTCGTTCGGGCAGGGCCTGCGGTTCGGCATGGCGCGATTGCATGGCTTGCAGGCGGCACCAGTCCGGCTTCAGGGTCCGCGTCCGGTAGTCCCATTCCGGCAGGGACAAGCCGGGACCGAGGGGCGCGTCGTCCTCGGCGGCGGGCGGCAGGTCGAGATCGAAACGGACCTTGGAGGCCACGCGCTGGCCGTCGTCCTCGGCGATGGAAAGCTTGTCCAGGTTCTCGGCGGCACGGCAGGCGTCCGGGTTGGGATCGTCGTCGAGCGCCCGATTCACCTTCACGAATTCGCCCCAGGACAGCAGGCTTTCAGCGCGGAACATCAGCAGCATGGGCGATTCGTTGTCGGGCATGTCTACCCGTTCGGCAGCGTGGCGTTTCTTCGCCGCCTGTTCTTCGCGGGCGCCGCCCTCCCCTTCGCCTTCGCCGGGTTGTCGCTTTTTCGCCGCGCGTTTTGCCGTATCGCCAGCGCCGACTTTTGGCGCCGGATACAACCATAGCGGCACCGGCTGCACGGGCTTGGCATTGCCCAGATACAAAGGCGGCAAGGCGACGACACTGCCCGGTTGCATCAGAGCTTTGCGAATCGCCGCCTCCTGCGCGGCCTCGTCTTCCGGCATCGCATCCGGCGGCATGCGCTCGGCCATGGTCGCATCGCGCAGGCGCTGCCAGCGCGGTTGCAGGCCGGGGAATGCGGCCAATGTGTCCAGGGTCGCCTGCTGGTTGCGGACGATCCAGTCATCCTCCTCCCCGTCATGGGCCGCCAGCGCGATCAGCCAGAGGTAGAGATCGCGGTTCAGTGCCCGTGTCGGGAAGCAGGCCAGCGAGGGCGGCAGGCGCAGGGTCTCGGCGTCCCGCGCCGCATTCGCGGTCTTTTCGTCCGTGCCGGCCAGACGCGAAAGCCAGCGCCGCCGCGCGCCGTGTCGGAGTTCGGTGGCCGGCGTCACGCGCAAGCCGGGGTCGCCGCCCAGCGCACGGAAGAACACGGCGGCGGTCTTTTCCATGTCGGCCAAATGCACGGCCGCATCGGGATAATCACGCCGCGAGCTGCGGGTGATGAAACGATCCCAGAGGCCGCCGATCCACTCCTCCATATCAGTCGCGCCGTCCGGTGAGGCTGACCTTGGATTCGTTCTGCCGCGCCGCTTTCTGCTCGACCCATTGCAACAAGGTGCCCGCAGGCGCCGTGCGCTGCACCGTGTCGCAGGCGGCAACGCACTGGCCGCATTGGGTGCAGGCGAACATGGCGTTCTTGGCGCTGCGCGGTTTCAGGCGCATGGGGCAAACACCCTCGCAGGCCGCGTGTTCCGGGCCGGCCGCGGCGTAGCAGGTGGCACAATCAGCCGCCCGCTCGCGCTTGAAGCCGACCACCATGGCGCCCCGGTTGCCCATCCAGGCCAGACTCTGGAACATGCCGACGGCGCAGCCGTAGCGGCAGAACAGGTGACGCGCCAGGAGGAATTCGATGGACAGCGCAATCGTCGCGGCAGTGATGAAAATGAACTGGTTGCGCGTCGGATCGAGGCGCCACAGATTGCCGTAGACCTCGACGGGCGGCAGCAGGTAGGTCAGCAGAATAATTGCCCAAAGCGCCGCAAAAAGGATTGCCACCGGCACCGTCACCAGCCACCAGCGGGCGTCGATGACGAAAGGACTGCCGTCCGGCTTCTTCGCCGGCACGGGTTTCCTGTCCCACAGGCTGTGCTTGCCCGAGGCGTGGCGCATCAGGCGATTGACGGTTTCCACCACCGAGAAATGCGGACACAGCCAGCCGCAATACAGCCGCCCCCAGCGCCAGGCGATGGCGATGAACACCACCGCGCCGCCGAGAATCGGCAGAAACAGTCGCAGCATGATGTTGCTCGCCGCCTCGCCAGCGCCGACTTTTCCGGCCATGAAGGCATCCAGCCCGAGCCGCCAGTCGAAGCCGAACAGGATGGCGTGGCCCCGCGTCAGGTCGTAGCGGAAGATATCGAAGACCGGCGCGATGACGAAGAGGATGAAGAAGCCGGCCTGGGTCAGCAGCCGCCAGCGCTGGACGCGTGTCGGCGCGATCACGATGCCTCCTCACAGCGCACGCCGATCAGCGGATAGCGATAGGGTTGGCCGGCCATGGCCTTGGCCAGACCGAGACTGCCGAAAATGATCAGCGTCGAATGGATACAGGTGAAATAGAGGATCAGGCTCACCCAGGTGCCGGGCCAGGCCAGACCGCCCAGAGCCAGGATGGCCGCACCGGCGACGGTGATCAGCAGACCGCCCCAGAGGCTGACCCAGAAGGCCTGGTCCAGATGGCAGCGGGCCAATGCTGGTGCAGTGCGACGATGGCGCCACCACAGTCCGGCGATGATCACAAAACCCAGCCCGGGAATCAGCATCAGATTGGCGAGGAAAAGCCCCTCGGCAAGCACGGCAAGGTCCTGGCCCGGCATGGTGGCCGGTTCATCGCCCGAGTCGTCGTCCAACTCATCGTCCAAATGTCGCAAGCACCACCTCCATCAGCGCGGTGGCCACCTCGACGTCGTCGGTCAGGCTTTCCACCAGCGCCGCGCGGCAGGCCTCGACCGGATCGAGGCCGTCGCGCATGAGGATCGCCGCATAGACCAGCAGGCGTGTACTGGCCACCTCCTCCAGATCGACGTCCTTCAGCGCGCGCAGGGAGCGGCCGATGGACACCAGTTGCCTGGCCATCATCTCGTCGCAGCCGGTCTCGCCGCGCAGCACGGCGATCTCGCGCTCGGCACTCGGGAAATCGAAACGCAGGCTGACGAAGCGCTGGCGCGTCGAGGGCTTCATGCCCTTCATGAAATTCTGATAGCCGGGGTTGTAGGAGACGATCAGCATGAAGCTGTCGGGTGCGTGCAGTACTTCGCCAGTGCGGTCGATGGGCAGCGTGCGCCGATGGTCGGCCAGTGGATGGATCACCACCGTGGTGTCCTTGCGCGCCTCCACCACTTCGTCCAGATAGCAGATGCCGCCCTCGCGCACGGCTCGGGTCAGCGGCCCGTCGGACCAGTAGGTAGCGCCATCGCCGATCAGGTGGCGGCCGACCAAGTCGGCAGCGGTCAAATCATCGTGGCACGCCACGGTGAACAGCGGCAGGCCGAGACGCGCTGCCATATGGGCGACGAAGCGGGTCTTGCCGACGCCCGTCGGCCCCTTGATCAGCACCGGCAGACGGTTCTTCCAGGCGTGTTCGACGAGTTCGATTTCGCCGCCGGCCGGTTCGTAGAAAGGCAGTTCGTTCATTTCATTCCCAGGGTATAGGCCAGCGCGATGAGCGCCAGCACGATCAGCAGCCAGCCGCCGACGATGGCCTGCCAGACGCGCTTGACGCCGCGCAGGGCCATGAATTCGCCGATCACCAGCGCGCTCTTGATGCCGGCGATGCCCATGACCAGCGCCACCGCAGCCGGGCCGGCGGCATGGCGCTCGCCCACCCACCAGGTGATGCCATTAGCAAGCAGCAGAAGCATCCAGACAATGTCGAGGCGGCGGGTGTTCATCGCATCACATAGACCAGCGGAAACAGGATGATCCAGACCAGGTCCACCATGTGCCAGTAGGAGGCGCCGGTTTCCATGCCGCGATGGTCCGTCGCCGAATAGCCACCCCGCCGCGTCTTCAGCCAGACGGCGGCAAGGATGATCAGGCCGAGGATCACGTGCATGAAATGGAAGAAGGTCAGCGACAGGTAGAACATGTAGAAGGTGTTGGTCGTCAGGTTGACGCCGAGGGCGAACTTGGCCTCGTACTCGAACATCTTGACCACCAGAAAGCCCACGCCACAGACCATGCCCCAGCCTAGAAAGTCGGCGCTGGCGACACGGCGGTCTGCCTTGATCGCCGCCACCGCCCGCGCCACACACCAGCTGCCGGTGATCAGCAGGACGGTATTGAGCGCCCCGGCATCACGGTCGAGCGTGTCCTGCATGGCGTTGAACAGGTCCACGTTCTTTGCCCGCGCCACCGCATAGACGACGAAAAACACGCCGAAGGCCAGCAGCTCGGCGAGGATGAAAACCCAGATGGCCAGATCGCCCGGCGGATCGGGGCGGTCGTCAGGACAGGAAAGCGCGCCAACGGCAGTGTTCATGCCCGCATGCTAGCGGCCGGGCTCCTTCCTGCGCCTTGATCCGCAACAAGGCAGGTGCCTCGTCGCCGCTTGCCCATGGATCAGAGATGGGCTTCCTGATAGTCGAGGATTTCTTCAAGGTGATGCATCACCTCGTCGCTGATCTCGTTTTCCCGCCATAGCCGGATCAGCTCCCGCCGCTCGGCCTTGATCGCCGCCTGCCGCAAACGCAGGATCAGTTCCGCCCGAGGCGTGAGTTCCAGCCCATCGGGCGCGGCCAGGGCGATGCGGTCGGTGATTTCCGCCCGCAACTGGTCGGCCCATTCGCTCGGCGCACCTTCCGCCGCCAGCCGGGCGTCGATGGCGGCCAGAGCGGCCGCACTCATGGCCGCCCGGACCTGCTTCTGCTCATCGTGCAGGCTCCAGTTCGAGCCGACCTTGAGCGTGCGGATCAGGGGTGCCAGTGACAGGCCCTGCCCTACCAGGGTCGTCGCGATCACGAAGAAAGTGAGGAAGATGATCAGGTCGCGATGGGGAAAGGCCTCACCGCCGGGCAGCGTCAGCGGCAAGGCCAGCGCGGCGGCCAGTGACACGATGCCGCGCATGCCGCACCAGCTGATGATGAACAGCTCGCGTTTGCGCGGCTGGGGTTCTTGCTCGCGCAGATTGCCGCTCAACCAGCGCGGCAGATAGGCGACTGGATAAACCCAGACGAAGCGGACGGCGATGGCCACAGTGCTGACGAAGATGCCGATCATCGCCAGTTCCGTTACCGAATACCGTCCCACCAGGCTGGCGACCACGTCGGACATCTGCATGCCGATCAGCATGAAGATCAGACTGTTGAGCAGAAAGACCAGCAGGTTCCACACGGAGCGGGCCATGATCCGCATCTCTGCTGAGACCAGTTCCGGCGCGTAACGCCCGCGCACCAGACCGGCGGCAACCACGGCGAGGACGCCGGAGGTATGCACGGATTCCGCAGCGATGTAGGCGGCGTAGGGAATCGTCAGCGTCGTCAGTACTTCGATGAAGGGATCGCCCAGGTGCTTGTGAATGGCGATGTACACAAAGGCCAGCGCAACGCCCACGGCGATGCCGCCGAGCGAGACGACGGTGAACTGGGTGCTCGCCTCAATGAACGAGAAAGCACCGGTCAGCACGGCGGCGATGGCGAACTTGTAGAGCACGAGTCCGGAGGCATCGTTCACCAGGCTTTCGCCTTCAAGAATGGTGACAATGCGGCGCGGGATATTCAGCCGCGAAAGAATCGCCGTGGCCGCCACCGCGTCGGGGGGCGAAACAATGGCGCCGAAGACGAAGGCAGCAGCCCAGGGCACGTCGGGAACCATCAGCTTCAGCGCAGCGCCGACAGCGACCGTGGTAGCGATGACCAGGCCGATGGCGAGCAGGCCAATCGGGCGGATATTGGCCTTGAAATCGCTCCAGGAGGTCAGCAGCGCCGCCTGATACAGGATGGGCGGCAGGACGATGATCAGGATCAGCTGGGGATCGAAGGGAAATTGCGGCAATTTGGGTATCAGCCCCAGCAACGCGCCGCCCGCAACCAGGGCTATCGGGTAGGGAAACTTGAAGTGACGGGCAATCCAGCCAAGGGCGACGGACGACAGCAACAACAGGACGACGAGTTCGAGCAGCAGCATCGCTTCAATTCAATACGAGTAATGAAACCGGGCTGGATTATCGCCGTTTTCCGGACAGGCAACCGCAACTCGTGAAGAGGGTGCGGGACGGTCTTAGACGCGCACAAGCCTCTCGAACTCGTCCAGTGGAAGCGGTCGGCTGAACAGATAGCCCTGATAGAAATGGCAATGGTGGAGTTTGAGAAACGCATGCTGCTCAGCAGTTTCCACCCCCTCGGCGATCACCTCTAGGCCCAGGCTGTGCGCCATCGAGATGATCGTATGCGCGATGACCGCATCGTCGCGCTTCTCCGGCAGATTGCGCACGAAGGAGCGGTCGATCTTGAGTTGATCGAGCGGCAGCCGTGTCAAATAGGACAGGGACGAGTGGCCCGTACCGAAGTCGTCCAGCGATAGACTGACACCCTGCGCCTTCAATGCGCGCATTTTTTCGAACGTGTCCTCAACGTCATCGAGCATCATGCTTTCGGTCAGTTCAATTTTAAGACGCCTTGCACTGGCACCGGTATCGACCAGAATGCGCAGCACGTTGGCAACAAAATCCGGGTGACGGAATTGACGCGCGCTGACATTGACCGCCAGTTGAAGCGCACAAGTCTCCGGTGCCGCAGCCCACGCGGCCAACGTGGCACAAGCCGTCTCCAGGACCCAGTTGCCGACAGGCAGAATCAGACCGGTTTCCTCCGCCAAGGGAATAAAATCATTTGGCATCACCAGTCCACGCACTGGATGCTGCCAACGCACCAGCGCCTCGGCGCCGACAAGACGTCCCTGACTATCGAACTGCCCCTGGAAATAGAGGCGCAAATCCTGGTGCAACAAGGCATGGCGCAAGCCCGCTTCGATTTCGCTGCGTCTATCCAGAGCGACTTGCATGGCCGGATCGAAAAAGCACAGCGTGTTTCGCCCAATGCTCTTCGCCTTGTACATCGCCAGATCCGCTTGCTTGAGCAAGGTATCCACCGTCACGTCGTGGCCGTTGAACATGGCAATACCAAGGCTTGCAGTCAGATGGAACTCCGCACCCGCAATGGCCCATGGAACAGCCAGCTCCTCGCGTATCTTTTCCCCGATCTGCCGGACGTGGATGGCAGCCTCTGCCGATGTCGTGCTCAGGCCCTCCAGAACCACCACGAACTCATCACCGCCCAGACGCGCCACCGTATCGCCCTCGCGTACGTTGGCCTGGATGCGTCGCGCCGCCTCTATCAGCAACTGATCGCCGGCATCATGGCCGCGCGTATCGTTGAGTATCTTGAAATGATCCAGATCGAGAAACAGCAAGGCCCCATGGTGCCCCGTGCGACGACTCCCCGTCATGGTCTGGTGCAATCGATCCAGAAACAGTATCCGGTTGGGCAACTTGGTCAGCGGATCGTAATAGGCGAGACGATGGATTTCAGCTTCGGCTTTCTTGTTCTGGGTGATATCCGAAAAGGTACCGACGTAGTGCGTGGTAACGCCATCGGGCGCCACCACAGCGGAAATGGTCAGCCATTCGGCGTAGATGCTCCCATCCTTGCGACGATTCCACACCTCACCCTGCCAATAGGATTTCTCGGCCAGCACCGCCCACATTCGGACATAGAACTCGGGGCCGTGCCGGCCGGATCGGAGCAGGGTCGGTGCCTGACCGACGGCATCCTCCGCACTGAACCCGGTGAGCATGGTGAAGGCCCGGTTGACGCGGATGATGATGCCCTTCGCGTCCGTTACCAGCATGCCGACCTGGGATTCAAAGGCGATGGCGGCAATACGCAACTCCATCAGCGATATCTGCAATGCGCTCTGTGCCTGATGCAGTTCATCGTTCTGCATTTCCAGCTCGACCTGATGCACTTGCAGCTCATGCAGCAGGCGATAGGCGTCCACCTCACTGGGCGACAGTACGGAAGGCTTCAGCGCCAATGCCACTTCCGCCCGTTGACGAAAATCTGCGGCTTCCGCGTCAGTAGGGTGCTTGCTCATCGCACCGCGTCCACTATCGCAGGCCGCAGCGGCAAGATCACGCGAAACGTTGTCCCTCGTCCGACTTCGCTGCGGACCTCGATTCGCCCCTTGTGCGATTCCACGATCCGATAGGAAATCGCCAGTCCCAGTCCGGTGCCACTACCGACCGGCTTGGTGGTGAAGAATGGATCGAAGATTCGCGACAGGTCTTCCGCCCGGATGCCGCTGCCGGTATCTTCCACCTCGATCCAGATGATGTCAGCTTCATGACCAGTGCGCAGCGTGATGCTGCCTTTGTCGCTGATCGCCTGAACCGCATTGATCAGCAGGTTCATGAAGACCTGACTCAACTGCCCCGGCAAGCAGGTGATATCGGGAAGGTCGGCATACTCCTTGATCAGGGTCGCCGGGAGTGTCAGAATTTCTGTGTGTGAGGCGCTCGGAGACTTTTCCACGGTGACGGGTGCCGAAGGTCCCTCTAGACCGTAGGCGGACGGCGCGGTGGGAAAGTCGGTGGTCATTCTAGC
>JAVBXY010000022.1 GCA_030824275.1 Rhodocyclaceae bacterium | reverse complement strand
TAGAATGACCACCGACTTTCCCACCGCGCCGTCCGCCTACGGTCTAGAGGGACCTTCGGCACCCGTCACCGTGGAAAAGTCTCCGAGCGCCTCACACACAGAAATTCTGACACTCCCAGAGGACCTTGGACAGAGTCAGGAAACCAGCATTGCCCAACTTGCGATACTGATTTCTCAGATAGAAACGGCATTCTGGCAACAGTGAAGGCCGTGCGTGATTCCAACAACAAAGTACTTGTCACGCTGCGCGTGCAGTATGCCGAACTCCAAAAAAGGCTGGAAACTCTGGATAAGGAACTCCAGGTGCTCGACAAGTCGCGTTGTCCGTTGTCCGATATCGAGCAGTCTGAAATCCGACAGGCTTTGGCCCCGCACCTACCCGAAGGCCAAAGTCTCGATTACGTACTGATGACTCCAGATGAGCGGACTCGCTGTCTGGCGTGGTTGGATGCCGTAACCAATCTGCCTATATCACCTCAGTTTTCCCGGGGAGATGACGATGAGACCCGGATCGCTGCTATCGCTGCAAGTATCCAAATTGCCTACAGAGATATGGAAATAGGATTCCAGCTCCCCGACGCTTGGAAGAAGATTGCAAAGGCGCTGAAGGATCGCTTGGCTTCTGTTCTTGAAACTCATCTCCCTCAAACTATGGGCGGATTGTGGAAGGAGTTGGTATTGAACCTTACTCCCGCCCCGTGGCAGATTCCCGGTTCAATGAAAATGCAGGTTGAGAGCCGACGCGGGAGACAGGAAGTACGGCTGTCGGTAAACAGTAACGACAAGTCGCGGCTCGCCAGATACATTCTCAACGAAGCCGAAAAAAATTCGCTTGGACTCGCCTGGTTCTTGGTCCGCTATCTCTGCCAGGGGCGATTCCGGCATGCCGTTCTGGCTTTGGATGATCCGGCACTTGACATGGACCAAGCTACATTTCGGGATTTGTGCCGCCTTATGGAGTCGATATTGCGTCTCCATCGCAGTAGGAAGCTGCCACTCGCTTTGCTGATATTTCTGCATCAGGATGAACGTGCTCTGGATGCCGCCCGCGCGACAGGTGGTCTATTGCACAGGTTGGCGTGGAACGCGGGAGAAACGGAACTCGTCAAGTCGATCAAATTGCTTTCGGAATCGTATCGTCATCCGCTACCAAGTTTGGTATTTCAGCGAGTACAAGCGCCAGCCTGAGGCGCGCCATTGCTTGAAAGTCGGCGCTGATGAAGCTACTGCGCTACAAGGCGGTCGAGCAAAAAATGCTCTCCTCGCCGTAGCGGATGGCCGAGTGGCATCGGGCGCCGGATCAGCCCTTCAGCACCTTCCCATCCCCATCGCGCACGGTGACATTGACCGGGAAGCCGGCACGTACGCTCTGGGTGACGACGCAGAAATCCTCGAACTGGTCGATTACCTTGTCGAGTTGATCGAGGCAATCCGCCGGCGTATCGACCTGGATCACCACGTCCATGCCAGCGATGCGCAGGCGCTTTTCTTCGTTGCGCTCCATGTGCGCGGTGACAGTGGCAGTGATCGGGCCGGGCTGGTTTTTGTGCTTGCGCAAGGCGAAGAGCAGACTGGCCGAGAGGCAGTTGGCGACGCCGGCGGCGATCAGGCGCGCCGGGTTGGGGCCGGCATCCTTGCCCAGGGGCGGCGGCTCGTCGGTGAGCAGGGGCGGAATGTCCTTGTCGAAACGGATCAGGAAGGCGAACTCGTCCTGCTGTTCGAGGCTGAAACTGAATTGGTGGTTTTCGCTCATGGCATGGGTCCGGTATCAGGGTAGTTCGACGAAGCGCGCCGTGATCTGCCGTGCCTTGGGGGCGATGAAGTAGATCACCGGCACGGCCACCACGTAGGCGACGACAAAAGCCTTGGCCCAGCGCAGCAGGAAGTCGGGCGGCATGCCGACGTTGACCAGGGTGATGACGAAGGTCATCAGGAAGACCATCATCGCGCCCATGATCAGGGAAAAGACCAGGTGGAATCGCTGTTTGGGTAGTTTGTTCATATGCATCTCCTCACGACTTGAGCCAGCCGGCGATTTCTTCCTTGCTCGGCATGCGACCCGAGACTTTCACCTCTTCGTCGACCACCAGGGCCGGCGTGCTCAGCACCGGGTAGGCCATGATCTTGTCCATTTCGGTGACGTGATCGAAGTCGGCGCTGATGCCCAGCTCGGTCGCCACTTCGCGAGTGAGTTGTTCCAGTCGATGGCACTTGGCGCAGCCGGTGCCGAGGATCTTGATGTTCATGTTGCCTCCTTTGAATTACGTTGCAGGCGCTCGATGACTTGCACGACGAGCGTCAGTGTAAGGATGAAGCCGCCGATGACGAGGGCCAGTGTGGTCAGTGGCGTGCCATCGACCCAGGCGCCGTAAGTCAGGCCGGAGATGGTCGAGAACACCGCCACCAGCCCGACGTAAGTCCAGGCCTTGAGCTTGCCGATGATGGCCGAGGTGATCAGGATGCTTTGCAGTGAGAGTTCCGGGTCGGCCATCAGGTAGGCGATCAGCGGCCCCGGATGCATGCCGAGCGAGAGGAACATTTTCGCGATGGGCACTTCGACCAGGGTGGGGAAATACATGAAGACGCCGAACACCACGCCGGCCAGATTGGCCAGCACCGTGTTGGCACCGGCAACGTACTGTATCCATTCCGGCTGGATGAAGCTGCGGATCACGCCGACCAGAAAGACGCCGACGATCAGCAGCGGAAAGATCATTTTGATGAAGCGCCAGGTTTCCCACAGCCACTGCTGCATGTCCCAGACGTCGAAGCGGCGGGCTTGCGGCAGGAGGGTGGCGCAAAGGGCGGCGACGGCGAGGGTGCGGCCGCTGACGGTGAATGCAAGGCCCGTGTCCGTGGCGCGAATGCCGATGGCGGCGAAGACCAGCGTCACCACGGTCAGGCCCAGTGCCAGCCAGCTCAGGCGATTGAATCCCTCGTCAACCTTGCCCAGCCCACGCCAGGCCGCCGCGCCGATCGCCAGCAGCAGCCCGATCAGTGTCAGGCCTTGCAGGCTCAGGCCCTCCTCGCCCTTGATTTCATTCACCGGCACCAGCCGATCCAGCACGGCTTGCGCGCTTCCTACGCCCTCCCAGGGTAGTGTGGTGCTGAACAGTGTGGCGGCGAGAAAATCCACCTTCAGCGTGCCGGCGATCAGCAGCGCCACCAGGGTGCCGAGAAAGACCAATGCCCGCCGCGAGATGCTTTCGCCGCCGGCAAAGGCGGCTGCATTGGCGGAGGTTCGCGCGGCGTCGCCCTGACGGAAGATCAGCGCCATCAACAGGCCGATGCCGATACCGAAACACAGCGCCAGCACGATGCGCGCGATGGCGAAGTCGGCACCGAGGGCGACGCCGGTGTAGGACAGCGCCAGGATGTTGGCCGCCGGGGCGAAGAAGAGGAAGGTGATCGCCGGCCCCAGCCCTGCACCCTTGCTGTAGATGCCGGCGAACAGCGGTTGCACGGTGCAGGAGCAGACCGCCAGCAGGCTGCCGGCACCGGCGGCGGCCGGATAGGCGATGTAGCGCGGCGCGTCGGGGCCGAGGAAGCGGACGATGGATTGCTGCGGCACCAGTGCCGAGAGTCCGCCGGCAATGAAAAAGGCCGGCACCAGACACAGCAGCACGTGGGCCGCGAGGTAGGAAGCGAGGCTGGCGGCGCCGCTTTGCAGGGCGGCGATCACGAGTTCCATCAGCGGGTGCTCGCCTCGTACCAGCCCTTGCTGCCATTGACCATGCGCACCAGCCAGAGCATGACGGGAACTTCGATCAGCACGCCGACCACGGTGGCCAGCGCGGCGCCGGATTCGAAGCCGTAGAGCACGATGGCGACCGCCACTGCGAGTTCGAAGAAGTTGCTGGCGCCGATCATGGTCGACGGGCCGGCGATGTTGTGCGCGACGCAGAACTTGCGGTTGAGCCAGTAACCCAGTGCGGCGATGAACAGGCCCTGCAACAGGATGGGCACCGCCAGCATGGCGATGATTAGCGGCTGGGCGATGATGGCCTCGCCCTGGAAGGCGAACAGCAGCACCAGCGTGGCGAGCAGCGCGGTAATGGTCCAGGGGCCGATCTTCGCCATCGCTACATCGAAGTGCGTCTGGCCCTTTTTCAGCAGCGCCTTGCGCCAGAGCTGAGCTATCGCCAGCGGGATGACGATGTACATCACCACCGAGAGGAACAGCGTATCCCAGGGGATTGGAATAGCCGAGACACCGAGCAGGAAGGCGACGATGGGCGCGAAGGCGAAGACCATCACCAGATCGTTCAGCGCCACTTGCGAAATGGTGAAGTTGGCGTCGCCCTTGCACAGATTGCTCCAGACGAAGACCATGGCCGTGCAGGGCGCGGCGCCGAGCAGGATCAGGCCGGCGATGTAGCTGTCGAGTTGCTCGGCGGGCAAATAGGGGGCAAAGATATGGCGGATGAAGAGCCAGCCCAGCGCCGCCATGGTGAAGGGCTTGACCGCCCAATTCACGAACAGCGTGATGCCGATGCCGGCTTTCTGCTGGCGGACTTCATGCAGGGAACTGAAGTCGATCTTCATCAGCATCGGGATGATCATCACCCAGATCAGCAGGCCGACCGGAATGTTGACGTGGGCGATTTCCATGCGCCCCACGGCCTGGGCGACGGCTGGCAGGGCCACGCCCAATGCGGTGCCGCCGAGGATGCAGAGAAACACCCAGAGCGTCAGCCAGCGCTCGAAAAACCCGATGGGTGCACCGGCGATCTGTTTGGCCGTGGCTTCACATTGCGCGCTCATGTCAGCTTTCCTCGTGGATACGCCGTGCCGCCAGCGCCGACTTTTCGCGGTCCATGCTTTCCAGCGGCAGCGCCAGAAAGGCGCTGATGCGTTTCTTCAGCGACTGGTAGGCCGTTTCAAACGCCTCGCGGCGCGCTTCCATCGGCTCGACATGGGCCGGATCGGGAATGCCCCAGTGGGCAGTGCTCGGGTGACCGGGCCAGATCGGACAGACTTCGTTGGCAGCGTTATCGCAGACAGTGAAGATGAAGTCGAACTCGGGTGCACCGGCTTGCGCAAATTCATCCCAAGACTTGCTGTGCGATCCCTCGCAGGGCACACCGTGCTTCGTCAACGTTTCCAGCGCCACCGGATTCACCACGCCGCCGGGTTTGCTGCCCGCCGAATACGCCTTGATGCGGCCCTGGCCGAGGTGATTGAAGAGCATTTCGCCGAGGATGCTGCGGGCGGAATTGCCGGTGCACAGCACCAGCACGTTGAAGGTCTTGCTCATGTCGAGAGTCTCCTCAAAGATCGAAATCGGCGTCGTAGGGTTTCGCGCCCTTCACTACCGGCAGGGTCAGCGTGCGGTCCCAGTCGGACCAGCCGCCGTTGTAGACGCGCACGTCCTTGTAGCCCAGGGCCTTGAGTTGCAGCCAGGCCAGGGTGGAGCGGAAGCCGTCGTGGCAATAGGTGATGACGGTGTGGTCCTTGGGTACGGCGGCGTACATGGCAGCAATGTCGTTCAGTGATTTCCACTGCTGCGACTGGCCGTCGGCACCGGCGAGGCTGACGACATTGAGCGCGCCGGGAATGTGGCCACCCTGCACCGAATGCTGGATGCGGCTGCCGTCGTACATGTCGGCGGGGCGGGCGTCGACCAGAGTGATCTTCGGCTCGCGTTCGGCCACGACCCGGCGATAGACATCGGTCCAGCCGACCATGCGCGTGGCCGACGCGGGCTTGAGGGTGATCTTGCCCGGTGTGCGTTTGGCACTGGGCGTTTTCACCAGTTCGTTGAAATTGCTCCAGCCCACGGCACCGCCGTCGAGCAGCTTGACGCGCTTCATGTCGACGCCGTAAAGGTCGAGCAGGAAGATCAGCCGCGAGGCCAGCGCGGTGACCGAGTCGTCATAGACGACGATGGTCGAATCGTCGTTCACGCCCCAGCGCCGCAAGGTGGCCTGGAAGGCCTCGCGCGAAGGGAAGCGCATGATCGGCATCTCGTCGTTGGCGCCGAGATCGGCGAAGCGCTGCACCTGCACGGCGCCCGGAATGTGGCCGACGGTGGCGTGCCGGTGTGGGTAGTAGCGGACTTCCAGCACCACCAGTTTGGGGTCTTTGATGCGCTCGCTGAGCCAGTCGGCATCGACGAGGAAGTCGGGCTTGGCCTGGGCATGCGCAGTCAGGGCGGTCAGGATGCAGAACAACAATGCGAACAGTTTTTTCATGGATGTCTCCCGGAGTTTTGTTTTATTCGGTTTCGGCGTCGAGGTAGGCGCGGTTGGCGTTCTGGCCGCGCAACTCGGTGTAGATCGGTAGATAGGCGAAATCCTTGTCGTCGAACGTGGCGATGGCGGCTTGCATGTCCTCGCCGGCGTCCACTGCTTTCTTCATATGGGCGCGCAGGCGCGCGAGGTAGTCACGGGTTTCCTTGTCCGCCTTGGCCAGGGGTGCTGGCGTGCCGTGACCGGGCACGACGAGCGCCGGACGCAGGGCGGCGAGGGCATCGAAGGAGGCAAGCCAGTGCGGCACGCTGGACACGGGCAGGATGCCGAGCAGGCGATCCATGAACACCAGGTCGCCGGCAAAGGCGACACGCTGGCGCGGCAGCCAGACGATGATGTCGCCCGGCGTATGGCCGCCGCCAGCGAAGATCAACTCGATGGATTCGCCGCCGAGCGTGAGGGTTTTGCGAGTGGCGAAGCGGCGCGTTGGCCCTTGCACGCGGGTGCCGGCGAAAGCCGGGCCGAGCCGTTTGGCCATGCCGTCGGCCCAGGTGCCGCCGCGCGTGGCAATGTCGGCGGCGGTCTTTTCGCTGGCGATCACCGGGATGCCCTGATCGGCGAAGTGTCCGTTGCCGAGCCAGCGATGGTCCTGGCCGCCGGTGTTGATGACGTAGCGGATCGGCTGGGCAGTGATCTGGCGGACGGCCGCTTCGATCTTGGCCGCCACGTGTTTCGAGCTGCCGCTGTCGATCACCACCACGCCCGCCGGGGTGACGACGAAACCGGTGGTCGCGTTCATGCCTTCGTTGGTCGCTGTGCGCGGACCGGTATCACCGACGAAAACATAAACGCTGTCGGCGACTTTTTGCGGCACGGCATCCCAGGCATGTGCCGGCGAACACAGAGCGGGCGACAGGGCAGCAATCAGGATGGGGAACAGTTTCAAGAGGGATTTCCTTTGCTGACAAAGGCGGCGATGGCGGTAGCGCCGATGGCCACGGCCATGAGGCCGAAGGCGATGCCGACCTGGCTGATTTTTTCGGGAGCGAGCAGCAGCAGCAAACCCAGGCCCAGCATCATCAGGCCGGAGAGCAGCTTGAGCAGACGCCCTTCGCGCTCGCTGAGCTTGCGCCCGCCAAGAGTGCCGGCGAAGACGGCGACGATGGCGGCGAGCGGCAGCACGTAGATCAGGTTGTAGGCGACGAGATAGGCGTAGCGCCCCGCTGGCGAAAGCTCGGCGAGGGTCAGCAGGCGCGTGAACACCATGGGGAAGCCAGCGGTGCACAGCAATTCGTAGAAGTTCGCGGCCACTGCCAGCAGGACCGTGGCGCCCAGCATGGCGGGCAAATGGTCGGCGGCAAGAATGGCGCGGGTACGGCGGAAGATGTCCGGCTTGCGGGATTCGGGGATGGACAGCGACAGGCCGCGCTCGAACCAGAAGAAGTCCTTTACATTCACCGCTCCGACGAAGACCGCCAGGGCGCCGGCGGCGAGTGTCACGCCGGCGAGGTGACCGAAGAGCTGGAAGGCATTGAGCCAGGCCGCCATGAAGGCGAAGTACATGAGGCCGGAAATGCCGACGAAGACGCCGCCGATCATCAGCATGCGGGCGCGGCTCTTCTGGTGCGCCATCATCGACAGCAGGAAGAGCAGGACGAAGAAGGCGCAGGGGTTGAAGGCGTCGAGGCCCGCCAGCACCAGAGTCAGCACGGGCAGGGAAAGGCTGGCCGGGTCCAGCTCGCCGAACAGGGGCAGGCGCAGCGGCTCGGCTTTGGCTTCCGCCTTGGGTGTTGCCGCCTGCGGGCCGCTGGCGAGGCAGGCGTCGAGGCGCTGGCGCAACATGCGGCCGGTCGTGTCGTCAGCATCCCAGCCGACATGCATTTCGCCGCAGAAAATCAGCGCCGGTACCGAGACCGCTTCCTGGCCCAGGGCGCGGGCCATGCTGTCATAGCGATCAACATTCTCGGGATGGCGCGAAAGCTCCAGCGCGTGCAGGCGCAGTTGGGGCCGCTCCCGCACCATGGCCTTGATGTGGGGATGGGCCGCCGTGCAGTGCGGGCAGATGAGGGACCAGAAGAAATACACCGGCACCCCGCCATCCTGCTCGCTGTCGCCGGCAGCGGACGCCAATGACGCCAAGGACAACAGGCCCAGCGCGAGAACGAGGAGCAGCTTGCGCATCACGGCAAGGGACAGGCACAGCCGTGATCCTGCATCGCCAGCTCGACCTGGAAGGTCGGGTGATCGATGCGGAATTCATGGAACAGTGCGTGGGCCATGCGCGCCAGTTCCGCGTCGCCGGGATGGCCGCCGGGCATGACGAGGTGCGCGGTAAGCGCGACACCGGTGGTACTCATGGCCCAGACGTGCAGGTCATGCACGTCGGCAACGCCGGGCTGGCGGCGCAGCCAGGCATCCAGCGCAACCAGATCCACATGCTCGGGGACGCCATCGAAGAGCAGATGCAGGGACTGGCGGAACAGGTTCCAGGTGCCGGCGATGATGACCAGTGCGATGGCGATGCTGACCACCGGATCGAGCCAGGTCCAGCCGGTGTAGAGATAGAGCGCGCCGGCGGCGACCACGCCCAGCGACACCAGGGCATCGGCGGCCATGTGCAGGAAGGCGCCGCGAATGTTCATGTCCGACTCGCCGCCGCGCATGAAGAGCAGCGCCGTTGCGCCGTTGACCAGCACACCGATGGCAGCAATGACGATGATGGTCGTGCCCTCGGTGGCGGCCGGTGTTTGCAGGCGATGCACGGCTTCCCACAACAGCGAGCCCATGGCCACCAGCAGCAATACGGCGTTGGCGAAGGCGGCGAGAATGGAGGCACGCTGGCGGCCGTAGGTGTGACGCTGGTCCGGTGCCATGCGCGCCGCCAGGGCGGCGACCCAGGCCAGTACCAGACCGGCGACGTCGGACAGGTTGTGCCCGGCGTCGGCCAGCAGGGCCAGCGAATTTATTTGCCAGCCGTAGAAACCCTCGACGGCGACGAAGCCGAGGTTGAGGGCGATGCCGATGGCGAAGGCGCGGTCGAAATTCGCCGGGGCGTGAGCTGCGTGATCATGGTGATGATGGTCGTGGGCCATGCTTGCTATCGGATCAGAACCAGCTCTCGACCTTGCTCCGCGCCGGCATGCCGCCCGCGTGAACGACCTTGCCGTCGATGACCACGCCGGGCGTGGACATCACGCCATGCGTCATGATCTGTTGCAGGTCTTCGACCTTTTCCAGTTGCACCTCGATGCCCTTGGCCTTGACGACTTCCTCGATCAGCTTCAGGGTGTTCTTGCAGTTGGCACAGCCGGGGCCGAGGACTTTGATGTTCTTCATGGGACTCTCCGAAATATCAGCAGCAGGAATTGCCCTTGGCCGTCGGCGTGCAGCAGGCGGCCTTGGCGGGGGTGTCAAAAGTCGGCGCTGGTGGTACGGCGGCAGCGGCAGCGACGGCGGCCAGCTTTGCTTCCTCGTCGAAGGCAGCGTCCTGCATCTGTCCGGCTTCGTCGCGGATGTGGCGGGCGATGTCCACCACCATGTCGATCTGTTCGTCGGCAATGCCGAAGCCGCGCAGGCGTTCGAGTTGGCACAGGCCTTTCTTCGGATGATTGGCGGCGATGTTGGCGGCCAGCGATACCAGCGCCACGATGGAGGGATGCAGGGGCGATTCAGCCATGGGACGACTCCTTACAGGACAGCATTGAAGACATAACCGACAAGCAGGATGCCGACGGCGACGACACCGGCGAAGGTGGCGATCAGCGGCACTTTCAGCACCTTGCGCAGGATGATCATCTCCGGCAGCGACAGCGCGATCACGCTCATCATGAAGGCCAGCACGGTGCCGAGCGCGGCGCCCTTGCCGATCAGCGCTTCGACGATGGGGATGATGCCGGCGGCGTTGGTGTACATCGGCACGCCGATCAGCACGGCGGCGGGCACCGACCACCAGGGCGCGTCCTTGCCCATGATCGAGGCCATGAAGTCTTCCGGCACGTAGCCGTGGATGCCGGCGCCCAGCGCGATGCCGGCGAGGATGTAGGGCCAGACCTTGCCGACGATTTCCTTGACGTGGGCGATGCCGGCATCGATGCGCTCGGCCCAGGTGGGCGTCGCGGCGTCGAATTCGGCCGACTGCGTGGCCTGCATGGCGCGCACCCAGTCCTCGAGATATTGCTCCATGCCGAGCTTGCCGATGACCAGGCCGGCGACGATGGCGACACTGAGGCCGAGACCCAGATAGAGCGCTGCCACCTTCCAGCCGAAGAGGCCGAACAGCAGGGCCAGCGCGACTTCATTGACCATCGGCGCCGAGATCAGGAAGGAGAAGGTCACGCCCAGCGGCACGCCGGCGGAGAGGAAGCCGATGAACAGCGGCACGGCGGAGCAGGAACAGAAAGGCGTGACGATGCCAAGGCTGGCGGCCATGACGTTGCCGACACCGAGGCGCTTGCCCGAGAGCAGGGCGCGGGTGCGTTCCGGGGCGACGAAGGTATGGATTACGCCCATGAGGAAGACGATGCCGGTGAGCAGCAGCAGGACTTTCGGCGTGTCGTAGAAAAAGAAATGGATGGCTTCGCCGAGGTGCGTTTGGCGTGTCAGGCCGAGCGCAGCGATGACCGTGTCAGCGAAGGGGACGAGTGCCGCATAGGCGCCGATCCAGGCCAGCAGGGCGAGCATCAGCCAGCCCCAGGGAGCGCGGCGGGTGGGCGTTTCAACCAGGATGTTCATGATTGATCCATCACGCAGCGCAGCGCTCGGGGCGCCCGGCCATGGCCTTGAGGCGACGGGTGTCGGCCTTCAGTTCAGACACGGCGCCGTCGGTCAGCGAGGCCAGCAGGGTTGACATCCACTCCGGCAGGGGTTCAGCGAGGCGATAGAACATCCAGGTGCCTTCACGTCGCGGCAACACGAGGCCTGCATCCTTGAGCACGCCCAGGTGGCGCGAAACCTTGGGCTGGATTTGGTCGAGGGCGGCGGTGAGCTCGCAGACGCAAAGCTCACCCTGATTCACCAGCAGGGCCAGAATGCGGCGGCGGGTGGCATCGGCGAGAGCATCGAAGACGGTTTGAGTTTCCATGAGTTGAATATACGCTGAGCGTTATATATGCGTCAACGAATGTATTGGTATCCACGCCCCGGATGGACTAGCTTCCGTTCTTGATGGCCATCAAGGCGCCGGCAGGTGCTGCGGCGCCACAATCCCCTTCGTCATATCAGGTTATTTAAATGGATGCTTCCCGCCGTGGTTTCCTCTTTGGTCGTCGCCGTCCCGCTCCCGCACCCCTGCGCCCGCCCTGGGCTATCGCCGAGGCTGCGTTCCTCGACGCTTGCACCCGTTGCGGCAAGTGCGTGGATAAATGTCCGACAAAGATCGTGGTCGTTGGTGATGGCGACTATCCCACGGTGGATTTCTCGCAGGGTGAATGCACTTTCTGTGGCGATTGCGTGGCGGCCTGTGCGGATGGTGCATTGCGGCGTGACAGTGGCAATGAAAAGAGCGCACCGTGGAATCTGCGGGCAGTCGTTGGCGAGGCTTGCATCACCCGCCAGGACGTCGTCTGCCGCACCTGTGGCGACAGCTGCGAGGCAAGGGCAATCCGTTTCAGTCCCCGACTGGGCGGTGCGGCCATGCCGGAAGTGAATGAGGCCGCATGCACCGGCTGCGGCGCCTGCGTCGCGGTGTGTCCGATGCAGGCGGTGACGATGGAACGTAACGACGACGTGAAAGGAACTGGCGCATGAATGTATCCGGTGTTCTGGTGAGGGCGCGCCCCGAGCGTTTCCCCGAAGTGATGGCGGCACTGGGCGAGATTCCCGGCGTCGAGGTGCATGCCACTGAAGAGGCACGGGGTCAGATCGTCGTCACCGTCGAAGATGGCGCCAGTTGGAGCGTCGAGGATTCCCTGCTCAAGGTGCATTTGCTGGACGGCATTTCCGATGCCGCGCTGGTTTATCAGTATTCAGACGAAGGAGAACAGGCATGAGCATCAACCGTCGCGAATTCATCAAGGTCAATGCAGTTGCCGCCACCGCTGCCGCTGCCGGCATCGGCCTGCCCGCATCCACCGCTCTGGCGGCAAAAAAGGATGCGCCCGCCAATCCCACCGACGTGCGCTGGGACAAGGCAGCCTGCCGTTTCTGCGGCACCGGCTGTTCGGTGCTCGTCGGCACCCAGAACGACCGCGTGGTGGCCACCCAGGGTGATCCGGATTCCCCGGTGAACCGGGGCCTGAACTGCATCAAGGGCTACTTTCTGTCCAAGATCATGTACGGCGCCGACCGCCTGAAGACGCCGCTGCTGCGCAAGAAGAACGGCAAGTACGACAAGACCGGCGAGTTCGTGCCGGTGTCGTGGAACGAGGCCTTCGACATCATGGCCGAGAAGTGGAAGGCTGCGCTGAAGAGCGAAGGCCCGGGCAGCATCGCCATGTTCGGCTCCGGTCAATGGACCATCTGGGAAGGCTATGCCGCCAGCAAGCTGTGGAAGGCGGGTTTCCGCTCCAATAACCTCGACCCCAATGCGCGCCACTGCATGGCTTCGGCGGTCACCGGTTTCATGCGCACCTTCGGTATCGACGAGCCCATGGGCTGTTATGACGACATCGAGCAGGCCGACGCCTTCGTGCTCTGGGGCTCGAACATGGCGGAGATGCATCCGATCCTTTGGTCGCGCATCACCGACCGCCGCTTGACGCACGCCGAGTCCAAGGTCTTCGTGTTGTCCACCTTCGAACACCGTAGCTTCGACCTTGCCGATCTCGGCATGGTCTTCGTTCCGAACACGGACCTCGCCATCCTCAATTACATCTGCCATCACATCATCAGCACCGGCAAGGTGAACAAGGAGTTCGTCAAGAAGAACGTGAACTTCAAGATGGGTGAAACCGACATCGGCTTCGGCCTGCGGCCCGCCCACGCGCTGGAGAAGGATGCCAAGTTCAACGGCTACCCCGGTGCCGATGGCAAGCCGAAGAACAACCCGAGCGATTCGCGGCCGTCCACGTTCGAGGAGTTCGCCAAGTTCGTCTCCGAATACACGGCGGAGAAGGTGTCCAAGCTCTCCGGTGTGCCGGTAGAAAAGCTCAAGCAACTGGGTGATCTTTACGCCAACCCGAAGACCAAGATCGTCTCCTTCTGGACCATGGGCTTCAACCAGCACACGCGCGGCACCTGGGTCAATAACATGATCTACAACGTGCATCTGCTGACGGGCAAGATCAGCGAGCCGGGCAACGGTCCCTTCTCGCTGACCGGCCAGCCCTCGGCCTGCGGCACGGCGCGCGAGGTGGGCACCTTCGCTCATCGCCTGCCCGCCGATATGGTGGTGACCAATCCCGAGCATCGCAAGATCACCGAAGGCATCTGGCAACTGCCGGAAGGCACGCTGCCCGACAAGATCGGCCTCCATGCCGTGGCCCAGAGCCGTGCGCTGAAGGACGGCAAGCTCAAGTGTTACTGGACCAGCACGACGAACAACATGCAGGCCGGGCCGAACATCAACGGCGAGATCTATCCGGGCTGGCGCAATCCGGCGTCCTTCGTCGTCGTCTCCGATGCCTATCCGACGGTCTCGGCGCTGGCCGCTGATCTGATCCTGCCCTCGGCCATGTGGGTGGAGAAGGAAGGCGCCTACGGCAATGCCGAGCGTCGCACCCAGTTCTGGCGTCAGCAGGTGAAGGCGCCGGGCGAGTCTAGGTCCGACCTGTGGCAGTACATGGAATTCGCCAAGCGCTTCAAGGTCGAGGAAGTCTGGCCCGCCGAGTTGATCGCCAAGAAGCCCGAACTCAAGGGCAAGACGCTTTACGATGTGCTGTACGCCAACAAGGTGGTGAACAAATTCCCCCTGGGCGATCTGGACAAGACCAATGGCCATGCCATCAAGGCGTATAGCAACGACGAGTCCAAGGCGTTTGGCTACTACGTGCAGAAGGGCCTGTTCGAGGAATACGCCAGCTTCGGTCGCGGCCACGCCCATGATCTGGCGCCCTTCGATACTTATCACAAGGCGCGTGGCCTGCGTTGGCCTGTGGTGGATGGCAAGGAAACCCTGTGGCGCTTCCGCGAAGGCTACGATCCCTACGTCAAGAAGGGCGAGGGCATCCGCTTCTACGGCAACAAGGACGGCAAGGCAAACATCTTTGCCCTGCCCTACCAGAACCCGCCGGAGATGCCGGACAAGGAATACGACCTCTGGTTATGTACCGGTCGCGTGCTGGAACACTGGCACACCGGCACCATGACGCGCCGTGTCGCCGAGCTGCACCGTGCCGTGCCCGATGCGCAGATCTTCATGCATCCGGACGACGCCAAATCGCGCGGCCTCAATCGCGGCATGGAGGTCAAGGTGATTTCGCGGCGCGGCGAGATCATCGCCCGCATCGAAACCCGTGGCCGCAACAAGCCGCCGAAGGGCCTGATCTTCGTGCCCTTCTTCGACGAGGCCAAGCTGGTGAACAAGCTCACGCTCGATGCCACCTGCCCGATCTCGAAAGAGACGGACTTCAAGAAGTGCGCCGTCAAGGTGGTCAAGGTCTAGCTTGATTCGAGCGACGCCGTGAGCGAGAAGACCCGACGCGAGTTTTTGCGACAGTCGGCAGGCGCCGTAGGCGGCGCCTGCCTGTTCTCGCTCGGCCTTGGTCTTTACGCCAGACAGGTCTCGGCCCTGCCGGCTACGGCACTGCGGCCGCCCGGCGCGCTGGCGGAGAAGGATTTTCTCTCCGCCTGCGTGCGCTGCGGTCTGTGCGTGCGCGACTGTCCCTACGACACTCTGAAGTTGTCGACGCTCGGCGAGACGGTGGCCACGGGCACGCCTTACTTCGAGGCACGCAAGATTCCCTGCGAGATGTGCGAGGACATCCCCTGCGTCAAGGCCTGTCCCACGGGTGCGCTGGACCGTTCGCTGACCGAGATCAACAAGTCGCGGATGGGGCTCGCCGCCCTGGTGGACCAGGAAACCTGCCTCAATTTTCTTGGCCTGCGCTGCGACGTCTGTTACCGGGTCTGCCCGGTGATCGACAAGGCCATCACTCTGGAGCGCGTGCATAACCCGCGCTCGGATCGGCATGCCATGCTGCTGCCGACGGTGCATTCGGACCATTGCACCGGCTGCGGCAAGTGCGAGAAATCCTGCGTGCTGCCCGAGGCGGCAATCAAGGTCTTCCCGGTCAAGATGGCCAAGGGCAAGCTGCCCGAACACTATCGCAAGGGCTGGGAAGAGAAGGAAAAGCACGGCGGCTCGCTGATCGGCGATCAGATCCAGATGCCGACGCGGCGGCCCGAGCAAACTGTGCCGGGTAGCGCACCGGGCGGCCTGGATTCGGGGTGGAAGCCATGAGTGCCGCCGTGTCGCCAGCACCGACTTTTTTCAGCCATTCGCTCTTCGGTAAATGGCTGCTGTTGCGCCGCGCTTCGCAGTTGGCGATCCTTGCGCTCTTTCTGCTGGGCCCCTGGTTCGGCATCTGGATCGTCAAGGGCAACCTCTCTTCCTCGCTGATCCTGGGCATGCTGCCGCTGACCGATCCGCTGCTGGTGCTGCAATCCCTGGCTGCCGGCCATGTGCCCTATCGCGATGCCCTGCTCGGCGCTGCCATCGTCATCCTGTCCTACCTGCTGATCGGCGGGCGGGTGTTCTGTTCCTGGGTTTGTCCGGTGAACGTTGTCACCGACGCCGCTGCCGCCCTGCGCCGCAAGCTCGGCATCAAGGGCGGCCGCGCCCCGGCGGCCAGCACGCGCTACTGGCTGCTCGGCGGCATTCTCGTTGCCTCGGCCATCACCGGCGGCATCGTCTGGGAATTCGTCAATCCGGTGTCCATGCTGCACCGGGGGCTGATCTTCGGCATGGGCCTGGCCTGGGCGCTGATCCTCGGCATCTTCCTCTACGACCTGCTGGTCGCCAGCCGTGGCTGGTGTGGCCACCTGTGCCCTATGGGCGCGATGTATTCGCTGCTCGGCCGTACTGCTTTGCTGCGCGTTTCCGCCAACAAGCGCGCCGCCTGCGACGACTGCATGGACTGCTTCGTCGTCTGCCCCGAACCCCAGGTGATTCGTCCTGCGCTCAAGGGCGCGGGCACGGACAGCCCGGTAATTCTTGACGCCAACTGTACCAATTGCGGGCGTTGCATCGATGTCTGCAACCGCGACGTATTTCGCTTCACGCAACGATTTGACCGGAGGACAACACCATGATGAAAAAACTCCTTGCCCTGCTCGCCCTGGGTTTTGCACTGACTGCCCATGCTGCCCCAGTCAACGATGGACCGAAACTGCAATCCCTACGCGGCGACACGGCAATCGAAAAAACGCCGGAAGCGGACATGTACAAGCCGATGAAGGACGCCAAGCCCCTTCCGCGCGACTTCGTTCAGCAGCCGCCGCTGATTCCGCACAGCACTCGCGACTACCAGATCACCAGGAATTTCAACAAGTGCATGGATTGCCATGCATGGAGCAAGACCAAGGAGTCGGGGGCGACCAAGGTCTCCATCACCCATTTCAAGACCCGCGAAGGCCAGGAGTTGTCGAACATCTCGCCGCGCCGCTATTTCTGCACCCAGTGCCACGTACCGCAGGCGGACGCGAAGCCGCTGGTGGAGAACACCTTCAAACCCGGCGTCGGCATGCAATAAGGAATGGCCATGATCGCAAATCTATTTCACCGGTTTCGTGCCCTGATCTTCAGTGGTCTCGGCGTCGCCTTCGTTCTCGGCATCATCTTCTGGGGCGGCTTCAACACTGCCATGGAATGGACCAACCGCGAGGCCTTCTGCATCTCCTGCCATGAGATGGAGGAGAACGTCTATCGCGAGTATCGCAACACCATCCACTACTCCAACCGCACCGGCGTACGCGCCACCTGCCCGGATTGCCATGTGCCGAAGGAATGGGGGCCGAAGATCTGGCGCAAGATCCAGGCCTCGAACGAGGTCTTGCACAAGGTGCTGGGCAGCATCGACACGCCGGAGAAGTTCAATGCCAAGCGCGGTGTGCTGGCACAGCACGAGTGGGACCGGATGAAGAGCAACGACTCCCAGGAGTGCCGCAACTGCCATCACTTCGACTACATGGATTACTCGGAGCAGGGCCGTCGCGCCTCCGCCACCCACCAGCGTGCCTGGCAGGAGGGCAAGACCTGTATCGATTGCCACAAGGGCATCGCCCATACGCTACCGGCCATCGAGCAGAACATCGGTGTGGAAAAGGGCGGTGCGGTGATCGTACCGACGCCAGCGAAGGCAGAGGCGACGGGTGATACGAAAGCGGATACCGCTGCGGCGCCTGCTGTCCTGGCGACGCCGACTGCACCCAAGTCGGCGACGGAAGCTTCGTCGTTCAAGCCGCTGGCACCGGCCGGCGGCAAGTAAAGCGGGTTTGGCGGTCAGACGCCGGCGGCCACCGTTTCCCGCAGGATGCGGTGGATGTCTTCGATGTTGATCGGCTTCGTCAGGTAGGCGGCGAAGCCGGCCTCCCCGGCGCGTCGGGTGTCGTGCAGCATGGCTTCTGCCGTTACCGCGACGACGGGGATGTGGCGGGTTTCCGTCATCGACTTGAGCACCCGCGTGGCCTCGACACCATCGATGCCGGGTAGCCGGATGTCCATGAGGATCAGATCGGGGCGGTGCTCGGCGGCGTGGTGGATGCCGGCTTCGCCGGTTTCGACGACATGCAGCGCGACGTTGGCTACCCGCTCCATGATCCGTTTCATCAGCGCCGCGTTCAGCGCGTTGTCTTCCACGTAGAGCACCCTTAACGGCTGGCTCAGGTCCGGCGCCGCGCCGACCGCTGCCGCCGGGACTTCATCCTTTTCCTCCTCGAGCAGAGGCAGCGGGGTGGTGTCGAGCAGGAAGTCCACCCAGAAGGTGCTGCCTTCGCCATACGTGCTCTCGACGCCGATGCTGCCACCCATGCGCTCGATCAGGCGACGAGTGATGACGAGGCCGATGCCGGTGCCCTCTATCTCGCGAGCCGCTGCACCGAGCCGATGGAAGGGCTGGAACAGCTCGCCCAGACGGTCGGCGGGAATGCCGATGCCGGTATCGCTGACGAGTATCCGCAAGTGCGTTCCCCGTCGTTCGCTGCGCACCATGATGCGCCCGCCCGGCCGGTTGTATTTCACGGCATTGGACAACAGGTTGAGCATGATCTGGCGGAAGCGGGTCGGGTCGATCAGCAGGTGTGGCGTCGCCGGGTCGAACTCGCTGCGGATGTCGAGATGTTGGGCCTCGGTCAGCTTGTTCACCATGTTGAGAGTGGAGGCGAGCAGGGGGCCGGGCGCGGTCGAGGTGATCTTGAGACCATCGGCGCCGGCTTCGATGCGGGACAGATCGAGGACGTCACCGATCAGCTGGAGCAAATGACCGCCGCTGTGGCGGATGTGCTGGAGCATCTCCCGCTGGTCTTCGGTGAGCGGGTGCTCCGGCGCGTCGAGCAACTGGCTGAAGCCGAGGATGGCGTTGAGCGGCGTGCGCAACTCGTGGCTCATGGCGGAGAGAAATTCGGATTTCGCCCGGTTGGCGGCGTCGGCCATTTCCTTGGCCTGCTGCAACTGCTTCTCGGCATGCATGCGCTCGGTGACGTCGCGGATCACGCCGACGCTGCCGATGTACTTGCGGTCCTTGCGTGCGCTGACGCCGTACATGCCCATGCTGTTCACTTCGACATGGACCACCTGGGAGGAGATGGCATGCACTTCGCCGTGCTTGATGGTCTTGTTGCGGGCGATCAGCCGCACGCGCAGGCCGACAGTCATGCGGTCCTTGGTGCGACGTTCGTCGAAGAGCTTGGGCGGTTCCGCCGGCTCGCCGCTGGGCAGGCGGGCAATGACGCTGTCGGCGCTGACCTCGATGACGTCCTCGGGGTAGATCAATGTGCTGAAGTGCTGGCCGATCAAGTCCGACGGGGCATAGCCCAGCTGTTCGATAGCATCGTTGATGAAGGAGAAATTGCCGTCGATGTCGATCTTGTAGACGATGTCGGGTACGGCCTCGATCAGGGAGCGGAAACGCTCTTCGGAGGCGGACAGCAGCTCGACGTTGCGCGACAGGGCCTGGTTGGCTTCCTTCAGCTGCCGGCCGCGTTCGTCGAGTTCCTTGGCCTGGATCGACGAGTTGAGGAAGGCGATGCCGAAAAACTGGAAGATCCGTTCCCGGTCGGCCTGCAAGCTGAAGCTGCGCTCGCCAAGGGTGACCAGCGTCGGCGCTGCGGCCGTCACTTTCGGCAGGGTGTTGTCGGCCTTCTTGCGCAGCAGCGTGGCCACCGTTTCCAGCATGGTCTGCGGGTTGTAGGGCTTGATCATGTAGCCGTCGGCCATGGCGTTGAGGCCGCCGACAAGCTCGTCGATGCGGTTGATGGCCGTGACCAGCACCAGGGCGGTGTTCTGGTAGTCGGGGTGGTTCTTCACCGCGCGGCACAGGGCCAGGCCGTCCATCACCGGCATGTCGATGTCGGACAGGATCAGGTCCGGGCGCAGGGCCATGGCGTCGAGCGCGTCGCGGCCGTTGCCGAAGACGTGGACCTCGTAACCGGATTCCACCAAGAGATGACGCAACAGGCCCGCCTGGGACGGGCTGTCTTCAACTACAAACAACGTGGCCATGAATGAATGCTTTCAGTGGTCGATTGAAGACAGGAGGGTCGACCGAAGAAGCCATGTCGACACCAAGGGCATGCCGGGAATATGCCACAGTTCTGGTGATGCGTGGACCTTGCTGGCGTTGTTGCCGGCGTTCCAGGGAACGCCGGCGTGCTTATTCCGCGGTGTCGATCTTGATGACGATGCCGGTGGCGCCGGGTTTCACCACGGCACTTTTTCCGGTGAGGTCGCCCTTGCCCGGCGTGGCGTTGCCGGACTTGGAGATGCGCACTTCGACACGCAGTTCGCCGGCCTTGGAAATCGTCGCCTCGGGGCTGAGGGCCTGGCCGTCGTCGAGGCTGAAGTTCAGCGGCAGGTCGGCTACCCGCGCGCGCTGGGCGGCCAGCGGCATGCGCGGGCCGTTGACGGCGCGGGCGAAGACGAAGACCACATCCTCGGGCTTGGCCTTGCCGCGCAGTTCGGGCGCCAGCTCGACGCGGCCGCTGACGGCGGTTTTCGCCGTGGTACCAGGGCCGACTTTTTTGCCGGGCTTGCCGCTGCGCTCGCGGGCCTGGGCGATGCCGGCCTCGATGGTGCGGGCGTCTTCCGAATCAGGTTCGAGCAGGGTCAGCAGGTGTTCCCACAGCTTGATGGCTTCGCCGTAGCGGGCGCTGTCGAAGGCGTCGGTGCCGGCCAACCACAGGCTCATGGGATCGTCGGGGTTCACCTTAAGGGCCTGCTTCAGCAATTCGCGCGGGCGGCCGGCGAAGCCGCCATTCTTCTGGATCAGCAGATCGGCCAGATCGGCCAGCAGACGGGCGTCCTTTTCGATGGCGGGACCAATCTTGCCGAAGGCGCGCTCGGCGTCGTCGAAGCGGCCCACGGCCTTGTAGGAGCGCGCCAGCATGGCCCAGCCTTCGGGATTGTCCGGGTTCTCTTCGAGCTTCTGCGCCAGCTTGGCCACCAGCTCTTCCATGGTCGCGGTGGCTTTTTTCGCCTGCTCGGCGCTGGAGAGGACGGCGGTGGGCGAGCCGAGCTGGAGATAGAGCAGCACGGCAACGAGGGGCACGCAAAGCGCCAGCACGATACTCAGGCCACGCCCGCCGACGCTGGAGACTTGGGCCGTGGCCGACTGGGCTTCGACGTCTTCCAGCAACTGGCGCTGGAGTTCTTCCTTGGCCTCCACCAGGTCGGCTTCGGACAAGGTGCCGTTGGCCCGGTCGCGCTCCAGCTCGGCGAGGCGATCCCGGTGAATGGCGGCGTTCAGGGATTGTGAAAAGTCGGCGTTGGCGACACGGCGACGCCAGGGGCGCAGCAACAGCAACAGGGCGACCAGGGCGATGGCCGCCGCAGCGAGGATGAAGGGGGTCATTCGGAGTCTTTCAGCAGTGCGGCGGCGCGGCGGTGTTCTTCGGCGGAGAGCTGGGGCGCGACCTGTTCGCGGCCACGGCGGCGCAGGAAGGCGATCAGCGCACCGATGCCACCGGCCAGCAGCAGGAAGGGGCCGCCCCAGAGCAGCCAGGTCGTGGGCTTGACCGGCGGACGGTAGCGGACGAAGTCGCCATAGCGGGCGACCATGAAGTCGAGGATTTCCTGGTCGGTCTTGCCCTCGCCGATCAGCTTGCGGATTTCGCGGCGCAGGTCCTGCGCCAGATCGGCGTGGGAGCCGGCCAGGGATTCGTTCTGGCAGACCAGGCAGCGCAGTTCCTCGCTGATCGTCACCATGCGCTTTTCCACGGTCTCGTCAACGGCCAGCGGTGCGGCTTCCTTGGCCAGACTCAGGCTGGCGAACAGCATGAGCAGCAGCAACATCAGCGTGCGCTTCATTTCGACAACTCCGCGACCAGCGGCAGGATCTGCTTCTCCAGCGACTCCGGCGTGATGGGGCCGGTGTGCTTGAGGCGAATCATGCCGGCCTTGTCGATGACGTAGGTTTCCGGCACGCCATAGACGCCGAAGTCGATGCCGACGCGGCCATCCGCATCGACGGCGGAGAGGGTGTAGGGATTGCCGAACTGGGCCAGCCATTTTTTCGCGTCGGCGTTCTGGTCTTTGTAATTGAGGCCGACGATGGGCACCGTGCCCTGCTTGGCAAAGGACACCAGCAGCGGGTGTTCCTGCCGGCAGGAGACGCACCAGGAAGCCCAGACATTGAGCAGCCAGACCTTGCCTTTCATGTCGGCGGTGCCGAAGCTTTTACTGCCATCTGCCAGTTGCGGCAGGGTGAAGACCGGCGCCGGTTTGCCGACCAGGGGCGAGGGCACATCGCGCGGATTGCGGTTGAGGCCGACGGCGAGGAAGCCGACGAGGACGATGAACAGGGCGAGCGGGATCAGAAACTTTTTCATGCAGCGGCTCCGGCGAGCGGGGTAGCTTGGGTGGCCTTGGCGCGGACGCGATAGCGACGGTCGAGCATGGCGACAAAGCCGCCCAGAGCCATCAGCAGGCAACCGCCCCAGATCCAGTCCACGTAGGGTTTGAAGTAAACCCGCACGGCCCAGGCGCCGCTGGTTTCGCCGGGCTTGTCCAGCAGCTCGCCGAGCGACACATACACATCGCGGGTGAAGCCGGCGTCGATGGCGGCTTCCGTCATCGGCATGGTGGACGAGAAGTATTGGCGCTTCTCCGGGCGCATGGTTTTCAACGCACGCCCGCCCTGCGACAACTCGACGACGCCGACGGCGGCCTTGTAGTTCGGTCCCATGGCTTCCTTGACGCCCAGCAGCTTGAATTCATAGCCGCCGACACTGACCGTGTCGCCCGGCTCCATGCGCACGTCCTTCTCTTCCTGGAAGCCGCCGACCATGGTCACGCCAAGGACGAAGACGGCGATGCCGAGATGGCCCAGGTGCATGCCCCACCAGGAAGCCGGCGCGGTTTTCAGGCCGCTGCCGGTCTTGAGTCGTTCGATCATCTGGAACACCACGCTGGCGACGATCCACACCGCCAGCAGGCAGCCGAGGCCGGTCAGCGGTGTCCATTTACCCATCAGCATCGGCAGGCCCACGCCGGCGATCAGGGCAAGGACGAAGGCCACGCGCAGACGCAGGAGCATGTCCTTGAGGTCCGCATGTTTCCAGCGCGCCAGCGGGCCGACGGCGAGCAGCACCAGCAGCGGCGTCATCACTGGCACGAAGACGGCGTGGAAGTAGGGCGGGCCGACGGAAAGCTTGCCGAGGTTCAGTGCATCGATGATCAGCGGATAGATCGTGCCGAGCAGCACGCTGCCGGTAGCGACCACCAGCAGCACGTTGTTCATCAGCAGCATGGTCTCGCGCGAGAAGAGGCCGAAGGCGCCGCCGGCGCTGACTTTCGACGCACGCCAGGCGAACAGCGCCAGCGAACTGCCGATGACCACGGCAAGCAGGATGAGGATGAAAATGCCGCGCCGGGGATCGGTGGCGAAGGCGTGCACCGAGGTCAGTACGCCGGAGCGAACGAGGAAGGTGCCGAGCAGCGAGAGCGAGAAGGCGGCGATGGCCAGCAGCACCGTCCAGTTCTTGAAGCTGCCGCGCTTTTCGGTCACGGCCAGCGAGTGGATCAGCGCCGTGCCCACCAGCCAGGGCATGAAGGAAGCATTTTCCACCGGGTCCCAGAACCACCAGCCCCCCCAGCCCAGTTCGTAATAGGCCCACCAGGAGCCGAGCGCGATACCTAGCGTGAGGAAGACCCAGGCCGCCGTGGTCCACGGCCGCGACCAGCGCGCCCAGGCGGCGTCGAGTCGCCCCGAGAGCAGTGCAGCGATGGCGAAGGCGAAGGCGACGGAGAAGCCGACGTAACCCATGTAAAGCATCGGCGGATGGAAGACCAAGCCCGGGTCCTGCAACAGCGGATTGAGGTCGCGGCCCTCGGGCGGCGCCGGCAGAAGGCGCTCGAAAGGATTCGAGGTGAACAGCACGAAGGCCAGCAGGCCGATGGTGACAAGTCCCAACACACCCAGTACGCGGGCGACCATGGCGTCGGGCAGGCGGCGCGAGGCGATGGAGACGGCCGCGCCCCAGCCGGCCAGCATCAGCACCCACAGTAGCAGCGAGCCTTCGTGTCCGCCCCAGACGGCAGCAAACTGGTAGAGCGGCGGCAACTGCGTATTGGAGTGATGGGCGACATAGGCCACCGAAAAATCGTTGGCGAGGAAGCCTTGCGCCAGACAGGCGAAGGAAAACGCCACCAGCAGGAACTGGGTCTGCGCCGCCGGTCGGGCGAGAGCAATCCAGTCGGTATGTTTTTCACTCTGCGCACCGATCAGCGGCAGGATGCCCTGGACGATGGCGACGACGAACGCAAGGATGAGGGCGAAATGCCCGAGTTCTGGGGTCATAAAGGTAGACAGCGGGATAGGAGGCAGCGGTGGGGCGCGGCGAAGGTGCCGATTCTTCTAGTTTGCAGGGACCAGGTCAAGCTGTCGTTGGTTCCCGACAGGGAGAAGCCAACCCTACTGCAAATGGGGCAAGGAGAGCCCCGGTGCCGCAGACCGAGGCAACTCCGATCGCTATTTCGCGGCGGCCTTCGCCGGCAGCAGGCGCGACATGTAATCGCTGACCGCCTCCAGGTCCGCATCGCTGTACTTCTTGATCACCGTCACCATCTTCGGATAGGCATTGCGGCGGACGCCATCGCGAATCTGTCGCGATTCACGCAGCAGGTAACGATAGTGCTGGCCGGTCACCATCGGATAGAACTTGCCTTCATCGCCTTCGCCGTTGTCACCGTGACAACCGACGCAGTCTTTTTCGTAGAGCTTCTTGCCCAGCGCCAGATTCTTGCCATCGCCCTTGCCGTTGTTGGTCGGGGTCGGCAGGCTGTTGAGATAGACGGCGATATCCGCCACGTCTTCGGCCGAAACCACCCAGTCGCCGACGAAGGGATGCATCTTCGGATTGTCGCGACGACCGGCACGCACATCCACCATCTGTTTGATCAACACCGATGCGTGCTGGCCGGCGAGCTGGGGATAGTCATCGTCCGGGCGGCCGGAGGCGTCCGGCTTGTGGCAGCCCTGGCAACCTTTATAGGCCGCCTTGCCCTTGAGCGGATCGGCCTTGTGCTTGAGCGCGCGGGCTTTTTCCTCGTCGGGCTTGTTCCAGACATAGCCCTTGGTTTCGATGCCCGGCGCGCGCGGCTGTTGTTCCACCTCGGCCAGAACGGCCGGGGCAAGCAGGGTGACGATGAGCGGGATGGCAAAGCGGGAAAGGTGGTTCATGGCGATTCCTTGGGAGACACGTGATCAGGGCAGATTGGCGATGTATTCCGCCACCGCCTTGATTTCCTGTTCGCTCATGCGGTCGGCGACCGCCTGCATCTGGCGCTTGTCGTTCTTGCGTTTGCCCGACTTGAACTGACCCAGCTGGTCCTGGGTGTATTCGCTGTACTGACCGGCCAGCCGGGGATAGCGTTCGTCACCCTGGCCCCGGTCGCCATGGCAACCGGCGCAGGCCGGTACACCGCTGGTCGGGTTGCCGTCCGTCCACAGCTTCTTGCCGGCATCCAGCAGCGATGGGTCTTTCACAGTGCCGGGCGCTGGCTTCTGGCTGGCGAAGAAGGCGGCGGCGTCGGCCATCTCGTCCGCCGACAAGGCGCCGGCAATCGGTTCCATGACTTCGCTGGTGCGCCGCTTGTTCTTGAATTCCCGCAACTGCTTCAGCAGATAGCCGGCATCGGTGCCGGCCAGCTTGGGGAAATTGGGCACCGGGCCGTTGCCGTCCACGCCGTGGCAGGCAACGCAGGTCTTGGCCACGATTTCTTTGCCCTTAGCGGGGTCGCCGCTGGACTGCGCGATGCCGACAGCAGAGTGGAACGTTGCCAGCAGGCCGATGCCCAACAGCTTCAAATACGGATTCACCTTGTCTCCTGATGCTTTTCTGGGCCAGACGCCGCATGAATGGGCGCACCAGCGATATTGGAAGGCGACACCTTAGCGAAAAATCCCGGCTTGTAAAATTCGCCGATGGCATGGACCCATTAACGTCACCAATGGGCTGCCGGGGCCAGGTCGAAATCCTTACTTCTTCTGTGCCTGATCGATGGCGGCCTTGGCTTCCGGCGGCATGTAGTTCTCGTCGTGCTTGGCCAGCACCTCGGAGGCAGTGAAGCTGCCATCCGGGTTCAGCTTGCCCTGTACCACGGCGCCCTTGCCTTCCTTGAACAGGTCGGGAAGGATGCCGGTGTAGCTGACGGCGATGTCCTTGGCGGTATCGGTGAGGACGAAGTTAACGGTCAGTTCCTGGCGCTTGATGCTGCCTTCCTTGACCATGCCGCCGATGCGGAAGGCCTTGCCCTGCGGTGCCTTGCCGGCGGCGATTTCGGTCGGCGTGATGTAGAGGGCGATGTTGCTGTCCAGCGCGTTGAGCGCCAGAGCGGCGGCGATGCCGAGGGAGGCGAGGCCGCCAACGATGATGGCGATGCGTTTCTGTCTGGGTTTCATTGTGATCCGTTGTCGAGTTCGTCGGCAAGCGAGTCTGCCAAAAGCGCGCGGGCGATGCCGGCGCGAACCTCGTTGAGACGTCGCCGGGCCAGGATTGGTTCCGCGACCATCAGCAACAGGCAGGCACCGAAGCTGCCCCAGACGTAGAAGGCGTAGCCGCCCATGGCGAAGAATTCGCCGATGCTATTCCACTGCATGTTTCACCCATTCCGTATGGCGCTCGCGTTCGAGGATGATGGCGCGAGCCCGGGTCAGTGCGACGGCGATCGAATACATCCAGAAGCACAAGGCCATCAGCAGCATGCCCCAGAGCATGGTCTGCGCCATCGACGGCGACTTGGTGAGGCTGACCGACGATCCCTGGTGCAGGGTGTTCCACCACTTCACCGAGAAGTAGATGATGGGGATGTTCACCACGCCGACCAGGGCCAGGATGGCGCCGGCCTTGTCGGCCCGGCGCGGGTCGTCGATGGCGGCTTGCAGGGCGATGAAGCCGATGTAGAGGAAGAACAGGATCAGTTCGGAGGTCAGGCGTGCGTCCCACACCCACCAGGTGCCCCACATGGGCTTGCCCCATAGCGCACCGGTCCACAAGGAGAGCAACGCCATCAGCGCGCCGGTGGGCGCCAGCGACTGGGCCATCATGCCGGACAGGCGGGTGTTGAGGGCGAGGCCAAGGCCGGCCCAGGCGGCCATGATCAGATAGATGAACATGGACAGCCACGACGCGGGGACGTGCACGAAGATGATGCGATAGCCCTCGCCCTGCTGGGCATCCGTCGGCGCGACGAAGAAGGATAGCCACAGACCTGCGGCGCCGAAGACGGTGGCCAGCGCCCAGAACCACGGGATCATCTTCCCGGCGAGCGGGTAGAAGCTTTGCGGGCTGGCGAACTTGAACCAGTTGATCAGATTCATGGCATCAAAAAGTCGGCGCTGGTAAGACGCCGATGCTTACTCCAGAGCAATTCTCAAGGCTGCCGTGGTTGCCCACGGCGCGAAAAATATTGCCAGCGCCAGTTGCGCCGCCAGCAAGGACAAATGACCGCCGGCACCGAGGCCGGCGATGTGCGCTTCTACTGCCCCGGCGCCGAAGATCAGCGCCGGCACATACAGCGGCAGCACCAGCAGGGCCAGCAGCACACCGCCGCCGCGTACGCCCAGGGTCAGCGCTGCGCCGATGGCGCCGATCAGCGACAGCAGCGGGGTGCCGAGCAGCAGGGCGAATGTGAGCACGCCGAGGGCTTCGCCGTCGAGGTCAAATTGCACACCGAGCACGGGAGCCAGCAGCACCAGCGGCAAACCGCAGACCAACCAGTGGGCGAGTATTTTGCCAGCAACCAGCAGGCCGAAGGGAGACGGCGACAGGGCCATTTGTTCCAGCGTGCCATCGGCATGATCGGCAGCGAACATCCTTGGCAGGCCGAGCAGGGTGGCGAGCAGGGCGGCGACCCACAGTACGCCGGGGGCGATCTTTTTCAGCAGCGCCGGTTCGGGACCGATGCCGAGCGGGAACAGGCTGACGACGATGATGAAAAAGAACACGGCGGTGAGCACTTCGCTCTTGCGCCGCAAGGCGAGCAGCAGGTCGCGGCGAACCGTGGCGAACAGGGGGTTCATAGCACCAGCGCCTTGCCGCCGGGCACCGGCAGCGGCTGGTGGCTGGTCAGCACGGCCATGCCGCCATTCGCCAGATGCTCGGCGATGAGCTCGCCGAGCAGTTGCACGGCCTTGACGTCGAGGGCATTGAAGGCTTCGTCGAGCACCCACAGTTTGGCCGGACGCGTCAGCAATCGGGCCAGTAATACGCGACGTTTCTGGCCGGCGGACAGCACACGCACTGGCAGATCCTCTCGCCCGCGCAGGCCGAGGCGGATCAGGGCGGCGAGCAGCGTGCGTTCGTCGAGAGTGATGCCGTCGAGCGAGGCGGCGAGGCGCAGATTTTCCAGGGGCGTGAGCTCTTCCTTCACGGCGGCGTGGTGGCCGAGGTAGAGCAGTTCGCCACGAAACTCGGAAGACGGAGCCGGCTCGCCGCGCCAGCGAATCGCGCCGGATTCCGCTGGCGAGAGGCCGACCAGGGCGCGCATCAGCGTGGTCTTGCCGGCACCGTTCTCGCCCTGCACGTGCAGCCATTCGCCGGCGCCCAGGGTGAAGCCGACGCCGCTGAACAAACGGCGCTCGCCACGGGTGCAGCTGAGGTTCTCGATCGCCAGCATCATGCGGCGGCCTTTCGCGGCGGTAGCAGGACGGTGGCAATGGCGCCGAGCACCAGCACCAGCGCGGCCAGATCCTGCCAGCGCGGCACTTCGCCGAGGAAGACCATGCCGGAGAAGACGCCGACCACGGGGATGATCAGCGAACCCAGCGAGGAGACGGCGACGGGCACCATCTGCACCAGCTTGTTCCAGGCCCAGTAGCAGAACAGAAGGCCGACGAAGACGTTGTACCAGAAGCCGAACAGGGGCCAGAAACTGATCTGGCCCCAGGTGACGGTCTCCAGCGCATGGCCGGCGATGGCGACGGGAATGCCGCCGATCAGCATCTGCCAGGCCGTCAGTGCGGTGATCGACATGGGCGGTGGATTCATCTTGTAGAGCACGGTGCCGCCGGCCCAGAAGATGGCGGCGATGATCATGTAGATGACACCAGCGGGGGCCTGGCCCAGCTTGTCGGCCTCGGCGCCGATCAGCAGGCCCATGCCGGCCATGCCGAGCACGAGGCCTAGCGCGCGGCGACGGGTGAATTCCTCTTTCATCAGCCAGACCGCGAGCAGGGCCGCCCAGACCGGCATGGTGTAGCCGAGGATGGCGGCGCGGCCGGAGGACAGCAGGCTGACGCCATAGATGGAGAACATGTTCCAGCCGATGATATTGCAGACGGTGAGGCCGATCAGTTGCGGCCAGCGGCCGGCCGGCACCTTCAGCGACTGGCCGGAGAGGCGGGCGATGGCGAAGAGGCCGATGCAGGCCAGCAGGATGCAGTCGCCGCGAAAGATCCAGCGGGGGATTTCGGTGACCGTGACTTTCATGATCGGCCAGTTGAAACCCCAGCCGATGGAGAGCAGGCCGAGCAGGACGAAGCCCGCGCGGGGGATGTGGGAAGACATGGGGCGCGAGTGTCGCACGGCGGCGCCCCCTTTACAATCCGGCGATGTCGCCACTTCCCCTGCTGCCGCTGCTGGCCCTCAACGCTTTGATTGCATTGGCAACGGCGGCGTTCCTCAGCGTTTTTGGCCAGGGCCCACCGCAACTGGCGGCCCACGTGGCTTTCGCCCTGGGCGTGCTGCCGCTGATCCTGGCCGCCATGGCTTATTTCGTCCCGGTGCTGACGCGCAGCGCCGCAGCGGGGCGGGCCGGTATCTGGCCGCCACTACTGGCCTGGTGCGGCGGTGTGCTGGCAGTGTGGGCCTTCGCCAGTAATTTTTCACTGGCGAAGCTGCATCCGGCGGCGACGCTGGCCGGCCTCGGCGCACTGGTCTTGGCGGTGTGGATGCTGCGACGGATACGCCGCATGTTCGGCCCCCGTCATCCGGGACTGGACTGGTATCTGGCCGCCTTAGGTTTTCTGATTCTGGCCTTGCTGGCGATTCTGCTGATGCCGCTGTTCCCGGCCCAGCGTCCGGCGCTGCGCTTGTTCCACCTGCATGCCAATCTGCTCGGTTTCGTCGGGCTTACCGCGCTGGGAACTTTGCAGGTCTTGTTGCCTACCTGCATGGGGCAGACCGATCCAGATGCTCCGCTGCGTTTGCGCCGCGACCTGAAATGGGCGGCGGGCGGGGTATTGATCATCGCGGTCGCCGTTGCGTCAGCGCCGACTTTTGCAGCGGTTGGCGTCGTGCTATATCTGGTGGCCGTGTTGCGGATGTTGCATGCCTGGTGGCATCGCTTTGGTAGCGACCTGATCCAACGCCATGGTGCGGCGCCGTCCTTGGCGGTGGCGACCATTGTTTTGTGTGCACTGCTGCTGCTGGGGGTCGCCCATGGCTATGGCCTGATGTCGGGCCGCCCGGCGGTTGCCGGCTTCGTCGTGGGCTTCCTCTTGCCGCTGATCAGCGGTGCGGCGGCCTATTTGCTCCCGGTCTGGTTGCGGCCTGGCGCGCAAGGAGAATGGCATAAGGTCTTGCGGGCGAAGCTGGTGCGCTGGGGAGGGGTACGCGGGCTGGTGTTCGGGCTTATCGGCCTGGTACTGGCGATACATGCCGTATTCAGTGCGGATGGATAGGCCAAGCTATGGCCAGGCCCGATTCAATGCAAGGTTTGCGATAGTTTGAGGTAGCGCTCGAAACTGCGCCAGGTACTGGCGGTCAGCCGGTAGGAAACCATGCGCCCGTCGCTGTCTTGCCGTTCCCAGGTGATGGCGCCCGTCGAGACCAGTCGCTTGACGCGCCGGATCAGCGTTGATGTCGCGACACCGCTGGCGAGCATCAACTGCTTCAAACCTATGGGTTTCTCGGTTTCGTTCGCGCGACCGATGGCGATGAGGATGTTACGGTCTTCGCTGGTCTGGATGAAGCGCATGTGCTGCCGCTCGTAAGCCGCCAGGCGGCCAAGTTTGTGAAATAGCATGTCGGGATTTTGCTGAAACTGCCCCTTCTTGCACAAGAGTTTTTATTGCCACCCGATAGGCTCTGGCAGCGATGGTGGCGATTTCTCGACAGCAGCAAGTGAAAAGGGCTTAGCCTTTTGGCTAAGCCCTTGGTAAGGCTGGTGGGTTGTGAAAGATTCGAACTTTCGAAGCTGGGGCGGTTTAGCGACCTTTTTGCATATTGGACTTTCCTGCATGAAACTTTATTAGGCAATCGGCCTGTATAAATTCATTAGAAAGTGTCACGGGGCAGGCGTCCATGACCCGCGCAAGGTCACGGCAGCGTTGAGGTACGGGTGGCGTTCGGCATGCAGTATCTTTGCTCTCGTCCCAGTAAAACAGCTTTGGTGGATTCGGCATGCGCTCAGCCAAGCACTTATTCCGTGCACCTTTACTTCCGAGCTGGCACTGAGCCATCACTTTGTCCCAACTCAAGTTGATTTTAATGCACTGTTTTTGAAGAGCTGCATCTTCAATTTGAGTGCAGTTGTATCGGGGCCCTGTTTCTGCCGTAAAAGTGGGCTTAGGTGGGAGTGGTAAGGCGTGTGGAAGGTGTTGTGCCAAGCAACGGCTGTATCCCCCTTTGCCAGATGTATTTCCCTTGCATGCTTGCTCCGCTTTTGGGTAGGCGATATTGTTGGTGACGCACGCATTGAACTCGTTCTGGCCCAAGTAGCGAGTGCAGTCAGATTGGGGGCCACTGATGAAATCTTGTAGAGCCGATTCAGCGATAAGTTGTTCGGGAGCAGAAGCCTCAGGGTTTTTGGCCACCCAAACCAGTCCCTTGCTCGACATTGGGTCCGTTCCAGCATGTATTGCAAAAGAACCGTCGTCTGAAACTACGGCAAAAAATTGATTACCGGCACGTGGCTGGTTGCTTGCGCAAAACACAGAGCCTTTGTTATCGCCTGGCCCCGTTCCGCGATACGTACATAAATTTCCATCCCCCTGCATTATCGTGAAGTATGGGCCAGTGGATTGTCCCTTCGATAGCGTGCAGTACTGGACCGTTCCCTTGTGCCTGCCTCCATGCATCATTCCGTCAATATCGATGCGTCGCTCATAGACGCAAAAATTCCCATCGCCTTGCTGTATCGCGAAGAACTGCTTACTCTTCGAGATGATGATCTCATTCACTTTGAGGAATTCATTCGCTGGCAGGTATTCTCGCCAGCCGGCGCTTGTCAGTGTGCTTGTAAACAGCAACAGAAGCGGGGCAATTCGTCGTAGTTCAACGCATAGCCGTTCTAGCGCGAAAGTTAGTCGCATTGAGACTGTTCCTTTGGTTTGAGTTTACAGTGCTGGTGAATCGTCCCGGCTTCAGTAGGCACTCTGAAGCCTGTTCAAATGCTGCTGTTCGAACTGTACCGGAGAAACGTTGTTGGCATGGCTGTGGCGATGCTAGAACATCTCGATGTATTCAAAGATGTCGGGGAGTGTCAGAATTTCTGTGTGTGAGGCGCTCGGAGACTTTTCCACGGTGACGGGTGCCGAAGGTCCCTCTAGACCGTAGGCGGACGGCGCGGTGGGAAAGTCGGTGGTCATTCTA
>JAVBXY010000013.1 GCA_030824275.1 Rhodocyclaceae bacterium | reverse complement strand
GGTCTGGCGAGTGCGACTTACCGGAGCCTGTTCGATGCGGTACTCGACGATGCCAGCGGAGCGGTTTATGGGCTACAGGGCAATGGAGGCTTTGTTATTGATACCGGGCTTGGCTTGGTCAAGCTGGGGACGGCGGGTAGCGAATACCTGATGGGGTCAGTGATGGGCGATGTGCTCGATGGCGGGGCCGGGAATGACTCGTGGCAAGACAGCGGCGGAGACGACATCTATGTCTTCGGCAATGGTTATGGGCAGGATGTGGTGAGTGACTACGGTAATTTTTCGGCAGCCGACATGGTGCGCATGACCGCCGATGTGGCACCGGCTGATGTGATGGTGACGCGGGATCAATACGATCTGCATTTGAGTTTGAACGGCGGTGCGGATCGATTGACGCTGAGGAGTTGGTTTTATGCGGGCAACAAGGTCGAGACGGTGCGCTTTGCCGATGGCACCGTGTGGAATGCCGACGAAATGGAACAACGGATTCGCGCCACGCCGGGTACGGCGGGGGCGGATGCGCTTTTTGGTGGCCCTACCGACAACACGCTGGATGGTGGTGCAGGAAATGACACGCTGACCGGTGGCTTGGGCAACGATACCTATGTCTTTGGCAATGGATATGGTCAGGATATTGTGATTGAAGACCCTGCGACCGATACCACGGCCCAGAACATCGACACGGTGAGGATGGGGGCGGGCGTGACGTCGGCGGACGTGATGGTGACGCGCGATCAGAATAGCCTTTACTTGAACCTCAACGGTGGGGCGGATCGGTTGACGATTTCGAACTGGTTTGCTGGTCAGGCTAACCGTATCGAACGGGTGGCGTTCGAGGATGGGTCGGAATGGACAGCACAGGACCTCGTCAGTCGCATCGTGGTACAGCCTGGGACGATGGGGGCGGATGTGATTCGCGGCGATGAGACGGACAACGTCATTGATGGATTGGGTGGCAATGATCTGATCGTTGGGAACGGCGGCGACGATGCACTTCAGGGGGGGGCTGGTGACGACTCGCTGGATGGTGGTGACGGGGGTGACCTATTGGACGGCGGTGCCGGTAATGACACTTTGAATGGAGGAACAGGCGACGACAGCTATGCCTTTGGTCTCGGATATGGGCGAGATGTCATAACCGACGCGGACTGGACGTCGGGGAACGTGGATACCGTTGCCATTGTGTCCGGTGTCGCGCCGGATGATGTGGTGGTTACGAGGGACGGCGCTCATCTGTACTTGAGCATCGGTAATGGCGCTGATCGCCTGACGCTGTCAAATTGGTTCAGCAATGGCTACAAGATAGAGCGGGTGACGTTTGGCGATGGCAGTGTCTGGGATGCTGCCGAGCTAGAGGCTCGCATGGTAGTGACACCAGGTTCGGATAGCGATGACTGGATCTCAGGCAATGTGGCAAACAATCTAATCGATGGCCTGGGAGGGAACGATGTCTTGGACGGCTATGGTGGTGCCGACACGCTGCTGGGCAACGGCGGCAACGACACACTGAATGGCGCTGATGGCGATGACGTACTGAATGGCGGGGCCGGCGCGGATGCCCTGAATGGAGGTTCCGGGAGCGACACCTATGTTTTTGGCTCAGGCCATGGACAGGACGTGATATCCGAGTACGGATTGTCGTCGGGGGATGTGGATACGGTGGCGTTTGCGGCAGGCGTTTTACCTGAGGATGTGACGGTGACTCGGGACGAGTACAACCTCTACCTCAGTTTGAACGGCGGTGCGGATCGCCTGACCTTGAAAAATTGGTTCTATGGTGATGGCTACCGGATCGAACAGGTCGTTTTTTCCGATGGGGCGGTATGGAGCCCGGCTGATATGTTGGGGCGGTTGGCCGTTTCGCCGGGAACGGATGCGGACGACATCATCGTGGGTACCGACGCGGCGAACGTCATCACCGGTCTTGGCGGAAACGACCAGCTCCGGGGAGGGGATGGAGGCGATGTGCTGGATGGCGGCACGGGGCAGGATACTTTGCGGGGTGAAGTTGGCAGCGATACCTATGTCTTCGGACTGGGTTACGGAAGGGATGTGGTTATCGACTACGACGAAAGCGCTGATCACATCGACATGGTGAGCATGGCGCCTGGCGTTTCCCCCAGCGACGTGACAGTGACGCGAGGCACGACTGATCTATACATAAGTCTGAACAACGGAGCGGATCAACTCACGTTGGTCAATTGGTTCGTGGGCAATGCTTACCGGATCGAACAGGTGGCCTTTTCGGATGGCACCGTTTGGAGTGCGGCGGAACTTGGCAGTCGCGTGGTCATTGCACTCGGTACATCGGGCAATGATTCAATCATCGGCGACGAGGAAAACAATACGATCGATGGCTTTGGCGGGAACGACACCGTTCAAGGCATCGGTGGAAACGATGTCTTGAACGGTGGCGATGGCGCCGACAATCTTTACGGTGGAGCGGGAGACGACAGGCTGGACGGTGGCGTCGGTAGCGATGTTCTTTACGGGAGTATTGGCAACGATACTTACCTTTTCGATTTCGGTTCTGGTCAGGACTCGATTTACGAGAATGACACAACGGCAGGCAACATCGATACGGTACGTTTGGCCGATGGCATCACTCCCGATGATGTGAGCGTGACGCGGAACTGGACCGATTTGTACTTGAACCTGGGGAATGGCGCGGATCGCCTGACCTTGCATTCCTGGTTTTCCGGGGAGGCGTACAAGGTCGAGCGAGTCGTGTTTGGTGATGGTACTGAGTGGAGTGTCAGCGACCTGATCAATCGCATTTCCGTTACGTCCGGGACAGAAGGCTCGGATTCGCTGTTTGGCACTGACGCTGACAATGTTCTTGACGGAAAGGGCGGTAATGATTCCCTCTATGGATATGGGGGGGCCGATACGCTGGTTGGTGGCGCGGGCTTCGACTCCCTTGACGGCGGTACCGGAAATGACACTTACCTGTTTGGTCCAGGGGCCGGCCAGGATGTCATCAGCGATTTCGACAGCACTTCCGGAAACGTCGATACGATCAGGATCGCGGATGGCGTCGCTCCTGATGAGGTGACGATCACGAGGGATCGCTACAACTTGTACCTCAACCTGGCGGGAGGAGCAGACAGGCTCACGCTGTCGAACCATTTTTTCTCCAATGGTGCTTACCGTGTGGAGCAGGTGATCTTTGGCGACGGCACGAATTGGACAATCGATGACATGGTGGGGCGATTGGTTTTGCCGTCCGGCACCGATTTCAGCGACTGGCTGTATGGAAACAATACAGACAATGTCATCTCCGGGTTGGCTGGAGATGACGAAATTCAGGCCTACGGTGGGAACGATACCCTCGACGGTGGCGTCGGCAATGATTCCTTGTTCGGAGGCGATGGCGACGACATGTTGACCGGCGGTTCTGGCACCGACTACCTGTCGGGCGGCGCGGGCAGCGATACCTATGTTTTTGGCTTTGGTTTTGGCAAAGACACTGTGTCCGACGGGGATGCAACGGTCGGACACATTGATACGGTCAGAATGGTTGATGGCGTATCGCCCGAGGACGTGACGGTGGCGCGGGACGGCAACGCCCTTCATCTGCGTCTGAACGGCGGAGATGACCAGTTGGCATTATCGAACTGGTTCAATGGCGATCAGCACAAGGTGGAGCGTGTCGTTTTCGCGGATGGCACGACCTGGGACGTGATCGAGATCGAGGCGCGCATTGTGATGCCCGGTGGCACCAACGGCGATGACAGCTTTTGGGGTACTGAGGCGGGTGATGTCATCGACGGGAAAGGCGGGAACGATCAACTATTTGGTTTCGGCGGAAACGATTCGCTGATCGGAGGAAGCGGGAATGATCTATTGGAGGGTGCGGCTGGGGACGATATGCTCGAAGGCGGTGCTGGCAACGATGTACTTAGTGGTGGTATCGGCAGCGATTCCTATCTCTTTGGCGCCGGATCGGGATTCGATTCGATCACCGAGAGCAATGGCACGGGTGCCTCCAGTGGGTATGTAGATGTCGTTCGAATGGGACCGGGAATCGCTCCGGAAGATGTAACGGTCACTCGCGACGAGTCTCATCTGTATTTCAGCCTCAACGGCGGCACGGATCGCCTGACGGTCCAATCCTGGTTTGGCGGCGGTGAGAGGCCGCGCATTGAACGAGTGGTGTTCGACAATGGCAGCGAATGGAGCCTGGCGGATATCGATGCCCGCATCGTCATTTCGGCCACTTCGGGGAATGACGTCATCTTTGGTCGCGATGGCGACGATTTCCTCGCGGGGCTGGCCGGTAGCGACGACCTCCGTGGGGATGACGGAAACGACACGCTTTCCGGTGGCGAAGGAAATGACGTGCTCAATGGCGGCAGGGGAAGTGACACCTTCCTATTTGCTCTAGGTGACGGACAGGACACCATTTCCGGCTGGGATGCATCAGAGGGGAAGCATGATGTCGTGGAGTTCGGGGTAGGCATTCAACCGGGCGACATCGACATTGCTCGCGACGGCAATAATCTGGTGCTGTCCATCAATGGAACGAATGACCAGCTGACAATAGACAACTATTTTTATGGGGTGGGCTCAGGAGTCGAGGCCATCAGGTTTTCCGATGGAACATCGTGGGGTTACGCCGACGTGGCTGGCTTGTCGCTTGTTGGCACTGACGGTAGTGATGTCATCTCCGGGTACTACACGGATGACGTTCTTGTCGGGGGCGGAGGAGGTGATGCGCTTTCCGGCAATGCGGGAAATGATCTTCTTGATGGCGGGACCGGTAACGACTCTCTATATGGTGGAACGGGCAATGACACTTATCTGTTCGGTCCGGGTTCTGGGCAAGACACGATCAATGACTATGACGCCACGGCTGGAAACATAGATGCGGTGCGGTTGGCTGACGGAGTGACGCCGGATCAAGTGACAGTGACGCGGAATCTATCCACTCTCTACCTGAGCCTTAATGATGGAACGGATCGTCTGACGCTGTCGAACTGGTTCAGCGGGGAGCGATACAAGGTAGAGAAAGTGATATTCGCCGATGGCACGACTTGGACAGAGGCTGATCTACTGGCACAACTTGCCGGGGCGACTGAAGGCGATGACGTGCTGGTGGGGACGGTCGGTGGAGACGTGATTGTCGGTCTGGGAGGCAACGATCAGCTTTATGGTCAAGGTGGAGACGACATACTCGAAGGCGGAGCCTGGTTCGATATGCTTTATGGCGAGGAGGGCGCGGACACTTTGGACGGAGGTGCCGGGAACGACTCTCTGAATGGCGGAGAGGGTAACGATACCTACCTATTCGGTCCAGGTTCTGGTCATGACTCAATCTATGACTACGACGTGACCGAAGGGAACCTCGACACGGTGCAGCTGGCGGAGGGGGTAACGGCAGAGCAAGTGACGGTGACGCGGGATCTGTCCAATCTCTACCTGAGCCTGAATGGCGGAATGGATCGCCTGACACTGTCGAACTGGTTCAGCGGAGATGCCAACAAGATTGAGCGTGTCGTATTCGGGGATGGCACGGAATGGGAGGTGGAGGATATTTCCGTAGCGACCGACGGGAGCGATGTGCTAGTGGGGGCGAACGGTGGAGACGTGATTGTTGGCCTTGGGGGAAATGACTATCTCTATGGTCAAGGCGGAGACGACACGCTCGACGGAGGTGCCGGGAACGACTCTCTGAATGGCGGAGCGGGCAACGACACATACCTATTCGGTCCGGGTTCTGGTTATGACTCGATCCATGACTACGACGTGACCGAAGGGAACTTCGACACGGTGCAGTTGGCAGCAGGGGTGATGGCCGAGCGAGTGAGGGTGACGCGGGATCAATCCAACCTCTACCTGAGTCTGAACGGTGGAGCGGATCGTCTGACGCTGTCGAACTGGTTCAACGGAGACGTCAACAAGATCGAACGTGTCGTGTTCGGGGATGGCACGGAATGGGAATGGGCTGACCTTCTGGCGAGGATTCCCGGGACGATGGAAGGGAATGACGTGCTGGTGGGGACCAATGGTGGAGATGTGATTGCTGGTCAGGGGGGCAGTGATCAGTTCTATGGCCAAGATGGAGATGACGCACTCGAGGGTTGGGCCGGCAACGATACGATTTATGGTGAGGCGGGCGCGGACACTCTGGATGGCGGTGCTGGGAATGACTATCTAAGCGGCTTCTCCGGTAGTGATACATACCTGTTCGGGAGAGGGTATGGCAGCGATGGAATCAGCGAGTGGGGGCGCCTCGATTCAGACGTCAACGTAGTGCGATTTCTGGAAGGTTTGGCGCCATCGGATATTGATGTGTCCCGATTCGGCGAGACCCTGGAATTGAAAATTTCAGGAACCAATGATCAATTATCAATTTGGAACTACTTCGCCAATGCCGGCCTGGGCAGTATTCAAAGGATCGAGTTTGCCGACGGCTCTGTTTGGGACGATGCGGTGATCAGCGAAAAGTTGTTTGTACCGAATGGAACTGAGGCTGATGATGAACTATGGGGAACCAACATCGGGGAACCCCTGTTTGGGTTGGGCGGTAGCGATAGCCTGTACGGCTATGGCGGAGTTGATGCCATCGAAGGGGGGGCGGGCGATGATTATTTGTCTGGTGGGGCTGGAGGCGACCAGTATCGCTATAGCTTGGGCGATGGGCGCGATGTAATTCGTGAATCACGGTTTGCCAGTAGCGACGAGCGCGATGTTTTGGTGCTTGGTGAGGGGATAGATTCGGCATCGGTTGCCGTCTACCGTGGCATTGCCGGACAAGACAATCTGAGCCTGGTTCTGGGGGACGGAAGCGGACGGATTGATATCCGTGGTTTGGGTGAGTCGGAGCCGGGGACGCTGGTTGAAGCGGAAGGTGCCGGAATGATCTTTGCCCCCAGTATTGAGGAAGTTAGATTCTTCGATGGGACTGTTTGGAACATGGCCGACCTGGTCTCGTTTGCTCGGCCCATTGGCACCGATGAGGGCGAAAGCCTGTTTGGGCTGGATCTTGGTGATGTGATGGATGGTCGGGGAGGGGATGATTCCCTATATGGCGGATCTGGAAACGACACCTATCTATTTGGTCGTGGATACGGTCACGATACCGTTATCGAGAGCGGGATTTCTGTCGATGCGAACAATGTAGTGCGCTTTGCCGAGGACGTTTCTCCGGGCGATATCGATGTTTCACCTGTCGGGGATGGCGATCTGGAACTTGTCATCAGGGATACCGGAGACAGGTTGACCATTTCAGGCTACTTCTATGGGAACGATACATCACCAATTCAGTTGATCGAGTTTTCCGATGGCACTGTTTGGAATTTCGCTACGATGGCGCAGCACATCGCGCCGATTGTCGGGACAGCGGCGGGTGATGAACTGTATGGTTCCGGCGCTGCGGATATGATTTTAGGAGTTGATGGGGATGATTATCTTTTCGGTGGCGATGGTCGGGATGTCCTGGATGGCGGAGCCGGAAACGATAGGTTGAATGGTGGTGGTGGCAACGACGTCTATGTGTTCGGTCCAGGCGCAGGTCAAGATGTGATCGATAGCAGGGATATTCGACTAGGCAAGCGCGATATCGTAAAAATGAGTGCGGATATCTTGACAGATGACGTGCAACTGGCGCGCCTGGGAAGTGATTTGCGGATTTCCATAGCTTCGACCGAGGATAGCTTGACCGTGCGTGGATTCTTCGGGAACCCTGAGGAGGCTCGGGAGTACCGGGTGGAAGCGATTGAGTTTGCTGATGGTACGGAATGGGGCCTCAGCGAAATTTTTTCCCGAACTGCGGCTTTAATTCTGGGGACAGATGAGGCGGACTACGTTGCCTCGCCTTTTAGTGGGCATCTGTATGGTCTAGGGGGCGATGACACGCTGGAAGGCTCTGGTGGCAACGACACGCTTGATGGAGGTGCGGGAGCCGACCAACTGTATGGGGGCCTAGGTAATGACGTATATCTATTTGGCCGTGGGTATGGTCAAGACGAAATTGAAGAATGGAACGACTCGCCGGCCAAATTCGATGTCATTCGAATGCTGGATGATGTAATGCCGAATGACGTCGAAGTTTCTCGAAGCGGGTACGGATTGGTACTGACGATACGAGATACTGATGAGAGCCTGACGATTCGGAACTATTTTGTTGCAGAGACGTGGGATGGAGCTGGAAGTATTCAGTCCATCGAATTTTCCGATGGCACGGTGTGGGACGAGCTAACGGTTAGTGGCATGTTGTCCGTAGAGGAGGGAAGCGAGGATGAGGATGTAATCGGCGGAACAGCCGCAGGAGACGTTCTGACTGGGCTGGGGGGGGGCGACGAGTTGTACGGTTATGGTGGAGACGATGTACTGGATGGCGGTGCGGGGGATGACTATCTTCTCGGCGGAGCGGGGAATGATGTCTATGTATTTGGTCGAGGGTACGGTAACGACGAAATAGGTGGAGATGGAGGAGTGGCGACAAAGCGCGATGTGGTTCGGCTGAATGATTTGGTGCCGGATGACATCGAAGTTTCTCGAAATGGTCATGAACTGATACTGGCAATTCTGGATACCGGCGATATCCTGAGGATTCCGAACTATTTTGTTGGAGAGGCGAGCGATGGAGCTGGAAATATCCAAGCCATCGAATTTGCCGATGGCACCGTGTGGGACGAGCTAACGGTTAGTGGCATGTTGCCTGTCGAGGAAGGAAGCGAGGACGAGGATGTAATCGACGGGACAGCCACTGGAGATGTTTTGATTGGCTTGGGGGATGATGACGAGTTGTCCGGATACGGAGGCGACGATGTCCTAGATGGTGGTCAGGGCTATGACTACTTGAATGGTGGTGCGGGTAATGACGCCTATGTGTTTGGCCGCGGATATGGGGTAGATCAGATTGAAGAATGGGGAGGGGAAAAAAACAAGCGCGATATCGTGAGGTTTTTGGATGGGATATCACCTGATGATATTGAGGTAGAGCGGGCGGAGGATGAATTGAGGCTGATCATCCGTGGCACTGACGACAAGTTAAGGATTCGCAACTATTTCAGCGATAGCGGTCCCAGCAGTATCCAGGCTGTTGAGTTTGTGGACGGCACTATTTGGGACGATGCAGCAATTGGGGCGAGGCTTCCACTACAGCCGGCGACCGAAGGTAATGACGTATTACTTGGATCAAATAGTTTTGATACCTTGATAGGTTTGGCTGGGAATGATCGTCTCCTAGGCTATAAGGGTGATGACATTCTTCTTGGAGGGCATGGCAACGACCAGTACGAATATGGGCGCGGCGATGGGAACGATTTCATCAACGATAGCCAAGGCCTAGATACACTCTCATTGGGTGTGCGCTATGACGAAGTCAATGTTCGAAAGACTGGCAATGACCTCCTTCTAGATATATCAGATGGAGGAAGCGTGCGTGTTCAAGATTGGTTTCTTGGGCCAGATCATCACCTTGAGGTCGTTCGATTTCAGGATGGTAGTTGGCTAGAGGATTTTCAGCTTGAATACCTAGTACGGAATAGTGCGCCAGTTGTTGTTAGTCCGATTGGTGATCAGTCCGCCACCGAAGCCACACTCTTTAGCGTCACCATTCCTGCCGATACCTTTGTCGACGCCGATGTGGGCGACAGCCTGATCCTGTCGGCCACACTGGCGGACGGACAGCCCCTGCCAGACTGGCTGTCCTTTGACCCGGCCACAGGGCAACTCAGCGGCACCCCGGCTCGGAGTGACGTGGGCGCGATTCAGCTTGTCATCACCGCCACCGACACCTCGGGCGCAACTGCAAGCCAGACCTTCATCCTGACTGCGAATGCCATTCCCGGAATGAGCTTGACGGGAACGACCGGTAACGACACGCTGCTAGGCGGCGGTGGCGACGATACGCTCGATGGCGGCGTGGGTCGTGACCGCATGACGGGCGCTGGTGGCGACGACGTTTATATCGTGGACAACACCGGCGATATGGTCGTCGAACTGGCGGGCGAAGGCATCGACACTGTCCAGGTGAGCATTTCTCACACCCTAGCCGCCAACGTCGAGAACCTCGTCCTTACCGGCATCGCCAATACCAGCGGCACCGGCAACAACCTGGACAATGTCCTGGCCGGCAACGCGGGCGGCAACGTCCTCAATGGCGGACTGGGCGCCGACACCCTGACCGGCGCTCTCGGCAATGACAGCTACTACGTCGACAATGCCGGCGACATCGTCATCGAACTGGCGGGCGAGGGTACGGATCGGGTCATTTCCACCGTCAGCTACACTCTTGGCGACAACCTGGAGAACCTGACCCTCACTGGCATCGACGCCATCGACGGCACCGGCAACGAGCTGAACAACGCCATCGTCGGCAACGGCGCCGCCAACGTCCTCGCCGGCCTCGGCGGCAATGACGCCCTGACCGGTGGTGCCGCCAGCGACACCTTGCTCGGTGGCGACGGCAATGACAGCCTAAACGCCGGCGACGGCGATGACGTGCTGGACGGCGGCGCCGGCATCGACAGTCTCGTCGCCGGTAATGGCAACGACGTTCTGGCCGGTGGCGCCGGTGCCGACACCTTGAATGGCGGCGCGGGAGCCGACCTCATGACCGGTGGCGCCGACAACGATACCTACTACGTCGACGACCTAGGCGACACCGTCACCGAACTGGCCGGCGAGGGTGCCGACCGGGTCATCTCCACCATCAGCTACACCCTTGGCGACAACCTCGAGAACCTGACCCTCACCGGCACCGATGCCATCGACGGCACTGGCAACGAACTCAACAACGTCATCGTCGGCAACGGCGCATCGAACGTGCTTTCCGGCCTCGGCGGCAACGATAGCCTGAGCGGAGGCACTGCCAGCGACACCCTGCTGGGTGGCGATGGCAATGACAGTCTGAGTGCGGGCGACGGTGACGACGTACTGGAGGGCGGTGTCGGTGCCGACACCCTGAACGGTGGCACGGGTGCCGACCTCATGACGGGTGGCCTCGATAACGACACCTACTACGTCGACGACCTCGGCGACACCGTGATCGAACTGGCGGGCGAGGGGACGGACCGGGTCATTTCCACCATCAGCTACACGCTGGACGACACACTGGAGAACCTCACCCTCACCGGCACCGACGCCATCTACGGCACTGGCAACGAACTTAACAACGTCATCGTCGGCAACGGCGCTTCGAACGTCCTTTCCGGTTTGGGCGGTAATGACAGCATCACCGGGGGCGCTGCCAGCGACACCCTGCTGGGCGGCGACGGCACCGACACCCTCAATGGTGGCCTCGGCGCCGATACGCTGATCGGCGGCACCGGCAACGACACCTACTACGTCGATGATGCCGGCGACAGCATCGTCGAACTGGCCGGGGAGGGCACCGACCGGGTGATCGCCACCGCCAGCCACACCCTTGCCGACAATGTCGAGAACCTCACCCTCTCGGGCGCTGCGGCCATCGACGGCACCGGCAATGCGCTGAACAACGTCATCGTCGGCAATGCTGCATCGAATGTGCTCTCCGGTCTCGGCGGTAATGACAGCCTGACCGGTGGCACCGCCAGCGACACCCTGCTGGGCGGCGACGGCAATGACGTGCTGATCGGCGGTCTGGGCGCCGACAGCATGCTCGGCGGCGCCGGTGACGACACCTACACCGTCGACGACATCGGCGACATCCTCACCGAACTGGCCGGCGAAGGGCTCGACATAGTCAATAGTTCTGTCAGCTACACCATCTCGGCCTACATCGAGCGCCTGACCCTCAGCGGTATTGCCGACCTCGACGGCACTGGCAATGATCAGGACAACCTGCTCACCGGCAATGCCGGCATCAACACCCTCGCCGGTGCCGGCGGCAGCGATACCCTGGACGGCAAGGCCGGTGCCGACACATTGATTGGTGGCCTCGGCGACGACACCTACCTTCTCGACAACCTGGGCGACACCGTGATCGAAGCCGCCGACGAAGGCATCGACCTGGTCAAGTCCTCCGTGACCCATACTCTCTCGGCCAACGTAGAGAACCTCACCCTGACCGGTACCGCCGCCATCGACGGCATCGGTAACGGCCAGGGCAACATCCTCATCGGTAACAGCGGCATCAACACCCTCGCGGGGGGCGATGGGAGCGACTGGCTCGACGGCGGTTCCGGTAATGACGTTCTGATCGGCGGCACCGGCGACGATACCTACGTCGTCGCCCAAGCCGCCGACCAGGTGATCGAGAACGACGGCGAAGGCGAGGACACGGTTCGTGCGTCCTTCACCTACACGCTGGGCGCCAATCTGGAGAAGCTCATCCTCACCGGCGCCTCCGCCATCAGCGGCACCGGCAACGCGCTGAACAACACACTGACCGGCAACAGCGCCAACAACGCCCTCAATGGCGGTCTCGGCGCCGACACCCTCATTGGTGGCCTGGGCAACGACAGCTACACGGTGGATGATGCCGGCGATACCGTCGTCGAAGCCGCCAACGAAGGCATCGACCTCGTCAATGCCGCCATCACCTACACCCTGGCCGACAATGTCGAGAATCTCACCCTGACCGGCACCGCCGCCATTGACGGCACCGGCAACGCGCTGGACAACGTCCTCACCGGCAACGCCGCCGCCAATGTCCTCTCCGGCCTTGGCGGTAACGATAGCCTGATCGGTGGATCGGCCAATGACACCCTGCTCGGTGGCGACGGCAGTGACAGCCTGAATGGTGGTGCTGGCGCGGACACCTTGATCGGTGGCGCGGGCGACGACAGCTACACGGTCGACAGCATTGGCGACATCGTCACCGAAGCCGCCGACGAAGGCATCGACACCGTCAATTCCTCCATCACTCTCACCCTCGGCGAGAACGTCGAGAACCTGATCCTGACCGGCACCGCCAGCCGCAACGGCACCGGCAATGCCTTGGACAACGCGCTCACCGGCAATGCGGGCGTCAATGTCCTGAGCGGCGGCGATGGTCAGGACGCACTGGACGGCAAGGCGGGCGTCGATACCCTGATCGGCGGACTCGGCGACGACATCTACCGCTTCGGCCTGGGCTACGGCGCCGATACCGTGCAAGAGAACGACGCCACGACGGGCAATACCGACGTGGCCGAATTCCTCGCCGGCATCGGCACGGAACAGATATGGCTGCGGCATGTCGGCAACAATCTGGAGCTGAGCGTCATCGGCACCACGGACAAGCTGACGGTGCAGAACTGGTATCTGGGCAGCGACTACCACGTCGAACAGTTCAAGACTGCCGACGGCAAAGTACTGCTCGACACCCAGGTCGAGAACCTCGTCCAGGCCATGGCCGCCTTCGCCCCGCCTGCTGCTGGCGAGACTACGCTGCCGCCGGCCTATCAGAGCGCGCTCGCCCCGGTTCTCGCCGTCAACTGGCAGTAAGCGATGGATACCCCCGCTCTGTCCCTGGTTGGGGACGGTTCGGGGGCGGCCGCTGCGGACGCCGCTCCTGAACCCGATACCGGCCTGATTGGTCTGATCATGCTCGCCCGCTTCCACAATGTGGCAGCGGACCCCGAGCAATTGGCGCATGAGTTCCGCGAGGCGGGGCAGTTATTCGGTACGCCCCAGATACTGCTCGCCGCCAAAAAAATTGGCCTCAAGGCCAAGCTCGTGCGCACCGAGGTCGGTCGTCTTGATCGCACTCCCTTGCCTGCACTTGCCGTGGATATGGAGGGACGCTATTTCATTCTTGCCCGTGTTCAGAGCGGGCAAGGCCCGGATCAGGCCGATCAGATTCTGATTCAGGATCCACGGGCACAACGGCCCCAGGTCTTGAGTCAGGCCGAGTTCCTGGCGCGGTGGTCCGGTCAGTTGATCCTGTTTACATCCCGTGCCGCGATGGCTGGGGAACTGGCCAAGTTCGATTTCACCTGGTTCATCCCGGCGGTGATCAAGTACCGCAAGCTGCTGGGCGAAGTGTTGCTGGTCTCCTTCGTGCTCCAGCTCTTTGCGCTCGTCACTCCCTTGTTCTTTCAGGTCGTCATGGACAAGGTGCTGGTCCATCGCGGTCTTACCACGCTGGACGTCATCGCCATCGGCCTGTTGGTGGTTTCGGTCTTCGAGGTCGGCCTCTCCGCGCTGCGCAGCTACGTCTTTGCGCACACCACCAGCCGCATCGATGTCGAACTCGGTGCACGGCTGTTTCGTCATCTTTTGGCCTTGCCATTGGCCTATTTCCAGGCCCGCCGGGTTGGCGATACCGTCGCCCGGATGCGGGAACTGGAGAACATCCGTTCCTTCCTTACCGGCAATGCCATTACTTTGGTGCTGGACCTGTTCTTCTCGGTCGTCTTCCTGGCCGTCATGGCCTATTACAGTTTCTGGCTGACGCTGGTGGTGGTGATATCCCTGCCGTGCTATGTCGCGGTTTCCATCCTGATTACGCCGATCCTGCGCGCCCGCCTGCACGAGAAGTTCAACAGGGGGGCCGAGAACCAGGCCTTTCTGGTGGAAACCATCAATGGCATCGACACGCTCAAGGCGATGGCCGTGGAGCCGCAGTCCATCCGTCGTTGGGAGAACCAGCAGGCCGCCTATGTCGCGGCGGGTTTCCGTACCGCGACACTGGGCACCGTCGCCCACGAGTCGGTGAACCTGATCGGCAAGCTGGTGACGGTGATCACCATGTGGCTGGGCGCTCGATTGGTTATCGACGGCAGCCTGTCGGTGGGGCAACTGATTGCTTTCAACATGCTGGCCGGTCGGGTGGCGACCCCCGTGATGCGCTTGGCGCAGCTATGGACCGATTTCCAGCAGACGGGCATTTCGGTGCAGCGTCTGGGCGATATTCTCAATGCCCGCAGCGAGATTGCCGGCGCCACCGGTCAGGCTCGCAGCACCCTGCCGCCGCTGGCGGGGCGGATCGAACTGGATCAGGTGGTGTTCCGCTATCGGCCCGACGGTCCCGAAGTGCTGCGCGGCGTGAGCCTTGCCGTCGAGCCGGGTGAGGTGATCGGCATCGTCGGTCGCTCCGGGTCGGGCAAGAGCACGCTGACCAAGCTGGTGCAGCGGCTCTATCTGCCGGAGCGGGGGCGGGTGCTGGTGGATGGCGCCGACCTGGCGATGGTGGATACCTCGTCCCTGCGTCGGCAGATCGGCGTGGTCTTGCAGGAGAACATGCTGTTCGCTCGCAGCATCCGCGAGAACATCGCGCTTGTCGATCCGGGCCTGCCCATGGAGGCGATCATCCGGGCCGCCAAGCTGGCGGGGGCCCACGATTTCATCCTCGAACTGCCCGAGGGCTACGACACCATGGTGGGTGAGCACGGGGCGACGCTGTCCGGCGGTCAGCGCCAGCGCATTGCGATTGCCCGCGCGCTGATCGGCAATCCACGCATCCTGATCTTCGACGAGGCGACCAGCGCGCTGGACTACGAGTCGGAACGCATCATCCAGAACAACATGAAGGCCATTTGCCAAGGCCGCACGGTGCTGATCATCGCCCATCGGCTCTCCGCAGTGCGCGATGCAAATCGCATTATCGTCATGGACCGGGGCCAGATCGTCGAGGCTGGCACCCATGCGGAATTGCTGGTCCATGAAGCGGGCCACTATTCGCGGCTGCATCGCTTGCAGGCGGGGTGAGGCGATGAGTCACGGAATGTTGTTGCGCTTTCAGGCCATGGCTGATCTCCTGCGCCGTTACGGTACCGTCTTTCGTCATGTCTGGAAGGATCGCCGCCAACTCGATGCGCCGCATCGGCTACCGCATGAAGCCCAGTTCCTGCCGGCCGCACTGGAATTGCAGGAGACCCCGGTCTCGCCAGCTCCCCTGTGGACGCTGCGCCTGATCGTCTCGTTCGCGATGCTGGCACTGATATGGGCGATCTTCGGTCACATTGACTTGGTGGCGACGGCGCGGGGAAAGATCGTGCCCAATGATGGGACGAAGGTCATCCAGCCCATCGAGACGGCATCGGTCAAGTCGATCCGGGTGACCGATGGCCAAGTTGTGAAGGCCGGCGATATCCTGATGGAATTGGATGCGACTACGGCAACTGCGGATACAACCCGGACGGCCAACGACCTGGCAACCACGCGCTTGCAGGCGGCACGATCAAGAGCCTTGCTGGCGGCGCTGGCCTCGGGGAAAACGCCGCTCATCGGGAAGGTGAGTCAGGTTGCCCCGGATCGTCTGGCCCAGGAGCAGCGCATCCTCGATGGCCAGTATGGCGAGTATCAGGCTCGCCTGGGGCGCATCGATGCCGAGATCGCCAAGCGCGAAGCGGAGTTGCGTTCGACCCAGGAGATCGTGCGCAAGCTGGAATTGACCGTGCCCATTGCCCGCCAGCGAGCGCAGGATTTCAAGGATCTGGTGGACAAGAATTTCATTTCGCGCCACGGTTTTCTGGAGAAGGAGCAACTGCGCATTGAACAGGAAGGGGATCTGGCGACACAGAGAAGTCGAATCCGGGAGCTGACGGCGGCCCTGCGGGAAGGCCAGGGACAGCGAGCGTCCTTGGTGGCGGAGACCCGGCGGCAGGCGCTGGACGTTCTCAACGAGGCGGAACAGAAGGCGACGGCCTACGGCCAGGAACTGGTGAAGAATGAGACCCGTGGTCGCCTGATGACGCTGACGGCGCCGGTGGATGGGACGGTGCAGCAATTGGCAGTACGCACGGTGGGCGGCGTGGTGACGCCGGCCCAGGTGCTGATGATGGTGGTGCCGCGTGACGATGCGCTTGAGGTGGAGTCCTTCCTGGAGAACAAGGACATCGGTTTCGTGAATCCGGGGCAGGAGGCGGAAGTGAAGGTGGAGACTTTCCCCTTTACCAAATACGGGACGATCAAGGCCAAGGTGATCCATGTCTCCCACGATGCGATCAACGACGAGAAACGCGGGCTGATCTACGCGGTGCGGGCGCGGATGGAACGGACGACGATGGCGGTGGAGGACAAGACGGTGAACCTGACGCCCGGCATGGCCGTGACCGTGGAGGTCAAGACTGGGCGTCGTCGCGTGATCGAGTATTTCCTCAGCCCGCTGATGCAGTACAAGGATGAGAGTTTGCGCGAGCGGTGAGACTCAACCGCTAATCCACTCTGCCGCCGCCTCCAGCGCCTTGACCAGTCGCTCCTGGGCGGCGGGCGAGAGGCCCTCGCCCAGTTCCATGGCCTCGGCGCGGATGGCCAGCAGCCAGCAGGGCGGTGGGTCTGTATCTTCGATCTCGGCATAGACGGCCATCACCGCTTGCGGGCTCATGGCGTGGGTGGTGAAGCTGGCGTCCTTGGCCGGGGCGATGGGTTCCAGGGTGTATGGCGCTGCTGCCTCGACGCTGGCATCGACGAAGAGCACACGCTGCCGGCCTTGCAGATCGAGGGCGTGCTCCACCTGCAACTGGAAGTCGGTCAGGCAGTCCACCTCGCCCCATTCGGGATGCAGCGCGGCGAGTTTTTCGAAGTGCTCGACGAAGAGCGGCCCAAGGGCGTCGTCGCCCCGGCTGGGGTTGCCCCAGCCGAAGATCAGGGTTGGTGCGGTCATGGTTTTTCGATCCAGAGGTCGACGGTGCCCAGGTCGGTCAGCGGTCGGGCGTTGCGGATGAAATGCTCCAACTCGTCGCCAGGCAGGGGCTTGCTGACCAGGTAGCCCTGGATCTTTTCGCAACCGATGCTGAGCAGGAATTTGAGCTGGGCGCTGGTTTCAACGCCTTCCGCGACGGTCTCCAGTCCCAGCTTGTGGGCCAGTAGAACGGTGACGTCACAGATATTGGCGTCGTTGGGGTCGGTCTCGATGTCCTTGACGAAGGCGCGGTCGATCTTGAGCGTGTCGATGGGGAAGAGCTTGAGATAGGACAGCGAGGAGTGGCCGGTACCGAAGTCGTCGATCGATAGCGAGAGACCGGAGTCGCTGAGTCGCTGCATCAGGGTGATGGCATCGGCAGGCGACTGCATGGGCATCGATTCGGTGATTTCGAGATCGATCCGGTCGGTGCCCAGGCCGGCGTTTTGCAGCAGGGTCGTGATGCGCTCTGGCAGCGTTTCATCATGGAACTGCTTGGCGGACAGGTTCACCGACATCCGCAGGTGGCCGAGTTCGACATCCTGCCAGCGTTTGAGCTGGCGACAGGCTTCTTCCAGTATCCAGTCGCCCAGCGGCAGGATCAGGCCCGTCTCCTCGGCCAGTGGGATGAAGTCCAGCGGCGGAACCATGCCACGGACAGGATGCTGCCAGCGGACGAGCGCCTCGACGCCGGTGATCTGGCCGTTACGCAGGTCCAGTTGGGGTTGGTAGTGGAGCACGAACTGCTGGCTTTCCAGCGCAGTCCGCATCTCGCTTTCGAGACTCATGCGATGGGCTGCCTCAATGTTCATGTTCTCGGCAAAGAACTGGTAGCGGCTACGGCCCCTGGCCTTGGCGTGGTACATGGCGACATCGGCGTTCTTCATCAGATTGTCGATGTCGCCGGCGTCGTCCGGGTAGATGCAGATGCCGATACTCGGGCTGGTGCGCAGATCGTTGTCGGCGATGAAATAGGGTGCGGAAATGGTTTCCACGATCTTCTCGGCGACGCCGGCGGCGTCGCCGATGGACAGCATTTCGGTGACCACGACGACGAACTCGTCGCCGCCGAGGCGGGCCACGATATCGGATTCCCTCAGGATGGCCGTCAGTCGCTCGGCGACCTCGACCAGCAGTCGGTCGCCGACCTGATGGCCTAGGGTGTCGTTGATCGCCTTGAAGCGGTCGAGATCGATCAGCAGCAGCCCGACGCGCCCGTTGTTGCGTTTGGCCTGGTTCATGGCCTGGTTGAGCCGCTGGTGCAGGTGCAGGCGGTTGGGCAGGTGCGTCAGCGCGTCGTGATGGGCGAGGTGGAGGATGCGTTCCTCCGATGCCTTGCGTTCGCTGATGTCGGAGAAGCTGCCGATGTAATTGGTGATGCGTCCCTCGCCATTGCGCACCACGCTGATCGAGGTCCATTTCGGATAGGACTCGCCGCTCTTGCGCCGATCCCATAGCTCACCTTCCCACAGGCCTTGCTTGTGCAGGGAGGCCCACATTTCCCGGTACACCTCCGGCTGCGTCCTGCCGGCGGAGAGCATTTTCGGATTATGCCCGCGCACCTCATCCTCCGCATAGCCGGTCAGGCGCGTGAAGGATTCGTTGACAGCGACGATGCGGTTGTCGGCGTCGGTGATGACGATGCCTTCGCCGCTGTTGGTGAAGACGCGGGCCATCAGGTTCAGTTCTGCCTCGGCACGTTTGCGCTGTGTGATGTCCTTGATCACGCCGAAGAAGCTGCGGGTGTTGTCGCGAACATTGCCGATTGCGGTTGCCGAGGTATCGGCCCAGAGGATGCTGCCGTCGGCGGTATGGAAACGCTTTTCGATGCGGTAGTGACTCTGTGCGCCGCTGCGGAGCGTCTGGAACAGGGGGATTTCCGCAGCGACGTCGTCGGGATGCGTGATCTCGGCCACTGTCTTGCCGCGCAGGACATCGGCGTCATAGCCAAGCATGGCGCGAAAGGCCTCGTTGAATCCGGTGATGCGGCCATTCATGTCGGTCGAGGCAATAGCGGTATTGGTGTTGTCGAAAATTCCGCGCAGGCGGGCTTCGCTGGCACTCAGGGAGGCGGTCTTTTCCGCGACCTGCCGTTCGAGATCGTCCTGGAAGGCGGTGAGCTGGTCGGTCATGGCGTTGAACGAGACCACCAGGTTCGTCAGCTCCCGGTAGCCGTCCGTGGTCGCACGCATGGCGCGGTTGCCGGCGGCGATTTGGCGGGCCACTTCGGTGAGCCGCGCGATGGGTGCGGTAATCCGCCGGGCGAGCATGCGTGTAGCGAGGATTGCCAGTCCGGCAAGGATGAGCACGGCCAGGCCGAAGCGCCATTTCAATGCGTTCAGCGCTTCGAAGGCTTCGGCCTGGTCAATGTGGGCCATGATGCAGCCACCGCCGATTTCGGGCACGAAATGAAAGCCGTGGATGATGGGCACGTCGCGGTAGTCCAGATCAAGGGCTTCGCTACTTTCCGGACTCAGGCAGCGCCGCATCGGGGCGGCGGAAATCGGCAGCCCATGGCCCTGCGTCGATGGGTAGCGGGCGCTGGTGATGAAATAGCCTTCGGTGTCGGCGAGGAAGTTCTCACCGGAATTGCCCAGCTCGGGATGGTCGTTGAAGATCGATTGAATCATTCCAGCTGGATAGCGCAGGACCAGCCGCATGCCGTTGGTTCGCTCGATGGCGGGCAGGAGGTAATGGCGCTCGCCGGCACCGGGGCGGCGTGGTTCGAACCAGGCGAGTTGCCCATTCGGGAGTTGTGGTAGCGCTGTCGTCGGATCGATATCGCCGACTGTCAGGGCGACTCCGTTCGATGGCAGGAGTACGGCACCCACCGCTCCTTCGCTGTGGATGAAGGTTTTCAGTTCCTGTCGGACGCAGTCGCTGCGTAATGGTCGAACACCGCAATGGCTGGCGATGTCTTCCATGAATGCATGGGCGCGGTCGGTTGCACGCCGCAGTAGCTGGTTCAACTGGGTATGGCGGATTTCTGCAACGTGACCGACGGCCCGCATGCGGTCGGCTTTGGTCGACTCGATCAGGCGGTCGTAGGCCAGCCAGCCGATGATGGCCGAGGGCAGCAGCAGGCATGCCAGTAGCAGACCGGCAAGCGTGGTCTCCAGGGAGGGGGCGGTGGCTTTCAAGATGGCGTCGGAACCGCCGGATTGATAAGGTCCGGCGATTCTAACGCTTACGGCATAGAGAAACCATTTTAGTCTTGCGGTCGAACAAGACCTCGATGGTCGCGTGTGACCTCATCAATCACCGTCCCGTCAGCGCCGACTATTGCGACCTCCAGCGGCATCTGGCCCAGCGCATGGGTGGCGCAGGAAAGGCAGGGGTCGTAGGCGCGAATGGCGACTTCGATGTGGTTGAGCAGCCCCTCGGTGATTTCCTTGCCGTTGAGGTACTTCTTCGCCACTTCGCGCACCGCCGTGTTCATGGCCTGGTTGTTGTTGGTCGTCGAGACGATCAGGTTGGCCATGGTGACGAGGTCATCCTCGCCGACGCGGTAGTGGTGGAACAAGGTACCGCGCGGTGCCTCGATGACGCCGACGCCTTCGCGTCCACGCTCGCCGGTGGTCATCAGATCCTTGCCTTCGATGTCGTCGTCGTGCAGCAGATCCTTGATGGTCTCGGCAGCGAAGAGCATTTCGATCATGCGCGCCCAGTGGTAGGCGAGGGTGGCGTGGATCGGCTTGCCATTTCCGTAGGCGACGAACTCCTTGCGCTCGGCATCGGCCAGAGGCGTCGGGATGAAGTCGCAGTTCTGCACCCGCGCCAACGGGCCGACCTTGTACCAGCCGTTTTCCTTGCCCAGGGATTTGAGGAAGGGGAACTTCATGTAACTCCAGGGCCGCACTTCCTCTTCGATGATCTGGTCGTAGTCCTGATAGTCCACCTGATCGAAGAGGATGCCGCCATCGGCATCACGGGCGCGCAGGGCGCCGTGGTAGAAGTCCAGCCCGCCGTCCGGGGCGACGATGCTCATGTAGTTGGAGCGGAAGGCGCCGAAGACGTCGTAGAGGGCCGGGTTCTGTTCGTGCAACTGCTTGATGATCTGCACCGCTTCACGCGACCAGGCCACCATCTGGTAGGCGTCCTTGAGCAGTTCGGCGCGCTCGGCCGATGACAGCGATTTGTTCACGCCGCCGGGAATGGCGCCGGTGCCATGCACCCGCTTGCCTGCCGTGTGGCGGATGACTTCCTGGCCGTACTTGCGCAGCAGCACGCCCTTCTTGGCGATCTCCGGATGGGCGGCGGCGACACCGACCACATTGCGCTTGGCGACGTCCGAATCGAAGCCGAAGAGCAGGTCCGGCGAGGACAGATGGAAGAAGTGCAGTGCATGGGATTGCAACATCTGGCCGTAGTGCATCAGGCGGCGATTTTTCTCCGCCGTCGGCGTCAGGTGCTTGATGCCGAGCATGACGTCGAGGGCCTTGGAGGCGGCGAGGTGGTGCGAAACGGGGCAGATGCCGCACAGGCGCTGCACCATGACCGGTACTTCCCAGTAGGGACGGCCCTGGATGAAGCGCTCGAAGCCACGGAATTCGACGATGTGCAGGCGGACCTGATGGATCTGGTTGTTCTCGTCCAGCAGCAGGGTGACCTTGCCGTGGCCTTCGACGCGGGAGACCGGGTCGATGGCAACGCGGCGGAGTTTTTCGGGGCTGGCGGCGGTTTCGAGTTCAAAGCTCATAATGGTGTCCCGGTCAGTCGTAGTGCATCTGTTCGTGGGTCAAATGCGGCGTGCGGCCGGCGATCAGGTCGGTAAGGAATTTCCAGATCGCGTCGCCGGACGGCGGGCAGCCGGGCAGGAAGTAGTCGATCTTCACCACCTCGTGGATCGGGTGCACCTTGTTCAGCGGCAGGGGCAGCTCCGGGTCGTTGGGAATCTGGCTGCCTTCGGCGAGGCCGATGCTGGTGTGGTAGACCTCTTCGAGAATGTCGCGCAGGTCGAGATGATTGCGCTGGGCCGGCAGGCCACCGTTCACGGCGCAGGCGCCCAGCGCCACAAGGACTTTGCAGTTCTTGCGGAACTCGCGCAGCACATGCACGTTCTCTGCATTGCAGACACCGCCTTCGATGATGCCGACGTCCACCGGGCCATTCAGGCCGCAGTGCTTGATGTCGGTCAGCGGCGAGCGGTCGAATTCGATCAGTTCGACCAGCTGCAAGATGCGCTCGTCGATGTCGAGAAAGCTCATGTGGCAGCCGAAGCAGCCGGCCAGCGAGGTGGTGGCGATTTTCAGTTTGGCCATCAGAGTTTCTCCTCGGCGACGGATACGACGCTGATCGGCGCCGGGTCGTAGGTCCGCTCGCCGATGGGTACGGCGAAACCGACGCGCTTCTTCAGGATCACGCCCACCGGGCAGACCTCGGCGGCGCGGTCGGAGGCGGAAAAGTCGGTGTCGGCGAGACGGCCCGATTCGGCATTGACGATCAGGTGCGACTTGATGCCGCGTCCCGACAGGGCGAAGACGTTCTTGTGATCCACGTCACGGCTGGCGCGCACGCACAGTTCGCACATGATGCAGCGATTGGTGTCGAGCAGCGTGTCCGGATGGGAAGCATCCACCGGCCGGTCGGGGAAGAAGTGATCGAAATGCGGCGTCATCATGCCCAGGTCGTAGGCGGTGGCCTGGAGCACACAGTTGCCGCTCTTCTCGCAGCTCGGGCAGAAATGATTGCCTTCGACGAAGAGCAGTTGCAGCAGGGTGCGGCGCTTGTCGTCCAGCTCCGGAGTACGGTTCTCGATCTCCATGCCGGGCTGCGCTTCCATGGTGCAACTGGCGCCGAAGCGACCGTTGGCCTTGACGGTGCACAGCTTGCAGGAACCGTGGGCGGGGAAGTCAGGATGCCAGCACAGGTGCGGGATGTACTTGCCGGCAGCCTTGGCGGCCTGGATCACGGTCTGGCCCGGTGTGAAGGGAATTTCCTCGCCATCGAGGACGAATGTGTTCTCGCTCATGCGGACTCCTTGTTCTGCAAATGCGCGCCAGCATCGTCGCGGCCGGTCATCTGGCGGGCCTGGGAAAGGGCGGCGTCGAGGTCGAAGGCCGGTTCGTATTCCAGCGACTTGAGTCGCCGCTCGTAAGCCGGGCGGAATTTGTTGAGCGTGTCGAACAGCGGATTGCAGGCCGTGTTGCCCAGGCCACAATGGCTGGCGCCCTGCATCAGGCGGTGCATCTTGAACATCTCGTCGATGTCGTAGGGGCTGCCGTGGTTCTCCGCCAGCTTGTCCATGAGTTTGGCCACCACCGAGGTGCCGACGCGGCAGGGCGTGCAGAACCCGCAGGACTCGTGGGCGAAGAAATGAGCGAAGTTGCGCGCTACTTCGAACATGTCGCGCTGGCAATTGAAGACCATGAAAGCGCCGGCAGTGGCGAGGTCCTCGAAGCCGATCCTGCGCTGGAATTCATCGGCGGCGACGCAGACACCGGACGGGCCGGACACCTGTACTGCCTGCGTATCCGTGGCGCCACAGTCGGCCAGAATCTGCTCGATGCTGACGCCGAAATCGTATTCGTAGATGCCGGGCCGGGCGCAGTCGCCAGAGACCGACATGATCTTGCTGCCGGCGGACTTGGCCGTGCCGTGGCCGGCATACCAGGCGCCGCCGTGGCAGGCAATGAGACAGGAGGCGGCCAGGGTCTCGACGTTGTTCACCGTCGTCGGCTGGTCCAGATAACCATGGGTGACGGGGAAGGGTGGGCGGATGCGCGGTTTGCCGGGCTTGCCTTCGAGGGATTCGATCAGCGCCGATTCCTCACCGCAGACGTAGGCGCCGGCACCGAAATGCAATTCGATGTCGAAGCTGAACGGGGTGCCGAGGATGCCCTCGCCGAGCAGCCTGGCTGCGCGCCGTGCCGCCAGCGCCGACTCCAGGGGCTCCAGCAGGTAGCGATATTCGCCGCGCAGGTAGAGCAGGCCTTTCTTGGCGCCGACGACGAGGCCGGCGATGCTCATGCCCTCGAAGACGAGATCGGCGTAGTAGGTCAGCAGCACACGGTCCTTGAAGGTGCCGGGTTCGCCTTCGTCGGCATTGCAGACGACGTAATGGGCCTCGCCCTCGGCATTGCGACAGGCTTCCCACTTCAGGCCGGTACCGAAGCCGGCGCCGCCACGGCCACGCAGATTGGATGCCTTGAGCTCGGCCAGCATTTTCTCCGGCCCGCGCTCCAGCGCGGCGGCCAGTGCCTCGCCGGGCACCAGGCCATGGTCGAGCAGCAGACCCTTCTTGCGGATGTTGTCCTCGACGGTGAACCATTCAGCGGGCCAGTCGGCGACGGGAACCTCCTTGCGGATCAGCTCCACCATGGCATCGACACGCTCGGGCGTCATGCGGGTAACGGCGCGGTAATTGACCAGCAGGGCTGGGCCCTGGTCGCACATGCCGGTGCAGGAGGTGGTGTCGACGCTGACCAGCCCATCTTCGGAAACGCGTCCCGGTTCCAGCCACAAGGCCTTGCACATGCGATCCAGGAGATCGGCGTTGCCGAGCATGCGATCCGTGATGTTGTCCGACCACAGCACCCGGTAGCGGCCCTTGGGCTGGGTGTGGAAGAAGCTGTAGAAGCTGGCGGTGCCTTCGACCTTCGCACGCGGCCAGCCGATGTCCGCCGCGATGGTGGTCAGTGTTTCGGGAGAGAGCCAGCCGAGGGATTCCTGGGTTTCCCGCAGGATTTGCATCAGGCGGGTACCGTCGTGATGATGACGGTCGAGCACGGCGTTGATCACGGACAGGTCGGGCATGGGGCCTCCGGTTTGTTGCAGTGCGGTGGAGTGTACGCTCCGCATGTTACCGGGATTTGTTCTGTGTCAAAAAAGTCGGTGCTGATGATACGGCGAGGATGCCCGCGAGGCGGCGGAAAGTGCTGCACCAAGGTCGGCCCCCATCGGCAATTGCGAGCTTCCGTGAGCCGTGGCGGGAGGTGGCCTGTGTCACAATGAGCTACGCGCCATCCGCTATCGGGCGCTATTTCTTTCGCCTGATCCGTGCCGGGTTTGTCATGACTCAGACTTTTCGTGTCCTTTTCCGTATTGCCCGCTTTGGGCTGATCCTTGGCAGCTTTCTGGTGGCCTTGCCCTCGTCGGCGCGCGAGGTACTGCGGGTGCTGGCCTGGGAAGGCTATGCTGACCCGGTCGTGGTGGCGGCATTCGAGAAGCGTTTCGATGTCCGTGTCGAGGTGACCTACGCCACCTCCGATGACGACCTGTGGCGCAAGCTTCAGCACAAGGGCCGCGACTTCGACGTGTTCGCCGTGAATACCGCCGAGTTGCAGCGCTATATCGACGAAGGCGTCAGCATTCCCCTCGATTTGCGCAACATTCCCAATCGCGCCGGCCAGTTACCGCGCTTTCGCGACTACCGTGCGGTCGGCGGCATCGTACGCAAGGAGCAGACTCACGCCGTGCCCTATGCCTATGCCGAAATGGGCCTGATCTACAACCGCCGCCTGGTGAAGACCGCGCCCGATTCGGTATCGGTGCTGTGGGCGCCGGAATATCGGGGGCGGGTGCTGATGTTCAACACCAGCAACCACAACTTTTCTCTCGCCGCCCAGCGTCTGGGCCTGAAGAGTCCGTTCCGGATCGATCCCGGCGACATGAAGCGGGCGGCACGAGAACTGGTCAAGCTGCGGCGCAACCTGCTCGGCTTCTACAGCACGGTGGAGGAATCGGTGGAGTTGTTCCGCAAGCACGACGTGGCCCTGATGTTCGCCAACTATGGCTCGCAGCAGGTGAAGGCACTGCGCGATGCCGGTGCGGAAATCGGCTACGTCATTCCCCGTGAAGGGGCGATGGCCTGGCTGGATTGCTGGGCGCTGTCGCAGGGTGTGCGCAACCGCGAACTGGCGGAGCGCTGGATCAACTACCTGCTGGAAAAGCCGGTCAGCGAGCGGCTGACGACCGAGCATGGTCTGGCCAACACCGTCACGCCCTTCCCCGACAGTCGGCCCTCTGACCGGATGCTGTGGCTGGAACCGCTGGAAAATCCAGATCGCCGCAAGGAACTGTGGGATCGCATCGTGTCCGGCGCGCCGGTGGAAGCCTTTTAAGATTCCATGCGCCTGAGCGTCGGTATCAAACTCGGTTTCTGGCTGGCCCTGCTGGGCGCGTTGTCCACAGCGCTGACCGGCTATTACGTGTATGACCGAAGCCGCAATCTGCTGATTGCTGCCTCACAGGAAAAGCTGCTGGCCTCTACCCATGTGCTGGCGCGTCACTTCAGCGCATCCCTGGGCAAGATATCGGCGGATGTCCGCTTCGTCGCCGAATTGCCCCTGCTTCGCGAGATCGTCAATTCCCCGGCGGCGGCTCGTACAGGCGAGCGGACTCGGCAACTGGAAGATGTCTTCGCCGGTCTACTGGCCACGCGCAGCGAGTATTCCCAGATCCGTCTCATCGGCACGGCCGATTTCGGTCGCGAAGTGATCCGTGTGGATCGGCTGGAGATCGGCATCCAGTCAATCCGGGGCAGTGAACTTCAGGAAAAGAACCATGTGCCCTATTTCTACGAGACGCTGCGCCTGGCGCCTGGACAGTACTACGTCTCGCCCATCAGTCTGAACCAGGAATTGGGCGCGAACTACGGCTACCGCAAACCCACGCTGCGGATTGCCACGCCGCTGAATACCCTGGGTGATACGCACTTCGGCATCCTCGTCGTGGACGTAAACCTCGAGGATATGTTCAAGTTGCTGAGCGACGACATCCCCCGCGACGTCAAGGTATTGCTGGCCAACCAGCGCGGTGACTACCTGATCCATCCAGACCCGGCCAAGGCCTTCGGATTCGATCAGGGACGGCCGATCCTGATCCAGGACGATCTGCCGGCCATCCAGAATCTGCTGGATGGCAAGGTTGGCCAGACCGTGCTCGAATCGGCGGCCGATGCGCTGTTTTCGGGGCCGTCCCTGGCCGCCTTCGTGCGTACGCCGTTCGATCTTGATGGCAAGCGTTTCGTCATGCTGGGGCTATATACGCCGCTGGATGCCGTCCTGGCGGAGAGCCGCAAGCTGGAGTGGGGCGTGTTGCAGCTGACCCTTGGCTTCATCGCCCTGGCGACGCTGATCGCCTTGCTGCTGGCGAAAGTGCTGGCCAAGCCGCTGAACGAAATGGCCCGTACGCTGCGCGAGCATGCGCCGGGGCAGATGCTGGCACCGCTGCCGGTGGAGCGGGACGACGAAGTGGGTGACCTGGCCAAGAGTTTTCACGGCCTGGCGCAACGGGAGAACGTGCACGGCCGCGTCCTCGACATGCTGTCGCGGGATACCCCGCTGGCCGATGTGCTGAAGGCCATCGTGCTTGGCGTCGAGGAGCAGAATCCAGCCCTGCTCTGTTCCATCCTGCTGGTGGACGAGGATGGGCGGCACCTGCGTACGGGTGCGGCCCCCAGCCTGCCGGATTTCTACAATACGGCCATCGATGGTGCCGAGATTGCCGACGGTGCTGGTTCCTGTGGAACCGCCATCCACCGGGGCGCGCGGGTGATCGTCGACGATGTGGCCACCCATCCTTACTGGGCGGCCTATCGCGACCTGACCCGTCGTGCCAGGCTTGGCTCCTGCTGGTCCGAGCCGGTAAGGGGCGGTAATGGCAAGGTGCTCGGCAGCTTCGCCATCTATCATCGGAAGCCCTCGATACCGAGCGAAGACGACCTCCGCTTGATCGAGCAGAATGCCGGACTAGCCGGGCTTGCCATCGAGCGCAGCCGCAATGCCGATGAACTGCGCCTGGCCGCCATGGTGTACCAGCACAGCGCCGAAGCCATGCTGGTTACGGATGCGGACAACCGCATCATCGCCATCAATCCGGCCTTTACCGAATTGACCGGCTATACCGTCGAGGATGTGCTCGGACGCAATCCTCGTGTTCTCGCATCGGGTCGCCACGACGCGACCTTTTACCAGGGCATGTGGGCGACTCTGCTGAGCACCGGCCAGTGGCATGGCGAAATCTGGAACCGGCATCGGGATGGCAGCATCTTCGCCGAGGCCCTCAGCATCAACACCATCACCAATGCCGATGGCAGCGTCTTCCGGCGTGTTTCGCTGTTCCACGACATCACCCAGAAGAAGATGTCCGAGGAACTGATCTGGAAGCAGGCCAACTTCGATCCCCAGACCGGCCTGCCCAATCGCCGCATGTTCCACGACCGCCTCGACCAGGAACTCAAAAAAGCTCACCGGACGGGCTTGCCCATAGTGCTGATGTTCATCGACCTTGATCGCTTCAAGGAAGTGAACGACACGCTGGGGCATGACATGGGCGACCTGCTGCTACAGGAGGCTGCCCGCCGGCTGACCGGCTGCGTGCGCGATACCGACACCGTGGCGCGCATGGGAGGCGACGAATTTATGGTGATTCTCGGCGAGTTCAATGATCCGGACGGCGTGGAGCGCGTTGCCCAGACCATTCTGCGAAGCTTGGGGGAGCCATTCCAGCTGGGAGATGACCTGGCCTATCTCTCCGCCAGCATCGGCATTACTGTCTATCCTGAGGATGCGAGCAGCGTGGACGCCCTGCTGAAGAATGCCGACCAGGCCATGTATGCTGCCAAGGCACGGGGGCGCAACCGATACAGCTACTTCACCTCGGTAATGCAGGATGCCGCCCAGGCGCGCATGCGGCTGACGAATGATTTGCGCACTGCGATCCAGGAAGAACAGTTCGAACTGTACTACCAGCCCATTGTGGATCTCGCCGATGGCAGCATCCGCAAGGCCGAGGCCCTGATCCGCTGGCATCATCCGACGCGAGGACTGGTGCCGCCGGATGACTTCATCCCCATCGCTGAAGACACCGGCCTCATCGTCGACATCGGCAACTGGGTGTTCTATGAGGCGGCCCGCCAGGTAGCCCGCTGGCGCACGCTTCATCATCCCAAGTTTCAGATCAGCGTGAACAAATCGCCGGTGCAGTTCCGGGCCGAGGACGCGGGGCACGATGCCTGGTTCGATCACCTCGCGGAATTGTCCCTGTCCGGGCAGAGTATGGTGGTGGAGATCACCGAGGGCCTGCTCCTCGATGCCAGCCCATCCATCAACGAGAAACTGCTCCGCTTCCGCGATGCGGGCATGCAGGTATCCCTCGACGATTTCGGCACTGGCTATTCATCGCTCGCCTACCTGAAGAAGTTCGATATCGACTACCTCAAGATCGACCGTTCCTTCGTCCGTAATCTGGCACCGGAATCCGAGGACATGGCGATCTGCGAAGCCATGATCGTGATGGCCCACAAGCTGGGCATGCGGGTGATCGCAGAAGGTGTCGAAACCGTCACCCAGCGCGATCTGCTGGCGGTGGCAGGCTGCGATTTTGGCCAGGGCTACCTGTTTGCCCGGCCGGTACCGGCGGTTGAGTTCGAACGCTTGCTGGGAATGCCGGCGACGGACGCTCCGTCCGCAGCGCTCAGAAGCTGACGTCGATCCGGGCGCCCATTAAACGGGCAGTGGGCGTCGAGGCGCCGCCACCGGGGTGGCGGATGAACTGGAGATTGGGCTGGACCGCGAACCAGCGTGTGAACTGCACACGCCAGGTAATTTCCAGTGAGTCCTCGGACGCTGCCGTGTCGGTACCCGCAGCCGCCTGCGTGGCGCGGAACTTGGTGGACAGGCGATTTTTCGTATAGCCAATGGCGACCGTATCCAGCGGCCGGCTGGCCAGCGGGCCGGCCAGGCGTAGGCCGAGATTCCAGGTGCCATCGACACTGGTGGAGTCGCCGTCGTTGAAGGTATGTCGGGCGAACGCAGTCAGGTTTCGACTGGCATCACCGCCCATGCTCCACAGCGTACGTTCGGCCAGTAGGTAGCCACCGACAGAGCGCCGACGCATCGCGTCGCCATTGCCATCGACATCGAGCTGGTCGGCGACGCGGCTGCCGTACTGCCAGAGGCCGATGGCGTATTTGGAGATGCCTTCGTACTTTTCATGGGTCACCAGGCTCTGCCGTTGCAACACGTCGTCAGGGCTGAGGACAGGCTCGAAGGCATGACCGAACTCATCCGGGGTCCAGCCGAACTCGGCAATGACGAAGGCGCCGTCGCCCTTGGCAAAGCGAATGGCCGTGGCTTTCGGTCGGGCGGGGTCGTTGGGAATGCCGTCCATGAGGGCCGCCATTGCATAACGGGTGCGATCTTCCGAGAACCACTTGGCGCGCAAGCCGAAGGCGGCATTGTTGAATATCGATGGACCACGTGTCAGTGCTAGGTCGGCGGCGGCACCATAGGCCGGATTCAACAGGATGGCGGCCGAGTCCAGGGTGAAAAACTCCGAATCGACGGGGTAGATGCCGGCCAGCAGTGATACCCGGTCGTCGACAAAACTCTGTTGCAGCCAGGCGTGAAAAACGCGGGCGGTGGGCACGGGCACCTCGATGTTGCTGACACCGGCGAGTGAGCCCGTATGACGGGCATTGATGCCGGCACCACGGTCATCGATCAGATTCAAATAGACAAGACCGCCTGTCCAGCCCCAGAGTTTGTTCAGGTCGGCACGCAGTTTGATATCCAGCTGCGTCATGATCTTGCCGCCCTTGCTCGTGCCGCCCCTGTTGTGCAAGGCGTCGATCTTGAGACCGGCGTCCCAACTCAGGCCCTTGCGCCAGGCTTCAGTGCGGGCACCGCCCCAGTCGCCGGTGAGCGTGGCATTGGTGTAGTCAGGTGCGTCCTCGGCAATGGCGATGAGGGGGAACAGGAGGCATAGCAACAGGCTGCGCAGGCGTATTGGCATGGGACTCTACCCGTAGGCAATGATTTCAGAAGGAATTCGGTCCAGTGGCACGATTTTGTCCACACCGCCCATCTTGATGGCTTCCTTGGGCATGCCGAAGACGATGCAGGTGGATTCGTCCTCGGCGACTGTCTGGGCACCGGCATCGTGCATTTCCTTCATGCCGCGCGCGCCGTCGTCGCCCATGCCGGTCATGATGATGCCCAGCGCATTGCGTCCGGCGATTTGCGCGACGGAGCGAAAGAGCACATCTACCGAGGGCTTGTGACGATTGACTACCGGCCCGTCGGCGACTTCTACGTGGTACTGGGCGCCGCTGCGGCGCAGCATCATGTGCTTGCCGCCGGGGGCGATGAGGGCGCGACCGGGCAGCACGCGGTCGCCGTTCTGGGCTTCGCGGACTTCCAGCTTGCACAGGGTATTGAGGCGTTCGGCGAACATGGCGGTGAATTTTTCCGGCATGTGCTGGACGATGACGATGCCGGAACAGACGGCGGGCAGCTTGGTCAGCACCGCTTCGAGGGCCTGGGTGCCTCCGGTGGAAGTGCCGATGGCGATCACTTTGTCGGTGGTGTTGGCCATGGCACGCGTGCTGGCAGCCTGTGCGGCGAGCATGGCATCGGCCGTCAGCTTGGGCGGCGGCGTCAGCGGGCGGGCCATGCCGGGTGTGACGCGGCGCATGTTGGCCTTGGCGGCGGCGCGTACCGCCTGCACCAGATCGTTGGCGGAATCCTGGAGAAATTGCTTCACGCCCATCTTGGGTTTGGTGATGATGGCCAGGGCGCCGGCGGAAAGTGCTTCCATGGTTGCCGCCGCACCTTTTTCGGCCAGGGACGAGCAGACAATGGTCGGTGTCGGATGCTCGGCCATGATCTTCTTGAGGAAGGTGAGGCCATCCATGCGCGGCATTTCGATGTCGATGACCAGCACGTCGGGCCACAGGATTTTCATCTTGTCCAGGGCGTAGAGCGGATCGGCGGCGGCGCCGATGACTTCGATGTCGGGTTCGCGTTCGAGGGTTTCCCGATTGACCTGACGGACGACGGCGGAGTCGTCCACGATCATTACCTTGATTTTTTCAGTCATTCAGGCAACTGGTAGATGGTGGGTTTGACAGCGCGCAGGGTGTCGGTGAGGCCGTTGAGACTTTCCGAATGGCCGATGATCAGATAGCCGCCGGGATGCAGCTGGCGAGCCAGGCGGGCGACCACCTCGCGCTTGGTGTCGGCGTCGAAATAGATCATCACGTTGCGCAGGAAGATGACGTGGAACTTGCCAAGATTGGGCAATTGGCGGTTCAGGTTGACCTGCATGAACTTGGTGTGACGCTTGATCTCCGGCGCGATCATGTAGCTGCCTTCCTGGGCGCGCACGCCCTTCAGGCAGTATTTGCGCAGGTAGCTGTCGGGCAGGCCACGGGTGCGATCCAGCCAGTAGTGGCCGCGCTCGGCAGTGGCCAGCACCTGAGTGGAAATGTCTGAGCCGGTGACGGTCCACGGGGCGTCGACGCCGAGGGTGTCGGCCAGCACGAAGGAGATGGTGTAGATCTCCTCGCCGGTGGAGGAGGCGGCACTCCAGACGTCGAAAGCGCGGCCCGGCGGATGCTTGGCGAGGATGACGTCGGTAAGGAAGTCGAAGTGCGCCTGCTCGCGGAAGAAGTAGGTTTCGTTGGTGGTGAGCAGATCCACCATGGTCTGCAATTCCGTGCCCTGGCCGGCACCGGTGACGTGACGGTAGTACTCGCCAAAGCTGCTCATGCCGTGGGCCTTGAGCCGCTTGCCCAGACGGCCGACGAGCAGAACCTTCTTGCTGTCGGCCATGCTGATGCCGGCGATCTTGTAAATCAGTTGCTGGAACTGCCGGAATTCGGCGTCGTTGATTTCTGGTTGTTCTATGGCGGCCATGGGGCGAGTTTACCGGTGTTTCGCCGTCCCGCCACCACCGACTTTTATTGATTCACCTTGAAGAATCCCATCAGCTCCTGAAGCTGCGCGGCCTGACCGCCCATTTCCTCAGCGGTGGCGGCGAGTTCCTCGGAAGCGGACGCATTCTGCTGGGTCGCCTTGTTGAGCTGACCCATGGCGCCATTGATCTGGCCGACGCCGGCACTTTGTTCCTGGCTGGCGGCCGCAATCTCCTGCACCAGATCGGAGGTCTTGCGGATGCTGGGGACCATCTCGTCGAGGAGTGATCCGGCCTTCTCGGCCATCTTTACGCTGGAGCCGGCCAGTTCGCCGATTTCCTGCGCCGCGACCTGGCTACGTTCGGCCAGTTTGCGCACTTCCGCCGCGACTACCGCAAAGCCCTTGCCGTGCTCGCCGGCACGGGCCGCTTCGATGGCAGCGTTGAGGGCCAGCAGATTGGTCTGGTAGGCGATGTCGTCGATGATGCCGATCTTGCCGGCGATCTGCTTCATGGCGGTGACGGTGCCCTTGACCGCCTCGCCGCCCTCGGTGGCTTCTACGGCGGACTTGCTGGCCATGTTGTCGGTGACCTTGGCGTTCTCGGTGTTCTGGGTAATCGATGCCGTCATCTGCTCCATGGACGCCGTGGTTTCTTCGACCGAGGCGGCCTGTTCGCTGGAGGACTGCGACAGGGATTGTGCCGTGGCCGCGACCTGGCCGGCGGCATTGGTCAGGGCGTCGGCAGCCGTGTGAATTTGGGTGATGGTGTCGGAGAGACGGGCGATGGTGTTGTTGATGGCCTGCTTCAGGGTATCGAAATCGCCCCGGTAGTCGCGGGTGATGGTTTGGGTCATGTCGCCCTGTTCCATCGCTCCCATCACGTGCTGAACGTCGTTGATGGGGCCGATGACGGCATCCAGCGTGTCGTTGACGCCGGCAACGATCTTGCGGAAGTCACCCTGATGCTTGGTGGCATCGGCGCGGGTGGCCAGCTTGCCGGCGACGGCGGCCTCGGCCAGCAGGTGGGCGTCGGCCACCAGCGCGTTGACGGCGTCGACGCAGGTGTTGAGATTGTTCTTGATGGTGTTGAAGTCGCCGTTGTAAGCGTCGGTGATCTTGGGCGGGATGTCGCCCTTGGAGATGCGGTCCATGTAACCGGCGGCAACATTCAGGGGGCCGATCACGGCATCGAGGGTGTCATTCACGCCCTTGACGATGCGTTGATAGTCGCCCTGATGTTTGCCGGCGTCAGCACGGGTGGACAGGCGGCCGGCGACCGCCGCTTCGGCCAGCATGGCGGCGTCGGCGACCAGTGCGTTGACGGCATCGATGGCCTGGTTGAGGTTGTTCTTGATGGTATTGAAATCACCGCTATAGCTGTCGGTGATCCTGGCCGGGATGTTGCCCTGGGAAATCTTCTCGACGTAGTCGGCGGCGACGTTCAACGGGCCGATGACGGCATCGAGGGTGGCATTGAATCCGCTCACCACTTCCTGGAAGCCGCCGTGATGCGCACTGGTATCGGCACGGGTGGCCAGCTTGCCGGCGACCGCCGCTTCGGTGAGGTCGCGGGCTTCCTTGCGCATGCCTTGCAGGCTCTTCTGCACATGTTGCGTGGCGACGAGGATGGCGCCCATTTCGTTTTTCAAGACCACGTCCGAGGCGTGGTCGAAGTCGCCCTCGGCCAGCTTGTCGGTGGCCTCAACCACCGAGCGGATGGAACGGCTGAGATCGCGGATCAGTGACACGGCAAAAGGAATCATGACAATGAAGATGCCCAGTGCGATGGCGAGCTGGGTACGGGCCTGACGGGCCAGTTCGGTATCCACGTCTTCAAGATAGATGCCGGTGCCGACGATCCAACCCCAGGGTTCGAAGCCCGCGACATAGGACAGCTTGGGCACCGGCTTGTCGGAGCCGGGCTTGGTCCAGTAGTAGTCGACGAAGCCGGCACCTTGCTTGCTGACGAGCACGATGAACTCGGTGAAGAATTCCTTGCCCTTCGCATCCTTGAGCTTGGACAGGTCGGTGCCGTCCATCTCGGGTTTGATCGGATGCATGATCATCTGGTTCTTCATGTCGTTCAACCAGAAGTACTCGTTCTTGTCGTAGCGCAGCTTCTTGATCGCGGCGATGGCGGTCTTCTGCGCGGTGGCGACATCCATGCGACCGGCCTTCTGCTCCTCGTGGTAGTAGTCGAGCATGCCATGCACGGTTTCGACCACATTACGAGTTTTGAGCTTGCGGTCCTCGAGGAGGTTCTCACGCAAGGAGAAGAGGCTGATGGCGATGCTCAGTGTCGTGCCGAGCAAAGCGATCAGCACCAGCAATTTGGTTTTGGTCTGGATTTTCATGGCGGAGCAGGCTAGTTAAGAGGTGCCATAAGAATGCTGCATGGCAACAATATTTTAGCTGATAAGGGCGCGCCCCAGCCGGAGCGCGCCGTGCTGCCAGCGCCGACTTTTCAGCGTTCGACCTTGAAAAACCGCATCAAATCCTGCAATTGAGCGGCCTGGCCACCCATCTCCTCGGCGGTGGCGGCCAGTTCCTCGGAGGCGGAGGCATTCTGTTGCGTCGCCTTGTTGAGCTGCCCCATGGCGCCGTTGATCTGGCCGACCCCGGCGCTTTGTTCTTGCGAGGCGGCAGCGATCTCTTGAACGAGGTCGGAGGTCTTTTTGATGGAAGGCACCATTTCGTCAAGCAGCTTGCCGGCCTTCTCGGCCATCTTCACGCTGGAGCCGGCCAGTTCGCCGATTTCCTGGGCAGCGACTTGCGAGCGCTCGGCCAGCTTGCGCACTTCGGCGGCGACCACCGCGAAACCCTTGCCGTGTTCGCCGGCGCGGGCGGCCTCGATGGCGGCGTTGAGGGCCAGCAGATTGGTCTGGTAGGCGATGTCGTCGATGATGCCGATCTTGCCGGCGATCTGCTTCATGGCATCCACGGTGTCCTTCACCGCCTTGCCGCCTTCCGTGGCTTCGACCGATGACTTGCTGGCCATGTTGTCGGTGACCTTGGCGTTTTCCGTGTTCTGGGCGATGGAGGCACTCATCTGCTCGACCGATGCAGTGGTTTCCTCGACCGACGCGGCTTGCTCGGACGACGACTGCGACAGGGACTGGGCTGTCGCCGAGACCTGGCCGGCGGCGCTGTTGAGGGCATCGGCGGCGACATCCACCTGGGCAATGGTTTCGGCCAGCTTGCTGATGGAAGAATTGATCGCCGTCTTCAGCGAGTCGAAGTCGCCTTCATAGGCAGCGCTGATGTTTTCCGTCATGTCGCCGTCGGCCATGGCTTGCATGACGCGGCGGACTTCGTTGATGGGACCGACGACGGTGTCGAGCAGGCTGTTGAGACCGCCGACGATGCGGCGGAAGGCGCCTTCAAACGTGGTGATATCGCCCCGTGTGGCCAGTTGTCCTGCTGTCGCGGCCTGGACCAGTCGATAGATTTCCGTCTCCATGCGTTGCAGGTTGTCGCGAATCTGATCCACCATTTCGTTGGCGACGGCCTGTTTGCCAGGCAGGCGCTCGAGTTCCGCGCCCAGATTGCCCTTGCCGTACTCACCGACCACGGTGAGGATTTTCATGATGTTGGCGACCTGGCTGCGGACCTGGACATTGACGCCTTCGGCCATGGTCCGGTAGGCACCGATGAAGGCATCGGTGTCGATCACGGCGTCGGTGTCGCCGGCGCGCTGCTCCGCTTCCATCTTCTGCATGGCGGCGACGAAACCGGAAAGCGTGGCGACGCAAGTGTTGAGATTGTTCTTCAGGGTGTTGAAGTCACCGTTGTAGTTGTCGGTGATGGGCGGCGGCATATCGCCACGGGCGATGCGGTCCACGTAGTTGGCGGCGACGTTGAGCGGGCCGATCACCGCGTCCAGCGTGGCGTTGAAGCCGGCGATGATGTTGCGATACTCGCCTTGGTGGTGGCTGGCGTCGGCACGGGTGGTGAGCTTGCCATGGATGGCGGATTCCTCAAGGGCGCGGGTGTCCTCGATCAGGGCCGAGAGCTGGGTGTGGATGTCCAGCATCGCCTGTTCGAGCTTGCCGATCTCGTCCTGGCGAGTCACGACAGGGGCGGTGGCCAGGTCGCCGGCGGCGACGCGGTGGGCATTGTCGGTGGCACGGGCCACGGCGCCCAGCATGCGGGTCAGCAACAGGATGAAGGCGACGGTGAAGGCCACTACCAGTGCGGTGGACACCAGGGACATGATCAGCCCGCGCCGGGCCTTGGATTGCAAGGTGGTGGAGCGTGTCGCGATGTCGGCGGCGATGGCGTCCTCGAGCACTTTCATGGCGTCGATCTTGGCCGTGATGGTGCCAAACCATTGCGGCGGGGCGATGCCGAAAGCGCCTTCACCGGCCTTGTCCAGCACGGTCTTGCGCATCGCGGCCGTGTTCTTGCTCGGGTCGGTGTCGAGCAGTTTGTTCAGCGCGGCATTCTGTTCCGCGCTGGCGTAGGTGCGGAAGTTCGCCAGCAGAGTGTCCTGGCTGGTGATGATGCCGATCAGGCGGCGTAGCAGGGCGGCATCCAGCGGCTTGTCGGCGGAAAGGGCGGCATTCACGGTGGCCCGCTCGCGGCCGGCCTGCTCCTTGGCGCCAAGGAACATGCCGTAGGCAGAAAACTCACGCATCATGCCGGCATCGGCCAAGGTCGGCGTGACGTCGGCAACAACCCCCAGATAGGTATCGATGGCGGCGGTGAAGAAGCCGAAGGAGTCGGTGCCGGCGAGGGTCAGTGCGCTGATCTCGCGGCGTTTGCCATCCACCGCAGCCAGATTGTCGTTGGCCTTGCGGATGCGATCTGCGGCAGCAGGGGGCAGGTCGTCGGCCAGATTGGCGAAGGTGTCGGCCAGGGCCTTGCGGCGGGTGTCGGTGTCCTTGCGCTGCTTGTCCAGTTCGGCGCGGAATTTCTCGCCCCTGGAGCCGATGAAGCCCGCGGACAGGCCGCGTTCCTTTTGCAATTCATGCACCAGCGCACTGCCGGCGACTGCCACCTCGCTGACGGCGGCAATACGGCCGCCTTCGCGCAGGTTGGACAGTTCGCCGCGCACGTCGGCGAACAGATACCACGCCATGCCTATCGCCAGCGCTGCAAACAGCAGCAGCAGGCGAACCCGTATCGAGCCTAATCCCATGACATCTCCTCCTGTGGTTTTTCGTCCGGACGTCGCGCGCCCGGATCGTTGTAATCAGCTTGCGGTGCTGCTTTCGTTTTCGCTGCCCTGGCCCTTGACCACGGCGAGTTGTGCGATTTCCTCGATGGAAAGTACACGCTGGATATCGAGGATGATGACGAACTTGCCGCCGATCTTGCCCATGCCATCAATGAAGTCGGCGCGGATCTTGGCGCCAAAGGAGGGAGGCGGCTCGATGTCGGCAGAAGAGACCTCCAGTACCTCGGAGACCGCATCGACGACGACACCGATGTCGTGGCGGTCATCGTTCTCACCGCTCATCTCGATGATGACGATGCAGGTACG
>JAVBXY010000007.1 GCA_030824275.1 Rhodocyclaceae bacterium | reverse complement strand
GGAGCCACCGCCCCCCCCTTCTGCCCCCGGTAGTGGCGATGTCACCCACAAGGCGCGCTTTCTCGTGCCGCCCAACCTGTCGACACTGGAAACCATCCCGGTCACGGTGGCCGGCAGCCTCAGTCTGCGCCTGCGCGTTTCCGCCAATGGGCAGGTGGCTGACATCACCGTCGTTCGCGCCGACCCAATTCCCGATGCCATGCTCGATGGCATCCTCGCCGCCCTGCGCCAAACACGACTGGAGCCGGCGCGAGCAGGCACCGAAGCGGTCGCCAGCGATCTGGATATGGTGATCCGCTACGAACCTAGCATCCCGCTTGATCACTGAAAGTCGGCGCTGGCGGTACGGCGATGCAGGACAGTCAAGCAGGTAGAATCGCAGTTGCAATCATCTGATGAACGAGGAGCAGGCGGAATGGGCATCCGGCAAGCGCTGTTGCGTGTCGCCATCGCGGCGGCTGGACTGCCGGCCGTTGCCCTTGCCGACAATGCCGTCTCCGGCCTGTCGCTGGAAGACCTGCTCAAGGTCGAGGTTTCCGGCGCATCCCGCTACGCCCAGCCACTGGCTGAAGCGCCATCCACCGCCACGGTAGTTCCCGCCGAAGACATTCGCCGTTTCGGCTTTCGTGACATGGGCGAAGCACTCCAGTCTGCCCGTGGCGTCTATACCAGCCAGGACCGCGCCTACAGCTATCTCGGCGTGCGTGGTTTCAGCCGCCCCGGCGACTACAACACCCGCCTGCTGGTGCTGGTGGACGGCGCCCGCATCAACAATCCCGTGTATGACCAGGCGATGACCGGCAACGAAGCGCCCATTGACCTCGACTGGGTCAAGCGGCTCGAATTCGTTCCCGGCCCGTCGTCCGTCAGCTACGGTGGCAATGCCCTGTTCGGCGTCGTCAATGCCGTGCTGTGGACCGGTTCCGAACTGAACGGCACCCGCATCGCCGTCGATGCCGGCGACGGTCGGATGGGAAAGTTCAGCCTGCTCTCCGGCGGCCGCACCGCCAACGGGCTCGCCTGGGTCGCCGGTGTCGCTGCCTATGGTCGTCGCGGCGAAGACCTGCACTTTCCCGAATACGCCGCCTCCGGCGGCATTGCCCATGGCCTCGACCGGGAGCGCTACCTCAAAGGCATGTTCAAGGCAGAGTGGGAAAGCTGGCAGCTGGCCGCCAATTTCTCCGAACGCAGGAAGAGCGTCCCCACCGCCTACTACAGCTCGGTCTTCGACCGCCCCGGCAACTACAACATCGACCGGGAACTGCACCTCGACCTGACGCACGCCTCAACCCTCAGCCCCAGCCTCGACCAGCAGGCCCGCGTCCATCTTGGCAACTACAACTACGATGCCGAGTACCCCTTCGCAGCCGCCATCAACCGGGACGAGGCCCGCGCCAACTGGTGGAGCGCGGAGTACCAGTTGATATGGAGCGGCCTGCGCAAGCATCGTGTATTGGTCGGCGCGGAAGTCCGCCGCTACAGTCGCCTGTCCCAGCGCAACTTCGATATCAACCCCTACAACAGCAAGCTTGAGGATACGCACGACGGCAATGCGGTCGGCATTTTCATCCAGGACGAATGGCGCATCGCGCCGCGCTGGCTGGCCAACCTCGGCCTGCGCATCGACCGTCAGACCACCGCACCGACCATCGCCTCGCCGCGCATGGCCCTGATCTGGCGCCCCCGTGACGACCTCACGCTCAAGGCCATCGGCGGCCGCGCCTTCCGCGCGCCCAACGACTATGAACGACACTACGCCGATGGCGGCGACAGCCAGAAGGGCAACACCGAACTGCGCCCCGAGCGCATCCGCACTCGCGAAATTGCCCTCGACTACACCCCCACCGCCAGTTCCCGCCTCGGCCTCAGCCATTACTGGTACACCATCCGCGACCTGATCGACCTGGAAACCGACCCGGCCGACGACCTGTCGGTCTTCCGCAACCAGGCTCCCGTCCGCGCCGAGGGCCTGGAAGTGGATGGCGAAATTCTGCTGGCCGGCGGCTGGCGAGTGCGTGGCAGCATGGCCTGGCAGCGGGTCACCCAGGATACCGGTGACGCCGTCAACTCACCGGGGCGTCTGGGCAAGCTGCTGATCGATGGCCCCCTGCCGCTGGCCGGCGAAGGAGCCACCCTCGGCTTGAACCTGCAAGCCATGTCCGCGCGCCGCAGCCTGCTCGGCCGTGCCGCCGGTCACGTCACCGGCGACCTGACCCTGCGCTCGCGGTCCACCACGAGTGGCACCTGGAGCCTGGGGCTCTACAACATCGGCGATCTGCGTTACCGCGATCCGGTGGGCAACGAGCAGGCGCCCATCGATACCCTGCTAAGGGATGGGCGGCAGTGGCGGTTACGCTGGGAACTGGCTCTCTGATGTTTTCCCGCATGCGCTTGCGGCGTATTGCCGGCGCACTCCTGGCGCCGCTGGCACTGCTGCTGGCGCTGCCTTCGCCCAGCGTGGCAGCGGAAAGCGCTGCCGACACGGAGGTCAAGGCCGCCGTCATCTACAACCTGCTGCTCTTCATCCATTGGAGCAAGGAAACCGCCCCCCCCAAGCGGCTACGGCTTTGCGTGGTGGATGGCGGCGAACTGAGCACATCCCTGCGCCAGCATGAGAACAAGACCGTGCAAGGCTGGCCTCTGGATATCCGACGTATCGCCGCCACGCCGGAGGAACTCTCAAGCTGCAACGTAATCCTTATCGAAGCCGGCAATCCGTCGGCCCTGGCGCGCGCCGCTGCCCTGTCGCGCAGCCGCCCTCTGCTGGTGATCGCCGAAGGTGCGACTGCCGCCGAGCACGGCGCCATGATCGGCCTGCGTGTCGAAGGTGGCCGGGTGGTCTTCGATATCAATACCGGCGCGCTGGCAAAAAGCGGGCTCGCCGCCAGTTCCAAGCTGCTGCGCCTGGCGCGCACGCTGATCGACTGATGCCATGACCGAGACCCGCCTGCGCAACTACTCGCGACTCTCGCTGCTCTCGGCGGGCAGTGCCCTGCTCGCGACCTGGGTGCTGCTGTTCGGCTATTTCTGGCATTTCGAACGCGACGAAACCCTCGACAACCTCATCGTCCAGACCCGCCTGGTCAGCGCCAACATCACTGCCGCCCTGGTCTTCGAAGACGTCCGTACGGCGACGGAAATCATCGCCACCCTGGAAGACGCCCCGGACGTGCTGGAAGCTACCCTCTACCGCCGCAACGGCCAGGCGCTCGCCCACTATCAGCGACGCGGCACCAAATCCCGCTTGGGCCAGCAGGCACCTGCCCTCGGCCACCAGTTCTCGCTGACCGAATTGACTGTCACGCTGCCGGTCACGCTGGAGCGCCAGACCGTCGGCGCCATCACCACCCGCATCACGCTGCGGACCTTCTACCAACTGGCGCTCTGGTTTGCCACCGGCATGTTCGGCATCACCATCGTCTCGGTTGTCATCGCCCACCAGACCGGACGTCGCCTGAGGCTGCGCATGGAAGCCAGCGAACTGGAGTTTGAACGCATGGCCCTGCGCGACGCGGTCACCGGCCTCTCCAATCGCCACGCCTTCGAACTGGCCCTCGGACAGACCCTGAGCCGCCACCTCCGCGACGGCGGCAGCTCTGCCCTGCTGTACATCGATCTCGACGGCTTCAAACTGATCAACGACACGCATGGCCACGCCATCGGCGACAAACTGCTTGCCACCATCAGTCAGCGGCTGCGCGATGCCCTGCGTGGTGCCGACATCCTGGCCCGTATCGGCGGCGACGAGTTCGGCATCATCCTCACCAATACGGCCTCCCCCGACGATGCCGCCCGCGTCGCCGAAAATCTGGTGCGCCTGGCGGCGCAACCCGTCGACGCCAATGGCACACCGGTCTATGTCGGCTTCTCCATCGGCATCGGCATGCTGCCAATGGACGGCGATACGGTCGAAAGCGCCCTGCACAATGCCGACACGGCCATGTACCACGCCAAGAAGATCGGCAAGGGCCGCTATCAGTTTTTCTCCGCCAACATCGACAGCAGCCCTCTCCTTCGCCAGCGCGTCGAGACGGACCTGCGCGTCGCCCTGCGCAGCGGCGAACTCTATGTCGTCTACCAGCCGCAACGCTTCACCCGCAGCGGCCGTATCGCCGGCCTCGAAGCGCTGGTGCGCTGGCGCCACGGCGAACGGGGCATCGTCTCGCCCAGCGATTTCATTCCCATCGCCGAGGAGACCGGCCTCATCGGCGACATCGGCCGCACGGTGCTCGATCTGGTCTGCCGTGACATCGTCGAACTGCGCGGCGCCGGCCGCGTCGTGCCTCCGGTAGCGATCAACGTCTCGATCCATCAGCTCGACGACCGCTTTGTCGCCGACACCTTCGCCACCCTCGACCGCTACGGACTGAAGCCCGAGGCCATCGAGATCGAACTGGCCGACGGCGCGTTGGCCGCGCAGATCGACCGGTATGCCGAGGTGCTCAGTCAGATCGCTGCCGCTGGTATCCGTCTCGTCCTCGACGACTTCAATGGCGATGGCAGCCTGCTCGCCACGGCGGGCATGAAGCCCTTCTCCCGCATCAAGATCGACATGAGTCTGATACGCACGCTGCCGGAAAACGCCGATGCCCTCGTCCGCGTCCATCAGATCATCGGCGCCGGCCACGCCAGCGGCCTGCGCCTGGTGGCCGAAGGTGTCGAGTCGGCGATACAGGCGGAAACCCTCGGCAGCGCCGGCTGCGACGTTCTACAGGGCTACCATCTCGGCCTGCCGGTACGCAAGCAGGAAATCATGCTCTTCCTTGAACAGCCATAGTGCGTACCAACCATGCGACACTTTGCATTCCATCCAGACATGGCAAGGACCGACTAAATTGATTCGGGTCATCCTCTCCGACGATCACGCGCTATTCCGTCTCGGCGCCAGGGAGGTGCTGCAAGCCCATGGCCAGATCGACGTCGTCGCCGAGGCCGCCACGGCTGCCGAAACCCTTGCCGTCGTGAAGTCCACCACTGCCGATGTGCTGATCGTCGATCTGACCATGCCCGGCGCCATCGGCACCAGCCTGATCCGCAAACTCGCCACCCAATCGCCGGGCATCCCCATCATCGTCATCAGCGCCCATGACGATGCCGCCACCGTCCAAAAGGCTTTCAATGATGGCGCGACCGCCTACGTCAGCAAGAAATCGCAGGCGGAACATCTGCTGTCGGCCGTGCTCCAGGCCAGTGCGGGAAAGAGTTTCGTGGACCCGTCGATACCTCAATTCATTTCAGAGGGGGATCGCCCCACAAAAAAGCCCCACCAGTCCCTGAGTAACCGGGAATGGCAGATTCTGATGAGCATCCTGGACGGCCAAATGCTCAGCCAGATCGCCGAAGCGCTGCAACTCAGTCCCAAGACCATCACCACGCACAAGACCAACATCATGGCCAAGCTCGGCGTCGCGAACAACGCCGAGCTGATCCGCTACGCCGTCGAAAACGGGCTGGTCCGGCCCACACTGGCGGAATGACACCCGACACGACCCGGCCCGCCC
>JAVBXY010000027.1 GCA_030824275.1 Rhodocyclaceae bacterium | reverse complement strand
GTCGTTCTCCTCGTCAGGTCGGGAACATTCCCGATGAGAGGATCGAACAACTCGGCGTCCAAAATGCACAACGCGGTGGTGACTTGCGCCACCACCGCGTCAGCGGTTTAGTTCAACGTAAAGTCGGGAGCCTAAAAGACGGGAAATATCCCGTCATGACGGAAAACTTTCCGTCATTTAGGCTCCCCATATCGACTTCGAGTCGGTGGGAATCCTTTTCCATCAAGCTCTTGATCATTTTTAGTGGCTCCTAAAACGTCCGGCAAAAGCATCAAGTCGCAGACGATGCCAAGGGTATTCCACGAAAACTTCCGCCACCTTATGCCAGAAATCTAAAAAATGCCAGATGGAACCTACATGGCTTTTCCGTCGCATGACACCCGTTCCCCTCTGTCCCGCCGAGTGGAGGAAGGTTCGCCGGGGGAAGTCCGGTGGCGTTGTCCGACGACGCCGCGAAGCGGCGGCTAGTTTAGCCACCGGCCCGGCGGGCCTTGCTCCGCGAGGGTAGCCTGACGAAGTCAGGCCGGGGCGGCGGGGTGCGTTTTCTTGCCTACTTCTTTGCCGCACAGCAAAGAAGTAGGTCGCCCGCCGGGGCGAGTCCCGGCGCGGAGGTTGCAAAGCGAATAAGACCTATAGCCCCTCGGCCACCGACTTGCGCAATTCCGTCTTCAACACCTTCCCCGTTGCATTCTTCGGCAGGCTCTCAACGAACACATAACGCTTCGGCCGCTTGAAGCGCGCGATGTGGTCGAGGCAGTGCGCATCCAGCGCCGACGCATCCAGCGGCCCACGGGCCACGACGATGGCGACGACGATCTCGCCCCATTCGGGATCGGGGACGCCGATCACGGAAACTTCGGCGACGGCCGGATGGGTGAGCAGCACTTCCTCCACTTCACGCGGATAGATGTTTGAGCCGCCGGAGATGATCAGGTCCTTGCTGCGGTCCTTGAGCGTTAGGAAACCGCGCTCGTCGAAGCTGCCCATATCGCCGGTGTGCAGCCAACCGCCGGCCAGGGTCTTGGCGGTGGCGTCGGGATTGTTCAGGTAGCCGGCCATCACGGTGTCGCCGCGCACCAGCACTTCGCCGATCTCGCCGACCGGTAGCGGGCGGTCTTCGCCGTCGGCGATCATGACGTCGACGCCGACGTAGGGCAGGCCGACGGAGGCCAGCATGGTGTCGTCGGCGTTTTCGTGCAGGGCTTTCGACATGGCGGTGATGGTCATGGGCGATTCGCCCTGGCCGAAGATCTGGGCGAAGCGATTGCCCATGACGCGCATGGCGCGGCGGATGTCGGCCACGTACATGGGGCCGCCGCCGTAGACGATGGTCTTCAGGTTCGATAGATCCGGCGCGGAAGTTTCGGCCAGATCGACGAGGCGCTTGACCATGGTGGGCGCGGCGAACATGGAGACGTTCTTCAGCGTCGGCAGCAGGTCGAAGATTTCCGCCGGCTCGAAGGCGGCGGATTCGGGCACCACGTTGCAGGCGCCCTTGGCGACGTGGGGCAGGATGTAGAGGCCGGAGCCGTGGGACATGGGTGCGGCGTGGAGCACACAGTCGCCGGCGTCGATATGGTCCACGTCGGAGAAATACGCGAGAGTCGAGGCCAGCAGATTGCCGTGGCTCAGCATCACACCCTTGGGTTTGCCGGTGGTGCCGCTGGTATAGAAGAGCCAGGCGAGATCGTCTGCTCGCCGTGTCACCAGCGCCGACTTTTCGCCGTCGAGCAGATGCGCGTAATCCGGCGAGGCGACATCGACCACGCGGCATGCACCGGCCTCCTGCGCCGCCTGCGCTGCGCCCTCGGCCAGATCGGCGGTGACGAAGCAGGCTTTCGTCGCCGTGTCGCCGAAGATGAAGGCCAGTTCCTTCGGGTGCAGCTTGGCGTTGATCGGCACGACGACGAGGCCGGCATGCCAGCAGGCGAAGAGCAGCTCGACGTATTCGGGCACGTTCTTCATCACCAGCGCAACGCGGTCGCCGGACGCCAAGCCCAGGCGGTTCAGGCCGCCGGCAAGCCGGGCGACGCGATCCGCCAAGGTGGCGTAGTCATACAGCGAACGACTGCCCAGCATGACCGCCGGCTCCCCTGGCCAGGCGCGGGCGCTACGGTGCAGCAGGCGAGCGAGATTGGCGCTCACCGGAATGCGCTCACTCAGCCTCGGCCTTCAGCGCGTTCAGCGCGTCGTCGGCCAGTTCGGTGAACTCTTCCTCGTTGAGGCCGAAGTGGCGCAGGACCTTGCGCTCGAAGCGGTCCCACTCGACATCCTCGGAACTGCGCGAGCCAATGTGGTCGATGCGTTCGGCCATGTGGCCGAGTGCGATCAGGTTGAGGGCCTCGGTGGCTATCGATTCACCGACCGAGAAAACATCCGGATCGTGGTGATGCAGGATGGCCTGGCTCATGTATTCGGCGAGATGCCAGGAGCGGGCCATGAAATAGCCGACCACCGCGTGGTTGGTACCGATGGCCTGGTCCTCGACGGCGGTGAAGGTCGCCGCCTCACGATCCGTGTTGGCACGGATCAGCGCCTCGCGGTAGGTGGGAAAGCGGCGCAGCAGCAAGGGGATGCCACAGTTGTGGAAGAGGCCGTAGGTGTAGGCCTCGTCGGCGGGAATGCCGCGCAACTGGCGGGCGAGAAAGCCGCAGATCAGGGCCACCTTTTCGGCGCTGTCCCAGAAGCGCTCCAGTGCCGGCGACTTGTCGCCGCCACCGATGGAGTGCTTGATGACGAGGCCGGTGGCGATGCCGGAGACGTTGCGCAGGCCCAGCAGGTCCACTGCCTGGGAGACGGACGTGATCTTGCGGTTGCGGCGGAAGAGGGGCGAGTTCACCGCCTTCAGCATCGCGGCCGCCAGGCCCACGTCGGCCGAAATCTGCTTGGAGACGCGCAGCAGATCCGGGGCGTCCTTGCTCATTTCCTCGAACAGAACGGTGACCACTTGCGGACGCGGCGGAATCGCCAGATCCCGCACCAACAGCTCGTACTTGCCTATGTCCATATCCATAATGCATTTTCAGCCCATCATGGGCTGCCTCTGAAACATTGCAAATCGTCTGTCCAATCCTAGCACCCGCGCACCGCCCGAAACAATCCGCACCAAAGGCATATGCCCCAAGTTCTAGACAGCTTTAGTGAGCATGCGAGCCATGCGCGGCAGGCGGGGGAGCCAGGGGTGTGAAGCGCGCCTGCACGGTCTTTCCATCCGTGCCGGTGAGCGATACGACTGCCTTCAAATCCGGTGTCGGGGTATAGCTGGCCACGCCCTTCAAGCGGTTGTCGCCGTCGGGTTTGAGTTCGGCCGTGGCCTTCTTGCCAGCGCCGAAAAGCGTGACGCTGGCCTTCATACCCTGGCTGGCGACCTTGTTGTTGGCGTGGTCGGTCACATACACGATCACCGGGTTCTCCTTCGCGGTCTTGCTGTCGCTTTTCGCCAGCACCAGCTCGATGTGGTAAATGCCGGCCATGCGCAACTGGCCGCCGTTGGGGGTGGTCACCTTGTCCAGGGTCGCGTCGTCGTGGGCGAAAGCCGCCGTCGGCGAGAGCATGGCAATGGTGGCAGCAGTGATGATGGTCGACAAATATTTCATTTGAATTTCCTTTCTAAAAAACATCGTGGTTTGAATGGGACTGCAATTGGCGCAGGGGCGCTTCGCCCCAGCGCAGGAACATGAGCGGGGTGATCAGCGTGTCGAGCAGGGTCGAGCTGATCAGGCCGCCGAAAATCACCACCGCCACCGGGTGCAGGATCTCCTTGCCCGGCGCTTCGGCCGCCAGCAGCAGCGGCGTCAGCGCCAGGGCGGCGACGCTGGCGGTCATCAGCACCGGCGTCAGGCGTTCGAGGGAACCGCGCACCACCATGGCGACGCCGAAGGTCTCGCCCTCGCGCACGCACAGGTTGATGTAGTGGCTGATCTTGAGGATGCCGTTGCGCGTGGCGATGCCGGCGAGGGTGACGAAGCCTACCAGCGCGGCGATCGACAGGGGCTGGCCGCTGAGCCACAGTGCGGCGACGCCACCGACCAGGGCCAGCGGGATATTGGCCATCACCATCAGCGCCAGGCGGGCCGAGCGGTAACGCGCCTGGAGCACGACGAAGACCATGGCCACGGCCACCAGCGCCAGCAGGCCGATCAGCCGCGCCGCTTCCTCCTGCGCCTGGAATTGGCCCTCGAGCACGGCATAGCTGCCCTCGGGCAGCGGCAATGCGGCCAGTTCGCGGCGCACGTCGGCGACGATGGCGGCGAGGTCGCGGCCCTGCGCGTTGGCCGAGACGACGATACGTCGCCGGCCGCCCTCGCGGCCGATCTGGTTGGGGCCGTCGCCTTCCTCCACGGTCGCCAGCAGCGACAGGGGCACACGCCCGCCCGGCGTTTCCACCAGCAGGCGCGCCAGTGCGCCGGTGCCGCGCGCGTCGTCGGACAGGCGCAGGACGACATCGAAGCGGCGACTGCCCTCGATCACCTGCGACACCTTGGTGCCGTTGGCCAGCGATTCCAGCGCATGCAGCACCGCCGCCGGCGAGACGCCGTAGCGCGCCGCCGCCTCGTGGTCGAGCTTGACCTTGAGCTGCGGAATGCGCACCTGCTTTTCGACCTGCAAATCGGCGATGCCGGGTACCGTTGCCAGCTTGCTGTGCAGGGCATCGGCGGTAGCGCGCATGCCATCGAGGTCGTCGCCGAAGACCTTGATGGCGATCTGCGCACGCACGCCGGACAGCAGATGGTCGAGACGATGGGCGATGGGCTGGCCGATGCTCACCGCCGCCGGCAGCGCGGCCAGCCGCTGGCGCAGATCGGCAATGACGGCGGCACGGCGACGGCCGTCATCTTTCAGGTCCACGTCGATTTCGGTGTAATGCACGCCTTCCGCATGCTCGTCGAGTTCAGCGCGGCCCGTGCGGCGGCCGGTCTGTATCGCTTCGGGCACCTGATGGATCAGGCGCTCGGCGAGGGCGCCGATTTGGGCGGACTCGGTCAGCGAAGTGCCCGGCTCCAGCAGCACATTCACCGTCAACGTGCCCTCGTTGAAGGGCGGCAGAAAGCTGCGGGCAAAGAAGGGCATGCTGGCCACCGCCAGCACCACCGCCAGCAGCGCAGCGATGAGCATGCCCCTGGTGCGGGGGATCGACCAGTGCAGCAGGCGCTCGTCCTGGCGCTTGAGCCAGGCCACCAGACGGCCATCGTCGTGGGAGCGCGCGGCGAGGCTCGGCAACAGGTAAGCGCACAGCACCGGCGTCACCGTCAGTGCCACCGCCATGCTGGCGAGGATGGAGACGATGTAGGCCACGCCCAGCGGCGCGAAGAATCGCCCTTCGATGCCCGGCAGGGCGAACAGCGGCACGAAGACCAGGACGACGACGAAGGTGGCGTAGACGACGCCGGAGCGCACTTCCTTGGATGCGGCGAGCACCACGTCAAAAGTCGGCGCTGACGACACGGCGACGGCGTTCTGTCGCAGCCGTCGCAGGACGTTCTCCACATCGACGACGGCATCGTCCACGAGTTCGCCGATGGCGATGGCCAGACCGCCGAGCGTCATGGTGTTGATCGACAGACCGAAGGCGCGAAAGACGACGAAGGCGGCCAACAGCGAAAGTGGAATCGCCGCCAGCGAGATCAGCGTGGTGCGGCCGTTGGCGAGGAAGAGGAAGAGCACGATGGCCACCAGCACGGCGCCATCACGCAGGGCTTCGGCGACGTTGGACAGGGCCGAGGAAATGAAATCGGCCTGGCGGAACAGGATGCGCGGCGCGGCGACGCCCTGCGGCCTGCTCGCGGCGAGTTCCTTCAAGGCGGCTTCGACGGCGCGGGTCAGCGGCACGGTGTCGGCCTGCGGCTGCTTTTGCACCGAGACGATCACCGCCGGTGCACCGTCGGCACCGGCATCGCCACGTCGGGGGGCGGGCGCGAAACCCACGTCGGCCACCCGCTCCAGGGGTATGCCGAAGCCATTGCGCCAGGCCACTGGCAGCTTGCGCAGATCGTCGAGGCGGGACGTGCGACCAAGGCCACGGATCAGGAACTCGCGGCCCTGCTGTTCGAGAAAGCCGCCGCTGGCGTTGCCGCCAAAGTTCTGCACCGCCGCCGTCAGTTGTTCGAGCGTGATGCCCGCCGCCTGCATGCGCGCCGGATCGGGGGCGACGCGGTACTGGCGAACCTCGCCGCCGATGGGAATGATCTGGGCGACGCCGGGCAGGGTCAGCAGGCGCGGCCGCAGCACCCAGTCGGCCCATTCGCGCGCCGGCATGAGGCCGGCGCCATCGGTCACGGGAATCGCGATGAGCAGGATCTCGCCCATGATGGAGGCCACCGGGCCCATCTGCGGCAGGGCGTTCGGCGGCAACTGCTCGCGGGCCAGTTGCAGGCGCTCGGCCACCAGTTGGCGGTTGCGGTAGATGTCGGTGCCCCAGTCGAACTCGATCACCAGTTGCGACAGGCCGATGCCCGACACGGAACGCACCCGCGTGACGCCCGGCATGCCGTTCACCGCCGCTTCCAGCGGCATGCTGACGAGGGATTCGACCTCCTCGGGGGCGAGGCCCGGCGATTCGGTCATCACCGTCACCGAGGGCTTGTCGAGGGCCGGGAAGACATCCACCGGCGTGCGTTGCAAGGCGAGGCCGCCGACGATCATCAAGGTGACGGCCGCGGCCAGCACCAGCAAGCGGTGGCGCAGGCTGGCGGAGATAAGCAGGTCGAACATCAGCGCACCTGCCCGAGCAGTTGCGCGCCGCGCACGACGACGCGCTCGCCACCGGCGAGACCTTCGCCGACCAGCACACGCTCGGCGTCCAGCGGCTGGACAGTGACCTTGCGCGGGACGAATACCTCGGCGCCCTCGTGCAGCCAGACCCGGGGTTCACCGCTGGCGCCACGCACGACGGCGGCGGCCGGCACGGCGATACCCTTGGCCTGGGCCTTGGTCGTGGCGATCAGCTTGACGGTCTGCCCCAAGGCCAGTGGCGGTACCGGCGCCTCGATGCGGAACAGCAGCGGCAGGGACTGGTCGCGCAGGCTGCGGCCGCCACCAACGAAGCTCAGGCGGAAGGCCTGCCCGTCCGGCGTGCTGGCGCTGGCGCCGGACAGGGTTTCCGTCAGTCGCGCATCAAAGGCCTGCGCCTCCACCATCAGGCGCTGCGGATCGACGATCTCGAACAGCAGCTCCCGCGCCTCCACCACCTGCCCGGCCTGGACGTTGGCGGCGGCGATGACGCCGTTCACCGGCGACACCACGGTCTCGCGGCCGGCGATGCTGGACTTGAGATCGATGACGCGCTTCTCCAGGCTGGCGATTTCGATGCGGGTTTCCTCCACCTCGCGACGCGGAAAGTATCCCGGCGCATCCTGGTGGCGGCGCTGGCGACGCTGGGCAATGTCGAGCTGGCTCGTCGCCTCGTGCACCATCACCTGTTGCCGGGCTTTTTCCACCGGGTCTTCGATATGAATCAGGGATGCCAGTACCTCGCCCCGGGCCACCCGCTGGCCGAGACGCGGCAGGCCCCGCGCGGGGGCTTCGACGCGACTGGCCTGGGATGCCTGGACGCGGCCGCCGAGGGCCGGATCGATGACGACGCGGCCATTGAGTTCGACGGCGGCGCCGAACTCGCCGGCCTCGGCCAGCGCGGTGCGCAAGGCCCAGGTGCGCTGCACCGGCTTGGGGACGAAGACGGAGCCGTCGGACAGGCGCTGCGGCGAGGCGGAGGTGGGGGCGGTAGCCGTGGTGGTGGTCGCAGCGGCCGGTGCATCGGCATGAACCTCGCCCTCGTGCGCCAGTGCCAGCGATGGCAACAGGCACAGCAACAGAAATGAAGATCGCTTCATGCTCGCCTCCTCCGCCAGAACCACAGGATGCCGAGCAGCAGAATTGCAGCCAGGGCAGCGGCACTCCACAGCACCGGGTTCCCCGTTGCGGATACCGCCGTTGCCGGCACTGTCAGCACACCGTTGAGCAGATCGCCGGCATCCGCCGTCTCGATGCTGAACACCAGCGGATAGTCGCCGGCGACAGACAGAGCGGGCGCAGCCAGCACATAGGCGCCGTCGGGACGGGGCGCGAGGAGGCCCTTCAGGGCCGCCGCCTCGACCTCCACTTTTGCGCCGGCGACCGGCGCGTTGTCAGCCCACCGGTCGAGCCAGACGACGAGCTGCCCGGCCTCCAGCGTGGCCAGCAGTTCGAAATCAGCGGAGCGCGCCTCCATGCGCGGCGTCAGCGTCGCAGTCGCCACCGGCAGGGGCGCCTGCGTGAGTGCGCCGTGGTCGTGTCCGTCGTGGGCCTGGGCTGACGCCAGCCATAGGCCCCATGCCGCGCAGGCGGCGAGGAAATACTTCATGGGAAACCCCTTGATGTCCGTGAACGGGAATACACGGACCGAGGCGAAATGCCACGGTCCGGTTTAGGCCGTTCGTGGTGGTCGCGGTAGGGGCTCGGCGGTGCGGCTGGAAAAAGTCGGCGCTGGCGGGACGGCAAAACGATCCATCGCTGGCGGCAGATCACGGTCAAGCACGCTGACCGGCATCACGCCGGCGCAGGCGAGATGGCAGTAACCGCAGGCATCGCAGGTGGCCGTCAGGGGCTGGTTGCCAGAGTCATCGGAGTCATGGTCGCCGTGATGCATGTCGTGACCCGCATGGCTCATCGCCGCTGCATGGGAGTGCTGTTCCTGATGCTGACAGTAGGGCATCGCCACCGAGGCGACCGCAGAAAGCGGCAACCAAAGGATGGCCAGCAGGGCAGGGAGGAATTTGAACCAGCGCGACATGGGCCGAATTGTATGCATTGGCCGATGAGACAACAAGTCTTTGGCTTGGTTCCTATTCCACCGTCACCGATTTCGCCAGGTTGCGCGGCTTGTCCACATCCGTGCCCTTGACCAGGGCAACGTGATACGAGAGCAATTGCAGCGGCACCACGTGCAGCACGGGTGAGAGCAAGCCGTAGTGCTCGGGCAGGCGCAGGACGTGCAGGCCAGGCTCTTCATCCACTGCCGAGTCGGCGTCAGCGAAGACATAGAGTTCGCCACCACGCGCGGCGACTTCCTTGAGATTGGACTTCAACTTCTCCAGCAGGAAATCGTTCGGCGCCACGCTGACCACGGGCATGTTCTTGTCCACCAGCGCCAGAGGGCCATGCTTGAGCTCACCGGCCGGATAGCCCTCGGCGTGGATGTAGGAAATTTCCTTGAGCTTGAGCGCACCTTCAAGGGCAATCGGATAGTGGAGGCCTCGGCCGAGGAAGAGCGCATGTTGCTTGTCGGCAAACCGCCCGGCCCAGGCCTTGATCGCCGGCTCCAGTGCGAGCACTTTCTGCACGGCCACCGGCAGATGGCGCAGGGAGACAAGATGTTTTGCTTCCTCGTCGGCGCTGAGGCGGCCGGCCTGCTTGGCAAGGGTCGCCGCGAGCAGGAACAGGGCGGCGAGTTGGGTGGTGAAGGCCTTGGTCGAGGCCACGCCGATCTCCGGGCCGGCGCGGGTCAGGAAGCGCAATGCGCATTCGCGGACGATGGCGGATTCGGGGACATTGCATAGTGCCAGGGTGCGGCCCATGCCCAGGCTCTTGGCGTGCTTGACCGAGGCCAGGGTGTCGGCGGTCTCACCGGACTGGGAGATGGCGACGACGAGTTGCTCGGGGTTCGGCACCGAGACGCGGTAGCGGTATTCGCTGGCGATTTCGACGGTGCAGGGAATGCCCGCCAGTTGTTCGATCCAGTAGCGGGCGACCATGCCGGCGTGGCAGCTGGTGCCGCAGGCGAGGATGAGGACGCTCTTGACGTCCTTGAGCATCTCCGGCGCGGCGACGCCGAAAAGGTTGGGCGTTAGCGACTGGGCGCCGCCGATCATCTCCAGCGTGGCGGCCAGGGCCTGGGGCTGCTCGAAGATTTCCTTTTGCATGTAGTGGGCGTAATCGCCCAGCTCGACGGCGTCAGCGGAGAGCGTGCTTTCGTGCACCGTACGCTCCGCCGCCGTCCCGTCAGCGCCGACTATTCTCACCGTGCCGCGCTTGAGTTCGGCAACGTCGCCTTCTTCCAGATAAACCATGCGGCGCGTGACCTGGATCAGGGCCGAGGCATCCGACGCCGCATAGTTGCCGTCCTCGCCGAGACCCAGCAGCAGCGGCGCGCCGTGGCGGGTGACGACGATGCAGTCGTCCCACTCGCGGATCACGGCGATGGCATAGGCGCCGATCAGACGCTTGGCGACGGCCTGGACGGCGGCGAAGAGTTCGGGCACGGTCTTCAGCGTTTCGCTGATCAGGTGGGCGACGACTTCGGTGTCGGTGTCGGAACTAAAGGCGTAACCGGCGGCCTGCAACTCGGCCTTGAGCTCGGCATAGTTCTCGATGATGCCGTTATGCACCACCGCTAGCCCACCGGAAACATGGGGATGGGCGTTGCGCTGGCTGGGCACGCCGTGGGTGGCCCAACGGGTGTGGGCGATGCCGTGATGGGCCACCTGCCCTTCGGCCTGGGCCGCCAGTTCGGCGACGCGGCCGACGCTGCGCAAGCGCGTCAGCGTGGGATTGAGCAGGGCAACGCCGGCGGAGTCATAGCCGCGGTATTCGAGCTTCTTCAGGCCTTCGATGAGAACGGGAACGATGTTGCGCTCGGCAACGGCTGCGACGATACCGCACATGGATCAGACCTTCTTTTCCGGGTTGGCGTTTTTGGCGGGGCGTTTCCAGCCCGCGATGGAAACCTGTTTCGCCCGCGACACGGTGAGCGTGTCCGGTGGCGCATCCTTGGTCAGCGTGGTGCCGGCGCCCAGGGTGGCGCCGCGACCGACGGTGACGGGCGCGACGAGTTGCGTGTCGGAACCGATGAAGGCGTCATCCTCGATCACCGTGCGGAATTTGTTGGCACCGTCGTAGTTACAGGTAATGGTGCCGGCGCCGATGTTCACGCGGCTGCCGACCGTGGCGTCACCGACGTAGGCCAGGTGGTTGGCCTTGGAATGATCGGCGATCTGCGAATTCTTCACCTCGACGAAGTTGCCGATGTGCACATCCTTGCCCAGCACGGTGCCGGGACGCAGGCGGGCGAAGGGACCGACCACGCTGCCGGCGCCGACCACGGCATCCTCCAGCACGCAGTTGGCCTTGATGCGTACGCCGTCCTCCAGCACCACGCGGCCCTCGAAGACGCAATTGACGTCGATGCTCACATCGCGGCCGCAAATCAGTTCGCCGCGCACATCGATGCGCGCCGGATCGGCCAGCATCACGCCGGCCTCCATCAGCGTCTCGGCGACGTTGCGTTGGTGCACGCGTTCCAGTGCGGCGAGTTGCGACTTGCTGTTCACGCCATCGGTTTCCCAGGTGGCGTCGGGATGGGCGGTGACGATTTCCATGCCCTCGGTCACGGCCATCTGCACAATGTCAGTGAGGTAGTACTCGCCCTGGGCATTGCGGTTGCCGAGCTGCGGCAACCAGCGCGCGAGGGCTTCGCCGGGGGCGACGAGGATGCCGGTGTTGATTTCGGTGATGGCGCGCTCGGCGTCGTCGGCATCCTTCTCCTCGACGATGCGCACGACCTTGCCATCCACGCGCACGATGCGGCCATAGCCGTGGGGATTGGGCAGACGCGCGGTCAGCAGCGCGAGCTTGTCATTGCCGGCGGCATCGATCAGGCGAGCAAGGGTGGAAGCACGGGTCAGCGGCACGTCGCCATAGAGCACCAAAGTCGGCTCCGGCGAGACGGCGAAACCCGGCATGGCCTGGAGCACGGCATGGCCTGTACCGAGTTGCGGCTCCTGTTTCGCCCAGCCCAGATCGGGAGCGTCCATGGCGGATCGCACCTGTTCGCCGCCATGCCCGTACACCACGCAGATGCGCGCCGGATTCAGTTCGCGGGCGGTATCAATGACGCGCCCGAGCAGCGGCTTGCCGGCGATGGGATGCAGCACCTTGGGCAGGTCGGAGCGCATGCGCTTGCCCTGGCCGGCGGCGAGAATGACGACATTGAGGCTCATGACAGAAACAAGAAGGGCGCAAAGGCCATATTGTGCCCTTTGCGCCCTATTCGGTGTGCAGCAGAGATCAACGGGGCAGCGTGCTGGAACCCATCAGGAACTCGTCCACCGCGCGGGCGCACTGGCGCCCTTCGCGGATGGCCCAGACCACCAGGGACTGGCCGCGCCGCATGTCGCCCGCGGCGAAGACGCCCTTGACGTCGGTGACATAGGCCTGCTGGCCTTCCGTATCGGCCTTGACGTTGCCGCGACCATCCTTGGCGACACCAAAGGCGTCGAGGACGCCGCCGACCGGATTGAGGAAGCCCATGGCGAGGAAGGCGACGTCGGCCTGGATTTCGAATTCGGAACCGGGCACTTCGGCCATCTTGCCGTCCTTCCACTCCAGGCGCACGGCCTTGACGGCCTTCAGGACACCTTTCTCGCCGATGAAGGCCTTGGTGCCGATGGACCAGTCGCGCTCGCAGCCTTCGTTGTGGGAGGACGAGGTGCGCATCTTGAGCGGCCAGTAGGGCCAGGTCAGCTCGCCGTTCTCCTGCTCCGGCGGACGGGGCATGAGTTCGATCTGGGTGACGCTGGCGGCACCGTGGCGATTGGAGGTGCCGACGCAGTCGGAGCCGGTATCGCCGCCGCCGATGACCAATACATGCTTGCCACGAACGTTGATCGGATTCTTGTTGCCGCGCATGTCACCCGAATTCACTTCCTTGTTCTGCGGGATCAGGAATTCGAGGGCGAAATGCACGCCCTTGAGTTCGCGGCCGGGAATCGGCAGGTCGCGGGGCGCCTCGGAACCGCCGGCGAGTACCACGGCGTCGAAGTCCTTCTGCAACTGCTCGGGGGTGACGGTCTTCTTGGCGTCATTGGCCACGCCCTTGGGCAACGCGGCCTTGGTCACCATGGTGCCGGTGACGAACTTGACCCCTTCCACTTTCATCTGCGCCATGCGCCAGTCGATCAGGCGCTTGTCGAGCTTGAAGTCGGGGATGCCGTAACGCAGCAGGCCGCCAACGCGGTCGTTCTTCTCAAACACGGTGACATCGTGACCGACACGGGCCAGTTGCTGCGCGGCGGCGAGGCCGGCAGGGCCGGAGCCGACCACGGCGATCTTCTTGCCGGTCTTCTTCGCCGCCGGTTGCGGCACGACCCAGCCGTTCTCGCCAGCTTTATCGATGATGGCACGCTCGATGGACTTGATACCCACTGCGGTCTGCGGGATGTTCAGCGTGCAGGCCGCCTCGCAGGGTGCGGGGCAGATGCGGCTGGTGAATTCCGGGAAGTTGTTGGTCGAGTGCAATACCTCGATGGCCTCGCGCCAGTTGCCGGTATAAACGAGGTCGTTCCAGTCCGGAATGATGTTGTTGACCGGGCAGCCGTTGTTGCAGAAGGGGATGCCGCAATCCATGCAGCGCGCACCCTGCACCTTGGCCTGCTCGTCCGTCAGATGCGGCACGAACTCGCGATAGTGCGTCAGGCGCTCTTCGACCGGCGCATAGCCTTCGGACAGGCGCTGGTACTCGAGGAATCCGGTGGGCTTGCCCATTTATGCGGCCTCCAGTTGCTGCTGCGCCATTTCCTTCAGGGCGCGACGATATTCATGGGGGAAGACCTTGACGAACTTGCCGCGCGCGGCGGACCAGTCGGCAAGAAGAGCGCGGGCACGGGCGCTGCCCGTCAGCGCGGCGTGCTGCTCGATCATGCGCTTGAGCTGGGCGTCGTCGGTTTCGCCGCGATGGCGGCCGGCGGCGTCCTGCTGCTCGGCCGGCAACAGCTTTTCGAGGGCGACCATGCTCATGTTGCAACGCTTGTCGAACTGGCCGTCCTCGTCATAGACGTAGGCGATGCCACCCGACATGCCGGCGGCGAAATTGCGGCCGGTCATGCCCAGCACCACGACGGTACCGCCGGTCATGTATTCGCAACCGTGATCGCCAGTGCCTTCGACGACGGCCTGGGCACCCGAGTTGCGCACGCAGAAGCGCTCGCCGGCGACGCCACGGAAATACACTTCGCCGTCGGTGGCGCCGTAGAGCACCGTGTTGCCGACGATGATGTTCTCTTCTGCGGCGGGCTTGAAGGCCTGGGGCGGGCGGACGATGATCTTGCCACCGGAGAGACCCTTGCCGACGTAGTCGTTGCCGACGCCGGTGAGTTCGAGTGTGATGCCCTTGGCAAGGAAGGCACCGAAGCTCTGGCCTGCCGTGCCGGCGAGCTTGACGGTGATGGTGTCGTCGGGAAGACCGGCACCGCCGTGACGCTTGGCGACTTCATGGGACAGCAGGGTGCCGACGGTGCGGTTCTCGTTCTTGATGGCGGTCTCGATGACGACCTTCTCGCCACACTCCAGCGCCGGCTTGGCCTTGGCGATCAGCGTGTGGTCGAGCGCCTTGCCGAGGTTGTGGTCCTGCGTCTCACGATGGCAGCGGGCCACGTCGGCAGAGACCGGCGGCATGTAGAAGATCTTCGAGAAGTCGAGGCCCTTGGCCTTCCAGTGCTCGATGCCGGCGCGGGTGTCCAGCAGGTCGGCACGACCGATGAGGTCGTCGAACTTGCGGATGCCCAGTTGCGCCATGAGTTCGCGCACTTCCTCGGCGACGAAGAAGAAATAGTTCACCACGTACTCGGGCTGGCCGGAGAAGCGCTGGCGCAGCACCGGGTCTTGCGTGGCGACGCCGACCGGACAAGTGTTGAGGTGGCACTTGCGCATCATGATGCAGCCTTCGACCACCAGCGGTGCCGTGGCGAAACCGAACTCGTCGGCGCCGAGCAGGGCGCCAATCAGCACGTCGCGACCGGTCTTCATCTGGCCGTCGGCCTGCACCCGAATGCGGCCACGCAGGCGGTTCAGCACTAAAGTCTGCTGGGTCTCGGCGAGGCCCAGCTCCCAGGGCGTGCCTGCATGCATGACGGAGGAGATCGGCGAAGCGCCGGTGCCGCCGTCATGGCCGGCGATCACGACGTGATCGGCCTTGGCCTTGGAGACGCCAGCGGCGACGGTGCCGACGCCGACTTCCGACACCAGCTTGACCGAGACGCTGGCCGCCGGGTTGGAGTTCTTCAGGTCGTGGATCAGTTGCGCCAGATCCTCGATGGAATAAATGTCGTGGTGCGGCGGCGGCGAAATCAGGCCGACGCCGGGCACCGAGTGACGCAGGAAGCCGATGTACTCGGAGACCTTGTGGCCGGGCAACTGGCCGCCCTCGCCGGGCTTGGCGCCCTGGGCCATCTTGATCTGGAGCTGGTCGGCATTGGCCAGGTATTCGGCAGTGACACCGAAACGACCGGAAGCGACCTGCTTGATGGCGGAACGCAGGCTGTCGCCTTCCTTCAGCGGCGTATCGCGCTCGATGCGGGACTTGCCGATGACGCCAGCCACCGTCTCGCCAGCGCCGACTTTATGGAAGCGACGCGGATCTTCGCCGCCTTCGCCGGTATTCGACTTGCCGCCGATCCGGTTCATGGCGATGGCCAGCGTGCTGTGGGCCTCGGTGGAAATCGAACCCAGCGACATGGCGCCAGTGGCGAAACGCTTGACGATCTCCTTGGCCGACTCGACTTCATCCAGCGCCACCGGCGGGCCGGCGGGCTTGATCTCGAACAGGCCGCGCAGCGTCAGATGACGCTTGGTCTGGTCGTTCACCAGCTTGGCGTATTCCTTGTAGGTCTCGTACTTGCCCGAGCGCGTGGAGTGCTGGAGCTTGGCGATGACGTCCGGCGTCCACATGTGCTCTTCGCCGCGCACGCGATAGGCGTAGTCGCCACCGGCGTCGAGCATGGTGGCCAATACCGGGTCGTTCGAGAAGGCGGCGCTATGGACGCGCACGGCTTCTTCGGCGACTTCGGCCAGGCCGATACCCTCGACCTGGGTGGCGGTGCCCTTGAAGTAACGGGTAACGAAAGCCGCATTGAGGCCGATGGCCTCGAAAATCTGCGAGCCGCAGTAGGACTGGTAGGTGGAGATGCCCATCTTGGACATCACCTTGTTCAAACCCTTGCCGACCGCCTTGACGAACTTCTTCTGGGCTTCGTAGGCGTCCTTGCCCGAGAAGTCCTTGATGGTCTCCAGCGCCAGCCAGGGACAGACGGCTTCGGCGCCATAGCCGGCGAGCAGGGCGAAGTGATGCACTTCGCGCACCGAGCCGGTATCCACGACGAGGCCGGTGCTGGTGCGCAGGCCCTTGCGGGTCAGGTGGTGATGCACGGCGGAACAGGCCAGCAAGGCCGGGATCGCCACACGCTCGCGGGAAATGCTGCGATCCGACAGCACGACGATGTTGTAGCCGTCGGCCACGGATTTTTCGGCAGCAGCGGCGAGACGCTCAATGGCGGCCTCGCAACCGGCAGCAGCCTCGGTCGCCGGGTAGGTGATGTCGAGTACCAGCGACTTGAAGCGGCCCTTGCTGGCCTTGTCGATGTCCTTCAGGCGGACGAAGTCCTCGCCGGTCAGCACCGGCTGCGGCACTTCGAGGCGCGGCGTCAGTTGCTCGTCGTCGTCGTTGGCGATGCCCATCAGGTTGGGCTTGGGACCGATGAAGCTGGTCAGCGACATGACGATCTCTTCGCGGATCGGATCGATCGGCGGATTGGTCACCTGGGCGAAGAGCTGCTTGAAGTAGTTGTAGAGCGGCTTGTTCTTCTTCGACAGCACCGTCAGGGCGGTGTCGTTGCCCATGGAGCCAGTGGCTTCCTCGCCGTTGGCGGCCATCGGTTCGAGGATGAACTTGATGTCTTCCTGCGTGTAGCCGAAAGCCTGCTGCGTATCCAGCAGCGGCTGCGAGAGCTTGAGCGAGGCCTTGGCACCCGGCACGAGTTCGGACAGGAACACGCGGGACTCCTCGACCCACTTGGCGTAGGGCTCTTCAGTCGCCATCGAGTGCTTGAGCTCCTCGTTGTCGATGATGCGGCCCTGCTCCAGGTCGATGAGGAACATCTTGCCCGGCTGCAAACGCCACTTCTTGACGATCTTTTCTTCCGGAAAAGTCAGCACGCCCATCTCCGAGGCCATGAGGACAATGTCGTCCTCAGTGACCAGATAACGGGCAGGGCGCAGGCCATTGCGGTCCAGCGTGGCGCCGATCTGGCGTCCGTCGGTGAAAGCCACGGCGGCGGGGCCGTCCCAGGGTTCCATCACGGCTGCATGGAACTCGTAGAAAGCACGACGCTCCTCGTCCAGCATGGCATTGCTGGCCCAGGCTTCGGGGATCAGCATCATCATGGCGTGAGGCATGGAGTAGCCGCCCATGACCAGCAGTTCCAGCGCGTTGTCGAAGCTGGCGGAGTCGGACTGGCCTTCGATGATCAGGGGCCACAGCTTGTCGAGATCCTCGCCCAGCCACTTGGACTTCATGGCCTTCTGGCGGGCGGCCATCCAGTTGATGTTGCCGCGCACGGTGTTGATCTCGCCGTTGTGGGCGATCATGCGGAAAGGGTGGGCCAGATCCCAGGTCGGGAAGGTATTGGTCGAGAAGCGCTGATGCACCAGGGCCAGCGCCGACATCAGGCGCTTGTCGAGGAGATCGGTAAAGTAGGTACCCACCTGCGCCGCCAGCAACATGCCCTTGTAGACGATGGTGCGCGAGGACAGGGAGGGAATGTAGAAGCGACCGATGTCGTCCAGCTTGAGGCGACGGACTTCATGCTCGACGCGCTTGCGGATCACGAAGAGCTTGCGCTCGAAGGCGTCCTGGTCGGCACAGTTGGCGCCACGACCGATGAAGACCTGGCGAACGACCGGCTCGATATCCTTGGCTGCCTGGGCGAGACCGGAGTTGTCACGGGGCACATCGCGCCAGCCGTGGAAGGCCTGACCTTCTTCATGAATGATGCGCGCCACCACCGACTCACAGGCAGCACGGCCGTTGTCGGAGGCCGGCAGGAAGACGTTGCCGCAGGCGTAGCTGCCTTCGGCTGGCAGTTTGATGCCGAGCTTTGCCGCCTCATCGCGCAGGAACGCGTCGGGCAACTGGAGCAGGATGCCGGCGCCATCGCCGAGCAGCGGGTCATAGCCGGTGGCGCCTCGGTGCTCGAGGTTTTTGAGAATCAGCAGACCCTGCTCGACGATCGAGTGGCTTTTATGATTCTTGATATGAGCGACGAAGCCGACGCCACAGGCGTCGCGCTCGTTGGCGGGGTCGTAAAGACCCTGGCGCGTGGGGAGGACCATCTTGTTCTTCCTCAGGAGATGCGGCCGTCAAAAAAGCCGGGGCGTTGTCACTCCCCGGCCTTGTTATAGCCCGCCGCAGACGACGGGCGAACTGACAAATATACCGCCAAAGGCTGATGAACTCAATACATTGCGGTGCAACAGCCCCGCTCCTAGATTTCGCCGACGGCAAAGAGCCGGCGATGTTCCTTCATGGCGTAGCGGTCCGTCATCCCGGCCACGTAGTCGGCCACCGCGCGAGCGGGCGAATCCACTGCGGCCAAGGCTTGATACTGGGGTGGCAGAAGCCGGGCATCGTCGGTGAAGGCGGTGAACAAATCCCGGATGATCAGCCGGGCTTTGGTGGTCATGCGCAGCACTTGGTAGTGGCGGTAGAGGTGTTCGCGCAGGAACTCCTTCAGCGCAGCGTTCTCGGCCACCATGGGTCGGGAAAAGCCCACCAGAGGCGGGGCAGCGTGGATGTCCTCAAGCGTTTTCGGCGCCAATTCGCTGATTCGCCTTGCCGACTCTGCGAGCAAATCAGTGACCTGAGCGTCGATCATGCGCCGTATGGTCTCATGCACCCGACGACGCGCGGCGATTCGGGGGAACTCCTGATCTACCTCTGCGGCATGGCGGCGAAAAAGGCTCACGCCCTCCAGCTGCTCGACCGTAATCAGGCCAGCACGCAGGCCGTCGTCCACATCGTGATTGTTGTAGGCGATTTCATCCGCAAGGTTGCAGATTTGCGCCTCCAGCGAAGGGCGCAGTCCATCTACAAAGCGGTGCCCCAATTCACCCAGCTCTCTTGCACGAGCAGGCGAGCAGTGCTTGAGAATGCCCTCGCGGGTTTCGAACATCAGGTTCAGGCCGTCAAAAGCACCATAGCGCTCTTCGAGCCGATCAACAATGCGCAAGCTCTGAAGATTGTGCTCAAAGCCGCCATGGGACTGCATGCACTCGTTGAGTGCATCCTGCCCCGCATGGCCGAAAGGAGTGTGACCGAGGTCGTGCGCCAGAGCAATGGCCTCGGCCAGGTCGTCATTGAGATGGAGGGCGCGCGCAATCGAGCGGGCGATCTGGGCCACTTCAATGCTGTGGGTCAGGCGGGTGCGAAACAAATCGCCTTCGTGATTGACGAAGACCTGGGTCTTGTACTCGAGACGACGGAATGCGGTGGAATGGACAATCCGGTCGCGGTCACGCTGAAATTCGCTGCGCGCCTTGGGGCGTGGCTCGGCGACTATCCGGCCCCGGCTCGTCGCATCATCGACTGCATAAGGCGCCAACTCAGGCATCCGGTGGGGATTCCCTCTGATCATGGCAGCAAGTGTCTATGGCGGCAGCAATGTCATTCCGGGAGGCATCCGCCCAGGTCACCGCTTCGCCGAGCGACTTGAGCAGCACGAGACGCAAGCGCCCCGCCAAGACTTTCTTGTCGTGGGACATCAGCTCCAGATAGCGCTCGACACCCAGAGCAGCACCGACCACCGGCAGACCTGCACGCCTCAAAAGCGCTCGTGTCCGTTCCACATCTTCCGCTGCAAGCCAGCCGAGGCGCCGCGATAGCTCAACGGCCATCATCGTGCCGGCGGCTACCGCTTCCCCATGCAGCCACTCGCCGTAGCCGAGTCCCGTTTCGATAGCATGCCCGAAGGTGTGCCCTAGGTTAAGCAGGGCTCGGCCACCATCCTTGGCTGTTTCAAATTCATCCGCCGCGACGACTTCCGCCTTATTGCCGCAACTGCGCTCGATGGCATGGGCGAGAGCATCCCCGTCCCTTGCCATGAGGCGATCCATGTTGGCTTCGAGCCATTCAAGAAAGGGCAGGTCGCGGATCAGGCCATACTTGATGACTTCGGCAAGCCCGGCAGATAGCTCCCTCGCCGGCAAAGTTTTCAGCGTATCGGTATCCGCCAGTACCAGCTTCGGCTGCCAGAACGCCCCGACCATGTTCTTGCCGCGCGGATGGTTGATGCCGGTCTTGCCGCCCACCGACGAATCCACTTGGGACAGCAGCGTGGTCGGGATCTGGATAAAAGGCACGCCGCGCTGATAGCTGGCGGCAGCGAAGCCGGCCAGATCGCCAATGACGCCGCCACCCAAGGCCACCACAGTGGTACTCCTGTCGCACCGGGCCGCCAGCAGCGCATCGAAAATCGTATTCAGCGAATCCCAAGTCTTGTGCGCCTCGCCATCCGGAAGGATGATCGGCGTCACGGCAACGCCAACTTTTTGCAGGCCGGTCACGAGGGCATCAAGATATAGCGGCGCCACGGTGGTATTGCTGACGACGGCGACGCGGGGACTTGCCAAATGATTGGCAATGAAATCGGCCCGCGCCAGCAAGCCACCGCCGATCAGGATCGGATAGGCCCGTGCCGCGAGTTCGACGTTCAGGCGACGCATCGGTTCTGAATCTCCCGCTCGACCTGTTTCACCAATTGGCCGGCACTACCCGCACGACTGGCAACGACAACCACGTCGGCAACCTCCCGGTACAGCGGATCGCGCAATTGAAACAGTTCATTGATTTTCCCAAGAGGATCAGCCACTTGAAGCAAGGGCCGATTCGGGTCTTTGCATGTCCGCTCGTAGAGCATTTCGGGAGGTACGTTGAGATATATCACCATTCCGCTTTGCTTCAGTATCGCGCGGTTTTCCGTGCGAAGGATCGCACCGCCGCCGGTGGCGATCACTAGATTCGGTTCGGTCGATAATTCAGCCAGCACCTTCGATTCCCGGTCACGAAAACCCTGCTCGCCTTCAATGTCAAAAATTACGGGAATTCGCACCCCCGTGCGCGCTTCAACTTCGTGATCGACGTCCACGAATCGCCGATGCAAGCGACGCGCTAGTTGCCGGCCCACGGTGGTCTTTCCAGCGCCGGGCATCCCGACCAGGTAAATGTTGTTTGTTGCATTCACGTGCAAATCTTACCAGTACGAAACCAAAAGGCCGGCTTTCGCCGGCCTTTTGAACAACATGAACACGCTATTCAGCGCTGTGCAATCGCCTCATTGACAATGCGTGGCGTGATGAACACCAGCAACTCGCTGCGACTCTGGTTTTTGGACGTCGTCTTGAAGAGGAAGCCGACATAGGGAAGATCGCCAAGGAATGGGACCCGCTCCTGCGTCTGCACTTCGGACTCCCGCGCGAAGCCGCCGATAACCAGCGTGCCACCGTTTTCAACGATAACGCTGGTGGTCACGGTATTGGTATCGAGACTGCCCGTGGTCGCATTGGTGATGGTGCTCTTGGCGATATTGAGCTCAAGACTGATCCGGTTGTCCGGATTGATCGACGGCGTCACCCCTAGCGTCAGCGGTGCCGAGAAGGTCTGGTAGATCGGCAAACCCGTCTGCGCATTCACCCCGGTAACGATAGTGACCTGTTGTGTGCTGCTGATGGTCGCCGCCTTCCGGTTCATGGTGATGATGCGAGGAGACGAGACTGTCTTGTTCTTCGAATCGGTTTCTGCCGCCTGTAGTTCCAAGGTCACCAGCTTGGTTGCCGCTGAATTGAAGAGCATCAAGCCGAAGTTGGCCGCCGATGCCAATGAATAGCTCGGGCGGAAGATCGCTGAGTCATTCGTAAGCGCGAAACGAGTGCTGTTGTTGCCGATGATATCGACGCTGGTAAACGTACTTGGTAATGTTGTCCCGAGTGCCATTCGCGTATTTGTTCCCGGGATAACGTATCCGTTATTCTGGTTATTGAACGCGCGAAGCCGCACGCCAAGGGTATTGGTAAATCCCGTCGACGCCTCGACGATCCTGGCCTCGATCAGTACCTGTTTCGGCGGAACATCGATATTGCGGATGACCTCCCGAATCGCCTCGATGACGCCGGCAGTATCACGCACGAACACCTGATTGCTGCCGTCATGAATGGAAATGCCGCCCCGGGAGGAAAGCATCCCCTTTCCGCCGGGTGCTGCTGCTCCACCCGCTGCGCCCGCTGCAGGAGCAGGAGCCGCACCACCCTGCTGGCCTTGCGCAGGCGCTGCGGCAGAAGATGCCTGGGCGAAGCTGTTATTCACCAGCGACACAACATCCGCTGCCTTGACATAATTGAGCTTGAAGGTCTCGGCCACGAGTGGTGCGGTATCCGCTGCACGGGCCATTTCGTCAGCAGTGTCCTGGTCACGCTTTTGCAAGACAGCCCGATCACCGAACAAAACGACATCGTTGCGCACCCGCATCCCTGAGTTCACCTGGGACATGATGATTTCCAAGGCCTGATCGTAGGGGATATTGTCAAGATTAGCTGTGACCCGGCGACCATTGAGCGAGGGATCGATCAGTACGTTTTTGCCTGAAATTTCCGCCAAGGTACGCAATACCATGGCTGCGTCAGCATCGTAGAAGTTGATTGAAACTTTCTGCCCCTGCTGTCCTGTCTGAACGAGCTTGTTGGCCTCATCCGCAGGAATGGGTTTGATTTCTATCAGTAGCTGATTATTGGTCAAGTGCGCCTGGTGGAACCAGCGGCCCCGTGCAGCGATATCCAAGCGAACGCTATTGCCACCCTTCGGACTCGACGCCATGGAAGTCACGGGCGTCGCGAAGTCATTGACATCACGACGGTTCTGCAGGCGCTCAGGGATTTCCACATCCCGTAAATCGACGCTAAGTCCGGTACTTGTCCGGCGGATATCGATGGGCACCGAACCGTCAGTCAGGTCCACAGAAATCAGCGCTTGTCCATCCTCTCCGCGACGGAAAACGATATCTCGAATCGCAGCCAGGTCGACCAGTTGCGCTTCGGGTTTGGTCTTCGGCGTCGTCGGTTGATAGACGCTGGGAGCCGCCTCTTGGGCAATACCGGGAGCCTGAGATTCCAAGCGAATGAACAGCGCATCCCCCGCAAGTTCCGTGGAGAACTTGGTCGGGCGATATAGATTCAATACCAGGCGGGTCAACTTTTCCGTCTGGACAAGGTTCAGGCTCTTGAGGTCACCGGAGGCAATCTGCTGCGCCGCCTGCCCGGACTGGTTATCCACTTCCGGGAAATCGAAAACAATGCGAGGAGGATCCACCACGGCCCAGTTACCGGGCAGAGCCTTCAGCTTGCCGGTCATTTGTACTTTGAGCAACACCTGATCGCCGTCACGGCGAACCTGGACCTGTTTGATGGAGTTTTCGGCGGCAAGAACGTCAACCACACCACAAAGCCAGAATGCTGCCAAGGCAGCGGTAAATTTAAGTCGCTTCATCAACGTCCTCCTTCCTTGGGCACGAGAAGCATTTTTTCCTGCTCCACCCATGCACCGTTCGCATCCTTGACGGTTTCCATCACCGTAACCCCGTCTTTGGTAATTGCCGTGATCTTCCCGAAACTCCGCCCCATGTATTCGCCCACCCGAACATGCTTGGGCTTGTTCGGTGGCGGAGTCTGAATCAGCGCATAGGGAACCATGCCCGAAAAAATCACCCCTGCGACCCGCAAATCCTCGAGAGGGAAGCTTTCGAGCGGCTGTATCGGACGATTCCGGTCCGGCGCCGACTTGTCAGCGACCGGATCAAGCGTAACGATTTTCCCCGGCGAAAATGGGGGCGTCATGGCCTCGGTCTCGTATGCCACGACGGGAAACGGCTTGATTTCCGGGAGCGGAGGAACTTTCCCCTTCATGCCCTGTGACTGCTCACGCATCCACTCCTTGATATCCTGATGTTCCTCGCTTGCACAGCCCAACAGCAGCAGCGGGAACAGCGGCAACAGGGCAAGCTTGCGAATATTCATTTCTTCGCTCCCTTGGCTTTCTGTTTCTGCTGCGCCAATTCGTTGTCATCAAGATAACGGAAGGTCTTCGCCGTGGTTCGCAGGGTCAACACACCGTCTTTGGCTCCGGAGGCGAGATTGATGTCATTCAGCGTAACGATGCGCGGCAGTTTCGCAATGTCTCCCGAAAAGCCACCGATGTCGTGGTAGCTGCCCGTCAACGTCAGTGTAATGGGCACTTCGGCATAGAAGTCACGGGCAGCCTCACCACCAGGCTTGAACAATTCCACCAGTAACCCCCGCCCCTGCGCAGCCTTGTTGATATCGACCAGCATGTCGCCCATTTCGGACTTGTTGGGCAGTTGTTTTAGCAAGGCGCCAAACGAGCGGTCGATCTCTGCCAACTGCCGCCGATACTCGTCAAGATTGACAGCCTGCTTCTTCTTGTCCAGCCACTCATCTTTGTACTTGGCTTCCTGAACCTGCTTCGCGTCGAGATCCTCAAACTGGACATTCCAGCCAAACCACCAAGCGGCCCCAAGCAAGGTAGAAAACAGGCCCAAGAGCATTACGATCCGGGGAGCCAATGGCCATAAGCCAGGATCTTTCGGATCCAACGTTCTGAAGTCTTGAGCAATCTGCTGAAAGTCGACCAAAGGGGCCTTGGAGGCTGACGGCTCCCCTTTGGCGGCATCTTTCTCAGCAAGCCGTTCGGCAGCAGATTTCTTCTTGAACAGGGCGGATAGGTTCATGGCTTCTTCCCCGCCTTGGGATCAGCAGTCGTCTGACGGCTGATATTCGTGATGATACTGAATGCATTTAGTCGCCGATTGGCTACCACTTCGGCCTTTGTTTCTACCAAAGTAGATCGTTCCAGCAAAGGCGATTCGTCCAAATTATTCATTAGGGTAGTAATTCGCGCGTTCGACTGGGCGTAGCCAGTAATTGTTATCCGCTGCCCAGTCTGAACCATCGTCCGCATATAAATGCCCTCAGGCACTTGTTTGGCTAGTTCATTGAACAAATGGACCGTTTCCGATCGATTTGCCTGCAAGGCCTCAATCACGCGCTTTCTCGCCAAGAGAGAGTCCGTCTGCTCTTTCAGCTTTTTGATTTCGGCGATTTCCTTGTCGAGTGAAGATATCTCGCGCTTCAGAAACTCGTTCTTGTCGTCCTGTGCACTGATCTGGCGATTGATGACCGAAAACCCAAGAAACCAGATGACCCCGGCCAGCACAGTCACCAAACCCACCAACGCATAGAACTGCTGGCGCCTGGCTTTACGCTTTTCCTCGCGATGGGGAAGCAGGTTGATCCGAATCATTGGTCGAATTTCCTAAGGGCCAAACCGCAAGCAACCATCAGGGACGGCGCATCAGCAGCTAGTTGCTTGGCACGAATGCGAGGTGAGATGGCCATGCCGGCGAAAGGATCGGCCAACACTGTATTCACGCTGGTACGCTGCCCCACGATATCGGCAGCGCCGGGAATCAGGGCAGAACCACCAGCAAGAACAATGTGGTTCACCTCGTTATGTGGCGTCGACGTGAAGAAAAACTGTAACCCCCGCGCCACTTCCTGGGCCATGTTCTCAAGGAAAGGATGCAGAACCTCGGTCTCATAGTTATCCGGGGGTGTCCCCGACCGCTTCAGGCTTTCGGCTTCTTCCTGGCTCATGCCATAGGCCCGCATGATCTCGTCGGTCAACTGGGAACCACCGAAGGCCTGCTCGCGAACATAGAGTTGCTGATCATTGCGCATGATGGTGATCTTGGTCGCTGCGGCCCCTACGTCGACCAGCGCAATAATCTGGTCCTTGCCTTCATTTGATAATTGCTTGATCACCAGCTCGTACGCAGCCAGGATGGCATAGGCTTCGACATCCATCACCACTGGCTTCAGCTCCGCGACCTCCGCAGCTGCTACCCGGTCTTCTACTTTTTCCTTGCGTGAGGCCGCCAGCAGCACCTCCACATCGTCAGGATTCGATGGCGCGGGACCAATGACCTGGAAATCCAGATTCACCTCTTCCAGAGCGAAGGGGATGTACTGGTTGGCTTCCGATTCCACTTGAATTTCCATCTCCTGCTCGCGCAAACCGGCGGGCAGGGTAATTTTCTTGGTAATGACTGCGGCCGTCGGCAGGGCGAGCGCCACGTAGCGCGTGGAGGTTCCCAAGCGCTTCCAGCAACGCTGAAGGGTTTCCGCCACAGCTTCCAGGCCCGCCAGATTGCCATCCACCACCGCATCTCGCGGCAGCGGCTCGATTGCGTAACGCTCAACCCGCGGCTGCCCTTTGCCGGCATCCACCAGTTCGACCATCTTCACCGAGGTCGAACTGATATCCACGCCAATGAGTGGCCGCAGCTTCGGGTTGAAGATTGCCTTCAGAGTCGAGACATCGATCTGCAAGGGTTTTTCCTTTAAGAAATAAAGCGTTACATGCACTACGGAATAATTTACTTCAGATGCTAGCAGCAACTATATCGGCTGTAAAGCTAAATTATTGAGCATTCCCGCTGTGATCGTGGCTTCTGCGCCACAGCTTATAATCGGCCCCGCCTCGACCCAATCCCTTTTTTGTGCCCAATCCCATCCAATCCCTTGCTGCCCGCTGGGCGCTTTACACCCTGCTACTAATCGGTGGCTTCGTGGTCAGCATTGCCGCGCTGGCAGGCATCGTCCTCATCCTCGCCTACCCGCAACTTCCCTCCCTCGAAGTACTGACCGACTACCGGCCACGCATTCCCCTCCGGGTTTACACCAGTGATGGCCATCTGATCGGCGAATTCGGCGAGGAGCGGCGCAATCTTGTTCGCATCCAGGATGTTCCCGCCGTCATGAAACAGGCGATCTTGGCCGCCGAGGACGAGCGTTTCTACCAGCACCCGGGCATCGACACGATGGGCGTGCTGAGGGCAGCGTATTCCAATTTCGTGGGCGGCGGCAAGCGCCAGGGCGCCTCGACGATCACCATGCAGGTGGCGCGAAACTTTTTCCTGTCCAGCGAGAAGACCCTGACGCGCAAGCTGTACGAAGCCCTGCTGGCCTTCAAGATTGAGAACAATCTGAGCAAGGACGAGATTTTCCAGCTCTACATCAACCAGATTTATCTCGGTCAGCGCGCCTACGGTTTTTCCGCCGCCGCCCAGATTTACTACGGCAAGGCGCTCAAGGACGTCACCATCGCCGAAGCAGCGATGCTGGCCGGCCTGCCCAAGGCGCCCTCGGCCTACAACCCGGTGGCGAACCCGAAGCGTGCCCAGTTGCGCCAGCGTTATGTATTGCGGCGCATGCACGAACTGGGCTTCATCAACGACGCCCAGCAAGCCCAGGCTCGCGACGAGGCCCTGCACGTCAAGCGCGACTACAACGACTTCGGCGTGCGCGCCGACTACGTCGCCGAAATGGCCCGCCAGATTGCCGCCGAGCGTTTCCCGGACGATGTCTATGACCGTGGCTACCGGGTCGTCACCACGATTACCCGTGCTGATCAGCTGGCTGCCTGGCAGAGCCTGCGCAAGGGCGTGCTCGACTACGACCGGCGCCACGGCTACCGGGGGCCGGAAGCCTACGCGGACATGAAGGGGGTCAGTTCCGATCAGGACGAAACCCTTGAGGAACTCCTGGCGGACTTCGAGGATAGCGATGACCTGCTACCGGCCATCGTCCTCGACGCTTCGCCGACGCAAGTCCGTGCCTACCTGCGCGGCGGCGAAATTCTCAAGATCGCCGACGACGGGCTCAAATTCGCCGCCCGCGCCATGGATGACAAGACACCGCCGAACAAACGCATCCGCCGTGGCGGCGTGATTCGCGTACAGAAATACGAAAAAGGCTGGCAGATTCTGCAATTGCCGGACGTTGAAGCCGCCTTCGTCGCCGCCAGTCCTGTCGACGGCGCCATTCGTGCTCTGGTCGGTGGCTTCGATTTCAACCGCAACAAGTTCAACCACGTCACCCAGGCCTGGCGTCAGCCCGGCTCCAGCTTCAAGCCGTTCATCTATTCGGCTGCGCTGGAGAAGGGCTACACACCGGCATCGGTCATCGAGGACGAACCGATCTCGATCTCTGCCGAAGAAACCGGCTCGCAGGCCTGGGAGCCGAAGAACTACGACGGCAAGTACGACGGCCCCATGAGCATGCGCACGGCCCTGGCCAAGTCCAAGAACATGGTCTCGATCCGCCTGCTCAAGTCCATCGGCACCACCTATGCCCAAGACTACGCCACACGCTTCGGCTTCGATGCCGACAAGCACCCGCCCTATCTCACCATGGCCCTCGGTGCCGGCTCGGTGACGCCCTGGCAGCAGCTCACGGCCTATGCAGTTTTCGCCAACGGCGGCTACAAGATCGACCCCTACATCGTGCGCCAGATCATGGATGAGAAGGGGACCGTGCTCGCAGCCAACCAGCCGGCAGTGGCCGGCGATGAATCCCTGCGCGCCATCGATGCCCGCAACGCCTGGCTGATGGACAGCATGATGCACGACGTGGTCCGCCGGGGCACCGCCACCCGTGCCGCCGCCGTCCTCAAGCGCGGCGACCTGGCCGGCAAGACCGGCACCACCAACGACTACATCGACGCCTGGTTCTGCGGTTATCAGCCGACAGTCGTCGGCGTCGCCTGGATCGGCTTCGACCATCCCAAGCGCATGGGCAATGGTGAAACCGGCGGTACCGCCGCGCTGCCGATCTGGATCGGTTTCATGGAACAGGCCCTGAAGGGCGTACCGGAAAGCTGGATGGACTCGCCGTCTGGATTGATTTCTGTCACCGCCAACGACCCCTCGGGCAAGACGACGAAGGAATTCGTCTATCAGGAATCGCTACCGGCAGAGCCAGGGGAGGGAACGGATGCCCCCCAACAAACGCCGGCCCCCGTGCAGGACGCGAAACCGAAAGCGGTTGAACGACCAGCGGTAGAAAAACCGTCCGAGAAGAAAAACTAGAGCGAAACGGGAACGCCCGCTTGCTGCGACAGGCAGCGGGCCAAAGCCGTCAGCAGTTCCTCGCCATCGCGGGTACCGATCCAGCGACCACCCTCATGGCGGAAATGGAAGCCGCCGGATTTCGCCGCCAGCCATATCTCGCGGGCGGCGACGTGACGATTGACGATGATCTTCGAACCGTTCCCCAGTTCGATCTCGATAATGCCGCCGGGTTTGATCTCGACGTCGAAGTCCACCTCGCCGACGTCGGTCAGCGCCTCCAGCCTGGCCTCGATGCGGGCCAGCTCGGCGTCCGCCGCCGTTATGAATTCCTGCTCATTCATCGCGTGTTACCATCCTTCGCCCGTCATGAAATGCCTGCCGCCATGCGCCTATTTGCCAGCCTTTTTGCACTGATCCTGCTTGCCGCCTGCGGCACCAAGACGCCGCTCTCGTTACCACCGGCACCGGCCGCCAAAGCTGCCGCGCCTGCCGTCACGCCTGCCGCCGTATCACCAGCGCCGACTTCTGCGACCGATGATAGCAAGGAGCGCAAGCAATGACGGTAACCACCGTCCGCAACGGCGTCCGCTGCATCGAGGACGTCCCACTGGCGGACATCGCCGCACGTTTCGGCACACCCTGCTACGTCTACTCGCGCGCCGCGCTGGAAGCCGCCTATGCCGGCTACCGCGACACACTCGCCGCCCGCGGCCTGCTGGACCGTTCGCTGATCTGCTTTGCCGCCAAGGCCAACTCCAACCTCGCCATCCTCAATCTCTTCGCCCGCCTCGGCGCCGGCTTCGATATCGTCTCCGGTGGTGAACTGGCCCGTGTCCTCGCCGCTGGCGGCGACCCGAAGAAAGTGGTCTTCTCCGGCGTCGGCAAGTCTCCCGCCGAAATGCGCGCCGCCCTTGAAGCCGGCATCCACTGCTTCAACGTCGAATCGGCCAACGAGCTCGACCGGCTCAATACCGTTGCCGGCGAACTGGGCCTCAAGGCGCCCGTCTCGCTGCGTGTCAATCCGAACGTGGACCCGAAGACCCATCCCTATATTTCCACCGGCCTCAAGAGCGCCAAGTTTGGCGTCGCCTTCGATCAGGCCTTCGACCTCTATCAACGTGCCGCCTCTCTGCCGAATCTGGCGGTGAAAGGCATCGATTGCCATATCGGCTCGCAGCTGCTCGACCCGCTGCCGGCCCGCGATGCAGCGGACAAAGTACTCGGTCTCGTAGACCGGCTCGCCGCTGCCGGCATCGTGCTGGAGCACATCGACGTCGGCGGCGGCATGGGCATCACCTACCGCGCCGACGAGCCGGCACCGGCCGCCGCCGATTACCTCGCCCCCCTGCTCGACCGCCTCAAGGGCCGCAAGGAAAAGCTGATCTTCGAACCGGGCCGCTCCCTGGTCGGCAATGCCGGCCTGCTGCTGACCCGTGTCGAAATGCTCAAGCCCGGCGAGGAAAAACATTTCGCCATCGTCGACGCGGCCATGAACGACCTGATGCGCCCAGCGCTCTACGACGCCTGGCACGAGATCGTAAAAGTCGGCGCTGGTGATATGAAATCACCCGAAGGGGTGACGGCGACGAAAGCAACAGAATCCCGCGCCTGGGAAGTCGTCGGCCCGATCTGCGAATCCGGCGACTTTCTCGGCCACGACCGCGAACTCGCGCTGGCCGAAGGCGACCTGCTGGCGATCCTCTCCGCTGGCGCCTACGGCATGGCCATGGCCTCCAACTACAACACGCGCCCGCGCGCCGCCGAGATCATGGTGGATGGCGCGGCCATCCACCTGATCCGTCGACGCGAAACCGTGGCGGAACTTTTCGCCACGGAAGCACTCCTGCCCTGATGCATCGCACATACATCCTTGTCCTGCCACTGATCCTGCTCACTGCCTGCGGCAAGCCGGCCGAGGAAAAGAAATCCGGTCCACCGGCCACCCTGATCACCGTCACCCAGGTGACGCAGGGCGAGTTCGAAGTGGTCGAGGAAACCCTCGGCACCCTCGAAGTGCTGGCCGATCCCAAGGTCGGTGCCGAAGTGGCCGGCCGGGTGACGCAGGTTCTCGCCCGTACCGGCAAGATGGTCAAGACTGGCGAGGTGCTGGCAGTCATCGATCCGGGCGACGTGGCCTTGCAGCACCGGGCCGACGACGCCGAAGCGCGCCGCCTCGAAGTGCTGGAGGAGCGTCAACTGGCCCTGGTCGCCAAAGGCTTCCTGTCGAAGAGCGCCGGCGAGAACGCCACCGCCCAGCGCGACGTGGCCCGTGCCCGCGCCGACATCAGCCGCCGCAGTCTGGAGAAAACCCAGGTGCGTGCCCCCATGGACGGCGTCGTCGAGATACAGATCGTCGCCCCCGGCGACTACGTCAAGCTCGGCGATCCACTGTTTCAGCTCGTCGCACCGAAGAAGTTGCGCGCCCACCTGCCCTTCCCCGAAAGCGCCGCGTCGCGCCTGAAACTTGGCCAGGCCGTACGCCTGACCTCGCCGACCGCCCCCGGCAAGATTTATGAAAGCACCATCCGCGACATCCGTCCCGGCATCGTCGAAGGCAGCCGTACGCTTGATGTGCTGGTGGACATCGACAACAATGACGGCGCCTTGCGCGGCGGCGGCACGGTGAATGCCACCGTCAGCCTGGCCGCCAAGGCCTCGGCGTTGACGGTGCCCGAGCAAAGCGTCGTGCTGCGCCCCGCCGGCAAGGTCGTATATGTGATCGTCGACGAGAACGGCCAGAAGAAAGCCCAGCAGAAAGTCATCAAGGCCGGCGCCAAGCGCGGCGGTCGCGTCGAGGTGCTGGAGGGACTCGTCGGCGCCGAAACCGTTGCCCTCGATGGCGCCGGCTTCCTCACCAACAACACCGCAGTGGCGATCAAGGAAGCGACCGCGCCAGGCAAAAAAGTCGGCGCTGGTGATACGGCGGTCGCCAAGCCCGAAACGAAATGACCCTGCCCGAGCTTTCCGTCAAACGCCATGTCATGGCGTGGATGCTCAACGCCGTACTGGTGCTGTTTGGCGTCATCGCCTTCAGCCGCATCGGCATGGACCGCCTGCCCTACATCGAGTTTCCGGTGGTTTCCATCACCACCACGCTGAAGGGCGCCAACCCGGACATCGTCGACGCCAGCGTCACCAATGTCGTCGAAAGCTCGGTCAACAGTGTGCCGGGCATCGAGCATATCCAATCCACCTCGTCGCCCGGCGTCTCGGTGGTGAACATCACCTTCGGCCTGGAAAAGAACGTGGATGTCGCCTTCAGCGAAGTCCAGTCCAAGGTGAATCAGGCCCAGCGCCGCTTGCCCAGGGACGTGGACCCGCCCATCGTGGCTAAGGTCGAAACCAATGCCTCGCCGATCTTCTGGATGGCCTTGCAGGGCGACCGCACCCAGCAGCAGTTGAACCAGTACGCCATCAACGTGCTGAAGAAAAAACTGGAGACCATCGACGGCGTCGGCGAAGTGCGACTCGGCGGTCGTCGCGACCGCACCATCCGCGTCAATCTGCTGCCCGACCGCATGGCCGCGCTGGCGGTATCGCCGCAGGACATCAGCGCCGCCTTCGCTGCCGAACACGTTCAGCTTGCCGGTGGTTTCGTCGTCGGCCAGACCACCGAAAGTCTGGTCAAGCTCGACCTCGAATTCCACAGCCTGGACAAGCTGGCCGATCTCGTCGTCGTCCAACGCAACGGCGTCGCCATCCGCCTCAAGGACGTCGCCGAACTGGAGGATGGACTCACCGACAACCGCCAGCTTGCGCGCTTCAACGGCGAACTGACCGTCGGCCTCGGCGTGGTCAAGGTCACCAACGCCAACACCGTCGCCATCGTCGACCGGATCAAGGAAAAGCTGGCCAAGGAGATCGAACCGCAACTGCCGCCGGGCCTGAAGATCGAGGTCGTCTCCAACGACGCGGTGTTCATCCTCGAGATCGTCAACTCACTGAAGGAACACCTGATCGAAGGCACGCTGCTAGCCTCGCTGGTGGTCTGGTTCTTTCTGCGCTCGATCCGGTCGACGCTGATCGTCGCCCTGGCCATCCCGGTCTCGCTGATGGGCGCCATCGCCGTGATCTACTTCTTCGGCTACACGCTCAATTCACTGACCATGCTGGCCCTGCTGCTGCTGATCGGTGTGGTGGTTGACGACGCCATCGTAGTGCTGGAGAATATCTTCCGCCATCGCGAGGAAATCGATCCCGACCCGCACTCGGCCGCCATTAACGGCAGCAAGGAAGTGGTCTTCGCCGTCATCGCTGCCACGCTCTCGCTGGTCTCCATCTTCGCCCCGGTGATTTTTCTCTCCGGCATCATCGGCCAGTTCTTCCGCTCCTTCGCCGTTGTCGTCACCTTCGGCGTGCTGGTCTCGTTGTTCGTCTCCCTGACGCTCACCCCCATGCTCTGCTCGCGCTATCTGAAGGTCGAGAAGCAGCACGGCCGCATCTACCACCTGCTCGATGGCATTCTCGGCGGCATGGACCGTATCTATGTGCGCCTGCTCGACAAAGCACTCACCCATCGTTGGCAGGTGGTCGCGCTGACCGCCGTCGTGGTTGCCGCCAGCAGCTTCTTCTTCATGAACGTGGGCAAGACCTTCGCCCCCGACGAGGACGAAGGCCGCTTCCGCATCTCCCTGCGTACGCCACTGGGCTCCAGCATCGATTACACCGATAGTCGCCTGCGCGAAGTGGAGAAAGTACTCGACCGCTATCCCGAGGTGCGCACCGAATTCGCCCTCATCGGCCTGGGCAGCGCCGGCCAGGTCAACCAGGGCACCGTGGTCGTGCGTATGGCACCACGCCACGAGCGCACGCGCAGCCAGCAGGAGGTCGTCGCGAAGTTGCGCAAGGAACTGGCCGCCATCCCCGGCGCCCGCGTCTTCGCTGCACCTTTCGCCCTGATCGGTGGTCAGCGTGGCGAGCCGTTGCAGTTCGTCCTCACGGGCAACAACATCGATGAAATCGGCCGCCTGTCCCGCGAGCTGCAACAGAAATTCGCCGCCCAGTCGGGCATCGGCCGCGTCGATACCGACGTCCAGCTCGATCTGCCGCAACTCGTCTTCACCCCCGACCGCCTGCGTATCGCCAACGCCAACCTGTCCACGGTGGATGTGGCCCTCGCGGTCAACATGCTCACCGGCGGTGTCGATATCGCCAAGTTCAACGACGAGCCCGGCGACGGCCAGCGCTACGACATCCGGGTCAAGGCCAAGCCAGGCGAATTCACCCAGCCGGCAGACTTGGCAAAAATCTTCATCCGCAGCAAGGACGGCAAGATGGTGCGCCTTGATTCCGTTGCCCGTTTCGAGGAAAAGCTCGGTCCGGCTGTCATCGGCCGCTACGATCTGCAATACGCCGCCACCTTCTATGCCACCCCCACCATTCCGCTCGGCGAGGCAGTGGACCTGGTGAAGAAGACCGCCGCCGAAATCCTGCCTGCCGGCTATCAGGTCAAGCTGATCGGACAGGCCGAGGAATTCGGCAAGACCGTCAAATACATGGCTTTCGCCTTCGCCCTCGCCCTGGTTCTGCTTTACATGGTGCTGGCCAGCCAGTTCAACAGCTTCCTGCAACCGGCCATCGTCATGTTGGCCCAACCGCTGGCCGTCATCGGCGGTATCGCCGCGCTGTGGGTCACGGGGCAGACGTTGAACATCTACTCGATGATCGGCCTGACGCTGCTGATCGGTCTTGTCGCCAAGAACTCCATTCTGCTGGTAGATCTCACCAATCAGCGCCGCGAACAGGGTATGGCCGTGGATGCGGCCTTGCGCAACGCCTGCCCAATCCGCATGCGGCCAGTGATGATGACCTCGGCGACAGTGATCCTCGCACTCTTCCCCGCCGCCCTCGGTCTCGGTGCCGGCGCCGCGACCAACCAACCGCTCTCCATCGCCGTCATCGGCGGCATGATTTCCTCGACCCTGCTGACGCTGGTCGTCGTCCCGGCGGTGTACTCCCTGATCGAGGGACGGCAGAGAAAACCCGTAGCGAACTGAGTAGATAGGGATAACGGATGGCAAAGGATTTCTGGCGCAAAGGCCTGATGGCACTGGCATTGGCCGGCGGAGCATGGTTGCTGCTGGCATTGCTCGAAGCGCTGCTGACACCGCTCGGCTTGAGTGCTGAAAGCGGGCTTTTGGCCGAACGCCTCGCCTTGTCGCTGGTATGGCTGACTGCCGCCCACCTGCTGAACGTACTGATCGGCGCCTTCTTCTGGCATGGCCTGGTGCTGAGGGCCTTGGGCCGCACGCCGCCCCGGCTGGTGGAACAACTGGGCAACCTGCTGGTGATGCTGCTGGCCCTGGCCGGCATCGTAGGCGTCGTCTTCGAACAGCCGGTGACCGGCCTGTGGGCCACCTCGGGTGCCATCGGTATCGTCGTCGGCCTGGCCCTGCGCAACCTGATTCTCGACACCTTCTCCGGGCTGGCGATCCACATCGAACAGCCCTTCCGCGTCGGCGACTGGATCACCTGCCACACCCGCTTCGGCACTTACTTCGGCCGCGTGCTCGAAACCAACTGGCGTACCACCCGCTTGGCGACCAATTCGCGCAATGTCGTGGTTATCCCCAACAGTTTCCTCACCTCGACCATCGTCACCAACACCTCGATGCCTGACGACGTCAGCGGCTTCGAAGTCAAGCTGGTACTCGACTTCAGCGTCCCCACCGAGCGCGCGCTACGCATCCTCGGCGCTGCCACGCAGCAGAGCGTGGGCCCGGACGGCATCCTCGCCGAGCCGCGCCCGGACATCGAGGTCAACGCAACGACACCCGACGGCATCGAGTACAAGATTTCCTACAGCATCCAGGCTGACAAGGTACCTCCAGGGAGGGCGCGCAGCCTGCTGCTGCGCATGGTGATTGCCCACTTGCGCAATGCCGGCATCAGTCTCAGCTATCCGCGCCGCGACATCTTCCTCGCCCGCATGCCCTGGCGCCAGCGCAACTGGCATTACGACAAGGATCAGGTTCGCCAGTTGGCGCAACTCCCTCTGTTCGCGTCACTGAGCAATGGCGAGTTGCAGCAGCTGGCCACCGAGATGGCCGTCTTCCCCATGCAGCAGGGCGAAACCGTGGTTTCCCAGGGCGACGTCGGGGATTCCATGTTCGTGCTCGCCGAAGGTCTGCTGCACGTTTCCGTTACCCGCGAGGACGGCAGCCAGTTCCAGGTGGCCGAACTGGGGCCCGGCGAATTTTTTGGCGAGCGCTCCCTGCTCACCGGTGAACCGCGCTCGGCCACCGTGGTCTGCGCGGTCGAGTGCGTGGTCTGCGAAATCACCAAGGACGCCGTGTCCAGCCTGCTGGCGGAGAACCCTGCCCTGGCCCAGGCCTTCAGTCGCGCGGTCATCGCGCGGGAGATGCACAACGGGCAACTGGCCTCCCAGTTGCGCCAGCGCGAACTCAGCGACCGCATCGATGCCGAGGCCGGTCAGTTCGCCCGCCGTTTGCGCCAGTTCTTTGGTCTGACCAAGACCTAAACTCGGCCTAACGCAGCACCCAGGCCAAGGTCAGCGGAATGATGGCCAACGAGGCCGTGTTGCCGATCATGACGATGGAGGCGACCCGCTCGGGTTCCTGCCGATAGCGCTCGGCGAAGATGTAGTTGAGCACCGCCGGCGGCAGGGCGCCGAACAGGATCAACATGGCCGCGTCACGACCCTCCAGGCCAAGCACGAAATTCGCAGCAAGGGCAACCAACACGCCCGCCACCGGCGAAGTCAGCGCACCGACAATGCTGACGTTCAGGTCAGTGAAACGACTATCCGTCAGACGCACGCCGAGCGAAAACAGCAGCAGCGGAATGGACACGTCGCCCAGCATTTTCACCCCCAGCCACAAGGGCTGCCAGAGCGGGAACTGGGTCATGCTGACCGCCAACCCGCCAATGGCGGCGGCGATTACCGGCACCCGCCAGAGGTTCCAGAGCTTGGCCTTGTGATCCAGCATCCAGGTGCCGAGCGAATAGTGCAGGGTGTTCTCGACAAAGAACAGCACCACGGCAGCCGGCAGAGCCGACTCACCGAAGGCGAGTACGATCAAGGGCAGGCCCATGTTGCCGGAGTTCTTGAACATCATCGGTGGCACGAATGTATTGCTGGCCACCCCCAGAATCCGCGCCACTGGCCAGGCCAGCAGACCGGTGCCCAAAGTCACGGCCGTGGCCCCGATCAGCAAGGGAATGTTCTGCGCAATATCGAAGGACTTGCTGGCCAGCGCCGCGAAAACCAGCGCCGGGACGAAGATGTCCATGTTGAGCTGGTTGGCGAAGGCCATGTCCGGCTTTTTCCAGCGGCCGTAGGCATAGCCCACGGCGACCACGGCGTAGATCGGGAAGACGATGCCCGCGATGCGTTCGATCATCAGAGCACGTAGCGCGCAAGGTCTTCGCTCTTGGCGAGTTCACCAAGACGCGCATCGACATAGGCGCCGTCGATGGCATGGGTCTCGGCGCCGCGCTTGCCGGCGTCGAAGGAGATTTCTTCGAGCAGCTTTTCCATCACCGTGTAGAGACGGCGGGCGCCGATGTTCTCAGTCTTCTCATTCACCTGGAAGGCGATCTCGGCGAGGCGCTGGATGCCGCTCGGCGCGAACTCCAGCGTCGCCCCTTCGGTGGCGAGCAGGGCCTCGTACTGACGCGTAAGACAAGCGTCGGTCTGGGTCAGGATGCGCTGGAAATCGTCCACCGACAGGGAATCGAGCTCGACACGGATCGGAAAGCGCCCTTGCAGTTCGGGGATCAGATCCGAAGGTTTGGCGAGATGGAAGGCGCCGCTGGCGATGAACAGGATGTGGTCCGTTTTGATCATGCCGTACTTGGTGGAGACCGTCGTCCCTTCAACCAGCGGCAGCAGGTCGCGCTGCACGCCTTGCCGCGACACGTCGGCACCGCCGACTTCCGAGCGGGAGGCAATCTTGTCGATCTCGTCGAGAAAGACGATACCGTTCTGTTCGACGTTCTTCAACGCCTCGGCCTTCACTTCCTCGTCGTTGATCAGCCGCGCAGCTTCCTCGTCGGCGATGGCTTTCAGGGCTTCGCGGATTTTCATCTTGCGCGAGCGCTTCTTGCCGCCGCCCATGTTCTGGAACATGCCCTGGATCTGCTGGGTCAGGTCTTCCATGCCGGGCGGGGCGAAAATCTCCATGCTGGCTTGCGGCGCGGCGACCTCGATCTCGATCTCCTTGTCGTCGAGCTCGCCCTCGCGCAGCTTCTTGCGGAATTTCTGCCGCGTACCCGTATCTTCCGCCGCCGTTTCGCTGAAGCCGGTGCGAGCCGGCGGCAGCAACACGTCGAGGATGCGGTCCTCGGCCGCATCCATGGCGCGGTCACGGACCTGTTTCATGGCCTGTTCGCGACCGTTCTTGATCGAGGTTTCGGCGAGGTCGCGGATGATGGTGTCCACGTCACGACCGACGTAGCCGACCTCGGTGAACTTGGTCGCCTCGATCTTGATGAAAGGTGCGTTGGCGAGCCGTGCCAGGCGCCGCGCGATCTCGGTCTTGCCGACGCCGGTGGGGCCGATCATGAGGATGTTCTTCGGCGTGATCTCGGTACGCAGCGGTTCGCCCACCTGGGCACGGCGCCAGCGGTTGCGCAGGGCGATGGCCACGGCGCGCTTGGCGCGCCCCTGGCCGACGATGTGCTTGTCGAGTTCCGAGACGATCTCGGCCGGCGTCATCTGGCTCATGGCATTCATGCTGTTCATTCGATGACTTCGATCAAGTGGTTCTGGTTAGTGTAGATACAGAGGTCGCCGGCAATTTCCAGCGACTTCTTGACGACCTCGGCGGGGGAAAGTTCCGTGTTCTCCAGTAGTGCGCGGGCGGCGGACTGGGCGTAGGGTCCGCCGCTGCCGATGGCGACGATGCCCAGTTCCGGCTCCAGTACATCGCCGTTGCCGGTGATGATCAGCGAATGCTCCGCATCGGCGACGGCCAGCATAGCCTCCAGCCGGCGCAGGGCGCGGTCGGTACGCCAGTCCTTGGCCAGTTCGACGGCGCCGCGCAGGAGATTGCCCTGATGCTTTTCCAGCTTGGCCTCGAAGCGTTCAAACAGCGTGAAGGCATCGGCGGTGCCGCCGGCGAAACCGGCGAGGATCTTCTCGTTATAGAGCCGGCGGACCTTGCGCGCAGTGGCCTTGATTACAATGTTACCCAGCGTCACCTGGCCATCGCCGCCGAGGGCGACCTTATTGCCACGACGCACGGACAAAATGGTGGTGCCGCGATATTGCTCCATGGGATTCCCGGAAGAAGGTTGCAGAAATTCAGAGGCTGCGGGGATGCAGTTCGGCGACGGCGGCCAGGCCCTGCATTTCCATCCATGCTGCCACCAGCGTCGGCAGGCCGACGATGCGGATGCACTTGCCGTCAGCCTTGAGGCGCGTCAGCAGGTCCAGCAGATGACCGGTACCGGCCGCATCGATACGCACCAGATAGTTGGCATCGACATCCAGTTGGTCGCGGCCGGCTGCTGCACCCTCAAGGGCGGCAAAGTCGGCGGCGGTCGTGCCCACCAGTTGGCCGCGCAGGGAGAAACCCGTCGCTGGCTCCGGCGACACCTCGGGAGTCACCTCCGGCGGGTGCTGGGGCATCTCCCAGGACGGTGGCGACACTTCGAAGGTCACCGCATAATTCACCGCCGCATCTTCGAAGGCCTCCTGATGGAAAGCCTGTTGGTGCAGCGCGAGCAGCAGCAGCCACATCTGCTCGTCACGGCGCTCGCCGACCGTCAGCTTGGCGGAGAGCAACTGCGCCAGGTGCTCGGGGCTGCCGAGGACGTAATCCTTTTTCGCCTTTTTCAGTGCGGCCAGGGCCCGCATCATCAAGGTCGCGCCGTCGTTGTTGGCATCGACGAGCTTGCCGAGGTCAATACGAACGAGGGAACTGGTTTGCGCCAGCTTCATCGCCTGCTTGAGCACTTCGCCGATGCTGGCATCGAGCATGCCGGTGAGGGAGACGTGGGCGCGACCGCTGCTGCTGGCATGAGCTTCGTGATCCTCCGCCACATCGCCGCTCCAGGTCGGCGGCGATTTCTCGAAACGCTTGGCGAAGGCCAGGGCTAGGGCATCGAAGGCGGGACGCCGGCCGAGCCCCTGCAACAGATCGAACAGACCGCCCCATACACGCAATGCGCAGTCGCCGAGATCCTCGCCACTTTTCAGCGCTGCCTCCAGCCGGCGCAAGGCCTCGATTTCCTGTCCCGCAGCGTGCATCGTTGCGGCGTCTTCGAGAGCGGCAGGAAGTCGGGCGCGGGGCGGTGGCGCGGACGGCGCCTCGGCAACGGATGGAGGCGCATCCACCGGCACCAACTCCAGGGACAAAGCCGGCTTTTCAGGCGTAACAGTCTCAGCCGGTGCGTTTTCGAGCGCGCCGGGCATGGTGAAATCTAGGGACAGCAGGTCGTCGTCAGCCACTGATCCGGGGAGGGGGCGTCCATGATGGGGTCAACCAGTATACCCGCCCCGGGCTGGCTTGAAAAACAACAAGCTCGCCATCGAAATCAGGCACATGCAGCACACTACCGTCGCCCCGGCGGGCAGATCGGCATATAACGAAAGCCCAAGACCGAGGGCATAGCCGGCAGCCCCGCTCAGATAGGCGAACAGCAGGCGTCGCCATCCCACCAGTGCACGGGTAGCGACCGCCGGCGCGATTAGGCTGGAGAACACCAGCAGCACGCCCACCAGCTGCACCGATGCGGTGACGGTGAGGGCGAACAGGAGATAGAAGCCCAGACGCGGCCAGCGTCGCGCCGGCCCGGCCCAGAGGGCGAGGACCGCTGCGTAGAGCACGGCCACCGGCAGCAATTGCGCCCAGTTCACCCAGAGCAGTTGGCCGGTCAGCAGGTCGCGCAGGTGTTCGCCGCCGTGCGGGTGCCTTGCCAGCAGCAGGATGCCTGTAGCCGCAGCGAAGACGAAGACGAGGCCAATCAGCGCTTCCTGGATATCGGGCCAACGCCGCTCGCACCAGGTCAGCAACAGGGCACCGGCCGCCGCCGCGATGCCGGCCGCCAGTTGGGCAGCAAAATCATGTCCCATGCTGTGGAAGAGTTCATCGAACTCGGTCAGGCTGGCGACCACCGTGCCCAGGGCCGCCACCTGGGCGATGGCAAGGTCGATGAAGATGATGCCCCGACGCAGTACCTCGGCACCGAGCACGACGTGAGTCGCCAGTACCAGCAGGCCGGCGACGAAGGGAGCGACAAGAAGGGACCAGTCCGGAGCGTTCATCATTGTTCCTCACTTGACGGCCAGTAGTCGCGCCAGTGTCTCGTCAAAGAGACCAGTTAGATCCTTCACCGTGTCGCCTACGGTGTAAGGCAGCACGACGGCGGGGACCTCAGCACGACTGGCGAACCAGTCGGTGGCGCGAGAACTTTCCCACACCGCACGCAAGACCCAGCGCGGCTTCTGCGCCTTGGTCTGCTCGACCACGCGGGACAGGTGGGACGCCGAGGGTTCGACACCGGGCTTGGGTTCCAGCACCGCCACTTCGCGCAAACCCAGCCAGTCGATCAGATAGCTGAAGGACTTGTGTTGCACGGCCACCGGCTGGCCTCGCAAGGACGCCGCCTGTTTCTCCCAGCGGGCGATATTCGCGCGCCAGCGCTCGGCGAAGGCGGCATGGCCAGCCCGATAGGCAGCAGCGCTCGCCGGATCGAGTTCGGCCATCTTTGTCGCCAGCGCCTCGCCCACCTTGAGGTAGACGCGCGGATCGGTATTGATGTGCGGATTGCCACTGGCATGGACATCGCCGTCGGCCCGATCCAGCCGTGTCGGAACCTCGAGCATGCGCCCGGATGCTGCATACGCGCGGACCGCCTCGAAGTAGCCGGGGCTACCCGTCTGGATGCGCGGATTGGCGGATTCGCGCTGCACCACCGGCAGCCAGCCCATCTCCAGCTCGGCGCCGGTGGCCAGCAACAGGTCGGCGTTACGGGCACGGGCAATCAGCGACGGCCGTGCCTCGATGCGATGCGGGTCTTGCAAGGCCGTGGTGGCGGAAGACACCTTGACCTGCGCGCCGCCGATCTCCTGCGCCAGTGCTGCCCATTCGGGCACGGTGGCGAGGATCTTCAGGGCGGCCTGGGCCGACGGGGTGAGTGATGCGGCGAGCAAGGCGGCAAGAATGACACGTATGTTTTTCATGTTGAACCTCAGAATTTGTGGGCGCCATGGGCGCCGATACTCATGATGTATTGCAGCCAGAGCTGCGTGTCGGCCAGACCCGCTCCGCGCGAGTTGTCGCGGGCTACCTGGAAGCGCAGGCGGGCGAACTCGGAGGAGGACCAGTCCAGCATCACCGTGTCGCGGCGTGGCTTCCAGGCCGCCAGTTGCGGCAGATCGGCGGCGACCAGTGTCGGCCCGAGGTTCGTTGTGCCGGAGTCCAGGCGGTCATGGCGGTAGCCGACGCGCCAGCGCGGCATGAACTGCCACACGCCCTGGGCGTAGTAGCCGGACTGGTGCGAGCGATAGCTGTCGGTCAAGCCGGCAGCGGCACCGCAGGCACCGCTGGTGTCGCGCTCGGCACAGCTCAGCCGGCCGTCTTCGCTACGCTGGAAATACTCGGCCTGAAACTTGAAATTGCGCTCCTTCGGATTCCCGTTCGGTGCCCACTTCCAGACGAAGTTGGCGCCGGCGGTACGGCTCTTGCCGGCAAACGTGACGGTGGTGGCCAGGCCCGTGCCGTCGACACCATCATAGGCACGGGCGCCCGGTGCCGTGGCGACGTAGGACAGACCGGCACGCCAGCTGTTCGACTCGCCGACATCGCCGCCCAGGCGGGCAAAAGCGGCGCCCAGGGCCGAACCGCCCTTGTTCTTGTTGCCACCGGGAAAGCCGTCGTCGCGGCCGGCTTCGAGGCCAAGTTCCAGATAGGTCTCCGTCGGTGCCAGCCACTTTGCCTGCAGTCCTTCGGCGGTAAGGCGATTGCCGAAGAAAGCCGTATAGGCCAGCGGCGCGTCGGCAAAATCCCAGCTGTGCGGATGCTGTTCATTCTGATAGCCGATGCCGGAGAGGAAGCGACCGCCCTTGAGCGTCACGCCGCCACCAAGGCCAAGGGTCTGAAAATAGGCTTCCTCGACAGCAACCGTGTTGTCCGGCGCCAGGGCCAGGTTCATGTAGCCGCGAAAGTTCGGATCGACGTTGGCCGAGAACACCAGCTCGCTTTCCTGCAGGGTGAAGCCACGCCGACGCGGCGGGCCGATCTCGTCGGGCGCACCGGGTGGAACGAAGCCCCGCATGGTCCAGGTGGCAGGAGCGCGTTGGGTGGCGGTCATTGCCCCTTGCAGGATCAGTGACACCTCCGGGTTGAAACCAGTGGCGGTATGACTGGCAGGCGCCGCCGCTATCGGTGCGGCGGCAACGCTCTGCTCGGCACTGGAGAGTTTCTTCTCCAGGGCATCGATGCGCTGTTCGTAAAGTTTCTTCATCTGCGCGACTTCCTCGCGCAGGGCTTTAAGTTCGGTCTCCGAGGCGGAAGCGGGCAAGGCAGCCAGCACACCACAGGCCGCCAGCACGGAAATGGAAATGGAAATGGATTTCATCAATGACTCCAAGGCGAATGACAACGCACGCAGGCGGCAAAAGCCGCTGCGCATCAAATTGGCAAAGCGTCAGAGTGCGGGAGGGGCGCGGCTGCGATAGGCCGCGACGACAGAAAAAGTCGGCGCTGGCGGTACGGCGGCAAGCGGCGGGACGGAGCAGCCGTCGATGCCGGGAGACAGCGGCGGCTGGCTGGGCGGCGCGCCGTCGGCGCCGGCGAAGGCCAGGCAAGTGGTGCAGACATGGGACAGCGTCAGCGCCGCACCGTGGCCATCCTCGTCGGTTTGCAGCGAGGCCGCTTCCACGCCGCCGGCATGGGCGGCAATGTGGCCGACCATGTGGGCAAGCGCTGCCTGCTGCCCGCCGAGCAGCAGCAGGGCAGTGAGAACAGCAAGGAAGGGATTCAGAAAACGGCGCATGGGACAGCTATCAAACCACAGCCGGCGGCTTCAATCAACCGTCAATCCACCTGGACCAACAATCCCTTGAGGTATTCACCTTCGGGGAAGGCCAGGTCCACCGGGTGATCGGCGGCACCTTGCAGACGCTGCACGATGCGGGCCGAACGGCCGCTGGGGCCATTGGAACCCAGTGCGTCACGGGCGGCGCTGGCGACAATCTGCTGAAAAAGATCGAGACCTATGCCGCCGGAGCAGGAATAGGTCATCAGGAAACCGCCGGGCGCCAGCAGCTTGAAACCATTGATGTTGATATCCTTGTAGGCCCGGCTGGCGCGCTCGGCATGGGCAGCCGAGGGCGCGAACTTGGGTGGATCGAGGACCACGATGTCGAATTGCTCGCCGGCCTTGCGCAGATCACGCAGCTCGGTGAACACGTCGGCCTCGCGCCAGACGGCACGATTGGCGTCGAACTGCGGATTGAGGGCGAGATTGCGCTGGCCCGTCGCCAGCGCTGGGCCGGAGGAATCGACGGACACCACCTCGCGGGCGCCGCCGGCCAGGGCTTGCAGGGAAAAACCCGCCGTGTAGCAGAAGCAGTTGAGCACGCGCTTGCCAGCGGACAGCTCGGCGAGGCGGCGGCGATTGTCGCGCTGATCGAGGTAGAAGCCGGTCTTGTGGCCGCCGACGATGTCCACCGCCATGGTGACGCCGTTCTCGATGATGGTCAGCTCGTCCGTAGGGGCGTCTCCATACAGCCAGCCGACCACCGGCTCCAGGCCTTCGAGACCACGCACCTCGGAATCGGAACGCTCATAGATGCGCGCGCAGCCGGTGGCCTTCTGCAAGGAGTCGGCGATGGCAGCACGCCACTTGTCGGCGCCGGCGCTGGTGAGCTGGATCACCACGGTATTGCCATATTGGTCGGCGATGACGCCGGGCAGACCGTCGGATTCGGCATGGATCAGGCGCACGCCCTGCTGGCCGGCCAGCTCGGGCAGGGCCGCGCGGCGGGCGACGGCAGCGGCGACACGCCGCTTGAAGAAGGCGTGGTCGACGGTCTCCTCGACATCGAAGGTCCACATGCGGGCGCGGATCTGTGAAGAGGGACTCCAGGCAGCGCGGCCCAAGGGCTTGCCGTTATGGGCCAGCACCTCGACGGTGTCGCCGGGGCGGGCACGACCATTGAGCTCGGCGACGGAGCCGGCGAAGAGCCAAGGATGGCGACGAAGGAGCGATTTGTCCTTGCCGGATTGCAGGATCAGTTGGGCACTCATCGGGGTAAATCCGCTTACTTCTGTTTCAGGTAGGGAACGTAGTCGAGATCGACGCGGGCGATGTGATTGACCAGCCAGTCGACGAGGAAGGCCTGCATCTCGGGCGTGATGTCGGTGTTGACCGACTGCACCTGAAGTTCCGAAAGCTGCGCACGGAAACGCTGATGCTCGGCGATATGAGCCTCCAGGCCCGGGTAATCGGTCGCCCGCAGGACCGCCTCTTCATCGGCAAAATGATCGCGGACATAGTGCTTGAGGCGCGTCAAAGTGTAGGCGGCGAACATGGTGCTGTTCTCCGCCGCAGCCTGTTCGAGATCAGCGAGGCACTGGAAGAGTTCGCGATGCTGGCCATCGATGGTGGCGTGGCCGGTCGCCAGACTGGGTGTCCATTTCATGATGATGCCGAGGTTATCACAGGGCTCCCAATCCAAAATATGCAAAAAAAACGCCGTCCCATCAGCGCCGACTTTTGTCGGGCCGATGGTGACGGCGTGAGAACAAGCGGTAGTGTTGTCTAGTTGGCGACCAATGCCAGCACCCGTAGCGGGCTGCCTGAGCCGCCCTTGATCTTGAGCGGCGCGGCAACGATCATCGTCCCGGTCGGCGGTAGCTGGTCGAGGTTCTTCAGCACTTGCAGGCCGTAGCGGTTGGCGCCATGCATCAGCGTGTGACAGGGGTAGGCCATGGGCCAGGCGAAGGATTGGCCGGCGTCGGTGTTGATGGTTTCGACACCGAAGCCCAGTACGTTGCGCTCCTTGATCAACCACTCCACCGTGACCTGCGCCGGTCCCGGTGTGTGGGGGCCGTCTTCCTTCATGTTCACGAAGTCTTCGGGCATCTTGCGCTTGGACCAATCGGTGCGGAACAGCAGCCAGGCGCCAGCGGGGATTTTGCCGTGCTGGGCTTCCCAGGCTTGCAGGTGCTCGACGGTGAGCAGCCAGTCGGGGTTGGCGGCAACTTCCCTGGAGCAATCGACCACCACCGCCGGCGCGAGGAAGACGCGGGGATCAACGGTGTCTACGGTGTTGTTCGGGTGGTCCTTGCCGCTGATCCAGTGGGCGGGGGC
>JAVBXY010000020.1 GCA_030824275.1 Rhodocyclaceae bacterium | reverse complement strand
GGCACCACGATCTACTTCTTCGACCCCTCGGGCAACCGCCTGGAGACCTTCTGCGGCGGCTACCAGTGGTACCCGGACATGCAGCCGGTGACGTGGACCTGGGACGACGTCGGCCGTGGCATTTTCTATCACGACCGCAAGCTCAATGATGCCTTCCTGTCTGTGGTGACCTGATCCCCACGCAGCAGCACTTAGCAGCACGTAGCAGCACGTAGCAGCAAAATCAGCCGGCTTCCGCTCCCGCTTCCGGGGCGCGGAAGCCGCGCACGATTTCCAGAAAGGCGTTGAGGATGGGTGACTGGTCGTTGCGATGGTAGAGACAGTCGAGATCGATGGTCGGATGTGGCCAGGCGAGGCGACGGAAGATCACCTGCGGCAGTTGCAGGCTGATGGCCGATTCGGGCATCACGCAGATGCCGAAGCCGGACGACACCAGCGCCGCCGCCGTCACCGCATCGCCGACTTCCTGCACCACCTGCGGCGCGAAGCCTGCCCCGTGGCACATCGTATAGACCTGGTCGGCGAAGCTCGGCCGGGGCGCGCTGGGAAAGATGATCATCGGCTGGCCGGACAGGTCGCTGATGGCGATTTCCCGGGCATGCGACAGCTCGTGGTTGCGGTTGATCGCCACGATCAGTTTTTCCTTCAGCACCGTTTCCACCACGATGTCCGGCGCCGGCGGCAGCACCCGGTTGAAGCCGATGGTGATGCGGCCCTCGCGCAGGGCCTCGATCTGCTCGATCTTGTTCATGTTGTGCAGGACGACGGTGACCTCCGGATACAGCCGGCGGAAGTTGAGGATCATGCGCGGGATCACGTTCAGCACCGCCGAACCGAAAATGCCGACGTCAAGGCGACCCAGCTTGCCTTCGCCGGCCAGCCGTGTGCGCTCGGTGGCCCGCTCGGCCAGCGCGACGAGGCGCCCGGCTTCCTCGCGGAACATGGTGCCGGCTGCGGTGAGTTCCACGCCCTTGGAAGTGCGCAGGAACAGTTCGACGCCGAGTTCCTGCTCCAGTTGCTGGATTTGCCGGGTCAGCGGCGGTTGCGAAATATGCAGACGCGCGGCGGCCCGATTGAAGTTGAGTTCCTCGGCCAGAGCGAGGAAATAACGCAAGTGACGGAATTCCATAAGTCGATACCTTTCAGGTATCAGCATTGTACGGAAATAGTATTGGACGGTATGGGGGTTGAATACCTAACCTTGATGCCGCTTGCAGTACCCCGACCCCGCCAGGGGCGGGCATCACAAAAAAGAGGAGATCACATGAGCAAGGAATTGGACATCAACGCCGGTCGTCGCACCGCCATCAAGACCCTCGGCGGCCTCGCCGCCGGTGCCCTGCTGCCGGGCCCCTGGGTGCATGCCGCCAACAACGTCATCAAGATCGGCTACGTCAGTCCGCAGACCGGCCCCTTGGCCGTCTTCGCCGAGCCGGATGCCTTCACTCTGGCCGAGATGAAAAAGGCCCTGGCCGGCGGCATCAAGGTCGGCGGCAAGACCTACGCTGTCGAGTTCGTTGTCAAGGATTCCCAGTCCAATTCGAATCGCGCCGCCGAGGCCGCTTCCGAGCTGATCCTCAAGGACAAGGTGAATATCGTCGTCGCCGGCTCCACGCCCGCGACGACCAACCCGGTTGCCGACCAGTGCGAACTGAACGGCGTGCCCTGCGTCACCAACGACACGCCCTGGCAGCCGCACTTCTTCGGTCGCGGTGGTGATCCGAAGAAGGGCTTCGAGTGGACCTACCATTTCTTCTGGGGTCTGGAAGACGTGATCGGCGTGTTCACCAACCTGTGGACGCAGATTCCGACCAACAAGGTCATCGGTTCCCTGTTCCCCAACGATTCCGACGGCAACGCCTGGGGCGATGCCAAGATGGGCTTCCCGCCCGTGCTGGCGCAGAAGGGCTTCAAGCTGGTGGACAAGGGCCGCTTCCAGTCGCCGGCTGACGACTTCTCCGCCTACATCGCCGAGTTCAAGAAGAACAACGTCGAGATCGTCACCGGCGTGCTGCCGCCGCCCGACTTCGCCAACTTCTGGTCGCAGGCCGGTCAGCAGGGCTTCAAGCCGAAGATCGTTACCGCCGCCAAGGCCACCGAATTCCCCGCTGCCATCCAGTCCTTCGGGCCCCGCGCCGAGGGTCTGTCGGTCGAGGTCTGGTGGTCGCCGACGCACCCCTTCAGCTCCAGCCTCAATGGCCAATCCTCGGCCGCGCTCGCTGCCGCCTACACCAAGGCCACGAGCCGCCCCTGGGCCATGCCGCTGGCGTTCAAGCACTCCCTGTTCGAAGTGGCCATCGATGCGCTCAAGCGTTCCGCCGACCTCAAGCCCGAGTCGATCCGTAACGCCATCCGCGACACCGATCTGAAGACCATCGTCGGTCCGGTGAACTTCAAGAAGGGCCCCGTGCCCAACATCGCCAAAACCCCGCTGGTCGGCGGTCAGTGGCAGAAGGCCGGCAAGGGCTTCGAGCTGGTGGTGGTGGAGAACAGCCAGGCGCCGATGGTGCCGGTCAAGGCCAAGCTGCTGGCAGTCAAGTAAGCCGCACGTCCCATATCCATCGGGAGCAGGCCTCAAGCCTGCTCCCGATGGAGGAGCCATCCCGTGAGCCTGATCGCTGTCGAAAACGTATCCAAGTCCTACGGGTCGTTGCGCGTTACCGAAGACCTGTCCTTCGCCATGGAAAAAGGCGAGGCACTGGGCATCATCGGTCCCAACGGCGCCGGCAAGACCACGCTATTCAATCTCGTCACCGGCAACGTCCGGCCCGACGCCGGCCGTGTGCATTTCGCCGGTCGTGACGTCACCGGCCTGTCGGCCTCGGTGCGCTGCCATATGGGTATCGGCCGCTCCTATCAGATACCCCATCCCTTCGGCGGCATGACCGTGTTCGAGAACGTGCTGGTGGGCGCCACCTTCGGCGCCGGCCATGCGGAAAAGGACGGCACGCCGCTGGCAATCCGCGCCCTCGAACGCACGGGCCTGCTGGCCAAGGCCAACAAACTGGCCGGCTCGCTGCCGCTGCTGGATCGCAAGCGCCTGGAACTGGCGCGCGCGCTGGCCACCGAACCGGAACTGCTGCTGCTCGACGAAATCGCCGGCGGACTTACCGAGCATGAAGTGCATGAGCTCATCGAGTCCATCCAGGCCATCCGGGCTGAAGGCATTTCCATCATCTGGATCGAGCACATCGTCCATGCCCTGATGGCCGTGGTGGATCGCCTGATGGTGATCAACTTCGGCCGCAAGCTGATGGAGGGCGATCCGGCCACCGTGATGGCGAGCCCGGAAGTCAAAGAGATTTACATGGGTATCGAAGTGGAATGAGCATTCTCGAAACCAGAAACCTGACCGCCTTCTATGGCGATTTCCAGGCCCTCTACGGCATCGATTTCCGTCTGGAGGAGGGCGAGACTGTTGCCGTCATCGGCTCCAACGGTGCCGGCAAGTCCACGTTCCTGCGCACGCTGACCGGTCTCAATGCGGCGGCGAGCGACAGCGTCGTGCTCGCTGGTCAGCCTATCGGTGGTTTGCCGGCGCACAGGATCGTCGGTCTTGGCCTCGCGCTGGTGCCGGAAGGGCGCCGCCTGTTTCCCAGCCTGACGGTGGAAGAAAATCTGCTGGTCGGCGCCTACTCGGGGCGCAAGGGGCCGTGGAGTCTGGAACGGCTCTACAAGCTCTTCCCCATCCTCGCCGAGCGTCGCCACAATCCGGGCACGGCGCTCTCCGGCGGCCAGCAGCAGATGGTGGCCATCGGTCGCGCGCTGATGTCGAATCCGCAGGTTCTGCTTTGCGACGAGCTGTCGCTGGGCCTGGCGCCCATCGTCATCCGCGACATCTATGCGGCCCTGCCCGGCATCAAGGCCGAGGGCTGTTCGGTGGTGGTGGTGGAGCAGGACGTGAGCCAGGCCATGAACGTGGCGGACCGGCTCTACTGTTTCCAGGAAGGCCGCGTGTCCCTCGAAGGCCGTCCCGACGATCTCACCCGCGAGCAGATTTCGCTCGCCTATTTCGGAGTCTGAGCCATGGGTGAATGGATCAACACCATCCTGCAAGGCCTGCTGCTCGGCGGCCTGTATTCGCTGTTCGCCACCGGTCTCGCGCTGTCCTTCGGCATCATGCGCATGATCAATATCGCCCACGGCGATTTCGCAATTCTTGCCGCCTTCGCTGCAATTGCGGTGGTCGAGCCATTGGGGCTCGATCCCTTCGTCGTGCTGCTGCTGATCGTGCCGTTGATGGCAGGCTTTGGCTACGTGCTGCAAAGGATCATCCTCAACCGTACCCTCGGCCAGGACATCCTGCCGCCGCTGCTGGTCACCTTCGGCATGTCCATCATCATTCAGAACCTGCTGCTGGTGGCTTTCTCCGCCGACACGCGCAGTCTGAGTGTCGGCGAACTGGGTATCGCCAGCGTGCCTCTTGGCGGCGATGTGGCGGTGGGCGTGTTCCCGCTGATCGTCATGGCGGTGGCCGTCGCCGTGCTCGGTGGCCTGCAATGGCTGTTCTCGGCGACGCCTCTGGGCCGGGCTTTCCGCGCCGCTTCCGATGACCGCGAGGTGGCGCAGTTGATGGGCATCGACAACCGCCACATCTACGGCGTCGCCATGGCCATTGCCATGGGCATCGTCGCCATTGCCGGCGTCTTTCTCGCCATTCGTGCCAACATCAATCCGACCGAAGGTCCGGCGCGTCTGCTCTACGCCTTCGAGGCGGTGATCATCGGCGGTTTGGGTTCGCTGTGGGGCACGCTGGCCGGCGGCGTCATCCTCGGCGTTGCGCAGACCATCGGCGGCAAGCTCGATCCGGGCTGGGGCATCCTCGCCGGCCATCTGGCTTTCCTTGCCGTGCTGGTGGTGAAACCCAACGGCCTGTTTCCACGGACGAGGGAGCGCTGATGAATACGGCAGTGATTCAGCGCGCCACCCGCGCCAGCCGCATCGGCGCCATCGTCGGCGTGCTGCTCGTCCTCGCGGCGATTTCCATGCCCTGGTGGGCCGAACGCTCCAGCCAGCGTCTGGCGGCAGAGTTTCTCTATACCCTGGCCCTGGCGCAGATGTGGAATCTGCTCGCCGGTTATGGCGGCCTTTTGTCGGTGGGGCAGCAGGCCTTCATCGGCCTTGGCGGCTATTCCCTGGTGCTGTTTGGCTTGCAGGCCGGCATCAATCCCTTCCTTATCGTGCCGCTGGCGGGCCTGATCACCGGCCTCATCGCGGTGCCGACGGCGGCCATCGTCTTCCGCCTGCGCGGCGCCTATTTCGCCGTTGGCACCTGGGTGGTGGCGGAAGTATTTCGTCTGCTGATCGCCAATACCACGTCCTTGGGCGGTGGCTCGGGGACTTCCATCACCAGTACGGTGATCGGCATCCCGGCCTGGTGGCGCGAATCGCTCACGTTGTGGATGGCGCTGGCCCTCGGCGCCGGGGCCACGCTGGCGGTGTACCTGCTGCTGCGCTCCCGCCATGGTCTGGCCCTGACGGCGGTGCGCGACAGCGAGCCGGCGGCGGAAAGCCTGGGTATCTCGGTCAAGCGCATCAAATGGTTCGTCTACATCGCTTCCGCCGTGGGCTGCGGCATGGCCGGTGCGCTGATTTTCATCACCAAGCTGCGTATCGCGCCGGAGGCGGCGTTCTCCATCGACTGGACAGCGACCATGTTCTTCGTCGTCGTCATCGGCGGCATCGGTACCATCGAGGGGCCCATCGTCGGCACGCTGGTGTTCTTCATCCTGCGCGAACTCTTGTCCGACTATGGCACTTGGTACATGATCATTCTCGGCAGCGTCGCCGTCGCCTTCATGCTGTGGATTCCGCGCGGTATCTGGGGCCTGGTCGGTGGTCGTTTCGACATGCATTTCTTCCCCGTGCAGCGCCGCTTGAAGCTGCCGGAACCGCAGTCCAACAACAAAGAGGAGTAAGCAAATGGCAATGACAGGCGTATTGAGGCCGGGCCACGCGATCGTGCGGGTGCTGGACCTGGAAGAATCGGTGAAGTGGTACAGCGAAGTCATGGG
>JAVBXY010000017.1 GCA_030824275.1 Rhodocyclaceae bacterium | reverse complement strand
TGATTTCTTTCGGGATACTCGGCAGCGTCACTGCCGGCTTCTTTTTGCGGGTCTTGCTTGGCATACATGCTCCTTTTCAACATGGTATGCCTCACACACAAAATTTCGGACAGGCTCGGTCCTCTCAGAAATTGCTGTAGTGCTTCGAAATGCCGCTCCCTTTCCCGCAACAATGTTCCCTTCTTCGTCAGCGTCTCAAGCTCTTCACTCCATAGCTTGCGCTGCGACTGCTTCATTGCCAGTTCGTGACTGTCTGTTCCAGTCTGAATCGCCTGTCGCGCAGACAACCACTGACCCCAAGCATCGAACTTTCTCGCTAACTCTCCCGGCCATTCACCGCGCAATCGGCCTACTGTCCCGAGAAACTGATCCGCCGATCGGCGCGATTGCCATACCGGAATCAGATAGTCCCGCAGCTTTTCTTGCAGCGCTTCCTGCGACGAAAGCTTGCCAATGCCAGAGACAAAATCCCCAAGGCTGCGCTGCCTCTCTAACATTGCCGAGGCTATTGTGTCGGCGAATGATGTCGTTGGACTCCACGCTAGGGCATCAACTTCCAACAATTTGAGGGCATGTGGCGCAATAGATACGCTGTCCCGTAACTGAACCTCGGCAACTCTATCCCGCGCAGTGTCCTTCCGGGTTATGGCACCGGGACGATCCAGACCAAGGCGGGAAAGCATGCTTTTCAGATTGGCTTGTTCCTGAATCAGTTCGCGATCAGCGAATTCCATTAGATCATCAGCGAGCCCGGAAAATTCGCCGAGGATTTCGGCAGCAAGTCCATTGGCGCTCTTGTAAATGAACCTATCTGTATCCTCTTGGGACAGTGCATTGCCCTTAAGAGCGCCGTCGGTTGGATTGATGGTCAGCAAGACCTCTTTGCCGTTCAACTCGATGCTTGGTCTGCCACCTTCTCGACCAAAAGGTGAAAGATAGCTTGCAAGATACTCATGCCCTTTTTTGGTAGTTGTTACGTCTGGGTCATTGAGAAACTTAAAAGCTCTGCGAGAAATACCACCTAACGCAAACTCGACGGCCTCAAAAAGGTTGCTCTTACCCGTTCCGTTTGGACCATGAACAATAGCCGCATGCGCCGACTCACCAGAAATGTTCAGTCGAATCTCTTTCAGATTGCGAAAGGTTCGCACCACAAGTGATTGCATTTTTTGAGGAACAGAAGGGAGCTCCATCGCGTCGACGGATGTATCCAGATACTTGCTCTCCATCCTGGACTCAATCTTCCGTGCAAGTTGGCGCTCCATATCGTCAAGAAATTGGTCTGAGAATCCCTTCATGGCTTCGCGAACCCGCTCATCTGCACTTGACCACTTGAAGACTGAATCAGCCGATGCCTTACCCAATACCTCTCGGGTCCTCAACAGTAGCCGGGGAAGCTCGTGATGCTGCACAGCGTCAGCCCAGTCGTAGCGGAGATCGCAAATGATGGCATCAACTGATAGCTCTTCCATGTATGCAGTATCGCGCCGCAACTCGGAAACCTGATTTTGCCAATCCAGATCGTCACATTGATCGACAAGCCAATGAATAGCAACTCGCCAGCTTCCATTCTCATCTGCCTTATCCTCATCCAGTCGGCATGGTAGAAAACGGGAGCGATAGGCAATAGCTTTGGCTACTTGCGCCCTAACATCAGTCCCCGCATCCTCATTCGAACTTGGATTAAAACGGAGCAGAAATAGTGCGATTCCCACATCGGGATCAAGCAACAAGCCATGAGAACTCGTTTCACCGATCAACGAGAGGTCGTCGTTCACCCAGTGCCATCCTGGATATCGACCGTCGAATCCATCTGAAAAACTATCGAAGCCGCTGATCAAGCCACGATATTTTTTCACAAGAAATTCTCGAACAGCGTCAATGGGATTCATAGCTCAACCTCATTCAGATTGGCAATTAGACGAATTCGGCCTGGATTGGCACTCAGGTCGGCAAAGGCGGGGACAGGCATCATGGCGGCGATGCTCTGCAATAAGGCGTGATTCTGTTCATGAGATGACGCTATATCCAGATGAATCGGCCAGACAGCAATTTCGGCCACATATCCCAGTCGACCACGCAAAGCATCAACCATTGGCCGCAAAGCGCGCAACTCATTCAAAACGCCCCAACTCGGAAGCGGAACTATTAGCGTACCCGAGTGATGAAATAGGCCGCCTGGGAAGTCTCGAGCATTGAATGCATCGGAATGGGACGACAAAGCACGAAGAACTCTAGCTGCTGCCGATAAATCGGGACGGTGCACATGCACGTAATTCAGAGGGATATATTCGTCCCGTCGCTCCAGATCAACCCGGTGCGGCATCATCTGAGGTGCCTCAACCAAGCCCGCACTCCAGCATAACTTTGTCCAGGTAGGCAGGAATTCATCGGCCCAGTCGAGGAGGAACTCTTGAGGGTGATGATCAAGGGTTGCCCGCCAATCAATTCCGAGTCTATCCAATATTGGCCTACCATCGTTTGCCGCTTCCAGTCGGTCAAGTGTGTAAATTGCCTGCTGCCACCGGAATACGTCGTCGCGGTTTGGAAATGCAATTGTCGTTTTTAATTCAAAATGAACGTCTGCCTGTTTAAGGCCAGCCTCTCGGCACACGTTTGAATGACTTTCTCCGAACGCAATATCGAGAATGACTAGGCGAGTTCCTGGCTCCGCCAGAGGGCTCATAAGCTGTTTCCTCAATGACTCCTCTCTCATGCTCCAGCCAAGAACCATGTTGAACGCACCGCGAACATCATTTCGCAAGGCTTCAAAGAATGCAGGATCATTTTCCCGCGAATAGGGACAGGCACTTCGATCACGCAACTCCTGATCACTGACCATAAGCCTCGAACTTAATGCAACAGCCTTTGGTATATCGTTTTCCCTTTGGGCATTTTTCGCCAAATCTAGTGCTCGCACACAGCCATGTGGTTTATGAACATTGAGCGCTGAAATATGAGTGGAACAAGGGAAATAGTCTTTTTGAACATGGGAGACGTAATGGCTTTTCTGCCAAGGTTGGCGAAAGCGTGGAACGCCATTACTCAGGCCGATTTGCTCCATTGCATTTTCCAGAATGCAATCCCAGTTGAACGACCAAATACTCTTCCAAAGTCCCTCTTTGGCAAATCGAGCAATGACCCGATGGCGCGGAGTAGTCCCACGAAAATCGATTTCGGCACGCCCCCACCAGCGAGGATCGTCTAGCAACCCCAGTGCTTCGGCAAACCTCAATTTCGGAACGGGCACCCCACGCAATTCTAGAAGCGCTAGCACTCTCTCAGCCCAAACATAGAGCCGCGAGGCTTTCTCGGGGATTGCGTTGATCGAGTCATGATCGATGTCGCCATCGACTATGCCCAATTGATCTTCAACAGACTTCCATTTCTTTTCGTATAGCTTGGCTGCGTCAGGGACTGATCCCACTGATAGCCCTGCCCCACAAAATAATACGCTTGGCTGGTCGACGTTCCGTAGGGGGGCAAGAAGACGGTCTGTCATTTCGGCACTATCTCTATTCTTGAATAGCAGGCCCAGGCAGTTTCGGTAGCGCTTGCGCTCTCTGCCACACCTTTTCCGCCGCATCGATGAGGCTGTGCAGCAGTTGCTCGTCGGCCTCGAACGTCCCTTCATACTCGGCCAGATTGCGCACTTCGTGAGCCTTGGCCAGCACCCGCCAGACCGGCGCCGGCAACCCCAGCGTATGCGGCAGGGATTGAAAAACCAGATAGCGGTTGTCCGAACGATAGCCATGCCAACGCAGAGCGGCAAGGGAAAATGCATGGGCGGCGTTGTAGGCCAGGTCGAAGCGACTGGAAAGGGCCAATTCTGCGTTGAGCGCATCCTTCAGGCGTTCCCGGCCCGACTTCAGCAGGCCGGCTATCTCGACGGCAGTGCCGGGCTCGACGGCAAGCTTGCCGATTCGCGCCAGATTGACAAGCTCGGCCGGCGTTTCAGCCAAGATCGGCCTCTGTACCAATCAGCATGATCTTGGGCCGCGTGGCCACCTTGGTGACAAAGGCATTGCCTTCCTTGCGCTTGCGACGCCAGGCGATGGGTGTGTAAAGCGTAGGATTGACCGGCCGCGCCAGACGGGCCTCGGCGGTTTGCAGCGCGGCGAAAACATCGGCATAGTCGAGATCGTCGGTAATCACCAGAACGTCGATATCGCTTGTTGCAGTGTCACTGCCACTGGCCACCGAGCCGAAGACAAAGGCTATGTGGATGCGGTCGGCCAGGGGGGCCAGCGCTGCGCACAAAGGTTCGGCGAGGCCGACAGTCTTCATGGCAATACCGCAGAGTTCGGCATAAATCGGCGCGGCCGGATTTGCCTGATAATTCTTGCGGTTGCCGAACTGCGTCACCGTCACCAGTCCGCTCCCCGCAAGGCGTGCCAGTTCTCGCTGCACCGCCCCCGAGCCCCCGCCGGTAAGACCGATCAGCTCGGTCGCGTAGAAACTGCGGTCGGGTTGGCCGAACAAATAGGCGAGCACCCGTTGCTGGGTGCCGGAGAACAAGGCATCAGCCAGGCTGATCGTTGCTTGCGGAGATTTTTTGAGTTTCAAACCCATATTGGGCAGTGTACTACCCAATTCAGGCATATTCAAGCGCCATGCCCGGTCGAAGGGATCATCCGCAGCAAGTTATCGACTCGGATAAGACGACCCTCTGTCTCCAGCGCGGCCAGGGCTCTGTACAGCGCTTCGTGGCTCATGCCCAGTTCGGCGGCCAGGTTCTTGAGTGTGCCGTCGGGACGGAAACAGCCCTCCGCATCGCAGCGCAGGCGCAGGAACTGGAGCACCCGCTCGGGGGCGGAGCGTATCTGCCGCAATTCGTAGCGGCCGCGCAGGCCTTGCAGGTGACGGGCCAGATCGGCGGCGAACAGCCAGAGCGCCTCGGGATCATCGCGCAGGTGCGCCGTCAGCGCCGCTTTCGGATAGAGGCCGACCAGGCTATCCACATCGGCGACCGCATCGCAGTGGTAGTGGGCTGAGAACAACGAAGCCTCGGCGAAAGTCTCGCCAGGCCGGGCCTGATGCAAATTCACCGCTGTACCGTCCGGCGTCACCCGCACCAGCCGCACCCGCCCTTCGATCAGCCGGTAGATGCCCGCCGTGCGGTCGCCCTGACGGAACAGCACCTCGCCGGCGGCCAACCGCCGTTGCCGGGGCGACACGCCAGCCAGCGGCGGTGGAAGACTGGTTTCCTTGCTCATATGATTTGAATCATACAAGGCCAATGTCGCCGCGCACTATGCTCAAGCCAAACTCAGGCGAAAGGAAAATCCCATGGTGAAATTGTTCGGCTTCGGCGAGACGGTCGCCGGTTACGAAGTGCCGGTATTGAACGAACGCGAGGTGCGGGCCGCAGCCGGCATCCTGTTCTTCTTCGCCCTGGTGTCCTTTCTGAACTCCTGGCTGATGGGCAATTTCCGCCTGACGCAGATTTTCGTCATCGCCTTCCTGATCGATTTCACGATCCGCATCTTCATCAACCCACGCCATTCGCCGAGCATGATCCTCGGTCGCTTAGCCGTGCGCGGGCAGGTGCCGGAATGGTCCGGCGCGCCGCAAAAGCGTTTTGCCTGGGCGGTGGGCTGGACGCTGGCGGTCGTGATGTTCTACCTGATCGTGTTGAACAACGTGGTTGGACCAATCAACCTGATCGTCTGTGCCACCTGTCTTGTCTTGATGTTCTTCGAGAGCGCATTCGGCATCTGCCTCGCCTGCAATATCTACAACGCCTTTGCGCGCCGGCAGGCGCAGTATTGCCCTGGTGGAAGCTGTGAAGTCTTCACCCCGCATGCGAGCCAAAAAGTCGGCGCTGGCGGTACGGCGATTGTCCTCGTCTTTTTCATCCTAATCGGTCTTGTCGCCCAGCGATGGTTCCCGGCAGTGGGAGCCATAGCGACAGTTGCCCCGGCGACTGCACCGGCCAACCAGAAATGCACGCCGCCGGACTGGGCCGTTGCCATGGGTCACGCAGAAATGTGGAAGCTGCATAACAACTGCAAATAGGGAAACAACGATGAATGCACGTCGAAATTTTTTAGGTGCCCTGGCCACCATCACCCTGGCACTCATCGCCGATCACACTCTGGCGGGGCCACCAGCGGTGGAGATTCTCGCCATGCCACACCCGCCGGTAAAAACGGCACTGGCGCCACTACGCGAATGGCTTGCGGCGCAAGGCGGCAAAGTGCGAGTCAAGGAAATCGACATTGAGGGCCAGGAAGGCATCCGGCGCATGCAAGCCGTAGGGCTTTCCGGGCATATTCCCATCGTGATCCTTATCGACGGCCAGTACCGGCACAAGGGCAAGCAGGGCAAGGCGCTGGAATTGATGAACTTCCCGGCCGTCGATGGCGCTCCACCGGGGGTACGCGGCGAATGGACGACAGCCGACGTGCAGGCATTGTTGGTGGGACGCATCAAAGCCCCTTGAGTAAGGTTTCTTCGGCAGTGAAGCCCCGGACCTGTTACCCTCGATGACCTTTTTCTCTTCCGCTGCGGCGCTGCCCCATGAACACATCCCTGAAAGTCGGCGCTGGCGATACGGCGACGCTGCTGAAAAAACGCCACGACTCGCTGCGCGAAGAGCTGCTCCGCACTGAGGTCGCCGCTGCACCCGTGCCCCACGATTTCGAGGACCAGGACGGTCTGACCCGCAACGAAGCCCTGCAATTGCAGGCCGTGGCGGCCAGTTCGGTGGAGCGCCTGCGTATGGAATTGCGCAAGACCGAAGCCGCGCAGGACCGTGACGCCAAGGGCAACTACGGCGAATGCTGTCGCTGCGGCGACGAAATCGACGCCGCGCGCCTGGAGCACGACCCGGCGACGCCCTTCTGCGAGGACTGCGTCAAGGGCTAGGTGGCGGCGCCTGACGGGGGCTCAGCCTCCCGTCTGCGCCATGATGCGAACGATCTTGCCGGGCGCCGAGTTGAACTCGTGGCGCTCGGGCTTGCGCAGCACGGCAGCACGAATCGCCTCGCCCAATTCCTTATCGCTCGCTCCGGCGCGCAAGAGCGTGCGCAGATCGAGGCTGTCCTCCTGGCCCAGGCAGAGCAGCAGCTTGCCCTCGGCGGAGATGCGCACCCGGTTGCAGGTTTCGCAGAAATGCTGGCTCATGGGCGTGATGAAGCCGATGCTGCCGCGCCTATCCGCAGTTGTCAGGTAACGCGCCGGGCCGCCGCCGGGCACCACGCCGTCGATCAGGCCGAGACGCTGCTGAAGCCGCCGGCGAATGGCCGGCAAATCCACCGGCGACGCGCGACGACCGCTTTCGCCCAGGGGCATGACCTCGATGAAGCGCAGCACGAAACCACGGGCGATGCAGTAATCCGCCATGGCCTCGGCTTCGTCCTCATTGACGCCACCCAGCAACACCATGTTGATCTTGATCGGCCCGAAACCGGCGTCGCTGGCTGCCTGCAAGCCCGCCAGCACGGCCGGTAGCGCATCGTGGCCGGTGATGGCGGTGAAACGGTCGCGGTCCAGGGTATCGAGGCTGACGTTGAGCCGCTTGACGCCGGCATCGCGCAGGGCGACGGCATGGCGGGCGAGCTGGGTGCCGTTGGTGGTCAGCGACAGGTCGTCGAGGCCGGGCAGATGGCCGATGCTGTGCGCGATGTCGACTGCCTCGCGGCGCGTCAGCGGTTCGCCGCCGGTGAGGCGCACGCGGCGCACGCCGAGGCCGACGAAGGCGGCGACGACACGACGAATCTCCTCCGCCGTGAGCCAATGGTCCCGCGTCTCGAAATCGCGGAAGCCCTCGGGCATGCAATAGGTGCAGCGCAGATCGCAGCGGTCGGTGAGCGACAGCCGCAGATAGTCGATGGCGCGGCCGTGGCCGTCACGCAGGCGGGTGTTCATGAGGCCAGAGCCGCGTCGTCCGTCACCAGCGCACCATGCCACTCGGCGACGTCGGCAATCGCGGCCTCCAGTGGCATGCCGGCCTCGATGCGATCCATGATCTGGCGTTGCAGGATGGCGCCGAGCATCTCGACGTTGCCGGCCATCATGACCTGCATCTCGCGCAGGAACTGTACCGTCGGCGGGTCGTAGGCATAGGTGGCGAGATGGGCTTCGATGTCCTTGCTGGTGGCCAGCGCGTAGCAGAGGTCGTAGAGCAGGTGATAGGTGCGGGCGAAGACTTCCGTGTCGCCGGTGACGTTCTGCCGCACTTCCTCGGCGAGATCGTGACGGAAGTCGGCAAGGCCGTAGCCGATTTCGCCCTTGACCACTTCCTGCGGGGTGAATTCCCATTCCATATAGTTCTCCTAGCCAAATATGGCGGTAAAGGCTTCCTGGTCGTCGCTGCAAACCGGGCAGGTTTCTGCCGGCTGGGCCGAGACGAAGAAACGGTCGCAACGATTGCAGCGCTGCTTGCCCAGGCTGATCAGCGGGCGTGCCGGCTGGTCCGGCGTGAGGTCGAAACTGGCGGCGGCATCGAGCACGCGCGGCTGGCAGACTTCCAGGCAGGCCGCGCAGCCGACGCAACGGTCGCGCTGGAAACTGATGGCCCAGTCACCGGGATTTTCGGTGATGCTCAGAGCGCCGGTGGGACAGACGCGGAAGCAGGCTTCGCAGACGGTGCAGCCGGGATTGATGCTGATCTCCAGTGCCGGCAGCCCCTCGTGGATGTCGACGCGGAAGGGCAAACCGTCCTTGCGCCCGGCGACGATTTGCAGCAGTTCCCGCTGCTCCGTCAGCGCATAGGCGCCGGCACGGATGGCCTTGTCGGGAATCGGCTCGGCCTTGGGTTTGGCTTCGACGGTGGCGATGACTTCATCGACGCCGCGCCCAAGCAGACGGCGGAAGAGATGACGGCGGCTGGAGCCGAAGCTCGGCTTGTCGGCTTGGGCCTCGGTCTGCGTCGGCACCTCGCTGCCGATGCGGATCGGCAACCATTCAGCCGGTGCGGCCGCAGTGCGCAATTCGTCCAAGGCTTCCAGATTGATCTCGATTTGCGCTGCGCCTTTCGCACCATGGGCGCAGTCGGTGCACAAGGCGGTGCCGAGCAGAGTAGTGGGCAGACGACGCTTTTCCAGATAGGCCAGCAAGGAGGCATCGAGGGCGCCGAGGCAGGGCACGATGGCGTCGGCGGCAAAGCCGGAGGGCGCGCAGGCAATGCTGAACTGCTCGCTCTTGATCGCCTGCCGCAGCATGTCGATGGGCTTGTAGTTGGCGGCAACAAGGGCACCGGTGCGGCAGGCGGAAACGCACAGGGCGCAGTTGCGGCACTTGTCGATGGTGATGGCAGCGCCGACGTCGGTCAGCGCGACGGCCTCATGCGGGCAGGCATCGGCACAGCGGCTGCATTCGCTGTAGCGGAAGCGGTAGCGCACGCAGCGCGTGGCGTGGAATTCGGGTGTGGCAAGCATCACGATGCCCAGCTCACTTTTTCTTGTCGAAGCGCAGTTCCTGCAAAGGCTTGCCGTGTTCGCAGGTGTTGCTGGGGATGACGAAACCGAGCGGCGCGCTGTTGGCGGCGTCCATGCCGGCGGCAGCGAGCAGGGCCAGGGAGGCAGACTTCCAGGTCGCCAGCCCACCCTTGACGGCGATGATGGGTTTGCCGGGGTGGCGCTTTTCCAGCACCTTGGCAATGGCCAGTGCATCCTGGTCGCGGTCGGCGATGACAACGACGGTGGCCGTCGGCTTGATGGTGAGGTTGCTGCGCCAGGGAAGAGCGTCGGCCAGCGGTTCCTTCTGGCGCCGGTCAGCGGCGCGACCGTCGATGACGCAGCACGGTGGACGACTGGACAGGACGTCGACCAGTTGGACCTTGTCCAGGCTGCGAACCTGGGCCTGAGCCGCTTCTGCCAGCAGCAAGATAAGCAGGGCGATGAACGCTTTCATGGGGCCAGGCCTGTTTGCTGCGCGGGAGCAGCATGGAGTTGCGCATACAGCGACACCGGCAAGGCAAGCTGACGGCATTGGCCGAAGTCCACCCACTCGGCCAATGCGGGCGCCGGATCGGTCAAGGGGCCAAGCCAGAGCGCCTCACCGAGTTCCTCGACGAGGCCGGCACACAGATTGAGATCGGTGTCGTCGCGGATGTCCACGCGCACGAGGAAGGAAGAGGCGCCCAGTTCGCCCATGGTTTTCAGCCACCAGGACGCCAGCGTGCCCGTGCCCGATCCGTCGGCCCACAGCACTTCCCAGGCCGGCTCGCAGTGCGACGGGGTGACAGTCTTGAAGTCGGCATTGGAGACGGTCTCGAAGGACCAACTCACGGTCTGCCGGCGTAGAGGCGCATAGATGCCGATGCGCTCAGTGCCGTAGGCAGCCACGAGCCGTTCGACCAGCGTGCTGTCGAGCAGCACGGCACCGCCGAGATAGACGCGGGGTGCGCCGGCAGCCAGCAGCGTGGTGGCACGGGTTTCGTTGCCCTCGGGCAACACGATCCCAGCACACTCGGCCGCCTGCGTCTCCAAGCCCGGCGCATCGAAGACGAATTCGTCGGCTTCGCCGCATTCGCATTCGTCATTGCCAGCGCGGAATCGCCGTATCACCAGCGCCGACTTTTCTTCGTCGATTGCCGGTGCGTCAGCCTCGTCGATGATTGCGTTCATGTGCTGTATTCGAACTTGGGATAAACGAAGGGATACAGCGGACAGGCGTCGTCCGGCGCCAGACCGGTCAGCAGCGGGCGCAGCTCCTGCAAGGTGCCGAGGATGGGATCAATGTTCACGCCAAGGAAGCGCGGGCGGTATTTCGCCAGCGCCATCTGGGCATCGTCGACCATCAGCAGCGCGCCTTCCTGATTATGGTTCTGGGTAAAGAACAGGGCCAGGGTGGCAAAGGCCAGGCCTTGCAGGAACTCGGCCTCCGGGTCCTTGGTGCCCAGCATGCTGTTGCGGATCAGCCGCGACCAGCGCTCGTTGAGCCAGTCGTGCAGGGCGCCGAGGTCGTTGCTGTCCCACATCACCGCCACGTCCTTCCAATCCAGCTCGGAAAGGACCTGGCGGTCGGGGGGCGGCAGTTCCTTCGGCGAGGCGAGATCGAGGATCATGACCCGACCTCAGCGCAAGTCGTGCAGGCGATGCACGTTGCCCGGTGCATTGCCCTGACCAGCAATGGCATCGCTGACGCAACCATTACAGACCGGCTCGTCCGGGTCGAACTCGACGCGGACCTCGGCTTTCGGCACTTCCAGCCGGGCCTGGTCGGCATCGTCGATGCGCAAGCCCATGGCCTCGATTTCCTCGACGGCGAAGCCGTGCAGGAAGCGCGCCATCTCGCGGTAGAAGGAATGCTCTGCCGTGCGCTCGATCAACTGCGAATAGCCCCGCACCCAGCGCCCGAGATGTAGGGTCCAGAAGCGCTTGATCTCCTTGTCCAGACGTCGATGCCCGGCCGTGTCGCCCTGCTCCAGCGCGCTGGCGGCGCGCTCCAGCAGTTCGGCGACGAACATCAGCTCGACGCCGATCTGGTCGGCGAAGACCTCGAAGCGACCGGGGCGCAGCGTGAAGCCCAGGCGCTTGTAGGTCTGCATGGTCTCGAAATTCGGCTCCTGCTTGAAGCGGCCGAAGAGCCGCACCGACTCCACCGGCGGGAAACCGCCGGAGTTGGCGAACAGGGTGGTGTATTCGATGGCCAGCGCTTCCATCAATTCATCGGCGTCGGCAGCGGTGAAGTCGGCGTCGAACTTCAGGCCGGCCTCGGCGAACTGCTGCTGCGCCTCGGGGCTGCGCAGGGCGGCGAGAAATTCCTGCGACGGCTCTTCGACGAAGACGCCGGAGAGCAGGTGATAGACCTCGGCCCGCGCCCGGCATTCGGCGGCGGTTTCGGCGGGCGAGGCGAGGACTGCCGCCGTTTCACCAGCGCCGACTTCTTCGTCGTCTTCGATCTTCAATACGGCTTTAAGCATGGCTGCTCCAAAAAAAGGTGGCCCGGACTGGACAGCGCCGGGCCTAAGTCTCTCCCAACACTATTGGAGGAGGAAGGAGTTTCGATCAGCCGCTCAGTGCCCGCCGCCGCCCTTGTGCTTGACGCTGTCCGGGCCGGCCCAGGAGGCCATCTCGGGGTGCATCTTGCGGTGGAGGTCGCCGGTGTAGGCGTAGCGAATGGTTTCCTTGTAGGCCTCGTAATGCTTCTGCCAATCGCCCTGCGAATCGCCGTACTTGTCGTTCGGGCCGGCCTTGGTCACCTTGACTACGGTGTCATACCAGCCTTGCGAACCACCGATGGGATCGGCCACCGCCGGGATGATGTTGTTGGGGTGTACGCCCTTGTCATCCCACCAGACGTTGTTGAGGTCCGGGTCGTCCTGGCCGTGGCTCCACTCGGCTTTCTTCTCCTTCAGTTTCAGCGTGGCAAGGCGGCCGTATTCCCAGTGGCCGAAGCCGGTCGGGATGGCGACGGTCTTGGGATGGATGCCTTCGGTGACGTAGGCCTTGGTCACCAGATGGCCCACCTTGGACTCGACGCGCACCAGATCGCCGGTCTTGACGCCGATCTTGGCCGCCGTGGCGGCGTTGATCCACATCGGATTGCTGTGCGCGATCTCGGCCAGCCACTTCACCGCCGCAGTGCGCGACTGCTTGTGCACGTTGAGCTTGAAGGTGGTCATGACCAGTTCGTCGTCCTTCATGTTCTCGTGCCAGGGCACGCGCTTGAAGGTCGGCATGGGATTGAAGCCATACTCGGCCCATTGGTCGATGCGCACGTTGATGATGCGGTTGCCGGTGGGGAAGCCGACGTAGTTCTTGCCGTTGCGCTTGACGCCGATGGCCTTGCCGTTCTTGCTGATGATGCCGTTGGCACCCACTGCCGCGCCGGCCATGTCGCCATCCGACAGTTCTTTCTTGAACAGCCCGTACTCGGCCTTGATCTCGCGCCCGGTCTTGTCCGAGACCTTGCCGGTCTTGGGATTGAGCTTGCCGTAGATCGGCCAGACGCCATGCTTCTTCATGAAGTCGAGGCCGCCGGCTTCCTTGAGGCCGGGGATGTTGTCGAAGTGATGGCGCATGTAGTCCTCGCCATCCTTGAAGTTCCAGAACTGCTTCATGCCGCGCTTGCCGTCCGGGTCCAGCTTCCAGATGATGTCGCGCATCATGACGCGGTTCTCGCGCGACTCGCCCAGGGCCTTGTGCACCGGCTGGCGGATGCCCAGCCAGGGCCACAGGGAGTTGGGCATCGACTCCGGTTCCCAGCGCTCCAGGTAGGGGCAGTCGGGCAGGATCAGGTCCACCAGCGCCGTCTCCTCGCCCATGAAGGGGCTCATGGAGACCAGATAGGGAATCAGCTTCTCGTCCTTGAACAGCTTGCCCCACACCGCCATGGCGCCCGGATTGGTATACACCGGGTTGTCCTGGTAGGTGATGTAGACGTTGATTTTCTGCTTGCCCTCGGCGATCCAGAAAGGCACCAGATGGCTGACCTTGTGGCCGGCCAGCGGGTAATCCGGCGGATGCGAAAGGTAGGAGCCTTTCTTCGGCTTGCCCGGCTCCGGGCTCGGCTGGGGCCAGCCCATGCCGCGCGGCAGGCAGTAACCGCCCTGCTTCTCGATGTTGCCGGTCATGATCGGCAACATCATGCAGGCCTTCTCGTTGTAGGAACCGTAGAGGTGCTTGGCCGGGCCGCGATAGGTGAACAGCGTCGCTGGCTTGGTGGTGGCGAACTCGGTGGCGATGCGCTCGATGGTCTCGGCCGGCACACCGGAAATCTTCGCCGCCCATTCCGGCGTGTATTGCTTGTAGTGGGCCTTGAGTTCCGCCACCGTGACGTTGGTCCAGGTGTTGATGAAGTCCGAATCCTGGAGGTCGTCGCGCAGGATGACGTGACCCATGGCCAGCGCCACCGCACCGTCGGTGCCCGGATGCACGGGCACCCACTCGTCGGAGAAGCCCGCCGTGTTCGACAGACGTACATCGAAGGTGACGATCTTCATCTGGTTGTCGACGCGGCCTTCGGTGATCCGCTGCGACAGCGGATTGTGGAAGTAGGCGGCTTCGAGGATGTTGGAGCCGAAGTTCAATACGTACTTGGCATTGGCGAAGTCCGGCGTTTCGATGTCCGGCCCCCAGGTGGGCTCCATGCCGATCTTCTTCGACGACTCGCAGACAGAGGTGTGATTCACCACCGTCGCCGAGCCCAGCGTGTTCATGAAGCGGTCGATGACGCCGCCGGTACGCTGGCGGCCATACTTCAGCATGATGGTGTTCGGGTCTTCCTTGATCGCCGCGTCGAGCTTGGCGGCGAGTTCGGTCAGGGCCTCGTCCCAGGTGATGCGCTTCCACTTGCCCTCGCCACGGGCACCGACGCGCTTCATCGGGTAGAGGATGCGATCCGGGTCGTAGCTGTACCACATGCCCGAGTTGCCCTTGGCGCAGAGGCGGCCACGGGTGGAGACGTGCTCCGGGTTGCCTTCGAGCTTCACCACGCGGTCATTCTCGACGTAGGCGATGGCGCCGTCCTGGATGTTGCAGACGTGGCAGTTGATCGGGATGGCCTTGCGCTCGGCGCCGGTGACCGGGCTGGGGTCCTTGCCGCCGAGATCGTTCTCCATGGCGTTGAGCAGACGCGGCGCGGCAGCGGCCGCCGCGCCGGTACCGGCACTGACCTTGAGGAAGGTGCGACGGGTGACTTTTGGCATTTCCATTTTTCTATCTCCTCCGGTCATCAATACAGGGTTTGCAGCTGCTGCGGGCCCATCAGCAGGGCGTAGCGCAGGGCGGCACTGCCGACCAGCAGCAGCAAGGCGGACAGCATCAGGCCGATAGGCTGGCGACCGACGGGTGCGAGCATCAGGGCGATGGGGGCGGCGGTGCCGGCGAGGATGCCGATACCGACGAAGATCAGCCCCATGGTGCCGCTGGTCATGATCACGAAGCTCAGTTCCTGAGCCGTACCGCCATAGTTGGTGGTGCCGAGGATGGAGACCAGAATCACGCCGACGGCGGCAGCCGACCAGAGCATGAACTGGCGCAACATCTTCTGCGCCGCCGCATCGCCGCCCGCCATCAGCGAGGCCACGGCAGAACCGGAGGCCATCGCCAGGGCGACGAAGAGCACCGGCATCACCGGCGTGTTCCACACCGGACGCGACTGATGCACCGTGAGGTCAAAGCCGGTGTAAATCGGCAACCCCATGGCCAGCAAGCCGGCGATCATCCCCAGCAACTTCGCCTTGTCGTCACCCTGCTTCATGAACCAGATGTAGGCCACGAGCGCGGCACCGAAGCTGAGGATGTTCAACGAACCCCAGGCCAGCGGCGAGCTGAAGTTGAGGTAGGCCGGATTCAGCACATTGAGGAAGCGCAATGGCTGAGACAGGTCGCCGATCAGCAGCACACCGCCCACACCCAGCAGGACGACCGAGACATAGGCCGCCTTCTCACGAATCGGAACCAGGGCCTCGTGATGCCAGGACAGATAGGACAGAAAGGACAGGCCCGCAACAATGCCAACGACAAAGAAGTAGATGGCGTAGGCGGCATGCCAAGAGACATCGTGAAACCAGACGTAATCACCCATGATTCACCCCTTAGATCTTGAAGTGAGCCTTGAAGGCGGAGCGTTCCTGCTCCATCACTTCCGGCTTGTTGTAGGCGTCGCGGCCGAACTCGGTGGCATTGCGGTCAGCCCCGATGTAGAAGACGTGCGGCTTGGTGCCTTCCTCGGGACGCAATACCTGGGTCGCGTTCTTCGCCACCAGATAGGACACCTCGCTGTTCGGATCATTGAGGTCGCCAAACACGCGCGAACGGCCGATGCAGGTCTGCACGCAAGCCGGCACCAGGTTCTGCGTCACGCGATGGAAGCAGAAGGTGCACTTGTCCACTACGTTGGTGATCGGCGTGTAGGTGCGATGCGACGGCAGCATGAAGCGCGCGTTGTAGGGGCATGCCGCCATGCAGCTGCGACAGCCGATGCAGCGCTCGTAGCGCTGCAAAACGAAGCCGCCATCCTCAACCTTGTAGGTGGCTTCGACCGGACAGTTGCGCACGCAGGGGGGATCGTCGCAGTGGTTGCACAACCGGGGCAGGAACTGCTTCTTGACCATGGGATATTTGCCCACCACCTTGTAGGGCACCCAGGTTCGATTGACCCCCAGCGGCGTGTCGTATTCGGCCTTGCAGGCGACCTGGCAGGCCATGCAGCCGATGCAGCGGCGCGTATCCACCACCATGGCATAGCGCTTCTTGCCCGCGACGCCGCGCGTCTCGATGGGGGAGACCCTCAATTCTTCACTCATTCGCGTTGCCTCCTCTGGATGCGGCGGGTGTTCATGTAGCAGCCGCCACGATCTGCTTTTTATCTACCCGTAACCCATAGCAATGCGCGTGCCTTGCGAGCAAAGCCTTGTGCCTGCTGCATCCTCGATTTCATCGCGGCCAACAAGCGTTACCACTTCGTAATCTGGTGCGGCGCAACACGTTACCGATCAGTAACACCCTTGCCGCACAAGGCTTTCCGGCTGATGGCGCAATGTTGTCGACAAGCTTGCCTGCATCGCCCCGGCGACCGACAATGCCACTCCGTACTTTGAAATCAATGCCAACGGCCATGCACCGTCGTCGCCTCCTGCAACTGGTTCTCACTGCCGCCTGCGCCGTGGCGACCGGCGCGCACGCCACCACACCGGGCAGGCCAAGAGATATCCGCATCGGCCTGACGCCGGTGTTCCTCGATGACCAGCTGGACTTCCTGAAGCAGTTGCGCGCCTACTTCGAGCGACGTCTCGGCTGGCCGGTGAGCTTCGTCCAGCGCGGCAGCTATCGCGAGATCATCGAGCTGGTGCGCGTCGGCAAGATCGATTTCGCCTGGCTCTGCGGCTACCCTTACACGCGCTACCAACAGGACATGAAGTTGCTCGCGGTGCCCCTCTATCAGGGCAAGCCGCTCTACCGTTCCTACCTGATCGTCCCGGCCAGCGATACACGCACGAGCACCTTCACCGACCTCAAGGGCAAGGTCTTCGCCTATTCCGACCCGGACTCGAATTCGGGCTATCTCTATCCGCAATACACGCTGCTGCGTGCCGGTGAAAATCCAGCGAGTTTTTTCTCGCGCACCTTCTTCACCTGGGGGCACCGCAAGGTCGTCGAGGCCGTTGGTGTCGGCCTTGCGCAAGGCGGTGCGGTGGATGGCTATGTCTGGGACACGCTGGCCCGTGTGCGCCCCGAGCTGACCGCCGCGACGCGAGTGGCCCACCGCTCGCCGGAGCTGGGCCATCCGCCCTTCGTGGCGCGACTGAAAATCCCCGAGACGGAGTTCCGGATGATGCAGAAAGTCCTGCTCGGCATGCGCGACGACGCCGAGGGAGCGGCGCTGCTGAGGTCACTGAACCTCGACGGCTTCGTCGCCGGCGATGGCCACCTGTTCGACAGCATCGCGGTAATGGCCCGCGCCGTGGCAGCGGGACGCTGATGAAACTCACGCCCCTCGCCGATATCAGCCTGCGCTACAAGATTCCCCTGCGGGTGATCATCCTGGTGATCGTCACGGCCTTTTTCGTCACCGCATCGATGGTCTTTCGCGAACACGATGAATCGCGTCGCGACCTGGTCGCTCACGCCGCCGGCCTCGGCCGGGTGCTGGCCGACACGCTGACAACGCCGCTGATTCACGATGACCTGTGGCGCGCCTATGAGGTGGTGCGCTCACCGCAACGACGCAGCGGTGGTGACTTCGAAACCCTCTCTGCCGCCAGCGTCGTGGTCATGGACACCGAGTTCCGCACCTTCGTCTCGACCCAGCCGGCACGCTACCCGCTGGGCAGCAATCCGGCGCAGAAGGAAGCCGATTTCGGCCACGTACAAAGCGCCGTCGGTGCCGGCGACAGTGCCACCCAGCGCCTGGTCGAACCGCCCGCCTCGGACCATCTCTACATGGTGACGCCCATCATCGCCGATGGTGTGCTGCTCGGGCACCTGGTGCTGGGCTATTCGCGGGAGGTGTTCATTCCGCGCCTGCACAACCTGGTCACCCGCTCGGTGCTAGTAACGCTGCTGGTGCTTGGCGTGCTGCTGCCTCTGTCGGCGTGGTGGGCGCGGCGCCTGGCCGATCCGCTGGTGCAACTGGCCGAAGCCATGGATCAGGTGACGACACAACTCCCCGATCCGGCGGCCGTACCGCTGCTCGCCACGGGCGACGAAATCGGCCGCCTCGCCCAGGCCTTTCGTGGCATGCTGACGGGATTGCGCGAGAAGCAGCAACTCGAACAGCACATGCTGGTGGCCGAGCGCCTGGCCGCCGTCGGTCGGCTCTCTGCTGGCATTGCCCACGAAATCAACAATCCGCTCGGCGGCATGCTCAACGCGCTGAATACCTTCCGCCGTCACGGCAACCCGGATGCCATCACCGAGAAGACCATTTCGCTGCTGGAACGCGGGCTGACCCAAATCCGCCATACCGTGGCCGCTCTGCTGGTGGAGGCCAAGATCGAAAGTCATCCACTGACGCCGGAGGACATCGAGGACATCCACATCCTGGTGATGGCGGCAGCGGACAAGAAACTCGCCAACTTCGTCTGGCACAACCGCGTCACGGAAGCAGTGCCGCTGCCCTCCACCCTGGTGCGGCAGATTCTGCTCAATCTGCTGTTGAATGCCGTGCAGGCCATCGATGACGGCGGCCATGTCGAATGCGACACCCGCGTCGAGGATCAACGCCTGGTGATCCTCGTTGAAAATGACGGCGCCCACATCGACGAGGACCGACTGCCCTATCTGTTCGAGCCCTTCTCTACCGACCGGCCGGAGGGCAACGGCCTTGGCCTTTGGGTCACCTATCAGATCGTGCAGCAACTCCAGGGCGACCTCGAAGTCGATTCCCGGCCTGGTCTGACCCGTTTCGTGATCGAACTGCCCCTGCCATGACGACTCTGACGCTGTGCCTCATCGAGGATGACGAAATCATGGGCGAGTCGCTGCGCGACCGCTTTGAACTGGAAGGCTTCAGCGTCGATTGGCGACGCAGCATTGCCGAAGGACGCAAGGCCCTTGCCGCCGGTAGCTATGCCGCCGTGATCAGCGACATCCGTCTGCCCGACGGCGACGGCGGCGAACTGTTCCTCGAATTCAAGGGAACGGCGAACGATCCGCCGCCCTTCCTGTTCATTACCGGCTTCGGCGCCGTGGAACGCGCCGTGACCCTGCTCAAGGCCGGCGCGGCAGACTACGTGACCAAACCCTTCGACCTCGACCGCATGGTCGAGAAAGTGCGCGACATCGCCCGCCCGGCGGCCATGCCCAATCCGACCGGCGAGCTGGGCGTCTCCGCCGCCATGCGCCGCATCGAGGATGGCTTGCCGCGACTGGCGCAACAGGCCAGCGCCCTGCTCATCAGTGGTGAGTCCGGCGTCGGCAAGGAGCACGTGGCGCAACTCTTCCATCGTTTCGCCCGTGAAAGCGAACGCTGTCCGTTCATTGCGGTGAACTGCGCGGCGCTACCGGAAGGCTTGCTCGAAGCGGAATTGTTCGGCTACGAGAAAGGCGCATTCACCGGCGCCGTCCGCGCCAAGAAGGGACTGCTGGAGCAGGCCGATTGCGGCACCCTGTTCCTCGACGAGATTGGTGAAATGTCCCTGGCCATGCAGGCCAAGCTGCTGCGCGCGGTACAGGAACGCCGCATCACGCGCATCGGCAGCGATGCTTCCATCGCGGTGAACTTCCGTCTGGTCTGCGCTACCCATCGCGACCTCAAAACGATGGTCGAGCAAGGTGGTTTTCGCGAGGATCTGTACTACCGCATCAATGTCATCCATCTGCGCATTCCGCCGCTGCGGGAACGGCCCGAGGACATCCTGCATTTCCTGCGTCGCTTCCTCGACGATTTCCAGAAGCTGCAAAGTGCCGAGCGGCGGGTACTCGACGCCCGTGCCGAGCATGTGCTGCTCGACTATCCCTGGCCCGGCAATCTGCGCGAGCTGCGCAACTGCGTCGAGCGGGCCTGCATTCTTTCCGGCAACCGGGTACTCGATGCCGCCTCCTTCTTCGAAGAAGGCGTGGTGCTGCTGGCGACCGATAGCGGCGCGCCGACCCTGGCCGAACACATGGCCCGCGTCGAGCGCGATTACCTGGTGCGAGCCCTCGCGCGCAACGACGGCCACATGGGCAATACGGCCGCCGAACTGGGCATCAGCCGCAAGAACCTCTGGGAAAAAATGCGCAAGCTCGGCATGCGCAGCGAGCTGACGGACGAACCGCGCGACGGCGCATAGTTCGTCGCCGTACTACCAGCGCCGACTTTTCGCCGCTGAATTGGCGCGACTCAGTTCGCGTCGTAGTAATACGACTTCTGCGGCACCTTTGTTTCGGCGAGACTCTGCATCTCGTCGAGGGAGCGGGCAGGCTTGTCCCACCACAGGGCGCGGCCCTGCTGCTGCTCCTTCAGCTCTTCGGGGTGAGCCTGCATCCATTCGCGGATGAACTTGGTGTGCTCGGATTCGTACATGGCCATGGGGCGTCCTTTCAATGTTTGGGGTCGGCGTAACGGGTGATGCGCACCACTTCCGGCACGCGGCGCAGGGCGCGCAGGATGCGGGCAAGGTGGATGCGGTCGGTGACCTGGAGCGTGAAGTAGACCGTGGTGGTAACGCCACGCTCCTCGTCCATGCTGATGTTGACGATGTTGGAGTCGGCCTCGGCGATGCCGGCGGCGAGCTTGGCGAGGACGCCGCGATCATTCTGGGCAATGATGCGGATGCTGGCCTCGAAGCTGCGCTCGATGCCGGGTTCCCATTCGACGTCGACCCAGTTGCCGCGCTCGCTGTGCAGCTTGGCGATGGCCGGGCAATCGTGGGTGTGGATCATCAGGCCCTGGCCCTTGCGGATCATGCCGACGATGGGATCACCGGGAATCGGCCGGCAACACTTGCCCAGTTGCACGGCGACGCCTTCGGCGCCACGGATCAGGATGGCCTGGTGATTGCGCCCATCCGGTGACGGCACCGTGCCCGGCGCACGGGCATCCATGCCCTCGGCCAGGCGACGGGCGACGATGGCCGGTAGCCGCTTGCCGAGGCCGATGTCGGCCAGCACGGCACGGCGCGAGCGGGCACCGGATTCCTTCTTGAAGCGATCCCAGGTGGAGGCGAGCACATCGGCCAGGGCGACGCCGAGATCGCGCAGGGCATGGGCCAGCAGGCGCTCACCCAGCGCCGCCGATTCGTCGGCCTGCTGGGTCTTGAGGAAGTGGCGGATCTTGGAGCGGGCGCGGGCGCTTTTGACGTAAGTGAGCCAGGCCGGATTCGGCGCGGCGTGCGGCGCGGTGATGATCTCGACACGGTCGCCATTGCGCAGCTCGGTGCGCAGGGGCAAGGTTTCGAAGTTGATGCGGCAGGCGACGCAGCGGTCGCCGATGTCGGTGTGCACGGCGTAGGCAAAGTCCACCGCCGTGGAGCCGCGCGGCAGGGCGAAAATTTTTCCTTTGGGACTGAAGACGTAGACTTCACCGGGGAAGAGGTCGACCTTGACGTGTTCGAGGAACTCGGAGGAATCGCCGGAGGTGGATTGCAGCTCGATCAGCGATTGCAGCCACTTGTGGGTCTTTTTCTGCAACTGGTCGAGGGCGTGTTCGTCCTTGTACAACCAGTGCGAGGCGACGCCGGATTCGGCAACGTGATGCATGTCGGCGGTGCGGATCTGGATTTCCACCGGCGTGCCGAAGGGGCCGATCAGCGTGGTGTGCAACGACTGGTAGCCGTTGGCCTTGGGGATGGCGATGTAGTCCTTGAACTTGCCCGGCACCGGCTGGTAGAGCGCATGCAGTGCACCGAGGGCTAGGTAGCAGGTGGGCCGGTCCTTGACGATGATGCGGAAGCCGTAGATGTCGAGTACCTGCGAAAACGTCAGGTGCTTGTCGCGCATCTTGCGGTAGATGCCGTAGAGATGCTTCTCGCGACCCATGACTTCGGCATCGATGCCGGCGATGGGCAGGGCCTTGCTGACTGCGTCGAGAATCTTGCTCACCACTTCGCGACGATTGCCGCGCGCGCCCTTCACCGCCTTTTCCAGCACGCGGTAACGCATCGGGTGGGCGTGGCGGAAGGAGAGTTCCTGCAATTCGCGGTACAGCGCGTTGAGGCCCAGCCGGTTGGCGATGGGGGCGTAGATGTCCAGCGTTTCGCGGGCGATGCGACGGCGCTTTTCGGGCCGCATCACGTCCAGGGTCTGCATGTTGTGCAGGCGGTCGGCCAGCTTGATGAGGATGACGCGTACGTCGCGGGCCATGGCCAGCAGCATCTTGCGGAAGTTCTCCGCCTGGGCCTCCTCGAAGCTCTGGTGTTCGAGCTTGTCGAGTTTGGAGACACCATCAACGAGATCGGCGGCGACCTTGCCGAAACGCTCGGCGATCTGTTCCTTGGTGATCGCCGTATCTTCCATGATGTCATGGAGCAGGGCGGCGATCAGCGCCTGCGGATCGAGGTGCCAGCTGGCCAGGGCCTCGGCCACGGCCAGCGGGTGGGAAATGTAGGGGTCGCCGGAGATGCGTAACTGGCCCCGGTGGGCCGCGTCGGAAAAGACGTAGGCGGCGCCGACCTTGGCGATGTCTTCGGGCTTGAGGTAGGTGGCGAGGCGGGCGTTGAAACGCTCCAGATCCTCGGCCAGATCGACCGGCGGATGCATGTCCGCCGGGATCAGCGGCGGTTCGTCAATCTCCGCCGCGAGTTCGGAAGGGGGTGGAACGACAGACGTCACGTTTCACCCCGGGTGCATCAGATCAGGCCTGGCCGCGGTTGAGGATTTCGACGCCGACCTTGCCTTCAGCGATCTCGCGCAGGGCGATCACGCAGGGCTTGTCGCGGTCCACCTCGACCAGCGGCGTGCTGCCCAGCGTCAACTGACGGGCGCGGAAGGTAGCGGCCAGAGTGAGCTGGAAACGGTTGGGGATGCGCTTGAGGCAATCATCAATGGTGACACGGGCCATGGGGTTCAGTCCTGATCAAAAAAGCGGAATATATCGGGATGGCGCGCGCGCTGTCGCGCGAAACGCAGCCGGGAGGCGGTGACGGCGGCCTTGAGCTCGCCGAGCGCTACATCCAAGTCTTTGTTGATTATAACAAAATCGAACTCGCCCACGTGCCTCATTTCGCCCAGGGCACCGGCCACACGGCGGGCTATGACATCTTCACTGTCCGAGCCCCGGCTGCGCAAGCGACGTTCCAGTTCGCCGATGGAGGGCGGCAGGATGAAGATGCCCACGGCCTCGGGAAACTGGCGCCGGACCTGCTGCGCGCCCTGCCAGTCGATCTCCAGCAGCATGTCGTCGCCGGCTTCCATGCGCTGTTCGAGCCAGGCTCGCGAAGTACCGTAGAAATTGCCATGCACCTCGGCCCATTCGGCGAACTCGCCACGCTCGCGCATGCCGAGGAAGCGCTGGACGTCGATGAAATGGTATTCGCGGCCGTCCTGCTCGCCGGGACGCGGCGCGCGGGTGGTAAAGGAAATCGAATGGCGGACCAGCGCGTCGTCGGCCATCAGGCGGCCAACCAGGGTGGTCTTGCCCGCACCCGAGGGCGCGGCGACGATGAATAGGGTTCCGGTAGTCATGGCATGGAGAACTCGGGAAAACACCCGTAATGGTACGCGAGGCAGGCTTTGTATTACCATCCCGACTCTATGACCGCCTTGCGCCGCTCCTCGTCCTGGCTCCTTGTCATCGGCCTGCTGGCCGTGATGATGCACGCCTACGCCGACTTGGGCGTGATGGCCAAGCGCGGCGCCGATGGCGGATTTGTCGCTGAACTGTGCACCAGTCAAGGCATGGTCAAGCCTGGCGCCGCACTGCCCGGATCGGATGAGCAGGCCTTACACAACTGCTGCCAACTCTGCACCGGCGGCGGCCCGCTGTTGTTGACCGCGCTATCCCTCGCCGTCCCGCCAGCGCCGACTTTTCCCACCGCTAACGCCGCACTCCCGTCAGCGGCACCGCGCCAGGCTCCTTGGCACGCGCATCCGCCGCGCGGCCCTCCTTCCCTCGTCTGATCTCCCTCCCTGCGCCGGGCCTTGGCCCCGCGTTCGCGTCGCAGCATTCCGCGACGCCGTCACTTTTCAGGAGCAGACAGCATGCAGTCCACACGCCAAATTTCGCTGGGCGAACTCATCCATGACGCCGGTGCCGCCGGCATCGCCTGGCGCCTGCAATCCGGCGCCGTAAGGCTGGATCGCGTCATCGGTGACGAGCGCCACTTTGCCGGCCTCGCCTTGAAGGGCGACGTGATCGGCGCCGAGACCCTGCTCTTCGGCAGCTACGCCTTCGAGGCCCGCGCCCTTGGCGACTGTACCCTGGAAGCTTGGCTGGACCCGGGCAGCCAGCCCTCGGGCGAGAGCCTGCTGCAAACCCTGGCCGCCACCGAGCGCCGCGCTGCCGATGCGCTTGCCCTGCGTTACGGCGAAGCCATGGAACGGGTCCGTCGCCTGTTCCAGTTGCTGGCCCGCGAACCGAAGCCGGGACAGGCGGCACCGATCCTCATTCCCGGCCTCAAGGACATGGCGGAGATGACCGGGCTAACGGTGGAAACCGTCTCCCGTGTCGTCAGCCGCCTGCGCAAATCCGGCCTGCTGCAAAAGCGTGGTCGTCACGCCGGCCTGCTGCTGACAGAAGCTTTCTGAACCAAGCAATCACTCACTTAATCACACAAAGGAAATCACCATGAAACGCATCGCCCTCGCCTCCCTGCTTGCTGCACTCACCCTCCCCGCTGTCGCCCAGGTCACCGTCAAGGACGCCTGGGTGCGCGGTACCGTCGCCGCGCAAAAAGCCACTGGCGCCTTCATGCAACTGCAATCGGCCCAGGATGTCCGCCTCGTTTCCGCCAAGTCGCCGGTCGCCGGCGTGGTCGAAATCCACGAAATGGCGATGGAGAAGGACGTGATGAAAATGCGCGCCCTGCCCAAGGGCCTGGAACTCCCCGCCGGCAAGACCGTGGAACTCAAGCCCGGCGGCTACCACGTCATGCTGATGGACCTGAAGCAGCAGATGAAGGACGGCGACACCGTGCCGGTCACGCTGGTGTTCGAAGGCAAGGACAAGAAGCAGACCACCGTCGAGGTCAAGGCGCCGGTCAAGGCCCTGGGCGCGAGCGACAAGAAGGAAGAGATGCACAAGCACTGAGCCTCGCTTCATGACCGCCCCGTCGCGCCGCCGCCTCACGCTCTGGATCGTCTGCCTGGCGATCCTGTGGGCGGCGCTCGCGCCGGCGCTGGCCAGCATCGGCTCGCTTTCCGCCGGCAAGCCGATGCCATGGCACGAAATCTGTACGACATCCGGCCTGCCGAGTTCAGCCCTAAGCTCGGCCAGCGGTGACGGCCTGCCCTCGCCGGACAAGGCAAGACCGGCTACCCATTGCCCCTGGTGCGTGCTGCAAGCATGGATTGGCCTGCCGCCGGCAACGGTCTCGGGCATACATCCGGCCCTCGCCTCCTTTGTTTCCCCTCGGCATGCCGACGACCCGCCCTTGCGCGGTGCGACTCGATACCGCCCGGCCGCGCCCCGCGGCCCACCCCTGATCTCCTGAACCATCCCACTGCGGCATGTCCGCAGTCTTCGCGACAGGACCCATCGGTCCATCGCCATGGTTTGCGCCCGGCTATCTCGCCGACGTCCCTTCATGGGATCGCGGGGGATGCCGCATTTCACGCGTTCAAAGGAGTCACCTTGAAACACTCACTACTCTTCGCCGCTCTCGCAGCGGCCCCCGCAATCGCCCCATTTGCTGTGGCCCTCGCCGCCGACACAGCATCCCCCGATACCGTGGTCGTCACCGCCCCCCGCATGAGCGAACCGCTGACCGTCACCACCGATCCCAAGGCGCCACGCCAGCCCTTGCCGGCCCACGACGGCGCCGACTACCTGAAATCCATTCCGGGCTTCTCGGTGATCCGCAAGGGCGGCGCCGATGGCGATCCGGTCTTCCGTGGCATGGCCGGATCACGGCTCAACGTGCTGGTGGATGGCGAGAACATCCTCGGCGGCTGCAACTTCCGCATGGATGCGCCGACGGCCTACATCTTCCCCGAGGTCTACGACAAGCTGACCCTGGTCAAGGGACCGCAAACCGTACTGCACGGCGCCGGCAACTCCGCCGGAACGGTAATATTCGAACGCGAGATCAAGCCCTTCACCGCCGCCGATACCCACCTCAACGGCAGCCTTACGGTCGGCAGCTTCGGGCGAAACGACGAACTGGCTGACGTCCGCGTCGGCAATGAGCGCATGTACGGACAGGCGACCGCCAGCAACTCGGCGTCCGCCGATTACAAGGACGGCGACGGCCGCGCCGTGCATTCCAAATACCGGCGCTGGAGCCTGAACGGCGCCGTCGGTCTGACACCGGACAAAGACACCCGGATCGAGCTGCACGGTACCCGCAGCGATGGCTACGCGGCCTATGCCGACCGGGGCATGGATGGCAGCAAGTTCCTGCGCGAAAGCATCGGTCTGCGTTTCGACAAGCAGAATGTATCGCCGCTGCTGGGCCGACTGGAAGCCAGTCTGTACAGGAACGACGTGGACCACGTCATGGACGATCAGAAATTGCGCACGCCGGGCACCATGGGCTACGCCAATCTCACCCGTGGCACTGCCGGCGGGCGCATCGCCGCTACGCTATGGCCCGGCGAATCCACACGCCTGATCGTCGGCGCCGATGGGCAGACCAACTCCCATGCCTCGCGATCTGCCGGCGTCAACGGCGTCTACGCGGCCTTCCGTGATGATGCCTCGTTCCGCCAGTGGGCGCTGTTCAGCGAAGTGACCCATCACCTTTCCGAGGCGCAACGAGTGATCGGCGGCCTGCGTTTCGACCGCTGGCACGCCGAGGACAAACGCGCCACCATCAGCGTGACGATGATGGGCAGCGTGGCCAATCCGACTGCCGGGCAATCGCGCGACGACACGCTGGGCAGCGGCTTCCTGCGCTGGGAGAACAGCAGCGGCGCGAACACCTGGTATGCCGGCATCGGTCAGACCTCCCGCGCACCAGACTACTGGGAGCTCATTTCCAAGGAAGGCACGACCGGCGCCAGCGCCTTCGCCGACACTCGCCCGGAAACCACGCGCCAGATTGATCTCGGCCTGCTCTACAAGGCCGGACGCTGGAGTGGCGGACTCTCGGCCTTTGCCAACCGCATCGACGATTTCATCCTGATCCAGAGCAACATGGCGGCACGCGGTGCCGGCATGACACTGCGCAACCCGACAGTAGCGCGCAATATCGACGCGACGACCTGGGGTGCGGAAGGCAATCTTGGCTATCAGGTGAACGATGCCTGGGCCGTCGATGGCGCGCTGGCTTACGTGCATGGCAACAACCGCAGCGACGGCACGCCGCTGGCCCAGTTGCCGCCGCTGGAACTGCGCTTCGGCGTCACCTACGACGACAAGGTCTGGTCGGCCGGCGCCTTGCTGCGCGCGGTCAGCGAACAGACCCGCTACGACCTCAACAAGGGCAACATCGTCGGCCAGGACCTCGGCCGCACGCCGGGCTTCGCGGTGTTTTCAATCAATGGCGGCTGGCGGCCGAAGACGGGCACGCTGCTGACGGCCGGCATCGACAACCTGTTCGACAAGACCTATGCCGAGTTCGTCAGTCGGGCCGGCGGCAACGGCATGGGCGGCGTGATTCCGGGCTATGTACAGACCACCCGCGTCAATGAGCCGGGCCGCTCGCTCTGGCTCAAGGCACAAGTGGCCCTGGACTGAGACTCAGGAAACCTCGGCGTCGAAATCGCAGCCAATGCCCGTCGCGATCCAGCGGCGGGCAAGGCGGGCAGCGGGTTTGCGCAGCAATGCCGGCAGCCAGGCCAGGTATGCGTCCGGCGTCACGGCCATGCCGCAGTAGTAACGTTGATCGGCTTCGCCCCAGGTCAGGGCGGGGCAGCTGCCGGCGCGGTGGCCGAGCAGGACTCGGCTGAGCGGACAGGGCTCGGCCGCGCAGCAGGCGCCGCAGCCATTGCAGGGCGCGCCAAAAGTCGGCTTTGGCGGGACGGCAGCGTGGAGCCGGATGGTCTGGAAAGACTCGCCGCTCACGCCATGCAAAAACTAGGTCGTCGGCACCAGCGCCATGCCACGGCGCACGCCGAGCGCCTCGGCGGCCTTGCGCGCGCACTGGGTCTCGGCCACGGTATGCAGTACCTCGACGCGGGTGATCTTGGCGTCGGTCATGTTGACGCCGTAAAGCTCGATCAGCGCCTTGTCGAAATCATTGACGATTTTCGCGCCTTCGAATTTTCCGATCCTGTTGAAGCTCATTGGGAAGTCCTCGTGCGGGAATGGGGGAGCAATACTGACTCTGTTATCGACCGCACCGCAGCAAAATTTAGAATTAAATCTCACAACAGATTGGTACTTGGTCGATTATTGCATACCGCAACGCAGCATAACGAGTTCCACCCGCGCCCCCTTCCCGGGCCACGACGTCCGGTGATCTATGTGCAAATCTGCGGCCGACCAATAATCGGGTTCTGCCGACAGATCACTACCTGTCGGATTGGCGGCGGCGGCGGCGGGGGCAGGGGTCGCACGCTTGGAGCGCCCCCCATGGGTGCAGGGCCGGGAACCGCTCGGTCACCCGCCACTGGATTCACCACACCGGAAATGGGCGAGAAAACCAGCCGGGGGCCTGGCACATTGGGGCCGGCCGCAGGCAGGCCCCCGGCAAGGCTAGGCCGTGGTGCGGTCAAGCTGCTGGTCATGTTGGAGAACACCGGCACCCCCTCGGTGGGTCGCGGAGGAACGGCGTCCGGCCGGCCACCGGTGGCGGCGGGTGGCGGCAGATTTGAAGCTTTGTCATCGCGCGACCGAGACGCGGCAAACACCGTCGGCCCCACCGTCGCCAGGATGGTCGGTATCGGACTGTTCGCCGGCACGAAACTCACTTGACGCATCGGCAATGTCTCGGTGATCGTGCCGCTGCGCAAGGTAGCCGCTCCCGCCGCCAAGCGGTTGTAGGTTCCCGGCGACTCTCCGGCAGCGGGCGTGCCAGGCGCGGAACCGGGGGACGGCGCTGGCCGTGCTTCCGGTTTCAGGACGGCGGACTCGATGTCCGCGCCCGTCAGTTGCAGCGTCGTCTGCCCGGCTTTCACAATCACGGCAGAGGTTTTGGAACGATCCATCAATTCGACGCCAACCACACGGATTGCTCCCTGCAACAAGGCCACCTCCGGTGAGCGGCCAGCGCCACCGACCGCCGGCGGGTCTATCCGAAGCTCGGCACCAGGCCGCACGCCCATGAGGCTGCCATCCGGCAGCTTGAGTTGGGTAATCGCATTCGGCGGTGTTTGCAGCCGCTCACCGGTTTGCAATACCTCGCCCTGGCGGGCTGGACGGGATTGTCCATCGGCATTGATGATCCGCACGCCGTCCTGCACAAACAACAAAGTGCCTGCCGGTTCGGCCAGCGCCGGCAAGGCTGAGCCCAGCGCGAGAATCAACGCCACGGGCAGGGAGCGGAACGGATGGAATGTCATGGTCGATCTCCTGGGTGCGGCGCGCCGCTCATCGAATAATGGTCGTGGTGGTCGGCGACAGCGGTGGCAACAACGGTGGCGGAAGAAGGGGAGGAGGCTGGACTGTTGTGGTTATCGCCCGGTCGACAATCAGCGGTGCAGTGAACGTTGGCGGCGGCATCAATGGCACGGGCGGGGGCGGAAGGTTCGGCGAAGCCAGCGGGCGCTCGACAGGACTGCCGATGGCGCCGGGTGCCGGCCGCACTCCGTCTCTCAATACGGGCAGCGGGCCTGTCACACCGGTCGGCGCGGTCACGCGCGGCGCTGTTTCTCCGGTGCCGGTCCGGGGGGTTCCGGTCGGCGCATCGCCGGCGGGGGCTTGCCGGTCGGCAAAGCCGGGGCGCAAAGCGGTGCCCGCCGGATGTACCGCAGTCCCTTTGTCATCGTCCTTGCGGCGCGCCGCATCCTTGGGATCACGGGCGTCGGTCTTCACATTCTCCCGATAGAAATCCGGAACCTTCAGCACCACCACCGGCGGCTGCTCGGGCATCACCGGCGCAAATCCGATCTGTCCCGGCTTCAGCGACAGGATGCCACGCTCGTTCTGGATGAAAGTCTCGCCATCGTTCACCTTGTCGTACACACCCGGCGCATTGATCACCGGGATGTTGGGCGGGGCGGGCGGAACCAGCATCGGTTCGTGATCCGTCCCACGAATGCCGATGGTCGCCGTCCCGGCGCTGATCTTGTAGGCCCCAGGATTGGAGCGTCCGATCAAACCGGTAATGGAACGAAATCCACCCTTGACCAAGGACACCAGAAAGCTTGAATTCCGCTGGTCTTTCTCGTCATGGTGAAAGGTGTCGATCTTCATGTCGGTATTGGCACGGATCGAAAGATAGCCGCCATCCGCCATGCGGACCTGCGCCAGTCCGCTGTCGCCGGTAACGATGCGATCACCGTCTCTCAACTCACCGCCCTTTTCGAGGGAGCGCTCCTTGCCCTGCGCATTGATGGCCTTCACGCTGCCCGTAACGACCATGACCTGTCCGGCCGGCATCTGGGCCATGGCAGTCCCCGAGAGAAGCCACAGCAAGCCGATCACCCACAGCGCCTGCAAAGACAGGCCCGGCTTGCGGAGATATCGATTCATGGCGAGCCTCTCAATAGTCCACACGCAGGTTGAGCGAGGCATCGGTCTTGACATAGGCATACAGATCCGCGTTGCTCTTGTTTTTGCTGTACGAGATCTGCGGCCGCAATGAAACGCCCTTGGCGACCGTCCAGGTCAACGCCATGCTCAGGTCGTACAGGGTTTCCCTGCGGGCAAAGAGATAACTCGAGTTGTTGCCCTTGTAGCGCGAAACCGTGGCCCCGCCGGTCACATAGCCGCCCAGCACGTCAGTGAAGCTCTTCTGTACCAAAACCCGTGGCCCGAGGAAATGCCGGTCACCATCGCTGCGATTTCCGTATGCGTCCTCGACACCACCGGTCCCCGTAATGTTCAGCACAGTGGTGCCATCACCCAGTGAGGACAACCAGCCCACCGTACCGGAATAGGTATCACTTTGCTGATCCAGCGAGGCAGCAGGCACATAGGTGGAGCGGCTCACCGAGCCGGCCGCCGTGACCTGGTTTTTCTGGTCCAGCGCCATGCGCCAGTCGGCGGAAACCCCGACGGTCTCGCGCAAGCGGGCGCCGTTGTAGTAGTACGCCCCCGCCAGAACGCCAGAGCGTAGCAGCCAGGGGCCGCCGGAATAGCTGAGTCCGGCGCGGCCGTCGACGGTCCAGTTGTTGGGGCCGGTGTGGGTGAAATGCCCGCGCTTGCGATAGTCGGCCCCGACATAGGCGCCCCACTGCTCCGCCAGTTGATGATTGATCTCACCGCCGACGGCCAGCGTGCTGTAACCATCAGGGGTCTTGAGCCCGGCAGGCGCGGCAGGGTTGTACACGCCGGTCGCCGGCAGGTTGAGCGAGGACAGGCTGGTCGCCGTGCCGATATTGGTGTCGCGCCCGAAGCCCAACTCCATATAGCCGGTCATCACCGTGCGCTTGGCCTGCGAACGGGCCTCGGCGGCCGATACATATTGCTCCGCCTGACCACGCAAATCGGGCGGCAGATTCTGCGCAGTCAGCACGGTTTCAAATTCGATCTTGGCGCGGCCATAGTCGCCTAGCGCAAAGTAGGCGCGGCCCATGTCGGCACGCACCCCGATATATGCGGGGTTGATGGCCAGAATCCGCTCATAGACGAAGGTCGCCTTGCTCGGCTTGCCGCTTTCCAGCGCCGCCGTCCCCAGCAGATAGTCGTAGAGCGACTCCCCCGCGCCGGTCACCTCCAACGGTTCCAGCAACTGGTAGGCCTCCTCGGCCTTGCCCGCCTTGAGCAGGGCGTCGGCCTGCTTCAGCACCGCCTGGTCCACAGCGGCCAGCGCCGCCGAGGAAAACCCGATCACGCAGGCCGCCACCAGCCAGCGGCTGCGACGCGCCAAACCACGACTTGTACTCACTTGCATCACCAATTGCTCCGTTTCACACCGTTCGCCACGCCGAATCCGGCCAGTCCCTGCCCGCAGGGATACCCCACGAGGGATAACGACTGTTTATAGACCTTCTTTAGCGGCAAAACAACGCAGGGGCGGGCCCATATGCAAGAGCATGCTTTACTCCAGATTCTGCACTTGCTCCCGCATCTGTTCGATCAGCAGCTTGAGTTCCAGCGCCACGGCGGTGACTTCGGTGGACACCGATTTCGACGACAGTGTGTTGGCTTCGCGATTGAGTTCCTGCATCAGGAAATCTAGGCGCTTGCCAACTGCGCCGCCCTTCTTCAGCACGCGCTCGACTTCATCCAGATGGGTGACGAGGCGGGCGATCTCTTCGGCCACATCGACTTTGGCGGCGAAAACGCCGACTTCCTGGCGGATGCGATCCTCGTCGAGATTGGCCACGGCCTCACGCAATTTGGCGGCGAGACGCTCCTGATAGGCGGCGATGGCTGTCGGCACCATGGGCGTGACGCCAGCGACCTGCTCGCGCATGCGGGCGACGCGGTCCTTGAGCACATCGCCGAGCTTGGCGCCCTCGCGGCCCCGGCTGGCGACGAACTCGTCGAGCAGGCCGGCGAAGAGTTCCATGGCCGCCGCCTGTACCTGCTCGGCGGACAGCGTGTCGTCGCCAAGCACGCCAGGCCAGCGCAGCACTTCGGCCACCGACAGGGGCGCGGCCTGCGGCAGCGCGCCGCGCACGGCGGCATCGAGACGGCCGAGTTCGGCGATCATCGCCGCATTCGGCACCCGTTCGCGAACGCCACCGGTCTGCGCCTGGAGGTAGCCGCGACATTCGATCTTGCCGCGTCCGACGCGTTCGGCAATCTTCTCGCGCAGGGGCATTTCGAGGAAGCGCAGCTCTTCGCCGAGGCGGAAACCGATGTCGAGGTAACGCGAATTGACGCTCTTGATTTCGAGGCTGAGGACGGCCGAGCCGAGGTCGCGGCTGGCGGCGGCGTAGCCGGTCATGCTGTGGATCATGGGGAAACCCGGTTGATGGGCCGAGTGCGGCTTACAGCACTCCGGCTAGAATGGACAGTCGCCGCAGTATAGCAATCCGCCCCCGGTCCCCTTTCCTCCCCTGCTACCTCTTTCGTGGTCTCTCAAAGCAACGCCGCCCTGCCGCCCGGCCACCTGTTGGAAGGCTACCGCATCGAGCGGGAGCTTTCCGCCGGCGGCTTTTCCATCGTCTATCTGGCCTATGACGCCAGCGAGACGCCAGTGGCGATCAAGGAATTTTTGCCCAACGGCCTGGCCCTGCGCGGCGAGGGCGGAACGACGCTGAGCATTCCGGCGGAACACCAGGCCGACTTCACCCATGGCCTCAAGTGTTTCTTCGACGAAGGCCGGGTGCTGACCGAGATCGACCATCCCAATGTGGTGCGGGTGCTCAACTTCTTCCGCGCCAACGAGACCGTCTATCTGGTGATGCGCTTCGAGCGCGGCCGCACCCTGCGCGACCACATTCGCAGCCACAAGGGCAAGCTCGGCGAGAGCTTCCTGCGCAAGATGTTCACCGGCCTGCTCGACGGACTCGGCGAAGTGCATGGCCATGGCCTGCTGCATCTCGACATCAAGCCGGCCAACATCTGGCTGCGCACCGACGACAGCCCGGTGCTGCTGGATTTCGGCGCCGCCCGCTACGCCGTGGACATCGGCCCGCCGGCGCCCCGCGCCATGTACACGCCGGGCTACGCCGCGCCCGAGCAATACCACGGCAAATTCACCCTGGGGCCATGGACCGACATCTACGCCGTCGGCGCCTGCATGTACGCGACGCTGGCCGGCGCCGCGCCACAGGCCGCCGACGAACGCCTGAAGGACGACCAGGTGCAACCGGCCCGTCAGCGCTGGGCCGACGACTACTCGCCGCGCCTGCTCGCCACCATCGACGACTGCCTGCGCCTCGACCCGCCACGCCGGCCGCAGCACGCGCGAGCACTGCAACAGTCGCTGGCGGCGGACTGGTCAGTGGACGACATCGACCAGGACGGCTGGTTCGCCCGCCTGCGCCGCAAGATCAACCCATGAAATACACCATCGCTCAGGAAAGCCGCATTGGCGGCCGCGACACCAACCAGGACCGGGCCGCCTGCGCCGAGACCAGCGCGGCCGTGCTGCTCGTCGTCGCTGACGGCATGGGCGGCCACCTGCAAGGTGATGTCGCCGCGCAGATCGCCATCGACACCCTTACCGATGCCTTCCGCCGCGAAGCGACGCCGCGCCTCGCCGATCCCGCCGCCTTCCTCGCCGCCACCCTGCACCTGGCCCACGACACCATCGTCGGCTATGCCACCGCCTGCCGCATCCCGGCCCACGCCGCACCGCGCACCACCTGCATCGCCTGCGTGGTGCAGGACGGTCTCGCCTGCTGGGCCCATGCCGGTGATTCGCGGCTCTATCTGGTGCACGGCCCGGCCGGGCAAAACCCCGCGCGCATCGCCCACACCAAGGACCACAGCGTCGTCCAGCGCATGCTTGACGACGGCATCATCAACGAGGAAGAAGCCGCCCGCCACCCGATGCGCCATCGCGTCTTCAGTTGCCTCGGCGGCGACATCGAGCCGCACATCGACATCTCTCGTGCCATGCCGCTGGCCGACGGCGATGTCGTCGCCCTGTGCACCGACGGTGCCTGGTCGCCCCTGGGCGAAGACATGATCGCCAAGCTGGCTCGCGAACCCATCGCCACCACCGTGCCGCGCCTGCTCGACAGCGCCGAGGCCAGCGCCGGCCCCGGCGCCGATAACCTGACCCTGATCGCCATGCGCTGGGAAGCGCCCGCCGACAAACTCGAACTGACGCAGCCTTCCTTCTGCGACACCTTCATCGGCGAAGCCCCGCTCACCGACATCGAGATCGAACGCGCCATCGCCGAGATCCGCCGCCGCCTGCCTTCCGCCGGCAACACCCCCTCCAACGACAACGGAAACCCCACATGACCCGTCCCTCCGGCCGCAACCCGGCGCAACTGCGCCCCCTCACCATCACCCGCCACTACACCTGTCACGCCGAGGGCAGCGTGCTCGTCGCATTCGGCAACACCAAGGTGCTGTGCACCGCCAGCGTCGAGGAGCGCGTGCCGCCCTTCCTCAAGGGCAAGGGCGAAGGCTGGGTCACCGCCGAGTACGGCATGCTGCCGCGCTCGACCAACACCCGCACGGCGCGCGAAGCGGCCAAGGGCAAGCAGTCCGGCCGCACCCAGGAAATCCAGCGCCTGATCGGCCGCAGCCTGCGCGCCGTCACCGACCTCGTCGCCCTCGGCGAGCGCCAGATCACACTGGATTGCGACGTGCTGCAAGCCGACGGCGGCACCCGCTGCGCCTCCATCACCGGCGCCTGCGTTGCCCTTCACGACGCCATGCAAACCCTGGTCGCCGCCGGCAAGCTACCCGCCAACCCCATGCGCGAACTGGTCGCCGCCGTCTCCGTCGGCATCGTGGACGGCCGCCCGGTGCTCGACCTCGACTACGACGAAGACTCGAACTGCGACACCGACATGAACGTGGTGATGACCGCCGGCGGCGGTATCATCGAAGTGCAGGGCACGGCGGAAGGCGCGCCGTTTTCGCGGGAAGAGTTGGACGCCCTGCTGGAACTGGCCGCGTTGGGCATTGGCGAAATCAATACAGCGCAAAAGTCGGCGCTGGCGCCACGGCAATAAGCGGCAGTAAGGAATGTTCGAGCAAGCCTTCCGCTCACATGCCAGCCGTCGCGGTTCGTTGGCTCAAGTTCATCGATTACATCAAGTTGTCCGGCGCAGTTTTCCGGTAGCCGCCGTCCCGCCAGCGCCGACTTTTGAGCATGAACGAAGCCAAGACCCAACACCACGCATCCATCTGCCGGCAAAAGCGTCACGACGCTGGATAAGTGAAGGAACCCGACCATGGCAGTTCAACCCGCCTTTTTCGAGAATCACCAAATCCGCCGCGTTTACGACGAGGAAGCTGAAACCTGGTGGTTTTCGGTGGTCGACATCATGCAGGTGCTCACTCAGCAACCTGACTACCAGACAGCGCGCAAGTACTGGAACAAGCTGAAGGAACGACTGGGCAAAGAGGGCAGTCAGTCGGTGACAAATTGTCACCGACTGAAATTGCCTGCTGCCGACGGGAAAAACTATCTGACCGACGTTGCTACCACCGAAACCCTGCTGCGCTTGGTGCAGTCGGTGCCCAGCCCCAAGGCCGAGCCGATCAAGCTTTGGCTAGCCAAAGTCGGCTACGAACGCATGCAGGAAATGGGCGACCCCGGCCGCGCGCTGGATCGCGCCCGCGAGACCTGGCAGAAGCACGGGCGCAGCGAGAAGTGGATACAGCAGCGCATGACCGGGCAGGAAACGCGCAACAAGCTGACCGATTACTGGGCCAATCACGAGATCAAGCAGGGCGAGGAATTCGCCATCCTGACCAACATCATCCATCAGGAATGGTCGGGCGTCAGCGTCAAGGCGCACAAGAAACTGAAGGGCTTGCAAGACCACAATTTGCGTGACCACATGAGCGAGGCCGAGCTGATTTTCACCGCGCTGGCGGAACTGTCGACGCGCCAGATCGCCGAGACAGATGAGGCGACCGGCATGACAGAGAACGCTGAGGCCGCGACCAAGGGCGGCGCGATTGCCAAGCAGGCGCGCAAGGCGCTGGAGGCGAAGACCGGCAAGCCGGTGGTGACGGGCGACAGTTTCCTGCCGCCGGGTAAGGCGACGCTGCGCAAGGTGGCGAAGAAGCCATGAACCGCCGTCTCGTCAGCGCCGACCTTAGACCGTGAGCGGCGTACCCGCTGCTTGGCTGCGCATTCAACGAACTCCAACGCCATCCCGTACCCACACACCATGAACAAACTCGTCCTCGCCTCGGGCAACGCCGGCAAGCTGCGCGAATTCGGCCAGTTGCTGGCGGCCTTCGATTTCGAGGTGCTGCCGCAATCGGCTTTCAATGTTCCCGAAGCCGAAGAACCCCACGTCACCTTCGTCGAGAACGCACTGGCCAAGGCCCGCCATGCCTCGCGGCTGACCGGTCTGCCGGCACTGGCGGACGATTCGGGGCTGTGTGTGTCGGCGCTGGGCGGGGCGCCGGGGGTACTCTCGGCACGCTATGCTGGGGAACCAAAGTCCGATGCCGGCAACAATGCAAAACTTCTGACCGACCTAGCGAATGCTGCTGACCGTCGCGCCCATTTCACTTGCGTGCTGGTGCTGGTGCGTCACGCCGACGATCCGCAGCCGCTGATCGCCGAAGGTGAATGGCATGGCGAGATCATCGCTGCACCGCGCGGGGCGGACGGCTTCGGCTACGACCCGTTGTTCCTCGACCCGGCCTCGGGCAAGACTGCCGCCGAGCTGTCCCACGATGAGAAGAACGCCCGCTCCCATCGCGGCCAGGCCATGGCGCAGTTGGCCAACAAACTCGCCGCGCGGCGATGATCCCGATTCGCGCCGTGTCGCCAGCGCCGACTTTTGGCAAATCTGGCCTCGCCGCACCTCCGCCACTCGCACTCTACGTGCACTGGCCCTGGTGCGTGAAGAAGTGCCCTTACTGTGATTTCAATTCCCATGAGCCGAAAGGCGATCTTGAAGCCGCCTGGCTGAGCACCCTCATCGCCGATCTCGAAGCCGCGCTGCCTTCCATCTGGAACCGTCCCGTGATCAGCATTTTCATCGGCGGTGGTACCCCCAGCCTGATGTCGGGCGCGACGGCGGATGCCTTGCTGGCGGCGATCCGTATGCGCGTGCCGCTGGCGCCGGATGCGGAGATCACGCTGGAAGCCAACCCCGGCACGGCCGAAGCGGACAAGTTCGCCGCCTTCCGCGCGGCCGGCGTCAACCGGCTGTCCATCGGCGTGCAGAGCTTCGATGACGACAAGCTGCGCGCCCTGGGTCGCATCCACGACAGTGCCGAGGCACGGCGTGCCATCGACATGGCGCTGAAAAATTTCGAGCGCGTGAACCTCGACCTCATGTACGCACTACCGCAGCAGACGCTGACCGAGGCGGAACATGACATCGTCACCGGCATCGCCAGCGGCGTGTCGCACCTGTCGGCCTACCACCTGACGCTGGAACCCAACACGCCTTTCCATCACACACCGCCGTCGTTGCCCGACGACGACCTCGCCGCCGACATGCAGGAGATGGTGGAGGAAAAACTCGCCGCCGCCGGCTTCGAGCACTACGAGACTTCGGCCTTCGCCAAGCCCGGCCAGCGCTGTTTGCACAACCTGAACTACTGGACCTTCGGCGACTACCTGGGCATTGGCCCCGGCGCCCATTCCAAGCTGTCGAACCACGAACGCATCTGGCGTGAAGCGCGGCAGCGCAGCCCGGGCGCGTGGCTGAAGGGCGACTTCATTTCGACGCGCGCCGACATCACCGACCTGCCGGGGGAATTCATGATGAACGCGCTGCGTCTGATCGACGGCTTTCCTACCCGGCTATTCAGCGAGCGCACCGGCCTGCCGCTGGCCGCCATCGAAAAGTCGGCGCTGGCGGCACGGCGCGACGGCCTGCTGGAGGCCGATGACGAACGCATCCGGCCGACGCTGAAAGGTCAGCGCTTCCTCAACACCCTGCTGCATCCCTTCCTTGCCGACTGAAGGCTTTCAGGCCGACTCGACCCGGTTGCGGCCGCCGCTCTTGGCCCGGTAGAGCGCCTCGTCGGCACGGGCGATCAGTTCCGTAGGAGTCTCGTTCATGTCGCCATGCTCGGCGACGCCAATGCTTATCGAGATGGCGCGTCGATTGATGCCTGGCCCCCGGCTCTCGGCGACGGCACAGCGGATGCGCTCAGCGACCTGCATCGCCTCCTCGCGACCCGCCGCCGGCAACACGATGCAGAATTCCTCGCCACCAATACGCGCCACGATGTCTTCGCGACGAGCGGTCAGCGACAACACGCCGGCCAGCCAGCGCAAGGCTTCGTCGCCCGCCAGATGGCCGTAGTCGTCGTTGTAGCGCTTGAAATAGTCCACGTCGAGCATCAGCAGGGAGAACACTTCGCCGGAGCGCTGCTGCCGCGCCATTTCCCGTTCGAGATCGTCGTTCAACTCACGGCGGTTGGCCAGATCGGTCAGCGCATCGTGCTGGGCCAGATAATGAAAGCGACCCACATCGCCGTGGAGGCGGATAACCAGCAGGAAGGCAAAGGCGATGTTCACGCTGATGATGCCGAAGAAGCCGAGCAGCACGTAGGCGATGTTGCTCGGTTGTGGCTGCTGGAGCAGCACCACCGATGACAGGTGTTCCTCCACCGGCATGAAGGCCACCAGCACGGCCTTGAGCAGGCTGAAGGCGCCAAACACGGCAGTCGGTGTCACCACGAGCAGGCGTGGCAACCAGTGAAAGCCCTTGCCCAGGCATCGCGCCAACTCGAACGAACCCTGCAAACTCAGCCAGGCCAGGAATCCATACACCACCAACACGCCGGGCATCAGGTTGTCGCGCGGAAAGTCGCCGGTAAACAGCCCCGCGGCCAGCAATGCCCACGCCGCCAGCGCATCCCGGTCGCTGGCAGCGACGCCGAAATACACCCGGTTGCCACGGCGCCAAAGGATGAAGGCCAGCACCATGGCGACATCGGCCAGCACATAGGTAAGCACATCGGGCAACTGACCGCGCAAGGTCGCCAGCGCCAGACCAGAAAACAACATCGCGTCGAAACCGGCCCAATTCACCAACGCTGGTCGTTCACGCGGCATCACATAGGCGAGCACGGCAAAACCCAAGGCAAACGGCAAAGCAATAAGTGCGCACAAACGCAGCAGCGTCATCAAATCCAGGTTCGGCGGCATCAGTTCCATGACCACTCCTCGCACACGGGCACCGTGTGTCAAAGTCAGTATCTCGCTGGCAGGCACCGCAGAATTGCGCCAAGTCAATGGTCTGTCATATCTCCCCAGAATGCATTTGAGCTAGATCAAACGCCACTGCGCCACCAGGATCGGGGCGAGGAAATTTCCATTTCCGCGTCATCCAGCGCCTCCACCACCAGCTTGCCAGTAACCGGCAGCAGCAGCACAGCGCCGGCAGCGAGATCGAAATCCTCGGCGACGCCCGTCTGGGTCACCAGCACCCGGCCGCACAGTATCCGCAGGCGTGCACCGGAACGGCCGGGCAGGCCTAGCAACTCCCCACGGGCAAGCCCGGTCTGGCGGCGACATTGCGGGAAAAAAGGTTTCTGCTCGGCATTCATGCCGCCATACTCGCGCCGCCACGGCGACGGAAGTGCAACGGAAAGCCGCTCTCGGGCAAGCACTGCCGCATTCCATCGGGATCACTGTAGCGCCACGCGGACTGATACAGTGATCGGCGCCCGCACCGTTACAGTCGCTACGGCAGCGGCACAATCGTCGCATTACTCACGCAGGGACAGGCCATGATCCATCTCGACCGCGCCAGCCATACGCCTCTCGTCGACCAGATCGTTCACCAACTGGCAGGGCTGATCCAGGCCGGCCAGTTGCCCGCCGGCAGCCGCCTGCCCTCGATCCGCAAGCTGGCGGCGACGCTGGCGGTTTCCAGCGCCACCGTGGTGGCCGCCTACGACCGGCTGACGGCGCGAGGTCTCGCGATATCGCGGGCTGCCTCGGGGTTTTTCGTACACATGCCGCACGTGGCAACGACCCAGACGCCGACGCCGCCGCGCCGCGACACCATCGATGCGGTCTGGTTGTTGCGCCGCATGCTCGACCCCAAGCCCGGCATGTTGCAGGCCGGCAACGGCTTCCTGCCCGAGGCCTGGCTGGAGGACACGCTGTCCTCACGTCTGCTGGCACGTCTGGCCCGTTCGGGTCAGCGCGCCTTCGTGTCGCCGGCCAGCGCGCAAGGCTACGAGCCGCTGCGCCGCCAGCTCTCGCTCAAGCTCGGCCAGGCCGGCATCCCCGCCCACCCGGACCAGATCGTAATGACCTCGGGCACCACCCAGGCCCTCGACCTGATCTTGCGTTCATTGCTGGTAGCCGGCGACACGGTGGCCATCGAGGAGCCGACCTACTTCGGCCTAACGGCGCAACTGCGCGCCCATGGTGTGCGCCTGATCGCCGTGCCGCGACTCGCCGACGGGCCGGATCTAGCAGCGTTGGAAGCGGCCTGCGTGAACTTCCGGCCGAAGATGTTTTTCACCCAGACGCTGATGCACAACCCGACCGGCACTTCCACCGACATCGCCGTCGCCTCGCGCCTGCTGCAACTGGCCGAGCGCCACGATCTGCTGATCGTCGAAGACAATGTCTACAGCGACATCTATCCCGGCCCCAATCCGCTGCACCTGGCGCAGATCGACCGCCTGCAACGGGTGATCCACGTCAGCAGCTTCACCAAGGTGCTGTCGCCCAACATCCGCGTCGGCTACATCGCGGCGCCGCCGGCCTTCGTCGAGACCTTCATCGAGGCCAAGATGCTGGCCGTGCTCGCCACCTCCGAATTCGACGAGCGGCTGGTGTACGAGCTGCTGGTCGAGGGCGGCTACCGCAAGCACGTGGAACGCGTGCGCCTACGCATTGCCCGGCAGTGGCCGGGCATGATCACCGGCCTGCGCGAGGCTGGCCTGCGCGTGGATGCCGGCGAGCATGCGGCTTTCTTCGCCTGGTCGGCGCTGCCCGAGGGCGTGGACGAGGAAACCCTGGTGCGCGATGCCGCCGACAACAACATCCTGCTGACGCCGGGCAGCGTCTTTTTCATCAACGGCGCGCCGGGGCCCTGGCTGCGATTTTCGGCGGCGTCAGCCAACGATCCGCGCCTGTTCGACTATCTCAGGACACGTCTGGCCGCCCTTGGCGAGCAAGCAACCCGAAAGGCCCGGCTGGTGGCGGACTAGCCGCCGAGGACGCGGTTCTTGCCGGCCCGCTTGGCTAGGTACATGGCCTGGTCGGCGCGGCGGATGGCCTCGATGCCCGACTCCTCCAAACCAATCTGGGCCACGCCGGCACTGAAGGTGATGAGGACTCTTTCTTCGCCGGAAAGAAAGAAACACTTGGTCAGCTCGCGTTGCAGGCGCGTCATGGCGGCGATGCCCTGCTCCAGCGTGGTATCCGGCATGAGGATGACGAATTCCTCGCCGCCGTAGCGGGCCAGGGTATCAGCCGGGCGCATGTACTCGCGGGCCACCTTGACCAGATGGATGAGCGCTGCGTCGCCGGTCTCGTGGCCCAGGCGGTCATTGAGCTTCTTGAAGTTGTCTACATCCAGCAGGGTCACGGACAACGGCACGTCCTTGCGTCGCATGCTGGCGATCTCGCGCTCCATGGCCTCGTCCAGGCCCTTGCGGTTGAGCGCGTCGGTCAGCGGATCGTGGCGCGCCATGGCGCTGGCGCTGTCGAGGTCGCGATGCAGCTTGACCAGTTCCGTCTCGGTGGCCTTGACCTTGGTCTCCAGGGTCTGGAGCTGGGCGCGGGCCTGCGCGGTGTCCTCGCTCATGGCGCGGGTGGCGGTAATCACATCCTTCAGCAGGGGTGTCAGATCCTCGATGCTTTCGACCGTCTCGATCTTGCGCGTGCTTTCCTCAAGCCGGCCCTGGAAGCTGCTGCTGGTTTCATTCATCGACGACAGGCGGCTGATGAACTCGGCCAGCATCTGGCGCATTTCCTCGCGCGCCTCGACGGATCGGCTCTTGGCCTCCGTCTGCTTGTGCATCACGTCACGCATACGGCGCTCGACGTCGTCGAGGCGACGCAGGGTCAGCGGCGGCTCGACCGCCGTCAGCAGCGCGTCTACCTGGCCGGACAGCCAGCGATCATCGAGACTCAATTCGCCGATGTTCTCGATGACAAGATGCAGCAGCTTGAGCAGGGAGCCACGGATTTCGGCCTGTTCCTCGGCGGCCAGCGAAGCGCGATGGCCCAGGCTGGGCAGCAGCAGCTGGACGTCATGGATGGAGGCGGTGGGACTACGCAACGCCTGAAGGAATTCCCGTGCCTGGGCGACGAAACGTTCGTCGTCATGGCCTAGTGCCGGCAGTATGTTCTCCAGTAGCCGCGCCAGTCCGGAAAAGAACTCGATGGTTTCCAGAAGATTGTTCGGCGCCGGCACCTGGCCGGGCGCATGCCCGTGCGCATGGCCGTGATTGGACGCCGCTTCGCCCTGGCTGACATACATCACCAGCGCTTCCTGAATTTCCTTCCAGTTGCGACGGCCGATGGCGGCATCGAGCTGGGCCAGCTGCTTTTCCTGCTCCTCGTTCCGGGCGGTCAGGGCCAGGGCGATCTGCCGCATCGGCGCCTCGGGAAAGCCTGCTACGTTGGGCAGCCCGGCGATCTCGTTGTAGCAGGCCTGGTAGTTGGCCGGCGTCGGCAACAGATTGCGCGTGCTGAGCAGCTTGAGGGCTTCGCGGGCGATGAGCGCGGGAGTTTTTTTCTGGTTCATGGATCGGCGTTGAGGCGCAATGCCAGGCAGGGCTGCCCGGATCACATACGCATTTTGCCTTATTCCAGCTCGGCGCGGTCCCGCCCTTTGTCCTTGGCGCGGTAAAGCCCGATGTCGGCACGGGCCAGCAGAGCATCGACGCTGGCATCGCCGGACCGGCTCACGGTCACACCGATGCTCACCGTATAGGTCGGCAACTCGCCGGGAACCTCCAATTCGGCCCGTATGCGATCAGCCACCACCATGGCTTCATCGTCATTGGTCTCCGGCAACAGGATGACGAACTCTTCGCCGCCGAAACGACCGAAACGGTCAGGTTTGCGCAGCAAGGCATCGACACGGGCGACGAAGTCAAGCAACACACGATCACCGAACAGGTGCCCATGGGTATCGTTGATAGCCTTGAAATGATCCAGGTCCAGCATCAGCAGGGCCATCACCCGGCCATGGCGGTGGCAGCGCTCAAGCTCCTGCTCACAGGCCTTGATCAGGGCGCGACGGGTCAGGATGCCGGTCAGCGGGTCATGGGTCGCCAGGTGTTCCATCTCCGCCCGCAGGCGGTCGCTGGCCATGAGGATCAAGCCAACCAGCAGCATGACCATGACGACCGAATAGGCGGCGATATAGATGGTCTGGATCGGTGTGGCGTCGAGCAGACCCTGCGCATCGACGGTGAAGGCGGAGAACGCCCGCAGCGTGAGGATGGCGCTTTCGATGAGCAGGATCACACTCGTGAAGCGCACGGCGAAGCTTGGCTGACCAAGACGCCGGAGCAGTAGTGCGTGGCGCAGAAACAGAAACGCCAGGTAAGCGGTCACCAGTACCAGACGGGCGTTGTAATGGGGCTGAACGTGGGTGAACCAGCCAATCCCGCCCATCGCCGCCGCCAGGGAAAGCAACCAGGGGCGCCAGGATGGAGGCTGGCCGTAGAAATGCCGGCTGCCCTGATAGAGTAGCAACAGGCCCGACATCAGCAGCAGGTTGGCGATGACCACCGTCAGAAATTCCGGCGCCATGCCCCGCATGCCGAAGAACAGGGTGGACACGAAGGTCAGCACCGGTCCCAGCGCCCAGCAACCGAGCCCGTGGATAGTGGGCGGGTAACTGCGGCGCAGGAAGTAGAGCACGAAGGACATCAACGCGCCCAGTGCGCCGGCCAGCAGGATGACGGCGCGCAGATCGATGCTGGGAAATGTCATGGCTTACGACGGAAGACCACGTCCCAGACGCCGTGACCGAGGCGCAGACCTCGGGTCTCGAACTTGGTCTGGGGGCGGTAGTCGGGGCGCGGGGCATAGCCGGTGTCGGTGGTGGCCGTGTTTTCGAGCAGGGGCTCGGCACTCAAGACTTCGAGCATCTGCGCTGCGTACTCCTCCCAATCCGTGGCGCAATGCAGGTAGCCGCCGGGCGCGAGACGCTGCGCCAGCAGGGAGACGAAGGGCGGCTGGATCAGGCGGCGCTTCTGCTGCCGCTTCTTCGGCCAGGGATCGGGAAAGAAGACATGGATGCCGGCCAGCAGGCCGGGCCCCAGCATGTCGCGCACGACTTCGACGGCGTCGTGCTGGATCACGCGCAGATTACTCAATTCGCGGGTGTCGATTTCCTTCAGCAGGCTGCCCACGCCCGGCGTATGCACTTCGATGCCGATGTAGTCGTTCTGCGGATGGGCGGCGGCGATGGCCGCCGTGGTCTCGCCCATGCCGCAGCCGATTTCGAGGATGGTCGGGGCGATACGGCCGAAAACGGTCGGCAGGTCGATCAGTGTCGGCGCATAGGGAATGCCCCAGCGCGGCATGCCGGCGTCGTGAAATCGGCGCTGGGCTTCGGACACGCGGCCCTGGCGCAGGACGAAACTGCGGATGTGGCCGTGGGCCTTGTTCTCTTCGGTCATTGCGGGCTGGTTTCGGTGACGGTTGCGGCGGGCGGGTCAAAAGTCGGCGCTGGCGGGACGGCGACAGGCACGGCGGCGGATTCGGCGGCAGGTGCCGCAGTGACGTCGATGGCCGACTCAGCAGCAGGCATGCTCGCCGCTGGCGCCAGCGCCGGCTCGGGTGCCGGCAAGGCGGCCTGAGGCGTGGACGGTGCTGGTGGCGCAGGCAATGTGTCCGCCTCCGCCAGCAGTGCGACGAAATCGTAACGTGGCCGCGTCAGCGCTTCGGCCAGCGTCGCACACGCCTCCTTGAGCGGCACGCTGCCCAGCGAAGGCACGATGCTGTCCTTGAGCTTGAGGGCGCGCATCAGATCCTGCCAGTTGGCCTCGGCGGCGCGCTTGCCGAAGTGATGGGCACTCAGGTCGCGGACGAGGACGGCGATGGTCTCGGCCTGCTTGGCATGCCAGGCGGCGTAGGTGTTCTGGATCGCCAGCGACTGCTCGGGCAGATCGAGACAGGCCGCCGCCAGCATCGACACACCATGGGCCAGGCCGAAGAGCCGCTGGCGGATCAATATCCCCGGCTCGTCGAAGGCATAGCCCTGGTGCGTCAGCGGCAAGGGCTCCTCGGCGCGCGCGCTCGCCAGCAGGCAAACGCACAGCGCAAGAACGAACGGACGCTTCATTGCCACCTTACTTGCCGATCAGGCCGCCGACGGGTGAGCTGGGCGTGGCGGCATAGAACTTCTTCGGCATGCGGCCGGCGAGGAAGGCTTCGCGCCCGGCCTCGACGGCCTTCTTCATGGCACTGGCCATCAGCACCGGGTTTTGCGCAGACGCAATGGCCGTATTCATCAGCACGCCGTCGCAGCCCAGTTCCATGGCGATGGCCGCGTCGGATGCGGTACCGACGCCGGCATCGACCAGCACCGGCACCCTGGCCTGCTCGATGATCAGCTTGAGGTTCCACGGATTGAGGATGCCCATGCCGGAGCCGATCAGCGAGGCCAGCGGCATGATGGCGACGCAGCCAATGTCCTCGAGCATCCTCGCCTGGATGGGATCGTCGGCGCAATAGACCATGACCTGAAAGCCGTCCTTGACCAGCGTCTCGGCGGCCTTCAGGGTCTCGGGCATGTTGGGGAACAGGGTCTCCTTGTCGCCCAGCACTTCCAGCTTGACCAGCGAATGGCCGTCGAGCAGTTCGCGGCCCAGGCGCAGGGTGCGCACCGCTTCGTCGGCGGTGAAGCAGCCCGCCGTGTTGGGCAGGATGGTGAATTGCGATGGCGGCAGCGCTTCAAGGATGGACGGCTGGCCCGGTTCCTGGCCGATGTTGGTGCGGCGGATGGCGACGGTGATGATCTCGGCGCCGGAGGCGTCGATGGCGGCGCGGGTCTCGGCGAAGTCCTTGTACTTGCCGGTGCCGACGAGCAAACGGGAACGATAGGCCTTGCCGGCGATTACGAGTGCGTCAGTGGTCATGATGTCCAGTGGAAACGATGTGTCAGCCGCCGCCGACGGCGACGACGATTTCAATGCGGTCGCCAGCAGCGAGATGGGTCTCTTCGTGTCGGCCTTTCGGCACGATCTCGCCATTGCGCTCGACGGCCACGCGTTTGCCCGCCAGCCCCCGCGCCGCCAGCAGGGCAGCGACGGAAAGCGGTGCGGCCAGGCGCTCGGGCTGGCCGTTGATGGTGAGTTCCAGCGTAGGGGAAGACATGGGGAACATTTTACCCCCAGCCACCCCGCGCTACTTGAGCAGACGCCGCCGCGTCAGGCTCAGCGCGATCCAGAAGGCGACCAGCGCCACGCCGAGCAAGGCCGCCAGATGCAGGAGGATGTTTTGCGGCAGCTCGCCGAACAGCAGCGGCCGCACCAGCGCCACGGCATGGGTCAGGGGCAGCCAGGCGCCCACTATCTGCACCAGCGGCGGCAACTGGTCCGGCGGGAAGAACACGCCGCACAGCAAGACCATGGGCGTGATGAACAGCGTGAAGTAGTACATGAAGAAATCGTAGGATGGTGCCAGCGCCGTGACGATCAGGCCCAGGGCGGCGAAGCACAGGCCGGTGAGGAAGATCACCGGCAAGGCCCACAGGGCCATCGGCGAAGCCACGAAACCCAGGGCCGAGATCACTACCAGAATGGCCGTGCCCGACAGCGTGGCCTTTGCCGCCGCCCAGAGCAGTTCGCCAGTCACCACGTCGTCCAGCGACACCGGCGCATTCATGATCGACTCCCAGGTCTTTTGCACATGCATGCGCGAAAAGGCCGAATACAGCGCCTCGAAGGAGGCTGCGTTCATGGTGGAGGCGCACACCGTGCCGCTGGCGAGAAAGGCAATGTAGGACACGCCCGCCACCTGCGGCAGCAGGCCACCGAGACCATAACCGAGACCGAAGAGATAGATCATCGGGTCGGCCAGATTGCCTAGCAGGGAGGGAATGGCGAGCTTCTTCCAGACCAGGAAGTTGCGCCGCCAGACGGCGAAGGCGCGGAAGGACAACTGAGGCAGTTGGACCAGATGAGGCAGGGCAAGTTGCATGAGAACTCCGGGAGAGACGCAGCGGGATTCTATCCCGCTGACAGGAATGGCCCGGTCCGGAAATCAGCCCGCCGGTTTGGCTTTGGCGATCACCGGTGGAAGCCGTCGGGGCGCATTGATGCGTAACTGCTTATTGACGTTGAAGCGGCCAAAAACGACCGTGATGTCCTTGGGCGTGACGCCGAATTCTTCGGCCAGGAACCGGACCATGTGATCAGTGGCGCGGCCGGCCACGGGTTGGGCGGTAACGCTCACGCCCAACTGCTTGCCCTTGACCTTGCCAATCGCATCCCGCTTCGCGCCGGGGGTGCCAAGGATGTTGAGCACCAGGGTGTCGCCTTCCCAGGCGCAAAAGGAGGCGAGCTCATCGCCCTTGGGCACCGCCTTGGGTTCATGCCGTGGCTTTCTGGTTTTCATCCCGCATTCGCCTTGGCACGATCACGATCAAAGCACACGGGGGCCCCGTGGCGTGTTGATATGCGCAGCCAGGCATGTCACTTGCCCATCACGTGAGGGCAAAACGACAATCGGACAAGGGCCTTCCAGGCCGATGGACAGTAGCAAGCGCGAAATGCGTGCGGGCTCGGGGTTAAAGAGTTCGAGTCTGGCCAGCGACAGACCGTGATCCGTAAGTCTCGCGGCGGGATGCACGCCGCCCGGCCATTCGATCAGGGCTGGGGCGACACCGTTCAAGGGCAAGGTGCCATCGGCGGGAATGGTGATGAGCCAGTCGAGTCCGCCGCGACTCATGGGCTCGATGCTGCCAAGCGCCTCGGTGCTCCCGGCAAGCGTCGAACGAATGTCAGGCGTGCGCGCCACCCAGGTGGCGAGCGCCGGTGCCGAGTCCGCACGCAAGGTGTCGAGCGCGAACCAGCGCGGCCTTGCCGGCGCAGGCGCCTCGGGGTTCTCCGCAATGACTTCGAGGAACAGGGAATCGCCCAGCCGCAGCAGCAGGTTGTGCGTCCCCATGCGGGGATGTTCGCCGCCGGTTTGCGGCTCGACGCCCAGCACACCACGTACGAAGGCCGCGCCGGATTCCAGCGTGGGTGCAGTAACCGTGATGTGATCGATAAGGCAATGCGTCACTCGGATATCTCCAGTAGCAAGGTCCGGCGCGAGCAACACCGCCGTGTCGCCGTATCGCCAGCGCCGACTTTTCAGTCGCGCAACTCGCGGCCGGTGAGCTTGAGGAACACGTCCTCCAGATTCGCCGGGCGGTGCAGGGTGCGTAGGGCCGGGCGCTCGGCGAGGTGGGCGAGCAGAGGCGCGGCGTCCCTGTCCTCGATGTAGCAGAAAGCAGTTTCGCCGCTGACCTCGACGCGACCGGCCCAGGCGTGGGCTTCGCGCTCGGCCCAGCCGGGAGCATCCTCGCCGTAGACCTCGACCACCTGCGGCTCGATGTGCTCGCGGATCAGCTCGCGGGGCGGGCCGACGGCGATCAGGCGACCGGCATCCATGATGGCGATGCGCTGACAGAGGCGCTCGGCCTCGTCCATGAAATGGGTCGTCAGCAGGATGGTCTTGCCCAGAGCGAGCAAACGCTTGAGGCGCTCCCAGATCAGGTGCCGGGCCTGCGGATCGAGGCCGGTGGTGGGCTCATCGAGAATCAACAGTTCCGGGTCGTTCACCAGCGCGCGGGCCAGCGTCAGGCGCCGCTTCATGCCGCCGGAAAGCGAGCGAATGCTGGCGTCCTCCTTGCCGCCGAGGCCGGCGAAATCGAGCAGGGCGGCAATCTTCGGCTTGATCTCGGCGTCGCTCATGCCGAAATAGCGGCCATAGACCAGCAGGTTTTCGGCGGCGGTGAAATCCGGATCGAGATTGTCGAACTGGGGCACGACGCCGATCCTGGTACGCGCTTCACGGGCCCGTTCGGGTACCGGCTCGCCGGCCAATGTGATGCTGCCGGCATCGGGAGCGGTGAGGCCGAGGCAACAGCGCAGGGTGGTGGTCTTGCCGGCGCCGTTGGGGCCGAGCAGGCCGAAACATTCGCCGCGCACGAGGTGGTAGTCGACGCCAGCGACGACTTCGCGGCCGCCGTAGGACTTGCGCAGGCCGCTGACGATCAGGGGAGAGTTGTCGACGGGTGGCGTCACCACTGGCTTCACCGGTGCCAGGCGCGATGGACGATATCGCGCAGGATATGCAGCTTGCGATGGAAGAAATGGTCAGCGCCAGGGACGACGACGACCGGCACTTGCAGCGGCTCGGCCCAGGCGAGGACGTTGGCGAGCTTCACGGTGTCGTCGCGGTCACCGTGGATGACGATGGTGTCGGTGGTGACGGCCTCGGTCTCGTAGCTGCGGGCCCCCTCGACAAAGCCAGCGGCAGTACCGACCAGTACCAGGCGTCGGGCCGGATCGCCGGCATCGGCCAGGCGCTTGGCGACACGGGTGGTGACGAAGGCGCCGAAGGAGAAGCCGGCGAGGTAGACGGGCAGATCGCCGAACTGCTGCCGTGCCCAGGCATGGACGGCCAGCAGGTCTTCGGTCTCAGCATCACCGTGGTCGTGTTCGCCCTCGCTACCGCCGACGCCACGGAAGCTGGGGCGCAGGGTGATGCAGCCGAGATCGCGGAAGGTGCGCGCCAGGGTGGTGACCACCTTGTTGTCCGCCGTGCCGCCGAAGAGCGGGTGCGGGTGGGCGATCAGGGCGATGCCCTGCGGAATTTCCTGCCGTTCGACGAAGACCTCGATCTTGCCGTCGGGGCCATCGAGCATTTGACGTTCATGCAGCGACATGCCCGGACCTCAGACCTTGAGACGTTCGACGACGCGGCCATGCACCAGATGCTCGTCGATGATTTCGTCGATGTCTTCCTTGTCCACGAAGGTGTACCAGACTGCTTCAGGGTAGATGACCATGACCGGGCCTTCGTCGCAACGGGCGAGGCAGCCGGCGTTATTCACGCGGACGCTGCCGTCGATCTGGTCGGCCATGGTCTTGATGCGGTTCTTGGCGTAGTCGCGCATGTCGCCAGCGCCGTGATTGGCGCAGCAGGCTTCGCCGTTGGCGCGCTGATTGGTGCAGAAAAACAGGTGGTGCTTGAAGTAGCTCATGATTCTTTCTTGGGGGCGGGATATTTGAGGGCGTTTTTTACCATCTTGGCACGGGCGGCGGCGAGCATGTCGATATCGAGCACGTCGGCCAGTTCGGTGAGGTAGATCAGCACGTCGGCAATTTCGTCGGCGACCTCGCCGCGTTTCTCCGGGGCGAGGTTCAGGCTTTCCTCGGGAGTGGCCCACTGGAAATGCTCGACCAGTTCGGCAGCCTCGACGGAAAGGGCCATGACCAGATTCTTCGGCGTGTGATAGCGATGCCAGTCACGCTCGGCGCAGAAAGTGCGCAGGGCATCGCGCAGGGCCCGCAGGTCGGGGATCGGATCAGAAGTGTGTGTCATGGCGTTCCGGTCGGTAGAGCATCAGCCAGGGCAGGGCGAGGAAGGGCCACAGCGAGCAGACGAGGCGCGTGAGGCCGTTGAAATTGAGAAACTGGCCGGGGTTCCAGACTTGCAGGGTATTCGCAAGATAAGGATTTTCCGGGGCGACGTTGACCATCACGGTGGCCAGCAGCAGGGCCAGGGCGGCGATGGCGCGCTGCATGGGCGGCGCGAGAAAACTGGCGGCCCACCAGAGGGCCAGGCCGACTCCAATACCGGAGGCATTGCCCGGAGTGATCCAGGCGATGGCGGCCGGCGGCCCCATGAGCAGCGCATGGGCGAGCATTTTCAGCAAGGCGGCGGTGACGAAAAGCCCGGCCACCAGCCAGCGGGCACGTCGGCGCAGCAACAGCGTGGCCACCAGGCCGCCAGCGAGCAGGCCGGTGGCGGCGATGGCGGCCTCGACATCGACGAAGTGGTCCACGGCGAAGGGCTGGGCCGGCGGCAGGCCGAGCATCTGGCGCAGATTGCCACTGCCGAAGAGCAGGGTTTCGGGAGACAGCTGGGTCAGCAACCAGGCACCGACCAGCACCAGGCCGGCATCGACACCATAGCCACGGGCGACGAACTGTCGCCGCCAGCGGGCCAGGCGGCCGCTGTCGAGGCCACGTCCCCAGCGGGCGCCGGCCAGTCCGCCGATGAGCGCACCGAGCGCATTGCTGGCAAGGTCGAGATTGGAAGGCACGCGACTGCTTAGGTAGTTCTGCGCAAATTCTAGGCCGAAGCTGAGCAGCCCGCCGAACAGCAGGGCCGCCAGCGCAGCAAGCAATGGCGGCAGACGCCAGCGCAGGGCCGCAGCGCAGAAGAAGCCGAGAGGAACATAGGCCAGGGCATTGGTGGCGATATCGAAGGCTGTGTAGTAGCGCGGCCAGGCGGCGGTGACGAAGGCCAGCAACTCGCCGCCGCTGTCGCGCCAGCCGGTCAGTGGATACAAGCTGGCGTAGACAATGAGCAGCGCATAGCCGCAGCTCAGGTAGAGCGTCAGATGGGTGCGGTGGCCTTGGTTCATGGGCTCACCAGCGACGGGCGAGGTTGGTCATATAGTTGGTGGGAAAAGCGTCGATGGCGATCAGGGTCTGGGACAGCACCTGTCGCGCCGTTTCGGCGGTGAGGGAGAAGCAGATGCTGCGATCCTTCAATCCACCGGAGGTAAGTCCGACCAGGCGCCCCTCTTCATCGACCAGCGGACCACCGGAAACACCGTGGTCGCAGTAGTTGCTGGAGGCGAGATAGGTCTGGCCGTGACGCTGGAGCAGGCCGATCAATTGCCCCTGAGAGGCGATCAGGCGGCCGTCGGCAAAGCCCACGTTGTGGATCGGCGCCAATCGCGGCAGCCGGTCGGCATCGCCCATTGCGATGGGTTTGCCGTTCAGGCCCGGGGCATGCACCACACAGGCGTCTTCCTTGACCAGAAAGGCGGCTGCGGCGATGCGGGTACGCTGCTGCGTCACCGGGCTGATGGCGTAGATCGGTCCCTTCAACACATTGGGGGCAACAACGTGGCAGTTGGTAAGCAGGCGGTCATTGTCGATAACAACGCCGGTACCGAAACCATAGCCACCGACGATCAAATAGGTCGAGTCGAGGATCTTGCCGATCAGGCCACCATGAGGGGCTTCGGCGAGCGACTTGAGGGGCGGCGGGGTCGCCGGGGCCGGGGGTGCAGCGGAGGCAACAGCGCCCGTGCCATCCGCGCCGATCAGGGCTTCGACCTCTTCCAGTTTCGGCAAAGGTGGCGCCGGAGCAGGCTTGGTCGCGGTCGTCGCGGCATTCACCGTCGACACGGCGACCACCGCCGCGACAGGCGACGGCGTCAGCATGCGCCAGGTCGGATAGGCTCCAGCAGCAAGCACAGCGAGGACGGCGAAGGGGAGGACGGAGCGACGTTGCCGCACCGCCGGCACGGCACTGTGCCGGCTCTGATGGTCGTGCAGCGCACGCTTGCGCGGATCAAGCAGAAGATCGCGGGCATGCTGGAGAAAGGCCAGCCGGTTGCGTCGCTCTTCGCCGTCCGTTTCGGCCTCCAAGGCCAGGCGACAAGCCTCGTAGGCATCCCGAATCTCCTCCGGCCGGGCCTTGTCGCTCAGGCCCAGCAACTCGTAGGGAGTCTGCTTTTCGGCCAAAACCTAATGCCGGTGTTCCGGCTCGGCATGGTGCGACAGCGAGGCGGCGTGGTGATGCATCAGGGCATGGATGTCCCGTTCCGGCAGGCGATGGCCGACCCACTGGGGCAGCAGCGAGCCAGCGAGCATGCCCAGCGTCGAGATCAGCAGGCCAATGAGCTGGGGTGGCACCGGGCTGGCCTCGCCAATCAGCAGCTCGACGAGTATCCAGGACACCAGGCCGCCGAAGATCGCCGCCAAGGCCCCCTGGGTGGTAGAGCGCCGCCAGAGGATGCCGAAGACCAAAGGCACGAAGGCGCCAGCCAGGGTGATCTTGTAGGCGTTCTCGACCATCTTGAAAATCGAGGCGTCGGAGTTGAGGGCGAAGCCGAGCACCAGGAGGGAAAACACCACCAGGGAGGCACGCATCACAAGCAGGAAACGATGGTCGCCCATGCTCGGCAAGACCCCGCGCAGGATGTTCTCGGAAAAGGTCACCGATGGTGCCAGCAGGGTAGCCGAGGCGGTGCTCATGATCGCTGAGAGTACGGCACCGTAGAAGAACACCTGGGCAATCAGCGGTGTGTGCCTGGTCACCAGGGTCGGCACAATCAGTTCGGCCTCGGTTTCCACCATGCCGCCCAGGGCTGGATCGATCATGGTGCCGGCGTAGGCGATGAACATGGGGACGAAGGTGAAGACGAAATACAGGGCGGCACCGGCCACCGAGCCCCAGAGGGCGATTTTTGCGCTCTTCGCCGAGGACACACGCTGGAATACGTCCTGCTGCGGAATGGAGCCGAACATCATGGTGACGCCAGTGCCGATGAAGGTGAGCCACAGCCAAGGATCGGGATCGGGGAAGAACTTGAACTTGCCGGCACCCGCAGCGCTATCGATCACCGCGCCGGCGCCACCGTCCACCTTGCCGGCCACCAGCACGGCGATGAACAGCAGGCCGCCGAGCATGACGATCATCTGCACGAAGTCGAGGATGGCCACCGAGAACATGCCGCCGAACACCGTATAGGTCAGCACCAGCCCCATGCCCAGGACCATACCGGCCTCCTGGCTGACACCGCCATCGGTCACCGTGAAAAACAGCAGCCCCAGCGCCTTGACCTGGGCAGCCACCCAGCCGAGATAGGAAACCACGATGCACAGGGTCGTGATGACCTCGACGCTGCGGTTGTAGCGCATGCGATAGAAATCGCCGAGGGTGATGATGTTGAGCCTGTACAGATAACGCGAGAACAGGATGCCCGCAAGGACCAGACACAGCGAGGAACCGAAGGGATCGGCGACGACGCCGCCCAGCCCGTCCTTGAGAAATGTCGAGGAAATGCCGAAGATCGATTCGGCACCAAACCAGGTGGCGAACACCGTCGCCATGACCACCGGAAACGGCAAAGAGCGTCCGGCAATGGCGAAATCCTTGGCGTTGTGCACCCGCCTCGCGGCGAACAGGCCGATGCCGACCGAGACGAGCAGATAGAGAACGACGAACCAGAGCAACATCCGTGGAATCCCGTGTAATCTCGAAACCCTGAACCGCAGCACGGCGCTTGCCGTACGTGCCCGAAAATTGAGGCATCATTATAACTATCGACCTGCTGCTGCCGCAGGCCCGGAGATAGCATTGCTGAACAAGAAATACACCGACACGCAGTTGCAGATCATTCTCGAACAGGCGGCGATCTACGATTGCGCCTGCCCGGCACAAATCTGCAAGGAAATTGGCAGCCAGCGCCGGCTCCATGACTATCAGGCCCGCTGCATCAATCGCAGCGATACCGACCGCGCCGTCCATGAACGCATTGCCGCCGCCGTGCGCGTCGCCCATGCGGAATTGGAAAACGCCTTGACCGACGTGCTGAATCTCGAAGGCTGGGACATGGAGAGACTGGAGATGCCAGAGAACCTCAAGAAGCGCATTCTGGACAGCATCCACGGCGCCGACTGATCGCCATGTCCGACAATCACGCTCCCGGCTACCGCTTCGCCTACCAGCCGATCCTGAACGCCAGCCAGGCCTCGGTGGGGGTCGAGTTGCAGTTCGACACGGATGGCGACCAGCGCGACGATCCGACCTACGCCGCCTTCACTGCGGCGGACGCGATCATCCACGCCTTCATCCATTCCGGCCTCGACGATCTGCTGCGCAATCGCCGCGCCTGGGTCCAGGCTTCCGCCGCACTGCTTGGCAGCGGCCTCATCGACCTGCTACCGCCGGCACATTTTGCCCTGCGGGTGAACCCGGACGATCCGCTGCTGACGCCGGCACGACTGATGCAGTTGCGCCTGCAAGGTTTCCTTATCGCCATGGACGGCATCCCCCTGGGTCGGCATCCCGAGCAAGCGGCCCTGTTGAAGATCGCCCAGGCTGTCGCCATCGACACCGGCGATATTGACCTGCCAGGCATGCCCGAGCTGATTGCCACGGTACGCGGCAGCGATGTGCAATTGCTGGCCCGCCACGTGGACCGTCCGGAGGATTTTGAGGCGCTGCGCCGCGCAGGCTTCGACCTGTTCCAGGGCTACCACTTCACCCAGCGCAGCGAAGCCGCCGGCAGCCGCGTGGACCCGCGCAAGCTGACACTGCTCGATCTGCTCAGCAAGCTTGCTGCCGACGTGGACGATCCGGAACTCGAGGACGCCTTCCGCTTCGATCCCGCACTGTCCCTGCACCTGTTGCGGCTGGTGAATTCCTCCGCCTTCGCCGTGCAATCCGGCATCAGCTCGATCAAGCACGCCTTCGCCGTCCTCGGTCGCCGCCAGCTGACGCGCTGGTTGCAGGTGCTGCTGTACGCCCTCGACGGCGAAAACACGGGGTCGCCGCTGATGGAGTTGGCCCTGCGCCGAGCCAGGTTCATCGAGTATTCGCTGAAATACCTGCACCACCGGGAATCCTCGCAATTGCAGGACGAGGCCTACATGACCGGCCTGCTCTCCCTGGCCGACGTGCTGATCGGCTGGCCCATGGAAAAAGTGGCGGAAAAGCTGCGTCTGGCATCCTCGGTGCGCGAAGCGCTACTGCACCGCCAGGGCACGCTGGGGCGCCTGATCGATCTGGCCGAAGCACTGGAACAAGCTGAGTTCAATCGCGCCACGGAGTGCGCCGAAAGCCTGCACCTGACGGAAGATGCGGTCGTACACATCCAGAGCGTGGCCCTGGCCTGGGCCACGGCCGTCGTCGAGGGCCGCTCAGTTCAGCAGCAGGGCGGCGAGGATGCCTCCCAGCAGGACGGCGACCAGAGCGAGTAGCCGGCTTTGCCGCGCCTGCTCGGCGCGCAGGGCATCGATTTCCGCCAGCAGGCCGTCGTGCCGGCCCACCGATAGGGCCTGGTGCGCCAGACGCGGCAAAGCCGGGATCAGCGATGCCCAGCTCGGCGCCTCGCGCTTGAGATTGTTCACCAGTCCGCGCCAGCCCAGTTGTTCGCTCATCCAGCGCTCCAGATAGGGCTTGGCGGTCTTCCACAGGTCGAGCTCGGGATCGAGTTCGCGGCCCAGCCCTTCGATGTTGAGCAGGGTCTTTTGCAGCAGCACCAGTTGCGGCTGTACCTCGACGTTGAAACGGCGCGAGGTCTGGAACAGGCGCAGCAGCACGCGGCCGAAGGAGATTTCCTTCAGCGGGCGGTCGAAGATCGGTTCGCAGACGGCACGGATCGCCGCCTCGAATTCATCGACGCGAGTTTCCTTCGGTGCCCAGCCGGATTCGATATGCACTTCGGCGACGCGCTTGTAGTCGCGACGGAAGAAGGCGAGGAAGTTCTGCGCCAGGTAGTTCTTGTCCACGTCGGTGAGGGTGCCGACGATGCCGAAGTCCAGCGCGATGTAACGGCCCTTGCGCGCTGCGTCCACGGCGACGAAGATGTTGCCCGGATGCATGTCGGCGTGGAAGAAGCCATCGCGGAAGACCTGGGTGAAGAAGATTTCGACGCCGGCCCGGGCCAGGCGCGGGACGTCCACGCCAGCAGCCAGCAGCGCCTCGGTCTGGGAAACCGGGATGCCATGCATGCGCTCCATCACCATCACGCTCTGCGCGCACCAGTCCCAATACACCTCGGGCACCACCAACAATTCGGAATCGGCGAAGTTGCGGCGCAGTTGCGAACAGTTGGCGGCCTCGCGCATCAGGTCCAGTTCGTCGTGCAGGTATTTGTCGAACTCGGCGACAACTTCGCGCGGCTTGAGGCGCCGGCCATCGGGCCAGAGCGTTTCCAGCAGGCTGGCGGCGGCCTGGAGCAGGGCGATGTCGTGATCGATGACCGGCTTGATGCCGGGACGCAGGATTTTTACCGCCACTTCGCGGCCATCGGGCAGAACGGCGAAATGCACCTGGGCCACCGAGGCCGAAGCCACCGGTTCGCGGGCGAACTCGGTGAAGACCTCATGCACCGGTTTGCCATAGGTTCGCTCCAGCTCGGCCATCGCCAGATCGGAGGCGAAGGGTGGCACGCGGTCCTGGAGCTTGGCCAGTTCCTCGGCCAGATCCAGCGGCAGCAGGTCGCGGCGGGTGGACAGGACCTGGCCGAACTTGACGAAGATCGGACCAAGGTCTTCCAGGGCCTGGCGCAGGCGCACGGCTCGGGGCTGCGACAGATCGCGCCAGACCATCAAGCGGTTGGCCGCCAGCAACATGCGGCCCCACGCGCCAAAAGTCGACTCGTTGTCGAGGATCATGCGATCGAGCCCGTAACGATAGGCGACGCGGGCAATGCGGAGCAGGCGGAAGAGGCGCACGAGGGGAGTCTGGAGGGACAAGAGACTGGCGGGAATCGGGAAGTATAATTCACGCCTTCATCAGAAACCCCCTTCATGTCCCTCGCCATGCCTGTCGCCGCACCCCTTCCCGATATCCGTCAACATCTCGCCGGCCTGCTGCGCACGGCGCTGGCCAGCGTGGCTCCCGAGCAACATGACACCGAGATTCTGCTGGAGCGGCCCAAGCAGGCCAGTCATGGCGATTTCGCCAGCAATCTCGCCATGCAACTGGCCCGCGCCCTCAAGGCCAACCCGCGCCAGATCGCCGAGCGGCTCCAGCGCGAACTGCCGCCCTCGCCCTGGGTGATCAAGACCGAGATCGCCGGCGCCGGCTTCATCAACTTCACCCTGGCGCCCGCCGCCCGCACCGCCGTGGTGCACACCGTGCTCGCCCATGGCGGCGACTTCGGCCGTGGCCTAAGCAAGGGCAAGAAGCTGCAAGTCGAATTCGTCTCTGCCAACCCGACCGGCCCGCTGCACGTCGGCCACGGCCGCGGCGCCGCCTATGGCGCCAGCCTCGCCTCGTTGCTGGCCTATGCCGGCTATCAGGTGGCGCGCGAGTACTACGTCAATGACGCCGGCCGGCAGATGGACATCCTCGCCGTCTCCACCTGGCTGCGCTATCTCGAACTCTTCGACGAAATCATCCCCTTCCCGCCCAACGCCTATCAGGGCGGCTACGTGCGCGAGATGGCTGAGCAGATCAAACTGGCCCATGGTGATCGCTACGTCCATCCCATCGAAGCGATCATGACCTGTGTGCCGGACACGGACGACCTCGAAGCCAAGCTCGACGGCTTCATCGCCGCTGGTAAGGATCTGCTGGGCGAGGACTGGAGCTACGTGCACGGCCACGCCCTGAACGAGCAACTGACCGACTGCCGCGCCGACCTGGAAGAGTTCGGCGTGCATTTCGACGTCTGGTTCTCCGAACGCAGCCTCTACGACACGGGCATGGTGGCGAAGGCCGTCGCCGCGCTCGAAGCCAAGAATCACATCTACGAACAGGACGGTGCCAAGTGGTTCCGCTCCACCGCCTTCGGCGACGAGAAGGACCGCGTGGTCCAGCGTGACAACGGCATCTACACCTATTTCGCCTCCGACATCGCCTACCACCTGAACAAGTTCGAGCGCGGTTTCGACAAGGTGGTGGACGTCTGGGGCGCCGATCATCACGGCTATATTCCCCGCGTCAAAGGCGCACTGGCCGCCTCGGGCGCCGACACCGACAAGCTCGACGTGGCCCTGGTGCAGTTCGTCAGCCTGTTCCGCGACGGCCAGAAGGCCGCCATGTCCACCCGCGCCGGCGAATATGTGACCCTGCGCCAGTTGCGTGCTGAGGTCGGTAACGACGCCTGTCGCTTCTTCTACATGTTGCGCAAGTGCGACCAGGCCCTGGATTTCGACCTCGACCTCGCCACCAGCCAGAGCAACGACAACCCGGTGTACTACGTGCAATACGCTCACGCCCGTATCTGCTCGGTGTTCGGGCAGTGGGAGGGCGATGCTGCAAGCCTTGGAAAAGTGGACCTGACGCCGCTCATTCACGAACGCGAAGCCGCCCTCTGCGCCCGTCTGGCAGAATTCCCCGAGCTGATCCAGCAGGGCGCCCGCGACTATGCGCCGCACAGCATCGCCTTCTATCTCAAAGATCTCGCCGCCGACTTCCACGGCTGGTATAACGCCGAGCGCGTACTGGTGGACGATGAAGCGACGAAGCATGCCCGCCTCGCCCTGGCCCTGGCCACGCGGCAGGTGTTGCGCAACGGACTTTCGATTCTTGGCGTCTCCCAACCTGCGAGCATGTAATCCATGAAGACCAGCAACCACGTCAATCGCAACCCGACACAGAAAAAGCCGGCGCAGAAGAAGAAAAGCGGCGGCGGCACCCTCGTCGGCATTTTCGTCGGCCTGGTGGTCGGTCTCGCCGTCGCCTTCGGCGTGGTCTGGTATCTCAACAAGTCGCCGCTGCCCTTCCAGAATAAGGAAATAATGCCGCGCGCGGAACGGCCCGGCAACGGCGCCGTCCCCGGCAGCCCGGCCGCCGCTGCGCAGGCCCCCGCGCCGTTGCCCGGCAAGCCAGGTGACAAGCCTACGGATCGCAGCGCAGACAAACAGCGCTTCGAGTTCTACGGCATCCTCGAAGGCAAGCAGCAGGCCACGCCGGGCGCCAAGCCTGCCGCGCCCGGAACGCCAGCGGCCGCCGTACCGCCAGCGCCGACTTCTTCCGCATCGACCGCCGCCGATGCCAAGCCGGCCGAAACCTTCTTCCTCCAGGCCGGGGCCTTCCAGAAGGCCGCCGACGCCGACAACCTCAAGGCCAAGCTGGCCCTGACCGGACTCGAAACCAATGTCCAGGAAGTGAGCATTCCCGACAAGGGCACCATGCACCGCGTGCGCGTCGGCCCCTTCAAGAGTCCCGAGGAAATGAACCGAGCCCGCACCCTGCTATCCCAGTCCGGTGTGCAGGCCAGCGTCGTCAAACAGTAGGATCGACGTTCATGACAGCGAGAGCCGCCCACCGATGATGAAACACGCGAAAGTCGATTGGTCGCCCGCCCCCCTTCGCCTCCAATCGCAAACGTCGCATGCGACCTTCCCTCGCGGGGGGTTACCAGTCGGCTCGCTTCGCTCGGCTATTACCCGTCGCTCCGAACGACTTCTTTCACGTTAAGGAGAATGCAATGAAAGCGTGGCGTTCCGTTCTGGCAATACTCGTTTTCATTGCATCCGGCGCCGCTGGCGCGGCGGACCTGCTGCCGGACCGCGATTTCCGTCTCGTCAATCCGCCCATGATGGTGGATGCCAAAAACAAGATCGAGGTCACAGAATTCTTCTGGTATGGCTGCCCGCACTGCTTCGACTTCGAGCCGCTGCTCGGCGCCTGGGTGAAGAAGCTGCCCAAGGACGTGAGCTTCCGCCGCATCCCGACCATCTTCCCCAACAACAAGTGGCAGCCGGGCGCACGCCTGTTCTACACCCTGGAAGCCATGGGCCTGACGGAGAAATTCCACGCCAAGGTCTTCAATGCCATCCACATGGACCGTGTCCGCCTGGACGACGAGAAGACCCTGCTCGAATGGATGACAAAGGAAGGCGTGGACGCGAAGAAATTCGCCGAGACCTGGAATTCCTTTGCCGTCATGGGTCGCGTGCAGCAATCCAAGCAGCTCACTGCCGCTTCGGGCATCACCGGCGTGCCGGCGGTGATCGTGCAGGGCCGCTATGCTGCGCTGACACCCGGTAACTACGAAGACCTGCTCAAGCTGCTCGATCAGCTGATCGACCGCGCCCGAGCGGAGTCCGCTCAGCCGGGCGTCGGCAAGAAATAGTGCGCGTTTTCCTCACCGGCGCCTCTTCGGGCATCGGCGAAGCACTTGCCCGTCACTATGCCGCTGCAGGTGCCAACCTCGGTCTGGTTGCGCGCCGGGAAGCCAGACTCGAGGAACTGGCGGCATCGCTCCCCGGCCACCACGCCTGCTATGCCCTCGATGTCACCGACGGCGCCGCCTTGCAGGCTGCAGGTATGGACTTCATCACCCGCTTCGGCGTACCAGACATCGTCATCGCCAATGCCGGCGTCTCGGTCGGCACCCTGACCGAAGAGGCCGGCGACGTGCCGGCTTTCCGTCGCGTTTTCGACACCAACGTGACGGGGCTGATGCAAACCTTCCAGCCCTTCGTCGCCGCCATGCGGGTCCAGGGCAGCGGCCGCATGGTCGGCATCGCCTCCGTGGCGGGAATACGCGGCCTGCCGGGCGCCGGCGCCTACAGCGCCTCGAAGGCTGCCGTCATCGCCTACCTGGAAGCCCTGCGCATCGAACTGCGCGGCAGCGGCGTGCGCGTGGTCACCATCGCACCGGGTTACATCGCCACGCCGATGACGGCGGTGAACCGCTATCCGATGCCCTTCCTGCTGCCGGCCGACGAAGCCGCCCGGCGCTTTGCCCGCGCCATCGAGCGCGGCACCAGCTACAGCGTGATTCCGTGGCAGATGGGCATCGTCGCCAAGCTCCTGCGCCTGCTGCCGAATCCGCTGTTCGATGCCCTCTTTGCCCGTGCCGGTCGAAAGCCGCGCGGCCTCGACCTGTAGGTCAATCTATTTGCCGGGCTTGCGCTCGGCGGCGAGGGCCGCGCGTTCTTTCGCCTTGTATTCGGCGCTGTTGCGCACCTTCTGTATCCCGTTCCAGATCGCCTCGGCGGTCGCCCGACGCGAGGCCATCATGGCGTGGGACATGATCAGGTAATAGGGCTTTTCAATATAAGGGCGGGGCAGGATTTCCAGGCTGCGGAACTCGGCCTCCTCGAGCAGCGCCGCCGCCTCGCCAGCCAGACAGGTCACCGCATCGACGCGGCCGTGCAGCAGCTTGCGCAGCACATCCACCGGGCTGTGCGCACCGTCATCCACGAGCGTCCCCGCTTCCTTCAGGTCGCTGACCACGGAGTAGCCGAACTGGGCGCCCACCGGTCCGCTCAGACCGTGAAAATCCTTGCCGTCCCAATTGACGGCCGAGCCCTTGCGACGGACGACGACATAGCGATCCACGTGCAGATGTTTGGAAACGTCAGGCTTGTCGCCGCCGGGATAGGCGGCGATCTTGCGACGCTCGGGACGGAAACTGGCCGCCAGCGCGCCATCCACTGTACCGGAGCGCAAATCCTGCAAGCAGCGCTTCCAGGGTGTACCTTCATAGCGGAAGCTCAGGCCGGTCTGTGTCGCTACACGGTTCAACAAGTCGAAATTGAGGCCCGTCACCTCGACGGTGCGCCAAGGCCGCACGTTCTCGTTTTCAAAACAGAACACCAGCGCGTCGGCGGCGCGAGCGAACGGCGACAACAGGATCAGACAGGCAAGGGACAGGAAGAGTCTCATGGGCAGGGCATGAGGAAGGGTTTTGGTAATATGCCCGAAGTCCCTCGTCAATACAATTGCATTATCAGGAGAACGGGAATCCGCGTCACCAAGCTCAGTGTCGACTCCACCACGCTGCGGGTTTTCCGCCGCGTGCTGCTGTATTACGCGACAGTCGCCTTTCTCGTCGCTGCCGGCCAGGTGTATTTCGAACGCATCTCCCTGACCCGTTCCATGGAAGCGGAAATCGCCGCCATGGCGCGCAACTTCCAGCCCACTCTCGGCAATGCCATCTGGAATCTCGACCCCCAGCAGGTTGGTGCGGCGGCCATGGGCATCGTGCAAAACCGCTACGTCTCGCAGGTAGTGATCGCCGACAAGCATGACGCGCTGGTATTAACGGTGAGCCGCGACCCGGACAGCGGCGAACTGGTCCGCAACAATCGGCGACCGGCGACGGAGCCCACTGACCGCCGCAAGGACTATCCCCTGCTCTCGCCCATGGCCAGCGGCGGCAAGGAAATCGGCACCCTCAGCATCTACATGGACCAGGACGCCATCGTGCGCCAGCTGGCCCGAGGCGGCATTGCCATCTTCCTCAACACCAGCCTGATGGCGCTGATCCTCTCTGCCGTACTGATGTTCTTCGGCAGTGCCTACATCGCCCGTCCCATCAAGGCGCTGACCGATGGCGTCAGCCGCGTCAGTCTCGCCACCCTGGGTCGCGAGCCACTGGCCATCGACACCGCCGGCAACCGCGAGCTGGGCCAGTTGCAGGAATCCTTCAACGCCCTGGCGCAGCGCCTGGCCGAAACCATCGCCAGCGAGAACAAGGCGCGCAAGGAAATCCAGGAGGCGCAGCACGCCGCCCAGTCGCTGACCCTGGCGCGGGAACTGGCCGAGGAATCCAGCCGCATGCTGCACGAGATCCTCGACAACAATCCGCTGCCCACCTTCGTGCTCGACACCGAGCATCGCGTGACGCACTGGAACCGCGCCTGCGAAACCATCCTGCGCATTCCCAAGGACGCGATCATCGGCACCCGCGATGCCTGGCGTGCCTTCCATGCCGAGCCGCGCCCGGTGCTCGCCGACGTGGTGATGCGCGGCGACATGGAACGGAATGCCGAGCTGGAGGCGCTGTACAAGGGCAAGTGCCGTCGCTCGGACATCGTCGGCGATGGTTACGAGGCCGAGGACTGGTTCCCCAGCCTGGAACGCTGGCTCTATTTCACGGCGGCGCCGATCCGCGATGCCGAGGGCCGCATCGTCGGCGCCATCGAAACCCTTCAGGACATCACCGCGCGCAAGCAGGCCGAGGCCAGCATCCAGGAAGCCCTCAAGCAGCAGCGTGAACTCAACGCCATGAAAAGCCAGTTCGTGTCGATGACATCGCACGAGTTCCGCACGCCGCTGGCCACCATCCTGTCCTCGGCGGAACTGCTGCACTATTACAACGAGCGCATGCCGCCCGAGGAACGGCAGGAGGTGGTGTGCGCCATCGAAACCGCCGTCAAGCGCATGACCAGCATGCTCGAAGGCATCCTCGTCATCGGTCGTGCCGAGGCCGGCCATCTCGAATTCAAGCCCGGCCCGGTACGCATCAAGGAAGCCTGTCGCCGCATGGCGGAGGAAAGCGCCCGCGCTGCCGGTGACGAGAAGTTCGCCCGCCTCGACTATGCGGCGGATTTCCAGGCCGAGACCATGATGCTCGACGGTGCCCTGCTCGGACACATCCTCGGCAATCTGCTGGCCAATGCCTACAAGTACTCGCCCGAAAACGGCACCGTAAGCTGCCGCATCGAGGGTGACGTCGAACACCTGCGCATTCAGGTATCCGACACGGGCATCGGCATTCCCGCCGCCGACATGCCCCACGTCTTCGATACCTTCCACCGGGGCGGCAACGTCGGCAACATTCCGGGTACGGGGTTAGGCATGGCCATCGTCAAACGCGCCGTCGATCTGCATGGCGGCAGCATCACGGTGGAATCGACCGCCGGCATGGGCGCGCACTTCCGTATCGAACTGCCGGCTACGGCGGCCTAGCCTGTTACCAATCGCCGTCTCGCGAACGCCGACTTTTTAGAGTTCTGCCAGAGCGGCTTCCGGCGTAAGAATTCGGAACAGGCCCTTCAGCTTGTCGCGCCGGGCCAGTTTGAGCAGGGCCTTGTCGGCAGTAACCAGCCACTGCGCACCGCCATCTCGGGCCGCCTCGAGAAACTTCTGGTCGTCGCGATCCTGGCAACGGGGCAACACGATCTGCGGCGACGGGTCCGCTACCACTGACTCCGCAATGCCGGCATAGCTGGCGAAGATGGCCGCCTGGGCGGCGACATCGAGGGCGAAGGCCGGATAGGCCAGTACCCGTTCGAACTCGCCGAGACAGGTCGGCGATGTCAGCGCGATCCACTGCCCCGCATCGACACGCAGGCGAAACGGCGCGAAGCGGCTATCGACGAAGACGTACATGGAGAGCAGCACATTGGTGTCGAAGACGATTCGCAGCGTAGCGCCAAGCAAAACGGGCGCGCCGTCCGAAGACTGCGCGCCCGCTACTGGCGGATGGTCCGTCCCGTTCACTTCTTCTGCATGTCGAGGCGGAACTTGACGAAGGAACCCGGCGCATCCTCCAGGGGCTTGAGCTTGCCCTTGGCCGGGTCGCGCGCCGGCACCTTGGCGTCGTCAAGGTCGGTGATCCACTTCTGCCAATCGGTCCACCAGGAGCCTTCGTGCTGCTTGGCGCCGGCAAACCATTCGTCGGGCGAATCACCCTTGGCCTTGTCGTTGGTCCAGAAGCCGTACTTGTTGGCGGACGGCGGATTGACGATGCCGGCGATGTGGCCGGAGCCGCCGAGGACGAAACGCACCGGGCCGCCCAGCGCGCGGGAACCGATGTAGGTGCTCTTCCACGGCGCGATGTGGTCTTCGTTGGTGGAGATGAAGTAGCTCGGCGTCTTGACCTTGGAAAGATCGATCGGCGTGTCGAGCAAGGTAATGCCGCCCGGCTCCTTGAGCAGGTTCTTCATGTACATGTTGCGCAGGTAGAAGCTGTGCATCTTGTAGGGCATGCGCGTGGAATCGGAATTCCAGAACAGCAGGTCGAAGGGGAAGGGGTCCTTGCCCATCAGGTAGTTGTTCACCACGAAGGACCAGATCAGGTCGTTGGAGCGCAGCATGTTGAAGGTGCCGGCCATCTCCGAGCCTTCCAGATAGCCGCGCTCGGACATTTTCTTCTCGAGGTTGGCGACCTGCTCCTCATCGATGAACACGCCCAGTTCGCCGGGAATCGAGAAGTCGAGCAGGGCGACGAAGAAGGTCGCCGAGGCAACGCGTTTGTCTTTCTTCGCAGCCATGTAGCCCATGGTCGAGCCAAGCAGGGTGCCACCCAGACAGTAGCCGATCAGGTTCACTTCCTTTTCGCCGGTCTGCTGGCAGACCGCGTCGATGGCGGCCAGCGAACCCTCCGTCATGTAATCGTCGAAGCCCTTCTGCGCCAGCTTGGCGTCCGGGTTCACCCAGGAAATGACGAAGACGGTATGGCCTTGATCAGTGGCGTACTTGATGAAGGAATTGCTCTGCTTGAGGTCGAGGATGTAGTACTTGTTGATCCAAGGCGGAATGATCAGCAGTGGCCGCTTGTACTGTTCCTTGGTAGTCGGATTGAACTGGATCAACTGGATCAGGTCGTTCTGGAACACCACCTTGCCCGGCGTCGAAGCGACGTTCTCACCGAGCTTGAAGGCGGTCGGGTCAGTCATCTTGACGCGCAGCTGGCCGTCGCCTTCCTCGATGTCGCGCAGCAGGTTGTTGAAGCCCTTGAGCAGGTTCTGCCCATTGCTCTTGACCGTCTCGCGCAGCACTTCCGGATTGGTCATGGCAAAGTTGGACGGCGACAGGGCGTCGATGAACTGGCGGGTGAAGAAGTTAACTTTCTTCTTCGACACGTCGTCGAGGCCCTCGACACTGCTCACCGATTCGTGGATGTGACGCGCCGTGATCAGATAGCTCTGCTTCATGAAGTCGAACAGGAAGTGCTCTTCCCACTGCACATCGGCAAAGCGCTTGTCGCCCTTCTTTGGTGATGCGATGGGCACGGCCGACATCCCGGCGAAGCGCATCATCGAGTGCTGCCACAGAGAGAAGTAATCCCACACCAGGTTCATCTGCGCCTGGGCCAGCTTGTACGGATTGGCCAGCATCTTGGACATCATTTCCATGTAGGCCTGGGCGACGCCGAGTTCGTCGGAAGGCGCGCCGACACCCTTCTTCATCTGGCGCTGCATGTGGTCGCCAATCAGCTTGGCGGCACGCTGTGCCACCTCGGCATAGGTCGTGGCGATTTCCTTGGGATCAGGCAGCTTCTTTGCTTCCTTGTCGGACATGGTGTCTTCCTTTTGTTTGGCGCGCTGGTTCAGCGTGAAATGTAGCGGGTGCTGCCGTTCTCATCGACACGCGTCATTTTTCCGGCGTGTTCCAGGTAATTCAGGTGGGCGATGGCCTCGCCCATGGCGAACATGGTCTGGTGCGGATCGGGTATCGGGCGACCGAAGAGCACCGGGATCAATTCGGCAGCGCTTTTCTCCGCGCCGCGACAGGCATCCACCAGAACGCCACAGCGTTCCGCATGATGGGCATGCAATTGGTCGACGCGGGCATGCAGGCCACGGAAGGGACGGCCGTGGGAGGGCAGCACCAGGGTGTCCTCGGGCAGCACACGCAGCGCATCGAGAGAATCGAGAAAGAGCTTCAGCGGATCGCCGTGGGGATTGACCGCCATCACCGGGATGTTGGTCGAAATGCGCGGCAGCAGCATGTCGCCGGAAATCAGCACGCCCAGTGCCTTGCAATACAGACTCATGTGTTCCGGCGAGTGACCATAGCCGACGATGGTCCGCCATTCGCGACCACCGATGACGATCACTTCGTCATCGAACATGCGGCGGAAGGTAGCGGGGATTTCCGGCACGCCCTTGCGATAGGCATTGCCGCGCTGATCGAGGGCGAGTGCCGCATCCTCGGCGAGACCGTGGCGACGGAAGAAGGTCGTCATGGTCGCCACCGAGTAGGGCTCGTTGCCGGCGCCGAAGAGTTGCGCCGTCTGGTAGTCGCCCTGCGAAATCCACAGAGGGGCGCCGGTCTCCTGCTCCAGCCAGGCCGCCAGACCCAGATGGTCGGGATGGCAATGAGTGACGATGCAGCGATTCACCCGCCGTCCCGCCAACGCCGACTTCCAGGCCGTCTTGATCTCGTCCAGGGCAAAGCCGGTATCGACGGCAACGAGACCTTCGCCATCTTCCAGCAACCAGAGATTGATGTGATTCAGCGCGAAGGGCAATGGCATGCACAGCCATTCGATACCCGCTGCGACGGGCACAGTGATGCCCGGAGCGGGAGAGGATTCGTGGGGATAGGTAAGGGGACTGACGGGGACGTTCACGCGGTGTCTCTTTTTGCGTCGGCCGTTGAAATCTGCTTAACTTGCCGGCCGCCTGTATTTGTCTGGCGTTCTATCTTAACGAACTTTCCTTGCATTTCGTGCGCTGCACCATGGACGAAACCTACACCATCACCGAACTGGCCCGCGAATTCGATGTGACGCCCCGTGCCATCCGTTTCTGGGAAGACCATGGTCTGGTGTTCCCGAATCGAGAAGGACGCAACCGCATCTACAGCAAACGTGACCGCACGCGCCTGAAACTGGCCCTGCGCGGCAAGCGGCTGGGGCTCAGTCTCGCCGAGATCAAGGAACTGATCGACATGTACGATCAGGTGGAAGATGAATCCTCACAATTACTCTCGTTTCTCGACGTCCTCGCCCAGCGCCGCGCCGCCCTTGAACAGCAACGCGACGACATTGAAGCCGTGCTGGCGGAGATCGTCCGTTTCGAGCGCCAATGCAAGACCATGTTGAAGGCGGAAAAGAAGAAACAGCGAACTTAGGTACACATTTGGCAACTCGGTTGACGTTGACGTTAACGTCAACTAGGATGGCGACAGAAAAACACACGCTGGAGGAGACATGCCCCACAAAGCGCTCGCCGCAAAACCTTTGGAGCCCCGCGACCCGGACTGGGAAGCCAAGGTCCGCGCCAGCTTCGCCCGGCAGAAGGTGATGGCGCTGATCGGCGCCGAACTGACGGCGCTTGCGCCCGGCCGCTGCGAAATCCGCCTGCCCTTCCGCGACGACCTCACGCAGCAGAATGGCTTCTTCCACGCCGGCATCACCAGCACCATCGTGGACAGCGCCGGCGGCTATGCCGGCTTCACCCTGATGCCGCCGAACACCGATGTGCTCACCGTCGAATTCAAGCTCAACCTGCTGGCCCCCGCCGACGGCGAACTGCTGATCGCCGAAGGTCAGGTATTGAAGCCCGGCAAGAACCTCATCATCGCGCGCGGCGAGGTGTATGCCGTGAAGAACGGCAGCGTCACCCACTGCGCGACCATGCAGCAAACCCTAATGACCATGCACGGCAAGGAGAAAACATAAATGATCGGCCTTAATTTCAACCTCGGCGAAGACATCGATGCCCTGCGCGACGCCGTCTGGGCCTTCGCCCAGAAGGAAATCCTGCCCCGCGCCGCCGAGATCGACCGCGTGAACGAATTTCCCGCCGACCTGTGGAAGAAGATCGGCGACATGGGCCTGCACGGCATGAGCGTGGAAGAGGAATACGGCGGCACCCAGATGGGCTACCTGGCCCACATCGTCGCCATGGAGGAAATCTCCCGCGCCTCCGCCTCCGTCGGCCTTTCCTACGGCGCTCATTCCAATCTCTGCATCAACCAGATCCGTCGCAACGGCAACGAGGCGCAGAAGAAGAAATATCTGCCCAAGCTGATCTCCGGCGAACATATCGGCGCGCTGGCCATGTCCGAACCCAATGCCGGTTCCGACGTGGTGTCTATGAAGCTGCGCGCCGAACTGAAGGGTGATCGTTATGTGCTCAACGGCGCCAAGATGTGGATCACCAACGGCGGCGACGCCGACACCCTGGTGGTCTACGCCAAGGCCGACGGCGGCATGACCGCCTTCATCATCGAGAAGGGTTTCGCCGGCTTCTCCAAGGGCAGCCACCTCGACAAGCTCGGCATGCGCGGTTCCAACACCTATCCGCTGTTCTTCGACGACTGCGAAGTGCCGGTGGAAAACGTGCTCGGCGGCGAGGGCAAGGGCGTCAAGGTGCTGATGTCCGGCCTCGACTACGAACGATCGGTGCTCTCCGGCGGACCGCTGGGCATCATGGCCGCCTGCATGGACGTGGTGATTCCCTACGTGCATGAGCGCAAGCAGTTCGGCCAGAGCATTGGCGAGTTCCAGTTGATGCAGGGCAAGCTGGCCGACATGTATTCCACCTGGATGGCCTGCCGCGCCTACGTCTATGCCGTGGGCCAGGCCTGCGACCGGGGCGACCATTCGCGCACCCTGCGCAAGGACGCCGCCGGCGCCATTCTCTATTCCGCCGAAAAGGCCACCTGGATGGCCGGCGAAGCGATCCAGACCCTGGGCGGCGTCGGCTACACCAACGAATACCCGACGGGCCGCCTCTGGCGTGACGCCAAGCTTTACGAAATCGGCGCCGGCACCAGCGAGATCCGCCGCATGCTGATCGGCCGCGAGCTCTATAACGAGACCATGTGAGACCTGCGATGCATGCGAAACCCGAAGACTGGCTGGCGCAGGAAGCGGCGATCCGCGAAAACGCCAGCGGCGTCGGCACCCTGGCCATGGAGACCATGCGCGAGTTCTCGGGCATCGAGGTCTTCCGCAAGATGATCGCCGGCGAACTGCCCTACCCGCCCATCTGCGACACCCTGGGCTTCATGCTGGTCAGCGCCGAGAAAGGTCACGTGGTCTTTCAGGGCACGCCGGAACATCGCCACTACAACCCCATCGGCTCGGTGCATGGCGGCTTCCACGCCACCCTGCTCGACTCCTGCGTCGGCTGCGCCGTGCATTCGATGCTCGACGCCGGTCAGGGCTACACGACGCTGGAGTTGAAAGTTAACTACGTGCGCGCGCTGACCGACCGCGTCGGTCCCGTGCGTGCCGAAGGCCGCATCATCCATTCCGGCAAGCAGGTCGCCACTGCCGAAGGGCGCGTCGTCGACACCCAAGGCAGGCTCTATGCCCATGCCTCGACCACTTGCCTGGTTTTTCCTCTGTAAGTTATCTCCGTGAGGTTTGAAAATGTCTGATCCCATCGTTATCGTTTCCGCCGCACGCACGCCCATGGGCGGCTTCCAGGGCGACTTCGCTTCCCTGACCTGTTCCCAGCTCGGCAGCGTCGCCATCAAGGCCGCCGTCGAACGCGCCGGCATCAAGCCCGAGCAGGTGGATGAGGTCATCATGGGTTGCGTGCTGCCCGCCGGCCAGGGTCAGGCACCCGCGCGCCAGGCCTCGCTGGGCGCCGGCCTGCCACTGGCCGCCGGTTGCACCACGGTGAACAAGATGTGCGGCTCCGGCATGCGCGCAGCCATGTACGCCCACGACATGCTCACCGCCGGCAGCGTGGATGTGATGGTGGCCGGTGGCATGGAGTCCATGACCAACGCCCCCTACCTGCTGCCCAAGGCTCGCGGCGGTTTCCGCCTCGGTCACGGTGAGGTGAAGGACCACATGTTCCTCGACGGCCTCGAAGATGCCTATGACAAGGGCCGCCTGATGGGCACCTTCGCCGAGGACTGCGCCGGCACGTACAAATTCACCCGCGAGGCCCAGGACGAATTCGCCATCGCCTCGACCACGCGCGCCAAGCAGGCCAACAGCGACGGCAGCTTCACCTGGGAAATTACCCCGGTTACCGTCTCCGGCCGCAAGGGTGATGTCGTCTTCGACAAGGACGAGCAGCCCTTCAAGGCCCAGCTCGACAAGATCCCGACGCTCAAGCCGGCCTTCCGCAAGGACGGCACGGTCACCGCCGCCAACTCCTCCTCCATCTCCGACGGCGCCGCCGCGCTGGTGATGATGCGCGCCTCGACGGCCGCCAAGCTGGGCCTGAAACCCGTCGCCACCGTCGTCGGCCACAGCACCTTCGCCCAGGAGCCAGGCCTGTTCACCACCGCCCCGGTCGGCGCCATGAAGAAGCTGCTGGCGAAGAACGGCTGGAGCGCCGAGAGCGTGGACCTGTGGGAAATCAACGAGGCCTTCGCCGTGGTCACCATGGCCGCGATGCACGATCTCAAGCTGCCCCACGACAAGGTGAATGTGCACGGCGGCGCCTGCGCCCTGGGCCACCCTATCGGCGCCTCCGGCGCCCGCGTCATCGTCACCCTTATCGGTGCGCTGAAGAAGTACGGCAAGAAGCGCGGCGTCGCCAGCCTCTGCATCGGCGGTGGTGAAGCCACGGCCGTCGGCATCGAGTTGATCTGAGCATGCTGCTCAACGCCGAACAGGAACAGATCCGCGACATGCTGCGCGACTTTGCGCGGGAACAGCTCGCGCCCAAGGCTGCCGAATGGGACAGGACCTCCCACTTCCCCCGCGAGGAACTCAAGGCCCTCGGCGAGCTTGGCGTCTGCGGCATGGTGGTGCCCGAAGAGTGGAACGGCGCCGGCCTCGACTACGTGTCGCTGGCCCTGGCGCTGGAGGAAATCGCTGCCGGTGACGGCGCCACCTCCACCATCATCAGCGTGCAGAACTCCGTGGTCTGCGGCCCCATCAATGCCTTCGGCAGCGATGCGCAGAAGGAAAAGTATCTGAAGAAGCTGGCCACCGGCGAATGGCTGGGCTGCTTCTGCCTGACCGAGCCCCACGTCGGCTCCGACGCCGCCGCGATCCGCACCAAGGCCGTGAAGGATGGCGAGCATTGGGTGCTCAACGGCGTCAAGCAGTTCATCACCACGGGCAAGAACGCCCAGCTCGCCATCGTCTTCGCCGTCACCGATCCGAGCGCGGGCAAGAAGGGCATCTCGGCCTTCATCGTGCCGACCGACACACCGGGTTACACGGTGGCGCGACTGGAGGAAAAACTCGGCCAGCACGCCTCGGACACGGCGCAGATCCTGTTCGAGAACTGCCGCGTCCCCGCCGCCAATCTGCTGGGCAAGGAAGGCGACGGCTACCGTATCGCCCTCGCCAACCTGGAAGGCGGCCGCATCGGCATCGCTGCGCAAGCGGTGGGCATGGCCCGCGCCGCCTTCGAGGCCGCGCTGAAGTATTCCCACGAGCGCGAGAGCTTCGGCAAGCCCATCTTCGAACACCAGGCGCTGAACTTCCGTCTCGCCGACATGGCGACGCAGATCGAGGTGGCGCGGCAGATGGTGCATCACGCCGCCTGCCTGCGCGACGCCGGCCGGCCCTGTCTCAAGGAAGCCTCGATGGCCAAGCTCTTCGCCTCGGAGATGGCGGAGAAGGTCTGCTCCGATGCCATCCAGATCCACGGCGGCTACGGCTATGTCAGCGACTTCCCGGTGGAACGCATCTATCGCGATGTGCGGGTCTGCCAGATCTACGAAGGCGCCTCGGACATCCAGCGCCTCGTCATCGGTCGTGCCCTGGGCCAGTAATGAGCGGTGAGTCGACCATCCATGCCGGCTACCTGCCGGGCTGCATCGGCCGCATCGCCGAGCTGCATGGTCGCTACTACGCCCGGCATGCCGGCTTCGGCGTGCGTTTCGAAAGCCGCGTGGCCCGGGAACTTGCTGACTTCTGCGAACGTCTCGATCCGGCTCGCGACAGCCTCTGGCTGGCGCTCCGCGATGGCAATGTCGAGGCGTCCATCGCCATCGACGGCATCCATGGGACCGACGAGGGCGCGCACCTGCGCTGGTTCATCACCTCGGATGCGCTGCGCGGCACGGGCATCGGCAAGCGCCTGCTGAATGCCGCTCTCGACTTCTGCCGTGATCGCGGCTACCGTCGCATCCACTTGGCGACCTTCGCGGGCCTCGATGCGGCGCGACATCTCTACGAAACCCACGGCTTCCGCCTGGTGCATCAGGAACCGGGAACCCAATGGGGCCACGAGGTCAACGAACAGCGTTTCGAACACCAGACCTGAAAACGGAAATTGCATATGGCCGACTACACCCTGCACTGCTTCGCCCAGTCCGGCAATTCCTACAAGCCGGCGCTGATGCTGGCGCTGTGCGGCGCCGACTGGGAGCCGCGCTTTGTCGAGTTCTTCAAGGGCGCCTCGCGCACGCCGGAATACCGCGCCCTCAATGTCATGGGCGAAGTGCCCCTGCTCGAACACGCCGGCCACAAGCTTTCCCAGTCCGGCGTGATCCTCGACTACCTGGCCGAAGCACTGGGCACCTACGGCCCCAGCAATGACATCGAGCGCCGGGAAATCCTGCGCTGGACGCTGTTCGACAACCACAAGTTCACCAGCTATACGGCCACCCTGCGCTACCTGCGCTGCTACGTGCCGAACACCGACCCGGCGGTCACCGCCATGTTCCGCACCCGCGCCGAGGCCGCCTGGAAAGTACTCGACGATCACCTCACCGGCCGCGAGTGGGTCGCCGCCCGCCGTCCCACCATCGCCGACTTTTCGCTGGCCGGCTACGTCTATTGGCCGGACGAGATCGGCGTGGACTGGAAGGACTATCCCCACATCCGCGACTGGGCAGCGCGCATCGCCGCCCTGCCCGGCTGGAAACACCCTTACGACCTGATGCCAGGCCACCCGCTGGCCGGCTGGAACATTCCGGGAGAAAAATGATGACCGAGAAAGCGCCCATCGATTTCTGGTTCGATTTTTCATCGCCCTATTCCTATCTCGCCAGCGAACGGATTGACGCCCTCGCCGCCAAGCACGGCCGCAAGGTGAAGTGGCGGCCGATCATGCTCGGCGCCGCCTTCAAGGCCTCGGGCCTGCCGCTCTTGATCACCGTGCCCCTCAAGGGCGAATACAGCAAGCGCGACTTCGACCGCTCGGCGCGCTTCCTCGGCGCGCCCTACAAGTTCCCACCCAAGTTTCCCGTGCTGTCGCTGTCGGCGGCGCGGGGCTATTACTGGCTGCACGCCCAAGACTGCGCCAAGGCGCGCGAGTTCGCCCACGCCGTCTTCCGCGCCTACTGGGTGGACGGCCGCGACATCGGCGAGCTGCCGGTGATGCTGGAGATCGTGGACGCGCTGCAACTGGACCGCGATGCCTTCACCGCCGCCATCGCCGATCCGGCGATCAAGGACCGGGTCAAGCAGGAAACCGAGGACGCCGTCGCCAAGGGCATGTTCGGCGCGCCTTACTTCATGGTGGATGGCGAGCCCTTCTGGGGCGCGGACCGTCTGCCGCAAATCGACAAGTGGTTGGAAACCGGAGGCTTCTAGTGTCTGTCATCAAATCAAAACTGAACCCGCGCAGCGAGGAGTTCAAGGCCAACGCCGCCGCCATGCAGAAGCTGGTGGACGACCTGCGCGAAAAGTCGGCGCTGGTGGCACGGGGAGGCTCGGAAGACGCCCGCGCCAAACATCTGGCGCGCGGCAAGCTGCTGCCCCGTGATCGCGTAAACAACCTGCTCGATCCGGGCGCGCCCTTCCTCGAACTCTCGCAGCTCGCGGCCTACGACATGTACGGCGGCGACGTGCCGAGTGCATCGGTGATCACCGGCATCGGCCGCGTCAATGGCGTCGAGTGCATGATCGTCGCCAACGACGCCACGGTGAAGGGCGGCACCTACTATCCGCTGACGGTGAAGAAGCATCTGCGCGCCCAAGAGATTGCGGCGCAGAACCGTCTGCCCTGCGTGTACCTTGTCGATAGCGGCGGCGCCTTCCTGCCGGCCCAGGACGACGTCTTCCCCGACCGCGACCACTTCGGCCGCATCTTCTATAACCAGGCCAACATGTCGGCCCAGGGCATTCCGCAAATCGCCGTGGTCATGGGCTCGTGCACCGCCGGCGGCGCCTACGTGCCGGCCATGTCTGACGAATCCATCATCGTCAAGAACCAGGGCACCATCTTCCTCGGCGGCCCACCGCTGGTAAAGGCTGCCACCGGTGAGGTCGTCAGCGCCGAAGACCTCGGTGGCGGCGATGTGCATACCCGCGTCTCTGGCGTTTGCGATCATCTCGCGGAAAACGACCACCACGCGCTCTCCATCGCCCGCCGCATCGTCGGCAACCTGAACTGGCAGAAGCCCATGTCCCTGGACGTGGCGACGCCGGAAGAGCCGCTCTACGATCCGAGCGAACTCTGGGGCGTGATCCCCACCGACACGCGCAAGCCCTATGACGTACGCGAGGTCATTGCCCGCCTCGTCGATGGCTCGCGCTTCGACGAATTCAAGGCCCGCTACGGCACCACGCTGATCACCGGCTTCGCCCGCCTGCATGGCTACCCGGTGGGCATCGTCGCCAACAACGGCATCCTCTTCGCCGAATCGGCGCAGAAGGGCGCCCACTTCATCGAGCTTTGCGCCCAGCGCGGCATTCCCCTGCTCTTTTTGCAGAACATCACCGGCTTCATGGTCGGCCGCAAGTACGAGAACGGCGGCATCGCCAAGGACGGCGCCAAGATGGTCACCGCCGTGGCCACCGCCAACGTGCCGAAATTCACGGTGCTGATCGGCGGCAGCTTCGGCGCCGGCAACTACGGCATGTGCGGCCGCGCCTACAGCCCGCGCATGCTCTGGATGTGGCCCAACGCCCGCATCTCCGTGATGGGCGGCGAGCAGGCTGCCAGCGTGCTGTCCACCGTGCGCCGCGACGGCATCGAAGCCAAGGGTGGCCAGTGGAGCAAGGAGGACGAGGAAGCCTTCAAGGCGCCGATCCGCGAACAATACGAAAGCCAGGGCCATCCCTACTACGCCACGGCGCGCCTGTGGGACGACGGCGTGCTCGATCCGGCGCAGACGCGCCGCGCCCTGGGTCTGGGCATTTCCGCCTCGCTCAACGCACCGATCCAGCCGACGAAATTCGGCGTCTTCCGCATGTAATCCGGGAAAACAAATGTACCAATCCATCCTCACCGAAATCGATGCCAGCGTCGGCATCGTCACCCTCAACCGGGCCGACCGCCACAACGCCTTCGACGACGTGCTGATCGCCGAGTTGTCGGAAGCCATCGAGGTCATGGCCCACGAGCCCACCGTGCGCGTGGTGGTCATTTCCAGCACGGGCAAGAGCTTCTGCGCCGGCGCCGATCTCAACTGGATGAAGCGCATGGCCGGCTACTCCCACGAGGAGAACCTGCGCGATTCGCGTGCTTTGGCCGAACTCTTCCGCCGCGTCGCCCAGTGCCCGAAGCCCGTCATCGCCCGCATCCAGGGCCCGGCCTACGGCGGCGGCGTTGGCCTGGTGGCCGCCTGCGACATCGCCGTCGCCACCTTCGACGCCCAGTTCGCGCTGACCGAAGTCAAACTCGGCATCATCCCCTCGGCCATCAGCCCTCACGTCATCGCCGCCATCGGCGAGCGCTATGCGCGGCGCTACATGCTCACCGCCGAACGCTTCTCCGCCGCCGAGGCCTATCGCATCGGCCTGCTGCATGAAATGGTCGCCGACGAAAGCGGCCTCGACGAGGCCCTTGGCGAAATCATCGAGGCCATCCTCAAGAACGGCCCCAACGCCCTGCGCGAATGCAAGGACCTGATTGCCGCCGTGGCCTGGAAGCCGATGACGCCGGAAGTGATCGAGGACACCGCCCAGCGCATCACCCGCGTGCGCGCCAGCGCCGAAGGCCGCGAAGGCATGGGTTCCTTCCTCGAGAAGCGCAAACCGAACTGGGTACTCTGACAATGTTTACGAAAATTCTTATTGCGAACCGGGGAGAAATCGCCTGCCGCGTCATCAAGACCGCGCGGCGCATGGGCATCCGCACCGTCGCTGTTTACTCCGAGGCCGATGCCGGCGCACGCCATGTGCGCCTTGCCGACGAGGCCGTGTGCATCGGCCCGGCCGCCGCCCGCGAGTCCTATCTCGTCATCGACAAGATCATCGCCGCCTGCAAGGCCACTGGCGCCCAGGCCGTGCACCCGGGCTACGGCTTCCTGTCCGAGAACGAGGAATTCGCCGAGGCCTGCGTTGCCAACGGCGTCGTCTTCATCGGCCCGCCGGTCTCGGCGATCCGCGCCATGGGCAGCAAGTCCGAGGCCAAGAAGCTGATGGAAAAGGCCGGCGTGCCGCTCACGCCCGGCTATCACGGCGACGACCAGGAGCCGGCCTTCCTCAAGCAGCAGGCCGACCAGATCGGCTACCCGGTGCTGATCAAGGCCGCTGCCGGCGGTGGCGGCAAGGGCATGCGCGCGGTGAGCAAGAGCGAGGAGTTCCTCGACGCCTTGGCCTCCTGCAAGCGCGAGGCATCGTCCTCCTTTGGCGACGACCATGTGCTGATCGAAAAATATCTGCAACGCCCACGTCATATCGAGATCCAGGTCTTCGGTGATTCGCACGGCAATTGTGTTTATCTGTTCGAGCGCGACTGCTCGGTGCAGCGTCGCCACCAGAAAGTCCTCGAAGAGGCGCCTGCTCCCGGCATGTCACCCGAGCGTCGCGCTGCCATGGGCAAGGCCGCCGTCGATGCGGCCAAGGCGGTCGGCTATGTCGGCGCCGGCACCGTCGAGTTCATCGTCAATCAGGACGGCACTTTCTACTTCATGGAGATGAACACCCGACTCCAGGTCGAGCACCCGGTCACCGAAATGATCACCGGCCTCGACCTCGTTGAGTGGCAACTGAAAGTCGGCGCTGGCGAGACGCTGCCGCTGGCCCAGGAACAGCTCGCCATCCGTGGCCACGCCTTGGAAGCGCGCATCTACGCCGAAGACCCGGACAAGGGCTTCCTGCCCTCCACCGGCCGCCTGCTGCATCTGGCGCCGCCGGTCGAATCGCTGCATGTGCGCATCGATACCGGCGTCGAACAGGACGACGAAATCACGCCCCACTACGACCCGATGATCGCCAAGCTGATCGTCTGGGACGAAAGCCGCGAACGCGCGCTGGCCCGCATGCTGCAAGCCCTGGCCGAGTACCGCGTGGTCGGCGTGTCGAACAACATCGGCTTCCTCTCCCGTCTCGTCGCCTGTCCGGCCTTTGCCGGTGCCGATCTCGATACCGGGCTCATCGAGCGCGAACGGACTTTCCTGTTCCCCGAATCCGCCGACATCCACGTCGAAGCCTGGCAGGTGGCCGCGCTGGCCGAACTGATCCGCGATCAGCAACACGCGGGCAGCGAGGCGGCGCAAAGCATCGACCCGCATTCGCCCTGGCACCAGCGCGACGGCTGGCGGGCCAACGGCGCGGCCCAGCGCGAACTGCATCTGCGCAACGGCGACAGCGAAAAAGTCATCACCGCCGCCTACGTGAACGGCGGCTTCGCCCTCACCGTCGATGGGCAGAGCGTCACCGCCAGCGGCCAACTGAAGGCCGACGGCAGCCTGCGCGCCGACCTCGGCGGTCGCCGCGTCACCGCCACGGTGGTCGCCGCCGGCGAGAAACGCCATGTCTTCATCGACGGCCTCGCCCATGTCTTCGCCGTGGTGGACCCGCTGTTCCACGCCGGCGAGGGCGGCGGCCACGAAGGCGGCCTGACGGCGCCAATGCCCGGCAAGGTCATCGCCCTGATCGCCACACCCGGTGCCAAGGTCGAGAAAGGCGCGCCGCTGCTGATCCTGGAGGCGATGAAAATGGAGCACACCATCGCCGCCCCGGCCAATGGCGTGGTCAAGGCCTTCCATTTCGCCGTCGGTGAACAGGTGGGTGATGGGGCGGAACTAGTAGAATTCGTTGTTCAAAAGTAATAGCGCGGCGACTGCCGTGAAGAATCCCATGGCACTCCCCAGCAAAGTCCGTATCGTCGACGTCGGTCCCCGTGACGGGCTGCAAAACGAAAAGCAGCCCGTCCCCACGGCGACCAAGATCGAACTGATCCGTCGCCTGGGTGCCGCCGGCCTCAAGACCATCGAGGCCACCGCCTTCGTGTCGCCCAAGTGGGTGCCGCAGATGGCGGACAACGCCGAGGTCCTCAAAGCCATCGAGAAACTGCCCGACGTCGCCTATCCGGTGCTGACGCCGAACATGAAGGGCTTCGAGGCCGCACTGGCCGCCGGCGCCAAGGAAGTCGCTGTCTTCGGCGCCGCTTCGGAAGCTTTTTCGCAGAAGAACATCAACTGTTCCATCGCCGAATCGCTGGAGCGTTTCCGCCCCATCGTCGAGGCCGCCAAGGCCGCCGACGTGCGTGTGCGCGGCTACGTCTCCTGCGTCCTCGGCTGTCCCTACGACGGCCGCGTGCTGCCCTCCGCCGTGGCCGACGTGGCCCAGGCCCTGTTCGAAATGGGCTGCTACGAAGTCAGTCTCGGCGACACCATCGGCAGCGGCACGCCGGAAGCGGTGAAAGACATGGTCGATGCCGTCGCCAAGCGCGGCGTACCGCTGAAGAAAATCGCCGGCCATTTCCACGACACCTACGGCATGGCCGCCGCCAACATCTACGCCGCGTTGCAAAATGGCGTCTCGGTCTTCGACAGTTCCGTCGCCGGCCTCGGCGGCTGTCCCTACGCCGCCGGCGCCTCGGGCAATGTCGCCACCGAAGACGTGGTCTGGCTGCTCAATGGCCTCGGCATCGACAGCGGCATCGACCTCGACGCACTGGTGGACACCGGCGCCTGGATCTCCCGCGAACTGGGCCGCGAGCCCGTCTCCCGTGTCGCCCGTGCCATCCTCGCCAAGCGCGCCGCCGCCTGCGCCTGAAGTGGTCGACTCGCCCTGCACCAACGTGTGCAGGATGCAGGACGGCCTCTGCATCGGCTGCCTGCGCACCATTGACGAGATCGCCCGCTGGGGCAATGCCGGCAACGCCGAAAAGCGCGCCATCATTGCCGCTGCCGCCCGTCGCACGCCTCCCGCCCCGTGAAACTCCCCGCCTCCATGCAGGTGCTGGAGCGGGGCTGGCTCTCCTCCAACAACATCCTTTTCTTCGAGGGCGACCAGGCCACGCTGGTGGATGCGGGCTACGTCGGCCACGCACCGCAGACCGTCGAACTCGTAAAGTCGGCCCTGGCGGCACGGCGAGACACCACGCGACTCACGCGCCTGATCAACACCCATTCCCACTCCGACCACATCGGCGGCAACGCGGCAGTGCAATCGGCCTTCGGTTGCGAAATCCTGGTCCCCGCCGGCATCGAGGACATGGTGCGCAACTGGGACGAGCAGGCCCTGCTGCTGACGCCCGCGCAGCAGCGCGCCGACCGCTTCGCCCACGATGGCGTGATCCAGAACAACGAACATTTCCGCATGGGCGGTCTCGGCTGGCAGGCCCTGCCCGTGCCCGGCCACGACATGGCCGCGCTGGCCTACTACTGCCCCGAGCAGCGCATCCTGATCTCCGGCGACGCCCTCTGGGAAGACGGCTTCGGCATCATCTTCGGCGAACTGATGGGCGAGGAAAGCCAACGCGACGCCCTGCCGGCGACGCGGGCGACACTGGAAATGATCGGCCGCCTCGCCATCGACATCGTCATCCCCGGCCATGGTGCACCCTTCGCCGACGTCGAAGGCGCCATGACCCGCGCCTTCCAGCGCCTCGCCGCCTTCGAGGCCGACGCCTCGCGCATGGGCCGCAACGCCGTGCGCGCCTGCTTCACCTTCAACCTGCTCGACCTCCAGCGCCTGCGCGAGGACGACCTCGCCACCTACCTGAAGAGCGTGCCCTTCTTCGACACGGTAAACCAGCGCGTGCTGAAACTCTCCGACGACGATTTCGCCAGCTGGCTGCTCGGCGACCTGCTGCGGGCCCGCGCCGTCGAGGTCAAGGACGGCTGGCTGCTACCGACCATCGCGCCGTAGCGCCATTAGCAACGGCGAGGATCCGCAGCGACGAGGAGAGCGTACTTTGCTCGACCGCCTTGTTGCTTAGTTGCTCTATCAGGGCTGAGTTTTTATCGTGCGACCTCCGCGCCGGGACTCGCCCCGGCGGGCGACCTACTTTCTTGTTCGCGCAAGAAAGTAGGCAAAGAAGCGCTCCCCGCCGCCCCGGCCTGACTGCGTCAGGCTGCCCTCCCGGAGCAAGGCCCGCCGGGCCGGTGGCTAAACTAGCCGCCGCTACGCGCCGTCGTCGGACAACGCCACCGGACTTCCCCCGGCGAACCATGCTCCGCTCGGCGGGACAGAGGGGGAATTCCCCGTGCAACCGGAAGTGGATTTATCAACCCGGATCGAATATCTTGGCAGCATTTCCAGCCAGAACAATGGGCTCTTTGCGCCGGAAACGAAGTGTTGTTTTAAGGTGCGATTAAATCTGGACAAGTGATTGATGAACATAAATATGTCGTTTTCGATTTTTGTATATCCGGGCACGCTTGATGGATTGTTTTCCATCTTGTAGGCGCCAGACTTCGTTAGATTGCATATGAACCCTAATCGCGCATTCGGTGTTGGTTGCTTTCATTTTGGCTACCGCAAGGCGGTTCCGTACCGTTTTTCGGCATCCGACTATGTCAGTGATGTTAAGAAGGCGCTGTCCTCGCTCTCCTCATTGAGCGAATTGGACGTCTCCTTCTTCGAAGAATTGTGTGAGCCATTTGAAGTCACCGAAGAGACGCCAACCCTATCTGAGGACGGAGACTACTTTCCGGGCGTCATGGGGCTAGCTATCACCTTTACGCTATTCATACCCTTTAGAGTTCAATCAGAACTGTTCCCGAACGAATCCGTCGAAATGCAAACAACGACGGAAACATTTCGAGTTTCAGTTCGAGACTCATTTCATGGCCCATCTTGTTTCGTTGAATGCGTTGGAGCCACTGACAAATGCAGTCCTTCCAACTCAGTACGCCTACTTAGGGTGTACCTTGAACGAGAATTCGAGAAGCTTGCTACGCCAGTTTCCTTCGAATACCTTGGCCCGTCACCATTTCATGCTGATTTCTTTCTGCGTCCCGGCGAGGCTTCTTTACATCAGTCCTTCGTGCTGGAGGAAACCAAGCGACGCGGCTACAACGATCTCGTTTTCAAATACACCCAGAATCGATCATCCGACGAAGCGCTCGACGATCTTCTTGATGAGTTGAGCGACGAACTCGGTTTGTTCTACGAGATTCAGCGACGAGCCGTTCACCTAATGCACGCCGGAGACAGCTTAACCGCTCATTGGCAAGCCCTTCAATCGATAGTGACGCCAAGCCTAGGTTTATTCGATGTGCGTTCTCGAATGCGCATCCACAGGGAGGCCCAGGCTCTTGTCTCCGATGCTTATACGTTGCAGGCTCAATACGCGGTTGAAGAGCAGCAGGTTCAGCGAGACGTTTCATCAACCTACGAGAAGGGGGTCGCAACGTACCTTGAGAAATACGTGTGTGACCGTAGTGAGAAGCTTCCCATGTACCCCGTCGAATCGATAATCAAATGGGGTGAGCACGTTGTAGGAACGTCCCTAAAGTCGGCGGAAATTGCTGCCGTAGTGCTATCGGCGATTGGCGGCGGAATCGTAGGCTCGTTGCTAACTTCACTAATGTCGCGTGGCGGATGATGCAATCTAACCAAAGGGGTCAGCATCGAACTCCTTTCCGGCACTACCGGTTAAACACCGCTGGTTTTCCTCCCCCTCTGCCCCGCCGAGCGGAGCATGGTTCGCCGGGAGCTGTCCGGTGGCGTTGTCCGACGACGACGCGCAGCGGCGGCTAGTTTAGCCACCGGCCCGGCGGGCCTTGCTCCGGGAGGGCAGCCTGACAACGTCAGGCCGGGACGGCGGGGCGCGTTCCTTTGCCTACTTTCCTGTCGTGCAACAGGAAAGTAGGTCGCCCGCCGGGGCGAGTCCCGGCGCGGACTCAGCATTGCTCACATAGCCTGCACCGAGCACTCAGTACAATCAATTCCTCTACGGAGGCATTCACCATGGGAAGAAAACTCGAACTGCTCGAAGCCGAAGCTTTGCAACTGACAGCCGGCGAGCGCGCGGCGTTCGCACAGCTATTGCTCGCCAGCCTCGACCAAGACTCTGACATTGAGGAATCGTGGGCCGCCGAAACCGAGCGCAGGATTTCTGGCATTGAGTGCGGAGCGGTACAAACCATTCCAATTGCTGAAGCGCTTGCACAGGTACGCGCCTCGCTGAAGTGACGCGCGTATGGCGCGCTACAATCCAGTTCATCGCCTATCGGAGATCAATCATGAATTTCAGCATCGAGTGCGAAGAAGAAGTCGATGGCCGCTGGATCGCTGAGGTACCGCAGCTTCCTGGCGCCCTGTGCTACGGCAAGACGGCCGACGAAGCCATGGCGAAAGCTGAGGTGCTTGCTCTCCGTGCCATGGCTGAGCGCCTGGAACAAAACGAGTCACGTCCCGTCGAAATCAATATCTCCCTGCCCCTCGCGGCATGAGTCAATGGCCGTCCATCAAAGCCAAACGCTTGCTTGCGGCGCTCTTTGGCATTGGGTGGGCGCTCAAGAGGCAGTCGGGGTCGCACCGTACTCTGTGTCGAGAAGGCTGGCCCGACGTGGTTTTTGCGTTTCACGACGGAGAAGAAATCGGCCCCCGAATGCTTGCGCGTATCGCCAAGCACACCGGCATCACTCCCGAAGACCTGTAGTGGCCGGCATCTCCGGTAGCGCAGAATTGGTAAGGATGGGCCTCTAACCGGCCCCTGCAATCCGTTATCCAGAGCTGCACTTCGAATTTGAACTCGCGGACCTTTTGTATGGCTTCGTTGAGCACCATGACCGATGACGTTGCACCTTGCCGAAGGAATAAACATGAGACTCGCGATCCTTCTCGCTGTGATGTTGGCCTTTCCGGCCCAGGCACAAGTCGAGCGCCGCAATCACTCGATCATCGCCAGTGGACTGGGCGTGGCCTTCCCAAGTGACTATGCTTGCGAACCGATTTCATCGCCTTTCGCATCGCCCACGCGCTACGACGGCAGTTCGCGCCGCGGCGACCGAAACGCCGGACTGCACGGAGGCATGGACATCAGCCTGAAAGCGGGTACGCGACTGTTGGCCATTGCAGGCGGCGAGATCATCGCGCTTGGTGAAGGCGGGGCCCTGGAAGGCATCTATATCTGGCTGCGGCACACGCCAATAGATACGGGCTCACCCTATTTCGTATTCAGCAAGTACCAGCACCTTTCTGCACTCCCGGGGCTCAAGGTCGGTGATCGAGTCAAGGCAGGCGATGTCGTTGGCCTCTCAGGTGCAACCGGCACTGCCGGAAAGCACTATGGCCCAAACGGCTATGCCCATCTGCACCTGACAACGTTCTATGGTCCCAGTGGCGAGTATGAGATCAAGGGCATGCATGACTCAATGGTGAGCGGCCAGAATGCGCAACTGGACGACCCTCTCATTCTCTACCTTGAAGATATCCACGACATATCTGCACTGCGTGGTCTTCCCGATAAACGACAGACAGTTCGCCCCGCCGTGGTTGATGCTGACGGCCGGATTTTCCCGGAAAGCCGCAAGACGGTTTGGCCGGTACCGTGCAAAGTGCTGACCAAGCACTGATTCCGTTATCCTTTCGCCCATGCCCTCCGTACAACTCGTCCTCATCAGCGGCCTCTCCGGCTCCGGCAAGTCCATCGCCCTCAACGTCCTTGAGGACGCCGGCCACTACTGCGTCGACAACCTGCCGGCGCCGCTGCTCTCCGATCTGGTGACGCATCTGCGCATGGAGGGCCACGAGCGCATCGCCGTGGCGGTGGACATGCGTGGCGGCTCCAGCATCGCGGCGCTGCCGCCGCAGTTGCGCCAGCTCGAGTCCGAGGGCGTGGACCTGCGCTTCGTCTTCCTCGATGCCCGCGACGACAAGCTGATCCAGCGCTTTTCCGAAACCCGCCGTCGGCATCCGATGGCCGATGGCGACAGCACGCTGGCGGAAGCCATCGCCCGCGAGCGCGAAGCGCTGGAGACCCTGTCCTCGCTGGGCCACCACATCGACACCAGCAACCTGCGGCCGAATGCGCTGCGCGAGTTCATCAAGGAATTCGCCGCGCTGGAGGAACGGGAGGGGCTGACCCTGCTGTTCCAGTCCTTCGGCTTCAAGCACGGCATTCCGCTGGATGCCGACCTGGTCTTCGATGTGCGCTGCCTGCCCAATCCCCATTACGACCCGGCCCTGCGCCCGCTCACCGGGCGCGACGAGGCGGTGATCCGCTTTCTCGAACCCCTGCCCGAAGTGGCACGCATGGAAGCCGACATCCGCCGCTTCGTCGGCGACTGGCTGCCGGCCTATATCCGCGACAACCGTTCCTATCTGACGGTGGCCATCGGCTGCACCGGCGGCCAGCATCGCTCGGTCTTCCTCACCGAGCGTTTGGCGGCCGACTTCCGTGACAAAGTCCGGGTGCTGGTGCGGCATCGCACGCTGACCGAATGAACGATTTGCGCCGGGCCCTCGCCGACCTGCTCGGCTCGGCGGAGGGGCCGGCGCCGCCCTGGCGGTCGCTGCTGCGGCCCGGCGACTGGGCCGTCGCCTGCGCCGGGCTCGTGTTCGTTGCGGCGTCCTATCCCCTGCTCTGGCGCGGCGGCACGGCGGATCGCGCCATCGTCAAACACGACGGCAAGGTGGTGATCGAGCTGGCCCTGAACATTGCCCGCCGCCACGAGGTGCAGGGCGCCATCGGCACCACGGTGATCGAGGTCCAGCCCGGTCGCGCCCGCGTGCTCGCCGATCCCGGCCCGCGCCAGTATTGCGTGCAGCAGGGCTGGCTGACGCGGGCCGGCGCGGTGGCGATCTGCGCGCCCAACCACATCACCCTCGAACTCAATGGCCGCAAGGATGGCGTCGATTCCCTCAACTATTGAACTGGTCGTCACCGACGACGACCGCCGCATCGCCCGCTACGCGGCGGCGGCCATCGCGCTGACCATCGCCGAGGCGGCGATTCCTTCGCCGCTGCCGGGGGTCAAGCCGGGGCTGGCCAATATCGTCGTGCTGGTGGTGCTCGCCCGCTACGGCTGGCGCGATGCGGCCTGGGTCAGCCTCTTGCGCGTGGTCGCCGGCAGCCTCGTCATTGGTCAGTTCCTCGCTCCCGGTTTCTTCCTCGCTTTCGCCGGCGCCCTGTGCAGCCTCGCGGTGCTGGCGCTGGCGCAGCATCTGCCGGGGCGAATGTTCGGGCCGGTGACGGCGAGCATCCTCGCCGCCTTTGCCCACATCGGCGGCCAGATCGTGCTGGCGCGCGTGTGGCTGGTGCCCCACGACGGCGTCTTCTATCTCGTGCCTGTGTTCGCCACGGCGGCCCTGGTCTTCGGTACCATCAACGGCCTGATCGCGGCGCGATTGCTTGCTGTGCCTCTCGCCGCGCCTATCGCCGTATCGTCAGCGCCGACTTTTCAAGAACCCAGCCCATGACCAAGACCGTTGCCGTCGCCTTCACCGGAGCCTCCGGCCTGCCCTACGGCATGCGCCTCGTCGAATGCCTGCTCGCCGCCGGCTGCGATGTGCAGTTGCTGATTTCCCAGGCGGCCCAGATCGTCGCCACGCAGGAAATGGAATTCACGTTGCCGGGCCGCCCCGCCGAGGCCGAGGCGGTACTGGCCGAGGCCTTCGGCGCCCAGCCCGGCCGGATCAAGGTGTATGGCTTGCAGGAATGGTTCGCGCCGCTGGCCTCCGGCTCCAACCCGCCTGATGCTTACATCATCTGCCCCTGCACCATGGGCACCCTGGCCAAGATCGCCGCCGGCATGGCCGACGACCTGATCTGCCGCGCCGCCGACGTGGTGCTGAAGGAAGGCCGCAAGCTCGTGCTCGTGCCGCGCGAGACACCGTTCTCGGTGATCCACCTGGAGAACATGCTGCGCCTGGCCAAGGCCGGCGCGGTGATCCTGCCGCCCAATCCGGGCTTCTATCATCACCCGACGAATCTCGGCGGCATCATCGATTTCGTCGTCGCCCGCATCCTCGATCAGGTGCAGGTACCGCACCAGCTCATGACACGGTGGGGTACACATGACGAGCCATCCCCCCAGCCCCCTTCCCCGGGAAGGGGGTGACCAATGTTCGCTGCGCTCAAGGCGTGCCCATGATCGTTCCGCTCTTCCCGCTGCAATCGGTGCTCTTCCCCGGCGGCCGTCTGCCGCTGCGGATTTTCGAGCAGCGTTACATGGACATGGCCAAGGTCTGCCTGAAGGAAAGCTCGAGCTTCGGCGTCTGCCTGATCGCCAGCGGCCAGGAAGTGGCAACGGACGGCCATGGCGCCGCCAAGCCCTATTCCACCGGCACGCTCGCCCACATCGCCGAATGGGACATGGCCCAGCTCGGCGTGCTCGGCATCGTCGCCCAGGGTGGCCAGCGCTTCCAGATCCTGCGCCAATGGACCGAACCCTCGCAACTGCTGCGCGCGGAGATCGAGCTGATCCCCGACGAAGCGGTGCAGCCCATCCCCGGCGACTACGCGCGGCTGGTGCCCCTGCTGCGCGCCATCGTCGCCGAACAGGGCGATGCCGGCCCGGCCAAGCCGCACAAGTTCTTCGACGCTGGCTGGTTGGGCATGCGTTACGCCGAGGTGCTGCCGATTCCCGCCGTGGCGAAACAGAAGCTGCTGGAGGTCGAGGACAGCATCGACCGCCTGGAAATCATCTACCGTTTTCTCGACAGCAAGGGGCTGTTGCCGGAAGCTTGACTTCAGAATCTTGTCATACAAGAATGGGCCTCCCCCAACCCCCACAGGAGTCGCCCATGAAGCTCTTCGCCATTGTTGCCGGCATCGCCCTTGTTGCCGCCCCCGCTGCCTTCGCAGCAGAAGACGCCGCCGAGGTTGACGCCGTCGTTGCTGCCGTGAAGTCGGCCACCCCCAATCTGCGCGGCCTGTGTCAAACCGGCCCGGACGGTATTCGCAAGGCCGTTACCGAAAAAGTGATGGAGCTTGCCAGTGCCGGCAAAATCAAGGGCAATCCGCAAGCGGTCGGCGGCGATGCTGGCAAGAAACTCGGTCAGGAATGTCGCGGCTGATAGCCAACCAAGCCCAACAAAAAAGCCGGACGAGTCCGGCTTTTTTGTTGGGCTTGCGCCGACTCAGCGGTAGCGATTGAAAAACCCGATCATGCGCCGGGTCGCATCCTGGGTGATCGCAGCATCGTAGCGATAGGTCATGGTTTCGCCAGACGTCGTGCGATATACGAATCCATTGTGCTCGGCCTTGTCCCAGGCGTGGGTCGTGTTGGGATAGATGTGCCATTCGACCGGCTTGCCGGCCGCCTTCATTTCATCCAGCAAGGGGAAACAATTGCTGGGCGGCGTCTCGATGTCCAGTTCAGCCATCAGCATCAACAGAGGGCGGTCACTGTCGGCGGAGAGCATGTCGAGATACGTGGCATTCGTTTTACCGCCGGCATAGGGAGACGCCATCCGACAGCTTCCATAGTGGCCGACCGTAGCCCGGAAGCGCCCCACTGCCTTGAGGGCATCGGCTCCTTCTGGGCTGGCGAGCAAGGCCGCTGCCATACCGCCGAACGAAAAGCCGGTCTGGTAGATGCGCTCCTTGTCGATGTAGGGAAGGGTGCGCAGGTGCGCCAGGGCGTCATAAGCATCCTTGGCGAACTCTGCCGGCAAGGGTTCACTGACACCGGCCTTGTAATCGCGCGGACCGAAGGTGTCTACGACAAGAACGGCAAATCCCGCTTCGACCAATGCCTTTGCCTGAACCAACAAATGGTTGCTAATGCTTTTTGTTTGGTTCACCACGACGGCCGAAAAGGGGCCATCGCCTGCCGGGGTGTAAACGCGGTTTGCCAGTGCCTGTGCCGACGTGAATGTGCCGATGTGCCGTCGCTCGCCATCGAAGCTTAAGGGCTTCGCCACTACCATCCAGCGGATCTGCGCGGGTGTCAGGGCTGCGGCATCGATGCCGCACTCCTTGCGCAACAGGGCGCCCGCTTCAGTTCCGGCGCCGACCGGATCGGTCAGCTTGCGCGCGCTGGCGAGCGCAATGGCGGATTTGACTACCGTTTGTCGCCGTTCCGCATCGCTCTTCCCGCAATAGGTCACGAAGTCCGAAAACTGGGCGCGAACATGTTCGTAAACCTGCTTGACCTCTGATTCGTCGGCCGCCCCGGCCGGGATCGCGAAACAAGCGGCGACTATCAAGGGGGCAATACGCTGGATCGAAAAAACGTAGGTCATCTTTTGCTCCCTTCCATGGATTAAGGACATGGCGTTGCCCAGGAAATTTCCGGCACCGTCAGCCCTGCGCGCCACACAACTGCCCCGCCCACTCCAGGGCCTGGGTCGAGCAGGCGTTGATGTGCTCGATGCGCAGATCCGGCAGGCGCGCCATGATGGCGGCGAGATCAATGCCCGGCTGGCCTTCGCCGATTTCGGCCAGAGCCAGCAGATCACCGGCTTCACCGGTGTGGTTCAGCAGGGCCTGGCGCACCTCGTCGGCGACACGCAATTCGACGAGGATGTCCTCGATGGGCGCGGCGAAGATCGCCGGCATCAAGGACATGATTCCCGTCATGAAGGCGAGGTCGGCCAGGCTGCGCTTCTTTGGATGCAGCTGCTCGGCCATCAGTTCCATGAAACGGCCCCGGGTGGCGGCCATGGCGAGCAGCGGATTGTTGTTGCCGCCGGCATCACCGCCGGCATAGAGCAGGAGTTGCAGCCAGCGCCGCAACTGCTGGCGGCCGAGCATGGTGATGGCGGCGCGGATCGAGGAGATCGGGGTGCGCACACCCATGCCCACCGAGTTGGTCAGGCGCAGCAGCGAGAGGGTCAGCGCCGGCTCCTGTTTGCACAGGGATTCGATTTCGCGGTCCTCGGCGTCATCGCCGAGCATGTTGAGCAGGCGCACCACGGTGGTGTGCGCATGGGAAAGGCGGCGGCCGACGACCACTGTCGGGCGGGCAAAGAAATAGCCCTGGAAGAGCTTGAAGCCGAGGGCATGGCAGCGTTCGAATTGTTCGCGAGTCTCGACTTTTTCAGCGAGCAATGTTGCCGGCAGCTTGCGCAACTCGGCGGCCAGAGCGGCGAGCTGCTCATCGCTTTCCATCTGCACCAGATCCACCTTGACGATGGACACCACGTCGAGGATGCTGCGCGCCTCCGGCGACAGATGCACGAAATCGTCGAGCGCCACGGTGTAGCCGGCAGCCTTCAGCACGCGACAGCGTTCCACCACTTCGGGGGTGATCTCGCCGTGCTCCAGCACTTCGATCACTACGCGATCGGACGGCAACAGCCGGATCACGTCGTCGAAGAGGAAGGTCTTGTCCACGTTGATGTAGCCGCGAAAACTGCCCAGGGCCGAGGCCATGCCGAACTGGCTGAAGGCATTGGCGATGACGGTGGCGGTAGCCTGGGCCTGATCGTCCACCTGGGCCCGCAGAAGATTGGCGGCGTCGCGGAATAGCAACTCGTAGCCGACGAGTTCGAGTCGGTCGTTGAGGATGGGCTGGCGCCCGAGGAGTATGTCGTCAGCCACGGGCTGGATTATCCACGGATTGACTCAATGCCAAAAGAATTTTTCTTACCGGCGTCGGCAGCGCGGCTTTTCCCACCGCATTGAGGGCCAGCCACTGGCGGCCCGGCTCCATGGCCGTGGTGGGCGATGCCACCCGGCAGACGATGGGCGTGATCTCCAGACGGAAATGGCTGAAGGCGTGGGAAAAAGTCGGCGCTGGCGAGACGGCGAGTACCGGCGAACCGCTGAGCGTGGCGGCAGCCTCTGCGGCCAGACGCTGCGGCGCCAGTTCCGGCAGGGCCAGCAGGCCGCCCCAGATGCCGGAATCGGGCCGGGTTTCCAGCAACACGCACACGCCATCGGTGATGACGAGAAAGCTGGCCTGCCTGGTCGGCACGACGCGGCGGACTTTCGGTGTCGGCAATTCCGCCTGCCGGCCCTCGCGACGGGCAATGCAGGTGTCGCTCAGCGGGCAGGCCTCGCAGCGCGGCTTGCTCCGCGCACAGATCGTGGCGCCGAGATCCATCTGCGCCTGGTTGTAGATGCCGCCATCCCGCGCCGGCATGTGTTCTTCCACCAGCGTCCACAGGTGCTTGTCGAGCGCGGAACCGGGCGCACCCTCGATGCCGAAGTGGCGACAGAAGACACGCTTGACGTTGCCGTCGAGTATCGGCGCGCGGGCGTTGAAACAAAACGTGGCGATGGAATTGGCCGTCGAACGGCCGATGCCCGGCAGCGCGGCGAGCTGCTCCGGCGAGTGCGGAAGCTCGCCGCCATGATCGCTCACCACCGTCTGCGCACACTTGTGCAGGTTGCGCGCGCGGGCGTAGTAGCCGAGGCCGCTCCACATGGCCATGACCTCTTCCACCGGTGCGCCGGCCAGATCAGCCAGCGTTGGAAAGCGGTCGAGGAAGCGCGCGTAATACGGGATCACGGTCGTCACCTGCGTTTGTTGCAGCATGATCTCCGACAGCCAGACATGGTAGGGGTCGGTGGTCTGCTGCCACGGCATGTCGTGGCGGCCGTGGCGCTTGTGCCAGCGGATCAGGCGATCCGCAAAGCCATCGCGCAAATCCGCGCTCACCCCTTTACGGGTTTCACCCGCGACGCCGCCAGCTTGGCCCGCTGCCGCGCCTCGTCTGTGGTGTCGGCATTGGCCACCGCCACGCCCATGCGCCGCTTGACGAAGCTCTCCGGTTTGCCGAACAGGCGCAGGTCGGATTCCGGCACTTGCAGGGCTTCGGCGACGCCCTCGAAGGCGATGCCCTTCTCTTCCAGGCCGCCATAGATCACCGCCGAGGCGCCGGGGCGGCGCAAACCGGCATCCACCGGCAGGCCGAGGATGGCGCGGGCATGCAGTTCGAATTCGGACAGGCGTTGTGTCGCCAGCGTCACCAGACCGGTGTCGTGAGGACGCGGGCTGACTTCGGAGAACCAAACCTGATCGCCCTTGACGAACAGTTCGACACCAAAGATGCCCCGGCCACCGAGGTTGCCAGTGATGGCCTTGGCGATGTCACGGGATTTTTGCAGCGCCTTCGGCGTCATCGCCATGGGCTGCCAGCTTTCCACGTAGTCACCATTCACCTGTACGTGGCCGATGGGTTCGCAGAAGAAGGTTTCCACCTCACCCGATGTACCAACGGCGCGCACGGTGAGCTGGGTGATCTCGTAATCGAAGTCGATGAAGCCTTCGACGATGATACGACCGGCGCCGACACGGCCACCGGCCTGGGCGTAGTCCCAGGCCTTCTGCACGTCGGCGGCGGTCTTGATCAGCGACTGGCCCTTGCCGGAGGAGGACATCACCGGCTTGACCACGCAGGGGTAGCCGATGCCCCCGTCAATGGCCGCTTGCAGTTCGGCCAGGGTATCGGCGAATTTGTAGGGCGAGGTGGGCAGGCCCAGTTCCTCGGCGGCGAGGCGACGAATGCCTTCGCGGTTCATGGTCAGCTGGGCGGCGCGGGCGGTCGGGATCACCTCGGCGAGGCCTTCCTTCTCGATCTCCACCAGCGTCGCCGTGGCGATGGCCTCGATCTCGGGCACCACCAGATGCGGTTTCTCCTTCTCGATCAGCGCACGCAGGGCGGCGCCGTCGGTCATGGCGATGACGTGGCTGCGATGGGCTACCTGCATGCCCGGCGCGTCGGCGTAGCGGTCCACGCCGATCACCTCGCAGCCCATGCGCTGCAATGCGATAATGACTTCCTTGCCGAGTTCGCCGCAGCCCAGCAACATGACGCGGGTGGCGGACTTCGATAGCGGGGTGCCGATTTTCATTCCCTGTTGCTCCCTAAAATAATTTTCGAATTCTAGCCCCATGAGCACCTCCTTCGATTCTCGCGCCTTCCGCCAGACCCTCGGCGAATTCGCCACCGGCGTCACCGTCGTCACCGCGCGCACGGTCTCTGGCCAGATGGCCGGCGTCACCATCAACTCCTTTTCCTCGGTGTCGCTGGAGCCGCCGCTGGTGCTCTGGAGCCTGGGCCTGCATTCGCCGTCGCTGGCGGTGTTCGAGGCATGCAGCCATTACGCCATCAACATCCTCGCCGCCGACCAGACCGAACTTTCCCAACGCTTCGCCACGCCGCAGGAAGACAAGTTCGCGGGCCTCGACTGGAAAGTCGGCGCTGGCGGGACGCCGCTGCTGAACGGCTGCTGCGCCTGGTTCGAGTGCGCCAACGACATCACCTATCCCGGCGGCGACCACCTGATCTTCCTCGGCCGCGTCGAGAACTTCCGCCGCGAGGAACGGCCTCCGCTGATCTTCCAAGGCGGCCGCTACCGGGAGCTTGTGCTCTAATAGCCCTGTTGCAGCATCCACCTATTCACGGGAAGGAGACCCCATGAAACTGAAGTTCACATTGCTCGCCGCATTGGTCGCAGCCGCGTTGCCGGCACTGGCCCAGGTCAAGGTCGGCGTCATCTACTCCGCCAGCGGTCCTGGCGCCTTCGTCGGCATTTCACAGAAGAACACCGCGCAGTTGCTGCCGAAGAAGATCGGCGGCCTCACCGTCGACTATGTGACCTACGACGATGCGTCCGATCCGACGCAATCGATCCAGATTCTCAAGCGCCTGATCTCCGAGCACAAGATCGACGCCCTGATCGGCCCCTCACTGACCCCGATCGGTGTCGCCGCCGTGCCCACCGTGGCCGAAGCCCAGATTCCGGCGATGATGCCTTCCGGTTCCGCCGCCGTGGTGCTGCCCATGGACGACAAGAAGAAGTGGGTGTTCAAGACCACGCAGAACGACGACGTGATCTGCTCCGCCATCGTCGAACACATGAGCAAGGCCGGCATCAAGACCGTCGGCTTCATCGGCTACAACGATCCCTACGGTGAAAACTGGGCCAAGGTCTCCGCCGCACAGATGGAGAAGGCCGGCATCAAGGTCGTCGCCAGCGAGCGCTATTCCCGCAATGACACCAGCGTTACCGGCCAGGCCCTCAAACTGCTGTCCACCAAGCCCGATGCCGTGCTGGTGGCCGGTGTCGCCGCTGGCGCCGCCCTGCCGCATGTCGCCCTGGTCGATGCCGGCTACAAGGGCAAGATCTACCAGACCCACGGTGCCGCCACGCCCGACTTCCTCAAGATCGGCGGCAAGAAGGTGGATGGCGCGCTGATGGCTGCCAGCCTGATGCTGGTGCTGCCGGAAATCTCCGACAAGAACCCGTCGAAGAAAGTCGCCACCGAATACATCGCCGCCTACGAAAAGCTGCACGCCTCGAAGCCGGCCACCTTCGGCGCCAACGTCTATGACGCCGGCCTGCTGTTGCAGAAGGCCATTCCCGAAGCGGCGAAGAAAGCCAAGCCGGGCACGGCGGAATTTCGTGCCGCCCTGCGCGATGCGCTGGAGAGCACCAAGGAACTGGTCGCCACCCAGGGCGTGTACAACATGACGCCGCAGGACCACTCCGGTTTCGACAACCGGGGCCGCGTCATGATGACGCTGCAGGACGGTCACTGGAAGCTGGCCAAGGATTGAGCGTTCCTGCTTCGGTAAAAGCCAGGCTGCGGCCTGGCTTTTTTGTTGCCGCTCGCCGTACCATCAGCGCCGACTTTTCAGCCCGTAGGCGTCGATTCGTTCGGTAGCCAGACGGAAAACACGGAGCCACCCGTGGCCGGCGAATCCACATCGATGCGGCCGCCGTAGCGCTGCACCAGGCCAAGGCTGACCCAGAGGCCGAGGCCGGTGCCTTCGCCGGCCTTGGTAGTGAAGAAGGGATCGAAGAGCCGGGCACGATCCTCGGCGCTGATGCCGCGCCCGCTGTCGGCGACGGCGACAAAGCCGCCGGCGACGCCATCCACCTCGCGGTCGCCGGTCGCCAGCGCCAGAGTGCCGCCGTCGGGCATGGCTTGCAGCGCGTTCACCATCAGGTTGATCAGCACCTGCTGCAATTCGTTGCGATTCACCGTCACTGGCCGCGTCGCACGCAGTTCCTGCATCACGGCGACGCTGGTCTTCTTCATCTGGTGCGCGACCAGCACCAAGCTGTCCTGCACCACCTGGTCGAGCCGCACCGGCTCCATGAAGCCGACATACTCGGCGGGACGGGCGAACTGGAGCAGCTTGGTGACGATCAAGCGAATGCGGAAGACCTGGTCCTGGATCAGGCGGATCTCGGCCATGGCCGGCTCGGCGGCGGGGCCGAGGGTTTCGCGCAATACATCGAGGTTGCCCTGGATCACCGCCACCGGATTGTTGATCTCGTGGGCGACGCCAGCGGCGAGCTGGCCGATGGCGGCGAGCTTTTCCGACATGACGAGGCGCTGCTGGGCAGAGCGCAGGGAATCGTTGGCGGCGGCCAGCTCCCGCGTACGCTCGGCGACCTTGCCGTCGAGTTCGCTGCCCCAGCGTTGCAGGGCGTCGGTCTGCGCCGCCAGACGGTCGAGCAGACGATCAAAGTGGGCAGCGAGTTCGGCCAGTTCGTCTTCGCCGGCGACGGCGCCAACACGGGTTTCGATCTGCCCGGCTTCGATGGCGCTCATGGTGCCGTGCATGCGCTCGACCGGTTGCGAGACGTGCCGCGCCAGGCGCAAGGAGACGAAGGCGGCACCGGCGACGGCGAGGACGAAGAGCACCACCACCAGCGCCAGCGCTACCTGCCGCGCCTGCTGGAAGGGCGCTTCGAGGAAGCCGACGTAGAGCATGCCGGCACGCTCGCCGCGACTGTCGATGATCGGCTCGTAGGCGGAGACGTACCAATCCTTGACCACGAAGGCGCGGTCGAGCCAGGTCTTGCCCTCCTCGAGCACGGTGTGCCGCACGCTGGCGGAGACGCGGGTGCCGATGGCCCGCTCGCCCTCGAACAGGCGGACGTTGGTGGCAACGCGCACATCGTCGAGAAACAGCGTGGCGGTACCGGCGCTACCCAGGGGCAGCGAGCCCTCGGGATAGACGATGTCGTTGATGCGGTCCACGAAATCCAGGTTTTTGTTCAGCAGCAGACCGCCCACCAGCACATGGCCACCAGCGGCCGGCGCGCCGGCGTGGATGACCATGCCGCGCGTCTCCTCGGTACGCGGCGTGGGTAATGCATTCTTCGTGGCGATCAAGGGCGTCCGCGCCTTTTCGACCAGTTGTGGATCGATCATGGCCAGCTCCACCGCGCTGAAAATATCCACCTCCGTGTCGGCGTGGCCGGCGAAGGCACGTCGCACCACTTTGGATTCAGCCAGGACATGGCCCGGCGCCGGCCCGGCACTGGCGGCACGCACCCGGCCCTGGGCATCGAGCAGGATCAGGAAATCCACCCGCAACTGCTGTTGCGTCTCGCGCAGCAGATCGGTCAGCGCCGCCGTGGTCGGCCGCTCGCGCAGGCGTCGGGCCAAGCGCTCGGATGCGGCCAGGGATTCAACGCGACGGCCAACGCCTTCCTTGACCTGATCGAAATAGCCGTGCGCCACAGCGAGGTCACTGCGCACCTTGGTGATCAGCAGGCGGTCGAAATACACCGCGCCCCAACTGGCGAGAATGCCAATCACCATCGGCACCGCCACCAGCAACGGCAGCAGCGCCAGGGCGACGAGCTTGACCCGCAGCGAACCGTGGAAGCGCTCGCGAAAGGCGGCGATCAGGCTACTCACGATGCCGTCATACACCCCACAGGGCGCACTTGCGTTCCAGGGTCTTGCGCGACAGGCCGAGACGGCGCGCCGCCTCCGACTTGTTGCCACCGCAGGCATCGAGCACGGCGAGGATGTGGCGGCGTTCGACGAGGGCCAGGGAGTCGTCGCTGGCGCCGTCAAAAGTCGGCGCTGGCGGAACGGCGCTCGGCTCTTCTTCGGCAGAGAAATCGTCGGCGAAGTAGCCGAGGATCAGGGAACGTTCGACCAGATTCTTCAGCTCGCGCACATTGCCCGGCCAGCTATAGCGGACCAGCCGCGTGTAGATGGCTTCGTCGCGCTCCAGCTCGCCGGTACCGAGCCGGGGTGCGAACTGCTCGACAAAATAATCCACCAGCGCCGGGATGTCCTCCATTCGCTCGCGCAGCGGCGGCAGGGTGACGCCGACCACTTGCAGGCGGTAATACAGATCCTGGCGGAAACGACCGGCGACGGCTTCGGCGGCCAGATTGCGGTTGGTGGCGGCGACCACACGCACGTCCACCGGCACCTCCTGCTCCGAACCGACCGGGCGAATCTTGCGCTCCTCCAGTACGCGCAGCAGCTTGGCCTGCACATTGAGGGGCATTTCCGAAATCTCGTCGAGGAACAGGGTGCCGCCACGGGCGTAATAGAACAGGCCTTCGCGTCCGGCGCTGGCGCCGGTGAAGGCACCCTTGACGTGACCGAAGAGTTCGGACTCGATCAACTCGGCCGAAATGGCGGCGCAGTTGATCGGTACGAAAGGCCCGCTGGCGCGTGAGCTCATGCGATGCAGGGCGCGCGCCGCCAGCTCCTTGCCGGTGCCGGATTCGCCCTGGATCAGCACCGTGGACGGCGTCGGCGCGATGCGCTTGATGCGCGCGCAGGCCTCGCGCATGAGCGACGAATCGCCGACCATGCCCTCGACGCCACCAGCCCGCTCGTCGATCTCGCGGCGAAGGACGAAGTTCTCCCGGCGTAGCGAGGAGCGCTCGAAACAGCGCTGCACGGCATTCAGCATTTGCGCCACGGAAAATGGCTTCAACAGAAAATCGGCGGCGCCGGCACGCAGCGCATCGATGGCAGTTTCGAGATCGGCATAAGCCGTCATCAGCACCACGTCGCCAGCGAAACCCTGCTCGCGTAACTGGTGCAGCCACTCGACGCCAGAACGGCCGGGCAAGGAGATGTCGAGCACGATGAGGTCGAAGTGCTGGCGGGCAAGCAGGCTCTCCGCCTGCTCGACGCTGCCGGCCGTCGTTACCCAGCCGCAGCGGCTGGCGAGGGAGCGCTGGATGAAGCTGACCATGCCCGGCTCGTCATCGACGACCAGCACGGACTGATGTTGCCAGGGCGACAAATCGCCCGCGACATTCACGGTCGCCGGAACGGAAGCCACCGGTCTCCTCCTATTTTTATGTACCGGCCATGATCGTCAATTCCAGGAGGCTTTGCAATGGCAGACAAAAAGTTCCATCGCGCCATTCTGGCCGGGACATTTTGTCTCAGTGGCAAATGCTGCAAAGCGGTAAGTCCTTGTCGTGAAAATGGGCCGCCTCGTGGTGTGGATTTTGCAATGGAAGCAAATCGGCCCCTGTGCCGAAAAAACGAAAGGAGACAAACCAATGCAAGTTTCACGGCGGCAGTTCTTCAAGATCTGCGGCGCCGGTCTCAGCGGTTCGAGTATTGCCCTGATGGGATTCTCGCCCGCGCCGGCCCTGGCGGAGGTGCGCAGCTTCAAGCTCGCCCGCGCCACGGAAACCCGCAACATGTGTCCCTACTGCTCGGTGAGCTGTGGGGTGCTGATCTACACCACGGGTGACAAGTCCAAGAACGCGAAAGCGGACATCATCCACATCGAGGGCGATCCCGATAATCCCGTCAATCGCGGCACGCTGTGCCCGAAAGGCGCCGGCCTGCTCGACATGGTCAAGAGCCCGAACCGGCTCAAGTATCCCGAAGTGCGCGAAGCCGGCAGCAACGAGTGGAAGCGCATCTCCTGGGATGACGCCATCACCCGTATCACCAAGCACATGAAGGCCGACCGCGACGCCAACTTCGTCGAGAAGAATGCCGCCGGCACAACGGTCAATCGCTGGAACACCTTCGGCTTCCTGGCATCCTCTGCCGCCAACAACGAAACCGGTTACCTCACCCACAAGATACTTCGCGGCCTCGGCGCCGTCGCCTTCGAAACTCAAGCACGCATCTGACACTCGCCCACGGTGACCAGTTTGGCCCCGACGTTTGGACGAGGTGCGATGACCAACCACTGGGTCGACATCAAGAATGCCGACCTCGTGATCGTGATGGGTGGCAATGCCGCCGAAGCGCATCCCTGTGGATTCAAATGGGTAATCGAGGCAAAGAAGGAACGCAAGGCCAAGCTGGTCGTCGTCGACCCGCGCTTTACGCGTTCCGCCGCTGTCGCCGACTACTACGCGCCGATCCGTTCCGGCGCTGACATCGCCTTTCTTGGCGGCGTCATCAATTACTTGCTGAGCAAGGACAAGATTCACCACGAGTACGTCAAGCACTACAGCAACGCGACTTTCCTGATCAATCCCGACTTCAAGTTCGAGGATGGCATCTTCTCCGGCTACAACGCGGAGAAACGCAACTACGCCAAGGACACCTGGAGCTACCAGCTGGACAAGGACGGTTACGCCAAGGTCGACGAAACGATGCAGGACCCGAACTGCGTGTTCCAGCTGATGAAGAAGCACTACAGCCGCTACACGCCGGAGTTGGTCAGCAAGGTCACCGGTACGCCGAAGGACGCCTTCCTCAAGGTCTGCGAGATGATGGCCGAGACGGCCGCACCGAACAAGACCATGACGATCCTCTACGCGCTGGGCTGGACGGAGCATTCCAAAGGTTCGCAGAACATCCGCACCATGGCCCTGATCCAGATTCTGCTCGGCAACATGGGCATGGCCGGCGGCGGCATCAATGCGCTGCGCGGGCACGCCAACGTGCAAGGCATCACCGACATGTGTCTGTTCGGCGCCAATCTGCCTGGCTATCTGACTTCGCCCAACGAAGCCGATGTCGATCGCAAGACTTATCTGGAAAAGCGTACGCCGAAAGCCTTGCGGCCGAACCAGATGAACTTCGCGCAGAACTACCCGAAGTGGTTCACCAGTCTGCAAAAGGCCTGGTACGGCAACGCGGCGACCGACAAGAACGACTACGCCTTCGACTGGCTGCCAAAGATCGACGGGGCCTATGACACGCTGGCCATCTTCGAGCGCATGCACCAGGGCAAGATGAACGGCTTCGTCTGTCAGGGCTACAACCCGCTGGCCTCGATTCCGAACAAAAAGAAGGTGGGCGACGCGCTGGCCAAGCTCAAGTATCTCGTCGTCATCGATCCGCTGACGACCGATACCTCGGAGTTCTGGAAGAACCACGCCGAGTTCAACGAAGTGGATTCCTCGAAGATTCAGACCGAGGTCTTCCGCCTGCCCTGCAACCTCTTCGCCGAGGACACGGGCTCCTTCACCAACTCGGGTCGCGTCATCCAGTGGCACTGGAAGGCGGCTGACGGTCCGGGCGAATCGAAGCGCGATGTCGAAATCCTGGCCTCGCTTTTCCTCAAGCTCAAGGAGATGTATGCCAAGGACGGCGGCAAGTTCCCGGACGCGATGATGGGCCTCACCTGGCCCTATCGCATTCCCGGCAAGCCGGCGCCCGAAGAGCTGTTGATGGAAATCAACGGCAAGGCGCTGACCGACGTGCTCGATCCGAAGGACAAGACCAAGGTTCTGGTCAAGGCCGGCGAGCAGTTGGGTACTTTCGGTCTATTGCGCGATGATGGCTCAACGAGTTGCGGCAACTGGATCTATTGCGGCTCCTGGTCGCAAGGCGGCAACAACACCGCCAAGCGCGACAACAGCGATCCGTCCGGTCTCGGCCAGACGCTGAACTGGGGCTACGCCTGGCCAGTCAATCGACGCATCATCTATAACCGTGCGTCGGCCGACTTGGCTGGCAAACCCTGGGATGCAAAGCGTACCTTGTTGAAATGGGCGGGCGGCAAGTGGGTCGGCAATGACGTGCCCGACATGCGGCCCGACGCAGCACCCGAGGAAGGCGTGATGCCCTTCATCATGAATCCCGAGGGCGTGGCGCGGCTGTTCGCACCGGCCATGGCCGACGGGCCTTTCCCCGAGCACTACGAGCCCTTCGAGACGCCGCTGGACAAGAACCCCTTCCATCCCAACAACCCGAAGGCGACCAGCAATCCGGCTGCCCGCGTGTACAAGGGCGACATGGAGGTGTTCGGCAAGGCCAAGGACTTCCCCTACGTCGCCACCACCTATCGACTGGTCGAGCATTTCCACTACTGGACCAAGCATTCGAAGCTGAATGCCGTGGTGCAGCCGGAACAGTTCGTCGAGATCGGCGAGGAGCTGGCGAAGGAAAAGGGCATCGCCTCCGGCGACAAGGTCAAGGTGCGCAGCATGCGCGGCTTCATCAAGGCCGTGGCTGTGGTCACCAAGCGGATCAAGGCACTGGACGTGGACGGCAAGAAGGTGCACACCGTCGGCCTGCCCAATCACTGGGGCTTCAAGGGCGTCGCCAAGTCGGGCTACATCGTCAATACGCTGACGCCCTTCGTCGGTGACGCCAATGCGCAGACGCCGGAGTTCAAGGCGTTCCTGGTCAACATCGAGAAAGCGTGAGGAGATAACTAAATGGCACTGCAAAGTTTAGATATCGCCCGCCGCTCGGCGACGACCACGCCGCCTCCCGGCGTGCGGCAGACCACGGAAGTGGCGAAGCTCATCGACGTCTCCGCCTGCATCGGCTGCAAGGCCTGCCAGGTGGCGTGCATGGAGTGGAACGACATCCGCGACGAAGTGGGCAGCTGTTCCGGGGTGTATGACAACCCCGTGGACCTGACCGCCAAGTCCTGGACCGTGATGCGCTATGCCGAGGTCGAGGAGAAGGGCAAGCTCGAATGGCTGATCCGCAAGGACGGTTGCATGCACTGCGCCGACCCCGGCTGCCTCAAGGCCTGTCCGGCCCCCGGCGCCATCATCCAGTACGCCAACGGCATCGTGGATTTCCATCAGGAAAACTGCATCGGCTGCGGCTACTGCGTGACCGGCTGTCCCTTCAACGTGCCACGCATTTCCAAGGAGGACAACAAGGCCTACAAGTGCTCGCTGTGCTCCGACCGCGTGGCCGTCGGCCAGGCTCCGGCCTGCGCCAAGGTCTGTCCCACCGGCGCCATCCAGTTCGGCTCCAAGGAACAGATGAAGGACTACGCCGACAAGCGCCTGGTGGACCTCAAGTCGCGCGGCTACGACAAGGCCGGGCTCTACGATCCGCAAGGCGTCGGCGGCACGCACGTGATGTACGTGCTGCACCACGCCGACCGGCCGGAGCTCTACAGTGGTTTGCCGGACAACCCCTCCATCAGCCCGCTGGTCGGCTTGTGGAAGGGCTTCGCCAAACCGCTGGCGACGGTGGCCATGGCTGCCGTGGCACTGGGCAGCCTGTTCCACTACGTCACCAAGGGGCCGAACGAGGTCTCCAAGGAACTTGAGGACGAACTCGAGAAGGAGGACGCAAAATGATCCGCAATCCGAAGGACCTGCAACGCTATACGGCGCACGAGCGGGCCAACCACTGGGTCGTGGGTATCTGCTTCATCCTGCTCGGCCTCTCGGGACTGGCTTTCTTCCATCCGGCCTTCTTCCCTCTCGCCCAGTTGTTCGGCGGCGGGGTATGGGCGCGCATCCTGCACCCCTTCATCGGAGTGCTGATGACACTCTCCTTCCTCGGCATGTTCTTCCGCTTCAAGTCATTGAACACCATGACCCCGGCGGACAAGGAATGGCTGGCACGGGTGGGCGAGATGGTGAATGGCGACGACCACAACATGCCGGAACAGGGCAAGTACAACGGTGGCCAGAAGGCGATGTTCTGGGTCATGGCTGCCAGCGTGGCCCTGCTCTTCGTCTCCGGCATCCTGCTGTGGCGCGCCTACTTCAACTTCCCGGTGGATGCGGTGCGCCTCGGCGCCGTGGTGCATGCAGCGGTGGCAGCGGCGATGATCGGCTTCATCATGGTCCACGTCTATGCCGCCATCTGGGTCAAGGGCACCATCCGCGCCATGTGGTACGGCACGGTGACGCGCGCCTGGGCCAAGCAACACCATCGCGGCTGGTATCGCCAGATGACTGGTAAATAAGCGGCCAATGCGCCGTCCTTCCTGATGTAAGCTCGACGAACCGCGAGGCCCCTTGGTCTTGGTCTCGCGGTCTCGCAGCCTGTTTCACACTCCCCATCCCATGAGCGCCACCATCGAATCTCCCATCATTCCGATCAAATCGTCGAGCGAGCCGCCGCAAGTCATCACGCCGGACGCCGCCACGGTTTTCGCCAATCGCGCCGCCCGCTTCGACCAGTTGGCCGATGGCCATGTCCTCGGCGACTGGCTGCGCTTCCTGGCCGAACTCTCCCGCGCCCAGCACTCGGCCCTGACCGAGTTCCCGCTCATCGCCCTGCCCGACGCAGACCTGCTGGCCCGCGCTCGCGAGCACCGCATGCCGCCGCTGCCGGCCCAATCTTGGCCGCGCGATCCTGCCTGGCGCGCCACCTTGCGCCAGATCATTGCTGCCGTCAGCCCGCTGGCGCCCGAAGTCGCCCGCTGGGATCTGTCCCGCCTGCTCGGCTTCGACAACGAACACCTCGACCAGCTTGCCGACCGCGTGCTGCGCACCGAGCTCTACGGCGAGGACGCCGCCCTGCTGCCCTATGTCGGCGCCGCCCTGCAAGTGCTGTGGACCGCTGGCGCATCCCGCCTCGGCAGCCCGGCCATTGCCGCCATCGACGCGCCCGGTGTCTGCCCCTGCTGCGGCTTCCTGCCCGTCGCCAGTGTGGTCAGGCATGTGGGCGAAGTAGCGAATCTGCGCTACCTGCATTGCGCCTTGTGCAACACCGAATGGAATCTGGTCCGCGTCAAGTGCGCTGCTTGCGACGCCAACGAAAACATCGGCTATCGCGAACTGGAGGGCGAAGGTCTCCAGCAACGCGGTGCCGTCCGTGGCGAAACCTGTGAGTCCTGCAAGAGCTACCTGAAGATCGTCTACACGGAAAAAGGCGGCGTGGACCCAGTGGCGGACGACCTCGCCACCCTGGCCCTGGACATCCTGCTCGACGAAGCCGGCTATTCCCGTTCCGGCCCCAACCTGCTGCTGATACCCGGAGGCTGAACGCTTGCGCCGTCTGCTCTTCACCCTCTCTTGCCTGACCGCCGCTGCGAGCGCCCAGGCCCAGATCGAGGTGCATGACATCCCCACCCGGCCCGGCGTCACGGTGCGCGCTGTCTATGCACCGGCGGCGAAACCGGTGGCGACCGCCGTGCTCTTCCAGGGCGGCGGCGGCGCCATCGGCATCTTCGCCAACGGCTCGATGCGCGTGGACACGGGTTTCCTGTCCGGCGGTGCGAAGCGTTTTACCGACAATGACATCAGCGTGTTGATAGCGGACGTGCCGACGGATCGGCGCAACCTCGACAGTTTCCGCGACTCGAAGGAGCATGCCGAGGACAATGCGGCCCTGATCGCCTTCCTGCGTGAAAAAGCCAAACTTCCCGTCTGGGCAATGGGCACCAGCAATGGCTCCCTGTCCGCCGCGGCGGCCGCCGGCCTGCTCAAGGGCAAGGGGCCGGATGGCGTGGTGCTGACCTCATCCACCACCAAGGCCCCGTTTGCTGGCGCTCATTCGGTGTTGCTCGCGCCTCTGGCCGAGATCGCGGTACCGGTCCTCATCGTTCATCACAAGACCGATGCCTGCGCGGTGACACCCTATGCCGCCATGCCCGAACTCAAGGCCGCCTTGAAGGCCGCGCCGAGGGTCGAGCTGATCGACGCCGATGGTGGCACCAACAACGGCAATCCCTGTTACGGCGGCTACCATCAGTTCCAGGGCATCGAAGCCAGCGTCACCAAGAGCATCGCCGACTGGATCAAGCACTACCAGGCCAGCCGACCTTAAACTTCCTCCACGTTTCTGCCCGGTGCGGGTGAAACCCATGACCAATCTCTCCAAGCTCCCTTCCGTCGACCGTCTGCTCGCCACCCCGGCGCTGGCGGCATTGATCGACGTCCACGGCCGCGCCCTCGTCACTGGCATCGTGCGCGCGGCACTCGCCGCCGCGCGCGACGCAGTGAAAGCCGGCGCACCGCTGCCCGCCGAAACCGAAATTATCGAAAAAGTCGGCGCTGGCGTGACGGCGATGGCGCAGCCGAAACTGCGTGCTGTCTTCAATCTCACGGGCACCGTGCTGCACACCAACCTCGGCCGCGCCGTGCTGCCCGAAGAAGCCATCGAGGCCATGGCGACGGCGGCCCGCAGTGCCTGCGCCCTCGAATACGACATCGCCTCCGGCGGTCGGGGTGATCGCGACGACATCGTCAATGAACTGCTCTGCGAACTCACCGGCGCCGAAGCGGCGACGGTGGTGAACAACAATGCCGCCGCCGTCTTCCTGCTGCTCAACACCCTGGCGCAGAAGAAGGAAGTCGTCGTCTCGCGCGGCGAACTGATCGAGATTGGCGGCGCCTTTCGCGTGCCCGACATCATGCAGCGGGCCGGCGCCAAACTCGTCGAAGTCGGCACCACCAACCGCACCCACCTCAAGGATTTCGCTGAGGCCATCACACCGCGCACGGCCATGCTGATGAAAATCCACGCCAGCAATTACGCCATCCAGGGCTTCACCCATGCCGTGCCGGAAAACGAGCTGGCGACGCTGGCCCATGAACACGGTTTGCCTTTCGTCGTGGATCTCGGCAGCGGCACACTGACCGACCTCGACCGCTGGGGCCTGCCCCACGAACCGACGCTGCGCGAGACCTTTGCCGCCGGTGCCGACCTCGTCACGTTTTCCGGCGACAAGCTGCTCGGCGGCCCGCAGGCTGGCCTGCTGGTTGGCAGCAAGGAGTTGATCGCCAGGATCAAGAAGAACCCACTCAAGCGCGCCCTGCGCGTCGGCAAGATCACGCTAGCCGCACTGGAGGCCGTGCTACGCCTCTACCGCGACCCGGATCGTCTGCACTTGCGGCTGACTGCCCTGCGCCAACTGACGCGGCCCGAGGCCGAGATCAGGGCCGTCGCCGAACGCCTGTTGCCGACGCTGCAAAAATCACTGGCCCATCTGCCGGTGACGGTGGACATCGTCGCCGTAAAATCGCAGATCGGTTCCGGCTCGCTGCCCGTGGATCGCCTGCCTTCCGCCGGCCTTGCCGTGCGGCCGCAGGGGAAAAAGGGCGGCGTGCTGAATCGTATCGAGGCGGCCCTGCGCGGCCTGCCCAAGCCCGTCATCGGTCGTATCGACGAAGGCGCGCTGCTGCTGGATCTGCGCTGCCTGAACGAAGCCGAAGAACATGAATTCGTCGCCCAGCTTTCCGCTACGCGCGGACTGGGTGCGTAGAGCCGCGATTCCGTCAGGGATCGCATCGTAAGCCGTGGCGGTTTCCGCGTCATGGTGGTTGTCGTAATCGGGAGATGAAATGAAGTTTCGACATTTGTTCGTACTGGCGACCGCGCCACCGCTGATCGCGGGCCTGCTGCCAGCGGCCTTCGCTGCGGAAGAGAATTACGCCAGTCTTAAACCGGTGATGGCGCAAAAGGCGCCCGCCGGTCTGGACGGCGCCCTCGCCGCCCACAAGGGCAAGCCCGTGCTGGTGAATTTCTGGGCCACCTGGTGCCCGCCCTGCCGCGAGGAAATGCCGGCCCTCGGCCGTCTCGCCCAGCGCTGGCAGGCCAAGGGCCTGGTGGTGCACACCGTCGCCGTCGCCGACAAGGCGAAGGACGTGGAGGACTTTCTCTGGGAAATCTCCACCGAACTGACGGTGCAGCACGACCGCGACCAGAGCATCAGCCGCGCCTGGGGCGCCCGCATGCTACCCACCACCGTCGTCCTCGACCGCCGCCATCGCGTCGTCCTGCGTGGCACCGGCGCCATCGACTGGGATGCGCCCGCCGTCGACAAACAAATGCAGTCACTGCTCAACTGAATTCGGAGAAAACCATGGATCGTCGTTCCTTCCTCAAAACCGCCGGCCTTTCCGCCGCTGCCCTCGCCACCCAGGCCGCACCGCGCTTTGCCACCGCCGCCGATGCAGCAGCCGCAGGCTTCAACCCCAATCCGGCCAATGGCTGGCGCGTGTTCGAAGTCACCACCCGTCTCGAACTCTCTGCCGCCAATGGCGCACCGCGTGCCTGGGTGCCGCTGCCTTCGGTGGACGATGCCGCCTGGATCAAGCCCATGGGCAATCTCTGGCAGGGCAATGCCGCCTCCATGCAGGAGCAGCGCGACCCGAACTACGGCGCCCGCATGCTGGCCGCCCAGTGGGATGCCGGCGAGCCGGCGCCGGTGCTGGAAGTTGTCAGCCGCTTCGCCACCCGTGACCGCGCCATCGATTTCACCCAGCCCAAAAAAGTGACCGCGCTGGACATGGCAACCCGTCGCCTCTACACCCGTGCCACCGAAATGTTGCCCACCGACGGCATCGTCAAGAAGACCGCGCTGGAAATCACCAAGGGCGCCAAGACCGACATCGACAAGGCCCGCGCCCTCTACGAGTGGGTGGTGGACAACACCCAGCGCAACCCGAAAACCAGGGGCTGCGGCACCGGCGACATTCGCGGCATGCTCGAATCGGGCAACCTCTCCGGCAAGTGCGCCGACCTCAATGCCCTTTATGTCGGCCTTGCCCGCGCCGTCGGCCTGCCGGCCCGCGACGTCTATGGCGTGCGCGTCGCCGATTCGAAATTCGGCTACAAGAGCCTGGGAAAGAGCGGCGATATCTCCAAGGCACAACATTGCCGTGCCGAGGTCTGGCTCGGGGAATTCGGCTGGGTGCCGGTGGACCCGGCGGACGTGCGCAAGGTGGTGCTGGAAGAAAAGCCCGGCCTCACGCTCAAGGACGAGGTGGTGATCGCCGCGCGGCAGAAACTCTTCGGCGCCTGGGAAATGAACTGGCTGGCCTACAACTTCGCCCACGATCTGAACCTGCCCGGCAGCACGGCAGCGAAAGTGCCTTTCCTCATGTATCCGCAGGGCGAGAACGGCTCGGGGCGGCTGGATAGCCTCGATGCGTCGACCTTCGTTTACAAGCTGACGGCCAGGGAAATCACGGCCTGACTTTCATGACAGCGAGAGCCACCCACCGATGATGAAACACGCAAAAGTCAATTGGTCGCCCGCCCCCCTTCGCCCCCCTCGCGGGGGGTTCTCTTTCGGCTCGCTTCGCTCGACTATTACCCGTCGCTCCGAGCAAGCTATTTCAGGTTAAACCCATGTTGATCGGCACCGCAGGTCACATCGACCACGGCAAAACCACGCTGGTGAAAGCACTCACCGGCGTGGATGCCGATCGCCTGCCGGAGGAGAAGGCGCGCGGCATCACCGTGGACCTGGGCTATGCCTATACGCCGCTACCCGACGGCTCGGTGCTCGGCTTCGTGGATGTGCCCGGCCACGAAAAGCTGATCCACAACATGCTGGCCGGCGCCACCGGCATCGACTTCGTGCTGCTGGTGGTCGCCGCCGACGACGGCCTCATGCCGCAGACCCGCGAGCACCTGGAGCTGATCGACCTGCTCGGTCTGGGCAAGGGCGCCGTGGCGCTGACCAAATGCGACAGGGTGGACGCCGCACGCATCGCCGAAGTACAGGCCGAGATCGCGCAACTGCTGGCCGGCACGGCGCTGGCAGACAGCCCGGTGTTTCCGCTGTCCGCCATCAGCGGCGAAGGCGTGCCGGCCCTGCGCGCGCACCTGGAACAGGCAGCGACGCAGCATCGCGCCCGCTCCGCCGCCGGCCGCTTCCGCCTCGCCATCGACCGCTGTTTCACGCTCGGCGGCATTGGCACCGTGGTCACCGGCACCGCCTTCGCCGGAAAAGTCGGCGCTGGCGAGACGGCGATCATTTCGCCGCCAGGCCTGAAAGCCCGCGTCCGCAGCCTGCATGTGCAGGACCGGCCGGCGGACAGTGGCCAGGCCGGCGACCGCTGCGCCCTGGCCCTTACCGGCGATTTTGAAAAAAAGGACGTGGCGCGCGGCATGTGGCTGGTGGCGCCGGCACTGCATCGCCCGCTGACGCGCTTCCACGCCGAGATCCGCGTTCCCGCCTCCCGACCAACGCTCAAGCACTGGACCGCCGTGCATGTGCATCTCGGCGCCGAGGACATCACCGGCCGCGTCGCCCTATTGGATTGTGCAGAAGTCGGCGCTGGTGCCGATGGTGGAATTGCGCTGGCCGAAATCCTGCTCGACCGCGAAACTCTGGCGGTACGCGGCGACCGCTTCATCCTGCGCGATGCCGGCGCCCAGCACACCGTCGCCGGCGGCCGCGTCCTCGACGGCAACCCGCCGACGCGCTACAAGCGCACGCCGGAACGCCTGGCCCTGCTCGCCGCAATGCGCGACGACGATCCGGCCATCGCCCTCGGCCTGATGCTGGAACGCGCGCCCGCCGGCATCGACCTGTTGCGTTTCGCCGCCAACTGGAACCTCGACGACGACACCGCCGCCGCGCTCTGGGCACGCCTGCAACTGCGCGTCATCGCCGCCGGCGAGGAACGCATCGGCTTTCCGGCTGCGGCCTGGGATGCGCTGCGCCAACGTCTGCTCGACGCCCTGGCCCGCGAGCACGAGCGCACCCCCGACATGCCCGGCGTCGAGCGCGAGCGCCTGCGCCGCATGACCCTGGCCACACTGCCGCGCGCAGCCTTCGATGCGCTGGTGGCGGAGTTGCTCGCCGCCGGCGCCATCGCTCAAAGCCGCGCCTGGCTGCACCTGCCGGAGCATCGCGCCAGCGTTTCAAATGCCGACCGCGACCTCTTCGCCGTGCTCAAACCTCTGCTCGACGCCGCGCCTTACAACCCTCCCCGCGTACGCGACGTTTTTCGCGCCAGCGGCACGGCGGAGGACGTGGTGCGTCAGCTCTTCCGCCGTCAGGCCCGTGCCGGCGAGCTGTATCCCGTGGCCCACGATCACTACTTCAGCGCCACCGCCGTGGCCGAACTGGCCCTCATCGTCGCCGAACTCAATGCCGCGCATGGCGCCGCCCGCGCCGCCGAACTGCGCGACCGCATTGGTGGCGGTCGCAAGGTCGCCATCCACATCCTCGAATTCTTCGATCGCGTCGGCTACACTCGCCGCGTGCGTGATGACCATGTATTGCGACATCGCGATACGCCAGCGGAATGGTTGCCCCAATGAATTTTCAGCTTTGCCTCGACGGAAGAGAACGTTCCCCGGTGGGACGCTTGGTCTTCAAAACCAGGAGGGGCCGCCATGCGGTCCCTGGTAGGTTCGACTCCTGCTCTCTTCCGCCATCCCTTTCCCCATGAACAAGACCTTTCACGGCCGCATTCCCGACCACCTCCTCTACGACCCGGCCCACGACATGTGGGTAGGTCGTGAAGGCGACTCAGTCGTGATCGGCGCCACGGCTTTCGGCGTCTTCCTCGCTGGCAAGGTCATCGCCTTCACCGCCAAACCCAAAGGGGCCGAGGTGGAACGCGGACGCAGCCTCGGCACCATCGAATGTGCCAAGACCGTGCTGGCCATCCACGCGCCGCTCAGCTTCGTGCTGCTCGAAGGCAACGACGCGCTGGAAGAACATCCACTGCAAATCAACAATGACACCTATGCTGCCTGGATGGTGCGCGGCACGCCCACGCATTGGGAAGCGGAAAGCGCAAGCCTGGTAGACGCCGCCGCCTATCGCGCCCACGTCAAACGCATCGAACCAGACGCCGTCATCGAAAACCCATGAAACGCAAACTCGCCATCCTGCTTTGGGCCGCCTCGCCGGAACGGCCACAACTCTGCGCCACGCCCTTCGTCCATGCCACCGCCGGCGCCGCCTTCGACGCCGAGGTGGAGATGCACTTCGCCGGCCCCGCCGTGCGCCTGCTGGTAGCCGGCGTCGCCGATAGCCTGCGGCCCTGGCCGGCGATGGACACCACGGTGTATTCGATGATGCGACAGGCGGCCAATCTCGATGTGAAGTTCTACGCCTGCGCCATGGCCATGCAGGCGCTGATCAGCAAGGACGACAAGCTGATCCCGGAATTCACCGCTGCCGCCGGCGCCAGTGCCTTCGTCCAGCGCACCCTCGACCCGGAGTGGGCGACGCTGGTGTATTAAGCGTCGACGGGTTGCCGCCCGGAAGAACGCACGGCGGCAATCGTCGCCAGCACCGCCATCAAGCGGGTGCCGGCAATCTCCGGAAAACGCTGCTCCAGGGCCTCGGTGGCCATGCATTCACTGGCACTGGATAGCCAGTTACCCACCTCGTCCATGTGCGGCGCGACGAGATCGTGGGCCGCGACGAAGATCGCGCGCACCTCGTGATCCGAGCGATGCTCCTCGTCCAAGCCTATCGTGCCGTTGCCCATGTCCCCTCCCGTGGCGATGCGGCAATTCTAGAACGATGCGCGACTTGCTGGCACTGGTATTCTTGCGCCATGAATCTGGTCACGTCCTGCCCATCCTGCCGCGCCCCGATGACGGCGCATCGCTTTCCGCGCAAGCTGAACGGCGAGGTAGAGCTGGACCTGTGCTTCGCCTGTCAGGGCATCTGGTTCGACGAGTACGAAAGCCTCCAGCTCGCGCCGGCCGGCGTGGTCGATCTGTTCCGCCTGATCCATGTGCACGACGCCGTGGTCCGCCTGCCGCTCGCCGCCGTGCTGACCTGCCCGCGTTGCGCGGAGGGCCTGATCAAGTCGCAGGACCGGGTCAAGAGCGGCCTCTTCAACTACCTGCGCTGCGGCCAGCAACACGGCCGCTTCATCACCTTCGGCCAGTTCATGATCGAAAAGGGTTTCGTGCGCCAACTGCACAAACCCGAGATCGACCAGCTCGCCGCGCGCATCGGCACGGTGCGCTGCAATGGCTGCGGCGCGCCGGTGGATATCCGTCACGACAGCGCCTGCACCCATTGCCTGGCACCGATTGCGATCCTCGACCCGAACGCCGTGCAAAACGCCCTCGCCGGTTACCAGCAGGCCGCACTCAAGCAGGCCAGCCCCGCCGACCCGGCACTGCTGGCGGACGCGATCCTCGCCGGCGAGCGAACCCGCAGCCAGTCACAACGCGAGCGCGGTACGGTCCTCGACAAGGACATCGCCGACCTGCTGCTCGATGGCGTCGGCATGTTGTGGAACGTGGTTCACCGGTGAGCTCTACTTGTAACTGCCCGGATCGATGTTGTGCCGCGCCAGCAGCTTGTAGAACTCGGTGCGGTTGCGCTGGGCCACGCGGGCGGCGCGGGTGACATTGCCACCGGTGTTTTCGAGCAGCTGTACCAGGTAGTCGTGCTCGAAGGCACGCCGGGCTTCGTCCAGAGCCGCCGTTTCCCGTTCGCTTTCCTCGCGCAGTAAGCGTCGCACCAGCGTCGCAGGCACCTGCGGCGTCACCGATAGTGACTGCGCCTGCTCCACCACGCTGCGCAGTTGGTGGATGTTTCCCGGCCACTGCGCCTCCTGCAATACCGTGACGGCGTCGGGCGCCAGTCCCTGGGCACCACCCCGCGCCTGGGCAACAAAGTGGGTGACGAGGGTCGGAATATCGTCCCGCCGTTCCGCCAGGGCCGGCATGGTCAGCGCGATCCGACCGAGGGCATAGAACAGGTCGGCGCGGAACTGCCCTTCACGTATGGCCTGATCCAGCGGCGCGCTGGTGGTGGCGACCACGCGCACATCGAACAGATCGGAACGGCCGGTGGCGGAGAACAGCGTGGGCTCCCGCACCAGCGGCAACAGCCTGGCCTGTTCCGGTGCCGGCAGCAATTCGATGTCCTCCAGCACGAGAAAACCCCGTCGTGCCGCCAGTGCCCGGGCCAGAGGCGAGCCCTCCCAGCTCATGCCGGCCTGCTCGGCACAGCGCACGACGACGAAGGGGCGCTCGGTTTCGCCGCTGGCCGTGTGTATGGCCCGGGCCAGGGCCTTTTTGCCGGAACCACGAGGCCCGCTGATGAGCATGGGATCGTCGTTGTCGGCGGCGCGACGGGCCTGTCGCAGGAGCTCGTCCATCACCAGGCTGGAGGAAACGATGCCGGCACGCCAGGAGGCATCACTGCCGGCGGAGATATCGACACGGGGCGAAATACTCAGGGCTTCCGCCACCTTTTCCAGCAATTCGCGGCCTTCGAAGGGTTTGGTGAGAAAGCCGAACACGCCGCGCTGGGTCGCCGCCACGGCATCGGGGATGGTGCCGTGGGCGGTGAGGATGATGACGGGAACCGTGGGCGCCAACGCATTCAAGCGGCCGAACAGGGCATGGCCATCCATGCCATCCATGCGCAGATCGGTGATCACTACCCGTGGCCGTTCGGTCTGGAAACGCTCCAGGGCTTCGGCACCGGACGCGGCACACGTCACCGCATAGCCGGCCGAGGAAAGCCGCATCTCGATCAGGTCCAGCAGGCCCGGATCGTCATCGACGACCAGGATGCGCGCGCCACCCACAATGTCGGCGCTCATGGCGTCCGCCTGCTCTTGCGCAGGTCGCGGTCGATGCTGCGCAGGGACTCGATTTTCTGTTGCATCTCCTCGCTGCGTCGTCGCTCTTCACGCAACTGCTGGCCCAGGCTTTCCGCCTTGCGCAACTCGTCCCGGTGCGCCCGCTGCCGCTCCGCCACCAGACGCAACAAGAGCTGGGCGAAATCGCGGCGCGGTGAGGCCTGCCCGTCCCCGGCGGTGCCAACACCACTCAGCAGAGACTGTACGCGGGCATCGTCACGCCAGGGTGCGCGCGGCAACAGCAGAGTCAGCGCCAGGTTCAGCCGCGTCACATCGGTGGCTTCCCGCTCAAAGGCCGCCTGCGCCGCATTGAATTCGCGGCGCTGCTCCTCGGGCTTGGCCGCCGCCATGTGTTCATGGGCCGCCAGCATGGCTACCACCTCACGGGCTTCGCCCGGCACGCCGAGCGTGCCGGCACATCCGGCCAGCAGGGCGATGGCCATTCCGCTCAGCAATACGTTCAGCGACTTCATGCAGCGGGCCTCGCCAGCGGAAGGCAGGCTTTGAAATGGGCGCCCTGCTCCCTGTCCATCACCGCCAGACTGCCATGGTGGGCCACTGCAAACTCATGGGCGATGGCCAGGCCCAGGCCGACACCAGGCTGCCCCTTGCCCGCGGCACCCCGATAGAAAGGCTCGAACAGTCGCTCCCGTTCCTCGGCGGCGATGCCCGGCCCATCGTCGATCACCTCGAGGACGGCCTGGTCGCCGTCCCGCGTCAAGGTGACACGAACCACGCCGCCATCCGGCGAAAACTTGATGGCGTTGGAGATCAGGTTGTGGGTCAGGGTGGACAGGGCTTCCTCGTTTCCGTCGATGGTCAGTGGCGCCAGGGAGCCGGAAATGCGCAGTCGACGATCCCGGGCGGCAAGCGTGAGTGTAGACAAGGTTTGCTCGATCACCCGATCGAGGCGGATCGGACCGGCCTCCATGTGCTCCCGCGCATGGCTGGCCTGCTGCATGCGCAGCAGGCCGTCGATCAAGCCCTGGAGGCGCACCGCATTGGTCTGCATGATGCCGGTGATTTTCTCCTGTTGCGGCGTCAGCGGCCCGGCCACCCGTTCATGCAACAGGGCTGCGCCTTCGCGCAATGTCGCCAGCGGCGTCTTCAATTCATGCGAGGCATGCCGCATCACGCGCGTGCGTTCGTTCTCCAGCGCCAGCATGCGCTGGCGCAGCCATTCCAGCCGGAGACCGACGCGCTGCATGTCCTCCGGCCCCTTGAGGCGAATGCGCCGCCCCAACTGACCTTCGCCGAGCGCGAGCACAGCCCGTTCAAAACGACTCCACAAACGCGCCACCATACGCCGCGCAAACCACAGCAGCGCGGCGGTCACCAGCAGTGCAGCCAGCATGGCCGCCATCAGGCGCTGCCAGAGCAGTTCCGACTGGCGGCGGAATGCATTGCGTTCCTCCTCCACCATCCGATTGGCATCGTCCAGCAGCGCGGGCAGAGCGCGTTTGAGCTTGTCCAGCGTGAGTTTGAGTTGCGACAGACCATCGGCGCGAGGGCCCAGCTTGTCGTAGGCCGCCGCCTCAGTCCGGCGCATTTCGTCAATCCGCAGGGACAAGGCAGACAGCAGTGGAATGGCGGCGTAGTCGCGGGCGGTGTGCAGCCAGTCCCGGCGCAACTGGACATACTCATCGAGCAGCGGCGGCTCGCGCAGCACTTCGTACTGCCGCAAGACTCGCTCCATGTGAGCGAACTCTTCCTGCATGGCATAGCCCAGGGTGGCCGCCCTGGATGCCTGGCTCACCGCGTCCTGGCTACGCTGCATCAGGGCGTCGATGGTCAAGGCCGCATAGCCGACCGCCGCCAGCAGGGGCAGCATGGCCAGCACATTGCCCAGAACGATCAGCCTGAGGAAGGAACGGGGATACAGATTCATCCGAAAATTGGACCCATGAAATCTACTCGGCACCAAACTTTGTTTCCACCCGTATACCCATCTCCTTGAGCATCGGGGTGGGCAGTATGCCACCCGCACAGACGATCACGGCATCGTTGGGAAACTCGTGGCTCTCGCCACCGGCATCGATATGCACGCGCTCCGGCTCGATACGGGATACACCGGAAGCCAACATCACCCGCAGGCGGCCCGCCGCCTCGGCCTCGGCCAGTCGCTCGCGGTTCTTCTGCTTGACGCGACCGAAGGCCTCGCCGCGATAGGAGAGGATCACCTCGCTGCCCGCTTCGTCGGCAATCGCCACGGCCGCCTCGATGGCACTGTCGCCGCCACCGACCACCACGACCCGCTGCCCTCGATACTGCTCGGGATCGATCAGGCGATACACCACCTTGGGCAAGTCCTCGCCGGGCACCCCCAATTTTCGCGGTGTGCCGCGACGGCCGATGGCGAGCACGATATTGCGGGTACGAAATTCGCCGCGATCCGTGGTGACGACGAAGCCGTCTCCATTCGCAACGACCTTCTCCACCCGCTGGCCGAACTCGATCTTCATGCCGACCCGATCCACGATGTCCTGCCAGAAAGCCAGCAGGGCCTCCTTGGAAATCTCGCCCAGCTTGGCCTTGCCGACCAGGGGCAGCACCACCGGCTGGGTCATGACGATCTTGTTGCGCGGATAGTGATACACGGTGCCGCCGAGCGAGTCCTCCTGCTCCAGGGTGACGAAACGCAGCTTGTGTTCCATGGCCCCCAGGGTCGCGGCGAGGCCCGCCGGGCCGGCGCCGACGATCACCACATCGAGCCGGTCGTCGCCGGCACGCTGCTTCGCCATCGACTCCATGGCCTGCCGACCCTGCTCGGCGGCCTTGCGCACCAGGCCCATGCCGCCGAGTTCTCCGGCGATATAGATGCCCGGCACATTGGTCTCGAAGTTCGGCTTGACCTCGGGAATGTCCATGCCGCGCTTGGCCGTGCCGAAGACCAGCTTGATGGCCTCCACCGGACAAGCCGCCGCACAGGCCCCGTGCCCGATGCAGACGGTCGGATTGACCAGCTGGGCTTTGCCGTTGATGATGCCCAGCGCTTCCTCGGGACACGCCTTGACGCAAGCGCCAGCGCCGCAGCACAGAGACGGATCGACCACCGGATGCAGGCTGGGCGGCTCCGTCATGCCGGCTTCCTGCGCCTGTTTCAGCATCTCCACGGCAGCAAGTTCGCGATGGCGGCGGCGATGGATGTGCAGCAGCAGCACGAAGAGCAGGGGCAGCGCATAGGCCGTCCACAGACCCAGCGGCATCATGGAACACGCCCCTTTGCCGCGTCGCGGCGGACGATCTTGCGCCAGTCCGTGGTGACGTGGCAGGACTCGCAATCGAGGCCGAAGCTGGCGAAGTGCACGTCTTCCTTCTTGTGACAGGCGTAGCAGGCGGTGTCGGTCTTGCTGCGATAGAGAGGCCCCCGATGGCAACTGGCGCACTTCACTTTCTGATGCTTTCCTTCCAGGACATATTTCGCATCGCGGCCATGGTCGAAGATCGGCTTGTCGAAGGAACGGGCATCGTGACAGGTCTCGCACTTGTCGCCGAAGTTGCCCTTGTGTCCTTTCTCCCGGTCATCCTTCTCGTGACAGGAAAGACACTTGGTCGCCAGCTTCTCGCGCATGCCCTGGTCCTTGTGGCAAGCAACGCACTTCGCCGTCTTGTGCTTGTCGCGCAGCGCAAATTTCGTGTCCGCATCGTGATCGAAGCTGGTGCCCTTCCAGCCCTTGACGCTATGGCACTTGTCGCACGTGTCGCCGAGGCTGTTCTTGTGCACATCGTCGTCACGGTGACAGGCAACGCAGCGCGTGGGCGTCTTGCTGCGGAACAGGGGCGCGCGATGGCAGCTCATGCAGTCGACCAGGCGATGGCGGTCGAGCAGCGGATAGTGCGTGTCGCGTTCGTGGCGAAAGGTCGGTAGCGCCCATTCGCCTTCGTCATGACACTTTTCGCAACGGGTGCCGAAATGTCCTTTGTGACCGTCCTTCATGTCCTCGTCCCGGTGGCATGAGGTGCATTCGCGGGGCGTGTCGGTGTAGTCCTGGCCGACGTGACAGCTTTCGCATTTCACTTTCGGTCCGGCATGGCCCCGGCGCAGCGGGAATTTCGTCTTGCCGTGATCGAAGCGGCCATCCTTCCAGGTGTCCTCGCCATGGCAGTTGCCGCATTTGGCACCGAGGCCACCCTTGTGCTTATCGTCCTTGCGGTGGCAGGAGTTGCAGTCGCCGGGCGCATCGCGATGCTTGACGCCGGGGCGGTGGCAACTATCGCAGGCCCGGCCCTTGTGCTTGCCGCGCAGGGCGAAGTCGGTTTGCCGGTGGTCGAATTTTTTCTCGTCGAGGAACACGATTTTTGCACCGCGCCCCTTGTGCTCGGTGTGACAGCTGCGGCATTCGCGGCCCTGCTCGCGCAGGCGACCATGATAGCCGCCACCGCCCGCGACGTCGCCGCGCACCGCCTTGTGGCAGTCGAGGCAGAGCCGGGGCTGGGCGGCGCGATCAAAGCGCACATGGCATTTCGCGCAGTCCCCTTCCTGGTCGGCGTGGCCCTTGATCACCGGGCCAGGCATGACCGCCGATTCCAGATTCTGCGCGGATGCGGTGGCAGCCATCGCGAACAGGATCAGGAACAGGCCGGCGAGCTTGACGTGAAACAATTTATTCGGAGTCCCCTGTTATGGATGCGCGCAGCGCGCCAACTAGTAACCCCCCGCGAGGGAAGGTCGCATGCGACGTTTGCGATTGGAGGCGAAGGGGGGCGGGCGACCAATCGACTTTCGCGTATTTCATCTTCCGTGGGTGGAGCTTGTCGCATGAAAGTCAGTAAGCGTGGACCGCCACGACATGCACGATGGCCGTAAGCACCAGCATGCACAGAAACGGAATGTGAATGACATGCCAGAGGGAAAAGAGCCTTTCATAACTTGAATACTGGGCCGTGCGCTGAACCGCTTGCAGGGTCTTGTCGATGGTCGCGGCCAGCGTGTGCAGCTCGTCGGTGCTGCCATGGCGGCGGATCGCGGCGCGGACCCGCCAGCCGACCAACTGGCGCCGTGCGCCGAGCGAGATGAAATGGAGCAGCCGTGCCCAGCGGCCTTGCGCCGGGCAGGCGACCAGGTCGGAAAAGCGTTGCACTTCCCGCGCCACGCTCGGCAACTGATCCAGCAGCGGCGCCAGCGTGCTCATCTGCGCGGCGAGATCCTTCTGCAATTCCTCCAGGCTGCTGCGACTACCGTAGAGGCCGTTGTGGATCTTGCGATAGATGAAGCGGCCGACGATGCCGCTGGCCACCACCAGCAGCATGCTGGCCAGTGCAATGGCGGCATTGAAGGAACCGACGCGGAAAGTGGAATGGAATAGCACGATCAGCGGCCCGCCGATGCCCGCCAGCAGGTGGAAGCGGAACCAGTGCCGCAACGGCCCGAGGAAGGCGAAGACGCGAAAGCGTTTGCGCAGGGGGTAGATCAGCAGGGCCAGCATCAGCGAACCGCCGGTGACGCCGAGCCAATAGCCGAAGTCGGAGCCGGAAGTGTAGGGCGTGTGTTCATGCACGATCCAGGCGGCCATGCCGCCAGCGATCACGATCACGGGCGTGGTCACGGCGGCAAGGAAGCGGGCGATGCGTTGCCGTATGGGTGGCAAAGGTGCCGGGCAGGCCCCGGCCGTGGCGTCGAGTTCCATGGCAAATCCCCGGGCCGGTGGATGGCCCCTCGTTGATGACGCTTCGCATCCTAGGGAAATAACCCCGACCGAAATAGTGTCGGGCGTTGACGACAGTGGCGACGACACCGCCGGATGCGGAATATCCGCTCCGCATCTGTCACCCCTGCGTTCCAACCCACCAATTCAGCAAAGGAGCAAGACCATGAAACTGATACACACCCTCACGGGATGGGTCGTCAGGGCCCTGTTGCTGCTGGCGACGGTGCCGGCACTGGCCGGCACCATCACCGGCTCGGCCCACGATTTCACTTCCTCGGCCTGGTCCGGCGGCCGCATCTGCGTCGCCTGCCACACGCCCCACAAGTCCGATACCAGCGTCGCCGACGCGCCGCTGTGGAATCACTCCAACTCCACCGCCAGCTACACCCTCTACAGCAGCCCGACCATGAACGCCACCACCACGCAGCCGGGTGGCGGCTCCAAGCTCTGCCTGTCCTGCCACGACGGCACCGTCGCGGTAAATAGCTTCGGCGGCGTTACCGGCACCAGCATGATCTCGGCCAAGAACAATCTCGGCACCAACCTCAAGTCCTCGCACCCCATCGGCTTCACCTACGACACGGCGCTGGCCACGGCCGACGGCTCGCTCCATGACCCGGCCGCGAAGAGCGTCACCATCGGCTCCGGCACACAGACCAAGACCGGCACCATCGCTTCGGTCCTGCTCTACGGCGGCAAGATGGAATGCGACTCCTGTCACGACGTGCACAACACCTTCACCGTCGGCACCGCCGGGTCCGGTCTGGTCAAGGTGGATCAGGCCGGCAGCAAGGTCTGCCTCGCCTGCCACAACAAATAAAACATCGCGCCCAGGGAGTCGTCATGAAAACATTCGGCCATCGCCGCCGTGCCTGCCTCGCCGCCATTCTGGCCGCAGTTGTGTCAACCGGATTGCTCTCCGCCTGCGTCAGCAACCCGCCGCAGGAGAAAATCGCCGTCTCGCCAGCGCCGACTTTTTATCCGTCGCTGCCCAATCCGCCGCGCATCCAGTACCTGACCACCATCGCCAGCGAACGCGACATCGCCGGCAAGGCCGACAGCTTCGCCGACTTCATCCTCGGCGACGAAAAGGAGAACCAGCGCCTGACGCAGCCCTATGGCGTCGCCATGTTTCAGGGCCGGATGTATGTGGCCGACACGGGGGCCGGCGGACTGGCCATTTTCGATCTGGCCAAACAGCGCTTCAGCTTCAACGCCGGCACCGGCAACGGGCGCATGAAGCGGCCGATCAATATCCGTATCGATACCGACGGCACCAAGTTCGTCACCGATACCGGCCGCGATCAGGTGTTGGTCTATGACCGCGACGACCGCTACGTCGCGGCCTACGGCACCAGCAAGCAGTTCCGCCCGGTGGATCTGGCGATTGCCGGCGACCGCCTCTACGTCGCCGACATTCTCAACCACCAGATCCATGTGCTGGAAAAGCGCACGGGAAAAACCCTGTTCACTTTCGGCAAGGCCGGCTCGGGCGAGGGCGAACTGTTCCATCCAACCAATATCGCGCGCGGCCCGGACGGCGACATCTACGTCGTCGAGACCAGCAACTACCGCGTCCAGCGTTTCACCGCAGAGGGCAAGCCGGTGCGTTCCTACGGTACCGTCGGCACCACCCTGGGCAGCTTCGCCCGGCCCAAGGGCATCGCCATGGATCGTCAGGGGCGCCTGTTCGTCGGCGACGCGGCCTTCCAGAATGTCCAGGTCTTCGACAACAGCGGCAAGCTGCTGCTGTATTTCGGCCAGACCGAAAAGGCGGCGGAATCGCTCAACCTGCCGGCCGGTGTGACCATCGACTACGACAACGTCGCCGCCTTCCGCAAGTTTGCCCAGCCGAAGTTCGACCTCGACTATCTGGTCCTGGTCGCCAGCCAGTTCGGTCCCAACAAGATCGACGTGTTCGGCTTCGGCAAGATGCGCGGCGTCGACTACCCACCGGATGACAAAGCTGCTGCCACCCCGAACTCGTAAGGGGCAAGCCAATTGCGCGTCATCCAACTCGCGGCCGGCGGGGCGGTCGCCCTCGCCCTGCTTCCGGCGGCTGCCCGTGCCGAGGAGATCGACTCCTTCCGTGTCACCGGCATCGAAGGCCACGTCAATCTGCGCTATGTCAGCGACGTCGCCAGCACCGCACAGACCGGCAGCGCCAACACCACGGAACGCCAGTCCCAGGCCGGCTTGCGCAGCGAGCTCTTCGTCATGAGCCACAGCTACGCCTACCACCCCAACTTTCTCACCCTGGACATCGGCGGCGGTCCCATCCTCTACGGCGAGAATGTTTCCAGCGGCAGCGGCCGGGCGTCGGCGCGCGGCGCGCTCTACAACCTGAGCGCTCGCGCCAGCTTCCTGCGCGACAAGCCCTATCGCGGAAACCTGTTTTTTGAACACCTCAATCCGACCGTTAGCATTTCACCGGGCCAGGTGTTGAATCAGGAGAGCAATCGCTACGGGCTGGATTTTTCCCTGCTCGCGCCCGTCACGCCAATTCCGCTGCAAGGCGGATTTACTCGCACCCACACCACGGGCAGCGGCAGCGAGCGCACGGTCGACGACCTCATCGACCAGTTCACGCTCAACGCCAGCCGTTCCCACGGCGCTCTCGGTTCCACCCAGTTGCAGTTGCAGACCAGCCAGCAGACATCCACCAGCGGCAGTCTGAACCTGCCGATCCAGACCAGCACCGCCGCCAACCACGCCCTCAATCTCGACACCCGGCTCCAGTTCGGCGACGACCGCCAGTACGACCTGACCGGCATCGTCAGCCTGAATTCCCAGCAATACACCCAGGACAGCAATCGCTACCCCGACTTGCAGGACCAGCGCCTGATGCTCGATGCACGCGCCCGGCACACTGCCCAGTTGCACAGCCACGGCAGCTACAGCTATAGCCACAGCACGCAGGGTAGCGTCGACGCAGCGACGCAAAGCGCCAACGCCGGGCTCAGCTATTGGCCGATGACCGGTGTCGAAGCCACCCTCGGTGTTCGCGGCGACGACACCCGGACGCGCCAATACACCACCCATGCCCAGGGCATGGACGGTGCAATCCGCTACGAGCAGGCCCTTCCGCTCGGCGTCGCCCAGTTCAGCTACGACGTCCGCTACGACCAGCGCTCGCAACAGGCGCTGGCCGGACAAAGCGCGATATTCGGCGAGCAGATCACGCTGACCGGCACGGCCTACACGACCCTCGGCCATCCCCACGTCGTCGCCGGCAGCCCGGTGGTCACCAATGCCAGCCGCTCGCAAACCTTCGTCGCCGGCATCGACTACCTGCTCAGCATCGTCGGCACCGAGACCCGCATCCAGCGTCTGATCGGCGGCGGCATCCTCGATGGCGAAAAAGTGCTGGTGGACTATTCCCACGACGTCGGCGGCACCTACGCCTACCAGCAGCTCGACCAGGCACTGAGCATGAGCTGGAACTGGTCGCGCTACCTCAATGTGTTTTTCCGCCACGTCACCTCGGCGCCGCGCCTGTCGTCGGGCTCGCCGACCTTCCCGCTCAACGAGGTGCGCAGTCACACTTTCGGCGCCCGCGCCGACCTGCCGCTGGATGCCGGCATTGCGCTGACGCTGGGGGGCGGCTTCGAGCGCGAGAACCGGCAGGAGACGATTTCGCCCTACCGACGCAGCAGCGAGGACATCTATGTGCAGACCGAGGAACCACTGTTCGATCTCGGCTATGTTCGCGCCAGCCGTCGCCACTCCCGCATCGAATATGGCAACGCCGCGCAGAACACCGATCTGGATGGCTACGAATTGCGCTTCTGGTCCCGCCACTGGTTCGGCATCGACCTCACCGCCACTCTCGGCGGCGAGCAGGACCGCAGCGGACTGCTGCCGCGTCGGCGCAGCGATGCCTCCTTCGGTGCCCAGTGGCAGGAGCGCAAGTTCCATCTGACCGCGAGCCTGGTCCGCAGTCGCGAAACCCAGGGCGAGTTCGCGCGCGACCGGACCACTTTCCAGTTTCTCGCCCGCCGGGAATTCTGAGCATGATCGACCGTCGCTCCCTTGCCTTTGTTGGCGCCCTGCTCCTGCTCCTGACGATCCTGCTCGTGCCGACAAAGGTCAGCGCCGCCGAGCGCATGGTCTGGCCGCCGGCCCCTGATCCGGCCCGCATCGAATTCGTCCGCAGCTTTGCCACCGCCGAGGAATTGGGCATCGGCAAGGGTCTGTTTGCGCGCCTCAAGGACCTGTTCCTCGGCGAAGCAGAATCCCGTCTCGTGCGGCCCATGGCGGTGGTCGCCCACAAGGGCGTGATCCACGTCGCCGATCCCGGCGCGCGAGGCGTGCATCGATTCGACACGACGCGCGGCGACTATGCCCTGATCCGTGCCGCCAAGGACACACCGCTGCCCTCGCCGGTCGGGCTCGCACGGGGTGCGGATGGCGAGGTCTATGTCAGCGACTCGGTGCTCGGCGAAGTGCTCGTCATCCGCCCCGACGCCTCGGTGGCGACGCCGCTGAAGCTCGACGTGAAGCTCACCCAACCCACCGGCATCGCTTTCGATAACGAGCGTCGACAACTGATCCTGGTGGACACGGGCGAACACTGTGTCCGCTTTTTTGCGCCGGACGGCCGCCTGCTACAAAGCATCGGTCGTCGCGGCAGCGACACGGGCGAATTCAACTATCCGACCCATCTCTGGTTGACGCCCCAGGGCCGGCTCTTCGTCACTGATTCGCTGAATTTCCGCATCCAGTCCTTCGACATGAAAGGCAATTTCGTCGCCAGCTTCGGCCGTCAGGGCGACGGTACCGGCGACGCCGCGCGGCAGAAGGGCGTGGCCACCGACAGCCACGGCCATGTCTATGTCACCGATGCCCTGTTCCATGCCCTGCAAATCTTCGACCAGCGGGGACAACTGCTGCTGCCCATCGGCGGCCGTGGCCGCGAACCTGGCGAGTTCTGGCTCCCCGCCGGAATCTTCATCGACCAGGCGGCCGGCGACCTGATCTACATCGCCGACTCCCACAACCGGCGCATCCAGGTATTGCGCTACATCGGCGGGCCAACGTGAGACGCGACTACCTTGCCCTGTTCGCCCTGCTGCTGGCAGCGCCGGCCGTCGCCGGCCTGCTGAGCAGCAAACACAATCTTTCCGTCAGCGGCCCCGGCAGCGTCAAGGCCGTCACCGAGTCGCAGGCCTGTGTCTTCTGTCACGCCCCGCACAATGCCTCGCCCAGCGCACCGCTCTGGAACCGCAGCAATCCCGGCAGTTCCTACACGCCCTACACCAGTTCCACCAGCAAGGCGCGCACCGGCCAGCCGACCGGCTCCTCGCTCAACTGCCTGTCCTGCCATGACGGCACCATCGCCCTCGGCGAAGTGCAAAGCCGCAGCACGCGCATCGCCATGAGCGGCGGCGCGACGACCATGCCCGCCGGCAACGGCAATCTCGGCACCGATCTGTCCGACGACCACCCGGTCTCGATTGCCTACGATGCGGCCCTCGTCGCAGCCAAGGGCGGCGAACTCGCCGACCCGGCGACGCTGACCGGCAAGGTCAAGCTCGACGGCAGCGGCCAGTTGCAATGCACGAGCTGCCACGACCCGCACGACGACAGCAAGGGCAAGTTCCTCGTCATGCCCAACCAGGGCGCTGCGCTGTGCCAGACCTGCCACCTCAAGAGCGGCTGGAGCGCCAGCAGCCACAAGCTGTCGACGGCAAGCTGGAACGGTGCCGGCAGCAACCCCTGGCCGCATACCAATGACAAGACAGTGGCGGCCGGTGCCTGCGAGAACTGCCACCGGCCGCATACCGCCGGCGGCAAGAAGTGGCTGCTCAATCATGCCGCCGAGGAAAACAACTGCTACTCCTGCCACAACGGCAGCGTGGCCCGCCACAACATCCAGGCCGAGATCGTCGGCAAACCGTCGATCCACGGTGTGGCCCGCACCACCGGCATCCATGACGCGTCGGAAGCGGCAACCATCGCCTCGCGGCATGTCGAATGCAACGATTGCCACAACCCGCACGCCTCGAATGCCGCCGCCGGCACCCTGCCCGGCGCGCTGGCCGGCGTGCGCGGCATCACCGCCGCCGGCACCGAGATCAAGCCGGCCACCTCCGAATTCCAGCTCTGCTTCCGCTGCCATGCCGACAGCAGCAACAAGCCGGCGCCGCGTACCACGCGGCAGATCGTGCAGAACAACACCCGCCTCGAATTCGCCACCACCAATCCCTCCCATCACGCCGTGCTCGGGCCGGGACGCAACAGCAACGTACCCAGCCTGCTGCCGCCCTGGACCACCGCCAGCACCGTGAAGTGCAGCGACTGTCACAACAACAACGCTGGTCCCGGCGCTGGCGGCACGGGGCCGAAGGGGCCGCACGGATCAACCTATGCCTCCCTGCTCGAACGTCAATACCTCACCGCCGACCGAGGCACGGAGAGCGCCGCCAACTACGCCCTTTGCTACAAGTGCCACAGCCGCACCAGCATCCTCGGCGACAAGAGTTTCAAGGAGCACAAGAAGCACATCGTCGACGAACGCACCCCTTGCAACGCCTGTCACGACCCCCACGGCGTCAGCGGCACCCAGGGCAATGCCACCAACAACAGCAAGCTGATCAATTTCGACACCACGATCAACAAGCCCAGTTCCAGCGGCCAACTCAAGTTCGTGTCCACCGGCACCAATCGGGGCAGCTGCTACCTGACTTGCCACGGCAAGAATCACAACCCCCTCAGCTACTAGGAGATGCCATGAAACCCACCGCTCTCGACGCCCTGCCCAATCCACCCCTCGATTACGAAACCCGCTCGCCGGCACCGGCTACCGGCTGGTCGCGAGAGCGCATTGCCTTCGTCTCCATCGTCATCGGCCTCGTCAGCGCAGCCGTCTATCCGCTGCTGCGGCCGACGGAGAAGTCGGCCACCTCGGCGTCATCGGCCGCCCCTGCTGCTGCGCACGGGCAAGGAACCGGGGTCTCGCCCGATGTCGCCGCCATGGTGGACCGTCTGGCCGCACGCCTGCAAAAGGAACCGGAAAACGGCGCCGGCTGGCAGATGCTGGCGAAATCCCAGGCCGCGCTTGGCCGCTTTACCGATGCCGCCAGCGCCTTCCGCAAGGCGGAGGCCCTGTTGCCGCCGGATGCGGACCTGCTGGCGGATTACGCCGACGTGCAGGCCATGGCGCAGTCCGGCAACTTCACCGGCGAACCGGCACGGCTGATCCGCAGTGCCCTGGCGATCAATCCCAAACACCCCAAGGCGCTGGCACTGGCCGGCACGGAGGCCTACAAGCGCGGCGACTTCCAAGCAGCCATCGGCTACTGGAACAAGACCCTCGAACAGGTCCCGGTCGATTCCTCGCTGGCCATCGCCGTGAAAGGCAGTCTCGCCGAAGCCCGCCAACGCAGCGCCAATCCTGCCGGCGGACGTGTCGGGGAATGACGACAGTAGCGATGGTCCGGGTGGGAACCGTATAAATCGATCCACGCTGTTCCACGGAGATCGATCATGCACGAAGCCACCACTCCCACGCCGTCGTCATCGCGCTCACTGCGCAGAAAATTGCCGCTGATCGTGGCGCCGCTGGTGGCGTTGCTACTCAGCGCCTGCGCCAGCACCACGCCCGGTGGCCGCACGCAGCTGACGGTACCGCAAGCCATCAGCTCCCTGCACTCCTCCTTCGACCTGAGCATGACCCTGTCGTCCCTGGCACCGGTCGCCACGCCCTGCGCCGGCATGCAATGCCAGGTGGACAAGGGCTTCGAGCGTCAGGTCGCGCGGCTCGGCGCACGGCTGGCCACATCGGCCCATGCGGCCTATCCCGAGCTGAAGGAGCGGGTGCCGGAATTCACCTTCACGGTGGCGGAGAAGGCCGACGGCGGCAGTTCCTCCGACGCATCCGGCAACATCGTGATCTATCGCGGCGTGCGCCAGAGCCGGCTCGACGAGGAATCCCTGGCTTACTTGATGGCCAGGGAAATGGGGCACGTGATCGCCCGCCATCACGAAGAAAAATCAGCGGCAGGCCTGGTCTCGGCAGTCCTCGCTCACGTCCTGCTCGCACCGGTCAACATGGCTCGCGCCGCCGCCTTCCTGGCCTCGTCGACGGTATCGGCCTTCGGCAAGGAATGGATGGTGGCCGGCGACACACCCGCCCGCGAAAGGGAAGCCGATGCCATCGCCCTCGCCTTGCTCGCACGGCAGGGCTGGACGGACAGCGATGTCGCCGAATCGCTGTCCGACTACTCGGCCCGCCTTGATTCCGGCGCGTGGTCCACGACCATCAAGCACATGACGGTACGCCTATCCGCTGCAATCCCGACCGCCTCCCCCTCACGCGGCAGCGAACAGTCGGGCTGAGGATTCATTAGGGCGCTGGTATGCTTCGGCGATGCCCCCGCTTCGCCACCATTGCTCCCAACACCGCACCCAACATCGCCCATGAGGACAGACATCACCGGAGTGATTCTGGCCGGTGGCCTCGGCCGGCGCATGGGCGGCGTCGACAAGGGTCTGCAGCTCCTGCGCGGCAAACCGCTGGTCGAACACGTACTGGAACGGCTACTGCCCCAGGTCAGCACGGTGCTGATCAATGCCAATCGCAACCTCGACCGCTACCGCGAATTCGGCTGCCCGGTGCTGCCGGACACCATCCCCGATTTCGCCGGCCCACTGGCCGGACTGCATGCGGCGCTGAGCGTGGCAACGACACCGCTGGTGCTCACCGTGCCCTGCGATTCCCCGCATCTGCCGCTGGACCTAGTGGTGCGACTCGCCGCCGCGCTCGAAGCGGACAAGGCCGAACTGGCCGTGGCCCGCGATGCGGAGCGGGCGCACCCGGTGTTCTGCCTCGCCCGGCGCGAACTGCTGCCCTCGCTGACGGCCTACCTCGACAGCGGCGAACGCCGGCTGGCACGCTGGCATGGCTTGCAGCGAACCGTGGCAGTGAATTTCGACGAATCCGGCGTCTTCGCCAACTTCAATACGCCGGAAGATCTGGCGTCCTGAAAGTCGGCTCTGGCAGCACGGCGATAGCCTATTGACGGTATGGGTTTTCGCCCTGCATCACGCTGTGCCATAGTTCGCCCATGCTCGCCGACTTCCTCACCACTCTCGAATTCTCACTCTCCGTCACTGGCCCGATCTTCCTGATCCTCGGCCTCGGCGTCTGGCTGCGCCGCATCGGCATGCTTACCGATGCCTTCATCGAAGTCGGCTCGCGGCTGGTGTTCAACGTCACCTTGCCGGCACTGTTGTTCATCAGCGTGAGCAAAACCCGGCTCGATACGTCGGCCAATTTTGCGCTGATCGGTATCGGCCTCGGGGCCACCTTGCTGGTCTGGGCGGCTGGCGAGTTGGTGGCGCGTTTCGCGGTGCGCGAGCCGCGCGACCGGGGCGTGGTGGTGCAGGGCATCTTCCGTTCCAACATGGCCATCATCGGCCTCGCCTATTGCGTCAATGCCTACGGGCCGACCGGCCTGGCTGCGGCTTCGCTCTATGTCGGCCTGGTCACCATTCTGTTCAACATTCTCTCGGTGGTGACCTTGAGCGCCTCGCTGCATGCGACGCAGAGCGTCGGTCGCGTGCTGCGTTCGGTGGCGATGAATCCGCTGATCATCGGTATCGTGCTGGCGCTGCCGGTGTCGATCTCCGGGGTGAAGCTGCCGGGCATCGTGCTGCAAGCCGGTGAATACTTCGCCAACATGACGCTGCCGCTGGCCTTGTTGTGCACGGGCGCGGCGCTGGACTTCCGCAGCCTGCGCCACGATCCGCGCGATGCGGTGCTGGCGGCGGTGGGCAAGCTGATCGCCGTGCCGCTGGTCTTCGTTCTCGTCGGCGTGGCCCTGGGCTTTCGCGACATGGACCTCGGCATCCTGTTGCTGATGTCATCCGCGCCGAGTGCGGCGGCCAGCTATGTGATGGTGCGCGCAATGGGCGGTAACGCCGCGCTGGCGGCCAACATCGTGGCGTTGACTACGGTCGGTTCGCTGTTTTCCACCAGCGCCGGCATCGTGGTGCTGAAGAGCCTGGGGCTGATGTAGCATCCATCGCGCCAATTCAAAAGTCGCGCCGCCGCTTGTCCAAAGGAGACCTCATGTTTCGTCGTCACGCTCACCGCATTGCCGGCCTCGCCCTCGCTCTCGCTTTTGCGCTCCCGCTTCCGGCCGCTGCATTCGCCAGTTGGGACGGCTATGCAAACATGCTCGCAAAAGCGATGTCTTCCTCAGCGTGTGGGCTGTTTGATTTCAAAGGCACGCCTCAGGACAGCCTCAAGCGGATTCCGGCGACTCCCGATCAGATCAGGGCGATCATCGCCGGATTCGACAAGCCCGATGACCTGCGCGCCGGCGGCATTCGTGTGGGCACGGCGAAATATATGTTCCTCAACGTGGAGCATGGCATTCTCCGCGGCAAACTGGGGGTGTCCGCGATCTACGCCGCCAAGTCGACGAGGATCGTTTCCATTTGCCTGACAGGGGCCAGCGGGCCGACTCCGGCGTTGGCCATAAATGCGATGGACAAGTTCGTCGACCTGTTGAAATCCAAAGAATTTTGAACTAAACCGGATTCCCCTCGGCCCAGTCTGCGAACAGCCGCGTCAGCGCCGGCAATCCCTCCTCGATGGCCACCGGCCCCGGCGTAAGGATCACCGCCGATTTGATCTCATGCACGCGGCCCTCGCGCACGGCAGGCAGCGCGTCCCAGCCCGGCCGCGCGGCGACGCGTTCGGGACGGAAGTGTTTGCCGCACCAGGAGCCGATGATGATGTCTGGTTCCCGCGCGATCACTTCATGTGGCTCGGCGATGATGCGGTCCTGCGCCGCCTGGCATAGGGAGCGCTCGACGTAGATGTCTTCGCCGCCGGCGATGGCGATCAGTTCCGAGACCCAGCGGATGCCGGAGATCAGCGGCTCGTCCCATTCCTCGAAGAAGACGCGGGGCCGGCGACCGGCGCGGGCGACGATGGCCTCGCCGGCTTTTCGTGCGGTTTCGATGCAGGCTTCCAGTTGGGCGACGAGCGCCATGGCACGCGCTTCGGCGCCGACCAGGCGGCCGACGGTTTCGACCATGGTGAGGATGTCCTCGACGCTGCGCTGATTGAAGGCGTGCACTGAGACGCCGGCCTTGATCAGGTCGCGGGCGATGTCGGCTTGCAGATTGGAAAAGCTGAAAACGAGATCGGGTTCGACGGCGAGAACCTTCTCGATGTCACCGCTGGTGAAGGCGAAGACCTTGGGTTTTTCCTTGCGCGCGCGGGGCGGCCGCACGGTGTAGCCGCTGATGCCGACGATGCGGTCTTGCTCGCCGAGGGCGTAGAGCACCTCGACGGTTTCCGTGGTCAGGCAGACGATGCGCCGGGGCAGGCGGGACATGGCGGGTGAGCGTCTCAGCGCGGCCGGCGTTCGCGCACCGTCTCGAGATGGGCGCACAGCCGTTCGGTGCCATCGAGCAGGCGCGGCGTGTGGCGCTGGATGATGGAGGGCGGGATGAAGAACAGATTGCCGCGCGCGACGGCCGTGATCTGCGTCCAGCGCCGCCAGTCGTCCAGCCATTCCGGGCGTTCTTCGCCCATGCCGCTGGCGATGATGGCTTCCGGGTTGGCGACCAGCACGGCTTCGGCGCTGACGTTAGGGGCGAGGCCGGCGAGGTCGGCGAAGATGTTCACGCCGCCGCAAAGGCGGATCGCGTCGCTGATGATCTGGCGGCCGGAGATGGTGGTCAGCGGGCTTTTCCAGACCTGATAGAAGACGCGCACCGGCGGCCGCTTTTCGTAACGGCCGCGCAATTGCGCCAGCCGCGCGCGGAAATCGCGGGCCGCCGTGTCGGCGACGGCGCTGGTGCCGGCGAGGCGGCCGTAATGCTCGATGCTGCGCGCGACATCCTCGATGCGGTCGGGCTGGGTGATGTAGATCGGCAGCCCGATGCCTTTCAGTTTGTCGAGATGGGCGCCGGCATTGCCGCTCTTCCACCCTATGACCAGATCGGGCTTGAGCGCTGCCACCGCTTCCAGGTCCACTTTCGAATAGCCGCCGACGCGACGGATGGCCTTGGCTGCTTCCGGGTAGTCGCTGTAGTCGACGGTGCCGACGATGCGCTCGCCGGCACCGGCGGCGAACAGGGCTTCGGTGATGTGCGGCGCCAGGCTGACGATGCGCCTGGCCGGCGCGGCCAGACGGACGATGGCGCCGCTGTCGTCGGTGACGCTGATCTCGGCATGGGCCGAGGCGGCGGCGAGCAGAAAGGCAAAAAACAGGCGGATCATGAACGGCTCCATTCGGTGAGGGCAGCGTCGAGGCGCTGCCAGTCGGCATCGTTGGCGGGCAGGCCGACGCGCAGGGCGGCGGGCGTGGCAAACAAGCGCACGAGGATGCCGCGCCGGGCGAGGAAATCGCGCAGTGCTGCCGCGCGCGGTGTCGGCGCGTAGCGGAAGAGCAGGCCGCCGTCGACGCTCGGCAGGCCATGCTGTGCGAGCAGCTCGCCGAGGCGCTGGCTGGCGGCGGCGAGACGTTGCCGCTGGACGGCTTGCCAGGCCGTGTCGGCAAGGGCTTGCGCGGCCGCCTGACGGCTCGGATGGGCGACGGTCCACGGCCCCAGCGATTCGGCCAGTCGCGCACTGAGTGCCGGCGCGGCGCAGAGGAAGCCGACACGGGCGCCAGCGAGGCCGAAGAACTTACCCAGCGAGCGCAACACCATCAGGTTCGGTAGCGTAGTGCCGGCCTCGGCGGCGAGAGTGTTGTCCTCGGCAGCGTCAGCAAAGGCCTCGTCCACCACCAGCCAGCCGCCGCGCGCGGCGAGCTTTGCCGCCAGCGCGCGCAGGTCGACGGCCTCGCGTTGTACGCCGGTCGGGTTGTTGGGGTTGGCCAGCATCACCACGTCGGCTTCGGCGGCTGCGCCATCGAGATCGGCCGCCGCTACCTCGCGGACAGCGTGACCGGCGGCATGCCAGGCCGGTGCGTATTCGCCATAAGTCGGCGCTGGCAGGACGGCGATGCCTGGGCTGAACAGCCGCGGCAGCCACAGGATCGCGGCCTGCGAGCCGGGCAGCGGCAGCGGTGCCGGATGCCCGTAATAACGGATGGCAGCGGCTTCGAGGCCGTCGTTGTCTTCCGGCAGACGTTGCCAGGCGGCGTCGCTGATGACGACCGGATAGAGCCACGGCGCGATGCCGGTGGACAGGTCGAGCCAGTCGGCCAGCGGAATGTCCCAGTGCCGTGCCGCGTCGCGCAGGCGGCCGCCGTGCTCAAGCATTCATGACTCCAAGTATCAACGCCAGAGCGCCCCACAACAGGCTGCCGCGTCGCACCAGCGCCAGGGCGCGGCCGATGTCCGCCGCCGCCGGGGCCGGGCCGCAGCCGAGTACGGGCCGTTCCTCGACAGCGCCGTGATAGATCGCCGAGCCGCCCAGGCTCACGCCCAGCGCGCCGGCGCCGGCCGCCATCACGGGGCCGGCGTTGGGGCTGGACCAGGCCGGTGCCTGCATCCGCCAGCAGCGCAAGCCCTGCGCGCCATGGCCAAGCAGCGCATAGGTCAGCGCCGTCAGCCGCGCCGGGATCAGGCCCAGCGCGTCGTCGGCGCGGGCCGCGCACCAGCCGAAATAAATCCGGCGTGCGTCCTTGTAGCCCCACATCGCATCCAGCGTGTTGGCGAAACGAAAGGTCAGCGCGCCGGGGCCGCCGAGCAGCGCCGCCCAGAACAGCGCGCCGAAGACCGCGTCGTTGCCGTTTTCCAGCGCTGTCTCGACAGTGGCACGGGCGATGCTGTCGGCATCCAGCGCCGAGGTGTCGCGGGAGACCATCCAGCCGATGCGCCGCCGTGCCTCGGCCAGGTCGCTGGCCTCCAGCGGCGTCGCCACCGCCTGCGCATGCTCGGCGAGGCTGCGTCCACCCAGAGCGAACCACAGCAGCAACACGTGGCCAGCCAGGGCTGCCGGCCACGGCAGGGCCGCCAGCAGCGCGGTGAAGGCCAGCGGCAAGGGCAGCACCAACAGCGCCCAAGCCAGCGTGCCGCGCAGGCGGTTGCCGATGGCATCGCCCGGCGCGCCTTTGCGCAAGGTGCGCTCAAGCGCCTCGGCGGCGCGACCGAAACCGACCAGCGGATGCCAGCGACGCGGCTCGCCGAGCAGTCGGTCGAGCAGCAGGCCGAGGGGGAGGGCAAGAAGAAAGAGAGATGGGGAAGCCACAATAGGTCGAGTGACCGATGGAGAGGAACGGAATTCTACTTGTGAGGACGAATCGTCAGTCCCGCTCGTCGCGCAAATGGTCGAATAGCCCGGCCAGTGGCACCGCCACAATGCGTTCGGCCATGGGCCAGATGTCCTTGCCGGCATGTACGACGTATAGCTTTTCCAGCCGCAGCACGTCCAGTGCCGAGCGCATCGAGGGGGTGACGCGCGGGGCATCGGTGCGCTTGATTTCGAAGCCGAGGCGGCGGCCGCCGCGCGTGACCAGCAGATCAAGTTCGGCGCCGGTGTGCAGGCGCCAGTGGTGGCAGTCGCGCCAGTCGGCGTTCAGGGAGCGCACGATCTGGTGCAGGGCGTAGCCCTCCCAGGAGGCGCCGACGCGCGGGTGGCCGAGCAGCGCTTCCTGCGTCTGGCCGATGTCGAGCAGGGCATGGAGCAGGCCACTGTCGGCGAGATATATCTTGGGTGCCTTGACCTGGCGCTTGCCGACATTCTCGTGCCAGGGTGGCAGCACGCGCACCATGCAGGTAGCGGCGAGTATGTCGAGGTAATGGCGCACCGTGGGTTCAGAGACGCCAAAGGCGCGCGCCAGTTCGGCACCGTTCCATAACTGGCCGGAGTAGTGGGCGAGCATGTTCCAGAAGCGGCGTAGAGTGGCCGGGGCGAGGCGAAAGCCGAGGGCGGGAATGTCACGCTCCAGATAGGCACGGATGTATTCGCGGCGCCAGCGCAGGCTGGCAGTCTCGTTGGCGGCCAGCAGGGAGCGTGGCAGACCGCCGCGCCGCCAGAGTGTGTCGATCTGCTCCGCGCCCGTTTCGGCGAGATCGAGGCCCGGCAGTTCGTGGAAGGCGACGCGACCGGCGAGGCTTTCGCCGCTGCCCTGTATCAACTCCGGCGCCGCCGAACCAAGGATCAGGTAACGCACCCGCGTACCGGCGCGGTCGGCCAGCACGCGCAGGACGGGAAACAGGTCCGGTCGCCGCTGAACCTCGTCGAGGATGACCAGGCCGTCGAGCGGTTCGAGGGCAAGCATGGGCGCGGCCAGACGGGCGTCGTCGCGCTGGTCTTCGAGGTCGAAGCGGTGCACGGCGCCGCCGAAACTATCGCCGATGGCTTGCGCCAGCGTGGTCTTGCCTGTCTGACGGGCGCCGACGATGGCGACGACGGGGAATTCGTCAAGCAGGCGGGCGACTTCCCGTGCGTGGTTTTGGCGTACAAACATTGGATAAGATTACCATGAAAGTCTAAAGACATAACTTTGAATTTCATGGTCTGTTTGATCGTATTTAGTCGCTGCCTTCCATGGGCGACGGCGGTCCCGATGGGATAATTGGCCCATGACGATATCCAGACTTCGCCCATGACCGCCCGCGCCCTCATGGTTCAGGGCACCACCTCGGACGCCGGCAAGACCACGCTGGTCGCCGCCCTGTGCCGCATCCTCGCCCGCCGCGGCCTGCGCGTGGCGCCCTTCAAGCCGCAGAACATGGCGCTCAACTCGGCCGTCACCGCCGACGGCGGCGAGATCGGCCGCGCCCAGGCCTTGCAGGCGCATGCCGCAAACATCGAGCCGCGCATCGACTTCAATCCGGTGTTGCTCAAACCCACCACCGACCGCCGCGCCCAGGTGATCGTGCATGGCCACGCCGTGGATACGCTGGATGCCCGCGACTACCACGCCTACAAGACCGTAGCGATGCAGGCGGTGATGGAAAGCTGGCAGCGCCTGACCGCCGAGTTCGACTGCGTGCTGGTCGAAGGCGCCGGTAGCCCGGCCGAGATCAATCTGCGCGACCGCGATATCGCTAACATGGGCTTCGCCGAGGCGGCCGACGTGCCGGTGATCCTCGTTGCCGACATCGACCGGGGCGGTGTCTTCGCCCATCTGGTGGGCACGCTGGAATTGCTGTCGGAATCCGAACGGGCGCGGGTGAAGGGCTTCGTCATCAACCGCTTTCGCGGCGACATCGGATTGTTGCAATCGGGCCTCGATTGGCTGGAGGCGCGCACCGGCAAGCCTGTGCTCGGCGTCCTGCCCTATCTGCACGGCCTGATGCTCGACGCCGAGGACGCCATCGGCACGGCGACGGTGGGCAAGGGCGCGGCCAGGCTGAAGGCCGTTGCCATCGCCTATCCGCGCTGCTCCAACCACAACGACCTCGATCCCCTGCGCCTGCATCCAGAAGTGGATTTCCAATGGATCGGCCCTGGCGACGCCCTGCCGCCCTGTGACCTCGTCGTCCTGCCCGGTTCCAAGGCCGTGCAGGCGGATCTGGCCTGGCTGCGCGAGCAGGGCCATGAGGCGGCCATCAAGCGCCACCTTCGCTACGGCGGCAAGCTGATCGGCATTTGCGGCGGCTACCAGATGCTGGGCCGTATGCTGCACGACCCGCAGGGCCTGGAAGGCGCGGCGTCGAGTGTCGTCGGCCTCGGTCTGCTGGATTGCGAGACAGTGCTGGAAGCGGAGAAGCAATTGCGCAACGTGCGCGGCACGCTGGCCTTGCCGGGATCACCGCAGGTCGAGGGCTACGAAATCCACATGGGTGTCACCAGCGGCCCGGCCCTGCTTGCGCCATCTGCCCTGCTCGATGGCCGACCCGATGGCGTGATTTCGGACGACGGCGCCATCCTTGCCAGCTATTGCCATAGCCTGTTCGACCATCCGGATGCCCTCGCCACGCTGCTGTGTTGGGCCGGGGCGCAGAACATGATGCCGGTGGATTATCGTGCCCGCCGCGAGGCCGATCTGGATCGCCTGGCAGATGCAGTGGAAGCGTCGATGAAACTCGAACTCATCGGGCTGACTTGAATATCGCTGATTGCCGAAGGAGTTGAGCATCATGGAATTCCATACCGAAAATACCAGCGAGGGGAAGGTTTACTTCCTGCGGCAATCGCAAGATTCCCATTACCTGGCTGCTGGCGTCCTTGGCGTGATGGCTGTCTTGATGTTCATCTTCGGTAATACGCGTGAGTGGTACGGCTATGCATTGCCATTGATCCCGCTGGGCATCGGTGTATATATGTGGTTGACCGCCGAAGGCTATGCGTCGGAAATCCGCATGGACGAGAAGCGGGTGATCATCGAACGCCAGGTCGGCAAGCACACCGAGCTTCGCTCCATTCCTTTCGACGAAATCGCTGCCGTGCAATGCGCCAAGGTTTGGTTCATCAACAACCAGGCCGCCCGGTTGCCGTCCATTACAGCAAGAATACGTTTGAAGAATTCCGAAGAGCTGACGATGGCCTACGCCTACGGACATCCTGAAGTCCTTGTTGCGACGACGACCATCGCTCGCGGAGTTGGCGTGCCACTGGAACAGATGACCGAAGAGCGGCGCATCTAGACGCATTCAGGCGCAGCAGCCCACTTGGACCGGATATTCCGCAACGCGCGAGCATGCGGAATATCGGGCGTGTTTGTAGTAGTCTAGCGGCCGTTTTTGTCGAGTTGGCCTAGGCCCCACGGTATGACGCGAGCAACGCCGCGTACGAATTTCAACAGTTCCAGACTCATTCGTTTTCTCGCCGGCCTGGCCGTCCTGGATGTTCCCGAGCCGGACAATGCCTTTGCGGAAAAGCTGGGCCTATGGCTGGACTTCACGGACGCCATCACGCTTTCCGCTGCGCACAATGCTGGCCGTGCCTTGCCGCCGGCCTCGTCTGCCGGCGGGCAGCCGGCCATGGCTGGCGCCCTGGAGGACGAGCTTGACCGACGGCGGACGGAATGGGCGGATGCCATCAACAGGAGTTGTTCGCCCGGAGTCGGCGGGACGCGATTAAAATGGCCGGTTCCGCAGCCTGGTTCGCCGCTGGAAATCGCGGCGGCCTATGAGCCCTACCGGCGCTTCTATCTTGCGCACCAGAGGGACATGGAAACGAACATCGGCCCGCTGCGGGCGCGCGTGCGCAGCGCGCTGGCCAGCGCTTCGCCCGCACTGGCGACGCTGGCGAATCTGGACGCGGCCTTCGACGGCATCCTGTCCGAGCGCGAAAGCCGCCTGCTCGCGACGGTGCCCCTGCTGCTCGAAAAGCGCTTCGTCCAGCTGTACAAGGCCCACCAGCAGCGAGTGGCCGATGCCGGACAGGAAGACAGTCCCGCGACATGGATGCAGCCGGGTGCCTGGCTGGCGGTGTTTTGCCGGGATTTGCAGGCACTGCTGCTGGCGGAGCTGGATCTGCGTTTGCAGCCGACGATGGGATTGATTGAAGCATTCAGCAACGAGGTCACCGAGCATTAAATGAATAGAAACTTGTTTGTCGCTGCCACCCTGCTGGGCGCTGTCGCGGTGCTGTGGGTAGGCGCCAGTTTCGTCGGTTCAAATTGGCTGGCGTTGACGATGACGGCACTGATCGCTGTCGTCTATGGTGTCGGCGTGCTGGAACTGCATCGCTTCCGTCAGGCGACGGCGACACTGGGTGCGGCACTGGCGTCGATTCCCGAAACCTTGGCGAACCTGGACGACTGGCTCTCCGGCGTGCATGCCTCACTGCGCAACGCCGTGCGCCTGCGCATCGAAGGTGAGCGTGTCGGCCTGCCCAGTCCGGCGCTAACGCCCTATCTGGTCGGCCTGCTGGTGATGCTGGGCATGCTGGGGACTTTCCTCGGCATGGTCGTCACCTTCAATGGCGCTGTCTTCGCGCTGGAAGGCACCACCGATCTGAAGGCGATCCGCGCGGCATTGGCGGCGCCGATCAAGGGTCTGGGCCTGGCCTTCGGTACCTCGGTGGCGGGCGTGGCTGCGTCGGCAATGCTGGGACTGATCTCGACGCTGAGCCGCCGCGAACGAATAGCGGCGGCGCAGTTGCTGGACACGAAGATCGCGACGGCCCTGCGCGGCTTTTCGCTGACGCACCAGCGCCAGGAAACCTTCAAGGCGCTTCAGGTACAGGCGCAAGTCCTGCCGCAGGTGGTCGATCAGTTGCAGGCGATGATGGCGCAGATGGAGCGCATGAACCAGCAGCAGGGCGAGCGCCTGCTCGGCAATCAGGAAAGCTTCCACCGCGAGGTCAAGGTGATTTACAGCGACCTGGCTACCTCGGTGGACAAGTCGCTCAAGGACAGCCTGTCGCAAAGCGCCCGGGTCGCCGGCGAGAGCCTAAAACCGGTGGTCGAGGCCGCCATGAACGGCATCGCGCGGGAAGCGACTGAAGTGCATCAACGGGTGATCGATGGCGTGCATGGCCAGCTCGATAGCCTGTTGGCCCAGCAGGTCGCCGGCGACCGGCAGCGGCTAGAGGCCTGGGCCCGTTCGCTGGACGCCATGGCGGCATCGCTCCAGCGCGAGTGGCAGCAAGCCGGTGCGCAAACGCTGGCCCAGCAACAGTATATTTGCAGCACACTGACAAAAACCGCACAGGACATCACGAGCGAAACCCGGGCGAGCGCCAGTGCGACGCTGGGCGAAATCACCCGCCTGGTGAACAGCACCGAGGAGCTGAGTCGTGTCCGTATCGCCGCCGAGACGGAGTGGACCCGGTGCCAGGGCGAGCAGATGGAACAACTGGCGACCCAGTTGCGCACTGAATTCGGCGCACTCAGGGACGACGAGGCGCGACGCGGCGATGCGGCGGTCGAGCGTCTGGGCGATTTGCAAACCGCGCTGACCGCGCATCTGAGTACCCTCGGTACAGCGCTGGAAGCGCCGATCACGCGCCTGATCGAGACCGCGTCGGAAGCGCCGCGCGCCGCTGCCGAAGTGATCGGCCAGCTGCGCCAGGAAATCTCCGTCAGCGTCGCCCGCGACAACGCCCTGCTGGAAGAACGTGGCCGCATCATGGAGACGCTGAATACGCTGCTCGACGCGATCAATCACGCCGCCGCCGAGCAGCGTGCGGTGATCGACGCGCTGGTCGCCTCGTCCGCCGTCGCCCTCGATAAGGCCGGCAGCCAGTTTGCCGCACAGGTGGACGCAGAGACGGCCAAGCTCGCCGACGTGGCCGCGAACGTCACCGGCAGCGCCGTCGAGGTCTCCAGCCTGAGCGATGCCTTCGGCGCCGCCGTGCAGTCCTTCGGCAGCGCCAACGCGACCCTGATTGCCAGTCTCCAGCGCATCGAATCCGCGCTGGACAAGTCCATGGCGCGCAGCGACGAGCAGCTTGCCTACTACGTCGCCCAGGCCCGTGAAATCATCGACCTGAGCATCCACTCACAGAAGGAAGTGGTGGACGCCCTGCGTCAGTTGCCGGGCAAGCGGGCCACAGCGACCACGCCGGCCGCCGAGGTAGCCTGATGGACGACAGCGACGTCACCATCGAACAGACCTCGACGGTCTGGGCCGTTTTCGGTGACCTGATGTCCGGTCTGCTGGGCGCCTTCGTGCTGATCCTGGTCGGTGTGCTCGGGGTCCAGCTCGAATTGGCGACGAACCTGGAAGACGAGGTGAAAAAGCGCCAGATGGAAGAGCAGCGGCGCATGGCTCTGGAAAAGGCGCTGGCGATTCCGCTGGCCTCCGGACGGGTGACGCTGAACAACGGCCGCATCGGCATCAGCGGCCGCGTGCTGTTCGCGCTCAATTCCGACGAGTTGCAGCCCGAGGGCCGGCAACTGCTGAAGAGCCTGGTCGGGCCGCTGCGCGCCTATCTGGGCGCCCGCGACGAACTGCTGATGGTCAGCGGCTTTACCGATGATCGCCAGGTGCGCGGCAGCAACCGGCAGTTCGCCGACAACTGGGAGCTGTCGGCCCAGCGTGCCCTGACGGTGACCCGCGCACTGATCGACGACGGCATGCCGGCGGCCATGGTCTTCGCCGCCGCCTTTGGCGCCGAGCAGCCGGTGACGCCCAACGTGGACGAAAAGGCCCGCGCGCAGAACCGTCGCGTGGAAATGGCGCCGGTGCCCAAGTCCGGGAATGCGAAAACACCAACCAATGGCTGAGTCGGTGGTGGATTTGGGTGCTGCGCTCGCAGCGCTGCGTGAGCAGGGCGCCCTGCACTGTGATCCCGTTCGCTTCCACTATCTCGACGCGCTGGCCCGGCGCAGCGCGCAGCAGCGAGAGGACGTTCGTCGCGTACTTGATGCCCGATTGACCAATGCGCTGGCGTCGTTTCAGGCAGATTGCGAGGTGAAACGGCAAGAAGCAGGCGCAGCATCCGCGCGGATTGCGGACCGCTTCCCGGACGACACCGCCGAAGAACAGCGTCATCCAGCCTCCCTCGGCGATCTGGTTCGACAGATGGCACAGGTGAGTGCCAGGGAGTCCGTAGCGGGCGATGACGCGTCGCGTATCGAACTCAAGGCTGTTCGCGATTTCAGAAATACCTGGTCGCAACTTAGCGTCGACAAGCAGTTGAACCAGGCCATCGTCCAGGCGCCGGAAAATGCCGGACCGCTCAATTCGCACATGCTGGTGGTGCGCTCGCTGATGCGGATGCGCGACATCTCGCCGGACTATCTCAATCGCTTCATGTCCTATACGGACACCCTGCTCGGCCTCGAACAGGCGGAGAGCCGGCGACAGGCCGCCGGCAAGAAGCCGCCCAAGGCCAAGGCGAAGCGACCGGCTATCTGAATTCCGACGGCGGCCCCAGCGCCAGCCGCAGGGGTTGTTCCGGCCGTAGCGTGACGTTCAGCACCGGTCGCGGCGGCGCCATGCCCGCTGACGCCGAGAGGGCGAAACCTTGCAGGAGCATGGCGGCGATCACGGTCATCTCGGTCAGTGCCAGGTGCTGGCCCAGGCAGACCCGGGGGCCGGTGCCGAAGGGCATGAAGGCGCCGCGCGGAAAGGCCGGCGCGCCATCGGCGAAGCGTTCGGGGCGGAAGGCCTCCGGTTCCGGAAACCAGCGCGGGTCGTGGTGCATCAGGTGCAGGGGCACCATGAACAGGCAGCGGGCGGGCAGTTGCCAGCCGCCCAGCGCGAGTGACCGCGTGGCGCGGCGGCCCATCAGCACCGGCACCGCCGGGTAGAGACGCTGGGTTTCCTGCAGGGTCTGCTGCAGGTAGCGCAGGGCGGGCAGGTCGTCGGCTGTGGGCGCGCGGCCGCCCAGCACCGCCACCACCTCCTGGCGAGCGGTGTCCTGGGCGGAGGGGTGGGCGGCCATGCACCAGGCCCACCAGGTCAGTGTCGCGGCGGTGGTCTCGTGCCCGGCGAGGAAGGCCGTCATGCATTCGTCGCGCACGGCTCGCAGGGTCCACACCGTCGGGTCGCCGCGATGCAGATCGAGGAGCCGGGTCAGCAGGTCCTCGGGCCAGGCGGGACGGGGCAGGTCCAGGCGGGCCTGGAGGTGGCGGTCCACGAGGTCGTTCAAGGCCCGCAGCGCCCGGCGCTTGGCGCCCTTCCAGGGCATCCAGTCCGGCCAGCTCGCCGGCCAGTACATCTCGGCGTTGGCCACGACACCGGCGACATGCACGGCTTCCTCGGCGGTCCGCGCGTCGTCGCCGATCTCGGCGGAGAACATGCGGCGCATGATCACGTCCATGGTCAGCGCGGCGAAGGCGCTTTCCAGCGGCCAGTCCGCGGCCTGGGCAGGCCATTGCGCCAAGGCCCGCTCCGTCGCTGCGGCGATGGTCGGCACGAAGGCCTGCACCGACTTTTGGGAGAAGCCGGGTTGCAGGGCCTGGCGCTGGGCGCGCCAGGCCGCACCCTCGGCGATCAGGACGCTGTTGCCATGGACCTGGGAGAAGACCTGGACGCCGCGTTCCCAGCGGATCAGCGCATCGTGTTGTCCCGCCAGCAGTTCGCGGACGAGTTGTGGATCGCTGACCACGACCTGGTGCTCGGGCCAGATGCGCAGATGCACCACGTCGCCATGGCGGCGCTGCCATGCGGCCAGCGTGCCCAGCAGGTCGCGGGACATGCGCCGCAGCAGGCTCCAGCCGGTGAGGCCGGCCGGCGGCCCGGGCGGCCAGATGCCGGAAGCATGGACTTGGGGAGCGGGGTCTGCGGCCGCCGCGTGGAAAGGGCAGGAGGGGGGCGTGTTCATGACGCCATTCTTGGCCGGACGGCGCGAGGCGTATTGAACGCAAGCGACATGGCAGGAAAGCTAAACTGCGCCGCCATGACGTCCGCCAATCCTTGCCCGCAGTGCCCCGATCCCTGGGCGCGCGCTCCCCGCGCCGACGGCGCGGACGGTGTGGACCATTGCCCCCGCCAGCGTCTGCATCTGGCTCCGCCCTCCCTCCAGGGTGCCCTGGTCGCCCTGATCGAACGGGACACGCGGGCCGTGCCGCTGAGCGATCAGCAACGCCTGTCCCATTTCCCCGCCTCGCCTTGGGTCACGCTCTCCTGGTATCAGGACATGGACGCGGGCCTGGTGGAGCGCGGCGCCGACGGCCCCGTCTGGCGCCCCTTCGGCGCCCCGGTGATGGTCGCCGGCAGCCAGTCGCAAGCCTTCGCCAGCTGGGCGCCGACCTCGGGGCGCGGCGGCATCGCCTGCTTCGCCGCCGACGCTGCGCAGGCCCTGCTCGGTCTCGACCTCGCCGCCGTCCACGACCGCTTCGTCCCCGCCCGCGAGTTCTGCGCCCGTGAATGGGCACCGCTCTTCGAGCAGTTGCCCCGGGCCGCCGACGATGCCGCCGTGCTGGCGCTTCTTGAGGCACATCTCGCGCCGCGCTGGCAGGCCTTGCAGGGCCGCGCCTCGGCCCTTCCCTCGCTGCGCCAGGTGGGGCGCCACTGGGTGACCCGTCTCGCCTGGCAGGCCCGAGAATGGCGCCGCAGCCACAGCCCGCGCCACGTCGAGCGGCGGATCAAGTCCTTCAGCGGGCGCTCCCTGCGCGAGTGGCAGAGCTTGACCCGCACCGAGAGCCTGTTCTTCGCCGCGCGGGATCGTTATGAAGCCGACGGCGCCATCGATTGGGCCGCCCTGGCGCAGGACGAGGGCTACGCCGACCAGGCCCATCTGGTCCGCGCAGCGAAGCGCATCACGGGCTTCTCGCCCGGCGAATTCACCCGACGCTACATTGAGGACGAGTCGTTCTGGATGTATCGCTTGTGGGTGTGAGGGGCGTTCTGCCGTGCCTCAGGCTTTCAGCGCCAGCGGCAATCCCGCCGCCACCAGCGTGACGCGATCGCTGACCGCCGCCACCGCCTGATTCAATCTTCCCTGTTCGTCGGCGAAGCGGCGCGCGAGTTCATTCATGGGCACGATGCCCCAGCCCACTTCATTGCTGACGAGGATGATGCGGCCGGGCAGGGTCGGCAGGGTTTCCAGCAGACGGCCGCGCTCCGGTTCCAGGCCGGGTCCGAGCAGCAGGTTGGAGAGCCACAGGGTCAGGCAGTCGACCAGCAGGCAGCGTTGCGGCGTTGCCTCCGCCCGTAGCGCGGCGGCCAGTTGCAGCGGCTCTTCAACGGTGCGCCAGTGGGCGGGCCGGCGAGTACGATGATGGGCGATGCGCTGCGTCATTTCCTCGTCGCCCGCCGCCGCCGTGGCGAGGTAGACGACCTCGAGGCCGGATTCGCCGGCGCGGCTTTCGGCCAGGGCGCTCTTGCCGGAGCGGGCGCCGCCGAAGATCAGTTCGATGCCTTGGGTAGTCATGGGAGGGGAATATAATCCGCCCGCGATTCGGTGGGGGCGCTTGTCTGCGCCCCCAGGGAACACGGTGCGGGGCGCTGCTGCAAAGGCGACCCAATGCCGTGGCGGGCCCGCCGCTGTAAGTGGGGACGACGACCGCAGGATGCCACTGGTGCGAACCGGGAAGGCGCGGTCGAAGAACGATCCACGAGCCAGAAGACCGACCGGTCGTTCCAATGACCCGGCAGCGCGCCGGGCCGGAAGTGGCATTCCGGTCGCTGCGCGCTGCCATTCATGAATGGAAGAATCGGATGCATTCACAACTGACGCAATTGACCTCGGTGGCGCCCCTCGATCACTCCCGCAAGGCGGAGTTCCAGGCGCTCATCGACCGCAAGACCAAGCCCGTCGGCAGCCTCGGCCGCCTCGAATCCCTGGCCCTGCAACTGGCGCTGATCCAGCAGGCACCGATCCCGGTTCTGGCGGCGCCGCATATCCTCGTCTGCGCCGGCGACCATGGCGCAGCCAAGGCCGGCGTCTCGGCCTATCCGCAGGACGTGACCTGGCAGATGGTGGAGAACTTCCTCGCCGGCGGCGCGGCGATCAACGCCCTGACGCGGGCCGCCGGCATGGCGCTGGTGGTAGCCGATGCGGGCGTGGCTCACGATTTCGGCTCGCGCGAAAATCTCGTCGATGCAAAAGTCGGCGCTGGCGGCACGGCGAATTACTTGGAGGGTGCGGCGATGACAGCTGCCCAGTGCGCCCAGGCCATGGCCAACGGTGCCGCTGCCGTGGAGCACATCGCCGCCAGCGGCTGCAATGTGCTCGGCTTCGGCGAAATGGGTATCGGCAACACGGCCTCGGCCTCGCTCATCACCCATTGCCTGAGCGGCCTGCCGCTGGCTGAAGTAGTGGGGCGCGGCACCGGTCTCGACGATGCCGGCGTGGCGCGCAAGCTCAAGCTGCTGGAGCAGGCCCGCATCCTCTACGACGGCCCCGTCGACGATGCGCTGGCGGTGCTGACGCGCTTCGGTGGCTTCGAGATTGCCATGCTCGCCGGTGCCATGCTGGCCGCAGCGCAGCGGCGCATGGTGCTGCTGATCGACGGCTTCATCGTCACCAGCGCCCTGCTCGTCGCCCAGCGCCTGGCACCCGCCGTGCTCGATTACTGCGTCTTCGCCCATTGCTCGGAGGAGGCTGGTCATCGCCGGCAGCACGAATTCCTCGGTGTCAAACCCCTACTGGACCTCGGCCTGCGCCTGGGCGAAGGCACCGGTGCGGCATTGGCCTATCCGCTGCTGGTGGCGGCGACGGCCTTCCTCAAGGATATGGCAAGCTTCGAATCCGCTGGAGTCTCCGACAAAGCATGAAAAACCAACTGGTCACCATCCTCGCCGCCCTCGGCTTCTTCACCCGCATCCCGGTGCCGGCCGCCATCGGCCAATCGCCGGAGCTGCTCGACCGGGCAGTGCGCTATCTACCGCTGGTGGGCGTGCTGGTGGGCGCTGCCGGCGCGGCGGTGACCATGTTGACGCTCCAGATCCTGCCGTCCTCGGTGGCGGTGCTGCTGGGCATGATCACCACGGTGCTGCTCACCGGCGCCTTCCACGAGGATGGTCTGGCCGATGCCGCCGATGGCTTCGGCGGCGGCTGGGAGCGCGAGCGGGTGCTGGCGATCATGAAGGATTCGCGTCTCGGCAGTTACGGCGCGCTGGCCCTGGTGCTGGCGCTCGGCACCAAGTTCCACGCCGTGCAGGGCCTGCCCTGGGAGACCATGGGGTTTGCCCTGATCGCCGGCCATGCCGGTTCGCGCTTGGCCGTGCTGGTGCTGATGCGATTCCTCGACTACGCCCGCGATGATGAGTCGGCCCGCGTGCGCGCCGCCGCACAGCGGCCCGCTGTGGCCGATCTGCTCGTCGGTGCCGTGTTCGGCCTCGCTCCCTTCGCGCTGCTGCCCTGGGAGAACGCCTTGCTGGCGGCGGGTCTGGCGGCGGTGGTGACGCTGCTGGCGGCGCGCTATTTCCGTCGCCGCATCGGCGGCTATACCGGCGACTGCCTGGGCGCCACGCAACAGGTGGTGGAAGTGGCCATTTACATCGGCCTGCTGTGCAACTTTTCCTGATCCGCCATCCGCCGCCCAAGGTGGCGACGGGCGTTTGTTACGGTCAGACCGATCTGGAACTGATCGAGGATGCGAATCTGGCGGCACAGCATTTGCGCCCGCTGTTGCCAGCTGCGGCACCGGTTTACAGCAGTCCCCTGAGCCGCTGCCGGTTGCTGGCGGAAGCCCTGGCGCCGGCGCCGCGCATCGACCCGCGTTTGATCGAAATGAATTTCGGTGTCTGGGAAATGCAGCCCTGGGCGGACATCGACCGCAGCGCCATGGATGCCTGGGCCGCCGACCCGCTGGGTTACGCGCCGCCGGGTGGCGAATCGCCCGCGGCGCTGATGCTGCGGGTGGGCGAGTTCCACGCCGCGCTATGCGAGGAACAGGTGGCGACGGCGGTGCTGGTGGTGCACGCAGGCGTCATGAAGGCGCTCTGCGGCCTGCTCGAAAACCTGCCGGCGAAGGAATGGATGCGCCTGTCCTTTGACTTCGCCAGCGTCACCGTGATCGAGAACGGACGCCGCCTGACTACTTGACCGCTGGCAGCGGCGCAAGCAGCGCGCGGATATCCGCTTCGGAAAACTTCAGGTCGCCGACGCCATCGGCCGAGAGGATGCTGTTGGCCAGCTCGGCTTTCTGCTCCTGCAAGGCGACGATCTTTTCCTCGATGCTGCCGGCGACGATGAGTTTGTAGACGAAGACCGGTTTGGTCTGGCCGAGGCGGTGGGCGCGGTCGGTGGCCTGGTTTTCCACCGCCGGGTTCCACCACGGATCGTAGTGGATCACGGTGTCGGCGGCGGTGAGGTTGAGGCCGACGCCGCCAGCCTTGAGACTGATCAGGAAGATCGGCACCTCGCCGTCCTGGAAGCGGCGGATCTCTTCTTCACGGTCCTGGGTTTCGCCGGTGAGTAGCGCGTAGGCCAGACCGGCGGCCTTCAGTTCGCCTTCGATCAGCGCCAGCATGGTGGTGAACTGGGAGAACACCAGCACCTTGCGGCCTTCGTCCACCAGTTCCGGCAGCATGCCCATGAGCTGGTCGAGCTTGGCCCGCTCCTTGACCTTCTTCGCCGCCTCGGACTTCACCAGACGCGGATCGCAGCAGACCTGGCGCAGCTTGAGCAGGGCATCGAGGATGACGATCTGGCTGCGGGCGAAGCCCTTGGCGGCGATCTCGTCGCGCACCCGCTGGTCCATGGCGCTGCGCACGGCTTCATACAGATCGCGCTGGCCGGCTTCGAGTTCCACGGTGCGCGGGATGATGGTCTTGGGCGGCAGCTCCTTTGCCACGTCCTCCTTGCGCCGGCGCAGGATGAAGGGACGGATGCGGCGCGAGAGCAGGTCGGCGCGCAGCACGTTGCCCTGCTTCTCGATGGGCGTGCGCCAGGTGCGGGCGAAGCCCTTGGCGTCGCCGAGAAAGCCCGGCAGCAGAAAATCGAATTGCGACCAGAGTTCGCCAAGGTGGTTTTCCAGCGGCGTACCGGTCAGGCACAGGCGATGGCGGGCCTTGATCTTGCGCACCACGGCGGCGCCCTGGCTGGCGGCGTTCTTCACCGTCTGTGCCTCGTCGAGGATGAGCACGTGATAGTCGTGCTTGGCCAGCTCCTTGGCATCGCGCCAGAGCAGCGGGTAGGTGGTCAGCACCAGGTCGTGATTGGGGATGTCGGCGAAGCGCTCCTTGCGCGCCTTGCCTTGCAGCGAGAGCACCGACAGGCCGGGGGAGAAGCGCGCCGCCTCGGCCTTCCAGTTGAAGATCAGCGAGGTGGGCAGGACGATCAGGGCCGGGCGGTCGAGCCGTCCCTGTTCCTTTTCCAGCAGCAGGTGGGCCAGGGTCTGCGCGGTCTTGCCCAGGCCCATGTCGTCGGCGAGGATGCCGGCCAGCTCGTTGGCGCGCAGATATTGCAGCCAGGCCAGGCCGTCCTTCTGATAGGGCCGCAGTTCGAGGGCGAAGCCGACAGGCGGGGCGACGGGGCTGACACCGCCACTACTGGCGAGGCCGCTGATCTTCTTCGCCATGCGTTCGACGGCGGCCATGCCGGCGATGCGCCAGCCGGGCGTAGCCAGTTCGGCCAGACGCGGAGCATCGAGGGCAGTGACGCGCAGGGGGCCGGTAGTGCCTCGGGGCAGACTGTCGAAAAGATCGATCAGGGTTTGCGCCAGCGGCTTGATGCGCTCGGCGCGGACACGGATGCGCTGGCCCTGCGGCGAGAACAGGTCCACCGCTTCCTTGTCGGCGATGGCGCGCAACTGCTTGGCGTCGAGCCAGCGCGGGTCGGTGCCGAAGAGCGCGGCCAACAGCGGCGCCAGCGCCAGGCGCTGGCCCTCGACGAGGATGCCCATGTCGAGGTCGAACCAGCCGCTCTCGCTTTCGACAATCTCGGCGTTCCATTCATCCACGTCGAGATAGAGATGGCGAAAGGCCATCGGGATATCCACGCGCCAGCCCTTGGCGCGCAGCGCCGGGATTGTTTCGGCCATGAAACTGATCCAGGCTTCCTCGTTCTCCAGCACCCAGAGGTGGCCGAGGTCTTCGGGCGGATGGACCGAGACGGCGCGGCGCGGAATGCGGTCCAGGCCGACGGCCTTGAGTTCCTCCAGGCGCCGGCTTTCTTCTTCGCTACGACGGCGGATCTGCACGGCCTCGCCGCCGGGCAGGGTGACGATCTGGCGCGGGTCGTCGAGGTCCAGCGTGATGGTGTCGTAGATGAAGGCCGGCTGGGCCACGTCGAGCATCGCGCCCCAGCGGTCGTGCGGATAGAGGCGCAGCTTGTGGATCGCGACCTCGCGGCTATTCAGCACCAGCAAGGGGATCGGCGTGACGTCGATGACACGGGCAGGCACCACGGCGGGCGGCGGCACATCGGGGGCCGCTTCCGCCAATACAGTGGTGGCCAGACGCGCTTCGGCTTCGTTGAGCGGCGGCGCGGCGAGGATGCGCGCGGTGAGGGCCGAGGGCGTGTCGAACTTGAGCGGGCCCGCTTCGGCGCGCTCGCCGTCGATGTACCAGGGCGGATCGAGGGGCAGCGCCCAGGTGATCGCCGGTGTCGTGTCGGCCTCGGCGCGGAAATGCCCGCGTTCGTCCTGGCGCCAGCGGATGCGGGCCGGCCGCGCCGACCCCTCGCGCATCGGCACCATGGGGAATTCACTGATGTAGAGGCGGCCGGTGTCGAGCAGGCGGGCGAGGATGTCGACGCCATGACGGCCGATCAGCGACAGGTCGTTGCGGTCAAGCTCATCGCGGCTTTTCTGCGCCAGCAACAGGCGGATGATGGCCACGTCTTCGTCGTCGACGAACTGGAAGGGCCGCGACAGGGCTTGCTCGAAATTGGCCCAGGGCGTCAGCTTGCCCTTGGGCCGGCCGTCGGGCTCGGCAGATGCCTTGAAGCAGGAGGCGCGGATGTCCATGCCCAGCGGCGAACGACTGATGAACCAGAACAGGCGGGCCTGATTCTTTGTCCGCGACAGCGGCTTGAGCGGCCCTTCGGAAAACTGCCTCAGGGCGTCGAGCCAGGCGGAGGCGGCCGGGGTGACGGCGTCCACTTGTTCACGGGCGTCGATGACCGCCAGCAGGGTGGCCGCAACGTGCTTGCAATAGCCGCCGACGGGGCAGGAGCACAGCGCGCTGACGGGATAGCCGTGGCCATCAGCGGCCAGGACCACCTTTACTCGGTAAGGCTTGCTGGCCGTGCCCTTGACCTTTGCTTCGACATGGCTGGCATCGACTTCCAGATCGGTGACCCGGTCCAGGTAATCCTGGCCCTTGGCGACTTCGCGGGCGGTAAGCCAGTCGGTGACATCGTCGGCGGTAAATTGATCGGAGGGTTGCATCGGGGGCCGTGAATGGGCGGAACCCGCGATTTTCCCACAAGGGCGGGCATTGCGGTCGGCTCTGGCACAATGCGGCCCATGTTTAAAGTCCCCTTCGCGGCAAATGGAGTCCGCCGCGCCCTCGTCATCAAGCTGCGCCACCACGGCGATGTGCTGCTGACCGCACCGGTGCTGTCGAGCCTGAAACGGGCAGCGCCCGACTGCGAAGTGGATGCCCTGGTCTATGCCGACACGGCGCCGATGCTGGAAGGCCACCCGGCCCTGTCGCGACTGTTCCTGATCGACCGCAACTGGAAGAAACAAGGTGTCGCAGCCCAGGCCGCCGCCGAATGGCGCCTGCTGTCGCAGCTGCGGGCAAGGAAATACGACCTCGTCGTGCATTTGTCGGTGCATACCCGGGGCGCCTGGCTGACCCGATTGCTGCGGCCGCGCTGGTCGGTGGCGCCGCGACGTGCAGGCCATCATGGAGAGAGATTTTGGGATGCGAGCTTTACCCATCTTTATCCTGCTCAGGCGCATGGTGATCGGCACACCGTAGATACTAACCTTGATAGCTTGCGGACCTTGGGGCTGCATCCTGCTCAGCTTGACTTGAGAGTTGTCATGGTCCCTGGCATGGAGGCTGAAGTCAGAATTTCGTTACTATTGGCGGATCAGGGACTTGTTTCGGGGAAGTTTGTACATATTCACCCGACATCTCGATGGAGCTTTAAGTGCTGGCCAGCAGAAAATGTAGCTGCCTTGTGCGATAGATTTGCCGAGAAGGGAATGTCGGTAGTTCTTACGGCCGCACCCGACCCAAGGGAGCTAGATTTCATTGCCAAGGTTCTTGCGACCACAAAATTCGAAACCGTCAACTTAGCCGGACAACTATCCCTCAAGGAACTAGCGGCCTTAACCCAGCGAGCTAGGCTATTTGTCGGCGTCGACAGTGCGCCGATGCATATTGCGGCAGCAATGAATATCCCCGTTGTGGCAATTTTCGGTCCGTCGGGTGAACGCGAATGGGGGCCTTGGTGTCACCCCGGAGTTGAACATCGCGTCGTTTCATCTTCCGCCTACGCTTGCCGACCCTGTGGTCGTGCCGGATGCAATGATAGCAAGATCAGTGATTGCCTAATCAATCTACCGGTAAAACAGGTATGGACGGCCTGTGAGGAGCTATATTGAAAATTGCAATTGTGCGTCAAGCGTATACCCCTTTCGGTGGTGCTGAACGCTTCGTCGAGCGTGCACTTGGTGCCTTGCGCGCCCAGTTGATCGATGTATCGCTTATAGCCAGAAGCTGGCAGGGCGATACCAAGGGTTTGTGCGTCAATCCATTTTTCATTGGACGCACCTGGCGAGATGCCGGATTCGCCCACGCCGTTCAGCGAATCATTCGTGAGAGACGTTTTGATCTTGTACAGAGTCATGAAAGAATTCCCGGTTGTCACATATATCGCGCTGGTGATGGCGTACATGCGACGTGGCTTGAGCTCCGGGATGCTGCGCGCAGTAGGCTAGCGTGCGTTACGACATGGGCTTCCCCTTGGCATCGTTACACACTTGCCGCCGAATCTGCGATGTTTCGGCACTTGGATTTGAGGGCCGTAATCTGCAATTCGTACATGGTCCGAAACGACATCATGCGGCGCTTTGGTGTTGCCAGTGAGAAGCTGCACGTCATCTACAATGGAGTGGACTTACAGAATTTTCATCCGGGTCTGCGTGAGATTTACCGAGAGAACATACGTAAGAAATTCAGCACGGGTGACGAGACTAAGGTGGTTCTATTTGTCGGATCAGGCTTTGAACGCAAAGGTCTGCCCACACTCATGAATGCATTTGCATGCATGTCAATTGCAGATGCCCAGCTCTGGGTAGTCGGTCGCGACAAGAAGCAATCCGTCATGGAAAGACTGGCTCGGCAGCTTGGTATTGAACAGCGGATCCGGTTTTTTGGCGGGCAGCAGGATGTGCGACCATTCTTTGGTGCCGCCGATGTGTTCGCACTGCCCACGCTCTATGATCCATTTCCCAACGCGGTGCTGGAGGCACTTGCGAGCGGCTTGCCGACCGTAACCACATCGGATTGCGGTGCCGCCGAAGTGATTTCAGAGCAAACAGGTCGCATTGTCCCGGCAGGTAATGCCAAGGTGCTAACGGTGGCACTCGATGAGCTTGTTACGCAGGTGACGCAGATGCGCGTAGCAGCACGTAGCAGCGTTGAGCACCTGAGCCTTGATGCTATGGCCGCTAGACTCAGTGCTCTGTATCAGTCGCTGATAGATGGATCGCAAGGTGCGCTTTCATGAATATCAAGACCGCACGCCTGATATCGCGCACGTGGATGCTGATTTACGCTATCGGATCGATAATATCCGGGGAACGGAGAAAACTGAGCAACCCGAAGCAGATACTAGTTATCAGTCGATTTCTGCTGGGTGATACCTTGATGCTTGCGCCGTTGTTTGCGGCTTTGCGTCATCATTATCCAGATGCCCAGATTTTCATTGCAGTTCAGTCAAAGTTTTTGCCATTGTTCACTTTACGGCCTTACGGAGTGACGGCATTGGCTTTTGATATTGACGACCCGAACACCCTTTCGAGACTGCGCCGCCAAGGCCCATTTGATCTTGCAATGGTTCCTGGCGAAAATAGAAATGCGATAGCAGCGCGCGCTTTCAGATCACATTGGATAGTCGCCATTGATGGTGATCGCCCTGCTTGGAAGAATGCCATCTGCGATCAATTAGTCCCTCTGCCTGTCCGTCTAGGAACCATCTACGATGCATTTGCGGAATTGGCTGGGCCAGATCATGGATTGCACTATCGAGAAGGTGATTGGACAGTGCCATCTTCTAACGATATTCCAGCCATATCTGATCGTCCTTACGTGATTTTGCATGTCGGTTCGAGCTCGCCAAATCGGCGCTGGCCCCCTGAGTTATGGCGCAAGCTGGCCGACCGTCTTGGTGAAACTGGTTATGAAATTTTTTGGAGTGCCGGCCCAGGCGAGGAAGCAATCACTCGCGACATAGATCCCGCTGGCTGCCATTCCGATACCTCTGGCCGCCTTGACCTTTTGCAGCTGTGGAATTTTTTAAAAAGGGCAGCACTCTTGATAAGTGCCGACACAGGCATTGTTCACATGGCAAAGCTAAACGGATGTCCGACGGTTTGTCTTTATGGTCCAGGTGGGGAGGCATTGGTCGGTAGGGGGCGTTTTTTTTCAAATGCAAAGATATCCGGTGTGGTTGTCCAAAATTTTCGGGATCGCCGTGACGGCAAAGTATTTAAGCGTCAGATGCCGTGGGCTAAAGACTGGAGTGGACCACCGGCAACTGAGAGACTGGATAGCCCGGAGGAGCAATTTCAGGCTGTTTGCGTTGCAGCCTGTTCCTTGCTGGATGGTAGTCACCAACCGAATGTTTGAACGGTAATAGGTATGGAAAAGACAATCAGACTCAATCTCGGATGCGGTAACAAAAGAAAGGAAGGCTTTCTCGGGATCGACCGATTTCCTTGCGCTGCAGTTGACCTGGTTGCAGATGTCACTAGTCCTTTGCCTTTTGCCGACTCTAGTGTGGATGCGGTTTGGGCCGACAATCTGATCGAGCATGTTGCCGATATTCCGGGCCTGATGAGAGAGGTGCATCGCATCTGCAGATATGGTGCAGAGGTCACAGTAATTACACCGCACTATTCCAGCATTTCGTCGTGGAATGACCCAACGCACGTCCATCATTTGTCATATTTCTCGATGGATCATTTCAGCCGCGATGCTGTAGTGCATTACACGGGCGGCGGCTTCAAGGTGGATATGCGTCGCCTTAGCTTTCCTGGTGGAGTTTTCGGATTGATAGGGCGCTTGGCGTTTTCCATTAGCCCAAAGTGGTGGGAATCGCGGTTATCCTTTATTTTCCGTGCCAGCACGCTTCGGTTTCGACTCAAGGTCATCAAGAGCGATACGGTCGGGATATTGAGTTCAGTTGATGAGGCCGGTACATGAGTGGTCATCAAACAAAGGCTTGTTACGTCTGCGGCAACCATCAAGGGAATCGCTTGCGCTATCCGCGAGAAATGATGTTCGGTACTGAAGAGAAATTCGAGTACCTCGAATGCGATTATTGCGCGTGCTTGCAGATAACGGACACACCAACCGACCTCGGCCGCTATTACGCTGGAGACTATTACTCATATAAGGTACCCAAAGAAAAGAATTATCCGCCTTGGTTACTAAAGTTGCGCAAGAAACGTACGCGAGCGCTGCTTGGCGAAAGAGATGCGGTTGGTAGTTTGATGGCTCGGCTGTCAAAGCATCGTGCTGAGCACTTCGATTGGCTGAGTCGCGCTGGTGTCCGTCTCGACTCGGCAATACTGGATGTCGGTTGTGGTTCTGGCAGCCTGTTGCGACAAATGCAGCGGGACGGGTTTTCAGACCTTCTTGGTGTTGATCCGTTTCTGGAGCACGACACGGATTACGGATACGGGCTGAAAATATTGAAGCGCCGGATCGGCGATCTTGACCGACGGTTTGATTTCATTATGCTTAACCATTCCTTCGAGCACATGCCAGACCCGCGCCAGGTGTTGCTGGAATTGCGCACAATACTTAGCAATTCAGGAACGCTACTACTGCGTGTGCCGGTAGCCGACTCCTATGCGCGACGAAAGTATGGCATTCACTGGGTAGCTTGGGATGCGCCACGCCACTTGTTTCTGCACACGGTGCGTAGCATGCACCTGTTGGCACAGCAGACTGGCTTCGATGTTATCGACGTGACCTACGACTCGTCACGATTGCAGTTCTACGGCAGTGAGTTGTACCTGCGGGGTATCCCTTTTAAGAACCAGAAACCCTATGCGCCAGGCAAGGGACCGAAGGCGTTCACGCAACAAGAATGGGATTGCTTTGCGCAGCTTGCGTCGGAGCTCAATATTTATCGCGATGGTGATACCGCGTGTTTCTTTCTAAGTCCAATCCCGACGCCGACAGGGTTGTATTCAGCCTAGGCGTGTCTGGACTTCGGCAACGACAGGCTTCAGGCGCTCGACGAAGGCAGCAAAGGAAAAACGAGAAAGCTGAGCCGACTCTAGTTCGGGCCGCAGCTTTTCCGGACGTGAAATCAGCGCGTGGAGCAATCGCTCAAAGTCGGCGCCTTTATCCTTGCGCGGATCCTTGAAAAAATGGCCCGTGCGTCCTTCCAGGATAGTTTCCGTGAATGGAGGGGCGTCAATGGCGAGCACCGGGGTGCCGCAAGCCTGGGCTTCAATGATATTGAGACCGAGCGCCTCTTTTTCAGGTAGGCCGGTCAGCAAAAAATCCAGTTGTCGATAGACGCTGGCAACGTCACTTTGCACACCCCAGAAACGGACCTGGCCGGCACATGGCATCAGCGCCTTTTCGAGATCACGCACAGACGCATAGCCACCATTACCGAAAATTTCTAGCTTGACCTGTGGGTGGCGCGCCAGAATCGGGGCGAGAATGCTGAACATGCGCGGAAACTGCTTGATCGGCGTCAAGCGCGACACGATCCCAAGGGTGACCCCCGGTCGTCGCGTAAAGGTGGCTCGGGTTCGCCAGCGTTCGTACAGGGGCTCGATCGTGCTGAACAGGCGGTCTCTTCCCTTACGCCGGTCCCAGGCGTAGCGGCTATGCTGGACGATGCAGCCATCGACGCTTTGGGCGGGCAGGTCAGCAACGCCGTATAGCGGTTCCCGCCAAACCGGTAAACCATGATCGAGAAGGCCTTTGCGAACCCATTCCGACACAGGAAGAATGAGTCCATAGCCGCCAAAAGCTTTTCCCGGATTTCGCCCCTGAACCGGCATGTGGGCGAATGCAGTTGTGAAGCAGCCCGCAACGCTTGGCCTGAGATGCAGGGGTATTGGGCTGTGGATCAGAAACCACGAGGGAATATTGCGTGGACACATCAATTCCTCGGCCGGGTCGGATACCGCTATGCATTCAGTATCAGTACCTAGATCCAATTGTGACCAGAAGTGCGCCTGCGGATGAACCAGGAGGCGGGTTTTGATACCTAGGGCTGCAAGTGCGCGACAGCAGAAGGCGGCGTATGTCTCCGCTCCTCCTTGCTGAGTTTGCAAATCAAGCTGGACGAGATTCACTGAAAGGATCAGCGTTTCGGCTAAGGCCCCACAAGACTCCGGAAACTAAGGCGAATGCCATCAACTTCGAAGCCGTTATTTGACCATCTATCAGGCAGCGGGAAAGATATGCAACGGTTAGAAAAGCGAGTGCTAATCCAGCAGTTCCAGTATCTTCAACAAAGGACTTCCAACCCCGGTGGCATAAGGTAGCACTGAACGCTAACAACAAAATTAATCCGGGAATGCCATTGGCTAGTGCGAAATCGAGCCAGCCACTATGACTACTGACGGCGCCCTGAATACCATATTTCTCTGCGAGGTAGCGGCCAAATGCATTTGACCCGTAGCCCCGCCCCAGCGGATGTTCAGCCAAGCCTTGCAAGCCAACAGTACCCCAGGCCGCGCGTAAGTAAAACGATTCGTCAATTTGTTGGGGCAATGACGTTCCGTTGCCCATCCAGGTGGTATGACTTTTTACATCCTGACCATAGCGAATTGATTCAAGAGCACCACTCCAGCGCCCTTGCACGAGGGCACCCATGGCTGCCAGTCCAACTACTGTCACTAGCGAAAAAGCAATGAGTCGCCGACGATAACGATGTAAATGGACTGTGACCACAATTGCAAATACGCCTAGCAGCAGAAGCGCGTTGAGCAGGCTCGCCTTAGATGCAAGAACCAGTAACGCCAATAGTGAAAAAAGAAATACTGCAAGCAGCTTACGCAAAGAGAATGGCAAGATCGGGCGGTTGAAACAAATCCGACTAGCGGCATCGGCAAATGCCATGGCGAGCGTGGCATCGAGAAAGGGAGAGACATAGCCGTAGTTACCCAACAAGCCCATGCCCAAGTGGAAATGACCACTGCTCAATAAATACCATGCTTGATAGCCAAATGTGCCGAATACATGGGAAAAATATCCACAAAATATTGCAATAGACACCCATTGCTCTTTGTGGGCAAACAATGCTGCGCGGGCCAGCATAATGCCGATGGCGGCAAGCAGCAAATTCTTCGACCACTCGCCAATAAAGGTTTGAAGGGTACCTGGTCCGTCTACGGACAAAAAGGCAGATTGAAATGTCAGCCAGGTGGTCAATAGCAAAAGAGACTTCCCGACCAGGTCAAACGGCGGCCACTTGAGCTTTGGATGTGCGAACCAGATATTAGTAACTAAGCCACCAATCATCAGCATCAGAAACAGGCTACGCACGGCACCAGTTCCCGGAATAGGGTGAAACACAATGTATCCGGTCAAGCCGGCACAGGACACGGCGAGGCCGGTGCCGTGTCTTCGCTGGATTCCGTCAGGTCGCGATGGGACGGTTTGGTCTGAGGTTATCTCGTCAACTTGCATTGTTTGTCACAGCGGGGTTTGCCAACACGGCGACCAGATTCTGCGAAAAGAAGCTCTTGTCCATCGGAAGCGTCAGAAACGTGGTGGAAATCTTTCGTACGATATAGCGAAGCGGAATCGAGACCGCCTTCTTCACTTGCTTACTGAAGCTGCCGCCAACCACTGGCAGCGGCTCGGAGCCTAGATACACAACATCGAGTCCTGCGCGCCGTGCAAAGTAGCTAAGCTTCTTAGAACCAATCACCGTGACGTGGGTAATGTCGCCATTCTGATTCTTCAGGCCGAACGGGCTGTCGCCATTGGGAAAACGGGCGATGATTTTGCCCTCAGGCTTAAGTCGCGCCTTGATCGATTCGAGAAATTCGGCAATCTTTGCCTGATCGATGTGCTCGATCACATCAATCAGAAAGACGAAATCGAAGCGCAGATCGTCCGGGAACTGATCAATGCCGGTCACGGCGACTGCGCCATGACTGTTTGCGCGCTGAACCAATTCGTCCTGCAACTCGACGCCAAACGTCCGGTAGCCCTCTGCCGCCAGGTAGGCGAGAAGGGCTCCGTTGCCAAACCCAATCTCGCATACCTGCCTGCCGGGCATGGTGCCCGCCAGGGCAAGCAGCTTGGCGAAATAGGCCCGCTCCTCCGCATTGTTCTGGCCAAAATTTTCCGCATTCCAACGCTTCCACTCTAAGTACGACGCGTACTTGTCGATCTGCGTTTCATCCAATTTCATCGGTACCGTGTCCTTACTCAAGGAAACCCCTCTGCCCTTTATGCCAGGCCAGCAGGGCGTTGTGCAGCTGCTCTGCCCGCTGTGCATAGGTGTGCTTGGACATCACATGCGCATGACAGCGCTCGGCGACGTCTCGCGCGGCCTCCCAATGCGACAGCCAGAACTGGATTTTCGATACGCAATCGTCCAGTCCATCGAACTCTGCCCAGTTTTCACCCAAGATAAAGTCGTCGCTCGCATGCGTACGCTTGTCGCAGAGAAGAAACCCACCGACGGCAGGAATTCCGTAGCAACGTTCTGGTAAGCCGGATGCGATCTTTGCACCATACTCGCAGGATGCACCGAAATTGAGATTAATCCGGGACTTCTGAATCAGGGTGACTTGTTCGTCGATACTCATCCCAGCCGATTCGCGAAACAGGCAGCGAAGGCCCAGGGCGGCCAAGCGCGGCGACAAAGCAGAAAAAAACTCCTGCCGGGCAAGCATTTCCTTGTAGCGGACCCCGTCCATGGCGCCGAAGAAGGTGACGTCGTAGGCGTAGCCGTCGCTGACCCGCAAACTGGTCAACGTTTGGCCGTGAAGGTGGTAGCGCCGGGTATCCGCTGCATTGGCGAGATACAAGGTCGTGTCGGCAAAGCTTCGCGTTTTGTCGATCAGCGTGTGGGTGGCATAGATGTCCAGCAGGCGAACCCGGTCGAGCCAGTTCAGGCGCCATGGCGCACGATTCAGGTAGTGGGGCGCGTCCTGGTTCCAGGCAAAGATCGGCGCCTGGTAACGATGCAGCAACTTACGCTGCCGCCAGACCCTGAACGGGTAACGGATGCATCCGTAAAACCACACAAAACCACCCAGCAGGCGCTGTCGGTCGCGCTCGCCCAGGGTCGACCAGTTCGCCAGTTCGCGCAGTTCGAGACCACGCCGCCGTAGCTCGTCGGCAAGCGCTGGGTGCAGTTCGCCGGCAGAAAGAAGCAGCAGGTCGCGTTGAGTCATCGCCGGGCCGATATCAATAGCGAAGCGGTCATGACTTTGGCGAAGGCACCGCCGAAGGCGTTCGCCGCGCTTCTAGGAAAATGCTTTCCATCTGATCCAGCATCGCCACTTTTGAGAAGCACTCCACGGCGACTGTCCGGGCTGCGACTCCGAGGCAACTACTGAAGGACGGATCATCGAGAAGGCGTCGGATGGCGGCAGCCAACGAGGCAGCATTTCTGGGCGGAACAACCAGGGCCGATTGCGCATCGTCGACTGCTTCAAGGATGGCTCCCACGGGAGTCGTGACGATCGGCAACCCGCACATCATTGCCTGAACAAGCGCCTGCGGTACTCCTTCGTTGGCATAGGAAGGAAGACAGAAGACATCCATGGCCTGGAGCCACATCTCCGGATTGGTCTGCTGGCCAGCCAGCATGACACGGTCGGCGATTCCTAGAGCGGCGATCTTCTCCCGGATTGACGGGAGTTGGGGGCCGTCACCGACAATCAGGAGCTGGGTATCCAAACGATCAAGCTGGCCAAACGCATCCAGAAGATAGCTATGGCCCTTCCAACTGCGCAGCGTGGCGACGATGCCGACCACCAGTCGCTGCGGATCGAGGCCCAGCTTCTGCTTGGCGCCCGCCTTGTCCGCCGGCATGAAGCGAAGTGTATCGATGCCGGTCGGCACCGAGACGACCCTGGCTGGATCGAGCTCCAGGCTCTGCAGCAGCTGTTGGCGCAGGCTTTCGCCTGTGGTCACGATCCGAGCTGCACGCCGATAGAGCCATCGATTGAGTAGATTGCCCGATACCGGGGCGGATATGTGTCGGGTACGGATGATGGCCGGCGCCTGCTCCAGGCTGGCACAGACCAGTCCTCCCAGCCATGAGTCGGCTGAACTGTGGGTATTGAGAACGTCGAACGAGTGCTGCAACAGAAAGTGCCGCAGAGCGGTAAAGCCGGCCCATGTTTTGAACTCGATCGGCAAGGCCACCACCGGTACGTCGAAGCGACCGGCTTCGGTGAACAGCCGCGCATGAGACGGGCAGGCGATACGTACGTCATGCCCACGCGCGATCAGCCCGCTGGCTTCTTCCAAGATGCGAATTTCCTGTCCTCCCCACCCACAGGAGGCTTCCGTATGAAGGATATTCATGACACTTCGACAAATTGCATGCGATAGAGACTGGCATAGAGCCCCGCCTTTTCCAGCAGCTGGGCATGCGTCCCCAGTTCGACAATCCGCCCTTGGGACAGTACGGCAATCCGGTTCGCATGTTCAATGGTAGAGAGACGGTGGGCAATTACCAGCGTGGTGCGCCCACGCATCAACTCTTCGAGCGCAGCTTGAACATGGCGCTCGGATTCGTTATCGAGTGCCGAGGTTGCTTCATCGAGAATGAGGATAGGAGCATTTTTCAGAATCGCCCGAGCAATGGCAATGCGCTGACGCTGTCCACCGGAAAGGCGCGTCCCGTTTTCGCCGACCAAGGTATCGAAACCATAGGGAAGCTGTTCGATGAACTCTAGCGCATGGGCCGCCCTCGCCGCCGCTTCAATTTCGGTACGCGTCGCACCCCGCATGCTGCCGTAGGCGATGTTGGCGGTCACCGTGTCGTCGAAAAGGAAGACGTCCTGGCCGACATGGGCGATGTTGGCGCGCAGCGACTGCAATGTCAGCGACGCCGTATCGTGGCCGTCGATTCGAATCTGCCCCGTACTCGGGTGGTAGAAGCGTGGAACAAGATTCACCAGCGACGACTTCCCACCGCCTGAAGGGCCGATCAAGGCAATCGTTTCACCAGGACGGATGCACAGGTCGATGCCGCTCAGTGCATCACGCTCGCCAGCTACATAGCGCAAACTAACTGCGTCGAATTCGATTTCACCGTGAGCGCGGCCGAGATCGATGCTGCCGGTGTCGACCTCGGGTATTTCGTCGAGCATGCGAAACACGCTTTCCGCAGCCGCCAACCCTCGTTGCAAGGGCGCATTGATGTCCGCCAGATGCTTAAGTGGGGCAAGCAGCAGCAGCATTGAGGTAATGAAGGAAACAAACCCACCGACAGTTGTTTCGTTTTCCGCCGTCTGATGCATTGCTACGTAGATCACGATGGCCAGTCCGATCGAGGCGAAGATTTGTGTAATAGGAACGATGGCCGCTGCTGCTGCTGCCTGGCGCCGACCATATCCAAGAATTGCGTTGTTAACGTTGGAAAATCGCGTAACGGCATGGTCTTCGCCACCGAATATCTTGACAACCTTCTGGCCCTTGATGGACTCCTGCAACACTTGGTTCATTTGCATCATGCCGTCCTGGACAGCAAGGGACAGCTTTCGCAAGCGGCCTGAGAAGGCCTTTGTGACCAGGCCGATCAGGGGCATCACTGCAAGACTAAGCAAGGTCAGCTTCCAGTTCAGGTAGAGCAACCAGCTGACTAGGCCGATAACCGAAAGTGAGTCGCGGATGAGAACCGTAAGAACCGATGTGGCAGCTCCGGCTACCCCGTTTACGTCATAAGCAATTCTGGTTATCGGTACTGCGGAAGAGTGCGCATCGAAGTAACTGGTCGGCATGTGCACCAGGCGCTCGAACATCAGTCGGCGCAGATCGGTGATGACGCGATTGGCAACCCACGACATGCCGTAAGATGCCAGAAAGCCAGTGAGTCCTCGCAAGACAAAAATACCGACGACGGCAAGGGGCATCCAGACCAGCCACTCACTTCCGCCAGAAACGAAACCGTTATCCAGCAAGGGTTTGAGCAGTGCAGGAAACAGGGGCTCGGTCGCCGCCGCAACCGCCGTGGCCGCCAATGCGAGGGCAAAGCCCTTCCAATGAGGACGCACATAGCCCAGCAGACGGAAAAAGAGTGTGCGATTGTCGGGCAAGGCGGGAGATTCCAATGCGGTTGGCTGCAAACGGGAGTGCCGGCAGTATACCGATGGAAGTTTGATGAACCTAGCTAAAATGCCAAGTTCCCCGTCGATGGATATGGGGTTGGCGGCGGCCCGGGGATGCGGGGTTCGTCGAAACAACCAAACAATTTTTGACGATTGCAATGAAAGAAGCACAAAAAACCAGCCTGCTGCGTGGCCCCGAGTTCGCCAGCAAATACCTTTCCGGCCGCGTCATCGATATCGGTGCCGGCTCGGACTTGGTATGCGCCTGGGCTGAGCCGTTCGATCTCGAACACGGCGATGCCAATGTAATTTCTCGCTGCCGCCCACAGGCGGCCTATGACGCCGTTCACAGCAGCCACTGCCTGGAGCACATGCGCGCGCCCCCAGCCGCCTTGTTGGAGTGGTGGTCGCTGCTGAAGCCAGGTGGCTATCTCGTCGTTGTGGTGCCGGAAGAAGATCTCTACGAGCAGGGGATCTGGCCGAGCAGGTTCAATCGCGACCACAAAACCACGTTTCGCCTGGATCGCGACACGACCTGGTCGAGTGTTTCATTCGATATCGGTGAGCTGGTGCGGGCTCTTCCGGAATGCGAAGTGATTTCGGCCGAAATACAGGATGCCGGCTACGATCACCGACTGCGCTTGCATCCAGGCCAGGTCGTCTCGAAAATGCCGCGTAGCTTGAAGTTGTTGCGCAGCATCGGCCGCCGCCTGCCACTCATTGGCGAGAAAATCAAACGATCAATCGAGAACCATGCTGTCCGTCATGGAGTCCCGCTTGACCAGACTGGCCGCGAGGCCCTGGCGCAGATCCAGGTCGTCGCGCGCAAACGTCCTGTGCTGCGCCCTATCACCCCCGTGCCGTGAACTTATCCATGAAGAATACCGTGCAGTTCCTTAAGTCCTCTGACATCGTGACGTTTCACACGAAATGTACTTCGGTACGAACCTGGGCCAGGTCCGGCGAGCATGAGTTTGACCAAGGTGTCTGGAATTTTATCGAACTCAATCACCGCTTTAATAACCTGCTTTGGGATGAGGAGGATTTGGCGCGCCGGACTAATGTTTCTGATGGCGACATAGCTGCCAACAAACGTGCTATTGATCGATACAACCAGAGCAGAAACAATGCGATCGAAAATATCGACGAATGTATCTTGTCCTCATTGACCGGAATAAGCCGCAGCGATGGGGCTCGCCTGAATAGCGAAACCGCCGGCAGCATGATCGACCGCATGTCGATTCTTTCCCTGAAAATATTCCACATGGGGCTGCAACTGCAACGAACCGACGTCGACGCGACGCATATCGACTCCTGCTCCCTGAAACAAGCCCGATTAAGCGAACAGAGGGATGATCTTGCAGTCTGCTTTGATCAGCTTCTGGCGGACTGCCGCAATGGCCAAAGCTATTACAAGATTTATCGGCAGTTCAAAATGTACAACGATCCGACGTTGAACCCATATCTCTACGGTACCGCCACAGAGGCATAACCAGAGGGTTATTGGCCGGCATGGGGCAGTCCTGGAAATGAGGTGATCAGTTCGCCCAGGGGACCAAGTACCTGCGCATCGGTCAGGTCGGCCACTTTATGCTGTGCCTCAACCCAGCGTGATCGCGGACCGACAGGTGCCCACTGATCAGGTGATGGCGAAGCCTCGCGTTCCGCAAAAAACCCGAGCACGCCGCCTGGGCTTGCAGCAGCAAAGTGCATGAGGCCGCTATCGGGAAACAGGGATGAGCGCGCCTGCCATATCAGCGCAATAGCCTCGTGCAGTGGGCCGCGGAAGGGGATGATGTGAGGGCTACCCGCTGTGAGTACCGGTTCAGCAATCTCATCGTCTCCCGGATAGTTTTGATCGTCGCTCTTGCCGGGAGTCCACATGAATACTGTTTTCAATCCCCAGTTCTGAGCCGCATGAGCGGACCAGTCCAGGACCTGTCGAGTCGTTGGCTGTTTTTTTGCACGCCGCGCACCCAACCCGAGCACCATGTAGCCGAATGCTGATAGCCCTTGGGCTGCTAACCAGGCAGTGGTAAAAGCCAAACCCGATGTCGGCAGCACATAGTGCGGTGGTGGTAGTTGCATTGGCACCAAAAGCCCGATTGGTGCGGCCAATTCGGCAAGACGTCGGGTCTCATGCAGATACTGAGGGATCGGTAAGGGATGAGAGAGGGCGGAATAGCATGAAGATGATTCACAATATGCAACGGTCTGTTTTCCTTGGACGGACAGCCCGAGTTTGATCGCTCGCGGAGATTCTTCTCCATTGCCGACAAGAACCCAGTCGAACTTCAAGCGACGCAGGCGCAGAATAGTTACGACTGAACGCCAAATATCTCCTAGGGAAAATCGCCCGTTCGAACGTAGGCGAGGCACGGACCACATTTGATTGACATCCTGGTTACCGATAAGAACCCAACTGTTGTAGTCATTGGCCAGGACGTGAATTTCAGCGTGTGGGAGAGCTTGGCGCAGCCAAGTGAGAACTGCCGTTGTCAGCAACATGTCGCCGATCTTGTCGCGTTTGACCACCAATATCTTCAATGCGATTCTCCGTCGAAGCGTATTTAATGCGCCGCGTCCCAGTCGGCACCGACGCCCACTTCCACCAGCAGCGGCACTTTGAGCTTGGCGACGCCACCCATCAGCTTGGGCAGCATTTCGCGCAGGGCGGGGATTTCGGCCTCCGGTGCTTCCAGCACCAGTTCGTCGTGCACTTGGAGGACCAGCAGGGTCTGCATGGCGTTGGCGCCCAGCCAGCCCTGCACGGCCAGCATGGCGCGCTTGATCAGGTCGGCGGCGGTGCCCTGCATGGGCGCGTTGATGGCGGCGCGTTCGGCGCCCTGGCGGCGGCCGACGTTGGACGATTTGATTTCCGGCAACCACAGGCGGCGACCGAAGACGGTCTCGACATAGCCCTTGTCGCGGGCGCCGGCGCGGGTTTCTTCCATGTAGCGGGCGACGCCGGGGTAGCGGGCGAAGTAGCGGTCCATGTAGGCCTGGGCAGCGATGCGGTCGACGCCGATCTGCTTGGCCAGACCGAAGGCGCTCATGCCGTAGATGAGGCCGAAGTTGATGGCCTTGGCGGCGCGGCGTTGTTCGCTGGTGACTTCGATGGGCGTCAGGCCGAAGACCTCGCCGGCAGTGGCGCGGTGCACGTCCTCACCCTGGGCGAAGGCTTCCAGCAGGCGCGGATCGTCGGAGAGGTGGGCCATGATGCGCAACTCGACCTGCGAATAGTCGGCGCTGACAATACGGCGATGGGGGCCGGCGACGAAGGCGGAACGGATGCGGCGGCCTTCGGCGGTGCGGATGGGGATGTTTTGCAGGTTCGGATCATTGGACGACAGGCGCCCGGTGACGGCCACCGCCTGGCCGAAACTGGTGTGCACGCGGCCCGTGGCCGGGTTGATCATCTTCGGCAGCTTGTCGGTGTAGGTGCCCTTGAGTTTGGCCATGCTGCGGAATTCGAGAATAGTCTTCGGCAGCGGGTAGTCCTCGGCCAGCTTCTCCAGCACTTCTTCGTCGGTGGAGGGGCCGCCCGAGGGCGTCTTTTTCACCACCGGCAGGCCCTGCTGGGTGAACAGGATTTCGGCCAGCTGCTTGGGCGAATTCAGGTTGAAGGGCTGGCCAGCGAGTTGTTGCGCTTCCAGTTCCAGGGCCATCATCTTGCGGCCCAGTTCGTCGCTCTGCTTCGCCAGCAGGGCGGCATCGATCAGTACGCCATTGCGCTCGATGCGGAAGAGCAGATCGGCGACCGGCAATTCAAGGTCGCGATACAAGGCTTCTAGCGCCGGCTCAGTAGCGAGGCGCGGACGCAGGGCTTCATGCACGCGCAGGGTGCAGTCGGCATCCTCGGCGGCGTATTCGGCGGCGCGGGCGACCTCCACCTGGGCGAAGGAAATGCGATTAGCGCCCTTGCCGGTGATGTCGTCGTAGGACAGGGTCTTCAGGCCGCAGTGGCGTGCAGCCAGCGAGCCGAGGTCGTGGGGCTTGTCCGATTCCAGCACATAGGATTCGAGCAGCGTGTCCTCGACCACGCCGGCGAGGCGGATGCCATGGTTGGCGAAGATGTGGCGGTCGTACTTCAGGTGCTGGCCGAGCTTGGGCTTTTCCGCCGCCTCCAACCAGGGTTTGAGCTTGGCCAGCGTGTCATCAAAGGGCAGCAGGGTCGGCGCACCGGCATAGATGTGGCCCAGCGGCAGGTAGGCAGCGCGCACGGTATCGCCATCACGCAAACCGAAGGAAATGCCCACCAGTTGTGCCAGCATGGGGTCGAGACCGGTGGTTTCGGTATCGAGCGCCACCAGCGAAGCAGTATCGAGACGGGCGAGCCAGGCGTCGAGTTGTGCCGCTTCGAGGATGCATTCGTAGCTGGCGCGGTCGAGTTCGTTGATCGCCGAAAAAGTCGGCTCCGGCGCTACGGCGACGGATTCTTTGCTTACGCCGCCGGAAAGCTCTTTCAGCCAGCCCTTGAACTCCAGCCGGGTGAACAGCGTCTTCAATGCCTCCGTGTCCGGCGCCTGTGGCGTCAGATCGGCCACCACCTGCGGCAACGGCACATCGCAGGCGACGGTGACCAACTTCTTGCCCAGAGGCAGGAAATCCAGATGCTTCTTCAGATTCTCGCCAACGGCGCCGCCGATGGCGTCCGCATGGGCGACGACGCCATCCAGCGAGCCGTATTGCGTCAGCCATTTCACCGCCGTCTTCGGCCCCACCTTGGCCACGCCGGGCACACCATCCACGGTGTCGCCGACCAGGGCCAGGTAGTCGACGATGCGTTCCGGCGGCACGCCGAACTTGGCCAGTACACCGGCCTCGTCGAGTACTTCGTTGCTCATCGTATTGACCAGCCTGACCTGCGGATTCACCAGCTGTGCCAGATCCTTGTCGCCGGTGGAGACGACGCTCTCAATCCCGGCGGCGGCGGCATGGACGGTCAGGGTGCCGATCACGTCGTCGGCCTCGACGCCCTCGATCATCAGCAGCGGCCAGCCGGCGGCGCGGATGCACTCGTGCAGCGGCGCGATCTGCGCGGCCAGTTCCTCGGGCATCGGCGGCCGATGGGCCTTGTATTGCGGATACCAGTCGTCGCGGAAGGTCTTGCCCTTGGCATCGAACACCACGGCTTTGTAATCTGACTTATAGTCGGCTTCAAGAACGCGCAGCATCGACAACACGCCACGGATCGCGCCGGTGGGCTCGCCCGCCGAATTGCGCAGATCGGGGAGAGCGTGGAAGGCCCGGTACAGGTAGGACGAGCCGTCGACGAGCAGAAGCGTGGGCATGGAGAGATCGAAGGAATGAACGAGAAAAACAAATTGCCGAGGGGAATGGTCGGCGCCGACGCGACGCCGCCAACACAGGCCGCCACCAGCGCCCGCGAGGCCTGGCGGGTGTTCGGCATTATGGCAGAGTTCGTCGAGGCGACCGAGCGGCTAGCCTCGATACGACCGGCGGTGTCGATCTTCGGTAGCGCCCGCGTCGCCAAGGATTCGGAAACCTACCGGCTGACCGAAGAGATTGCCCGCCTGCTGTCCGACGCCGGCTTCTCGGTGGTTTCCGGCGGCGGCCCCGGCGTCATGGAGGCGGCCAACAAGGGTGCCTTCGAAGGCAAGAGCCTGTCCATCGGCCTCAACATCCAGCTGCCCCACGAGCAGAAGGCCAATCACTATCAGGACATCTCGCAGAGCTTCCGCCACTTCTTCGCCCGCAAGTACATGTTCGTCAAGGTGGCGGCGGCCTATGTGGTGATGCCCGGCGGTTTCGGCACGCTGGACGAGTTGCTGGAAGCGCTGACCCTGATCCAGACCGGCAAGAGCCCGCGCATTCCCCTGATCCTCGTCGGCTCGGACTTCTGGCGCGGCATGCTCGACTGGTTTCGCGACCAGCTGGTCCGCGAAGGTATGATCAATCCTGAGGACATGGACCTGATCCAGGTCATTGACGAGCCCGAGCGTGTCGTCGCCGCCATCTTCGACCATTACGAGGCAAGGGGCTTCGACCGCCTGCCGGAAGAGCACGAGCTTCTGCTCAACCTTTGAGATAAACTTGCCCGAAACCCCCAAGGACAACGCCATGCGCCGCCTGATTCCCGTACTGCTTTCTGCCTTCGCCCTGACCGTGGCGGCGCAGACGCAGATGCCCAAGCTGGAACCC
>JAVBXY010000026.1 GCA_030824275.1 Rhodocyclaceae bacterium | reverse complement strand
ATCTCCTTGAAGATGGCCGGGTCGGTGGTTTCATTGCGGAAGGCGAGCTGGATGCGCGGGGCCAGTTGGCCCTGGCAGTAGTCCCGGGCCGCGTCGCGGATCATGCGTTCGTCTTCGCTCAGCTGCTCTTCCAGCAGCAGGGGGTCGGACCAGACGAAGGACGGTATGGAGGAACTCATGGCATCAACCTTTGCATGTGAAAATGCACTTCAAGAACTGCATTGCAGAACTAAGTTCTGTTAATTAACGGCGAATGCGGATTGTTCCCGGAGCGTGTGGAAAAGTCAATTCCGCTGCAAAGTCTCTCTGTTGATGCGGTGCGGAAGGTGTGTCGGCGGTCGTCCTGCTGGCTTGACGCTGGGTTTACCACTGTGCCACTATTCGGAACAAGCCACAGTTTGCGGAACCGAATTCCTTGTCCAAGTACCTCCTTTCATGAGTCGCGAAGCCGAAGCCCGACAGGCCGAGGTGGCGTCCATGTTCGCCCGTCATGGTCTTTCCTATCGCTGGTGGGCGGTGGTGACGGTGATGCTCGGCACCGTCTCGGCGATCATGGAGGCGACGGTAGTGAACGTCGCCCTGCCGGAGATCATCCGCGTCTTCGGCGTTGGCCACGATCAGGTGCAGATTTTGTCCACCGGCTTCCTTGCCGCGACCACGGCATCCATGTTGCTGGCGCAATGGGCCATCGCCCGCTTCGGCATTCGCCGCGCCTATGTGGGCGCGCTGGCGCTGCTGGTGACGTTCTCCGTGCTGGCGACGCTGACTACCAGCTTTCCGCTGCTGGCGGCCTGTCGCATTGCGCAGGGCGTCATCGCTGGCTTCGTCCAGCCTTTGGCGATGGTGGTGATCATCGATGTCTTTCCGCCCCAGGAGCGGGGGCGCGCCATGTCGGCCTATGGGCTGGGCATCGTGCTCTCGCCAGCGGTGGGGCCGGTGGCCGGCGGCCTGCTGGTGGATCACTTCGGCTGGCAGGCGGTGTTCCTCGTCACCGTGCCTTTGTGCCTCGCGGGTATCGCTTTGGCGCCGCGTTATCTGATCGCTGGGCGTCTTTGTGAAGGTGCCCGCAAGCGACCTTTCGATGCGACCGGACTGGCGCTGGTGGTGGGTGCGCTGTGTGCGCTGCTCGGCGGGCTGTCGGCGCTGATCCGCGAGCCAGCGGTGGGGATTCCGGTGACGTTGCTCGGCGTCGCGCTGGCCGCCGGCTTCGTGATCTGGGAGCGCAGCACCCTGCATCCGCTGCTCGACTTCCGCATCTTCCGTGAACATGGTTTCGGCGCCGCCGTGCTGGTGGCCGGAGCCTATGGCATGGGCATTTACGGCTCGACCTATCTGGCGCCGGTCTTCGCCCAGATCGGCGCCGGCTTCTCCGCTTACGACGCCGGCCTGATGCTGGTGCCCGGCGGCATCGTGCTGGCGGCGGTGCTGCTGCTGTCGGGACGCCTGGCGGACCGTTTTCCACCCAATCGGGTGGCGATGGCAGGGCTGGCTTTCTTCGCTGTGTCGGCGGCGCTGATGGGCAATTCCTCGGCCCTCACCGGCTTCTGGCTGCTGGCCCTGTGGGTGGCCATCGGTCGTGTCGGCCTCGGTCTCATCATTCCCGGCCTCAATGCTGGCGCGCTGCGCCTGCTGCCCTATGGTCACGAGGCGGCAGGCTCGGCTTCGATCAATTTCTTCCGTCAGCTCGGCGGGGCGCTGGGCGTCACGCTGATTGCATTGTTCCTCGAAGGCCGCGAGCGCCAACTCGGCGCCGTGCATGGCCTGCAACCGATGCAGGAAGGCTTCCTGCTGATCGGCTTCATCTACCTGCTTGCCTTAATCCCCGCCTGGCGCATGGCGCCGCGCGCACTTCAACCGGAGACATGATGTCCCTGCCGAAAATCCTCCAAGACAATCTTGCGCTGCCCGTCATCGGCTCGCCCATGTTCATCGTCTCCCAGCCTGATCTGGTACTGGCCCAGTGCAAGAGCGGCATCGTCGGTTCCTTCCCGGCGCTCAATGCGCGGCCCAAGGAGTTGCTCGACGAATGGCTGGCGCGGCTCAATGAGGAGATCGCCGCCGAGCGGGCCGCCGCACTTGCCAGCGGCTCCGGCAAGAAGGTCGGTCCCTATGCGGTGAACCAGATCGTGCATCACTCCAATGACCGCCTCGACCATGATGTGGCGATGTGTGTGAAGCACAAGGCGCCGATGATCATCACCAGCCTGCGGGCGCCGGGCGACGTGGTGAAGGAGGTGCACGGTTACGGCGGCATCGTTTTCCATGACGTCATCAGCGTGCGTCATGCCGAGAAGGCGCTGGAGGAAGGCGTGGATGGCCTGATCCTGGTCTGCGCCGGCGCCGGCGGCCATGCCGGCATGCTCTCGCCCTTTGCGCTGGTGTCGGAGGTGCGGCGTTTCTGGAAGGGGCCCATCGCGCTGTCCGGTTCCATCACGCGGGGCGAGCAGATCCTCGCTGCCCAGGCCATGGGCGCCGATCTGGCCTACATGGGCACGCGCTTCATTCCGACGCCGGAAGCCAATGCCATCGAGGGCTACAAGCAGATGATCGTCGAGAGCCGCGCCGCCGATGTCGTGTACACTCCTTTCTTTACAGGCGTGCATGGCAACTACCTGAAGCCGAGCATCGTCGCCCAGGGCCTCGATCCCGAAAATCTGCCGGTGCGCGACAAGACCAGCATGAGTTTCGGTTCCAACAGAACCAAGGCTTGGCGCGACATCTGGGGCGCCGGCCAGGGCGTCGGCTCCATCGACGAAATTCTTCCCGTCAGTGAGGTCGTGGCGCAGCTCGGACGCGAGTACCGGGCCGCCCGCGATGCGCTGTGCGCTGCGTCTGTATAAGGGACATGAACATGAAAAAAGAAATTCCGGCAGTTGCACTTGACGAGGACGAGATGGACGAAAAATCCGCCGGCAAGGAGGATCGTCATTTCGTCACCGCCCTGGCGCGGGGCCTGTCCGTGCTGTCCTGTTTCAGTTCCGGCGAGAAGATGCTCGGCAACCAGGAGATCGCCAAGCGCTGCACGCTGCCCAAATCCACCGTCTCGCGCCTGACCTACACGCTGACCAAGCTCGGCTATCTGGTCTTCGTCGAGGAGACCGGCAAGTACCGCCTCGGCACCTCGACCCTGGCTCTGGGCAGCGCCATGCTGGCGCGGCTGGATGTGCGCGACCTGGCGCGGCCGCTGATGCAGGAGCTGGCTGATTTCTCCAAGGCCATGGTGTCCCTCGGCAGTCGCGACCGCCTGTCGATGATCTACGTAGGCAACGCGCGCAGCTCGTCGGCGCTGACACTGTCGCTGGACATCGGCTCGCGCATTCCCATCGCCACCACCGCCATGGGCCGCGCCTATCTCGTCGCTGCTTCCGAGCGGGAGCGCGAGGACATCACAGAGCGGGTCAAGGAACTCGACGAAGTGGCCTGGCCCTCGATCCGCGACGGCATCGACCGCGCCCGCCGCGAATATGCCGAAATCGGCTGCGTGACCTCCTTCGGCGAATGGCAGTCGGACGTCAATGCCATCGCCGTGCCCCTGCGTCCCGGCGGCGGGTTGCCGCCCATGGCCATCAACTGCGGCGGCCCGGCCTTCACCTTGTCCAAGGAGTTCCTGCTCGAAGACGTGCGCCCGCGCCTGGTCGAACTGGTGCGCAAACTCGAAGCATCGCTGGGCATCCGATAAGCGAATCGGCCGAACGAATCCGCGAAAGCGCACCGCGCCCGATTCTTTTGCTATACTTCGGCCCCTCGGCGCGTAGCGCAGCCTGGTAGCGCACTTGCATGGGGTGCAAGGGGTCGCGAGTTCGAATCCCGCCGCGCCGACCAAGCAGACCAAAAGGCCCCCGGTTCACGCCGGGGGCCTTTTTATTTTGTTTTCCTCGCAGGGAGGGATTCGCTCATGCAAGTCTGGACTCTCGATGCTTCCCGTTGCCGTGGCTCCTTGCCGGCCGCCCGTGTCGCCGGCCTGCTGGCGGCCATCGGCGAAGGCGATGTGTCGGCCTTTGCCGGCGAGGTGCTGAAGACGATTGGTGGCGCCGTGCGCGCCTCGCAATGCACCGTCTTCGCCTACGAGTTCAGCAACCGGCCGCGCACCGTGTCGGTGGCCGACTATCGTGGTGGGCGCTTTCTCAACGACGTGGCGGACAAGTACATCCAGCTGTTCTACGAGCTGGACGGCAACCAGCCCATCGTCAGCGGTGAATACGCCGAGGCGAAGGAGGGCAGTGTGCTGTTCCATCGCCAGCGCAGTGACGAGATCGCCCATGAGGGCTACCGTCAGGCCTGTTACGAAAAGCCACGGGTGTCGGATCGGGTCGCCCTGTTGATGCGGCCCGAGGCCGGCATCTGGCTGTCGGTCAATCTTTATCGCAACGACGATCAGGGTGTTTTCGGCGATGGCGAGATCGATACCCTCGAATCCCTCTCGCCCATCCTCGCCCTGGCTGCCAAGCATCATTACGCCCTGGCCGGCCAGCATCGGCAGGGCACACCACAACTGATGCTGTCGCGCCTGCGCAGCCGCTGCCCCGAACTGCCCAAGCGCGAGCTCGATGTTGTGCGCGGCGTCCTCGAAGGCCGCAGCGCGCGGGAGATCGCCGAGAGCATGGGCATCCAGCCCAGTTCGGTGGTCACTTATCAGAAGCGCGCCTATCGCCGGCTCGGTATTTCCTCCCAACGCGAACTCTTCGCCCTTTGTGTCGCCGCACCCCATGCGGGGCATTTCATATCATGAGCACCGACTTTTCACATCCCCTGGCCGCCGACCGGCTGGCCGTACTGGCTCCCCCTGAAATTCAACGTCAGGCCGCGCGTATGGCGCAGGACGGATTCGCCAAGATTTTCCGCCTGACCCTGGAGGGCGATGAAGCCAAGATTGCCGCCGCCGTCGAGGACATGCTGCCCCTGTGCCGCAACTGGGCGCGGGCCGGTTTCGACGACGATGCGCGGGCCTTACGCCTGGCCCTGTTGGTGGCCGGCATGGATCAGTGGGGGCTGGCGTGGACGCAGGCCTTCGGCCTCGTTGCCATTCCCGGCCTCACCTCCTTGCTCGGCGCCTTACGTGAAGGGTTGGACGCGGCCGCCGATGCCCGCTTCCAGCAGCAGTTCGCCGCCATCGAGGCGGCGGATACCGACGCTATCGATTTCAAGATGGACCTGCGGCGCAATATCCATCTCGCCCTCTGGCATTCCATGATCGCCTGCACCGAGCGCGAGGAGGCGCAGCGCATCCTCGCCACGCTCGGCGGCCTGCTGGTGGTGCTGGTGGAGCGCATGCCGGTGGTCGGCTGGCGGCTGGTGGCCGATGCTCTGGCGCATGTGCAGATCCGCTGCCTGACGGAAGCGGCGGCCAGCGAGGGATTGGCCCAGGAAACCACGCAGGAACTGTTCGAGGCCCTGCGGCAGGCCTTGGCGAAAGAGCGCTTCGACCGGATACTGGCCCACGCCAACCAGGCGGCCATCGCCTGGCAACAGGCGCAGCGGGCGCAGCGAACACAGGCGGGAAATCATGAGACACATTGAAGTGGCGCTCCTCGCGGGTGACCGGGATTACATCGAGCTGTGCCATCTGCTCCAGGTGGCGGGGCTGGCCGACAGCGGCGGCATGGGCAAGCGCATGGTGGCCGATGGATTGGTCAGCATCGGCGGACTGACGGAAACGCGCAAGACGGCGAAGATACGCGCCGGCACCGAGGTGTATTGCCTCGACACGCGGATCACCGTACTGCCCCCCGTTGCGGAAGCGGAGGTCTGACGGTGGCGATCCAGTGGTTCCCCGGTCACATGACCTCGGCGCGCAAGAAGGCCGCCGAGACCATGGCCAAGATCGACGTGGTGATCGAGGTGGTGGATGCGCGTCTGCCCGAGGCCAGCGCCAACCCCATGATCCGCGAGCTGCGCCAGCATCGCCAGCGGCCTTGCCTCAAGGTGCTGAACAAGTCCGACCTGGCCGACCCGGCGGTGACGCAGGCCTGGATCGATTATTACAACCGCCAGCCCGGCGTGAAGGCCATCGCCATTTCCGGCAAGAAGGCCGGCGAAGTGGCAAAGATTCCCAGCCATTGCCTGACGCTGGCGCCCCATCGCAGTGATGCGTTGAAACCCCTGCGCATGATGATCATGGGCATTCCCAACGTCGGCAAATCGACGCTGATGAATGCCTTGCTCAAGCGCCGCGTGGCCGCTGTCGGCGACGAGCCGGCGGTGACCAAGAGCCAGCAGACCCTGGACATCAATTCCCGCATGTCGATCACCGATACGCCGGGCATGATGTGGCCGAAGATCAAGTACGACAGCGACGGCTACATGCTCGCCGCCAGCCATGCCATCGGTGTCAATGCGGTGATGGAGGACGCCGTCGCCGCCCATCTGGCCGACATCCTGCTGGCCCGCTATCCCGGGATGCTGACGGCGCGTTACGGCTTTTCCACCGAGGGCATGGACGGCGTCGCCGTGGTCGAGGCCGTGGCGAAGCGGCGCGGCTGCATGCTGAAGGGCAAATGGGCCGGTGAGCTCGACATCGAAAAGGCCTCCATCATTTTTCTTACCGACTATCGTGGCGGCATCCTCGGCCGCGTCAGTCTGGAGACGCCGGAGACGCGGGCGGCCATGATGGCGGCCGCCGTCGAGCCGGTGGCGGCGCCGGCCGAAGATATCGAAGAGGGCGGCGAGTGACTGTCACCTGCGAGACCTGCGAAGCCTGCTGCTGCAAGCTCGAAGTCATGCTGATGGGCGACGACGACGTGCCCGCCTCGCTGACCATGGAAGACCAATGGGGCGGCACGGTGATGCGCCGGCTGGCCGATGGTTGGTGTGTTGCGGTGGATCGCGAGACCATGCGCTGCACCCACTATTCGCGCCGCCCCGGCGTCTGCCGCGATTTCCAGGCCGGCGACAGCGACTGCCTGACCGAGCGTCGCCGGATGACATTGAAACACGAGAACACGAGGCAGGACACGCCATGACCTACGAAGAATTCCTCGATGAAGTGACCACGCTGATCACCGAAAAATACGGAATGAGCGACGACGACGCGATCCAGATGGTGATGCGCGCCCAGGCCGACGATTTCTTCAGTGGCCACGACGACGACAATGCAATCTGCACGCTTGAGCGCGCCAACCGGGACGCCAAGACCGTGTTCAAGAATTACAAGCCCGCACCGCGCCCTGCGCCGTCGGGGCTTCCCGAAAAGCGCAAAAAGAAGTGATGCGCCACGAAGCCCTGCGCCAGTCATGAAGACTCCCAAGCGACTCGAATCCCTCGTTACCGAAGGCCTGGTGGACGAAGTGCTGCGTCAGTTGATGAGTGGCAAGGAGGCCACTGTCTACATGGTCCGTTGCGGCGACGAGATTCGTTGCGCCAAGGTGTACAAGGACGCCGTTCAGCGCAGCTTCCGCAAGGCCGCCTCCTATCAGGAAGGCCGCAAGACCAAGAACAGCCGTCAGGCGCGGGCCATGGAGAAGGGCACCCGCTACGGTCGCCAGATGCAGGAAGAAGCCTGGCAGAACGCCGAAGTGGATGCGCTCTATCGCCTCGCTGCCGCCGGCGTGCGTGTGCCGCAGCCCTACATCTGTCACGAGGGTGTGCTGCTGATGGAGCTGGTCACCGATGCCGATGGCCATCCGGCGCCGCGACTCAACGACGTCGAACTGACGGAGGAGCTGGCGCTGGAGTTCCACGCCTACCTGCTGCGCCAGGTCGTCATCATGCTGGGCGCCGGCATGATCCACGGCGACCTCTCCGAATACAACATCCTCGTCGCCGCCGACGGCCCGGTGATCATCGATCTGCCACAGGCCGTCGATGCCGCCGGCAACAGCAATGCCGGCCCCATGCTGGAGCGCGACGTGGATAACCTGGCCGCCTATTTCAGCCGTTTTGCCCCGCAACTCAAGGACAGCGCCTATGGCAAGGAAATCTGGGCGCTCTATCTCGCCGGCAGTTTGAGTCCCGACGTTCCATTGACCGGGCACGTCGCTGTCGAGGATCGCATCGCCGATGTGAACGCCGTGATGGAAGAGGTCCGCGATGCGCTGCTGGAAGAAGAGCGCCGACGTCTTTACATGGCCAGTTCCTGAACTTATCGCCGTCTCACCAGCGCCGACTTTTCTTATGAGCACTGACATTGCCCAGCATCCCGAGATCATCGCCGCCACCCGCAAGTGGGTCGAGCGCGCCGTGATCGGCCTCAATCTCTGCCCCTTCGCCAAGGCGGTGCACGTCAAGAACCAGTTGCGCTACGTCGTCAGCCAGGCGCAGACGGCCGATGCCCTGCTCGACGATCTGGAACGGGAACTCACGTTCCTCACCGAGACCTCGCCCGACGAAGTGGACATGACCCTGATCATCACGCCCGACGTGCTGACCGACTTCGACGACTTCACCGATTTCCTCGACCTCGCCGAAGTCGTCCTGCGCACCCACGGGCTCAACGGCATCCTGCAAGTGGCGAGCTTTCATCCCGACTACGTCTTCGCCGATGCCGAACCGGACGACATCGCCAATCACACCAATCGCTCGCCCTATCCGACCCTGCATCTGATCCGCGAGGCCAGTCTCGAAAAGGCAGTGGCCGCTTTTCCTGACGCCGCCGACATCTATGAGCGCAACATCGAGACCATGAACAAGCTGGGTCTCGAGGGCTGGCGGGCGCTGGATGTGGATGCACCGCCGAAGCAAAAACCCTAGTTCGTATCCGCTTCGTGACCGATCCGGTGAACGCCCTGCCGACAGCGGAAGCCTCCGGCTATTTCCCCGCCATCGTCTGCGTCGTCTGCGATTCGCCCATCGATGCGCTGGTCGCGCTTTGTGTGCGGCGAGAGGAGGCTACAGCGCTGGTCGGTGCCTCTTGGCGAGACTCCTCAGGCGGCAACCTCGTCGCTACTCTGCATGGCGGCCGTCAGGTTGCCATTTTCCCCACACCCGACGGACGCTGGGCCGGCTGCAACGCCTTCATGGACGAACTCTTCGCCACGCCGCAGGAAGCCGACCGCAAGCTGGATCAATTGCTCAAGCGCGGCCGCCAGGGCTATGTGGGTTGGGTCTCGCGCCAGCCCATGGACTGAGCATCCTCAAGCTTTGTGTCTGGGCGGCAGATGCAAGTGGGCCAGGCGAACCCGTCCGGGGATGCCAGGTAGCGTCCAGTGCACAGCCATGGCGTTGTAGTCGGAGACGGGAATATTTTCTGGCCGCAATCTGAATATGGGCGGGCCGGAAGGCGCGTGTTGCGCCGGTGAAGTGACTCCTGGTTGGCGCTCATCCGCGTCCCCCTCTGCGGTTTTCCGCCAGGCGAGTTTCATCAGGTATTGGTCTCTGTTCATGTTGCCTCCTGCTCGGTGATGTCCGTGATTGCCGGATAGGTCGTAGTTGTACCGAAGGGGAGTCACGCGTGGAATTGACCGCCGATGCATTCTTGACTAGGCATTTGGCTTAGGTTGCTTGAGGAGGCACCGAGCTATCTCTGGCTAGGGGTTGATTCGCTTGTTTAATTCCCCGGCGCCGCCGACGCTTGCAGGCCTGGCGACGAGAAATCCATCCTATTTGGCATGCTCGGGTCGGTCGCGATTGCACCCATAATTCCATCATGGCCGACGTGACAGGCCATGCGGAGTACGAAGGAGATCGCAATGGAAGACGCCAAGTGTGTCGAGGAACTCAAGCAGCTGACCGTTCTCTATGTCGAAGACGAGGAAAGCATCCGCAGCGAAGTCGCCCATTTCCTCTTGCGCCGGGTGGGTCGCCTCATTACTGCCTGTAATGGGGAGGAAGGTTTGGCCTTGTTCATTGAACATCACCCCGACATGGTGCTGACAGACATACAGATGCCGATCAAGAGCGGCATCGCCATGGCCGAGGAGATCAAGAAGCGGGATCGCGCGACACCGGTGATCTTCACCACGGTGTTCGAGGAATCGACCTATTTGCTCCAGGCGATCGATCTGGGTGCCGATGGCTACATCCTCAAACCCATCATCTTGGACAAGCTGTTGAAGACGTTGCTGCGCTGTGTGGGACTGCTCATGCAGTCACGGGAAATCACCACCAGCCGCGCCCGGCTAGCCGCTTATCACGAGGCAACAGAAGACGAGCGCATGCTGATCGCCGATCTGATGGCGCGCATGATGCGGCCGGAAAACATGCGCGACAGCCAGGTGCACTATTGGCTGCATCCCACCGAAGTCGTCGGCGGGGATCTGGTTGCCGTGGCGCGAAGCCGGAACAACAAGCTGCACGTGATGTTGGCGGATTCGACCGGGCATGGCCTGCCGGCGGCCTTGAACCTGTTGCCGATCAATCACATCTTCTATCGCATGGTCAGCAAAGGTTTACCGATTTCGCTGATGGTGGAGGAAATGAATTGGGCGGTGCGCGATCAGTCACCTACCGAGCGCTATGTCGCCGCATTGATTGCGTGCATCGACACCCGCAACCGGATGATCGAAGTCTGGAACGGTGGCATCCCCGGCGCCTTGTACATGGACCGGGACGGTCAGGTCATCCATCGCTTCGAGTCTAATAATTTTCCGCTGGGCATCCTGGATCGCACCTTCACCGCAGAGACGGATATTTACCAGTGGCCGGATGCGGGCGATCTGGTCATCTACTCCGATGGACTGGAGGACATGGAGAGCGAGGCGGGCAAGGCCTTCGGCCTGGAAAATATTCTCCAGAACTTGAGGGCATCCGCGCCGGGTCATCGATTTGATGGCTTGAAGGCGGCGGGAGAGGCTTATCTGGGGGGGCGCAATGCCTTCGATGACATTACGCTGCTGATGGTCGATACCGCGCCACCCATGGCTTCGGCGCCGACCATTCAGACCGTGGCGAGATAGCGGTCTACGTCGATGTGGTATTTCTCCGGCGGCTCGTAGGTGATGATCCGGTCTGCGGTCGCCTTGCTCAGGTCCAGTCGATACGGTGACAAGGGCAGGCGTTTCTCGTCGTCGCTGACCATGAGTAAGGTGGGCCGCAACAGATCCGCCGGGTTCTGGTCGATCACGATGCCGATGCCGCCGCTTTCCAGACGGACCACGGTGCGCAGCGGATAGATGCCCAGGCTGCGGATGAAATGCCTGACCAGGTCTTCATTGAAATGGAAGTGGCTCCATTCCTGTAGCTTGCGCAAGGCATCGGCAGGCATCATTCCCTTGTGATAGACGCGCTCTGCGGTGATCGCGTCATAGACATCGACGATGGCGGCCATTTGGCCCATGGGGGAAATTTCCGAGGATTTCAGCCCCTTCGGATAGCCGGTGCCGTCATAGCGCTCATGGTGTTGTTCCAGCACCTGGAGTGCAGTGCTGCTGACCCAGGAGGCGTCGCCAATGAGATTCCGTCCATAGACCACGTGCTGTTTCATTTCATCGAACTCTATTTCGGTCAGGCGCCCCGGCTTGTTGAGAATTTCGGAGGGAATCTGCATCTTGCCGATATCGTGCAGCAGTGCGCCGATTCCGACATCGTGGATGGTCTGCCGGTTGAGTTCCAGGCCCTTGCCGAAGGCGGTGAGTAGTGCGCTGACGCCGACGCAGTGCTGGAAGGTATAGTCGTCGGCACTCTTGAGTTGCCCCAGTTGCATCAGGGCGCCGAAGCTCGACAGGACACTGCCGTTGATGTTGTGCAGCGCCTCGTGCACCGTGTCGAACTCGATCTGGCGGCCCATGCGCACATCGGTCATGATGCCCTGGATCAGTTGGCTGGCGCTGCGGTGGATGTCCCACGCATGGTCCAGTTCGCTCTGGCTGGCCAGGCGGTGATGGAATGCCACCTCATCGCCGTCGGCCAGGCCGACCATTTGTCCTTCCAGCTCCATTCGTACTTCATCTTCGGTCGGCGCACCCGGCAGATCATCGCCGAGAGAGGTGTCAATGTAGATCTCGCGGATGCCGAGTTGGCGTATCTTCTCGATGATTTTCTCATCCGACATACGGTGGCGAAAGGTGAATACCGGCATGCTGCGCCAACTACAGTTGACGTCGTGCACGTACATGCCCGACTTCAGCTCACCAATGGGAATCTTCTTGATCACGGCTTTGCCCTGGCAATGTGGCGTGTTGCCTATTCGATACGGAACATCTTGTCGAACTGGGCGATCGACAGCACCTTTCGCAACTCGGCACTGCTGTGCGTAAGGACGACCTCCTTCTTGATGTCATTGGCCTGGGCGCGCAGCAGCAGCAGCAGACCCAGAGCCGAGCTGTCGATGAACGACACCCGGTCAAAGTCCAGCTCCAGTGTATTGATCTCGGGTGTTTCCAGCAGGGGCTTGGTGGCGTGACGAAAAGAGATGCCGCACTTGAAGTCGAAGCGACCATCCAGGTGCAGCACGGCGCGTCCGTTTTCGATGGTGGTCTGTATATCCATGGTATTTACTCCCAGGCTAGAAAAGATCGATGCGCTTGCCGCCGGTGGCGTCTACGCCGCTGAGCAGCCTGCCGTTGGCATCCCGCTTGCCATGACTTTGTTCCAGCGTCATGAAGTCGCTGAGGATGGTCTTGATTTCCCGGCCACCGAGTTCAATGGTGGCTTCTTCGATCTGTAGGGTTTCGGCGATGTTTTCGAGCACCTGGCTTTTACGCTGGGCGGCGTCATCCACCCGTTCGATCATCTGGCGCACCACGTCCTGGTATTGCACGCTGGCCACCATTTCATTGATCTGTGCTGCCAGTTCGTTGTTGATACTGGAGGCCTCGTTGATCTGCACCATCAGTTCCTGGCGGGAGTCCTCCTGGTGCTGTTGCATGTCGCCGATGGTCTTTACCATGTCGATGGCGTGTTGCAGCTGCCGCGTTGTCTCTTCCTGGATGTCCTGGCTGAAGGCACGGGACACGCTGGACTGGGCGCGTTCGATGCCGCTCCATACCAGTCCGGCGGATTCGTTGGAATGGGTGGCGAGCTTGCGCACCTCGGTGGCGACAACGGCGAAGCCGAGACCCTGTTCACCGGCGCGAGCCGCCTCGATGGCCGCGTTGAGGGCAAGCAGGTTGGTCTGCGAACTGATGTCCTTGATTACCGTGACCAGGCGGCCGAGCTGACCAACGTCGTCGATGATATGGCGGAACTGCTCCCGTTCCTGGAGGATGCGTTCCGGTAACTGTGAAACGAAGACCCGGATCGCCTCCATGGCCGCCTGGCTTTCGGACAGCGCCCTGGCGTCCGGTCCGTCCTTGCCGGTCAGCATGGAGACCAGACGGCTACTTTGCTGATCCAGCAGGATGATGCGTTCGACGATTTGCTGCGCCGAGGATTCGGTGAACCGGATGATGTCCTGATGCTGCTGCGCGAAAGACGCTTCCAGTTGCTTGGCTTCTTGTAGCGCCTCGGCGGTTTGCCGGCATTTTTCAGCCAGCATGTCGCGCTCGGTCTGGAGTATCGAGTTGTAGACCAGACTGGAAAAAAAGGTGGTTTCGATGCCGCCCCATTGACCGATCCTGATCTTGGTCAGGGCCAGAAAGAACAGCAGGCCCACCAGCACTATCGTGGCGGCGGTTGCCAGGCTCGTCATCAGGGCGTGATCAATGCCCATTCCGTCGGCCCAGGCGGCAACGGTGTCGGTCGTGAAGTGCAGCAGCAGGGCCGACGCCATTGCCATGCAGATGATCAGGACAATGAAGAAGCCACGGATCTGGTTGAGCTGACGGTAGGCGCTCCTGTTCCAGTTTTGCTTTGCAACATCCCCTTGCGTGCTCATCATGTTCTCCGATGTTCTAGTTGTTTTGTCGGGCCAGCGGAACCTTGAGGACGAATTCCACGCCGTCTTCGGTATTGGCAACGCCGATCTCGCCGCCGAAGTGCTCTTCGATGATCTGTTTGCACATGTACAGGCCGAGCCCCGTACCTTCTTCCTTGGTGGTGTAGTAGGGGTCGAAGATGCGGTCGATGTCTTCCTCGGAAATGAAGTCGCCGTTGTTGCGTTCGCGGATGACGGCCATGTCGTCCTCGATGGCGATGTTGATGTGGATCTGGCGATGGTCGGGGCGATAGAACACCAGGGCGTCCTTGGCATTGCTCAAGAGGTTCAGCAGCACCTGCGCCATTTCGTTGGGGCGGCCTAACACCTGGCAGGCTTCCGGCGCGTCGACGGTTACCGCAATCTCGGCATGACTCAGGCTGGCGTCCAGCAGCCTGAGGACGCCCTCCACACATTCGAGGACGCCGAAACTGATGTCCATCGAGACGGGATGAAAAAAATTGCGAAAGTCATCGATGGTCGACGACATGACCGCCACCAGATGAAAGGCCTGTTGCAATTTTTCGGTCAGTTCGGCGGTGTCGATCAGGTTGTCGCGCGCGTCGTACTCCACGTTTTGCAGCAGCAGGCCCAGCGCCGTGAGCGGCTGGCGCCACTGATGGGCGATGTGACCAATCATTTCGCCCATGCCGGCATAGCGCGATTGTTGCAACAGCAGACGCTCCTTGGTCGCGGCTTCTTCGGTGGCCGCCAGGATTCGTAGCTCCAGCGATTTGTTGAGCTCGATCAGGATTTCTTCCGCCTCCTTTTGCGTGGTGATATCGATCACGCTGGAGTAGACGCCGTTCGGCTGGCCGTCCTTGTCCGGTATCACGCGTTTGGCAACGGCGCCCCAGCGATGTTTGCCGTCCTTGCGGACAAAGCGAAACTGGGTTTCCGTTCTGTCGTGCATACCGATATCGAATATGGCGGCTGTGTGTCCTTGGTCTTCGGGATGAACAATCGGCAGCGGATAGTCCGGCATGGCATAACACTCTTCGGCGGAATAGCCGGCCACTGCCTCGACGGCAGGGCTGACCCAGCGCAGGCGGCCGTTTCGGTCGATCCACATCGACCAGTTGTGCATGAAGTTCGCCGCCACGTCCAGACGTTCGCAGTGTTGCCTCTGCGCTTCTTCACTGCGCACCCGTTCGGTGACGTCTTCGTAGCAAATCAGCAGGCCGATAATCAAACCCTCGGTGTCGCGCAGAGGAATCTTGCTGGTTTCGTACCACCGGGCCGAGTCATCCTGTCCATCCCGCGAAATCACCCGATAGACGGGAACGCCACCCTGGATCACCTTGCAGTCCTCGACTTGCAGGTAGTGGGCCAGCTCGGGATCCTGATGCAGATCCCCGTCGGTCTTGCCTTCGATCTGCTCGGCCTGCTGCAAACCCAGTCGCTTCGCCCCGACGCTGTTGCAGCCGATGAAGCGGCCGTGAACGTCCTTCCAGAAGATGCATTGGGGAAGCTCGTCGATGAGCTGCCGGAATGGAATGGTGCTTACTGTTTCCTCATCCGCACCGGCCCAGATCCGATCAGATGTCGTTTCCAGCCATCGGTAGAACGGAGAGAGGCGCGTCTCCTCGAATGTCATTGTGTTTGCCACGGCGAATTGCTCCCACGCTTATTGAAGCTGCGCCTGGTCATCGCTGCCGGCATCGTGATTCTCGATCACGGCGAGTCGCGCGATTTCCTGGATGTAGAGGACGCGCTGGATATCGAGAATGATGACGAACTTGCCGCCAATCTTGCCCATACCATCGATGAAGTCGGCGCGGATCTTGGCGCCGAAGGCAGGGGCCGGCTCGATATCGGCAGAAGAGACCTCCAGTACTTCGGAGACCGCATCGACGACGACACCGATGTCGTGGCGGTCCTCGTTCTCCCCGGTCATCTCGATGATGACGATGCAGGTACGACGGGAGGTCTCGGTCTGACGGCCGCCGAAGCGGGCGGCCAGATCGATGACCGGCACGACGGAGCCGCGCAGGTTGATCACCCCGCGAATGAAGGCCGGCATCATCGGAATCTCGGTGAGCTGGCCGTACTCGATGATCTCCTTCACATTGAGGATGCCCACCGCGTACATCTCGCCGGAGAGCAGGAAGGTCAGGTACTGCTGGACCTCCACCGACCCGGCCAGGGCCGGCGGCTTGCCACCGGCGTGTTGAGCGACTTGTTCCATGTTGATCTCCCGGATCAGAAGCGCTCGAAATCGCCGTCGCCGACATTGGCCGGAGGCGCCTTGCTGGTATGGATGGGTAAGGATGCTGTCTTGGCCCTGGATGCTTGAGCCTTGCTCGCCGTGCCACCAGCGCCGACTTTTGCGTGAGAGCGGCTACCGTCATCGACCTTGAAGAAGCCCATCAGCTCCTGCAATTGCGCCGACTGCCCACCCATTTCCTCGGCGGTGGCGGCGAGTTCTTCGGAGGCGGAGGCATTCTGCTGGGTCGCCTTGTTGAGCTGACCCATGGCGCCGTTGATCTGGCCGACGCCGGCGCTTTGTTCTTGCGACGCCGCCGCAATCTCCTGCACCAGATCGGAAGTCTTCTTGATCGACGGCACCATCTCGTCAAGCAGGTGACCGGCCTTCTCCGCCATCTTCACGCTCGACCCGGCCAACTGGCCGATTTCCTGCGCCGCGACCTGGCTGCGCTCGGCCAGCTTGCGTACTTCCGCCGCGACCACCGCAAAGCCCTTGCCGTGCTCGCCGGCACGGGCCGCTTCGATGGCAGCGTTGAGGGCCAGCAGGTTGGTCTGGTAGGCAATGTCGTCGATGATGCCGATCTTGCCGGCGATCTGCTTCATGGCCTCGACGGTTTCCTTCACCGCACCGCCGCCTTCCGTGGCTTCGACCGAGGACTTGGTGGCCATGTTGTCGGTGACCTTGGCGTTCTCGGTGTTCTGGTTGATCGATGCCGTCATCTGCTCGATGGAGGCTGAGGTCTCTTCGACCGAGGCGGCTTGCTCGGACGAGGATTGCGACAGCGACTGGGCGGTGGCCGAAACCTGGCTGGCCGCATTGTTGAGGGCATCCGCCGCTGTATTGATCTGGGCGATGGTGTCGGCGAGACGGGCGATGGTGGTGTTGATGGCCTGCTTGAGAGTATCGAAATCACCCTGGTAGTTCTTGGTGATGGTCTCGGTCATGTCGCCGTTGGACATGGCCCCCATGACGCGCTGGACGTCGTTGATGGGGCCGATGACGGCGTCGAGCGTGTCGTTGACGCCGGCGACGATCTTGCGGAAGTCGCCTTGGTGCTTGCTGGCATCGGCACGGGTGTCGAGCTTGCCGGCGACAGCGGCCTGGGCCAGCAGGTTGGCGTCGGCCACCATGGCGTTGACAGCGTCGATACAGGTGTTGAGGTTGTTCTTGAGAACGTTGAAGTCGCCGTTGTAGCTGTCGGTGATCTTGGCCGGGATGTTGCCCTGGGAAATCTTCTCGACATAGTCGGCGGCGACGTTCAAGGGGCCGATGACGGCGTTCAGGGTGTCATTGACACCGGCGACGACCTTGCGGAAGTCACCCTGATGCTTGGCGGCATCGGCGCGGGTGGCGAGTTTGCCCTCGACGGCGGCCTGGGAAAGCATGTTGGCGTCGGCGACCAGCGCATTGACGGCATCGACGCAGGTGTTGAGGTTGCTCTTGAGGACATTGAAATCACCGTTGTAGCTGTCAGTGATCTTGGGTGGGATGTCGCCCTTGGAGATGCGGTCCACGTAGCCGGCGGCAACGTTCAGCGGACCGATCACGGCGTCCAGCGTGTTGTTCACGCCGGCGATGATGGCTTGGAAATCTCCTTGATGCTGGCTGGCGTCGGCACGAGTGGCGAGTTTGCCTTCGACGGCGGCCTTCGACAGCATGTCGGCATCGGCGATCATCTTCTGCACGGCGACTTGCAGGCCGCGCACGGAGTCGGCCAGGATGCCGATTTCATCCTTGCTGTGCACGTCGAGGGTGAAGGAAAAATCGCCGGCAGCCATCTGGTTGGCGCCGTTGATTAGCTTCGTCGTGGGACCGGTGATGCTGCGCGTGACCCAGAAGGCGAAGCCCGCCGACAGTACAATGGCCAGCAGACCCAATGTAATGATCAAGGTTTCCGTCTGTGTCGCCAGCGCGGCGGCAGCGGAACCTGTTTTTTTCATGGAGGCGGACTGGTGGTCGATGATGTCCGTGACCGCCTTCATGTAGTCGCCCTGGCTCTTGCGTACCGTCGTGATCAGTATTTCCACGGCCTCGTCCTTCTTGCCGGCCTTGAGGAGATCCAGATATCTATCCTGCTCGACGAGGGTGGCCTTGCTGGTCTCCTGGGTGCGCTCGAACAGCCTCCTTCCCTCGGGTGACTTCATCAACTTGTCGATCTTCTCGAAGTCTTCGCCGATCATCTTGCGTGCATCCTGTGTACGCTTTAGCTCGTTGGCCATGTCTTCCGGCCTCTTGACCAGCGCGGCGTTGCGCAGGGTGCGTGCGGTGAGGTTGATGTTGTCGATGATGTCGTTGGCCAGCACGACTTTGGGAAACTTGTCGTCGACGATGTCGTCGACTGCTTTGTCGATCTGGCTGACGCGCAGATAAGCGATGGTGGAGATAATGGCCAGCAGCAGCAGGACGATGCCAAAGCCGATCCCCAGCCGCATTCCGATTTTCAGGTTCTTCAACATGGTCGTGCTCCAGTGGATTGAATCAGGCGGACGAATTCAGCATTGCATCGGGAGTTCCCGAGATATGCCACTCCGGCCGAAATTCGGGATGTTCGTGAGCGGAGGAGTGAGCCTTTTGATCCTGGACGTCTTGCACTGAGATGCGCAGCAGGCCGAGCAGACAGAAACCGCCACCGACCGGAACGGTGCGCAAGTGGATCTCGATGGGAATCAGCTGCGTCTCAGTACTCAGTATGTGTTTCTGCCAAACGCCTTCGGCGAAGGCACAGCGCACATAGGCAATGTTGTAGCCTGGCGTTCCTTCGCGCAGGGGCAGGCTGGGGATCAGGGTATTGATCGGCCGGGCGGACGCGTGCTGCCCGGATTCAAGGCTGGGGATTCCATCGCCGCTGTACTGGATGCGTCCTCTCGCATCAAGAACGATTAGCGCCTCCAGCTGGTGGTTCGCGTGGGGCTCTACCGGCAGATGGTGTTGGAAAGCATCGGCTCCCTCGCTTTCGGTTTTTGCCATTACAGCCTGCCGCTCGGCGAAATTCACGCTATTCATTTTTGCCTCCAGTATCTGGTGGTGACTTCAGGGTATTCGGTTTCAATGCGAAGCCAATCCCTATGTGGAATGGCATGGTGATATTTATACGGGATGGGTCGGTCAAGAAAAATTGGCACTGACTTCATTTGACGCTAGGTCATCGGCCTACTTGTTTTGATGAATGGGGGAGATATCGACCGCTAGAGGTTGATTCCATTGACTGTGTGGAGTTCAAGGGTCGACGGCATGGCAGTTGATGGCCAGGCGAACCAACTGAACAATGTTTTTCAGCTCGAGTTTTTTCATGATGTGTCCTTGGTGGACGCTCACGGTTTTTGGGCTGATGAAAAGTTTGCTGGCAATTTCGCCGGGCGAGTCGCCATTCGCCAAACATCGAAAAATCTGGAACTCCCGTGGAGACAGTGTCTGTAGCGGGTCCTCGTCACAGTTGAATAGTCGGCGATAAGCGATGGAGTTGACGTGCTCGGGGTCAATGTAGGGTTTGCCATGGGCAACCGTGCGCACTGCGTCAAGCATCTGGGTGGCGGTGCCTCTTTTGCTTAGATAGCCCGCTGCACCAGCTTCGAGTGCCCGAGTGATGTGAATCTCATGATCCTGGGCGGAGAACACCAGAATTCTTGCGGCTTCGTCCCGTGTACGAATGCGCCGTACGACTTCGAGGCCATCGGTGCCGCAGATATTCAAATCGATGATCGCGATATCGGGTCTATGTTCCAGATATAAGGCGTATGCGATGTCGCCATCATCCGTCTCTGCCACTACGGATGCCTCGCCGGATTTTTCAAGCACTTCTCGGTAGGCCGCGCGAACCAGCGGATGATCGTCCACCACCATGGTTCGGATCGTGCATGGGGTATCTACAAATTGAATGTCGTTGAGCATTTCGATGTTCTCCGTTTCCAGTGCATGACTTCCTGAGCCTGGATGCGGCTAACTCCGAAGGGGAAGAGATGTTTTTATGTTGTGTCGAAAATATACGCAATGCGTCAAGGCCCGGATATACCGGGATTGCCGTAATTTGCGATACCGTCCTGATGGTAGGGGTTCCCTTAGCTCTATATCCTTGGGGATATTCCTTTAGCATTGTTCGAGTTTAGGCGAAATGCCCTCGGCTGATGAAGCTTCGGGATGGCAATGCGGTAATATCGCCGTGAGCAATCCTGGAGCGGGTCAGTGCAAAAAAAATCCATACGAACAATGCTTGTCGACGATCATCGAATGATCCGGGAAGCGCTTTCGGAGGTATTGGGACAGGAAGCCGATATCGAGATCGTTGGCCAGTTCGATGATGGAAATGCAGCGCTGTTGCAGTTTCAGGTGTTGAAGCCGGATGTGATTCTGATGGACGTAGCATTGCCCGATATCAGCGGTATCGAAGTGACCCGTCGGCTGACTGCGGACTCGTCCCACAAGGCGCGCGTGCTGGCCTTGTCCACCCATCTGGATCGACACATGATTTCCGGCATGCTGAAAGCCGGTGCTCTGGGTTATGTCAGCAAGTCGTCGGGCAAGGACGAATTGCTGAAGGGTATTCGCAGCGTGGCGAAGGGAGAGTTTTACCTGTCGGCAAACGTCGCGACCATGCTGGCTCTCGATGAACCGGAAAAGACTTCCGCCGATTCGACTGTCCCTCTGGGGAAGCGGGAAACTGAAGTGCTGCGCCTGATCGCCGATGGTCATACCTCGGCGGAAATCGCCATCCGGCTGCACATCGCCACCGGCACGGTAGATGTGCATCGGCGCAATATCATGCGCAAACTCAAATTGCACCATGCCACCGAACTGACCAAATACGCCATACGTGAAGGTTTGATCGCTCCCTGATGGGCGTGATTGTTTACGGCATGCGGGCTGAAGTCCTGCATGTCTTCGATACCGGACAAGACCAATGACCATTAAACTCGCTCCCACCCTGACACTCGCCAACGGCGTTGCGATGCCGCAACTCGGTCTGGGCACCTGGCCGATGAACGATGCGGAGGCCGCCGTTGTAGTCGCAGATGCCTTGCGCATGGGCTATCGGCTCATCGACACGGCCGAGAACTACGAGAACGAACTGGGCGTGGGCGAAGGCATCCGCAAGTCCGGCGTGAGCCGTGCGGAGATTTTTGTCACCACCAAGTTCAATCGCAAGTGGCACAGCGTCGAGGGGGCGCGCATGGCTTGCGAGGCGAGCCTGAAGCGGCTGGGGCTGGACTACATCGACCTGTTGCTGGTGCATTGGCCCAACCCTGATCAGGATCGCTATGTCGAGGCTTTCCAGGGGCTGGTGCGTCTGCTGGACGAGGGACTGGTGCGCGCCATCGGTACCTCGAACTACAAGCCGGCGCACTTGCAGCGCTTGTTCGATCTGGGCCTGGTGCCCCACGTCAATCAGATCCAGCTCGATCCATACCATTTGCGCGACGATCTGGTGGCGATCCATCGCGCCAAGGGCATCGTTACGGAAACCTGGAGTCCGCTCGGGCGTGGCAATGCGATGTTGACGGACCCGGTGGTGACGGCAGCGGCGCAGCGCCTGGGCCGTACGCCGGGACAGGTGGTGCTGCGCTGGCATGTGCAGTCGGGTTACATCCCGGTACCCAGATCGACCAATCCGGGGCGTTTGGCACATAACCTGGATGTCTTCGGTTTTGAACTATCCGCCGCCGAGATGACGGCGCTGAATGCGCTGGATCGACCCGATCCGGCGATGTTCGACGCCGACAGCTTCGGCCACTGAGCAGTGGAGACGGGCGTCAGCCCGTCGGGGATTGCTTGATTGCCAGCAGGATTTGGTTGCGCAGGGTTTTCATCAGCGATAGTTCCTTCTCGGTGATGACGATGCTGTTGGCCTGCTGCTTGTCGCAATAGATCAGCGCAACCGCCTTGCCCTTGACCATCAGCGGCATCAGGGCGAAGCTCCGGGCCGACAGGGTGGCCCGGTACCAAGGGGGAATCTTGCCCACGATCTTGGGGTCGGCAATGTCCTTGATGACCAGGTCCACGCCGTTGTCGATGGATAGCTGGAATACGTTGGGCGTGTCCTGCAAGGGGAAGCGGAACTTGCGCACCACCATCGCCGCATCCTTGCCACAACCGCTGCGCCCCACCATATAGCCGGACTTGTCGTCGCGCATGCACAGCAGCACGCGCTGAAAATCCATGGCCTGGAGCAGGATGTCCAGGGCCATGCGCAGGATGTCGTCGACGCGGAAGTCGCCGACCATGGAGTGGCTGAGTTTGTTGATGCCCGTCGATAGCATCTGATGGGCGTCGTTACTCGGCGCTTTCGGCATCTTCGGCAGTGATGCCGGGGTCAGCGCGTCGGCGGTCGTATTTTCAGCAGACGGCTTTTGCCCATTCTCGTCATCGGGATCGGACTCCATCCAGGTCGTCACCTGCTTGGCAAAGCTGCTCTGGGCGAGGCTGACGCCCATGGTGCTGGCGAAGACCTTGGCGTCGTCGAAGGACTTCTGCACCAGGGTATGCAACTGCGGGCCGGAAAATGCCATGACCTGGGCAAAGCGCTGGCGCAGCCGGGACAGGCCTTCGCCCGGTGTCTGGCCGGGGTTGGCGGCCAGCGAGGCGCAGACTTCGTTACCGAAACCGGAGAGCATCCAGAGTGTGTCTTCCGGTGTTTCGGGGCGCTCGATGATGCCCTCCGGGAGTTCTTGCAGGCAGCGTACCAGCGGCGTGGGGAAATGCCATTGCTCGGCCACGGCCTGGCCCAGGCGGGCAAAGTCGACACCGAGCACCTGGGTCACCGCCCCATGCTCGGCGAGACCTTGCTGCTGAATCAGTGCCCGTATTCCTTGCGCTTCCTCGGGGAAGTACAGCAGCGTGAGGAACTGGCCGAGGCTGTGGAAAAGGGCGGCGGTATAGACCTCCTCGGCCTGGCGCGGCATGAACAGCCGGCCAGCTTCGCGGGCGAGCGTGCCGGCCAGTTGGGCGCGCAGGAAGGCTTCCTTGAGTTCGCGGGCGCTGGGGTGGCTCTTCATCTGGTTGAAGAGCACCACGGTCAGGGCGATGTCGCGCAGGGTGGAGAAGCCCAGCACGTTCACCGCGCGAGAAACCGTGCTGATGCCCTTGCCGCTGGCGGCGCGATAGCTTGCCGAGTTGGCGACGCGCAGCAGGCTGGTGGTGAGGCCGACATCCCGACTGATGATGACGGCCAGATCGTCGATGTTCTGGTCGTCGGAATTGGTGATCTCGTTGATCGCCGCCACCGACTCCGACAGCGCGGGGAAGCCCGGCTTGTCTTGCAGGCGGGCCAGCAGGGCTTTCAGAACCTCGACGTCGCTCATCGATTATTTCGTGCTGCTCATGCTCAGGGCCACCGCTTCGGCGACGCGGATGCCGTCCACCGCTGCCGAAAGGATGCCGCCGGCGTAACCGGCACCTTCGCCGGCGGGGAACAGGCCGCGGGTATTGAGGCTCTGGAATTCTTCATTACGGGTGATGCGGATCGGCGACGAGGTACGGGTCTCAACACCGGTCATGAGGGCATCGTCCATGGCGAAGCCGGGAATGTCGCGGCCGAAGGCGGGCAGGGCTTCGCGCAGCGCGGCGACGACGTAGTCGGGCAGGCAGCGCGACAGGTCGGTCATGCGCACGCCGGGGGTGTAGGAGGGATGTACCGAGTTTTGGTCACTGGCGAGTTCCGTCGATGGGCGACCGGCGAGGAAATCGCCGACCCGTTGCGCGGGTGCGCGGTAGTCGCCGCCGCCGGCTTCGAAGGCCAGGCTTTCCCAGTGGCGCTGGAAGGCGATGCCGGCCAGGACATCCGTGTCACTGTCCGGGTAGTCGGCGGGGGTGACGCCGACGACGATGGCGCTGTTGGCATTGCGCTCGTTGCGCGAATACTGGCTCATGCCGTTGGTCACCACCCGACCCGGTTCGGAGGTGGCGGCGACCACGGTGCCGCCGGGGCACATGCAGAAGCTGTAGGCGGAGCGCTCATTGCCGCAGTGGTGCACCAGCTTGTAATCGGCGGCGCCGAGACGGGGATGGCCGGCATTCTTGCCGAAGCGGGCGCGGTCGATCAGGGACTGCGGATGTTCGATGCGCACGCCGATGGAAAAGGGCTTGGCTTCGATATGCACGCCGTGCCGCTGGAGCATCTCGAAGGTGTCGCGGGCGCTGTGGCCGACGGCCAGCACGATGTGGGTGGCGGCGATGGTCTCGCCGTCGGCGAGGCGCAGGCCGCGCACTTGGCCACCATCGATGTCGATTTCTTCGACCTTGCTCTGGAAGCGGATCTCGCCGCCGAGGGATTCGATCTCGGCGCGCATGGTCTCGACCATGGTCACCAGCTTGAAGGTGCCGATATGGGGTTTGCTGAGGTAGAGGATTTCCGCCGGGGCGCCGGCCTTGACGAATTCGGTGAGCACCTTGCGGCCGCGATAGGCCGGGTCCTTGATCTGGCTGTAGAGCTTGCCGTCGGAGAAGGTGCCGGCGCCGCCTTCGCCGAACTGGACGTTGGATTCGGGATTGAGCTGGCCCTTGCGCCACAGGCCCCAGGTGTCCTTGGTGCGCTCGCGCACGGCCTTGCCGCGTTCCAGGATCAGGGGCCGAAAGCCCATCTGCGCCAGGATCAGGCCGGCGAAGAGGCCGCAAGGGCCTGTGCCGATGACCACGGGGCGGGGCGTCGGCGGCGTGGCCGGCGCGGCGGTGACGAAGTGGTAGGAGGTGTCCGGGGTCAGGCCGACGTTGCGGTCTTTCGCCAGTCGCGCGAGCAGGGCCTTCTCGTTGCGGACCTCGATGTCCAGCGTGTAGGTGAGGAGGATGGCCGAGGGCTTGCGGGCGTCGTGGCCGCGTCGGAAGACGGTGTAGCCAACCAGTTCGTCCGCCGCGATACCCAGCCGCTTGAGGATGGCGGCGGTGAGATCGGCGTCGGTGTGGTCGAGGGGGAGCTTGAGTTCGGTGAGGCGCATAGGGACGGCATTTTATCGCCGTACTGCCAGGGCCGACTTTTGTGGGGCGTTTATCCGCCGATCAGGGCGCTGATGTGTTGCATCCGTTCGCTCATCGAGCGCAGCAGGGCGATACCGATGGCCGGCTGGGTCTTCACCATGGCGAGGAACTCCTCGCGGGAAACGGGTAGCCAGGCACCGTCGACTTCGGCCATGGCCGAGGCGGCGCGCTGGGTGGGGCCGAGCAGGGCCGATTCACCAAAGATGCCGCCGGGGCCAACGTGCTCGATCACGCAGCCGTCGAGGGCGATGGCGACCTGGCCGCTGGTGACGACGTACAGGCAGACGCCCAGGGCGCCCTTGGTGACGATGGCGTCGCCGGCTTTCATGGACTTTGGCGTGGGGTCGCCGAGCGCCTTGCGCAGTTCGGCCAGGGTTTTCTCGTCGAGGCCACGACCGTCTTTGCGGGCCGGCAAGGGGCCAGGACGGCTGGCCATGGCGCGATCCACGCTGCGGCGCAATTGAAGGACCTGTACGCCGAGCAGCATCAGGGCGAACTCCGGTGCCTGTTGCAGGGAGGCCAGGAAGCGCTTCTGGTCCAGGGACAGCACGCGGGAATTTTTCAGGGCGGTGGCCGTGGCGCTGCGCGGGGCATCGGAGATGACGGCCATTTCGCCGAAGGTTTCGCCGGGCAGCACCAGGTTCAGCGGCTTGCCCTTGAGGGTCAGGGCCACCTGGCCTTCGAGTAGCAGGTAGACGCGGGCGCCCTTGGAGAAGAAGCCGTCGTATTTGTCCTGCTCGGCGAAGAGCGGCTTGCCGGCGGCGATGCTTTCCATTTCGCCAGCGATCTGGAAGAACTTGAGCGCGAGCTGGGGATCGTAAGGGGAGGGCTGGGCCGCGCCGCCCTTGGGTTCCGGTGCCGGAGCCGGCGTCGGTTTGGGAGTGGGCGCAGGCGCCGCTTGGGAAAAGTCGAGATCGTCCATGGGGCACTATTGTAGTGCCCCATGGCGCTGTCTTAAAGATCCCTGAGTGCGGTTTTTATGGAGCGGGTGACGGTGCTGCTGTCCCCCAGTTCGTTGGCCAGCAGCAGGGCCAGCTTGGTCAGGAAGAGTTCGGACTTCTCCGGCGTCGCTTTGTCGATGCCTTCGGCGAGGGCGTCGTAGACTTTTTCCAGTTCGGGAACGGCGATCATCAGTTTTTCTCCTGAGTTTGGGTAACCCGGTGTCCGAGGGCCGCATCCATGGCGGAGCGCAGGCGTTCGGCAGTGGGATTGATCCAGCGGGCGCTGACGTGCTGGTCGGGACGGACCAGGTAGCCGGCGGGATTGCTGCCGTCGCAATACTTGGCGTGGGCACGACCGGCGCGGTCGTCGATGACGATGTCGGCACCCTTGATCGCTTGACCCTGATTGCCGAAGGCGACGATGGCAAAAGCGATGCCGCGCTTCCTGATGGCCTCGGCCTCGGCGACCAGGGCCGCCGGTACCGCATCCTGCACGTTGAAGCAGAACAGGTAGAAGGAGGCGCCCAGGCAATCCATCAGGTAGTCATTGTCTCCAAGCTTGACGTTGCGGATCGGCGAGCCGTCGAGGGGACCATTCTTGAACACCGTGTTGTCGTCGTCGCGGGCGTTGAGGGCCGAGTTGTAATAGTCGTGGGGCCGCGAGGTGCGCCAGTGCAGCAGCGGCTTGACGAAGTCCTGCGACAGGGTCAGCGACAGCGTGGCGTCGCGCAGGGTGCGGAAGCCATGGGTTGGCGGCGTCATGAAGCGGGTGCTCTTGCTGGCTTCGTCGATGATTTCCCGCGAAGCCTGGACCCGCTCCTGCGAGTAGGACGGCAGCAACTGTGGGCCGGCCAGGCCGCGTTGCTGCATGGCCAGCTTCCAGACCAGATCATGGCCGTCCTGCCAGCCGGTGTTGGCGCCGCGCACGCCGAAGATGGGCAGCATGTGGGCGGCATCGCCGCAGAAGATCAGGCGCTTGTGGATGTAGTCGGGCAGGGTCATGGCGCGGGCCGAGTACACCGAGCACCAGTCCATCTCCCAACTCGCACCCTTGTAACCGACGAGTTCCAATTGAGCGTCGATGCGGGCTTTCAGCGACTCGGGGCGCAGGGCGTCCTCGGGCGTCTCGCCGTCGGGCAGGCGGTAGTCCACGCGCCAGATGTCGTGGGGTTCGCGGTGCATCAGCACGGTGTTGCCGGGGTTCCAGGGTGGGTCGAAGAAGGCCAGGCGCTCGGTGGGCAGGTCGAGCTTGACGCGGATGTCAGCGATGACGAAGCGGCCCTCATAGGAGTCGCCCTCCATGCGCAGATCGGTCATGTTGCGCACTGGCGAACGGGCGCCGTCGGTGGCGACCACCCAGTCGGCGTCGAGGTCGTATTCGCAGGCTTCGGTGTCCACGCGCAGGGTGCAGCCGGTGTCGTTGTTGTCGACGATGGCGGTGACCTTGTGGCCCCAGCGCATGTCGATCAGGGGTTCCTGCATGACGCGGTCCACGAGGTATTCCTCGAGGTACTGCTGTTGCAGGTTGATCATCGGCCAGAAACGGTCGTCCTCGTCGTAGGGGGCTTCGAGGCGGAAGACGCGCTGGCCGCGATAGAAGGAATTGCCGAAGCGCCAGGGCAGGCCGGCGGCGGTGATGCGGTCAGCGATGCCCGCCTGCTGGAGGATTTCCATGGAGCGGCGGGTGAACACGATGGCGCGGCTGCCTTCGGAGACTTGCCTCTCGGCTTCGAGCAGCACGCAGGGGATGCCATAGCGGGCGAGATCGATGGCGTTCACCAGACCGATGGGGCCGGCGCCGACGAAGACCACGGGGTGGCGCTTCTTCGTCCCGGAAAGCTCCGGCGGCTTGTTGAAGGGGTAGATCTTGTAATCGTAATAGATCGACTTGCGCGGCGTGATCGTCGGCGTGTGCATGCTGTCTCCTTGTTGTTGTTCGACGATGCCATGGTTTCACGGTCGGGTGGCGACTCTTGTCCTCATTTTGGGGACATGGATTAAGTCTGCAATAATCCCCGCATGGATCTCGTCACCCACGCCGCGCTGGGCGCGGCTCTCGCAGCCGCCGTGGCGCCGTCCCGCCAGCGCCGACTTTCTGCGGGCATCGGTGCGATTGCCGCTTTGTTGCCCGATGCCGACGCGCTGATCCAGAGCGGCAACGATGCCTTGCTGGTACTCGATTTCCATCGTCATTTCACCCACGCCCTAGCCTTCGTCCCGTTCGGTGCGCTGATTGCGGCACTGCTGTTGTGGCCCTTTTTGCGGCGGCGGATTTCCTTCGGGCGACTCTATGTCTACAGCCTCGCCGGCTATGGCCTGTCCGGCCTGCTCGACGCCTGCACCAGTTACGGCACGCATCTGTGGTTGCCGTTTTCGGAGCGCAAGGAAGCCTGGAGCGTGATCGCGGTCTTCGATCCGCTGTTTACGTTGTTGCTCGCCGTGCCTCTGTTCATCAGCTTGCGCAAACCGGATTCCGCCGCCGTGCGGGCGGGGCTGTTGCTCGCCGCCTGCTATCTCGGCCTCGGCTACTTCCAGCAGCACAGGGCCGAGGGTTTGCTGCGGGAAGTGGCGGCGACGCGAGGCCATCATCCCGAGCGACTCACTGTGAAGCCGACCTTGGGCAATCTCGTGCTCTGGCGCGGGCTGTATGTGCATGAGGGCCGTGTGCAGGCGGATGCCGTGCATGCGGGATTCTCCTTGCGCCATTACCCCGGCGAATCGGCGCCCTTGCTCGTCGCCGCCAAAGATCCGCGCCGGGCTGCCGACATCGAACGCTTCCGTCGTTTTGCCGACGGCCTGCTGGTGGAGACGCGCCCTGGCTTCGTCGGCGATGCACGCTATGCCATGCTACCGACGGCCATCGCGCCGATCTGGGGCATCGAGTGGGATGCGAGCGGTCGTGTCGACTTCATCAGCCGCCATGACATGAGCCCGGAAATGCGCTCCCGTTGGCTCGCCATGCTGCTGGGGCGGGTATAGTTCGTTCTCGATATAACTATTACAAAAGTAAGAGGTAGGAGATGAATCTGCAAAGCAAGGTTTCGGTGTTCGCCGTGGCCCTCGCGAGTGGGCTGATCGTCGCATTGCTGGGCATCGGCCTGCTCTCCTTCCGCCAGTATTCGATTGCCACGGCCACCGAGCACATCCGTTCCTCGGCCGAGATCGTGCGCGTCAGCCTTACCGAGGCCATGATCAATGGCGTCATTTCCAAGCGAGAAAGTTTTCTCCAGCGATTGACCGAGGTGCAGGGCCTGCGCACTGCCCGCGTCGTTCGTGGCCCGCAGGTGGAGAAGCAGTTCGGCCAGGGCCTGGCTCGCGAGAAGCCGGCGGACAGCCTGGAGCGGCAGGTGCTGGAGTCCGGCAAGGCAGTGTTCGAGTTGAACGAGGAAGGTGGCGAGACCCTGTTTCGCGGCACCATCCCCTTCGTCGCCAGCGACAACGGCCAGCCCAATTGCATCCAGTGCCACCAGGTATCGCCTGGTGCCGTACTGGGTGCGGTGACGCTGACCATGTCCATCGACCACCTGCGTACCAAGGCGCTCACCACGCTCAGCCTGATGGTGCTGGCGGTGGGCTGTTTCGTGATCTTCGCCTTCGGCCTGCTGCGGCGGGCAGCGACACCGATTGCCGATACCGCTGTGGACGTCGAGGCGGCCGTGCAGCGAGCCATCAACGGCGACTTCAAGGCCGTGGTCGAGGTGCGCACCAAGGACGAGATCGGCCAGATCGCCGGTGACATGAACCGCCTGCTGGCTTTCCTTGATCAGGGCCTGTCGCGGATTGGACAGAAGGTGGCGCAGCTCACCAACCACACGCCCAACGGCGAGGGCAATCTGCTCGACAACACCATTCGCGTGGTGGAAACCCTGACCGAGGCGGCGCATTTTAAACAGGCCATCGAGGAGGATCAGTCCAAGGACGAGATCTACGGTCGCCTCTCGCGGGTCATCGAGCAGCGCTTCGGCGTCGCCGAGTACTCGCTCTATGAAGTGCTGCCGACCAACAACCAGATGCTGCCCGTGCGCGTGAATGGCGAGGCTCATGGCCCCTGCCGCTGGTGCGATCCGCAGATATTGATCCGCAACGACACCTGTCGCGCCCGCCGTACCGGCCATCTGGTGGATGGCGTCAGCGCGCCGGACATCTGCTATGCCTTCCGGCCGCAGACGGAGGGCGATGGGCGGCGTTACCTGTGTTTCCCCATCCTTCAGTCCGGCGCTGTCGGCGGTGTGCTGCAACTGGTGCTCGGCGAGGCCGACGCGGCCCGCGCCGAGGCGCTAGTGCCGGAAGTGGATATATACCTGCGCGAGACGGCGCCGGTGCTCGAAGCCAAGCGCCTGATGGAAACCCTGCGCGAGGCCAATCTGCGCGACCCGATGACCGGCCTGCACAACCGCCGTTTCCTCGAGGAGTCGGTGGAGAATCTGCTGGCCCAGGCGCAGCGGCGCAATGCCCACTTGTCCATCCTGATGCTCGATCTCGACTACTTCAAGATGGTGAATGACACTCACGGCCACGATGCCGGCGATGCGGTGCTCAAGGCCCTGGCCAAGGTGCTGGTGCGCTCGGTGCGCGGCGGTGACTACGTGATCCGCTACGGCGGTGAAGAGTTCATGATCCTGCTGCACGAGACGGCCGCCACCGTCGCCATGGACGTGGCGGAGAAAATCCGCGTCGCGGTGGAGGGCATGAAGGTGCCCATCGCCAGCGGTGTGTTGCAGAAGACCATCTCCATCGGCGTCGCCGATTATCCTGCGGATTCCGACACCTTCTGGCAGACCGTCAAGTTTGCCGACGTGGCGCTCTACAAGGCCAAGGAAAGCGGCCGCAACCGGGTCGTGCGTTTCGTTCCCGCGCTCTGGGAAGAGAACAACAGCAAGGACTACTGATCAGTCCAGCCGCGCGGCGGCGAGGAGTTCGCGGGTGTAGGCCTGGGTCGGCGCGGTGAGCACGGTTTCCGTTTCGCCGCTTTCGACGATGCGGCCGGCCTGCATGACCATGACCCGGTGGGCCAGGGCGCGGATCACGGCGAGGTCGTGGCTGATGAACAGATAGCTGAGGCCGTGGCGGACCTGAAGGTCCACCAGCAGGCGCAGCACCTGCTGCTGCACCGAGGCGTCCAGTGCGCTGGTGGGTTCATCCAGCACGATCAGTTCCGGTTCGAGGATCACGGCACGGGCGATGGCGATGCGCTGGCGCTGGCCGCCGGAAAACTCGTGGGGATAACGGCCGAGCATGGATTCGTCGAGGCCGACATCACGCAGGGTGGCGACGATGCGCTCGCGGCGGGCAGCGGCGTCGAGCTGCGGCCAATGCAGGGCTAGGCCTTCTCCGATGATCTGTTCGATGGTGTAACGCGGCGAGAGCGAGGAGTAGGGATCTTGAAACACCACCTGCATGCGCCGGCGTTTGGCGCGCAGGGCCGGGCCATCGAGGGTGTCGATGCGGGTGTCGCCTCCGGGGCCGCCGAGTTCGATACGGCCGGTGCCCGCATTCAGCCGCAAAAGGGCGAGGCCCAGCGTGGTCTTGCCGGAGCCGGATTCGCCGACGATGCCAAGGGTCTCGCCGCGCCGTAGCGTCAGCGCCGACTTTTCCACGGCATGGAACCAGTCGCGACCGAACCAGCCACGCTTGACCGGGTAACGGCAGGCGATGTCCTCGCCCTTGAGCAGGATAGGTGCGTCGTTCGGTGGTGCCGGCGGTGCAATGCGCTGGGGCCGGGCGGCGAGCAGCTGCTGCGTGTAGGCGTGCCGTGGCGCGGCGAAGAGTTCGGCCGTGGTGGCGGTTTCCACCAGCTTGCCGGCCTGCATGACGCCGACCCGGTCGGCGAAGCGGCGCACGAGATTGAGGTCGTGGGTGATCAGCAGCACGGCCATGCCGAACTCGGTCTGCAACTCGGCGAGCAGGGCGAGGATCTGTGCCTGCACGGTGACGTCCAATGCGGTGGTCGGCTCGTCGGCGATCAGCAATTTAGGCCGGCAGGCCAGGGCCATGGCGATCATGGCGCGCTGGCGCTGGCCGCCGGAAAGCTGGTGCGGGAAGGCGGCGAAGCGGCGTTCCGGTTCCGGCAGGCCGGTGCGGGCCAGCAGTTCGATTGCACGTTTGGCGGCTTCGCGGCGGCTCAGGGCCTCGTGCAGTTCCAGGGTTTCGACGATCTGGTTGCCGACGGTGTAGAGCGGATTCAGGGCCGTCATCGGCTCCTGGAAAATCATCGCCGCCTCACGCCCGCGCAGGCCGCGCATTTGCGATTCCTTCCAGGCCAGCAGGTTGTCGCGGCCTTCCCAGAGGATTTCGCCACGGTAGCTGGCGCCCTGATTCAGGCGCAGGGTGGAGAGGGCGGTGACGGTCTTGCCCGAGCCCGATTCGCCGACCAGAGCGAATTTCTCGCCGGCGGCGATGTCGAGGGAAACCCCGTCCACCACCGTCGATTCATCGAAGGCGACGCAGAGATTGCGGATGGACAGCAGGGGCGCGGTGCTCATGTTCAACCCTTGCGTGTGTCGAGGGCGGTGCGCAGCCCTTCGCCGATGAAGATCAGCAGCATCAGGGTGCCGACCAGCACGCCGAAGGTGGTCAGCGAAATCCACCAGGCATCGAGGTTGTTCTTGCCCTGCGACAACAGTTCGCCAAGGCTGGGTGTGGTCGGCGGTACGCCGAGGCCGAGGAAGTCGAGGCTGGTCAGGGCAAGGATGGCGCCGCTCATGCGGAAGGGCAGGAAGGCGATCACCGGCGTCAGGCTGTTGGGCAGCAGGTGGCGCCACATGATCTGGCCATTGGAAAGGCCCATGGCGCGGGCGGCGAGGGCGTATTCGAGATTGCGATTGCGCAAGAACTCGGCGCGCACGTAGTCGGAAAGACCCATCCAGCCGAACAGCGAAAGCAACACCAGGATGACGAGGATGCCCGGCTCGAACAGCGAGGCGAAGATGATCAGCAGGTAGAGCTCGGGCATCGAGCTCCAGATCTCGATCAGGCGCTGGCCCCAGAGGTCCACCTTGCCGCCCAGATAACCTTGCAGTGCGCCGGTGAGCACACCGAGGGCCATGCCGATGGCGGTCAGGGCGAGGCCGAAGAGCACGGAGATGCGGAAACCGTAGATCAGGCGGGCGAGGATGTCGCGGCCCCGGTCGTCGGTGCCGAGCAGGTTTTCGCCGGAGGGTGCCGCCGGATTGGGGCTGGGGGCGAAATAGTTGAGGCTGTCGAAGCGGTAGCGATTTGGCGGATAGATTGCCCAGTTGTCGCCGGCGGTGATGCGCTCGGCGATGAAAGGGTCGAGGTAGTCGGTGGGCGTGATGAAGTCGCCGCCGAAGGTGGCTTCGGGATAGGTCTTGAACAGGGGGAAGTAGGTCTGTCCCTCGTAGCGCACGATGAGCGGCTTGTCGTTGGAGAGGATCTCGGCGAACAGGCTGAGGCCGAAGAGCACGGCCAGTATCCACAGGCTCCAGTAGCCGCGCCGATCCGCCTTGAAGCGCAGCCAGGCGCGGCGCGAGGGCGATAAGGAGCGTGACAGTGTGCGGGCCGCAGTGGCGTTGCTGGTGGCGGTACTCATGACGATGCCTTGCCGAACTGCATGCGTGGGTCCACCAGCACATAGCAGATGTCGGTGATCAGCTTGGTGACGAGGCCGATCAGGGTGAAGAGATACAGCGTACCCATGACCACAGGGTAGTCGCGCTTGATCACCGATTCGTAAGAAAGCAGGCCTAGCCCGTCGAGAGAGAACAGGGTTTCGATCAGCAGGCTGCCGGTGAAGAAGGCGCCGATGAAGGCGGCGGGGAAGCCGGTGACCAGCGGGATCATGGCATTGCGGAAGATGTGCTTGTAGAGCACTCGGCCTTCTGAGCAACCCTTGGCGCGGGCGGTCAGCACATATTGCTTGCGGATTTCTTCGAGGAAGGTGTTCTTGGTCAGCATGGTGGTCACCGCGAAGCCGCCGACCACCGAGGCGAGGATGGGCAGGGTGATGTGCCACAGATAATCGGTGAGTTTGCCGAGCAGGGAGAGCTGGTCCCAGTTGTCCGAGGTGAGACCGCGCAGCGGGAACACCTGCATGAAGCTGCCGCCGCCGAACAGCACCAGCAGGGCGACGCCGAGGACGAAGCCAGGGATCGCATAGCCGACGAGGACCAGGGTACTGGTGGCGAGATCGAAGGCCGAGCCATGGCGCACAGCCTTGGCGATGCCCAGCGGGACGGAGACGAGGTAGGTGAGGAAGAAGGTCCACAGGCCGAGGCTGATGGACACCGGCAGCTTGGTCTTGATCAGCGTCCACACATCCTGATGCTGGAAATAGCTGGTGCCGAGATCGAAGCGGGCGAAGCGGCCGAGCATGTCGATGAAGCGTTCGTGGGCCGGCTTGTCGAAGCCGTAGAGAGCCTTGATCTCGGCCAGTTTCTCGGCATCCACGCCCCGGTTGCCGCGATAGACGTTGGCCGTCGACGCCGCCACTTCCTCGCCACCGGCCGGGCCCTTGAGGAACTGCACCATCTGGTCTACCGGCCCGCCGGGAACGAACTGGATCACCGTGAAGGTGAGCAGCAGTACGCCGAACAGGGTCGGGATCATCAGCAGCAGGCGTTTGAGGATGTATTGGAGCATGTTATTTCTTGTCCGCGTCCTTTTTGATCCACCAGGCCTTCAGCAGCCAGTCGTCCGGCTGGTAGTAGAGCGGTTGTTTTTCCGGGATGCCGAGGTGGGTCTTGTAGGACACTCGGTGCACCGTGTTGTGCCACTGGGGAATCATGTAATGGCCGGCAAGCAGAGCGCGGTCGAGGGCGCGACAGGCGGTGATGAGTTTTTCGCGGGTGTCGGCAGTGACGATGGCATTGATCAGATGATCGATGCCGGGATTCTTGAGGCCGATCAGATTTTGCGAACCCTTCTCGTCGGCGGTTTCACTGGCGAAGCGCAGGAACTGTTCGTTGCCGGGGCTTTGGCTGCTGAGGAACCAGTGCAGCAGCAGATCGAAATCGAAGTCGTCGGTGCGCTTGGCGAGGATGGCCGAGTCGATGATCCGGTACTTGACGCTGACACCGAGCTTTTCCAGGTTGCGGGCATAGGGGGCGACGATGCGTTCCCAGCTTTTGCCGCTCAGCGGAATCTCGAACTCGAAGGCTTCGCCCTTGGCGTTGCGCAGGGCGCCGTCGCGGAATTCCCAGCCAGCGGCACGGAACAGCTCGCGGGCCTCGCGCAGGTTTTCGCGCAGCGAGCGGGGTGCCACGGTAGTCGGCGGCCGTACCACGGGGCCGAAGGTTTCGGGCTCGAGATGACGGCGCACGGGTTCCAGCAACTTCAGTTCCGCCGCGTCCGGCGTGCCGGTGGCGGCCATTTCGCTGTTGGTGAAATAGCTGTAGTTGCGCTTGTACTGGTTGTAGAAGAGCTGGCGGTTCATCCACTCGAAATCGAGGGCCAGGGTCAGCGCTTTACGGACTCGAACGTCCTGGAACAGGGGGCGACGCAGGTTGAAAACGTAACCCTGCATGCCTTGCGGATTGAGATGGGTCAGCTCGCGCTTGATCAGCTCGCCGCGGTCGAACTTGGCGCCCTGGTAGCTGCGGGCCCAGTTCTTGGCCATGTTCTCATGCACGAAGTCGAACTCGCCGGCCTTGAAGGCCTCGATGCGGATCAGCTCGTCCTTGTAATAGCGATAGGTGACGCTGTCGACGTTGAACATGCCGCGCCGGACCGGCAGATCGTTGCCCCAGTAGTTCGGATTGCGGCGATAGCTGATGGTCTTGCCCAGATCGACCTTGTCCACCTGATAGGGGCCGCTGGCGATGGGCGTATCCGTGACGATGGCATCGAAGGCCTTGCCGCTGCCCCACTTGCGCGAGAACACCGGCAGTTGCCCGACGATCATGTGCAACTCGCGGTTCTTGCGCTTGAACTCGAAGCGCACGGTGCGTGGATCGACCACCACCAGACCCTTCACGTCGGCCCACATGGCGCGGTAGAGCGGGCTGGCGGCTTTGCTGATGAGCAGGTTCCAGGAGTGCTTGACGTCTTCGGCGGTGACCGGATCGCCGTTGAAGAATTTCGCCTTCGGGTTTAGACGGAAGCTGATGGACATTTCATCCGCTGCCAGGGCCATGTCCTCGGCCAGCAAACCATAGACCGAAAAGGGTTCGTCGTCGCTCTGGATGACCAGGGTTTCGAACACCAGTTCGGTCAGATTGACCGGCGGCAAGCCTTTGAGCGTGAAGGGGTTGAGCTTGTCGAAGCTGCCCATGGCGGCGAGGGTTAGCTGACCACCCTTGGGCGCCGTCGGATTGACGTAGTCGAAGTGGGAAAACCCCGCCGGGTATTTGGGAATGCCACCGAGGGCGAGGCCGTGGGCAGCGAAAGACGATCCTGCTGCCAAGGCGCAAAGGAGGGGGACAAGGATGTGCGCGATCCGCTTCAGCATGGTCCCGAGTTTATGCCAAAGCACCGGTAGCGGGAATCAGCGTTTCTTCGGTTTGGTTTTGGGCTTGGCGGCCGGTTTGCGGACTTTTGCCTTGACCACACCGCGTTTCTTGCCCGTGGCTTTGGCGCCGGCCTTGCCCTTCTTGCCTTTTTTCCCGGCCCGCGCTGGCTCGGCGGGCATCTGCGGCAGGCGCGCGGCAATCTGTTCGTGGCCGATGGCATCCTTGCCCGGCACCAGCAGCCTGAATCCCGGCGTCAGCTTGGTACGGACGTTGATGCCGTTGAGCTGTTTGAGGCGGGCGGTGCTGATACCGTAGCGGGCAGCCACGCTGTCGAGCTTCTCGCCCTTCTTCAGGTTGTGCGTGTGCCAGGCCGAGAGTGGCTTGTCTTGGGCTTCGTGGTTTTCCAGGTTGGTGATGAAGGTCTGGATCTTGTCGGCGGGTAGCACCAGCGGGCTGTTGGCGCTGTCCGGCATGACCGGGCGGCTGTAGGCAGGATTGAGGGCAACGAATTCATCCACCGGAATTTCAGCCAGTTGCGCAGCCAGAGCCACATCCATGTTGCCTTCGCGTTCGACGACACCGAAATAGGGTTTGTTGGGGATGGGGTCGAGATTGATGCCGAAGAGTCCCGGTTCAGCGATGATGTTCTTGATGGCTTGCAGCTTGGGTACGTAGTAGCGGGTTTCGCCCGGCATGGTCAGGTGCAGGTAGTCGGTGGGTAGGCCCTTGGCGTTGTTCTTGGCGATAGCGCGGCCGACGGCACCTTCGCCCCAGTTGTAGGAGGCCAGGGCCAGATGCCAGTCGCCATGCATCTCGTAGATGTATTGCAGGTAGTCGAGGGCGGCGCTGGTGGAAGCGATGACGTCGCGGCGCTGGTCGAACCACCAGTTCTGCTGGAGTTTGTAGTTCTTGCCGGTGGAGGGAATGAACTGCCACATGCCCAGCGCCCGCGCCCGCGAGTAGGCCAGCGGATTGAAGGAGCTTTCGACGATGGGCAGCAGGGCCAGCTCGGTGGGCATGCCGCGCTTCTCGAGCTCGGTGACGATGTGATAGATGTAGCGGCGGCTGCGCTCGAAGACGCGCTTCAGCAGGTCGGGCCGGTTCAGGTACCAGGCCTGACGGTCAGCGACCAGGGGGCTGTCCAGGTTGGGCATGGAGAAGCCGTTGCGCATGCGCTGCCAGAGGTCGTCGGGCTGCGTGGTCAGGTCGATGGTCGGGATCGGCGGCAGGTCGTCCTTGACCTCCTGTGAGGGACTCAGTGTCAGCGGTAGCGTCGAGGGCGCCGTATCCGGCTGCATCGCAGATGGCCGGAGTTCCTGGGATAGCTGCAAGGCCTGTTCGGCGCGTCCAGGGAGGGCGGCGAACAGCAACAGGAAAGCTAGGGTTATCCGGAACAGGGGCATCGAGGGGGTAATGTGGCGTCACTGAAGACGCGCGGGGGAGGCGGCGCATCTTAGCCAAGGCAGCCCTTGGGGTCAATGCAAGGAGACCGGGCAGCGATATTCAGATGAGCAAACCGACCGCGTGCTGGCGCATGGAAACAAGCTCATGACGCTCGGTCTGACCAAAACGGCCGAATTTGTTGCGGGTCATGAATTCCCGTTTGATGGTGAAGTTGATTCCCGGTGTAAGCCAGAATTTCACTTCCAGTTTCGCACCCACGCTCATGTTCCAGCCTTCGCCTTCAATACGGAAGGTATCGAAGCTCCCGGCCGGAACGGTAATGGTTTCTCGCTTGATGATGTGCAGGTCGTAGTAGGCGTTCGTGGTTTGGCCGTTCTGGGTGCGACGGAATGCGGCCGTCCATTTCTTGCCGACCTGGAATTCCGCCGGGACGAATTGCACCGGCGTGTCGAAGGTGATCGGGCCGGTTTTAATTCCGTTGCCCATCAGATCCGCAATGAGAAGTCCGTCATTGAATATCACCCGGTCGTTTTCGTAGTCGACACTGGTGACTCGTGCGCTGCGAACATTCTCCTCGATACCTGTTAGAAGGTCTGTCTGGCGCACGGTGGCTTCGTCGCCCACGGTGAAAATCCGGCCGAGCGGGTAGCGTCCGGCAGAGAAGGGATTGGCCGAGGGCGGGATCAGTTGCGGTACGGGCAGGCCGGCCCGGATGTCGAGCGGCGAGCCGGAGGCCGGCGTCGCTGGGAGGGCCGGCTTGGGCGACGCGACAGTCGCAGGTGTCGCTGGTGGTGTCACCGGAACTGCCTGCTTCGCTTGCGCCTGTTTTTCCAGATCCAGACGTTTTGCTTCTGCGCGTTGCTGTTCTTCCCGCTGGCGCGCTTCCTCGAGCTGCTCTCGTTGCCTGCGTTCGCCAGCAAGACGCTGCTCCTCGGCCAGGCGCGCCCGTTCGCGCTCCAGACGTTCCTTTTCTTCACGCTGCTTTTGTTCAGCGGCGACGCGCTGCTGTTCGGCAAGGCGGGCCTGTTCCCGTTCCTGCTCCGTGCGCTGCTTGCGCTCGGCAGCCTGTCGACGTTCTTCGGCTAGTCTGGCCTGCTCGCGCTCCAGGCGAGCTTGTTCCTCGCGCTGCTTGCGTGCTTCGGCCGCCATGCGCTGCTCTTCGGCCAGACGGCGCTGTTCGCGCTCATGGCGTTCCTGTTCGGCACGCTTCTGTTCTTCCTTTTGCCGTTCTTCGACCGCGCGTTTCTCGACTTCGGCCAGTAGGCGGGCCAGGCGCATCTGGGCAATTTCGGCAAAGCGGCCGTTGGGGAAGTTGCGCAAATAGCTGACCCAATCGTCCGCATTCTTCGACGACTTGATGCGCGTCCATTCGGTGATGTCGGCTTCGAGCTGCTTTTCCAGTTCGGCCTCACCGAGTTTCTTGCGTTCGCCGTTGAAGATGAACACGTCGCTTTCCAGTGAGGTGGTCTCCCAGGGGATCTGTTCGCCATGGGAGGCGAGACGCACGTTGAGGCGAACGCGCTTGAGGGCATCCTCGATGCGGGTGTCGCGCACGGACAGTTCGCGCAGCAGATGCTCGGTGTAGAGGCCGTTGCTGCCGCTGCCGTCGGCGGCCACGTTGCCCGGCGCGGTGGCGTAGGCGAGCAGGCTGCCGGGCGGGGCATCGAATTGCGAGAGGCCTTTCTGGCCGGGACGCCAGGCATCGCCGAAGGGATTGTTGCGGCAGGCATCGAGGATCACGATGAAGGTCTTGTCCTTCGTCGCACTGAAATGGCCGAGGAGGACGCCGAGGTCCACGCAGCGGCTCTTGATATGCTCGTTGGTGTCCACGACGGCATCCACCGGCAGCAGGTAGTTGCGCCAGTCGAGCTGGACACCGTGGCCGGCGTAATAGAACACGGCCAGCTTGGTGTCGGATTGGCGCACGGCCTTGCCGAAGCGTTCGATGGCGGCCAGCAGTTCGGTGCGGGTAGCGTTGATACGGGTATCGCAACTGAGGCCGGCATCGGTCAACAGCTTGGTCATGCCCCGGGCGTCGTTTTCCGGGTTCGACAGCGGCGCCTGGCGATAGGCGGTGTTGCCGATGATCAGCGCCTGGCGGGAAGAGTCCGGTGTCGCCGCCAGAGCCTTGCGCAGGCTGTAGGCCGGCGGCAGGACCGCCATGGTTTGCAGGAAGCGGCGGCGGGTAGTCATGAGTGGGTCATTTCAGAAACGGTTCTTCCATTCGCGGATGGCGGCGAAGGCTTCCACTGCGTCTGCGGGTGCATGGCCCAGGCGCGTTGCGGCTGCTGCTTGCACTGCCGGCGCATCCCAGCGCAGGAAGGGATTGGTCTCCAGTTCGACGCCGATCTGCGTCGGCACCGTGGCCTGATCGGCAATGCGCGCGGCGGCGACATCCTCGATACGACGCTGCACGGCGGCGTTGGCGGGTTCGACGGCGATGGCAAAGCGCAGGTTGGCCTGGGTGTATTCGTGGGCGCAGTAGACAAAAGTCGGCGCTGGCAGCACGGCGAGCTTTGCCAGTGAGGCCTGCATCTGCGCCGGCGTGCCTTCGAAGAGGCGGCCGCAGCCGGCGCCGAACAGCGTGTCGCCGCAGAACACCGCGCCGGTGGCGCCAAGACTTGGGCCATAATAGGCGAGGTGGCCACGGGTATGGCCGGGAACGGCGAGGACCTCGAAAGTGACGCCGATTTCCGGCAGTGTGATCCGTTCGCCGCCCGAGAGCGGGTGGGTGATGCCCTCGATGTCCTCCGCCGCCGGACCGTAGAAGGGCGCCGGGTGACGGGCAAGCACTTCTGCCGCGCCACCGATGTGATCGCCGTGATGGTGGGTGGCGAGAACGGCGCAGAGCCGGTCGCCGCTGCGTTGCAGGTAGTCGAGTACCGGCGTGGCGTCGCCCGGGTCCACCACCGCAGCCTGGCCGGCGGATCGCAGCACCCAGATGTAGTTGTCGTCGAAGGCCTTCAGCGCCAGTATTTCAGTTGTCATTCAGGGATTTTCTCCAAATAGGTCGCAATGTCAATTCAGGGTTTCGAGGAATGGCTGGAGACTCCTGCCGGCAATTATGTGCTGGACTGGGAGCAGAAAACCCACGACCGGTTGGTGGCGGACATCTTCGGCTTCAATGCGGTGCAACTCTCTCTGCCCGCCCACGATTTCCTGCGCGCCAACCGCATGCCCCTGCGCTTCCGCTGCGACGACGGCCGCTATGCCGGTGCGTCGGAAATCCGTTCCGACCTGCATTATCTGCCTTTCGCCGCCAATAGCATCGACCTCGTGGTGATGCCGCACACCCTTGAGTTCGACCCGAATCCGCATCAGGTCTTGCGCGAGGTCGAGCGCGTCCTAGTGCCGGAAGGCCACGTCATCGTCACGGGTTTCAACCCCTACAGCCTGTGGGGCGCCAAGCGCAAGCTCTCGCGTCGGGAAAGCCTGCCGCCCTGGCGCGGGCAATACATCAGCGTGCCGCGCCTGAAGGATTGGTTCACCCTGCTCGGCTTCGAAATGCAGGCGGGGGCTTTCGGCTGCTACGCACCCGCCGTGACTCAGGAAAAATGGTTGCGCCGCTTCAGTTTCATGGATGCGGCCGGCGATCGCTGGTGGCCCATTGCTGGCGCGACCTATGTGGTGCAAGCCATCAAGCGTCAGCATGGCCTGCGTCTGATCACCCCGAAATGGCATGATCGCAAGGCGCAGGCCAAGGCCCTCGCCACTGTCACGCAACACACCGTCTCGCAGAAAGTGGATCAATGATAGAAATTTTTACCGATGGCGCATGCAGTGGCAATCCCGGCCCCGGCGGCTGGGGTGCAATCCTGCGCACCGGCGATGTGGAAAAGGAACTCTTCGGTGGCGAGGCCCTGACCACCAACAACCGCATGGAAATGATGGCCGTGATCGAAGCCCTGCGCGCGCTGAAAAAACCCGTCGAGGCTCGCGTGTTTACCGACTCGCAATATGTGCAGAAGGGCATCAGCGAATGGATCCACGGCTGGAAGCGGCGAGGCTGGAAGACCGCCAGCAAGGAGCCGGTGAAGAACGAAGACCTCTGGCGCGAGCTGGACAAGCTGGCCGCCCAGCACAAGATCGATTGGCAATGGGTCAAGGGCCATGCCGGCCATCCGGAAAACGAACGCGCCGACGCGCTTGCCCGGCGCGGCGTGGAGCAGGCCAGGAGCGGTAAATGAGAAGGATCATCCTCGATACCGAAACCACGGGCCTGAACCCAAAGGCCGGCGACCGGCTGGTGGAAATCGGTTGCGTCGAAATGATTGGCCGCAAGCTCACCGGTCAGCGCTATCACACCTACATCAACCCGGAGCGGGATGTACCGCCGGGCGCGGTGAACGTGCACGGCCTGACGGCGGAATTCCTCGCCGACAAGCCCAAGTTCGCCGAGGTGAAAGACGAGTTCGTCGAGTTCGTCCGTGGTGCTGACCTGATCATCCACAACGCGGCCTTCGACGTCGGCTTCCTCGACCACGAACTCGGCATGCTCAAGGCCGGCGACATCGGCACCTTGTGCGGCGAGGTCATCGATACCCTGCGCATGGCCCGCGAGCTGCGTCCCGGCAAGCGCAGCAGCCTCGACGCCCTGTGTTCCGAATACGGCGTGGACAACTCCGGTCGTCAGTTGCATGGCGCCCTGCTCGACGCGGAACTGCTGGCCGAGGTCTATCTTGCGATGACGCGGGGACAGAACTCGCTGGAAATCGAGTTCGATTCCCCGGCGACCGGCCTGCGTCTTGGCGCCAGTCGCGAGCGTCCGCCGCTGAAGGTGTTGCGCGCCGACGAGGCCGAGCTGGCCGAGCACGCCCGCGTGCTGGCCGAGGTCGCCAAGGACAGCAAGGGGAAATGCCTCTGGCAAGCATTGGAGGCTGACGCGGCCACTTGAGGTAGAGTCCCGGTCTCCCGTGCAAGGAGACTGTCATGCCCCAGTCCGTACATCCGATGTCCACCGCTCTGCGGGCAGCCGACAGCGGCAAGGTGGTCAGCGCCCGTCAGGCCGTGCGGCTGATCCACGATGGCGACACCATCGCCACCAGCGGTTTCGTCGGCATCGGCTTCGCCGAGAACATCGCCGTCGCACTGGAAGAACTGTTCCTCGAAAATCAAGCCGTGAGTCCCGATGGACTCGGCAGCCCGCGCAACCTGACCTTGGTTTATGCGGCGGGGCAGGGCGACGGCAAAAGCCGGGGCCTCAACCATCTCGGTCACGATGGCCTGGTACGTCGGGTCATCGGCGGCCACTGGGGGCTGGTGCCCAAGTTGCAGGAGCTGGCAGTGGCCAATCGCATCGAGGCCTACAACCTGCCCCAGGGCGTCATCGCCCACCTGTTCCGCGACATCGCCGCCGGCAAGCCGGGCACGCTCACCTCCGTGGGGCTGGGCACCTTCGTCGACCCCCGCTTCGGCGGCGGCAAGCTCAATGAAAAGACCACCGAAGAACTGGTGCGCCTGATGGACATCGACGGCGCCGAATATCTTTTCTACAAGGCCTTCCCGATCAAGGTCGGCATCATCCGTGGCACCACGGCGGACCCGGACGGCAACATCACCATGGAGAAGGAGGCGCTGACGCTGGAAGCCCAGGCCATCGCCATGGCTGCCCACAACTCTGGCGGCATCGTCATCGCCCAGGTCGAGCGCATCGCCGAGCGCGGCACGCTGAACTCGCGGCAGGTCAAGATTCCCGGCGTGCTGGTGGATTGCGTGGTGGTGGCGGAAAAGCCCGAATACCACATGCAGACCTTCATCGAACAATACAACCCGGCCTTCTCCGGCGAGATTCGCGTGCCGATGTCCAGCATCGCCGCGATGCCCATGAGCGAGCGCAAGATCATTGCCCGCCGCGCGGCGCTGGAACTGCGCGCCAATGCGGTGGTGAATCTCGGCATCGGCATGCCCGAGGGCGTCGCGGCGGTGGCGGCGGAAGAGGGCATCATCGACCTGCTGACCATGACCGCCGAGCCCGGCGTCATCGGCGGCATTCCGGCCGGCGGCCTCAATTTCGGCGCCGCCACCAATACCCAGGCCATCATCGACCAGCCCAGCCAGTTCGATTTCTATGACGGCGGCGGGCTGGACATCGCCTTCCTCGGTCTCGCTCAGGCCGACCGACAGGGCAATCTCAACGTCAGCAAGTTCGGTCCACGCCTGGCCGGTGCCGGCGGCTTCATCAACATCAGCCAGAACGCCAAGAAAGTGGTCTTCGTCGGCACCTTCACCGCTGGTGATCTGGAACTGGCCATCGATGCCGCCGGCCTGAAAATCCTCGCCGACGGCAAGGCGCAGAAGTTCGTGCACGAGGTCGAGCACCGCACCTTCAGCGGCCCCGAAGCGGCACGGCGCGGCAAGTCCGTGCTCTACGTCACCGAGCGCTGCGTGTTCCGGTTGTGCGCCGAGGGCCTCGAACTGATCGAGATCGCGCCGGGCATCGACCTGGAGCGGGACATCCTTGGCAAGATGGCCTTCCGCCCGCTGATCCGGGGCGAGATTCCGCTGATGGACGAGCGCATTTTCCGCGACGAGCCGATGAGCCTACGCCCGGCCATGCTGGAAATTCCGCTGGAGGAGCGCTTGAGTTTCGACGCGGCGCAGAATCTGTTCTTCGTCAATTTTTCCGGCCTCGCCGTGCGCTCCGAGGCGGACATCGCGAATATCGTCGCCACCGTCGAAGCGCGGCTCACACCCATTGGCCACAAGGTGAACGCCATCGTCAATTACGACCGCTTCAGCATCGTGCCGGAACTGACGGAAGCCTACATCGCCTCGATCAAAGCCATAACCGAGCGGCATTACCACGACGTCACTCGCTACACATCAAGCACCTTCCTGCGCATGAAGCTGGCCGACGCCATGACGCGGCAGAATCTCGAGCCGCATCTCTACAACGACCAGGGCGAGGCTGAGGCGCACCTGCGGCCATCGTGATCAGGCCTTGAAGGGCAGCCGCGCGGCAGTCTCCGCCTCGTAGTCCTGCATCGCCTCGTCCTCGCGCTGGACGAAATCGGCCACGGCGCGGCGCATGGCCGGATGCGCGATCCAGAAGGCGGACCAGGTGGGCACTGGCTCGAAGCCGCGCGCCAGCTTGTGTTCGCCCTGGGCGCCGGGTTCGAAGCGGGCCAGGCCTTCGGCGATGCAGTATTCGATGCCCTGGTAGTAGCACAGCTCAAAATGCAGTCCCGGCACGGCGATGTCGGCGCCCCAGTGACGGCCGTAGAGCGTGTTCGCGTCGCGATAGCAGATGGACGAGGCCACCGCCCGTTCGCCGGCGAAGGCGACGAAGACGATCATGCGCCGGCCGAGCAGGGCGCCGGCCTCGCGGAAGAACTCCTCGGGGAAGGCCGGATGGTTGCCGTAGCGGGTAAAGGTGTCGCGGTAGTGGCGATGGATGTGGGGCCACAGCTCGTCGCTGATTTCGTCGCCGTGCAGCGCCCGCAGTTCCAGGCCGGACTCGCGCACGGCACGGCGTTCGCGCTTGAGCTTCTTGCGCTTTTCGGCGGTGAAGCCGGTGAGGAAGTCGTCGAAATCCCCGTAGCCCTGATTGCGCCAATGGAACTGCACGCCGCGCCGCATCAGCAGCCCCGCCGCCTCCAGTCGCGCCCTGTCCGCTTCTTCGACGAACAGGCATTGCCAGGAGGACGCACCCATTTCTTCCATGGTGGCCAGCGCCGCTGCAATCAGGGCATCACGCCCCTCGTCGTCGGTCGCCAGCAGGCGCGGCCCCGGCGAAGGCGTATAGGGCACGCCGCTGACCAGCTTGGGGTAGTAGTTCAGGCCGGCCCGCTGCCAAGCCGGCGCCCAGCCCCAGTCGCGGGAAAAGTCGCCGAAGGAATGGCTGCGCTGGTAGAGCGGTAGCAGGGCGGTGAGTTGCCCGTCTTTCTCCAGGCCCAGATGGCAGGCCTGCCAGCCCATCGCCGTGCCGCCAGCGCCGACTTTTTCGGCCGTGCCGAGGAAGGCCGCGCTGATGAAGGGGTCGCCTTGTGGATCAAGCCTGGCCCAGGCGGATTCGGGAACATCGAGGGCGGAGGAGAAAAAGACGGGCTTCATTGCTCGTAATCCTAGCCTTGTTCGTGCCCGCCTTGGGTGGCTGTGGCGCCGCGATGGGCTAAAATGATCCCCTGTCTTTCCACCCACCGGCTCCAGATTCCCGATGCGCATCCTGCTCAGCAACGACGATGGCTATTTCGCACCGGGTCTCGCCCAACTGCATGAAAGCCTCGTCGAGCTGGGTACGGACACCGATCTGACGGTGGTGGCACCCGAGCGCAATCGCAGCGGCGCCAGCAATTCCCTGACCCTCGACCGGCCGCTGCACCTGCGCAAGGCGCAAAACGGCTTCTTCTACGTCAGCGGCACGCCCACTGATTGCGTCCATCTGGCGGTCACCGGCATGCTCGAACAGCAGCCGGACATGGTCGTTTCCGGCATCAATCTCGGCGCCAACATGGGCGACGACACCATCTATTCGGGCACCGTCGCTGCCGCCACCGAAGGCTACCTTCTCGGCCTGCCGGCCATTGCCCTCTCGCTGGCGAGCTTCGAGGGCAAGCATTTCGCCACTGCCGGACGCATCGCCCGCGAACTGGTGCAGCGCTTCGCCGCGACGCCCTTCACCGAGCCGGTGCTGCTCAACGTAAACGTGCCGGACATTCCCTACGAACAACTCAAGGGCATCCGCGTCACCCGCCTGGGCCGCCGCCACAAGGCCGAGCCGGCGGTGAAATCGAAGTCGCCGCGCAACGAAACGGTGTACTGGATCGGCGCCGCCGGCCCGGCCGCCGATGCCGGCGAGGGCACGGACTTCCACGCCGTCGAACACGGCTGGGTCTCGGTGACGCCGCTACAGATCGACCTTACCCACGCCGGTCAGATGGCTGGTGTCCGCAACTGGCTTGGTTCCGCGCCATGAATTCCGCCACACTTTCCGGCATCGGCATGACCTCCCAGCGCACCCGTGCGCGCATGGTTGAGCGCCTGCGCGAGCAGGGCATCCGCGACCCCCGCGTGCTGCACGCCATGGGCCTGGTGCCGCGCCACATCTTCCTCGAACCGGCCCTGGCGCATCGTGCCTACGAAGACACAGCCCTGCCGCTGGGTTTCGCGCAGACCATCTCGCAGCCCTACGTCGTCGCCCGCATGATCGAAATCCTCATCGCCGGCCGCGAACTGGGCAAGGTGCTGGAGGTCGGCGCCGGTTGCGGCTATCAGGCCGCCGTGCTCGGCACGCTGTCGAAACAGGTCTTTGCCGTCGAGCGCATCGCGCCCCTGCTGGCCCGTGCCCGCGACCATCTCAAGCAGGCCAAGCTCTCCCACATCCGCCTCAAGCATGCCGACGGCAACATGGGACTCCCGGAAGCCGCGCCATTTGATACCATCATATTGGCTGCCGCTTCGCCGAATGTGCCGCAGGCTCTGTTGAGCCAGATGGCGCCGGGCGGCAGGCTGGTGATGCCGCTGGTGGTGACCGGTGCCGATCAGGTGATCAGCCTGGTCGAGAAGACCGACAGCGGTTTCGTCGAAACGAAATTCGATGCGGTGCGTTTCGTGCCGTTGTTGCCGGGAGTGGAATGATCGCTATGCCCATGAGTCACCGCCTTGGTCGCCTGAGCCTTGTCCTGCTGCTGCCGGTGTTCGCCGGCTGCGCCAGCCATGCGCCCGCGCCGGTGGTGGATCGCGGCGGCGCGCCGGTGGCCGTCAAGCCGGCGGCTGCGGTGACGATGGATAGCGGCGACTTCTACACGGTGAAGAAGGGCGACACGCTCTACAGCATCGCCCTCGATCATGGCCAGGACCACAAGGATATAGCCGCCTGGAACAAGCTCGACAACCCCAACCTGATCAAGATTGGCCAGCAGTTGCGCGTCACCTCGCCGGAAGGCGCGCCGGTGGCCGTGGCCAAGCCGGTCACCTCCAGCGGCCCGGTGGAAGTGAAGCCCGTCGCCGCCAGCAGCAACACCGACAGCTTCAAGCGCGAGCCCAAGGGCGGTAAAGTGGCTTACTCCGAGGAAGCGCTGGCCCGCGCCCGCCAGGGCGACGCAGCGGCCAAGCCGGCCGAGGCCAAGCCCGTCGAGCAGAAGCCGGCCGAGCAAAAGCCCGTCGCAGCCCCCGACGACGTGGATTGGGCCTGGCCGACCGGTGGCAAACTCATCACGCCTTTCGCCGAAGGCAGCAGCAAGGGCATCGATGTCGCCGGCAAGGCTGGCGAGCCGGTGCTGGCTGCCGGCAGTGGTGTCGTCTCCTATGCCGGCGCCGGTCTGCGTGGCTATGGCAATCTGGTGGTGCTGCGCCACAACGGCACCTATCTCTCCGTTTATGCCCACAACAGCAAGGTTCTGGTCAAGGAAAAGCAGACCGTGACCAAGGGGCAGAAGATTGCCGAAATCGGCAGCAGCGACACCGACAGCCCGCGCCTGCACTTCGAAATCCGGCGCCAGGGCAAGCCCGTCGATCCACTGAAGCTTCTCCCCTCCCGGTAGCCTGCCATGGGCGACGACGCTTTCCTCCCGGAACGCGAAGACGCAGATACAGCGCCCGATCCCGCATTGGCGGAAACCGGCGCTGCCGAGGCCGATGTCACCGAGATCGCTGCCGCCGAAGACAGCGGCTTCATCGAAGACATCACCCAAGTCTATCTGAACGAAATCGGCGTCACGCCGCTGCTCACCGCCGAGCAGGAAATCACGCTCTCCCGCGCCGCCCATGCCGGCGATTTCGCCTCCCGCCAGCACATGATCGAGGCCAATCTGCGCCTCGTCGTCAGCATCGCCCGGCATTACCAGAATCGCGGCGTGCCCCTGGACGACCTGATCGAAGAGGGCAACCTCGGCCTCATCCACGCCCTGGAGAAATTCGACCCCGAGCGCGGCTTCCGTTTCTCCACCTACGCCACCTGGTGGATACGGCAGAACATCGAGCGGGCGATCATGAACCAGTCGCGCACCGTGCGCCTGCCGATCTACGTCATCAAGGAACTCAACCTCGTCCTGCGCGCCATGCGCCAGCTCGACGGCGCCCGGGGCGGCGAGGACGCCAGCACCGGCGTCATGCTCGCCGACGTCGCGCGCCTGCTCGACCGGCCGGCCGAAGAGGTGCGCCAGTTGCTGGTCCTCAACGAACGTCCGGCCTCGCTGGATGCGCCGCTGGACATCGACCCCGACCTGTCCCTCTCCGATGCCATCGCCGACGACGGCGCGGAAGATCCGGCGGACCACCTCGCCCAGATGGAATCGGAAGCCCTGGTGGCCGACTGGGTCAGCCAGCTCACCGAGCGCCAGCGCCTCGTCGTCGAGCGCCGCTACGGCCTGCGCGGGCAGGAAGCGGCGACGCTGGAGGATATCGCCAGCGACCTCGGCCTCACCCGCGAACGGGTCCGGCAGATCCAGATGGACGCGCTGACCACCCTGCGCAAGCGCATCGCCCGCACCGGCCTGACCCCGGACGCACTGCTGTAGTTTTTCCTTGTTTTCCCCCTTGCAGCTTTGGCAGGTATGCTGTATAAAATAACAGTAACCCTTACCGGAGCCATCCATGCGCGACGATCTGACGCCCCGCCAGCGGGAAATTCTCGATTTCATCCGCAACAGCCTTGAAGTGTTCAGCGTGCCGCCGACCCGCGCCGAGATTGCCGGCGCTTTCGGCTTCGCGTCCGCCAACGCGGCGGAAGATCACCTGCGCGCCCTCGCCCGCAAGGGCGCCATCACCCTCGAAGCCGGCTCCGCCCGGGGCATCCGTCTCGTCGAACAGCTCGGCCTGCCGCTGATCGGCACGGTCGCCGCCGGCAGTCCGCTGCTGGCGGTGGAAAACTGCCAGGGCCACATCCGCGTTGATCCGGCCCTGTTCAATCCCCGCGCCGATTTCCTCTTGCGCGTGCGCGGCCTGTCCATGATCGAAGCCGGCATCCTCGACGGCGACCTGCTCGCCGTCCATCGCACCAGCGAAGCCGCCAACGGCCAGATCGTCGTCGCCCGCCTCGGTGAGGAAGTCACCGTCAAGCGCTTCAAGAAGCGCGGCGCCATCGTCCACCTGATCGCCGAGAACCGCGACTTCGATCCCATCCTTGTGGATACCAAGCGCGAACCGCTGGTCATCGAAGGCGTCGCCGTCGGCCTGATCCGGGACGGCAACCGGCTCTAGGGTGGCATGCCGTGAACCCTGCCCTGGCGGCCGTTCTCGGCCGCGCCGACATCTGGCGGGGCAGCGATATCGCCGTCGCGCCAGCGCCGACTTTTCCCACCGGATTCCCCGCCCTCGATGCCGAATTGCCGGGCAGCGGCTGGCCCCGTGGCCAACTCACCGAACTGCTCGCCCCCGCACCCGGCATCGGCGAGCTCGCCTTGCTGCTGCCCGTCCTGGCGCGGGTCACGGCCGCGGGCGACACCGTCGTCCTCATCGCCCCGCCCTTCGTCCCCCATGCACCGGCCTGGGCCGCTGCCGGCATCGTCCTTGAGCGCCTGCGCCTGGTCTTCCCCGAGAATTCGCGCGACGCCCTCTGGGCCGGCGTCGAAGCCCTGCGCTGCAAAGGCGTCGCCGCCACCTTGCTCTGGCTCGATGCCTTGCCGCGTAAAGGTGCCGACCGCCATCGCCTGCCCACCAACAGCCTGCGCCGTCTCCAGGTCGCGGCCGGGGAGGGCGGCGGCAGTGCCTTCCTGTGTCGGCCCGCTGTCCATGCCGCAGAGTCTTCCCCCGCGCCGCTGCGCCTGCAACTCGAGGCTGCCGGCACCCACCTGCGGGTCGGCTTTCTCAAACGGCGCGGCCCGCCGGCCAGGGCGCCGCTACTGCTGCCCATCCCGCGCCCGGCACGCCTGAAGCATGCCGACCATGTCGTCGCTCCCACCCCTCTGGTTCGCCCTCTGCCTGCCGCCAGTCAGCGCGAGTTCCTCTCCGCCTGAGGCCCTGGCCTGCTGGGCCGGGCGCTTCACGCCACGCGTCGTTCTCCTGCCGGCCGACGGCATCCTCGCCTTCGAGGTCGCCGCCAGCCTGCGACTCTTCGGCGGCCTCGACCAGATCATCACCGAGATACGCAGCGACCTCGAATCCCTCGTCCCGGATCGCCGCCTCGCCCTCGCCGCCACACCGCTGGCCGCCACCTGGCTGGCCCGCCTGGCCCAGGCGCAGGGCGTCGACATCCTCTGCACCGATGCCGCCACCACCCGGGCCGCCCTCGAGCGTCTGCCCATCGCCATCCTCGGCCTGCCGCCGCCCTTGCAGCGACGGCTCGACGGTTTCGGCATCGGCCGTCTCGGCCAGGCCATGGCCCTGCCACGCGCCGGCCTCGGCCGTCGTCTCGGCGCCGGCTTCATCCTCGACCTCGCCCGCGCCCTTGGCGAAGTGCCCCATCCGCAAGCGAACTTCCCCTTTCCAGAAGGCTTCGCCGCCGGCCTCGAACTGCCCGCCCCCGTGGACGCCGCGCCGATCCTCGCCTTCGCCGCCCGCCGCCTGCTGGCGCCACTGGGCGGCTGGCTCGCCGCCCGCCAACTCGCCCTGCGCGAAATCCGCTGGCTCATCGATCACGGCCACGGCCATGTCACCGCCATGCCGCTGGCCTTCAGCCAGCCCGTCCATGCCGTCGCTCCCATCGAACGGGTGCTGCACGAACGCCTGGCCAGCTTCCGCCTGCCGGCCCCCGCGCTGGGGCTGCGCCTGGAAGTCGAACAGCATGAAGCCCGCAGCGACCACAGCGGTGCCCTGTTCGACGGCACGGGGCAGGCCGGCGAAGCCTTGGCCGGGCTCATGGATCGTCTCGCCGCCCGGCTCGGGCCCGACGCCGTGAAAGGGCTCGCTCCCCACGCCGACCACCGGCCTGAGTGGGCCAGCCGGCAAATGCGGCTTGGCGAAAACAATCTGGGAAAAGTCGGCGCTGATGAAGCTACTGCGCTACAAGGCGGTCGAGCAAACAACGCTCTCCTCGCCGTAGCGGATGGCGGTACGGCGATCACCGCTCTTCCGCGCCCCCTATGGCTGGCCGATCCGGTCGAAGCCCTGCCCGAAGTGCAGGGCCGCCCCCAGCGGCGCGGCTTCCTGCGCCTGCTGGCCGGCCCCGAACGCATCGAAACCGGCTGGTGGGACGGTGCCCCCGCCCGTCGCGACTATTTCATCGCCATCGATACCGAAGGCGCCTGGCTATGGATCTACCGCGACCCGCGTCACGCTGAAGGGCGGGGTGGCTGGTTCCTGCACGGCTGGTTCGCCTGAGGCTGGTCTAGCGCAGGCTCAAGCCGGCGGTGCCTCGACGATTAGCTTGATGCCCAGCGCGGCCAGGATTGTCCCCGCCGCCCGATCCAGCCATGTCTTCGACGCGAGATAACGGGCGCGCGGGACCGGCGCCGAGAGTGCCAGCACGACCACCGAATACCAGAGTGTCTCGATCACGAAGACCATGACCGGCAGCGCCAGCAGCATGGATACCGGAAGCCCACCCGGCAGCAGCGACGCGAAAATGCTCCCATACACCACCGCCGTCTTGGGATTGCTCACCTGGGTGATCAGCCCCAGCAGGAAGGAACGGCCGGGTCGCGCGGGGCGTTGCTCGACCGAGGTGTCCTCAAGCACCAATGCCTGACGGGCATCGCGCCAGATGCGATACGCCAGATAGAGCAGATAGACGCCGCCAAGGAGCTTCAGCGCGAAATGGAGCAGAGGAACCGCCGCGAGAACCGCCAGCAAACCCAGCAACGCCACGGCCGAAAAAAACACACCGCCAACCCCCATCCCGACCGCCACGGCAAAACCATCCCGCCGCGAAAGGGCCAGGGACGTGCGTGCCACCAGGATGAAGCTCGGCCCGGGACTCATCGCGCCCAGCGTGAGGGCGAATGCGATGCTCAGAAGTGCGGTGGTGGATTGCCCGATCATGGGAGATTTAACGAGGCTGTAGAAAAACTCTTTTCATGGCTGCATTCTGCTGTGAACCAAACGGGATATCAAGTGTCATACCGGCATCTCGTTTGGAACCAATCCCATGGCCCGCTACAAACCCATTGACACCCGCCCGCGCTTCATTGCCGTCGATCTCGAACGGCAACTGCTCCCCGGCACCTTTGAGCATGCCCTGAACTACCTGATCGATCACCGGCTCGATCTCTCCCGCTTCGACGCCCGCTACAAGAACGACCTCACCGGCGCCAGCGCCTACCCGCCGGCCATGCTGCTCAAGGTGGTGCTCTTCGCCTATTCGCGGGGAATCATCAGCAGTCGCGGGATTGAGCGTGCCTGTACGGAGCACGTCACCTTCATCGCCCTCAGTGGCGACAGCGCGCCGCACTTCACCACCTTCGCTGCCTTCGTCAGCACGCTCGGCGCCGAGATCGAACCGCTGTTCAAGGAAGTCCTGCTGATCTGCGACCGCCAGGGACTCATTGGTCGTGAAATGTTCGCCATTGACGGCGTCAAGCTGCCCAGCAACGCATCGAAGAGCAAGAGCGGCACCCGCGTCGACTTCCAGCGTCAGGCCGACAAGATGGAAGCCGCCGCGAAGGCCATGCTCGCCCGCCACCGCGAGAACGATGCCTTGGCGATGGAGCCGACGCTGGCCGCGAAGGACGCTCGACAGATCGAGCGCCTGGACCGCGAAGCTGCCCAGATGCGCCAGTGGCTCAGCGACCATCCCGCCGACCGCAAGGGCGCCAAAGGCAAAGTGATCAAGAGCAACCGTACCGACAATGGGTCAGCAAAGATGGCCACAAGCAAGGGCGTCATCCAGGGCTACACCGGCGTCGCCGCCGTCGATGACCGCTACCAGATCATCGTCGAAGCGCAAGCCCATGGCACAGGCAGCGAACAGGCATTGCTGATGCCGATGGTCGATGCTGCCGCTCCGCACTGTACCCCCGACACCCTGATCACCGCCGATGCCGGCTACCACTCCGAGGTCAATATCAAGGCGCTGGCTCAAGCGAACCGACCGGCCCTGATTGCCGACAACCAGATGCGCCAGAGAGATGAGCGCTTCAAGGACCAGGCCAAGTACAAAGCCCAACCTGATCCGCTCTACGACAAGGCCCACCCGAAGAAGACCGCCGGTCACTACCGGCCCAAGGACTTCAGCTACGACGCGGAGGCCGGCACCTGCGTCTGCCCGGCCGGCAAGTCGCTGTATCAGAACGGCGCGAACTGCAACCACAACGGCCATCTGGCGGTGAAGTTTCAGGGCGCGCTGCGGGACTGCGGCGCCTGCACGCAGCGCGACAAATGCCTGCGGAAGCCGGACACGACAAAGACCCGGCAGGTCAGCTTCTTCTACGGCAAGACACCTGGCGGCGAACCGAACTACACCGACCTCATGAAGCGGGCGATCGACTCGGAACGGGGCCGAGCCCTGTATGGAAGACGCTTCGCCACGGTAGAGCCGGTGTTTGGCAATCTGCGCTACAACAAGGGGCTGGATCGCTTCACGCTACGCGGGCAGAAGAAGGTCGATACGCAGTGGAAGCTCTTCTGCCTGGTGCACAACATCGAGAAGCTGGCGCATCACGGGTACGGGCAGTAGCAAGAACGGGGCAGGAAGGCCCTGAATCCTCGGGGTGCGGGCCGCATTCCTTGAAAGTCGGCGCTGGTGACACGGCGACGCAATGAATCCGACGGCGAATCGACAAATGGCGCGATGGAAATCGCGCCATTCGTGGAGGCTTTTGCGGCTTGAAAAGGGGTTTTTCTACAGCGTCAACGTTTGACTTCACCGGCGCTGCGCGGCTTTATCGCGCTGCGTCCGGTGGAAGGATGGGTTGGGCCACAGAGCGCGCCGGGAAGAACGGGGCGTGCAGAACCAAAAGTCGGCGCTGGT
>JAVBXY010000004.1 GCA_030824275.1 Rhodocyclaceae bacterium | reverse complement strand
ATGCAGACCGAGATCACCCTGGGCCTGCAAGGCTGCCTGCGCCTGGGACGGCTCAAGGACGAAGGCAAGGCCGCCCCGGAGATCACCTCGATCATGAAGCGCAACAGTTGCGGCAAGGCGCTGGACATCGCTCGGGTCGCCAGAGACATGCATGGCGGCAACGGCATCTCGGACGAGTACGGCGTGATCCGCCATGTGGTGAATCTGGAGGTCGTGAATACCTACGAGGGGACGCACGACGTTCATGCGCTGATTCTGGGTCGGGCGATGACCGACATCCAGGCCTTCAGTTAAGGAAGCACCATGGACCTGAATTTCACCGCCGAGGAAAACGCCTTCCGCGAGGAAGTCCGCGCCTTCGTCCGCGCCAAGCTGCCGGAAGGTATCCGTCAGAAGGTCATGAGCAGCCAGCACCTGAGCAAGGATGAACACGTGCTCTGGCAACGCACCCTGCACGAAAAGGGCTGGGGCGGCGTGGGTTGGCCGAAGGAGTTCGGCGGCCCCGGCTGGACGCCGAGCCAGCTCTATATCTTCGAAGAGGAATGCGCCGCCTGGGGCGCGCCGCGCCTGATTTCCTTCGGCCTCAAGATGATCGCTCCCGTGCTGATGGCCTTCGGCTCGCCGGCCCAGCAGCAACGCTACCTACCCAGGATCATGGCCGCCGAGGAATGGTGGTGCCAGGGTTATTCCGAGCCGGGTTCGGGCTCCGATCTCGCCTCGCTGAAAACACGAGCAGTCAGGGATGGAAGCCACTACATCGTCAACGGTCAGAAGACCTGGAACACCCTCGGCCAGTACGCCGACTGGATTTTCTGCCTGGTGCGCACCGACCCGGAAGCCAAGCCCCAGCGAGGCATTTCCTTCCTGCTGATCGACATGAAGACGCCGGGCATCACCGTGCGTCCGATCATCACCCTGGACGGCGCCCACGAGGTCAATGAGATCTGGTTCGAGGACGTCAAGGTGCCAGTGGAAAATCTCGTCGGCGAGGAGAACAAGGGCTGGACCTACGCCAAGTTCCTGCTCGGCCACGAGCGTACCAACATCGCCGGCATCGGCATTGCCAAGCGGGAGATGACCCGCCTGAAGCGCGTCGCCGGGGCGGCGGGCAAGCTCGACGATCCGCTCTTCGCCGCCCGCGTGGCGCAAGTGGAAATCGACCTGATGGCCCTGGAGATCACCAACCTGCGCGTGCTGTCGGCCGAGGGCAGCAAGAAAGGGCCAGGGCCGGAAGCCTCGATCCTCAAGATCAAGGGCACGGAAATCCAGCAGAGCATTGCCGAACTGCTGATGCAGGCCAGCGGCATGGCCTCCTTCCAGATCGCCGATACAGCCAATCGCCTAGGCGCCAACTATTGCAACCAGCGCAAGCTAAGCATCTTCGGCGGCTCCAACGAAATTCAGAAAAACATCATCGCGCAGATGATCCTGGGACTCTGACAAATGGACTTCGATTTCAACGAAGAACAACGGGCGCTCGAAGACACGGTGCGCCGCTTCGTCGCCAAGGACTACGGCTTCGACACCCGCAATGCCATCCGTGCCACACCCGCCGGCTGGAGCCGCAACGTATGGAGTGCACTCGCCGATCTCGGCGTGCTGGCGCTCAACATCGACGAGGAACACGGCGGCCTCGGCTACGGCCCGCAGGAAACCGGGCTGGTGATGAACGCTTTCGGCGCCGGTCTGCTGGTCGAGCCCTACCTGAGCGGCGCAGTGATCGCCCCGGCGCTGATTCGCCGTGCTGCCAGCGCCGACTTTCAGGCCGAGTGGCTGCCGAAGATCGCCGCTGGCGACGCCATCGTGATTTCCTTGGACGGCAAACGCCTGACGCTGACGAATGGAAAACTGAGCGGCACACTGCGCGCTGTGCCCCACGGCGCCGCCGCCGATCTCTGGCTGGTGGCCAAAGACGATGCTCTCTACAGCGCGACCCCGCAGTTCAACGACTATCCACTACTCGACGGCCAGCACGCCGCCGATCTGGTGTTCGACAATACACCGGCCAAAAAAGTCGGCGCTGGTGAGACGGCGACGGCGTTCGATATCGCGCATGGCATAGGCTTGGCCGCGCTCTGCGCCGAAGCCGTCGGCATCATGGACGCCACCGTCGCCGCCACCACCGAATATTTAAAAACCCGCCAGCAGTTCGGCCAGCCCATCGGCCGCTTCCAGGCCCTGCAACATCGCATGGCCGACATGCTGCTGCACCTCGAACAGGCCCGCTCCATGAGCTGGCTGGCGGCCATGCGCTGCACCGACACCAACGTAGCGGAACGCCAGCGCGTGCTCTCCGCCGCCAAGGTGGTGATCGGCAACGCATGCCGTTTCATTGCCCAGAACGCAGTGCAACTCCACGGCGGCATGGGCATGACTGACGAGTTGATCGTCAGCCACTGGTTCAAGCGCCTCACCGCCATCGAGATGAGCTTCGGCGACACTGACAGCCACTTGCAACGCTTCGCAAAGTTGAGTCGCGCCGCATGACGGCCGCACTGATTTTCGAGGGCCGCGAACGTAGCGGCAAGGAAACCGATGCTCGCGCGCAGCGCCTCGCCGGTGGCCTCGCTCACCTCGGCGTCCAAGATGGCGACGTCGTCGCCGTGATGCTGAAAAATCAGCCCGCCTTTGTGGACATCATCCAGGGCTGCCGCATCGCCGGCGCCTACTACTGCCAGATCAACTGGCACTTCAAGCGCGACGAAGCCTCTTACATCCTCGCCGATTCCGGGGCAAAGGCATTGTTCATCCAGCCCGAGATGCTGCTCGAAATTGACGGCGCCATTCCCCCCGGCGTTGCGGTCATCGTCGTCGGCAGAGAATCGGACACGGATGGCCACCGGGCCTACGAACCCTGGCTGGAACAACAAGCGCCCTACGCCGGCCCGCCGCGCACGCCGCGCGGCCACATGGCCTACACCTCGGGCACCACGGGCCGCCCCAAGGGCGTCAGAAGGCTGCCACTGTCGGCGCAACAGCAGGCCTTGTCCGCACAGGTCACCAAGGAAGCCTTGGGCATCTATCCGGGTGTGCGCAGCCTGCTCTCTGCGCCGCTGTATCACAGTGCCCCGAGTTCCTTCGCCCAACAGTCCCTCCTTCAGGGCGAGTTGCTGGTGCTCGAAGAAAAATTCGACGCCGAGACCACGCTGGCGCTGGTCGAAAAACACCGCATCGCCACGGCCTATCTGGTGCCGGTGATGTATGTGCGTCTGCTGCATCTGCCAGAGGAAATTCGCAACAAGTACGATCTGTCATCGCTGAAGTTTGTCGCCTCGACGGGCTCGCCCTGTGCCCCCGAAATCAAGAAGGCCATGATTGCCTGGCTCGGTCCCGTGATCTATGAAAGCTATGCCTCCAGCGAGACCGGCTACATCACCGTGATGCCGCCCCAGGACGCCGCCCGCAAGTCAGGCAGCGCCGGCAAGGCTGTGGGCCAGGCCAAAATCCGCATCCTCGATGTTCAGGGCCGCGAACTGCCCGCCGGCGAGATCGGTTCGATCTACGTGCATCAACCCGCCTATTCGGATTTCACCTATCACGGCAACGAGGCCGCCCGCCGCGCCGTGGAACGCGACGGCCTGGTCAGCGTCGGCGACATGGGCTATCTCGACGATGAAGGCTTCCTTTTCGTCTGCGACCGAGCCTCGGACATGGTCATCTCCGGCGGCGTGAATATCTATCCGGCGGAAATCGAACACGCCCTGATCGGACTGCCCGGCGTCGCCGACTGCGCCGTGGTCGGCATCCCCGACGAAGAATACGGCGAAGGCCTGGCGGCCCATGTGGTGCCGCTACCGGGCGCCCATCTTGACGCCGACGCCGTCCGCCGCCAACTGCGCGAACACATCGCCGACTACAAGGTGCCGCGCAGGATCGAGATCGTGAACAGCCTGCCTCGCGACGACAACGGCAAGGTGGTCAAGCGCAAGATCCGCGACGCCTACTGGGCCGGCAAGACACGGCGCATATGAGCATGCATCCCTTTGCGAGTCACCCTTTCGACCAGGCGCTCCGCCACGAAACACTGACCCCCACGCGCCGTCGCCATGTCACCAGCGCCGACTATTGGAACATGGTCAGTCCCTACGGCGGCATCACCGCCGCCGTGATGATGCAGGCCATGCTCGACCGCCCCGAACACGTCGGCACGCCGTTGTCCTTCACCATCAACTATCTGGCGCCCATCGCGCAGGGCGAGTACATCGTCGAGACCGAACTGGTACGCGCCAACCGCAGCAACCAGCACTGGTCCATCCGCATCCTGCAAGGCGAGTCAGAATCCGTTGTTGCCCAGGCCATCGCCATCTGCGCCCTCCGCCGCGAGGTCTGGAGCCACGTCGAGGCCAAGCGTCCCGAGGTACCACCCGCCGCCGACTGCCCGCCGTCGCCGCCGCGCAAGCCCGATGGATTCCTGCAACGCTACGAGTTCCGCATTGTGCGCGGCCAGCCCTTCCGCGACAACGGCGACACGGTCTCACAGGCCTGGGTTGCCGACGTGCCGCCGCGTCCGCTGGATTTCGCGTCGCTCACTGCGCTATGCGACAGTTTCCTGCCGCGCATCTTCCTGCGCCGCGAGGAATGGGTGCCCATCGGCACCGTCTCCATGGGCATCTATTTCCACGCCGGGGAAGAACTGCTCGCCCGCCACGGCGACGCGCCTCTACTCGCCGTCGCCGAGGGCCAGGCCTTCAGCGACGGCCATTTCGACCATCACGGCCATCTCTGGGGGGCCGATGACACCTTGTTCGCCACTACCCATCAACTCGTCTGGTACAAGGAATAGGAGCTTCCATGACTCAGCAAGCCCGCGCAGTGATCTGCCGTGAACTCGGCAAACCCGTCGTCGTCGAAACCGTCACGGTCGAGCCGCCGCGCCACGGCGAGGTGATGATCAAGCTGGCCGCCTGCGGCGTCTGCCACAGCGACCTCTCCGCCACCAACGGCACCATCCCCTTTCCCTTCCCCGTGGTGCTCGGCCACGAGGGCGCCGGCGAGATCGTCGCCATCGGCGAAGGCGTCAGCGGCTTCGCCCTCGGCGACCACGTGGTCAGCTCGTTCGTCAGCATGTGCGGCAAATGCCGCTACTGCCAAACCGGCCGCCCGCAGCTGTGCGATCAGGCGGCCAAGGCCGGCTACACCCTGCCCGATGGCACCACGCGCTTCAAGGATGCCGCCGGCAATCCGCTCAACGTCTTCTCCGGCTGCGGCGTGATGGCCGAGTACGCCACGCTGCACATCGACAACGTGGTCAAGATCGATGCCGCTGTGCCGCTGGACAAGGCCGCGCTGATCGGCTGCGGCGTCATGACCGGCGTCGGCGCAGCGGTGAACACGGCGAAGGTGGAAGCCGGCTCGGCCACCGTGGTCTTCGGCTGCGGTGGCGTCGGCCTCAACGCCATCCAGGGCTGCGCCATCGCCGGCGCCCGCATCATCGTCGCCGTGGACACCTCGGACGCCAAGCTGGAAATGGCCAGGACCTTCGGCGCCACCCACACGGTGAACGCCAAGAACGAAGAGAACATCGCCAAGACCCTGCGCAAGCTCACTGAGGGCGGGGCCGACTACGCATTCGAGTGCGTCGGCTTCGGCGAAGTGGCGGCCCAGGCCTACGGCTGTCTCGGCAAGGGCGGCACGGCCGTGGTGGTCGGCGTCGCCCCGCCCAAGGACACGACGACCATCCGCACCGCCTCGCTGACCTTCGAAGAGAAGACCCTCACCGGCAGCTACTTCGGCTCCGCCCGCCCGCGCCAGGATTTCCCGCGCCTGATCGGCCTCTACCGCGCCGGCAAGCTCAAGCTCGACGAACTCATCACCAAGACCTACACCATCGACGAAGCGCCGCAGGCCTTCGCCGACCTGGCCGAGGGCCGCAACGCCCGCGGCGTCATCCTGTTCTGAGGACATTGGAGAAACCACGATGAAAGACTTCGCACAACGCACCGCCGTCATCACCGGCGCCGCCAGCGGCATCGGCCTCGAACTGGCCAAGCGCGCCGCGGCCGAGGGCATGAACCTCGTCCTCGCCGACATCGAGGAAGCCAAGCTCGCCGCCGCCGTGCAGGAGATCGGCATCGATGCCGCCCGCATCCTGACGAAGAAGGTGGACGTCAGCCGCGAGGAAGAAATCGCAGCGCTGGCCGACGACGCCTTCGCCCGCTTCGGCGGCGTGCATCTGCTGTGCAACAACGCCGGCGTAGGCCTCACCCGCGTCACCTGGGAGCACACCACCGCCGACTGGAACTGGGTGCTGGGCGTGGACCTGTTCAGCGTCATCCACGGCATCCAGCATTTCGTGCCGCGCATGCTCAAGCAGGCCGAAGGCGGTCATGTGGTGAACACCGCCTCCGCCGCCGGCCTCACCTCCACTCCCGGCATGGCCGCGTACAACGTCGCCAAGCACGGCGTGGTGACGCTCTCGGAAACCATGTACCACGAGCTGAAGGCCGCCGAGGCCAAGGTCGGCGTCTCGGTGCTGTGCCCGGCGTGGGTGCCGACCGGCATCCACCAGTCGGCCCGCAACCGGCAGGAGAGTTTCGGTACCGCCAAGCCGGCCGAAGGCCTTTCCGCTGCCTACGATGAACGCATGGGCCAAGCGGTCAAGGCCGGCCGCCTCACCGCCACCGACATGGCCAACGCCGTCTTCGAGGCACTGAAGGAAGACCGCTTCTACGTCATCCCCCATCGCAAGCTCAACCATGCCGTACAGCTACGCATGGAAGACATCATGAACCTGCGTAACCCGACACCACTCGGCTAAACACACAAAACAACAAAGGAGACAGCCCCATGAAAGCACTGATCTGCGAGGCCTACGGCCCCATCGATTCCCTCGTCCTCAAGGATATTCCCAGCCCCGAGCCCGGCCCCAAACAGGTGCTGATTGAGGTCAAATCCGCCGCCGTCAATTTCCCCGACGCACTGATGGTGCAGGGCCTCTATCAAGTGAAGCCGCCCCTGCCCTTCGCTCCCGGCGCCGAGATCGCCGGTGTGGTCAAGGTGGTCGGTGCCGAGGTCAAGCACTTCAAGGCCGGCGACAAGGTGATCGCGCTGACCAGCACCGGCGGCTTCGCCGAGTTCTGCGTGGCTGATGCCATGCGCACCATGCCACTGCCCGAAGGCATGGACTTCGACACCGGTGCCGCTCTGGTGCTGACCTATGCCACCTCGCTACACGGCCTCAAGGATTGCGGCAACCTGAAAGCCGGTGAAACCCTAGTCGTCCTCGGCGCCGCCGGCGGTGTCGGCATCGCCGCCATCGAGATCGGCAAGGCCATGGGCGCCCGCGTCATCGCCGCCGCCTCCAGCGACGACAAGCTGACCCTGTGCAAAAAAGTCGGCGCTGACGAGACGGTGAATTACGCCACCGAAAACCTGAAAGACCGCATCAACGAACTCACCGGCGGCAAGGGCGCCGACGTGGTCTACGACCCGGTCGGCGGCCCCTACACCGAACCTGCCATCCGCGCCCTGGCCTGGCGCGGCCGCCTGCTGGTGGTCGGCTTCGCCGCTGGCGACATCCCCAAGATTCCGCTCAACCTCGCCCTGCTCAAGGAGCGCTCCATCGTCGGCGTGTATTGGGGCGATTCCACCCGCCACGATCCGGCCGGCCACTTGGCCAATCTCAAGCAGCTCAACGACTGGTTCGCCGCCGGCGTCATCAAACCCGTGGTCAGCCAGCGCTACCCGCTGGCAGAGGCCAGAACCGCCATCGCCGACATCGCCGCGCGCAAGGTGAAAGGGAAAATCGTTGTAGTTCCTTGATTGGTTCCCTGATCCAACTAGCGATGGCGATATAATGCCTGCGTAGTAACACAACAAGCACAATACTGCATAAGGAACCCCATGGAGCAACGCACCCAGTTCTACATCGACGGCCAATGGACCAAGCCGCTTGGCAGCGGCAAGATCGAGGTCTTCTCGCCCACCGACGGCGCCGTGATTGCCACCATCCCCGAAGGCAATGCCGCCGACGCCGACAAGGCCGTCCAGGCCGCCCGCCGCGCCTTCGACGCCTGGGCCGCCACCACGCCAGCCCAGCGCGCCGAGTACCTGAAGAAAATCCAGGACGGCCTCAAGGCCCGCACCGACGAGATCGCCAAGGCCATCACCCTGGAAATGGGCATGCCCTACAAGATGTCGCAGCGCGTGCAGGTGGGCTCGCCCACCGCCAGCTTCGGCATGTACTCGAAAATGCTGGCCACATTCCCCTTCGAGGAGCAGGTCGGCCATTCCAAGGTGGTACGCGAAGCGGTCGGCGTCGTCGCCGCCATCACGCCCTGGAACTACCCGCTGCACCAGATCGCCGCCAAGGTCGCCGCCGCCCTGGCCGCCGGTTGCACCATTGTCTTGAAGCCCTCGGAAGTCGCGCCCATCAACGCCTTCCTGCTGGCCGAGATCATCCATGACGCAGGCCTGCCGGCCGGCGTCTTCAACCTCGTCACCGGCTATGGCCCGGCCATCGGCGAAGCCATGGTCACGCACCCGGAAGTGGACATGGTCTCCTTCACCGGTTCTACCCGTGCCGGCAAGCGCATCTCGGAAATGGCCTCCGCCACCGTCAAGCGCGTGGCGCTGGAACTGGGCGGCAAGTCCGCCGCCATCCTCCTCGACGACGCCGACTTCAGCGTCGCCGTGAAAGGCGTAGTCGGCAACTGCTTCCTCAACGCCGGCCAGACCTGCACCGCCCACACCCGCATGCTCGTCCCCGCCGCACGCTACGACGAAGCCGCCAAACTCGCCGTCGAAGCAGCCAGCGCCTACCGCGTCGGCGACCCGATGGCCGAGGGCATCACCCTCGGTCCCCTGGCCAGCAAGATGCAGCAGGACAAGGTGCGCGAATACATCATCAAGGGTCAGGCCGAAGGCGCCGAACTGCTCATCGGCGGCGCCGACCTGCCCGAAGGCGTAAATGCCAAGGGCTACTACGTGAAGCCCACCGTCTTCGGCAAGGTCAAATGGGACGCCACCATCGCCCAGGAAGAAATCTTCGGCCCGGTGCTGTCCATCATCAGCTACAGCGACGAAGACGATGCCGTTCGCATCGCCAACAGCACCCTCTACGGATTAGCCGGCGGCGTCTGGTCCGCCACCGACGAACACGCCGAGAAAGTGGCGCGACGCATGCGCACCGGCCAGGTGGACATCAACGGCGGCCCCTTCAACCTCTACGCCCCCTTCGGCGGCTACAAGCAGTCCGGCAACGGGCGCGAGCTGGGCAAGTACGGGCTGGAGGATTTCCTGGAGTTCAAGACCATGCAGTTCAAACCGGCACCGAAGGCCTGAGGTTTAGCGGCAGGCAGGAAACAAAACGGGCGCGGAGTGATCCGCGCCCGTATTTTTTTGATATTCGATCTCCGAAATAGCAGAAATTGGCAATTGATGTTAAGTGCAACGAGAGCGTAAGATGAATGCCCATAGCATTCTCAATGCTGACATCAAGTGAGGGGAAACATGATCCGCATTTCGCTTTCATTCTTTTATGGTCTTGGCTCCATTCTAAGACCGCTCTATGCCATAACTCCTGGGACAAAGCTCCGAGACGTTTGGTCGTGGATTTATTCAGCAGAAACTGAACTAAATAGTCTTTTGGGAGCGGCTTGGTTTACTCCTGCTATGCGAAGCGCAGCTCATCCCGGTACTCGGCTATCCAATGCACTGAAAGGGCTTACTGACAGGACTGATTTTGATTCGGATTTGACTTTACTGGACATCCAGCCAATCACCTCAGCGCTCACAGAATTTGAAACCGTATTGAAAAATGAGCTGTATATCGCTGACACATATTTCGTCACACAAAAATCTGGTTACGACAGTGGAATACTTGTTTCAAATGCTGAACAGAATTTCCCTATCGAACTCGGGACAAAAGTTCCCGCCGCTATTGTCGACTTAAGGGACTCAGGAAAATGCCTGGCCTTTGAACTAAGTACTGCAGCAGGATTCCATGTCCTACGCGGAACAGAAACGGTCGTGCGGACATATTGGAAATCCATATCCAACGGTAAGCCGCCACCCAGACTCAAGACAATCGGTAAATATGCCGATGAGATGGAGAAAAGCAGTTACGGAAACAAAAAAGTAGTTGCGACGTTGAAACAAATAGCAGCACTCCATAGAAATCCACTTATGCATCCTGATGAGTCATTAACACTTGATGAGGCAATTACTCTTTTTGGAATATGCCGAAGCGTTATCGAGGGAATGCTAAAAGATATACCTATCCCCTCAGCTTCTGCGCCCTTTGGTCACGTCCCCGCTATAACGCCCTAGCGCTTCAGTAATTCCCAAACAAAACTGGCGCGGATTAATTCAGAACCTAATAGGGGTCAGCTTAGAATTTGATTTCAACACTCTCAGCTTAGCCGACAGGTTTTTGCTCGCAGTCTGTTTTCTTCCGCGCCTCAATCACCTGCGATAAAGCGACGCGAGCATGACCAGCCTTCATGGAATAGTCGGCGCTGACGGAACGGCGCCCGCTGCTCCGAAGACGCCGGTTCAGGCCTTTTCCGCAGGTGGGGCGCTCAGCCTTACCGACACGAAGTCGGCTCTCGCGGCCGCGTTATTTTCGTGATTGCCCAAGGCGCACCAGGCAAAAAAATCCTCCGGGTCTATCTGGTATTCGATGGCGCGAATACCGGAACGAAGAAACTCCCTGCGCGCCGCGACGGCCGCTGCTTTCCATTTGGCAAATGTGTCATCGAAGCATTCGGGGTCGGTAGCGGTGGCCTTCATCCGCGCCCAGGTTTCGTCGGTATATCCGACAACACCGACCAGCAGCGACTGACTACGCTTTTTTGCTCGCAAGCGTTGCGAGAGAGGGGGCTGTTTCATGGCGGTTATGTTTGTGTATCTCTGTTGTCCGGTTAACCTGGCGTGAGCATTGGCGATTAGAGGTGGCGGATTCAAGCCTGAAGTCAGACTGTTTTCTTTCGTGCCTCGATTATCGGTGATGAAACAACGCGAACTTGATCGTCCTTCATTTCGCGAACCGACTGCAAAGGTCAGCAGCAAGATCACGCTTGGCCTCATGGGTCGCCAACGCGGAGTTGGTGAGGGGCTTACTTTCCGAGGCCACGGCGAATCTCCTTCAATTTTGGGTCAGCGTGTCGATAAACTGTTCGGCATTGAGTATGGGACAGACGAAGCTGCCTGCCAGGACGAGAAGATCCTGGTCGCCGGTGACCAATACATCGGCTTTGCCGACGATAGCCAATTGCAGGAAAGGAACATCAAAGGCATCGCGGCAGGCCGGCGTCTTCGGCGGTGGCTCGGGGATGCGGACCGTCTTGCAGCAGGGCAAGTAGTCGGCCAGCAGTTCCTGCTGCTCTTCCGCCGAGAGCTTGAATTTCGGATAGGCCAGCACCCGGATCAACTCGGCCGCCGTGACGCGGGACACCAGGGGTTGGATGCGTTGCTCCTGCCATGTCTGGCGTAGCGGCGTCAGGCGCCCCTTGGCGAACACCAGCGCCGATAGCACCAGATTGGTATCGATGACGACCCGAGGCGCCTGTGGTGACAGGGCCGCGCGAGTCATTTCTTGCGCGCGGCCTTGGTCGCCGGAGTCTGCCGTGCCCATTGCACCGCATCAGCGACATCCTGCTCATCCAGGCCGAGTTCCGCCAGCTTGGCGCGCACTGCATCGCCGCGCTGAATGCGCACCGGCGTCAGCACGATCTGGCCGTTGCGGGCTTCCACTTCAAAGTACTCGGGAGAATCGACGGCCGCTGTGATGCTTTTGGGCAATGTCAGTTGGTTTTTTGAGGTCATCTTGGCCAGCATGCCAGTCACCTGTTTTCTCAAGTAAGGAAACCTTACTTTACGCCATTCGGTACCTCCGCTCAAGTAGCGGTCGCTTCCCGAAGTAATATCGGTCTTTTCAGGAACAGCCGTGCGTCAGGCTTACCGGCGCACTAGGTTTCCGTTTCCACCCACGCTCCAGGATCACCATGGCACCTACCCCAAGCTCCCATCTGTCCGATCTCGAACTGGCCGAACTGGATCGATTCCTGGCCTCGGATGCGACCTCGGACCAAACCATGATGATCGACGCCATCGACGGCTACCTGACGGCGCTGGCTCTCGGTCCTGTCGACATGCCGGTCGACCAATGGTTGCCGGGAATCTGGGGGCCGGACGCCAGCCACGCGCCCCGCTTTCAGAATCCGGCGCAGGCGCAGCGGATTGCCGACCTGATCGTCCGTCTCAAGGACAGCATTCACTGGGCGCTGGACTACGACCCGGACGACATCGATCCAATTTTCGATACGGTGAGCTATCAGGACAAGACGAAGGAATATCTGGACGGGGAGATGTGGTCCTTCGGCTTTATCCAGGGCATCGCCCTGGCCCGCTCAGCGTGGCAGGCGGTGTTCGACGACGCGATGGCGATGGAGGCCCTGCTGCCCATCTATGTTCTTGGCGGCGACGACATCAGCACTGAGCAGAAGCTGCTGAGCAATACGCCGAGCAAACGGGAGGGCCTGACCCGGCAGATTCCTGCCAGCGTCGGCCGCCTGTGGCGTTTTTGGCATCCTGAGCACCGGCCGATGAGCGCTGCGGCGGCGATCCCCGTTCAGCGCAGCGAGCCCAAGCTTGGCCGGAACGATCCGTGCCATTGCGGTAGCGGGAAAAAATGGAAGCGGTGTTGCGGGGCTCATTGAGTCTGGTGAGCCCAGTGAGGCTATTGAGCCCGGCTTGCCTACTTCGGGGTCTTGCTCTGTAGCCTGGCCTTCAGGTCGGCGAATGGCGAATGGGTTGCGACGCTGCCTTGTGGCGTTTCCATGCTGCGGCCGGTGGCGGCTTCGAGATGCCGCTGATGCTCGTTGTCATGGCAGTAGAGGCACAACAATTCCCAGTTGCTGCCGTCGGACGGGTTGTTGTCGTGATTGTGGTCCCGATGATGGACCGTCAGTTCGCGCAGGTTGGCGACGGTGAATTCCCGCGCACAACGACCGCAAATCCAGGGGTAGATCTTGAGGGCTCGTTCCCGGTAGCCCGTTTCCCGCTTTTCCGCTGCACGGCGGGCATCGGCCACCAGTTGATCAAGCCTGCCGGTATCGGGAGATTTCGGAGTCGGCATGGGGGCGCTATCTGCGTCTATCTGCGAGGGTGACTCAAGCTGAGTCGAGCGGATGACCCGCAGGCCATCCGCAATCCGACGATGTGCTGCTTACTTCTTCTTGGCGGCGGCCTTCTTGCCGGCAACAGCAGCCTTGAAGGTGGCGCCAGCGGTGAACTTGGGAACCGTGGTGGCGGCGATCTTCAGGACAGCGCCGGTCTTCGGGTTCTTGCCGGTACGGGCGGCACGCTTGACGGGCTTGAAGGAGCCGAAGCCGATGAGCGCCACGGAGTCGCCCTTGGAGACGGCCTTGACAACGGCACCAAGCACGGCAGACAGGGCACGCTCGGCGGCAGCCTTGGTGATGTCAGCTTCCTGGGCAACGGCTTCGATGAGTTCAGACTTGTTCATGGATTTCCCTCTTTCGTTTTGATGAATGGATATGAATACTTGCGACTGAACGGCACCGATCTTCTCCTCCTTCGGCAGCCGCTTGACCGCCAGTTCGGCACGCAAGGCCTGTGATCTTGAACCGACCGGACGTGATGCTACCAAGCGAACGGGCTTATGGGAACGGGTATATCGCGCTCCCTTGCCAGAAATATGCTCTCTGTAGCGCCGTTCGACATCCGTGGTAACCCCGGCATACAGGGAGCCATCAGCGCATTCGATCAGGTAGAGGTGCCAGACTGTGCTCAGGATGCTCCCTTTCGATGACGGTTGAGCGACATGCAGTGAGCGATCCGCATGCGTGACATTTCCATACAAATCAGACAGGTGAGCCAGTATAGTGGCCATGGAGCTGACACGACATGAAGACCCCACCAGGCCTAAGCATTCCCTGCACGGCGCAAAGCGGCCGGCTTTTCGACGACCTTCCGGCTTCGCCGGAAGCAGGGGAGCGCTTCGATACCCTGCTGTCCCGGCCCGGCCTGCGGATAGAGCGCATTGTCTCTACCGGACAGGCCAGTCCACCGGGATTCTGGTACGAACAGCCGGATGCGGAGTGGGTTGTGGTGCTCACGGGCACTGCCGGACTCCGCCTGGAAGACGAAGCAAAGGCGAGGAAGCTTGGGCCGGGGGACTGGCTATACCTCGCGCCGCGTCGACGCCACAGGGTGGAATGGACGGATGCCGAACACCCCACGGTATGGCTGGCAGTCCATTGTGCCGCCTAAGCCCGCGTAGCCCTGGCGAATATCCCTCATGCAAAAAAAACTGCTCGTCGTTTATCACTCGATGACCGGTGGCACCGCACAGATGGCGCAGGCACTGCTTGCCGGCGCCGCTACGGAAAGCGGCGTCGCCACACGCCTGCTGCGCGCCGGCGAGGCCGGGCCGGCGGACGTGCTGGCGGCGGATGGCTATGTCTTCGCCACACCGGAAAACCTTGCTGCTGTCTCGGGCGTGATGAAGGATTTCTTCGACCGCTGCTATTACCCGGCCCTCGACCAGATCAATGGCCGGCCCTATGCCAGCCTGATCTGTGCGGGCAGCGATGGGCAGAATGCGGCCCGGCAGATCGCACGTATTGCGACTGGCTGGCGTCTGCGCGCCGTGGCGGAAGTGCTGATCGTCTGCACCCATGCGCAGACACCGGAACAAATCCTGGCACCGAAACAGATCACCGACGCCGATCTCGACCGCTGCCGTGAACTCGGCACGGCGCTGGCCACCGGTTTGGCGCTCGGCATCTACTAAGAAAAAACCCGGCGCGAAGGCCGGGTTTCGAGTCGGGCTGGAGCCCGGATCAGGCGGCGGCCTGGTCCAGTTCAAAGGCCTTGTGCAACACGCGCACGGCCAGTTCCAGATACTTCTCGTCCACCACCACCGAAATCTTGATTTCGGACGTGGAGATCATCTGGATGTTGATGCCTTCTTCGGCCAGGGTGCGGAACATCTTGCTCGCCACGCCCGGATGGGAGCGCATGCCGACGCCGACAGCGGAGACCTTGCAGATCCTGTTGTCGCCTTCGATGGCGCGGGCGCCGACGTGGGGCTTGATGCTTTCTTCGAGCAGCTTCTTCGTCCGCTCGTATTCACCGCGATTGACGGTGAAGGAGAAGTCCGTGGTGCCATCGTGGCCGACGTTCTGGATGATCATGTCTACGTCGATGTTGGCATCGGCGATGGGGCCGAGGATCTGGTAGGCGATGCCGGGGCGATCCGGGACGCCGAGGACGGTGAGCTTGGCTTCGTCGCGATTGAAGGCGATGCCGGAAATGATCGGTTGTTCCATGTTGGAGTCTTCCTCAAGAGTGATGAGCGTGCCCATGGTCTCCTTGCCTTCTTCCTCGAAGCTGGAGAGCACGCGTAGCTTGACCTTGTATTTGCCGGCGAATTCGACCGAGCGGATCTGCAATACCTTGGAGCCGAGGCTGGCCATTTCGAGCATTTCCTCGAAGGTGATGCGATCCAGCTTGCGCGCCTCGGGCACGATGCGCGGGTCGGTCGTATAGACGCCATCCACGTCGGTATAGATTTGGCACTCGTCGGCCTTCAGCGCCGCCGCCAGAGCCACGCCGGAGGTGTCGGAACCGCCCCGGCCCAGCGTGGTGATGTTGCCATCCGCATCGACGCCCTGGAAACCGGCGACGATGACCACGGTATCGTTGTCGAGATCGCGGCGAAGATTAGCGTCGTCAATGTCGAGGATGCGCGCCTTGGTGTGAGTGCTGTCGGTCAGCACTCTCACCTGGCCACCGGTGTAGCTTTTTGCCTTTATGCCAAGATCGCGGATCGCCATGGCCAGCAGGGCGATGGTGACTTGCTCGCCGGTGGAGATCATGACGTCGAGCTCACGGGCGTCGGGTTGGGGAGAAACGTCCTTCGCCAGCGCGATCAGGCGGTTGGTTTCGCCGCTCATGGCGGAAACCACCACCACCAGTTGGTGTCCCTGCGCCTTCCAGCGCGCGACACGCCGGGCGACGTTGCGGATGCGCTCGGGGGAGCCCATCGACGTGCCGCCATATTTCTGCACTATCAAAGCCATTGCCGTGGTTCGTCAGTTGGGAAAGGGCGCGATTTTACCCGATACCACTGTCGCCAAGAAGCCTTGCCGACAATAACCACTTGACGTCGACAAGTATTCCTCCGTACTAATGTCGTAACAATTACTGTTGTATGGCAACGAAGTATGATCTATACTTATCGGTATATTACTTCGGTAATAGCGATTAAGCACCTCCTCCATCCCGTGCTGATCGTAGAATGTCCCACAGTTCAAGGAGCCGGAAATGAAAGCAAATGACAAGATCGATGCCCGCGAGATTCGCCGCAAACTGGGCCTGAACCAGCAACAATTCTGGTCGAAACTGGGTGTGACCCAGAGCGGTGGTTCGCGTTACGAGAGCGGCCGCAACATGCCGCGCCCTGTCCAGCAACTGCTGCGCCTGGTTCACGTTGAGCAGATCGACATCCAGAAGATCAAGCGCGAGGACTACGAAGTGGTCGAGTACCTGCGCGCCACCAAGTCATCCATGTTCAAGGATCTGAAGAAAGAGGCCAAGGATTACGCCAAGGCCGCCAAGAAGGGCGCCTGAAAACCGCCCCTGCTAGGGACTGACGCGCGCGTCCAGTCCCAGCCGGCGGACACGATCCGCCATATCCTCCAACCATCCCGCTTCCAGGCGCCCCAATCGGGGCGCTTCTTTTTGGAGCGATGGTCGCGCCAGGCTGTACAGATGTACACCTGCCAGGCGCGATGCCAGCGGTGCCAACAGCGCCAGCCAGGCTGCCAGCTCCGCTTCCTCCAGTGCCTTGCCGTCAAAGCGGAAGAAACAGGTCTGCACCCAGGTCGGCGCCAGTCCGGCACAGAGTTCCAGACGACGCGCCACGGCCTCTGGCCTGGCGCGGGTGCCATTGATACGCGCCAGCCCGGAGGCTGTGGCGGCATCGACCTTGAACCAGACCTCGCCGGGAACGCCGCCAAGGCGGGCGATGCCTTCCTGCACCGATTTGCGATCCAGCAGGCTGCCATTGGTGATCAGGCGCAGCATCACTTGGCCGCGCAGGCCGTAGGCATCGAGGACGCGCTCGGCAATCGCCACAGCCTCGGGAAATTCTTGGGCGCTGGTCGGCTCGCCATTGCCCGAGAAGGCGACATCGACCAGACGTCGCATGCCCTCGGGCACACAGCTGGCCATGAAATCGCCATCGCGCAATTCGCCGAGAAAGCCGCTCAGTTCGCGCTCCAGCAGCGCCAGATCGATGGGCGGCGGACCACCGCGCGCCAGATCGGGCACCTGGCAGTACACGCAGCGCCAGTTGCAGGCGTTGTTCGGATTCAGATTGATGCCGACCGAGACGCCTGCTGCGCGGCGCGACACCACGGGATACACATAGCGCATGCCGGCGCTGTCGCGGGAGTGGTCATCAGTAGCGAGAGGAATTCGGGTCATGGTTTCGATGGAAAAAGTCGGCGCTGGCGGGACGGCGCCATGAATGCGTCGCCCGTATAATTCACCTCCCCGAACTTTGCCACAACCGTTGCCCAACATGCGCATTACACGCCGCCTTGAGTTCGACGCGGGCCACCGGATTCCCGATCACCAAAGCCAGTGCCGGCACCTGCACGGGCACCGCTACGCGCTGGAAATCACCCTGATCGGCGGTGTCATCGACAGTGCCGGCCGCCCCGACAACGGCATGGTGATGGACTTCTCCGAGGTCAAGGCCATCGCCAAGCGTCACGTGGTCGACGTCTGGGACCATGCCTTCCTCGTCTGGCGCAACGACCAGACCGTCGCCGGTTTTCTGGCCACTCTGCCCGACCACAAGACGGTGATCCTCGATGCCGTGCCGACGGCGGAGAACCTCGCCCGCATTGCCTTCTCCATCCTCGATCCACTCTATCGCGACAGCTACGGCAACCACCTGCATCTCGAGTGCGTACGCCTGTATGAGACGCCCAACTGCTGGGCCGACGCGACTCGCGAGGATCACGCTTAGCACGCAGTTAACACCCAACTGTGGCCCGCCTGGCGGAACATCATCCCGCTGGATTGTCGGCTGTCGCCGGGGATGCTATGGTTCCTCCCCGGCCATAACGACAATACGCGGAGGATCCCGATGCAAGGCTCAATGATGACCCGGCCGCTGATGATTTCAGCGCTCATACAACACGCCGACCAAAACCACGCCGACACGGAAATCGTGTCCCGCCTGCCGGTGGGTGGCACCCACCGCTACACGTATCACGATGCCCACCGCCGTTCCCGACAGCTGGTGCGCGCCCTGCTCGCCCTTGGCGTCAAGGCCACCGACCGCATCGGCACACTGGCATGGAACACCCATCGCCACTTCGAGATCTACTACGCCGTTTCCGGCATGGCAGCAATCACGCACACCATCAATCCGCGCCTGTTCCCGGAGCAGATTTCCTACATCGTCAATCACGCCGACGACCGCTTCATTTTCTTCGACGTCAATTTCGCCGCCCTGGTCGAAGCCCTCGTCCCCCACTGCCCCGGCGTCAAGGGCTGGGTCGCCATGTGTGCCGCCAGCGAAATGCCGGCCAATGCGATACCCAACCTGCTCTGCTACGAGGATATCGTCGCAGCCCAGTCGGACGACTACGAATGGACGGAATTCGACGAGAACACCGCCTCGTCGCTGTGCTACACCTCCGGCACCACCGGCAATCCGAAGGGCGTGCTGTATTCGCACCGCTCCACGGTCTTGCACGCCTACGGCTCCAGCCTGCCCGACGGCCTCGGCTGCTCGGCTCGCGAATGCATCCTGCCCGTGGTGCCGATGTTCCACGTCAATGCCTGGGGCCTGCCCTACGCCGCGCCGCTCAACGGCGCCAAGCTGGTCATGCCCGGTCCCCATCTCGATGGCGCCAGCCTGCATGCGCTGTTCGAGGAAGAAGGCGTCACCATGTCGGCCGGCGTGCCGACGATCTGGCTGGGCCTGCTCCAGCACATGCAGTCCAAGGGGCTCAAGCTCTCCACCGTCAAGCGCCTGGTGATCGGCGGCTCTGCCGCGCCGCCAGCCATGATCAAGGCCTTCGACGAGCAATACGGCATCACCGTATTGCACGCCTGGGGCATGACCGAGATGAGCCCGCTGGGCACGGTCAATACCTACAAGCAAAAACAACTGGCGCTCTCCGCTGCCGAGAAGGATGCGATCCGCGTCAAGCAAGGCCGCGCCATCTTCGGCGTCGAGATGAAGATCGTCGGCAGCAATGGCGAAACCCTGCCCCGTGACGGCAAAGCCTTCGGCGACCTGATGGTGCGCGGCCCCTGGATCACCGGCGGCTACTTCAAGAACGAAGGCGGCGACGTGCTCGTCGACGGCTGGTTCCCCACCGGCGACGTGGCCACCATCGACCCGGATGGCTTCATGCAGATCACCGACCGCTCGAAGGACGTGATCAAGTCCGGCGGCGAATGGATCTCCTCCATCGACCTGGAAAACATCGCCGTCGCCCATCCCGCCGTGGCCGAAGCTGCCGTCATTGGCGCACCGCATCCGAAGTGGGACGAAAGACCGTTGCTGGTCGTCGTCAAGAAGGCGGGCCAGGACGTGACGAAGGAAGAACTGATCAAGTTCTACGACGGCAAGATCGCCAAGTGGTGGACGCCGGACGACGTGATTTTCGTCGACGATCTGCCCCATACCGCCACTGGCAAGCTGTCCAAACTGCAACTGCGCGAGCGGCTGCGCGACTATCGATTTACCGGAGTCTGAAGTGTCCAACAACGTGACCAACAAAATCACCCTCTGCGGCTTTGCCGTCAGCAACTACTACAACAAGGTCAAGCTGTCCCTGCTGGAAAAGGGCGTGGCTTTCGACGAAGCCTTCGTCCTCACCTCGCAGAAGGACGAAATGCTGGCCGAATCGCCCATGGGCAAGGTGCCCTTCCTGCGCACGCCACAGGGCGCCATTACCGAATCCCAGGTCATCACCGAGTACATCGAGGAAGCCTGGCCCGAGCCGGCGCTGTACCCGAAGGATCTGTTCAAACGCGCTCAGTGCCGGGAACTGATCGAGCATATCGAGCTCTATCTGGAACTGCCGGCCCGCCGCCTCTACCCCGAGGCATTCTTCGGCGGCAAGGTATCCGACGAGACCAAGAAGGAAGTCGAACGCGATCTGGGAAAAGGCCTCAAGAGCCTGGCCCGCGTCGTCCGCTTCGCCCCCTTCATCGGTGGCGACAGCTTCACTCATGCAGACTGTGCCGCCTGGGTGCATCTGCCGCTGGTCGGCCAGGCGACTAAGAAGATCTATGGTCGCGATTTTCTCGACGAGTTTCTGCCCGCCGCAAAACCCTACCTGAAGACGATCAGCGAGCGTCCCCATGCGCAAAAGGTGAACGCTGACCGCAAGGCCGGCATGGAAGCCTTCATGGCGGCGAAGAAATGATTCGTAGCGAACTGGTCGACGGCGTCTTCCGCCTGGAGATTGCCCGCCCGGAGAAGAAGAACGCCATGACCGCCGCCATGTACGTGGCGCTGGCCGATGCCCTCGCATCGGCCGAAGCAAATCCGGCGGCCAAGGTCATCCTGATCCACGGCAGCGGCGGCAACTTCACCGCAGGCAACGATCTGGCGGATTTTCTGGAGCATCCGCCGACCGGCGAAGACGCACCGGTGTTCCGTTTTCTCGAAGGCTTCGCTGGATTGCAGAAGCCCTTCGTCGCCGCTGTCGAAGGCGTGGCCGTTGGCGTCGGCACCACCATGCTGCTCCATTGCGACCTGGTCTATGTCGGCACCAGCGCGCGCTTCGTGCTGCCATTCGCCAATCTCGGCCTGACGCCGGAGGCGGCATCGAGCCTGCTGCTGCCGCTACGCGCCGGCCACGCCCGCGCCGCCGAAATGCTGATGTTCGGCGAGCCTTTCAATGCCCAGACGGCCCTCGATACCGGTATCGTCAATGCAGTATTGCCCGATGGTCAGGTGCTGGAGCATGCCATGGAGCGCTGCCGCAAGCTGGCCGCCCAGCCCGCCGCGTCGATCCGTCTGACCAAGCAGTTGATGAAACGGGCCCAGCAGGCCTTGATTCGCGAGACCATGCAGACCGAAGGCGAGGTGTTCAAGCAGCGTCTGGTGTCGCCGGAAGCCAAGGAAGCCTTCGCCGCCTTCCTCGAAAAGCGCAAGCCGGATTTCTCGAAGTTCGGCTGAGACCCGGAAACAGGACCGGGCGCGGTGTAGAATCCGCGCCCGATGGAAGCGTGGCAGAGCGGTTGAATGCACCGGTCTTGAAAACCGGCAACGTCGCAAGGCGTTCGTGAGTTCGAATCTCACCGCTTCCGCCAGCAGCTCAGTGCAAGGTCCATTCCTCGCCACATTTGCGGCAGCAAGCCCGAATCCAGACGCCCCCGCTGCGCTTCTCCAGCCCCGGATCACCGCCATCAGGCATCTCCGCCGGCCCCGACGCCGTCACTGAAAACCTCGAATAGACCAAGCAGGCAGGGCAAGCCGCCTGTTCGCCGAATTGTTCGGCCACTTTCAACATGATCCGGTAGCGCTCCCAACTCCAGGCGGCGACCACGAGTCCGCCCAGTGCCACCGCCATGCCAACCGGCCTCATGCCGGCCTGTCCGGCTACTTCCATGCCACTGGCCACGGCGATCATGCCGAGAAAACAACTCACCAGCCAAGCATGGCATTCAATCAACTGCCGCTCGTACCAGCGACGAAACCCTTCGGTGCGAATCCGGTCCAGCGAGGCCATGATCCCGCCTTCCTTGCCTGTCGAAATAACAGCCTAGACCCCAGCGGTGCCCCCCGCAACCCGCATGAAATTTCGCCGCTATAATCGGCGCGCATCGAGCCTCTGGCATGAGGCAGGAACTAGATCGGAACATCCCGGTCGAATGCAATGGATTCATCTCATTGAAGGGAATGCAAGACCATGGAAAACATCCGTACCTACCCACAACCTGCAACCCAAGACGTCGCCCAGCAGCAGAATCGGGTCCTGCGCAATACTTATGCGCTGCTCGCCCTGTCGATGGTGCCCACCGTGCTGGGTGCGCTCGTCGGCGTGCAGATGAAGTTCTCCTTCTTCGCCGGCAGCCCTTTCATCGGCTTCATGGTCTTCCTCGGCGTAGCCTGGGGCTTCATGTGGGGCATCGAGCGCACCAAGAACAGCGGCATGGGTGTAGCCTTGCTGCTCGGCTTTACCTTCTTCATGGGCCTGATGCTCTCACGCATCCTGCAAGCGGCGCTGGGCTTCTCCAACGGCGGCACGCTGATCGCCATGGCGGCCGGTGGCACTGGAGCGATTTTCTTTGCCCTGTCGGCAGTGGCCTCCACGACCAAACGCGATTTCAGCAACCTCGGCAAGTTCCTCTTCGCCGGCATGATCCTGGTGCTGGTGGCTGCCGTCGCCAACATTTTCTTCCAGATCCCGGCCCTGGCCCTGGCGATCTCGGCGCTTGCCGTAGTGATCTTCTCTGCCTACATCCTGTACGACATCAACCGCATCGTGCATGGCGGCGAAACCAACTACATCACCGCGACACTGGCCGTATATCTGGACGTGTACAACGTCTTTGTCAGCCTGCTGAACCTGCTGATGGCCTTCAGCGGCGAGCGCGACTGAAAAGTCGGCGCTGGCAGTACGGCAAGACGGCAACCTGCGGGTTGCCGTTTTTCATTGCACGCTCGCTCAGCGTTCGAACAGGGCTATCGACTCGACGTGGGAGGTATGCGGGAACATGCTGGCGATGCCAGCCCCGCGCAGGGCATAGCCCTTTTCATTCACCAATATCGCTGCATCCCGCGCCAGCGTCGCCGGACTGCACGACACATAGACGATGCGCTGTGGCCCACCCTCCGCCGGCAAGGCCTTGACCACCGCCAGAGCGCCGTCGCGCGGCGGATCGATCAGCAACTTGTCGAAACAGCCCAGCGCAGCCAGGCTCTCTTCGGTGGCCTCGAAAAGATTGGCGACACCAAACTCGCAACGCGCCGCCAGTCCGTTCAATTCGGCGTTCTCCCGCGCCCGGCGCACCAGCGCCTCGCTGCCTTCGATGCCCACTACCTTGGCACCGGAGCGGGCAATGGGCAGGGTGAAGTTGCCCAGGCCACAGAACAGATCGCCGATCCGCTCGCCGGCCTGCGGCTTCAGCAAAGCCATGGCGCGACGCACCAGCACACGATTCACGCCATGGTTCACCTGGGTGAATTCCGTCGGACGGAAGCGCAGTTCGACGCCGAAGTCCGGCAGTGTGTAAGCCAGCGGCGGCGCATCGACGGGGTGGAACAGGGCTACCGTGTCCGGCCCCTTGGACTGGAGGTACCAGACCACGCCGTGAGTATCGGCGAAACGACGCAGGCGATCCTCGTCGCCGGATGTCAGCGCGTCCAGATGTCGCAATACCAACACAATTTGCTCACCACCGACGGAAACCTCCACCTGCGGCAAACGGTCCGGCGTCGACATGCCCGCCACCAGAAGCTTCATATGAGGAATCAGCGCCGAGACGGCCGGCGGCAGCACGGCGCAGGAATCCATCACCGCGACGAAACTGCTGCGCTTCTCATGGAAGCCGACCAGCACGCTGCCCTTCTTGGCCACCAGCTTCACCGACAATCGGGCCCGATGACGATAGCCCCAGCCGCTGCCGGAAATCGGCGGATACAACTGCTCGGGCTTGAGGCGCCCCAGATGCCACAGCGCATCCTCAAGCACGCGCTGCTTGGCAGCTGTCTGGGCAAACACGTTCAGGTGCTGCATCGAACAACCGCCGCAAACGCCAAAATGCGGACAGCCCGGCGTCACCCGCTGGCTCGACGCGCGGATCACGCGCGAGACACTGGCCTGCTCGTAGCTGGGCTTTTTCTTGAAGCTGGAATACTCGACGATCTCACCGGGCAGCGCGCCCTCGATGAAGATCACCTTACCCTCGACGTGGGCGACGCCCCGTCCTTCGTTGTCCAGGGATTCAATGGCGGCAGTCGGCATGGCTGGTGGCAGCAGGAGTGACGAAAAAGGCGGCGATTATAATCGCCCCATGAAACCCAACCTCTCCACCCTGCTCGGCGGGATGACGCCCGAGCAATTCCTCGCCGACTACTGGCAGAAGAAACCCCTGCTGGTGAAGAATGCCGTGCCTGGCGCAGAGAAACTCATCGACCGCGAAGGCCTGCTGGCACTGGCGACCAGCGAGGACATGGAGTCCCGCTTCGTTTCCCAGGCCGGAGGCTGGCAGATGCGCCACGGCCCGTTCACGCTCAACGAATTGAAACGCGCGGGCAAGCCCTGGACGGTGCTGGTGCAGAGCGTCAACCTGGCCCTGGCTGCTGGCGATGAATTCATGCGCAGCTTCGATTTCATCCCCCATGCCCGGCTCGACGATCTGATGATCAGCTACGCCAACGATGGCGGCGGCGTCGGTCCGCATTTCGACAGCTACGACGTGTTCCTGATCCAGGGTATGGGCAAGCGTCGCTGGCGCATTGGCAAGCAGAAGGACAAGACCCTGATCGATGGGCTGCCGGTACGCATTCTTCAGGACTTCCGTCCCAGCCACGACTGGGTCGTGGAACCCGGCGATCTGCTCTATCTGCCACCGGAATGGGCACACGATGGCATTGCCGTCGGCGAATGCATGACCTATTCGGTGGGCTTCCGTGCATCACCATCACAGGAACTGGCCGAACAGTTCCTGATGTTCCTGCAGGACCGCATCTGCCTCGATGGCCGCTATCGCGACCCAGGCCTAAAACGTCAGAAGCACCCGGCGGAAATCGGCACCGCAATGATCGACCAAGTCGCCGGAATTCTCGACGAGATTCGCTGGAATCGCGACACCGTGCGCGACTTTCTCGGCGCCTCGCTGACCGAACCGAAGCCGCATGTCTTCTTCGATCCGCCTGCCCGTCCGCTCAGTTTGACCCGCTTCACGGCTGCGGCACGCAAACGCGGCGTGGCCCTTGACCGACGCACCCAGTTGCTGTTTTCCGGACGCCGGTTCTATCTCAACGGCGAATCATGGACGCTGCCGAAAGATGCCGTACCTACGATCCGCACGCTGGCCGACCAACGTGCCGTCGGACCGCTGCCCGTGCTCGATGAAGAAGCCATGGCGGACCTGCACTCGGCCTATTGTGATGGGTTCCTCCATCTCGGCTGATGGACGAGAAGTACACCGCACTCTTCGGCGAAGCTGACTACCGGGCGTCCCTGGACCGGGTACTCGCACTCGCGGAACGGGAAATCCGCATCTTCGACACGGACCTGACGCGCATGCAGCTTGATGCGCCCGAGCGAATCAATGTCCTTGCCGCATTCCTGCTGGGCGACCCGCAGCGTCGCATCAATATCGTGATCCACGATCCCACGCCTGCGGAACAGCAAATGCCGCGACTGCTGGCATTCCTCAGTCGCCACAGCCATGCCGTCACGCTGAGACAGAGCCCCGACAACCTGCGCCACCTGGCCGACGCACATATCCTGGCGGATACGCAACATGGCGTCCGTCGTTTTCATGTCACACAGCCCCGCAGCGCCCTGATCATTGATGACCGGGAATACGTCCATCCCTGGTGGGAACGCTTCGGCGAATTGTGGGAACTCAGTCACCCCTGCTTATCCACCTCAATAACAGGGCTTTAAGGCTTGTTTTCCCGGTGCTGCAATGCACTATTCCGCCCCTTGAAATCAAGCTAACGTGCTATATTTATGGGCTGACTTGGGTGGTAATTTGCAGCATGCCCGGGTCTGTCAAATTTGATATCGCCTCTCCTAACGTTAAGGGAAATCCTTCAAAATGAAACAATCTCTCCTGGTTGCCGCCCTCCTCGCCCTGGCCGTTTCCGCTTGTGGCAAGAAAGAAGAACCCGTTGCCGCTCCGGCTCCGGCCCCCGCTCCCGCTGCCGCCCCGGCTGCTGCTCCTGCTCCCGCTGCTGCTCCGGCCGCTGATGCTGCCAAGCCCGCCGACGCTGCCAAGCCGGCTGATGCTGCTGCCCCCGCTGCTGCTGGCGCCGCTCCGGCTGCTGCTCCTGCTGCTGCTGCCCCGGCCGCTCCCGCTGCTCCCGCGAAGAAGTAATTCTTCCGGGCCTTCGGGTAAAAAAAGCCAGCTCCCGGTTTTCCGGGGCTGGCTTTTTCTTTTGCTGAATCCGTTCAGCAGTTCGCTACTCAGACCCGCTACTCAGATTTCGCGCCAGGCAAACCCATCCTCCTGCGTTGCGATACCGATCCAGTCCTCCTCGCAGCCCATGACGCCCGCCAGAGCAGCACGGGCCAGTTGCGGTCGGTTGTTTTCCTCCGACAGGTGCGCCGCCACCAGATGCCGCAGACGAGAACGATCAATCCGCGCCAGCAGACCAGCCGACTGATCATTGGCCAGATGTCCCCAGCCGCCGGCTATGCGCTTCTTGAGCGACGCCGGATAGCGTCCTTGCGCCAGCATCCCGCTGTCGTGATTGCACTCCAGCACCAATGCATCACAGCCATCCAGCATGGCCACCATATGTGCGGTGACATGGCCCGCATCGGTCAGTACGCCCAGGCGGTGATCGCCATCGCTAAACACGAACTGCACGGGCTCCCGCGCATCATGGGGCACGGGAAATGGCTGCACAACGATCTCGCCCACGGAAAATGAAGTGTGGCTATCGATGGTCGAGATTGTCCCTTCCACATCCTTGCCGCAAGCGGTGAGGCTGCCATGGGTCAGCATCAGGCGCCAACCGAAACGCCGAACGCAGGAAAACGCGCCGCCCACATGATCAGAATGTTCGTGGGTAACGAGAACGGCAGTAATGTCTTCGGGTAAAAGGCCCAGGCGGACAAGCCGCCGGGCCATCTCACGCGGGCCAAAGCCCGCATCGACCAGAATGCGCGTCTTCCCGGCCTCAAGCAGCAGGGCATTGCCCCGACTGCCGCTGCCGAGAGACGCAAAGCGCATTACTTGAGCTGTTCGTGCAGCAGGCCGAGGATTTTCTTCGAGGTATCGGAACGATCCACACCGCCCTCACGGGTCAGCACCTGCACTGTCGTGGTATCGCCAGCGGTCTTGACATGGATGCGGTATTGGGCGGCCTGATTGGGCTTGTCGCTGTCGCTGCCCTTCCAGAACATCAGCTTGGACAGCATGCCACCTTCGCTCTTCTTGGTCTTGGCATCGCTCTCGGGATCGACGTAGCGCACGTAGTACAGACCCTGCGTCCGATCACGATCCTCCACTGTGAAGCCGACGCGATCCAGCGCCAGACCAACACGACGCCAAGCTCGATCGAAGGCCTCTTCGAGTTGCAGGGCACCGCTGCCATCGGCAGCGCGGGACAATTTGGCCCGATCCTGCCGCTGCTCGGCCGCCACCATGGACTTGGCACGGCCCTCTTCTACACCCAGACGTACCATCAGGCGACGCAGCATTTCGGCTTCGAGTTCAGGATCGGCAGGACGCGGCTGCCACTTGGTATCACTCCGGCCTTCGTTCACATAGATCTCGTACATGCCACGATGGCTGATGTAAATCTCAACCGTTCCCGGCTCGGTGCCCTTTTCGAGACGAGTACGAAACTTGTCGCGCTCCGGCGTCGAATACAGGCTGTCGAAGACCTTGCCGATGGTGCCGCGAATAACGTCCTGTGGCAGCTTGGCGCGATTTTCCGCCCAGTCGGTTTCGAGAATGCCGGCCTCGGGAATTTCCACATTCACGAGGAAACCCATTTCCTGCCAGAACTCCTTGACGCCGGGCCAGAGCTTGTCCGGCGCACCGGGGACGACCAGCCAGCGCTGGGTGCCGGAGCGCTCGATACGCATCTTGTCCACCTGCGGCAAGACGTCTTGGGCTGTCGTGGTACGGGCCTGGCCCGAGCGCTCGTTGCTGTAGGCGGAATAGGTTGCCGAACCCTTGCTGGTTCCAACGTCCGGCACCGCGTAACGCTCGTCGCGGCTGGGCGCCGTCAAGTCGGGAGGAATCTCCAGCGGAGGCAGCTTGCCGGCCGATTTGTATTCGATCTTCTTCGACTCGGGCAGGATGCTGCCGCTGCAACCGGCAAGCACAACGGGGAGCAGCAGGGACAGCAGCAGATAAGGTTTCATGCGATCTCGGACGATGGTCAGATGGCGATGCCGGCCTCGCGCATGGCGGCGCGAACCCGGTCGTAGCACTCGGGCGTCAGGGGCAATACCGGCAGGCGGATGCCTCCCTCGATCAGCCCGATTTGCTGCACAGCCCACTTGGTCGGTGCAGGACTGGTTTCGATGAAGAGATTGCGATGCAGACCAAGCAGGCGGAAGTTGATCGCCCGTGCCGTCGCCAGATCGCCAGCCAGCGCCGCCGCGCACATCTCATGCATCAACTTCGGCGCAACGTTGGCGGTGACCGAAATCGTGCCCTTGCCACCCAGCAGCGTCAGGGCCAGCGCCGTGGCGTCGTCGCCACTATAGACGGCGAAACTGGCGGGAGCACGCTTGAGCAGATCGGTGCCGCGTTCGATGCTGCCGGTGGCGTCCTTGATACCAACGATGCCGGGCACAGCAGCCAGGCGCAGCGCCGTATCGTTGGACAGATCCGCGACGGTACGGCCGGGCACGTTGTACACGATCATCGGCAGGTCGACCGCCTCGGCGATGGCTTTGAAGTGACGGAATAGTCCTTCCTGCGTCGGCTTGTTGTAATAGGGCACCACCGACAGGTGGGCATCGGCCCCGGCCTTCTTGGCATAGGCGGCCAGTTCGATGGCCTCGGTGGTCGAGTTGGCACCGGTACCGGCGATCACAGGTACACGACCGGCGACATGCTTCACCGTGGTGTCGATCAGGGTGCAATGTTCCTCGAAATCGACCGTGGGCGATTCGCCTGTAGTGCCAACGATGACGATGCCGTCCGAGCCTTCGGCGATATGCCAGTCGAGCAGCCGTTGCAGTGCCGGCAGGTCAAGCCGACCATCGTCGTGCATCGGCGTCAGGATGGCGGGAATGGAGCCTTGAATAGTCTTCATGAAAATGCCTGAAAATTCGATTTGATGATTTTACCCGATGCCCACGGTGGAGCAGGAGCACGCAATACCGGCTTACAAATCCGCTAACACCTTGACATGGGTCGTCACGCTACGAGCGAGCGCGGAAAGTTCATAGCCGCCCTCCAGCAGCGAAACGATGCGCCCCTGGGCACACTCGTCCGCCACCTGTTTGAGCTGCTCGGTGACCCAGGCGTAATCCGACTCCACCAAACCCAGCGAGCCCATATCGTCCTCGTAATGGGCATCGAAACCGGCGGAGATGAACAGCATCTCGGGTTTGAATTCACGCAGACGCGGCAGCCACATGTCGTAGACCACCTGACGAAAATCCTCGCCCCGCGTCCCGGCTGGCAATGGAATATTGCACATATTGGAGGCAGGATTTTCGGTACCGGAATAGGGATAGAACGGGTGCTGGAAAATGCTCACCATCAGCACGCGCTCATCGCCGGCAAAAATATCCTCGGTGCCGTTACCGTGATGCACATCGAAATCGATGATGGCGACGCGCTTGAGCTTCCAGGCGTCCAGCGCATGACGGGCGGCGACGGCGACGTTGTTGAAAAAGCAGAAACCCATGGCCTTGGCGCGCTCGGCATGATGACCGGGGGGGCGCACGGCACAAAAGGCGTTCTGCACATCGCCACGCATCACCAGGTCGGTGGCGTAGCAACCGGCCCCGGCGGAACGCAAGGCGGCCTGCAAAGTGCCCGGCGACATCGCCGTGTCCGGATCGAGGTGAAAAATGCCGTGCGCCGGACTGCTGGTGTGCACCTTTTCGACGTAGTCCTGCGGATGTACCCGCAATAACTGCTCGATCTCCGCCAGCGGCGCATCATGGAACTGGAGGTAGAGATCAAGACCGGAGGCGATCAAACGATCATTGATGGCACCCAGCCGGTCCGGGCATTCCGGATGATGGGCACCCATGTCGTGCTGCCAGCAGTCGCGATGGGTAATGAATGCGGTGGTTGTCATGACGGAGCGCTTGCCTGTGACTTACAATCCATTGCAAAGTGGCATTATCGCTCAAAGCCAACCACAAAGCCCCTCCCCATGCGCTCTCCCGAACTCGATGCCATCCTCGCCGACATCAACCGCATCATCCTCGGCAAGGACAGGCCGATCCGCCTTGCCCTCGCCTGCCTGCTGGCCCGTGGTCACCTGCTGATCGAAGACCTGCCCGGCGTCGGCAAGACGACTCTGGCCCATGTCCTCGCCCGCGTCCTCGGCCTCGAATTCCAGCGTATCCAGTTCACCAGCGACATGCTGCCGGCGGACATCATTGGCGTCTCCATTTTCGACCGCGATACCGGCGCCTTCCATTTCCATCCTGGCCCTGTGTTCACCCAGGTCGTGCTCGCCGACGAAATCAATCGCGCCACGCCCAAGGCGCAAAGCGCGCTGCTCGAAGCCATGGAGGAACGACAGGTCACCGCCGAAGGCAAGACCCGGCCGCTGCCCGAGCCCTTCTTCGTCATCGCCACGCAGAACCCGACCTACCAGATCGGCACCTTCCCGCTACCCGAATCGCAGCTTGACCGCTTCCTGCTCAAGATCGAACTCGGCTATCCCGACCCGGCCGCCGAGCGCGAACTGCTGGCCGGTGCCGACCGTCGCCAGATGGTGGCGGACCTCCTGCCGCGCATCAACCCGCAACAACTGCTGGCCCTCCAGCAAATGGCCCGCGCCGTGCATGCGGCGCCGGCATTGATCGACTACGTGCAAGCCATCGCCGTGCATACCCGCGCTTCGCCGCAATGGCACTCCGGCCTCTCGCCGCGCGCCGCTCTCGCGCTACTTGCCGTCGCCCGCGCCTGGGCCTTGCTCGATGGCCGCGACCATGTGCTGCCCGAAGACGTCCAGGCCGTATTGCCCGGCGTCATCGCCCATCGTCTGCGGCCAGTGGACGAGGGCACAAAAGTCGGCGCTGGCGACACGGCAAATCGACTCATCGAGGCCGTGCCCCTGCCGTGATCCCGGCGAGCATCCGGACACTCCGCCACCGGCTCCACGAAAACTTCGTTCGCTGGGCCTTGCGCGTACGCGCCCCCGAACCCGCGCCGATCATCCTCACCCAGCGCCGCGTCTATGTCCTGCCGACGCGTGCCGGGCTGGCCTATGCTGCCGCGCTGCTGGTGATCCTGCTCGGCGCCATGAACTACAACTTGAGCCTGGGCCATGCACTGGTCTTCCTGCTTGCCGGGCTGGGCATCGTCGCCATCCTCCACACCTTCCGCAACCTCGCCCTGATCGAGATTCGTCCCGGCCGCTGCGAACCGGTCTTCGCCGGGGGCGCCGCGCGCTTCGAACTGGTACTGGAAAACCGCCGCAGCGAACAGCGTACCAGCCTGCGCCTTTTCCTTGGCGACGAAGTCCCCATGGAAATCGACATCGATGCCGCCAGCACTGCTGTCGCCGCCCTGCCCCTGCCGGCCACCCAGCGCGGCTGGCTACCGCTGCCCCGCGTCACCATCGAAACCACCTGGCCACTGGGCCTGGTACGCGCCTGGAGCTATGCCGCACCGGACATGCGTTGCCTGGTCTATCCCAGTCCCGCCGCAAAGGCGCCACCCCTGCCCTGGGGCGGCGATACGGCACGGGGCAACAGCCGCGATGGACGTGGTGCCGACGACTTCTCTGGCCTGCGCAACCACCAGGACGCCGATCCGCCACGCCACGTCGCCTGGAAGGCCGTCGCCCGCCAGCAAAGCGGCCCGTTGCTGACCAAGCTCTTCTCCGGTAGCACGGCAGAAGAAATCTGGCTGACGTGGGATGCGCTCCCCGTCACGCTCGATATTGAAGCCCGGCTTGCCGTGCTGGCCCGCTGGATACTCGACGCAGACAATGCCGGCCTCGCCTGGGGCCTGATCCTGCCCGGAACCCGGCTGACACCCCATCACGGCCCCGAGCATCTCGCCGCCGGCCTGCGTGCCCTGGCCCTGTTCGACCATGGCGCGAATTAACCGTCCCGTCAGCCGGCGCCAGTCCTGGTGGCTGCTCGCCACTGCCCTCGCCGCCTTTCTGCCGCTGACCCAGCAGTTGCCCTTGTGGCTATCGCTCGCCGCCGGCGCCGCCTTCGCCTGGCGCGGTCTGCTGACCTGGCGGCAATGGCGCCTGCCGCCGCGCTGGCTGCTGATCATCCTCGTCGTCGCTGGTACCGCCGGCGTTTTCTACCAGTACCGCAGCCTCGTCGGCCGCACCCCCGGCGTCGCCTTGCTCGCCGTCTTCCTCGCCCTCAAGCTGCTGGAACTGCGTGCCGCCCGCGACGCCGTCGCCACCGTGTTGTTGTGCTACTTCCTCGTCCTCGCCCAGTTCCTGTTCACCCAGACCATCCCCACCGCCCTGCTGGCGGCGCTGACCGTGATCGTCACCACTGCCACCCTGATCGCTGCCAATGACGACCGGCCCTCGCCCGTGCAGCAACTGCGTCGCGCCGGCCTGATGCTGGCCCAGGCGCTGCCCTTCATGCTGCTGCTGTTCGTACTATTCCCCCGCGTGCAAGGCCCGCTGTGGGGCATTCCGCAGGATCGCTTCTCCGCCGTATCGGGACTCTCGGACAGCATGTCGCCGGGCTCCATCGCCCAGTTGTCGCAATCGGATGCCATCGCCTTCCGCGTCCGCTTCAAAGGCGACGTCCCCGCCCAGTCGCAACTCTATTGGCGCGGCCCGGTGATGCCCGCCTTCGATGGCCGCAGCTGGCGCGTGACGCAAACCCTCGGCGCCTATCCGCAAATCCCCTACGAGGAAAAAGGCGCGCCAGTCGATTACGAGCTGACCCTGGAACCCCACGGAAAATTCTGGCTTTTTGCCCTCGAACTGCCCGGCAATCTGCCGCCGGAAAGTGCACTGACCAGCGACTTCCAGCCGATCTCGCGGCAGCCCGTACGGGCACGCATGCGCTATGACCAGCGGGCCTGGCCCGACGCCCACGCGGGCCTGCGCGAGTCGCCCCGCATCCTGCGCGACGCCCTCGCTCTGCCCGGCAGCGGCAACCCGCGCGCGCGCGCGCTGGCCGAAAGCTGGCGCAGCAAGCATGGCAGCGACACCGCCGCCATTCTCGCCACGGCGGAACAATTCTTTCTCAGCCAGCTACTGCTATATACCCTGAACCCGCCCCTGCTCGGACCCGATGTGGTGGACGAATTTCTCTTCGACACCAAGCGCGGCTTCTGCGAACACTTCGCCTCGTCCTTCGTCTTCGCCCTGCGCGCCGCTGGCGTGCCGGCCCGCGTCGTCGCCGGCTATCAGGGCGGTGAAGTGAATCCTGTAGACGGTTACCTTGTCGTCCGCCAGTATGACGCTCACGCTTGGACCGAAGCCTGGATCGAGGGGCGAGGCTGGGTGCGCATCGACCCCACGGCGATCTCCGCGCCCCGCCGCATCAGCTCCAATTTCACCGCTGCCGTTCCCGCTGGCGAGCCCCTGCCCTTTCTCGCCCGTGGCGATCTCGCCTGGCTAAAGGAACTGCGCCACCGGTTCGACGCCGTCACCAACGGCTGGAACCAGTGGGTACTCGGCTACACGCCGCAGCGGCAAAAGGATTTCCTGCAAAGCCTGGGCCTCGGCGAGCCCGACTGGCGCAGCATGACGGCCGCCCTCGCCGCGCTCTGCGGCATCGTCCTGCTAGGCCTCACTGCGTGGATACTTCGCCACCGCGCCCGCACAGATCCGGCATTGGCCGCCTGGAAACGCTTCACCGCCCGCCTCGCCAAACGCGGCCCGGCCTGGCAGCCCTGGGAAGGGCCGCAAGCCTATGCAGCACGCGCCGCCGCCGCCTTGCCGGAACGCGCCGAGGCCATCCAGCGAATCACCGACACCTACATCCGTTTGCGCTATGGCGCCGGCCCCGCGCCGGGCGAGCTCCAGCGCCTGAAAACACTGATTGCCGCCTTCCGTCCATGATTCGACTTCTTGCCCTGCTGCTCGCCCCGCTACTCGCCCTAGTCACCACACCGCTGCACGCGGAAAACTATGGCAATCGCGACGACGTGCGCGCCTTCGTCGCCGAGATGCACGAACGCCATGGCTTCGACCGCGACCAATTGAGCGCCTTGTTCCGCAAAACCAAGCCCATCGCCGCCGTCATCAAATACATCATGCCGCCCAAGGACCCGGGCGTGCGTTCCTGGCAGGCCTATCGCGGCCGCTTCGTCGAACCGAAACGCATCGCCGCCGGCCGCCGCTTCATAGCCACCCACGGCGCCTCGCTGGATGCCGCCGCCACCCGCTACGGCGTTCCGTCCGAGGTCATCGCCGCCATCATCGGTGTCGAAACCATCTACGGTCGCAACATGGGCAGCTTCGGCACCTTCGCCGCGCTGACCACCCTCGCCTTCGACTACCCGCCCCGCGCGGAACTCTTCCGCCGCGAACTGGAAGAGCTGTTGCTGCTCGCCCGCGAAGAGGACCGCGACCCGCTGGCCTACACCGGCTCCTACGCCGGCGCGATCGGCCTGCCGCAGTTCCTGCCCTCGTCGCGTCGACGCTACGCGGTAGACTACGACGAAGACGGCCGCATCGATCTCGCCACCAGCCCGATCGATGCCATTGGCAGCGTCGCCCGATTTCTGTCCGAACATGGATGGGAAAAGGATGCCCCCATTGCCGACCTGGTGAGCGTAGATGGCGATGGGATTGCGAGCTTGCTCGCTGAAGGCATTGCGCCAAAGCGCACGCTTACCGAAATGGGCACCATGGGCATCGCCCTGAAAGTCGGCGCTGGCGGTACGGCAAATGCGGAAAATTTCCCGGATCGCCCCGCCGCCCTGATCGACCTCGTGACCCCCGACGCGCCCACCGAGTACCGCCTCGGCTACAAGAACTTCTGGGTCATCACCCGCTACAACCGCAGCAGCTTCTACGCCGCCTCGGTCATGGACTTGGCGGCAGCGTTGCGTCCCTGACCTCACCGTTGGCTTGCTCGACAAGCCGAGCAAGAATTTCTGCCGGCGCCACCGGCTTGATCATCCAGGGCCAACCCGCCTCGGCCGTGCGGCGCAGGAAGCCACCGGAAATATCGCCACTGACCAGCACCGCCCGCACCGGGCGAGCCGATTGCCGGCGCACAGCGACGAGGAAGTCCACGCCATCCATCGCGCCGGACAACTGGTAATCCACCACATAACAATCGGCCGAGAGAGCAAGGGGATCGGCCAGGGCCTCTTCGGCACTGGCGTAGACCGTGATAGCGATCCCCTGGCCCGCCAGCCACAGGCGCAGAGCGGTGGCCACCGATACGTCGTCCTCCAGCACCACAAAACGTTTCCCGGAAAAACCAGCCGCTCCGTCCTTTGGCCTGACGACGATTGGCGTCACCGCCGGAGGACCGCTCAATGCCGCCGGCGGCAGCCAGACATCGAACACCGACCCCTGACCTGGCCGCGAACGGCAAGCAATCTCATAACCGAGCAAGCGGCAGATGCGGCGCGCAATCGACAGCCCCAATCCGACGCCATGCGAGCGGTCGCGCTGCGGATTGGCCACCTGAAAGAACTCATCGAAGACGCGGCCCACGTGCTCGGGATGGATGCCGATACCGGTATCCCATACCTCGATGGACAAACCGCCATTCCGCTGCCGCACACCGACCAGAACACCGCCGCGCCCGGTGTATTTGATCGCGTTGCCAACGACATTGAGCAACACGCTCATGAGCAGCACTGCATCCGTTTCGATCCAGATCAAATTGCGCGGATAGAACAGCTTGCCGCGCAGATGGCGGGCCAGCAGCAGGGGTTCGGTTTTCTCCATCACCCTTTGCAGCACGCTTTGGACGGACACCGGGCGCAACACCGGCCGCACCGTGCCTGATTCAAGCTTCGAGATGTCGAGGAGTGTGTTGAGAATATCCTCCAGAGCAATCACCGAATCGTCCAGATGACCGACGAGACGCAACTGATCAGAATTCAAGGGCGAGCGCCCGAGCGCATCGGCAAACAGCTTGAGAGCCTGGAGAGGCTGGCGCAGGTCGTGACTGGCGGCGGCAAGGAAACGGGTCTTCTCGATGTTCGCCCGCTCCGCCACGCGCTTCGCCAGTTCAAGCTGGCGCACCGATGTCATCAGCCCTGTCTGCGCCTGGAACTCGGTGCGCCAAAGCTGGTGATAGCGGCGTGAGGCCAACAGGCCGAAGGTATTGGCCAGCACCAGTAGCAGTGCGAGAACCAGCAGTTCGACGGTGCTCATTTCGCCGCCGAAATAGCCGACAAGCAGGAAGCCCAGCGTCGAAGCGATGGCAACAGCAGCGGACAGGATGAAGCGGTTGGGAATAAAGAGGTAAACCACCAACAGCATCAACCCGTAGGCCATGCCGTGCCAGGGCATCTCATGCGGACGCAGATCGACAATGACGAGAAAGGCCGCCATGCCCACCACCTCGACCACGGTGGCGGTCAGGCCGCTACCGATCATGGCCTGGGGGTTGCGAGTGGCAATGCTGACCGCCATGATCGCCGTCAGCGCAACGAGGATGCGGACGCCAAGCAGCAGCATCGCGTCACGCCCCCAACCGAGAGCAGCAATATCCGTGACGAAAAAGCCGATATAGAAGATGCCACAGATGATCAGCGTGTTACGCAGGTGCCGCAGGCTCCAGGCCAGGTGATGCTGCTGAAACTCGGCCTCGACGGCAGGGTCGCGGAACTCGATCAGCCACGGGTGAAGAGCGAAGCGCTCCCTGCTGTCGCCATCGACCACCACATTGCCATTCCCCACCATTACCTGCCCTCTCTGAAAGCCACCATCATCGCAGCGCGGATTATAGGGGCGAGGGCGCAGGGGAAATTCGACGGTCCCCATGGATGATCATGATGATTGCCAGCCTATTCCAAACGAAATACACCACCTTCCCATCTCAAATCCATCGATAGTTAATATGTGAAATGTTTTCAAGCACTGCTACACTGCGTTCGGCTTAATCAGAGCCACCCGTAAAGGGCAACCCATATCGAAAGATGCGGGACGCAAAGTTCCGGTCTAACAGCTGCTGCTCACGACCGAGGGACCGCCGGGCCGAGGGGAGTTTTCCCCGTTGAACAACATCAACATTCGGCGGTGCGTATGTCCTGTTTTTCCAGTTCAATGTCGCGGAGCGTCGCGGCATGAAAGTCAATCTCCCCGTCACCCAGCAGGAAAAGCCCTTCCCATCCGGCCAGTATCTGGTCTCCAAGACCGACATCAAGGGCGCCATCACCTACGTCAACGATGCCTTCGTCGCCATTTCGGGGTTCTCGACCGAGGAACTGATCGGCAAGAATCACAACATTGTGCGCCACCCGGACATGCCGCCGCAGGCCTTTGCCGACCTTTGGGCAACGGTGAAGGACGGTCGCCCATGGCGCGGTCTGGTCAAGAATCGCTGCAAGGACGGCGACCATTACTGGGTCGAAGCCTTCGTCGTACCGGTCAAGAAAGCCGGCCAGGTCACCGGCTACATGTCAGTGCGTTCCGAGCCTAGTCGGGAGCGTGTTCGTGCAGCCGAAGCACTTTATGCCGACGTGCGCGAGGGACGCGCATCGCTGAAGGACAAGACGGGCTGGCTGAAAAGCATCACCCTGAGCACACGCTTGACGGCCGTCATGGTCTTCATGGGTCTGTTGATGCTGATCGGCTCCGTACTCGGCCTGTCGGGCATGGCCGCATCGAACCGCGCGTTGAAGGATGCTTACGGTGACCACCTGAAGCCATCCCTGGCCATTGCCGGAATGATGCAGCTGATGAATGACAACCGGGCGCAGATCATGCTCGGTCTCCAGCACAACCCGGAAAATCCGCTGGCGAAGATGCACGACCACCCGACATCGACGCACATCGACGCCACCATGAAGAATCGCGAAGGCATCGAAAAACATCGCGCCGACTACGAGCGCCATCAGGTTTCGACCGAGGAAACGGCCCTGGCCAAAGCCTTCTTCGAGGCCCGAGATCGCTTCTCCGCCGAAGGCACTGCCCTGGCCCGTGACGCACTCAAGGCCAGCGACTATACCCAGGCCAATATCCTTCTGTTGACGAAAATGAACCCGCTTTATGCGGAGCTAAGAGCGCGGGGCGACGCCCTTCAGCAGCATCTGATGAAAGCGGGCGAACAGAGCTACCAGGAATCCTCTGCACGTTTTGACCTGCTGCTGAAAGTCGGCGTTGGCGGGACGGCGCTCGGCCTGTTGTTGATCGCGATTTCAGGCTTCCTGCTGATCCGCGCCATCGTGCATCCGATCCGCCGTGCCATCCGCCACTTCGAGCACATCTCCGAAGGCATCCTGACCGACGATATCGACGTCTCCGGACGGGACGAAACCGGGCAACTGCTCAACGAGTTGGGCACCATGCAGGTACACCTGAAAGTGATGCTCGACGGCGTGCGTCTAGCAGCGGAAACCATCGACGCACAGTGCCGCCTGCTGGACGTGGAGATGACCAACGTGGTCAATCAGTCCCGCGAACAGCGCGACCACGTGCAGACCGTCGCCTCCACCACCGAGGAAGTCACCCAGTCCGTGGCCGGTGTTGCCGAGAGCGCCGACCGGGCGGCCCATGCCGCCGACGAGTCCCGCACCCTCGTCAGTGAAAGCATCCATGGCATGTCGGACAGCATGGAAGCCACCAATCGGGTCGTCACCGCCGTCCAGACGTCCAGTACCTCCATCAGCGCATTGAACGTATCGATCCAGAAGATCGGCGAAATCACCGAAACCATCAAGGAAATCGCCGACCAGACCAACCTGCTGGCCCTCAATGCCGCCATCGAAGCCGCCCGCGCTGGCGAACAGGGACGCGGCTTTGCCGTGGTTGCCGACGAGGTACGGAAGCTGGCCGAGCGAACCTCGAAGAGCACTGCCGACATCACCGCCATGGTTGGCGAGTTCCAGCAAGTGACACGCAGCGCCGTCGACTCCATGGGACAGGCCGTACATGAGGTCGAGTACGGCATAGGCATGATGCGTGACAGCGTAGCCGGCTTGGACAAGATCAAGGATTCGAGCAACGACGTCGCCGACATGGCCCAGCACATCGCCGGTGCTTCCCGCGAGCAATCCGTGGCCAGCGCCGACGTCGCAGCGAGCATGGAAAAAGTCTCGGCCCTGATCGACAGCAACACCGCCGTCGCGCTCGAAGCCTGGCAGAAGCTCGAACAGTTGACCCGTGCATCCGCAGAATTGCGCGCCACGGTCGGCCAGTTTGAGCTGGTTGCCCGCTCCGGAGGTATACCCCGCCGGTCCTGATTTCCCGCAGTACCCCAAAGCCCTCCGACAGCAAGGCCTCCAATAAGGCCATGACGTCCTGTTCCAAAAAATAATAAGGAAGCGTAGTGAACCTTCATACCATCCGCGGCAAGCTGGTTGCCGTCCTTATCGCCGCGCTCGCCGGCATTCTTGCCGTCTCCGCGCTATCCCTGTCCTCCGAACGCACATCACTGATGGAGGATCGCAAGGTCAAGACCCGGCACCTGGTGGAATCCGCCAGCGGTGTTCTCCAGCACTTTCACGAGCGCCAGACAAAAGGGGAACTGAGTGAGGCCGATGCGAAGGCGGCCGCTCTGGGCGTGCTCAAGGCCCTGCGTTACGAAAAATCCGAGTACTTCTGGATCAACGACATGCAGCCCAAGGTCGTCATGCATCCGATCAAACCGGAGCTGGACGGCAAGGACGTTTCCGATATGAAGGACCCGAGCGGCAAACCGCTGTTCGTCGAGTTCGTCAATGTCGTCAAGAAGGATGGCGCTGGCTTCGTGCCCTACCTGTGGCCCAAGCCCGGCGCCGATGCTCCCGTACCCAAGATTTCCTATGTCAAAGGCTTCACCCCGTGGGGCTGGGTCATCGGCTCGGGCATCTATGTCGACGACGTCGAGCGCATCTTCCGCCAGCAGGCGATGACCATGGCAGCAGTGGACCTCTTGATCGCGGCCATCATCGGTGGCTTCCTGTTCTATCTGATCCGGGGCATTTCCGGCCCCATCCACGACATCCGCGCGGCGATGACCGCGATCCAGCAGACCCGCGACTTGTCGCGCCGCGTCGCCGTCGTCGGCAACAATGAGATCAGCGAGATCGCCCGATCCTTCAACGAGATGCTGGGCAGCTTCCAGGAACTGATTCGTCGCGTCATCGACAGCTCCCACGAAGTGATGGATCTGACCTCCCGTCTTTCCCGTTCGGCCGCGAAGGTGGCACATAGCTCCAGCGAACAGAGCGAGGCATCCGCCTCCATGGCGGCAGCACTGGAGGAAACCCGCAGCAGCATCCAGCAGGTTGCCGACAATTCGGGCGACGCCCATCGCATTGCCGAGCAAGCGGGTCAGCTTTCCGACCAGGGCAAAAACATCGTCGAGGGTGCCGCCACGGAAATGACGCGCATCGCCACGGCGGTGCAGGAATCCGCCCACCACATCGAAGCCCTGGGCCAGATGTCGGATCAGATCTCATCCATCGTCAATGTCATCAAGGAAATTGCCGACCAGACCAACCTTCTGGCGCTAAACGCCGCCATCGAAGCCGCCCGTGCCGGCGAACAGGGCCGGGGCTTTGCCGTCGTCGCTGACGAAGTGCGCAAGCTGGCCGAGCGCACCACCCAGTCGACGCTCGAAATCGGCAAGATGATCGGCAATATCCAGACAGGCACGGTGGATGCCGTACACAGCATGCAGGAGGGCAGTTCGCGGGTACAGGGCGGCGTCACCCTTGCCCGCGAGGCTGGTGAATCCATGGCGCACATCCGCGATGGTGCCGGTCGAGTCATCGCTGCGGTCAGTGACATCACCGCAGCGCTCAACGAGCAGAATGCCGCCACCGAGCAGGTGGTCGGCAGCGTCGAGCGCATCGTCGCCATGGCCGAGCGCAACAGCGCCGAGACTGGCGAAATCGCTGCCACGGCGAACAGCCTCGAAAAACTGGCACGCCAGCTACAGGAAACGGTGGATCGCTTCCACGTCTGATGGCAGTCCGGTGCGGCAGCCACTAGCCGCCGCGCATATTGCCATTCACAAGGAATTCGCGGCACACTGGTGACCGTCGTCCACCGAGGTTAATCCCCGATGCTGCTTCCCACCAATCTGCGCAGCCGCTTTCTGGTCCTGTTCGGGATCATCTTCCTGCTCGGCAGTGGCGCCGGTTATAGCCTGTTTCTCTGGTATTCGGACGATATCGTCCGTACCCTCGGCAGCCGTTTTGCCGAACGCAACGCACTCTACGAGAAATCGAAAATCCTCCGCGTGCTGGTGCGCGAAATCACCCTGGCGCAAAAAATGGCCAGTTCGCCGGTGCTACGCAACTGGGTGATCAACGAAAACGACCGGCATGCCCGCGGCCGGGCCATCTCCGAAATGGAGGACTTCCGTCGCCTGTTCCGCAGCCACAGCACGTTTCTCGTCATGGCCAACTCCGGCCACTACTACTACAACGACGATACGGGGAGCCACGATCCCTACGTGCCACGTTACACACTCTCCGAATCCATCCAGAAAGATGGCTGGTTCTACGCCACCCTGCGCGGCAACCAGGACATGCAGCTCAACGTGGATACCGACCGTCATCTCGGGGTCACCAAGGTATGGATCAATACCGTTGTGCGCGCCAGCAGCGGCAAGGCCGTCGCCGTTGCCGGTTCCGGCGTCGACCTGTCGGACTTCATCCGTAGCGCGGTCGGCAGCAGCGAGAATGGCGTCACCAACCTGGTCATGGATCAGAACGGCGCGATTCAGGCTCACCCCGATGTTTCCCTGATCGACTTCGCCTCGGTGCGCAAGGCGACGACCAAGGAAGAACAGAACACCATCTTCAATCTCCTTGAGCGCGCCGACGATGTCGCTGCCCTCAGGCAGAGCATGGCCGATCTGGCCGCCGGCAAGGGCGAAGTCCAGACACTGGAATTGCAAGTTCAGGGACGCCGCCAGCTCACCGGAATCACCTGGGTACCCGAGATGCGCTGGTTCGTCGCCACCTTCGCCCACCCCGAAGCAGTGCCCCACCGCCTACCCCTGCCCACCATCAGCCTCGCCCTGATTGCCGCCTTCGGCGTGGTGCTACTGCTCGCCGCGCTGATTGTCGAAATCGCGGTAATGCGCCGTCTGTCACGCCTGGATGAAGCCGCGCGCAAGCTGGGGGAAGGCCAATACGGCATTCGCCTGAGCGACGACTCGCCCGATGAACTGGGCCGCCTGACCCGCAGCTTCGGCCAGATGGCAGAGCACATCGCCAACCACACGGCGAATATCGAACAGCAAGTTCAGGAACGCACCGGCACCCTGGAACGGATGGCCTATACCGATTTCCTGACCGGCCAGCTCAACCGGCGCGGCATGATGGCCAGGCTGGATATGGAGCGCAACCGCTTGACCCGGCTGGGCCAGCAGATGGGCCTGCTGGTGGTCGATATCGATTACTTCAAGCGGGTCAATGACAACTATGGACACCAGATCGGCGACCGGGTGATCGTCGAAGTCGCCGCCATCCTGCACGACAACATCCGCGACTACGACGCCTGTGCCCGCTGGGGCGGCGAAGAGTTTCTGATCGGCATGTTCGGCATGAACCACATCGAGGAACTAAAGATGGTCGCCAACAAGTTGCTGGAGGAAGTCCGCAACCGTCGCTTCGATTTCGACGGTACCGCAATAGCGATCACCATCAGCATCGGCGGACATCTGGCAATCCCCGAGGAAAGCATTGACACCATGCTGCAAAAGGCTGACAACGCCCTCTATGCGGCCAAAAACAATGGCCGCGACCGTCTCGTCGTCCACGGAGAAAATCTGTCATGAGCGATGCCATTGCCGCCACGATGCACACCGCGCTCGAACGGCAGCGCCGCGCTTTTCTCGCCATGCCTTCTCCCGATATTGCAGCTCGCCGGGACAAGCTGCGGCGGCTCAAGACCGCCTTGCAGGCGCATCAGGACCGCATCGCGGCTGCCATCAGCACCGATTTTGGCGGCCGCTCGGCGGTGGAAAGCCGCATGGCCGACGTCATGGGTCCGGTGCTGGAAATCAACCACGCCCTCAGACACCTGGGACGCTGGATGAAACCTTCGCGACGCAGCACCGAACTGCTCTTCCTCGGCAACGGCGCCGCCGTGCGCTACCAGCCCAAGGGCGTGGTCGGCATCATCGCGCCATGGAACTTCCCCGTCTATCTGGCGCTGGGGCCACTGGTGGCTGCGCTGGCCGCCGGCAACCGGGCGATGATCAAGATGTCCGAGTTCACGCCGCGCACCACCGAGGCCGTAGCCACCCTGCTCGGCGAATGTTTCGACGCCGATGAGGTCGCGGTGTTCGGTGGCGACGTCGAGGCCGGTCGTGCCTTTTCCCATTTGCCCTTCAATCATCTGGTGTTCACCGGCTCGCCGGCCGTGGGCCGCGAAGTGATGCGTGCCGCCGCCGACAACCTGGTGCCGGTCACTCTGGAACTCGGTGGCAAGTCACCGGCCGTCGTCTCCCGCTCCGCCGACCTCGCCGCCGCTGCCCGCCGCATCGCCCACGGCAAGGCCTTCAACTGCGGCCAGATCTGCGTCTCGCCGGATTACGCCCTGGTGCCCCGCGAGGCCATGGACGCATTTTCTGCCGCCATCGCCGACGCCTTCCGCGCCATGTACCCGAACCCGGCCGGCGACCCGGAATACACCGCCGTGGTCAGCGAGCGCCATGCCGTACGCATCCGCGAACTGCTGGCCGACGCCACCGCCAAGGGCGCCCGCGTTGTCGCCTGCGGCCCGACGGACAGTGCCAGCCGGCAGATTCCCTTGCACATCGTCACCGGTGTCACCAGGGACATGTGCGTCGCCCGCGAGGAACTCTTCGGCCCCATCCTGCCCGTGCTTCCCTACGACACACTGGACGAGGCCATCGCCTACATCAACGCCGACGAACGTCCGCTGGCCCTCTACTGGTTCGGTCGCGACAGCACCGAAAGCGAACTCATGATCCAGTCCACCCATTCCGGCGGCGTCACCCTCAACGACTGGGGCTGGCACGTCTTCCAGCACGACATGCCCTTCGGCGGCATCGGCAACTCGGGCATGGGCAGCTACCACGGCATCGAGGGCTTCCGCGAACTGTCGCACGCCCGCGCAGTGTTTGCCGAACGCGCCTTCTTTCCCATCGGGCTGTTCCATCCGCCCTACGGCAATCTCGTGCAGCGCCTGGCGCTGCGCTTCTTTCTCGGCAAGAACAAGCAGTAAGACGACCATGAGGACGGCCATGGACTTCGACTACATCGTCGTCGGTGGCGGCTCCGGGGGTTGCGCTGTGGCCTCGCGACTGTCGGAAGACCCCGCCGTCTCCGTCTGCCTGCTGGAAGCCGGCCCAGCCGATACCTCCGGCTTCGTGCATGTGCCCTTCGGCACTGTCGCCATGTTGCCCACCTCCTTCAACAACTGGGCCTACAAGACCGAACCGCAGCCGGGCCTGGATGGCCGCCGGGGCTATCAGCCGCGCGGCAAGGTGCTCGGCGGCAGTGGCTCGATCAACGCCATGATCTACATCCGGGGTCATCACAGCGACTACGAAGACTGGGCCGCCCACGCGCCCGGCTGGGGCTGGCAGGAGGTGCTGCCGTATTTTCTGCGTAGCGAACACAATGAACGGGGCGCCGACGAATGGCATGGCAGCGGCGGCCCGCTCAATGTCGCCGACGTCAGAAGCGGCATCGGTATCACGCCGGCCTTCCTCGACGCCGGCGTCCAGGCCGGACATGTACTCAACCCCGACTTCAACGGCCCCTCGCAGGAGGGCGTCGGCATGTATCAGGTAACGCAGAAGAACGGCCGTCGCTGGAGTCCGGCCCGCGCCTATCTGTCCCTGGCCGATGGCCGCAGCAACCTCACCGTACTGACGAGCACCCGCGCCCTGCGGCTGCGACTCGACGGCAAGACCTGTACCGGCGTCGACGTGCTGGTCCGCGGCAAGCAGGAAACGCTTAAGGCGAAGCGGGAAGTGGTGCTCGCCGGCGGTGCCTTCGCCTCGCCGCAACTGCTGCTGCTCTCCGGGATTGGCCCTGCCGGGGAGCTTGCCCGCCACGGCATCCCCCTGCGCCATGAACTGCCAGGCGTCGGCGCGAATCTTCAGGACCACATCGACTACGTCGCGGACTGGACTTCGCCGCACCCGCAAACCGTAGGGCTCTCACCGGGCGGCGCCATCGACCTGATCAAGGGCATCGGTCCCTTCCGCCGGGAAGGGCGCGGCATCCTCACCACCAACTTTGCCGAGGCCGGCGGTTTTCTCAAGACCAATACCGCCCTCTCGCGCCCCGACATCCAGCTCCACTTCGTCGTCGGCATCGTCGATGACCACGCCCGCAAGCCCCACATCACCCGTGGCTACAGCTGCCATGTCTGCGTACTGCGCCCCAGGAGCCGGGGCAGCCTGCGCCTGACCAGCGCCGACCCGCTGGCGGCACCGCGCATCGACCCCGGCTTTCTGTCCGAAGAGGAAGATGCCCGCGTGCTGCATAAAGGCGTACGCATGGTGCTCGACATCATGGGCCAGCCAGCCCTCGATCCCTTCCGGGGCAAGAATCTCTATGGCGAAGACAGGCTCGATGATGATGCCCTGCGCCGCCTGATCCGCCGCCGTGCCGACACGGTCTATCACCCGGTCGGCACCTGCCGCATGGGCACGGACGACATGGCGGTCGTCGATCCGCAATTACGCGTACACGGCCTGACCGGCTTGCGCATCGCCGACGCCTCGATCTACCCGACCCTGATTGGCGGCAATACCAACGCGCCGACCATGATGATCGGCGAGCGGGCTGCCGACTTCATCCGCAAGGCGTAGAAAGTCGGCGCTGGCAGCACGGCGATCCTCAGCAAAGGACCGCGACTTTTGCATTCCGCAGTGCAGCATTAGCAGGCACTGATAGCGGCCATCCTCCGGCCCGCCCGGCAAAACCCGTCTGGCGTTACAGGCACCCAAAAAGGCGTTTACACGTCAACCCACAATCAGTATTATCGACTGCGTATTACAGAACTTAGTTCCACACAGTGGAACTATAAAACTTATTGAGGAGGAGACACTCATGCAAAAACGCAAATTCATTCCCGGCTTGGCCCTCGCCACCAGCGCTCTGCTGATCGGCAGTAGCGCCTTGGCTCAGGTCAAGATCGCCTACATTGATCCGCTGTCAGGCCCCTTTGCCAACGTCGGCGAAGCCGGCCTCAAAGGCTTCAAGGAGGCTGCCGAGATTCTGGTCAACCAGAAGGGCGGCATCATGGGCCAGAAACTCGAATTCGTCGGCTTCGACAACAAGGGCAGCCCGCAGGAAAGCCTGATCCAGCTCAAGGCCGCCACCGATCAGGGCATCCGCTTCGTCACCCAGGGCAATGGCTCCGGCGCCGCCCACGCGCTGATTGACGCCGTCAACAAGTGGAACGCGCGCAACCCGGACAAGACCGTCCTCTTCTTCAACTACGCCGCCGTCGATCCGACCCTCACCAACGAGAAGTGTTCCTTCTGGCACTTCCGCTTCGACGCCAACAGCGACATGAAGATGGAGGCCATCACCAACTACATGGAGAAGGACAAGAAGATCAAGAAGGTCTTCATCCTCGGCCAGGACTACGCCCACGGCCACCAGGTGGCCAAGGCCACCAAGGAAATGCTGGCCAGGAAGCGCAAGGACGTGAAGATCGTCGGCGAGGACCTGCACCCCATCGGCCGGGTCAAGGACTTCGCGCCCTACGTGGCCAAGATCAAGGCCTCCGGCGCCGACACCATCGTCACCGGCAACTGGGGCAACGATCTGTCGCTGCTGATCAAGGCAGCCAAGGACGCCAAGCTGTCGGCCAAGTTCTACACCTATTACGCAGGCGGCCTGGGCACACCGCAGGCCATGGGCGCCGCCGGCGAGGGCAAGGTACTCCAGCTCACCGAGTGGCATATGAACGTGCCGACGAAGAACGCTGAAAAGTTCGCCCTCGATTTCAACAAGAAGTATCCCGGGGTCTGGTTCTACTACCTGCGCGTCAACACCATGACCGAAATGGTGGCAAAGGCCATGAACACGGCCAAGTCCACCGATCCCAAGGCCGTCGCCCTGGCCCTGGAGGACATGCGCTTCCCGGCCGAGAATGGCGAGGCGTGGATGCGCAAGAGCGACCACCAGCTGATGCAGCCGCTGTACATCTCGGTGTTCTCCAAGAAGGATGGCAAGGTCGTCAAGCATGACTCCGAAGGCACCGGCTTTGGCTGGAAGACCGTCGCGGCCATCTCGCAGCGCGATTCGCAACTGCCCACCTCCTGCATCATGGAACGTCCGTAAGCCTCACGCCTGAACGTTGTCGCGTCATCTGGCGGGCCGGAGAATTTCCGGCCCGCCTTTCCGTCCCCCATCCAACGCACGGGAGTCCCGGTGGAGTTCGTATTCATTTCCCTGCTGAACGGCATCACCTACGGGTTGCTGCTGTTCATGCTCTCAAGCGGATTGACACTCATCTTCAGCATGATGGGCATCCTCAATTTCGCCCACGCCAGCTTCTACATGCTCGGCGCCTATTTCGCCTACCAGATCAGTACTCTGGTCGGCTTCTGGCCTGGCCTTCTGGTCGCCCCCCTGCTGGTCGGCGCCGTCGGCGCCCTGGTCGAGCGCTACGGCCTGCGCCGCGCGCACAAGTTCGGCCATGTCGCCGAGCTGTTGTTCACCTTCGGTCTCGCCTTTCTCGTTGAGGAAGTCGTCCATCTGGTCTGGGGCAAGTCCTCGGTGGATTACCAAATTCCCGTCGAACTCGACGGCACCCTGTTCACGCTCTTCGACACCGCCTTTCCGACGTACAAGGGCTTCATGATGCTGATCTCGGTCGGCATGCTGATCGCCCTCTACCTGTTGCTGACCCGCACCCGTATCGGCCTCATCATCCAGGCCGCGCTGACCAAGCCGGACATGGTCGAAGCCCTCGGCCACAACGTGCCACGCATCTTCATGCTGGTCTTCGGCGGCGGCACCGCGCTGGCGGGCCTCGCTGGCGTCATCGGCGGCAATGCCTTCATCACCGAGCCGGGCATGGCAGCGGCAGTGGGCAGCATCGTCTTCGTCGTCGTCGTCGTCGGTGGCCTCGGCTCACTCGGCGGCGCCTTCGTCGCCTCGCTGCTGATCGGCTGCATCCAGACCTTCTCGATCGCCCTGTCGATTTCCATCACCGACGTCTTCGCCTTGATCGGCGTCAGCCTGCCCGAAGGTTCGCAAGTGGCTCGGCTGACCATCACCCAATTGGCCCCCGTGCTGCCCTACATCCTGATGGTCGGCATCCTCATCTTCCGTCCCCGTGGCCTGATGGGAGCCCGCGAATCATGAGCGATGTTCTCTTCCAACGCGGCCGTCTGCTGCTCTGGGGCGTCTGCCTGGCCCTCGCCATCGCCCTGCCCATGGTGCTCAAGAGCGGCTTCATCGTCTCGCTGCTATGCCAGATCAGCGTCATGGTGGTCTTTGCCCTCTCCTACAACATGCTGCTGGGGCAAACCGGCCTGCTTTCCTTCGGTCATGCGGTGTATTACGGCCTCGGCGCCTTCGCCACCATGCATGCACTCAATGCCATCGGCAAGGATGGCGGCCCGCTGACCGTCGCCCTGCTGCCCTTGGTGGGCGGTGCCGCCGGCCTGGTCGCAGGGCTGATCCTCGGCTACGTCACCACCAAGAAGGCCGGCACCACCTTCGCCATGATCTCGCTCGGCATCGGCGAAATGGTCGCCGCCTGCTCGCTGATGTTCCCCGGCATCTTCGGCGGCGAAGGCGGCGTTTCCGGCAACCGGGTGGTTGGCAAGGAAAGCTTGCTCGGCCTCACCTGGGGGCCGCAGCAGGAGATGTACTGGCTGATCGTGGCTTGGGTCTTCCTCAGCACCGTCGCCATGTTCGCCCTGACGCAAACGCCCCTTGGTCGCATGGCCAACGCCGTGCGCGACAACCCGGAACGGGCCGAATTCGTCGGCTACGACACGCAGCGCGTGCGCTACCGCATGCTGGTGCTGTCCGGCCTCTTTGCCGGCATCGCCGGTGGTCTGACGGCGCTGAACTACGAGATCGTCACCGCCGAAACGTTGAACTCCCACACCTCCGGCGTGGTACTGCTGATGAGCTTCGTCGGCGGCATCGGCTTCTTCTACGGGCCGATCATCGGCGCCATCCTGATCACCCTGATGCAGATCGTGATCGGCGGCCTGACCCATGCCTGGCTGCTCTATTTCGGCCTGTTCTTCCTGTTCATGGTATTGATGGCTCCCGGTGGCATCGCCAGCGTCATCGCGATGCAGCGCGCACTGTGGCAGGCCAAGCTGTTCGGTCGCATGCTGCCCCACTATCTGGCCTCGGCAATTCCCGTCGCCATCCTGCTCGCCGGCCTCGTCGGTCTGATCGAGATGGCCTACTCGCTGCTGGCCGGCGAAGGAGTCGGCGCTGGCGACACGGCGACCCGCGTGCTGGGCATGGAACTGCATCTCTCCAGCCCCGGCCCCTGGGCCATGGCGGTCGCCATCACTGCCGTCGGTGCGCTGAGCTTGCGCCTGATCGGTGGCCGCATGAGCGCCGCCTGGCACCAGGCACTGACCGAACTGCACGGGAGCAAGGCATGAGCGTCCCGGCCATCCGCATCAGCGGCCTGAAGAAAAACTTCGGTCCCAGCGAGATCATTCGTGGCATCGACCTCGACATCCTCGCTGGCGAGCGTCACGCCATCATTGGCCCCAATGGCGCCGGCAAGTCCACCCTGTTCCACCTGATCAGCTCGCGCCTACCGGTCTCCGCTGGCACCATCGCGCTGAAAGGCGAAGACGTCACCGGCCTCAAGCCCTTCGAGATCAACCGCAAGGGCCTGTCGCGCAGTTTCCAGATCACCAACATCTTCCACAACCTGTCGGTGTTCGAGAACCTGCGTTGTTCCGTGCTCTGGTCCCTGGGCTACAAATATTCCTTCTGGCATCGTTTGGCAAGCTTGAAGGACGCTCGCCAGCGTGCCGAACAGGTGATGGAAGAAATCGGCCTCGGCAAGCGCCGTGACACCCCGGCCGGCATCCTCTCCTACGCTGAGCAGCGGGCGCTGGAAATCGGCATCACCATCGCCAGCGGCGCCGACGTGATCCTGCTCGACGAACCTACGGCCGGCATGAGCAACACCGAGACCGAGGAGGCCGTGGCCCTGATCCGCCGTGTCACCGAGGGCAAGACCCTGGTCATGGTCGAGCACGACATGGGCGTGGTCTTCGGCCTCGCCGACCGCATCTCCGTGCTGGTCTATGGCCAGATTATCGCCACCGACGCGCCGGCCGCGATCCGCTGCAATGCGGCCGTGCAGGAAGCCTATCTGGGAACGAGTCTGAATCATGAGTGATACCCCGATGCTGGAAATCGCGGACCTCCACGGTTACTACGGCAAGAGCCACGTCCTGCACGGCGTGAACCTGCATGTGAAACCCGGCGAGATCGTCTGCCTGCTGGGCCGCAATGGCGTCGGTCGCTCGACCACGGCCAAGGCCGTGATGGGCCAGGTGACAGCCAAGGGCGCGGTGCGCTTCAAGGGTCAGGAAATCCTCGGCAAGAAGGCCTACGAAATCGCCCGCCTCGGCGTCGGCTACGTGCCGGAAAACCGGGACATCTTTCCCGACCTGACGGTGAAGCAGAACCTGATGTTGGGGGTGAAAGACACCAAGAAGCTGGGCGGCCGCTGGTCGCTCGACGACATGTACGCCCTCTTCCCCCGTCTCAAGGAACGCGAGAACACGCCGGGCGGCGTGCTCTCCGGCGGCGAACAGCAGATGCTGACCTTGTGCCGCACCCTGATGGGCGACCCGGACCTGATCATGATCGACGAACCCACCGAGGGCCTCGCGCCCAAGATCGTGGAACTGGTCGGCACCTTCCTGCAGGAGGTGAAGAACCGCGGCATTTCCATCCTGCTCATCGAGCAGAAACTCGCCATCGCCCTCGACATCTCGGAACGCCTCTACCTCATGGGTCATGGCAAGATCGTTTTCGAAGGCACGCCCGCCGACCTCAAATCCAACGATGCCATCCGCAAGGAATGGCTGGAAGTGTGATCCCCATAATGAACCCCGAATCATTCAGCAAGGAGCCAGCATGAGCAGCACCAACTATGAAGTGCGCGGCAATACCGCCGTCATCACTCTCGCCAATGCGCCGGTCAACGGCCTGTCCTACGACCTGCGCTGCGGCATCGTCGCCGGCATTGATCAGGCCACCGCCGATCCGGCCGTCAAAGCCATCGTCATGATCGGCAGCGACCGCGCGTTTTCGGGCGGCGCCGACATCCGCGAATTCGGTTCGCCCAAGGCTTACGCCCAGCCCAACCTGCCGGCCGTGATCGCCATCGTCGAGCGTTGCGCCAAGCCCGTCATCGCCGCCATATCCGGCGTCTGCATGGGCGGCGGCTTCGAGCTGACCCTCGGCGCGCATTTCCGCCTCGCCAAGCCGGACGCCAAGATCGCCCTGCCGGAAGTCAAGCTGGGCCTGATCCCCGGCGCCGGCGGCACCCAGCGCGGCCCCCGCATCCTCGGCGTCGAACTGGCCCTCAACCTGATGGCCAAGGGCGACCCGGTGCCGGCCTCGGCCTTCAAGGGCACGCCGCTGATCGACGAATATGTAGACGGCGATCTGCTCACCGCCGCGCTGGCCTTCGCCGACAAGGTGGTGGCCGAGAACAAGCCGCTGCGCCGTATCTCCGAGATGAAGGTCGATTACCCGAACCACGAAGCCTTCCTCCAGTTCGCCCGCAACATGATCAAGGGAATCGCCGGCCCCTTCCCCGCACCGGCCAAGTGCGTGGACGCCGTGGCTGCCTCGATGACCAAATCCTTCGACGAAGGCATGAAGGTCGAGCGCGAGATTTTCGTCAGCCTGATGACCACGCCGGAATCCGCCGCCCTGCGCCACCTGTTCGCCGCCGAGCGCGCCGCCTCCAAGATCGCCGACATTCCCGAGGACACCCCGACCCGCAACATCGCCAAGGTCGGCGTCATCGGCGCCGGCACCATGGGCGGCGGCATCACCATGAACTTCCTCAATGCCGGCATCCCGGTGACCATGCTGGAAATGAAGCAGGAAGCCCTCGACAAGGGCATGGCCACGATCCGCAAGAACTACGAGAACACGCTGAAGAAAGGCAAGCTCACGCAGGAGAAGCTCGACCAGCGCATGGCCCTACTGACCGGCACCATGAGCTACGACGACCTCAAGGATTGCGACCTCATCATCGAAGCCGTGTTCGAGGAAATCGGCGTCAAGGAAACCGTGTTCAAGAAGCTCGACGAGATCGCCAAGCCCGGCGCCATCCTTGCCTCCAACACCTCGACGCTGGATGTGAATGCCATCGCCAACTTCACCAAGCGTCCGCAGGACGTGGTCGGCATGCACTTCTTCAGCCCGGCCAATGTCATGAAGCTGCTGGAAGTGATTCGCGGCGCCGCCACCGCCAAGGACGTGATGGCGACGGTGATGCAGATCGCCAAGAAGATCAAGAAGACCGCCGTGGTTTCGGGCGTCTGCGACGGCTTCATTGGCAACCGCATGATCGAGCATTACGGCCGCGTCGCCGGCTTCCTGCTCGAAGAAGGCGCGACGCCGCAGCAGGTGGACAAGGCTCTGGAAAAGTGGGGCATGGCCATGGGCCCGTTCCGCATGGGCGACCTGGCCGGCAACGACATCGGCTGGGCGATCCGCAAGCGCCGCTACACCGAGAAGCCGAACATCCGCTACGCCAGGTTTGCCGACCGCCTCTGCGAACAGGGCCGCTACGGCCAGAAGACCGGCAAGGGCTGGTACATCTACCAGCCGGGCAACCGCAATGCGATCCCCGATGCGGAAGTCGAGGCCATGCTGGTCGACTACCGCAAGGAACTGGGCATCACGCCGCGCAAGATCAGCGATGCCGAAATCGTCGAGCGTTGCATCTACGCGCTGGTCAATGAAGGCGCCCGCATTCTGGAAGAAGGTATCGCCGCCCGCGCTTCCGACATCGACATGGTCTACCTGACCGGCTACGGCTTCCCCATGCATCGCGGCGGCCCCATGCTCTACGCCGACCAGAGCGGCCTCTACAACGTCGCCCGGCGCATGAAGGAATTCGCCGCCACCTCCGGCGACGCCTTCTGGGAACCGGCTCCGCTGATTGCCAAGCTGGTCGCTGAAGGCAAGAGCCTTACCTGAACCCCACAGAATTCGGAGTACACAACATGACTGATGCCGTTATCGTTTCCACTGCCCGTACCGGACTTGCCAAGTCCTGGAAGGGTGCCTTCAACATGACCCACGGCGCCTCCCTCGGCGGCCATGCCGTGAAGCATGCCGTGTCCCGCGCCAAGATCGACGGCGCCGAGGTCGAGGACGTGCTGATGGGTTGCGCCAACCCAGAGGGCGCCACGGGTGCCAACATCGCCCGCCAGATCGCCCTGGCCGCCGGCCTGCCGGTCACCGTGCCGGGTGCCACGGTCAACCGCTTCTGCTCGTCCGGCCTGCAAACCATCGCCATGGCCGCCCAGCGCATCATCGCCGGCGAAGGCGACATCTACGTCGCTGGTGGCGTCGAGAGCATCTCCTGCGTACAGCAGGAAATGAACAAGCACATGCTGGCCGATCCGGCCCTCCTCGCGGTCAAGCCCGAGATCTACTGGAACATGCTGCAAACCGCCGAGCAAGTGGCCAAGCGCTACAAGATGGACAAGGGCCGCATGGACGAGTACGGCGTCGGCAGCCAGCTCAAGGCGGCGGCAGCCACCGCCGCCGGCAAGTTCGCCGACGAGATAGTGCCCATGACCGTCACCGCCGGCGTCATCGACAAGGCCACGGGCATGCTGGTGACCAAGGAAGTCACCATTTCGTCCGACGAAGGTATCCGCCCCGACACCACGCTGGAAGGCGTCGCCAAGATCCGCTCGGCCATGCCCGGTGGCGTCGTCACCGCCGGCAACGCCAGCCAGTTCTCCGACGGCGCTTCCGCCGCCGTGGTGATGAACGCCAAGGTCGCCGAGCAAAAAGGTCTAGCACCGCTGGGCATCTACCGCGGCTTCGCCGTCGCCGGTTGCGAGCCCGACGAGATGGGCATCGGTCCCGTCTTCGCCGTGCCCAAGCTGTTGAAGAAAGCCGGCCTCAAAGTCGAGGATATCGGCCTCTGGGAACTCAACGAAGCCTTCGCCGTACAGGTGCTCTACTGCGCCGACACGCTGAAGATTCCGATGGACCGTCTCAACGTGAACGGCGGTGCCATCGCCGTCGGCCACCCCTACGGCGTCTCCGGCGCCCGCCTGGTCGGCCACGCGCTGATCGAAGGCAAACGTCGCGGCGTCAAGTACGTGGTCGTCACCATGTGTATCGGCGGCGGCCAGGGTGCGGCCGGCCTGTTCGAGGTCTGCTGAACCCGCCGCCCGCAGGGCCGCCCCAAGGGCGGCGCAGTCAACAATACGGAGCGGCGTAGCCGCGAACCATAGTCGCCCCCTTCCTTGGGAAGGGGGTTGGGAGGAAGGTAAATCATGAGCGTCAAACAACTCTTCGATCTCACCGGCAAGGTCGCCCTCATCACCGGAGGCTCCCGTGGCCTGGGCCTGCAAATGGCCGAGGCCCTGGGTGAAATGGGCGCCAGGCTGGCCCTCACCGCGCGCAAGGCCGACGAACTGGCGGAGGCCAAGGCCCATCTGGAAAAGATGGGCATCGAGGTGCTCACCGTCGCCAATGACCTGTCCAAGTTCGACCAGATTCCCGGTCTTGTGACCAAGGTGCTCGACCACTACGGCCAGATCGACATCCTGATCAACAACGCCGGCGCCACCTGGGGCGCACCGGCCGAGGACTATCCGGACGACGCCTGGATGAAGGTCATCAACCTCAACATCAATGGCATGTTCTTCCTCACCCGCGAGGTCGGCAAGCGCGCCTTCATTCCGCAGAAGTCGGGCAAGGTCATCGTCACGGCGTCGATTGCCGGCCTGCGCGGCAACCCGCCGGACATGATGACCATCGCCTACAACACCAGCAAGGGCGCCGACGTGAATTTCGTGCGCACCCTGGCGGCGGAATGGGGCAAGTACAACATCAACGTCAACGCCATCTGCCCCGGCTTCTTCCCCTCCAAGATGGCCAGCGGCCTGATGGAAAAGATGGGTGACAAGATCATCGCCGGCACCGCCCTCGGCCGCGTCGGCGGCGAAGAGGACCTCAAGGGTGCGGTGGTGCTGCTGGCCTCCAACGCCGGTCGCCACATCACCGGCCAGGCCCTGGCGGTGGACGGCGGCAGCAGCAGCTTCTGAGCAGGCAGAGATGAACGACACCGCCGACTTCTTCGGCCTCAGCGTGCCCTTCCTCCGTCATCTCGGCGTCAAGGCCGAGATGGCCGAGGGGGGCCGCTCGCGCATCTCGCTGGATCTGCGGCCGGAGATGCTGAACAGCTTCGAGGTCTCTCACGGCGGCGTCATCATGACCATGCTCGATGTCGCCATGGCTGTCGCCGCACGCACCTCGAAGGACCATGTCGGCGGCGTCATGACCGTGGACATGTCGGTGAATTTCCTGCGCGCCGCCAAAGGCCGCATCGTCGCCGAAGGCAAGCTCTTGCGCGGCGGCAATTCGCTGCATTTCTGCGAGGGCGAAGCCTTCGACGCTAGCGGCGAACTGGTCGCCAAGTCCCTGGGCACCTTCAAGCTGCGCCGGGCTGCCTGAGTCCCCACCCAACCCCCTCGTCGCCGTATCGCCAGCGCCGACTTTTCTGATAGGACACACCATGGAAAAGAATCTGCAAATCGTGCTCGCCAGCCGTCCCGTCGGCGAGGTGGAAGAAAGCCATTTCCAGCTCGTCAGCACCATCATCCCGACACCCGCCGATGGCGAGGTGCTGGTACGCAACCGCTGGCTCTCCCTCGACCCCTACATGCGCGGCCGCATGTCCGACGCCAAGTCCTACGCCCAGCCCGTCGCCATCGGCGAAGTGATGGTCGGCGGCACCGCCGGTGAAGTGGTCGAATCGAAGCACCCCAATTTCAAGCCCGGCGATACCGTCGTCGGCGCCCTGGGCTGGCAGCATTTCGGCGTCGCCAAGGGTGCGGCCTTGTCCAAGGTAGATACCACGGCCATTCCCCTGTCGGCCTACCTCGGCCCGGTGGGCATGCCCGGCGTCACCGCCTGGGTCGGTCTGATCGACATCTGCGCGCCGAAGTCCGGCGACACGGTGGTGGTCACCGCCGCTTCCGGCGCCGTCGGCAGCGTGGTCGGCCAGTTGGCCAAGCTCCACGGCGCCCGCGCCGTCGGCGTCGCCGGCGGCCCCGAGAAATGCCGCTACGTGGTCGAGGAGTTGGGCTTCGACGCCTGCATCGACTACAAGGCCGGCAATCTGCGCAAGGACCTCAAAGCTGCCCTGCCCAATGGCATCGACTGCCTGTTCGAAAACGTCGGCGGCGAGATTTTCGACAGCCTGCTGATGCGCATGAATCCCTTCTCACGCATCGCCCTGTGCGGAATGATCGCCGACTACAGCGCCATCGATCCCTATGGCATGAAGAACATCCGCTCCATCCTGGTGAACCGCATCAAGATGCAGGGCTTCATCGTCAGCGACCGCATGGAATTGTGGCCGCCCGCATTGAAGGAACTCGGCCAGGGCGTCGCCACCGGCCGCATCAAGTATCGCGAGACCGTGGCCGATGGCCTCGCCGCTGCGCCCGCTGCCTTCATGGGCATGTTGAAGGGCAAGAACTTCGGCAAGCAACTGGTCAAGCTATGAGCGACAAATTCACCGGCACCCGCCCTGTAGCGGAGCAGCACGCCTTCGACATCGGCCGTTTGCAGGACTGGATGAAGGCGAACGTGGACGGCTTCTCCGGCGAGCTGGAGGTCGCCCAGTTCAAGGGTGGCCAGTCCAATCCCACCTTCATGCTCACGGCAGGCGGTCGCAAGTACGTGATGCGCCGCAAGCCGCCGGGCAAGCTGTTGCCCAGCGCCCATGCGGTAGACAGGGAGTTCAAGGTAATCTCCGGCCTGTCGAAAACCGATGTACCGGTGGCTCGCCCCTACGCCCTGTGCGAAGACGACGCGGTGGTCGGCACCATGTTCTACATCATGGACTGCGTGGATGGCCGCGTGCTCTGGGACCCCACCCTGCCCGGCATGGGGCCGGTGGAACGGGCCGCCATCTTCGACGAAATGAACCGCGTCATCGCCGCCCTGCACAGTGTCGATTACGAGGCCGTGGGCCTGGGCGACTACGGCAAGCCCGGCGCCTATCTGGAACGCCAGGTGGCGCGCTGGAGCAAGCAGTACAAGGCCGCCGAGACGGAAAAAATCGAGGCCATGGACAAGCTGATCGACTGGCTGCCGCAGAACCTTCCGGCCGGCGACGAAACCTCGGTGGTGCATGGCGACTATCGTCTCGACAACGTCATTTTCCATCCCACCGAGCCGCGCATCCTCGCGGTGCTCGACTGGGAGTTGTCGACGCTGGGCCACCCGCTCACCGACTTCGCCTACCACTGCATGACCTGGCGCCTGTCGCCGGGCCAGTTCCGTGGCCTCGCCGGCAACGACCTCGCCGCGCTGGGCATTCCCACCGAAGCCGAATACGTCGCAGCCTACTGCCAGCGCACTGGCCGCGATGGCATCCCGCCCCGGGACTGGGAGTACTACATGGCCTTCAACATGTTCCGCCTTGCCGGGATCATGCAGGGGATCATGGCCCGCGCGCTGCAAGGCAACGCCTCCAGCGCCGAAGCCTTTGAAACCGGCAAGCGCACCCGGCCCCTGGCCGAGGAAGCCTGGCGCCAGGTGGAGCGAATTATTGGTCAATAAGCCAGCCGCTGATTTACCCGAAACACATAAAAACTATTTCAGGAGACACCATGTCAGACCGCCATTTCGCGCACTGGCCCAAGGGCGTGCCGCGCCATCTGAGCATTCCCGAAACCGATCTGTTCTACAACGTCGAAGTCTCGGCGAAACGCTTTCCGCACAAGCCCTACCTGATTTTCTACGACACCAAAATCAGCTTCGCCCGCTTCAAGGACGAGGCCGAGCGCCTCGCCGGCTGGCTGGAAAAGCAGGGTGTGAAGAAGGGCGACCGCGTGCTGCTCTACATGCAGAACAGCCCCCAGTTCGTCCTCGGCTACTACGCCATCCTGCGCGCCAATGCCGTCGTGGTGCCGGTCAATCCAATGAACATGACCACCGAGTTGCGCCACTACGTTGCCGACAGCGGCGCCAAGGTCGCGCTGGTGGCCCAGGACATCTATCCGCAGATGAAGCCGCTGCTGAACGAGGGTCTGGAGCAGATTCTCGTCGCCACCTACGGCGACTATCTGGAAGCGGAAACCGACCTCAAGGTACCGGATTTCGTCAAGGCACCACGCATGGCCATCGCCGATGCCGGTGTCACCGCCTGGACCGATGCCCTCGCCCAGAACCTGAAACCCGGCCCCATCACCGTCGGCCCCGACGACCTCTGCGTAATGCCCTACACCTCGGGCACCACCGGCCATCCCAAGGGCTGCATGCACAGCCATCGCAGCACCATGCACACGCTGATGGGCGGCTACCAATGGTTCGGCATCCAGCAGGACGCTGTGTATCTGGCGGTGCTGCCCTTCTTCCACGTCACCGGCATGCAGGGCAGCATGAGCGGCCCCCTGTGCGCCGGCAGCACCGTGGTCCTGCTGCCGCGCTGGGATCGGGAAGCCGCCGCCCAGTGCGTCGAGCGCTATCGCGTCACTTCATGGACCGCGATCCCCACCATGATCATCGACTTCCTGATGAACCCCAAGGTCGGCGAATACGATCTCTCGTCGCTCTCGCGCATGAGCGGCGGCGGCGCGGCGATGCCGGAAGCCATCGCCCAGAAGCTGCTCGACATGGGCATCACCTACGTCGAAGGCTATGGCCTGTCGGAGACTATCGCCCCCTCCCACATCAACCCGCCGGACCGGGCCAAGAAGCAGTGCCTGGGCATTCCCATCTTCGATACGGAATCCATGGTGGTCGATCCCAATACCTTCAAGGAACTGCCCGTCGGCGAAGTCGGCGAAATCCTCACCCGTGGCCCGCAGGTCTTCCAGGGCTACTGGAACAATCCGGAGGCCACGCGCAATGCCTTCATCGAACTCGACGGCGTGCGCTGGTTCCGCACCGGTGACCTGGGCCGCGTGGATGAGGATGGCTATTTCTTCATGGTGGATCGCCTCAAGCGCATGATCAACGCCTCGGGCTACAAGGTCTGGCCGGCGGAGGTGGAAGCGCTGATGTACCAGCACCCGGCGATCCAGGAAGCCTGCGTGATCGGCACCAGCGACCCCAAGCGCGGCGAGACGGTGAAGGCTGTCGTGGTGCTCATGGAAGCGAATCGCGGCAAGGTCAGCGAGCAGGACATCATCGACTGGGCCCATGCCAACATGGCCGCCTACAAGTCACCGCGCATCGTCGAGTTCGTCGAGAACCTGCCGAAATCCGGCACCGGCAAGGTGATGTGGCGGGCGCTACAGGAAAAGGAAGGCGCCAAGGTCGCGTAATACGGTCGCGTAATACAGCGTGACGGTACGGCTGTCGCCGTACCGTCAGCGCCGACTTTTTCAGAAATACCAGCGGGATAGACTTTCCGCCACGCAGGCCGGCTTCGTGCCGCCCTCGATCTCCAGCGTCACTTCCCACGTCAGTTGCACGCCACCGGCAATATCTTCGATGGCCTTCAACAGGAAATGCGCCCGCACCCGGCTATCCACTTTCACCGGCGCGGTGAAGCGCACCCGGTTGAGGCCGTAGTTCACCGCCAGCTTGATGCCCTCGACTGCAATGCAGTCCTGCGAAAACTTGGCGATCAAGGACAGCGTCAGATAGCCATGGGCAATCGGCGCGCCGAAAGGTGACTCGCGTTTTGCCCGTTCCACATCCACATGTATCCATTGCTGGTCGCCCGTCACCTCGGCGAAACCATTGATCCGTGCCTGATCGATCAGCAACCAGTCGCTAACGGCGGCCTCCTGGCCGAGATAACGACGAGCATCCTCAATGCCATTGAATTTGATGTTTTTCATGCCTCCTCCTTGGAGACAGGATCATACCGCATGAAGTTCTGCTATGCAGACTTTTGTTCCATTATTTGACTTTTCTGGAGCATCCCCGTATGCTCGCGCCCCTGCTTTTCAACCTAGGAATTTCCGCCCATGAAGATACTGGTACCGGTAAAACGAGTGATCGACTACAACGTGAAGGTTCGCGTGAAGGCGGACGGCAGCGGGGTGGATCTGGCGAACGTCAAGATGGCGATGAACCCGTTTG
>JAVBXY010000006.1 GCA_030824275.1 Rhodocyclaceae bacterium | reverse complement strand
CACAGGCCATGGCAGCAGGCGTGCGGCAGGTAGATGCCGTGGCGCAGGGAGGCGTCGAGGATGGTCTGGCCATCTTCCACCTCGATGACCTGGCCCAGCGGTTCGATGGTCAGTTGATATGTCATGTTCGTTCGCATCAAAAGTCGGCGCTGGCGATACGGCGATTTCGCCGACCGCCAGCGCCTGAACAAGCGTCGGTCGCTAGATGCCAGCTCCCATGTAGCCATTCAAACCAGGCGTGCGGAAGCGCAGAAACTCCTTGTGCACCAGGCCGTTCTCTGCCACCGTACGCGCAAAGTCCGGCGTCCAGGGCTTGTCGCCCTTTTCCCACTCGGTCTTGCTCCAGTCGATCTGCGCGGCGTCGGGATGGCCCTGGTAAATCGGGGCCAGCGTCTGGGCCACGAAGTCGCCGAACTTCATCCCCGGCGCGGCACCGAAAATGCCCGGTGCGGCATACATCAGGTGACGATCCCAGGCCACGTAAAGCAGTTGATTGCCGTGAAAATTGGCGACCACATCCAGCGGCACGCCGACGTATTCCTTGATTGCTGTGACGGACATTTCGCTATTCCTTATTGGTTGGAGGTGGCCATGCCCTTCCAGCGGGCGAAGTTCTGCTGGTCCTGGGAGCCTTCAAAATCCATGTTGTCCTGGCCGGGCACCAGATGCACCCACTTGAAGAACTCCTCGACCCCGCCGCCGCCGCAATTGCCCTGGTAGAACTGGGGCATGGGCAACCAGGCCTGGACGTACTTTTCCGGCTCGCGCTCGAAGATGTGCTGGCAGTGGTCGGAGCAGAAGTGATATTTCTCCTGCTTGTAATCGACTTCCCGATGGCATAGCTTGCCCGGATCGTCCGGCTCGGTGAAGATCATCGGGTACTGGCAGACCTGGCAGAGCTGGGCGAGACCCGTATTGAGATGGCGCTTGCCTTCCTTTTCCATCTGCGCCCAAAGCTCCCAGCGTGGCCGGTAGTATTTGTCGAAGCTGTTCGGATACTTGGCCGAGAGCCAGTCGAGTTCTTCCGGCGAGGGAATCCAGGTGTGGAAGGCGGTGCCGAAATTCCACTGGTACATGGCGGCCCAGAGCTGATGGGAGATGTGCTCCTTCTCCACCGTGGCCTGGGCGACGCAATCCGGCACCTTGATGCCGTAACGCTCCAGATCCTTGAACAGGGCGCCGCCGTTCTGCTCGAAGTAGATTTCCCAGGCTTCCTTCCAGCTCATCACGCGCTTGGGCAGCATGTAGTCCATCATCGCCGCCACCAGCGCCAGCACGCGGGTGCCGCGCCAGGTCCATTTGTCGATCCAGGCCTGGACGATGGGCAGGTTGTCCGGGTCCTGTTCGAGCATGAACTTGATGCATTCAAGGCCCAGTGTCATGTGCCGCGCTTCATCGGACTGGGCCGAGAAGCCGAAGGTCATGGTGCCCAGATCGCCGTTATAGGCCGCCCCCGACATGAAGGGCACGAAAACCAGATTGGTCAGCACGTATTCGAAGGAGAAGCCGATGGCCACCATCCATTCGAAGGGGCCGCCGGTGATGGCATCGTCGAAGAAGGACTTCGGCACCGACATGTACCACATGCGCTCCAGTTGATGCGTGAAGGCGTGCATGCCGTTGTAGTACTTGTTGTAGTTGCTGGCAGTGTGGATCTGGGTCTGGGCGTGGCGAATCTCGTCCAGGGATTGCAACTGGCAGGCAACGCGGGTACCGACCCCGCGGAACTGCCGGCCGGCCATGGAGAAGCCCCGGTGCGCCGTGTATTCGAGCATCGGGAAGGCCGAGAAAAATATCTTGATAGCGTTGATGTAACGGGCATCGGTGACGTTGAGGTGGCCGTGCGACTGGTTGAAGGCGTCGAGCACGGCGTAGAGCTTGCGCTCCTTCTCGGCCTGGTATTTCCAGTAGGCATCCATGGTCAGGCGGAAGGGGTCTTCCCACTGGTCCCAGTCGTGAATCTTGATGCCTTCATATTTGTCGTAAGGGAAAACCTTGTCCATCGGCTGATAGGTGGTCTCCCAGCCAAGGCCCCGGGTCTGGTGGCGATAGCGATCCTTGAGGGACAGCTTCTTGTCTACTTTCATGTCCATGTTCGTGTCTCCTTGGTTTTATTAATTGCGCCAGGCCAGAGTGAACTGGTCGTCGTCTTCGTCCAGATGCCCCGAGATGGTGATCAGATGCAGGTGCAGTTCCTGCAAATCGAAAGCGCGGCCGATGCGTTCCTCGACCGAGGAGCGATGGATGGTCAGCCGTCCCTCGGCATTGACCTTGACCATGCCGGGGTTCTCCACGGCGACGGAGCCGGGGTTGTCGGCCAGGATGGCCTCGACGATGGGGCGCGCATCGGGTGTGGCTTGAAAGGCGATAAATACGGTCGACATAGCGTTATTTCTCCCTGGCGATCAAAGGCCGACTTTTTGTAGGCGAACCTGAAAGTCGCTGCGGATGCTGTCGACCACGGCGGCGGTATCGGCACCGAAGATCGGCTGCGCCAGCGCTTCCAGTGCAGCATCGGCAGATGCCGAGTAGGTTTTCACCCAGGACGCGATCAGCGCCTTGTTGTGCGCCGATTCGGCCACGGCGGTCTTGACCACCGCATCCACCCAGCGGCCGGTTTCCGCCTCCCAGTCCTTCATGAACTTGGTCACCAGACCCGGCAGGGCGCTGCCCTCGCGGCTGGCCCGCTTTTCCACATGCAGATAGAGGAAGGGATACAGCAGGCTGTCCAGCACCAGGTTCTGGGCGATGAACAGCTCGAACCAGTCGTGCACCACGAAACTGTCCTCGACATAGCGGCGCAAGCCTTGCCAGGCCGGCGCGGAGAGCCAGAGTTCCTTCGCGGCGTCGAGGGCTACCTCGCCATCGATGGCCATGCCGATCCGCGTCAATTGCTGGGCGATGCCGAGACGATCCATCGCGGCGTACATGCAGGCCGCCTCGATCGCCGTGCCGTAGCCGTAGGCCGAGATGAAGGTGTTGTTCATGTTGGCGCCCCATTCCATATGACGCATGGGCAGCAGTACCTCCATCACCAACTTCTTCACTGCCGCCGGCAACTCGTCGGCAAGGCCGGCATCGAGGGCGAAGGCAAATGCCGAATCGGCGGATTCCTGCTGCTTGGCGCGGGTGATGGTGTAGGTGCCGTAGTAGAACTGGCGCGGGTCTTTGAAGTCGTACCAGTCCTTCATGCGGATGGCCGTGCGCCGCTCGTCGAAAATCTCCCGGTCCGGTTCCCAGGTCGGGCGGTAATGAAAAATCGAGGTCTGCTGGATGTCGTAAGTGCCCTCCTGGTAGCGCGATGCCGGCTTGTCGCCGAAGCGCCGCGCCAGGTGATCGAAGGTCTGCCGCAGGGGCTTGATGTCTATGGTCTGCAAATCGATTTGCATGGGTCTCCTCCTTGGTTATGAGTGCTGCGTGGCGTCGCGCAAGCGCCAGTCGAGTCCGTCCGAACTTTTCGTTTCGCCACCCGAGGGCAACAGGACGACCTCGTTGTGCCGACAGAACTCGGCGAAGGCCGCTTCGGGCAGGATCAGTTCGATGAACAGATCCGGACTGCCGATGGCGAAATCGAACTCGATGAAATCCTTGGACCGGCAACCGGTTACGCGCACGAAGCGACGCGGGTTGGCGACCGGGTCTTTCTGGTTCATGGATGGCTCCTCCTGACATTGCGACAGGAGGGCTATAACAAGATCAGTGCCAGAGGCTAAACCAATGATTTAACTTGATTGTCTTGCTCATGATCGCCATGGAACCGTAGCGACAGTGGCTGCCTTGATCCAGCCGAACCAGAAGGTGGACAAATTCGTCCATCACCTGGCAAGTAGGTCAAGTCTCGTCCGCCGCCCCGGCCGGATCACGCTGCCGCACCCGGTAGCGCAGTTGCGCGCGCGTCACGCCGAGCCGCTTGGCGGCGGCACTGACATTGTTGTCGCAGCGCGCCAGCACACCTTCCACCAGGGCAGCTTCGACATCCTCCAGCCGCATCTGCTGGCCGACGAATTGATCAACGAATTTGTCAATCAAGCGCTGCATGACATCCGGCTCGCCACATTGCAGCTTGCCCTGCCGGTCAGGGCAGGTGGTCGCATCCACCTCCTCCGCCGGAGGCGCGCCGGAGAAGAGGTTGGCGACGTCGATCAGGCCGTCGTTCTGCGCCAGCAGCACGCCGCGTTCGACCATGTTTTCGAGTTCGCGCACATTGCCCGGCCAGGCATAGCGCTTCAGGGCGCGCAAGGCCTTGTCAGTAACACCCAGGATGCGCTTGCTTTCCCGGCTGGCGTATTTGTCGATGAAGCGGTTCACCAGCAAGGCAATGTCTTCCCGTCGCTCGCGCAAGGGGGCGATGGTGACGGGAAAGACATTCAGCCGGTAGTAAAGATCCTTGCGGAAGCGGCCCAGGCGCACGGCCTCTTCGAGGTCAACGTTGGTCGCTGCCACGACGCGCACATCGACGCGGCGGGTATGGGTATCGCCCACCCGCTCGATCTCGCCTTCCTGCAATACGCGCAACAACTTGGTCTGCGCCGCCGGCGGCAATTCGGCCACCTCGTCGAGAAACAGGGTGCCGCCGCTGGCCCGCTCGAAGCGCCCCGGACGCGACTGCTGGGCGCCGGTGTAAGCCCCCTGCTGGACGCCGAAGAGTTCGGACTCGACCAACTGCTCCGGCAACGCCCCGCAGTTGACGGCCACGAAGGGGGCATTGGCCCGGCTGCTGGCCTTGTGCAGGGCGCGGGCGAACATTTCCTTGCCGACACCGGTTTCGCCCAGCAGGAGCACGGTGATCTGGCTGCCGGCCGCCTTCCGCAGCAGATCCCAGGCAGCGCGAAAGGCCGGCGAAGCACCCACCAGATCGCCCGGCTCGGTGGCTTCGTTGATCGAGTAGCGCAGGGAGCGCACCTGATGCTGAAGTTCGAGCAACTGGTCGGCCAGGGGCTCGGCGCTGAAGTATTTCAGCAGCGGCTCGGCCAGCGCAGGATCCCATTCGTCCAGCGGTTTGCCGACAATGCGGCAGCGCTCCGGACCGCATTCGACCTCTTCGAACAATACAAATTTGCGCAGGATCCCGGCGCAATAGCCGGAGGCATATCCCAGCTGCATCCAGCAGCAGGAGCCCGGTTCGATGCCGAAAATTTCCCGATGCACGTTGGCCTCGAAGGAACCAAGCCAATTCACGTCGGCATGCATGGCGCCCTTGGCGATATCGACGTCAAGACGGGTCGCCTCCACCTTGGCGACGCCTTGCAGGGTGTGCAGCAGAGGACCACGCAGCAGGATGTCGCCATCCGAGGAATCGGGATACAGCGTGCGCACCAGCTCCGCATCGCGGGTGCCGGCGGCGTAACCCATGCGGGTCAGGACGCCGCGCGCGCGCTCCATGCCAAGGGTATCCACCAGCTCCTTGCGGAAGCTGCCGAAGGCCGCCTTGTGCATCAGGATCATGCGCTCTTCGCCGAGCCAGATATGGCCTGTGGCGAAGGAAAAGCGCAAACGCCCGGCCAGCTCCTCGATGCCGGCGGGCTCGGGCAGGCGCCCCTTGGGACGACCCCGGTCGATGGTCTCCATCAATGTCTCCTCCGGGCGGTGGCCGCCCTGGCATGTTCTTTTAGTGACCGCTTACCTTACTGCATATCATCCCCGCACAGGCAGCCTCCCGCGCTCCTTGGCCATGGTCATGGCGGTGTCGACGATCATGTCTTCCTGACCGCCGATCATTTTCTTGCGCCCCAGCTCGACCAGAATGTCGCGGGCCGGGATGCCGAAGCGTTCGCCGGCGCGCTTGGCGTGCAGCAAAAAGGTGGAATACACACCGGCATAGCCCAGAGTCAACGAGGCCCGGTCGACGCGGACGACATGGTCCATAATCGGCAGGATCACGTCCTCGGCCATGTCCATCAGTTGGAACAGGTCGCAGCCGGTGACGATGCCCATGCGCTCGCAGACGGCGACGAACACTTCCAGCGGAGTGTTGCCGGCGCCGGCGCCGAGGCCGGCGACGGAGGCATCGATGCGGCTGGCGCCGGCCTCGATGGCGGCGATGGAATTAGCGATGCCCATGCCCAGGTTGTGATGGCCATGGAAGCCGATTTCGGTTTCCGGCTTAAGGACATCGCGCAAGGCCGCGATACGCGCCTTGACGTCGGCCGGCAGCATGTAGCCCGCCGAGTCGGTGACGTACACGGTGTGCGCGCCGTAGGACTCCATCAGCTTGCCCTGCTGGGCCAAGCCTTCGGGCGTATTGAGGTGGGCCATCATCAGGAAGCCCGAGGTATCCATGCCCAGCTTGCGCGCAAAGGCGATGTGTTGCGGCGAGGTATCGGCCTCAGTGCAATGGGTCGCCACATGCACGCTGCGCGCGCCGCAATCGTAGGCCGATTGCAACTCGCGCATGGTGCCCAGACCGGGGATCAACAGGATCGAAACCTTGGCCTGCTTGAGCTTGGCGGTGACTGCCGTCAGGTACTCCTCGTTGCTGTGCGGTGCGAAGCCGTGTTGCAGGGAATTGCCGCCCAGACCGGCGCCGTGGGTGACCTGAATCAGCGGCACGCCGGCCGCGTCCAGCGCCGTGGCGATCAGCACCATCTGCTCGATGCTCATCTGCTCGCGTTTGGCGTGCATGCCGTCGCGCAGGCACATGTCATGAATGATGACTTTGCGACCGGCCAGACTTTGTTCTGAATTCATCACGCAGCCTCCAATGGCTGGAGTCGGATTTTCCCGGCGAGGATTTCCTCGGCGAACATCTCGGCGGTGCGGGTCGCCGCCGCCGTCATGATGTCCAGATTGCCGGCGTAGGTCGGCAGATAGTCGCCGAGACCGGCCACTTCCATGAACACCGTGACCCGCTTGCCGTCGTAATCGGGACCATTGACCAACCGGTAACCCGGCACATACTTCTGCACTTCCTTGATCATCGTCAGCACGGAAGCCGTGATGCGCTCCCGGTCGGGCTCCTCGTCGGTAAGACAGGAAATGGTGTTGCGCATGATCATCGGCGGCTCGGCAGGATTGATGATGGCCAAGGCTTTACCGCGACGGGCACCGCCGACGCGGACCAGGGCGTCGGAGGTGGTGTAGGTGAATTCGTCCAGATTGGCACGGGTTCCGGGCCCGACCGACTTCGAAGCCAGGCTGGCGACGATCTCGGCGTAATCGACGGCCTGGACCTGGACCACCGCATTGACGATGGGGATCGTCGCCTGACCGGCGCAGGAGATCATGTTCACGTTCATCTCCAGCTTGTCTGCGTGCTGGCGCAGATTCACCGGCGGCACGCACAGCGGCCCGATGGCAGCAGGCGTGAGATCAATCATCATCACACCCAGCTCGTTGAGCTTGCGCGAGTTCTCGGCATGAACATAGGCCGAGGTGGCATCAAAAGCGATCTGGATATCGTCCTCCAGGACATGGGGCAGGAGGCCATCGACACCCTCGGCAGTCGTTTTCAAACCCATCTCGCGGGCACGGGCCAGGCCCTCGGAGGCCGGATCGATACCAACCATCCACACCGGCTCCAGCACGGCACTGCGTTGAATCTTGTAGATCAGGTCGGTGCCGATGTTGCCGGAGCCGATCAGGGCACAGCGAATTTTTCTGGACTGTGTCATTGGCTTTCCTGTAAGGAGTTCCGGTGGCCGGCGGTGATGCCGCCCACGGAAAAATTCTCCTGCTGGTGCTCGGTGATGAGGATGCGCACCTGCTCGGGCTTCACGCCCAGGGATTCGACCAGGGCGCGGGTCACCGCCGCGACCGCCGCGCGCTTCTGTTCCACGGTACGGCCTTCCAGCAAATGCATTTCAAGTATGGGCATGAGGGATTCCTTCGGATGAATTTCTCAGGAGAAACGGATCGAGACGCTGCCCAGTTCCTGGAAGCGGGCGATGACGCAGTCTCCGGCCTTGACCGGAATGGCCTCGGTGATGCCACCGCTCATGACGAAGCTGCCGGCCGGTAGCTCTTCATCCAGTTCGGCGAGGATATTCACCAGCATGGCCACGGCGTCCGCCGGATGACCGAGGACGGCGGCGGAGGCGCCCATGGTGACCATTTCACCGTTCTTTTCGAGGACGGCGCCGAGGGTGCGCAAGTCGATGTCCGTCACGCGCCGGGGCCGTCCACCGCCAACGAAGCGGGCGCTGGAGCCGTTGTCTGCGATCACGCTGGGCAGATCGAATTTGAAGCCGGAAAAGCGCGAATCGATGATCTCGATGGCCGGCAGCACGTAGTCCGTCGCCGCCAGCACCTGGTCCCGGTCGCAGCCGGGGCCGCGCAGGGCTTCGCTGGTGACGAAGGCGATTTCGCATTCGACACGCGGATGCACCAGATCGTCGGTGCGGATCACCGAATTCTCGGGCCGCGCCATGTCGCTGGCGAGAAAACCGATGCTGGGCACGCTGACGCCCATCTGCAGCATCTTGGCCTTGGAGGTGAGGCCGGCCTTCCAGCCGACGATGCGTTCACCACGCGCAACCCAGCGCCGGCGCAGTTCGCTCTGTACCGCATATCCGTCGCCGATAGTCATGGCGGGGAATTCGTCGGTCAGTTTGGGAATCGCGTGGGCGCCCAACTGGGCGGCTTCGACATGGGCGGCCAGACGCAGGATGTCGGCTTGATTCAAGGTCAAATTCATACGGCGCTCCTGCCACGAAATGACACCCGGCAACTGCCCAGACCGCCGATGGTGCACACCAGTTCGTCACCATCGACCACTGGCACCAGCGCCGATTGCGAACCGGAGAGAATGATCTCGCCGGCCTTGAAGGGAATGCCCAGCACGCCCAGGGTATTCGCCAGCCAGGCCACGGCATTGACCGGCGAGCCCTGCACGGCGGCGCCGACGCTGGTGGAGAACAGTTCGCCGTTCTTTTCCAGCACCATGCCGGCCAGGCTCATGTCGAAATCTTTCGGGTCGCCTTTGGTCTGGCCGAGGACGAAGACGCCGCAGGAGGCGTTGTCCGCCACCGTGTCCTGAATCTTGATCTTCCAGTCGGTGATGCGCGAATCGACAATCTCGAAGCAGGGCAGCACGTAGTCGGTGGCGTGGATCACATCCATCGCGGTGATGCCGGGGCCGACCAGGTCGCGCTTGAGGACGAAGGCGAGTTCGGCCTCGGCCTTGGGCTGGATCAGGCGCCCCAGATCGATGGGCTCGCCCTCGCGGCAGACCATGCCCGAGGTGAGCTGGCCGAAATCGGGCTGGAACACGCCGAGGAAATCCTGCACCGGCTTGCTGGTGACGCCGATCTTCTTGCCGACGATGGTCTCGCCGGCGGCCACGCGCCGCGCGACCATGCGCGACTGGATGCGATAGGCGTCGTCCAGCGTGATGTCCGGCTCGCGTTCCAGTAGGGGTGCCACGGTGCGACGCGCCAGCAGCGCCTCATAAAGTTCGTCGCCGTAGCGTTCGATGTCTTCAGGTTTCATAGCTTCACGCAGACGTTTTTGAGTTCGGTGTAAAACTCCAGGGAATGGACGCCGCCTTCGCGGCCGATGCCCGACTGCTTCATGCCGCCGAAGGGCGTGCGCAGGTCGCGCAGGAACCAGGAATTGACCCAGACGATGCCGGCCTCGATGCGGGCGGCGACGCGGTGAGCGCGGGCCAGATCGGTGGTCCAGATCGCCGAGGAAAGTCCGTAGCCGTTGTCATTGGCCAGGGCGATCACTTCCGCTTCGTTGTCGAAGGGGCGGATATGGCAACAGGGGCCGAAGATTTCCTCGCGTACCACGGCGGCAGTCTCCGGCAGGCCGGTCCAGATCGTCGGCTGCACCCAGGCGCCTTCGGCCAATGCGCCCGGCATGACGGGAACGCCGCCGCCGGTGACCACCGTGGCGCCTTCGTCTACGGCGCGCTGGTAGTAGCCCAGCACTTTCTGCCGATGCTCCTGCGAGATCAGCGGCCCCATGCCGACGCCCTCTTCGAATGGCGCGCCGATCTTGAGTTTTTCGGCGCCGGCCTTGAGGGCGGCGACGAAGCGCTCGAACAGGCCACGCTGGACATACACACGCTCGGTGCCGAGGCAGACCTGGCCGGTATTGACGAAACAGGAACGCAACGTGCCCTCAATGGCGGCAGCGAAATCGCAATCCTCGAAAACGATGGCGGCATTCTTGCCGCCCATCTCCAACGACACCGGGCGGGCGCCGACGGCGGCGGCCTGCATGATCGCGGCGCCGGTGCGCGTCTCGCCGGTGAAGGTGATGGCATCGACGCCTTCGTGGGTGGTGAGGAACTCCCCGGTCGAACCCGGGCCGAAACCATGCACCACGTTGTAGACGCCGGCCGGCACGCCGACGGCATTCATCACCTCGCCGAGCAGCACAGCGGTCTGCGGCGTTTCCTCGGAGGGCTTGACCACCACGGTGTTGCCGCAAGCCAGGGCCGGCGCGACTTTCCAGGTCATCAGCAGCAAGGGCGCATTCCACGGACAGACCACGCCGACGACGCCCACCGGACGCCGGATCGCATAGTTGAGGGCACCCTTGCCGTCCGGCGTCGCCATCTCGAAGAACTCGGTCGGCACGTTTTTCACCATGTCGGCGAAGACCTTGAAATTGGCCGCGCCGCGCGGCACGAAGGCGTGCCGGGCCACGCTGGCCGGCATGCCGGTGTCCTCGGCTTCGGCGGCGACGAAGTCGTCGAAACGGCGCGTCATCTCGTCGGCGACGGCATGAAGCAGGTCGACGCGGTCGGCCAATGTCAGCTGGCCCCAGGGACCATGCAACGCCGCGCGGGCAGCGACCACGGCCGCATCCACATCGGCACGCGAGGCTTCGGCGACGCGGGCAATGACCCGGTTATCCACCGGCGAACGCTTGTCGAAGGCCGAAGGAGGCTCCGCCGGCCCGAACTGGCCAGCAATGAAATTGCGGATGGTTTTCATGTTTCCTCGATGAAGACGGAAGGCCGGGGCACCAACCAGGGCACCCCGGCAGGCGGTGGATCAGGTCACCACGGAGAGGAAGGTTTCATGCAGCTTCTGCTGCGGATAATCCAGGCCGCCCTTGGCGAGGCCTTCCCAGTTCCAAACAACGGGATCCCAGTCGGGATAATTCTGGGTACCGCCACAGAAGGTCTCGAAGCGATTACCGGAGGGGTCCCAGGCGTAGATCGTCGTGCCGCGGGTAATGCCATGGCGGGTGGGCCCGATGTCCACCGGCACGCCGTGCATGCCCATCAGGTCGCCAGCACGCAACACTTTCTCCCAGTTATCGAGCAGGAAGGAGACATGGTGTAGCTTGCCCGGCTCGGGATGCTCGACGAAGGCAATGTCGTGGGCCTTGATCGAGCAGGACAGCCAGAGCGCGCCCTTGACGTCGCAATCCGGCAGCGTGACGTATTCGGTCAGGATGAAGCCCAGCACATTGGTGAACAAGTCCAGCACCTGATTGACGTTCGGCCCATAGAGCAGCGCGTGGTCCATGCGCAGCGGCGCGATGCCGTGTTCGGCAGCGACAGACCAGGGGGCCGGATTCACCGCAGCCAGGCCGTTGCCGAGCATCTTCTTTTCTGCGTACAACTCGATCATGTGCCCGGTAGGAATCTGGAACCGTACCCGCTCGCCGGTCTCCAGCAGATCACCGGCGGGAATGCGTTCGGTCTTGATACCATAGGCGCGCAAATCGGAATCGAGCTTCTCCAGGGTGGCCTTGTCGAGCACCTTGAAGGCAAAAAAGTCGATCCCTGCCGAGTCGGCCTGGCGCAGGATCACGCTATTGTGGTCACGCTCGTCCCAAGCTTTGTAATAGACACGCCCCTGCTTGTCGCGCCCGGTTTCCACCAGACCAAGCACATCGCCGTAGAACTTGCATGCGGCGTCCATGTCCAGCACGCGAATCTGCGCATGCCCGGGACGCAATACACCTGTCAGTGCCATTTTCATCTCCTCTTTGTTATCGAATGAATTACTTTGTGAGCGGAAAGATAGCCACCGCCTGAATTACCGTCCAATACTATTGACTGAACCCTGCCATACCTTTACGGTATGTCAGAAATCAGCATCGGAAAGCACTCATGGACCTGCGCCACCTGAAATCCTTCCTGATCGTCGCCGAGGAATTGAACATCGGCCGAGCTGCCATGCGGCTGCATATTTCCCAGCCACCGCTCACGCGCCAGATCCAGCAGCTGGAGGAAGAGCTCGGCGCCACCCTGTTGATACGAACCAACCGGGGCGTCGAACTGACCGAAGCGGGGCTGCTGCTGGTCGAGGAAGCGCGCAATATTCTGGCCCTCACCGAACAGGCCGCCGAGCGTACCCACAAGGCGGGACAAGGCAAGCTTGGACGCATTGATGTCGGCATCTTCGGCTCCGGCATCTTCGGCGTGCTGCCGAAAATCCTGCTGGCGTTCCGCGAAGCCTATCCGGAAGTGAACATCGTCCTGCACAACATGAACAAGCGGGAGCAGATCGACGCACTGCGCCAGCGCCGGCTCACGGTCGGCTTCAACCGACTGCTACCGGACGAACCGGATATCGCCGTCGAACTGATCGTGAAGGAAAAGCTCTACCTGGCGATCAACAGCAAACAGGCCCTGTCCAAGAAAAAGGAAATTCCCTGGGCCGAAATCGGCAACCATCCCCTGGTGCTGTTTCCCAGCGGGGCGCGCCCGAGTTTCATCGACTGGGTACTCGATCTGTGCCGCGCCGACGGCATCAAGCCATGGGTAGCCCAGGAAGTGGGCGATGCGGTCAATGGCGTCGCCCTGGTGGCCTCCGGCTTCGGCATCTGCATCGTCCCCGAATCGGCCACCAACATGAAATTACCGGGCGTCGTCTACCGACCCCTGATCAGGAATCCGCCACCCGAAGTGGATTTGAGCTGCCTCTACCGGGCCAGCGACGACTCTCCTATCCTTCACTCCTTCCTCGCCATAGCACGCACCTTCCGCGATTAGCAGCCGAACAAGGCTCAAGACGCGCCCGCACATGTCGATAAGGGGTAATCATGATCAGCCCCGTCCTCGTCGCCACCTGGATTGCCTATTGCGTGCCCTTCTCGGAACCGCTGCTGGTGAATGCCCTGGTCCAGGCTGGTTCCGCCGGCGATCCCTGGCTGGTCAGCGACGCCAGCGGCAAGAAGCTGGGCGGCGCCACGGAAGCCGAGTCCGCCGCCATCCTGCGCGACACCCCGGCCGCCACCGAACTCTACGTCGGCCTCGCTCAAATCCCCCGCTCTTCCATGCGGCAACTGGGCATCCCCGCCGAAATCGCCCTCGACGCCTGCACCAACCTGCGCATCGCCTATCAGCTTTTCACCGCCGCCCACGACTATGCCGGCACGCTGGAGAAATCGCCCTGGAAAACCCTCGGCCTGGCCTTTTCCTGGTATCGCACCCACCAGCGCGCCCTCGATGGCGACTACGTCACCAAAGCCGTGGAACTGGTGCGCAAAGGCAGTTGGGGCAGCCCGGCACCCTACGGCAGCCGGATGTACTTCGCCGTTGCCGCCGAAGCCTCCACGGCTCATGTGCGCCTGTCGGGCATCGACGCCGGCCAGTTCCAGGTGCGCAGCCTGATCGCCTCGAACGCGCTGACGCGGCATTTTGGGCGGATCAACTGAGGACGGGGTTTTCAGTACGCTCCCGAAACTCTATCGATAAAAGCACGCATGGTGCGCCGCTGTCCTTGACATACCATTATTGGTATATCCATAATGTGACATGTGGCAAATCGAAGAACACCGTCGCGTGGACAAACAGCTTTCCAGTGCGGTCCCCATCGAAATCCTGAAACGTTACGAGAAGTGGAAAGACATCGTCAGGCTTTCTGGTCCGCAAGGCTTGCGGACCATCAAGGGATTTCACGATGAAGCCCTGTCCGGCGAGTGGAAAGACCATCGATCTTCCCGGCTCGGGCTTCAATGGCGAGTGATCTACCGGGTAGTAGCCCAGGTGTTGCAGGTTCAAGTTGTCCATGTCACCGCCCACGATTACAGGAGGCCATGAAATGAAAGAGTTTCGCCCTGCAAAAAAGCGAGTCGAGGTCTCTGTGGGAGAGTCTGTCCGCATCCTGCGCGAACTCCAGGAGTTGAGCCAGAGCCAACTGTCCGAGCTTTGCGGTATTCCTCAAGCAACCATCTCGGCCATCGAGAACAGCCGCGTAAATCTGGGTGTCGAGCGAGCCAAGGTTCTTGCCCGCGCCCTCCAGTGCCATCCGGCCGTGCTCGTATTTCCCGGCTGGGAGATTCCGCTTGAGCATGCCGCATAGACATTCCGAAAGTCGGCGCTGACGGGACGGCGAATCAGCATCCCGACTGGCGAACCTCCCGCCACCGTTCTAAGCTAAAAGCCCGTCCCCTTACGGAACTTGCCATGCCCACCCACACCGTCCGCCTGCATCGCGTCCTGCGCGCTCCGGCCGAGCGCATCTATCGGGCCTTCCTCGATCCGGAAGCACTGGTGAAATGGATGCCGCCCCACGGCTTCACGGGCCGGGTGCATCAGCTCGACGCCCGCGTCGGCGGCGCTTACCGGATGTCCTTCACCAATCTGTCCAACGGCCAGAGCCATGCCTTTGGTGGGGAATATCTGGAGCTGGTGCCGGGGGAGCGCATCCGCAACTCGGACCGTTTCGACGACCCCAACCTGCCGGGCGAGATGATCACCACAGTGAGCTTCACGCCCGTGTCCTGCGGCACGGAAGTGAGCATCGTGCAGGAAGGCATTCCCGAAGTAATTCCCGCCGAGGCCTGCTACCTGGGCTGGCAGGAATCGCTGTCCCTCCTGGCGCTGCTGGTGGAGGCGGAGATACCGGCGGAGGCTTAAGCGATAGCGGCCATGCGCCGCAACTCGGGCAGGCAGGAGCCGCAGGAGGTACCGCATTTGAGCTGCGCCTGTACGCCGGCCAGATCGCTTCCCTGTTGCAGCAAACCCTTGATGGCCGATTCGCTGATGCCGAAGCAGTTGCAGACGGTACGGCCGGCGCTGCCCATGGCGACGGGCGGTGTTGCGCTGGGGGCAAAGAGCCAGCGGCGCAGTTCGCCCAGAGGCAGGCCGCCGGTCATTGCATCTTGCAGCCAGGGCGTGGCGGCGGTTTCGCCGGCGAAGAGCAGGCCGGCAAGGCGACCGTCGGTTTCGATGCGGGCGAGCTTGACGATGCCCCGGGTCGGGTCGTGGTAGGCGGTGCCGTCATCCAGTTCCAGGGCCGTGGCGATGGCGGCGATGCGCGCTTCGTCCAGCGGCTGGGCGGAGGCGATGGAGAGCACCAGCAGGGGATGCTCGCGGCCGGCCAGGGTCAGCGCGGCGTAGTCGAAGCCGGCCAGCAGCGGTTCGATGTTGGCGCGCCAGGCCAGCAGTTGTTCTTCGTCGGCGGCGGCGCGCAGGGCGACCAGGCGCCAGGGCAGTTCGGCCTTTTCGACGCGGATGGCGGCGTGCTTGAGTTCGGGTTGTTTCGATACCGGGTCGAAGACCGGCGGCATGAGTTGATTGACGCCGGCATGGGAGAGAGAACGGCCGCCCCAGTGCATGGCGATGAAACTGTGGCCGGGCTTGAGTTCTTCGCCGGCGGCGACCGGCAGCACGATCTCGCCGCGCCGGCTGGCGATGCGCAGGAGTTCGCCGTCCTTGAAGCCGCGTCGCTCCATGTCGGTGGCGTGCATCAGGATGCGGGGCGTCGGCTCGTGGGCAGCGAGGCGCGCGCTGCGGCCAGTGCGGCTCATGCCGTGCCACTGGTCGCGCAGGCGGCCGGTGTTGAGGCGCAGCGGATAACGGGCGTCGGGTGCTTCGGCGGTGAGGCTCAGGTCCAGCGAGGCGAAGCGGGCGCGACCGTCGGCATGGGCGAAACGGTGGTCGGTGTAGAGCCGCGCCTGGCCGCTTTCGGCACCGGCCGGGAAGGGCCATTGCTGCGGGCCCATGGTTTCCAGCACCGCATGGGAGAGGCCGCCGATGTCGAGGTCGCGGCCGACGGTGGTGGCGACGTGTTCGGCGAAGACCTCGGCGATGCCATCGAAGTTGAACAGGCGCGCCGTCGTCAAGTTGATATTCAAGGCCGCGCCCAGGCGCCGCGCGAAATCGGCGGCGATGGCCCAGTCGGCCCGCGCTTCACCCGGTGCCGGCACGGCGGCGCGGACGCGGCTGATGCGGCGCTCGGAGTTGGTGACCGTGCCCTCCTTCTCGCCCCAGGTGGTGGCGGGCAACAGCAGGTCGGCGTAGGCGGCGGTTTCGATGTCGCCCCAGGCATCCTGGACGACGACGAACTCGGCGGCACTCAGCGCCTCGCGCACCTTGGCCTGGTCGGGCAGGGAATGGGCCGGGTTGGTGCAGGCGATCCAGACGGCTTTGATCTTGCCTTCGCGTACCGCATCGAACATCTCGACCGCTGTCTTGCCCGGCGTCGCCGGGATCGAGGGCACGCCCCAGAGAGTGGCCAGTTCGTCGCGGTCGGCGGCATCCGCCAGATTGCGATGGCCCGGCAGCAGATTGGCCATGGCGCCAACTTCGCGACCGCCCATGGCGTTGGGCTGGCCGGTGAGGGAGAAAGGCCCCATACCCGGCTGGCCGATCTTGCCGGTAGCCAGATGTAGATGGATCAGCGCGGCATTATTGGCGGTGCCGTGGCTGGACTGGTTGAGGCCCTGGCACCACATGGACAGCGGCGACCTGGCCTCGCCGAACCAGCGCGCGGCCTTGGTGATGTCCTCGGCGCTGACGCCGCAAGTGGCAGCGGCCGCGCCGGGCGTGAGCTCGCGCACCTGGGCGCGCAGGGCAGAGAAGCCTTCGGTATGGGCGGCGATGAAGGCTTCGTCCACCAGGCCTTCCCACAACAGCACGTGCAGCATGGCGCCGTAGAGCACCACGTCCGAGCCGGGCGTGATGGCCAGGTGCAGGTCGGCCATGGCGGCGGTGTCGGTACGACGCGGATCGACGACGATGATTTTCAGATTTGGATTCCTCGCCTTCGCCTCTTCGATGCGACGGAAGACGATGGGATGCGCCCAGGCGGTGTTGCTGCCGGCCAGCAGGAAAAGGTCGGCCAGCGCAATGTCTTCGTAGCTGCACGGCACCGCATCGGAACCCAGCGTGGCCTTGTAGCCGGCCACAGCGGAGGACATGCACAGGCGCGAGTTGGAATCGATGTTGTTGGTGCCGATCAGCGCCCGGGCCAGCTTGTTGAAGACGTAGTAGTCCTCGGTCAGCAACTGGCCGGAGATATAGAAGGCGACGGCATCGGGGCCGTGCTCGGCGATGATGCGGGCGAAGCGTTCGGCGGCGGTATCGAGGGCCGTGTCCCAGGAAGTCGGCGCTGGTGATACGGCACGGTCGGTACGAAGCATCGGCATCAGCGCCCTGCCCGTGCGTGCCGTCGTCAGGTGCAGGGTCGCCCCCTTGCTGCACAGGCGGCCGTAATTGGCCGGATGCTCCAGGTCGCCGCGAACATTGATGATCTTCTCGCCAAGACTCTCGATGATCACGCCGCAACCGGTGCCGCAATAGCAGCAGGTGGATCGGGTCTCGCGCACCAATGTCTCCACCGCGCCCATGGTCAACTCAGCACTCCAGCCAGACGTAACCTTCATCCACCTGCGCCGCGTAACGCCGCGAGCAGCCCTCGTCCGGCGCACAGGCTTCGCCGCTCTCCAGCTCGACGTTCCAGCCGTGCATCGGGCAGGTTACCCGCGTGCCGTGCACGATGCCTTGTGACAGAGGGCCGCCCTTGTGCGGGCAGGCATCGCGCAGGGCGAAGACGAAATCGTCGGCGGTGCGGAAGACGGCGATGCTGCCATCCTCATGCGGCACGACGCGGCTGCCGCGCACGGGGATCTCGTCGAGCTTGCACAACTTAAGCCATTTCATGGCGGGCTCCTTTCACTTCGACGGGCACGGGCAAGGCTTCGAATTCCTGGTGCGGCACACCGGCGGGAATGCGCTCCAGCCACGGGTCCACCGTGCCTTGCAGGGCGTAGAGCAGGCGCTGGTGCAGGGCCTTGCGCTGCTCGGCATCCTCGACGATGCGCTGCTTGATGCCGTCGAGGCCGACGCGCTGCACCCAGTGCACCGTGCGCTCCAGGTACCAGGCTTCCTCGCGGTAAAGCTGGAGGAAGGCGGCGGAGTATTCGAGCACTTCTTCCCGCGTGTTCACCTTGCAGAAGTACTCGGCGACTTCAGTCTTGATGCCGCCGTTGCCGGCGACATAGAGTTCCCAGCCGGAATCCACGCCGATCACGCCGACGTCCTTGATGCCAGCCTCGGCGCAGTTGCGCGGGCAGCCGGAGACGGCCAGCTTCACCTTGTGCGGCGACCACATGCCGAACAGCATCTTCTCCAGATCGACACCCATGCTCATGGATTTTTGCGTGCCGAAGCGGCAGTGCTCGGAGCCGACGCAGGTCTTCACCGTGCGGATGCTCTTGCCGTAGGCGTGGCCCGAGGGCATGCCCAGGTCCTGCCAGACGCCGGGCAGGTCTTCCTTCTTGATGCCGAGCAGATCGATGCGCTGACCGCCGGTGACCTTGACCGTAGGCACGTGGTATTTCTCGGCCACGTCGGCGATGCGACGCAGCTCGTCCGGCGTGGTGAGGCCACCCCACATGCGCGGCACCACGCTGTAGCTGCCGTCCTTCTGGATGTTGGCGTGGGCGCGTTCGTTGATGAAGCGCGACTGCGGATCGTCCTTGGCCTCGTGGGGCCAGGTGGAGATCAGGTAGTAGTTGAGGGCCGGCCGGCAGGAGGCACAACCGTCCGGCGTGCGCCAGCCCAGGGCCTTGAGGGTGGCGTCGATGGACAGCAGTTTCTGGGCGCGGATGGCCTCGCGCACTTCGCCGTGGTTCTTGTCCGTACAGCCGCACATGGGCTTGGTGGCCTTGTCGGTGACCTGGTAGGCGCCGCCGAGAGTGGAGGCGAGGATCTGCTCGACCAGGCCGGTACAGGAGCCGCAGGAGCTGGCGGCCTTGGTGTGCTTCTTCACTTCGTCCAGCGTGAACAAACCCTTCTCGCGGATGCTCTTGACGATAGTGCCCTTGCAGACGCCGTTGCAGCCGCAGACCTGGGCTTCGTCGGGCATGGCCGCCGCCTTGGTCTGACCGGCGTGACCGACGTCGCCGACCTGGTTGTTGGTGAAGGCGTCGCCGAACATCAGGTGGTCGCGCATGGCGCCGACGTCGCGGCCTTCCTTGAGCAGGTTGAAGTACCAGGCGCCGTCCGCCGTGTCGCCGTAGAGCACGGCGCCGACCAGGCGGTCGTTCTGGATCACCAGTCGTTTGTACACGCCGCCCGACTTGTCGTGCAGCACGATGTCCTCGTGGCCGTCGCCACCGGTGAAGTTGCCGGCAGAGAAGACATCGATGCCGGTGACCTTGAGCTTGGTCGAGGTCACCGAACCCTGGTAGCGGGCGATGCCCATCTGCGCCAGATGATTGGCGCAGACCTTGCCCTGCTCGAACAGCGGCGCGACCAGACCGTAGGCGATGCCACGATGCGCAGCGCATTCGCCGACGGCGTAGATGCGCGGGTCGTAGGTCTGCATGGTGTCATTCACCACGATGCCGCGATGGCAGTAGAGCTTGGCGGATTCGGCCAGGGCCGTGTTGGGGCGGATGCCAGCGGCCATGACGACGAGGTCGGCGGGAATTTCGGAACCGTCCTTGAAGCGCACGATGCCGACGCGGCCACTGCCATCCGGCGAGGTATGCAGCATCTCGGTCTGCTTGCCGAGCAGGAACTTGAGGCCCTTGGCTTCGAGCGAGGCTTGCAGCATGTCGGCGCCGGTCTTGTCGAGCTGGCGCTCCATGATCCAGTCCATTACATGCACCACGGTGACGTCCATGCCGCGCAGGCGCAGGCCGTTGGCGGCTTCGAGGCCGAGCAGGCCGGCGCCGATGACCACCGCGTGCTTGTAGTTGGCGGCGGCGTGGATCATCGCCTCGGTGTCGGCGATGTCGCGGTAGGCGATGACGCCCGGCAGGTCGTTGCCGGGGATCGGCAGCATGAAGGGCGTGGAGCCGGTGGCCAGCAGCAGGCGGTCGTAGGCGGCCTCGGTGACGCCACCCTTGCCATCGTCGGCGATCACCTTGCGGGCGACGCGATCAATCTTGGTCACCTTCTTGCCCGTGTGCAGGGTGATGCCGTTGTCCTTGTACCAGTCGAGATCGTTGAGCACGATGTCGGCCAGGGTCATCTCGCCGGCCAGTACCGGCGAGAGCAGGATGCGGTTGTAGTTGCCGTGGGGCTCAGCGCCGAAGACGGTGATGTCGTAAAGCTCAGGCGCGAGCTTGAGCAACTCTTCCACGGCACGGATGCCGGCCATGCCGTTGCCGACGACCACCAGCTTTTGTTTGCTCATGATCAGGCCGCCTTCTTGAGTTGCTTGCGATAGAGGAACTCGAACACCGTGGCGCGATAGGCGGCGAACTTCGGGTCTTCTGCCAGGGCCAGACGGTCGCGCGGACGATCGAGCTTGACCTCCACGATCTCGCCAATGGTGGCGGCGGGGCCGTTGGTCATCATCACGATGCGATCCGACAACAGCACGGCTTCATCCACATCGTGGGTGACCATCACCACCGTGGCGCCGGTCTTGGCCATGACGCCGTTGAGTTCGTCCTGGAGGCTGGCGCGGGTCAGCGCGTCGAGCGCGCCGAAGGGCTCGTCCATGAGCAGGATGTGCGGCTCCATGGCAAAGGCACGGGCGATGCCGACGCGCTGCTTCATGCCGCCGGAAATCTCGTGCGGGTACTTGTCCATGGCGTGGGCCATGTGCACCATCTCTAGGGCATCGGCGACGCGGGCCTTAAGCTTGGCCTTGCCTTCCTTGCGGCCGAAGACGCGCTCGACGGCGAGCATGACGTTCTCGAAGCAGGTCATCCAGGGCAGCAGGCTGTGGTTCTGGAAAACCACGGCGCGCTCGGGGCCGGGGCCGGCGATCTCGCGGCCGTCGCAGAGCAACACGCCGCTGCTGGGCGTGGTGAGGCCGGAGATCAGGTTCAGCAGCGTGCTCTTGCCACAACCGGAGTGGCCGATCAGGGAGACCACTTCGCCCTGGCTGACTTCCAGGTTGATGTCGCGCAGGGCGACGAAGCGGCCCTGCTTGGTGTCGAAGGTCTGACCGACGTTTTCGATCTTGACGATGGGCTTCTTGTCCATGACCGTCTCCTTAGCGCGATTCGTAGGTGAAGCGTTTGGCCAGCAGCAGCAGCATCTGCTCCAGCGTCAGGCCGACGATGCCGATGACGAAGATGGCGATGACGATGTGCTCGACCTTGAGGTTGTTCCACTCGTCCCAGACCCAGAAGCCGATGCCGACGCCGCCGGTGAGCATTTCCGCCGCCACGATCACCAGCCAGGCGGTGCCGATGGAGAGGCGGATGCCGGTCAGCATGTAAGGCAGCACGGCGGGGAACAAAATCTTGGTGATGATCTTGGTCTCCGGCAGGCCGAGCACGCGGGCGACGTTGAGGTAGTCCTGGGGCACACGCTGCACGCCCTGGGCGGTATTGAGGATCATGGGCCAGATGGAGCAGATGAAAATGGTCCAGGTCGCCGCCGGATCGGCCCGTTTGAACACCAGCAGACCGATGGGCAGCCAGGCCAGCGGCGAGACCGGCCGCAGCAGGCTGATGATCGGATCGAACATGCGGTTCATGAAGGCGAAGCGGCCAAGGATGAAACCCATCGGGATGCCCACCAGCGCGGCAAAACCGAAGCCGATGCCGACGCGCTGCAAGGACGAGAGCACGTTCCAGCCGATGCCCTGGTCATTGGGTCCGTTGGAATAGAAAGGATCGGAGAAGAGAACGAGCGCCGCATTCCAGGTCTTGTCCGGCCCGGGGATGTTGCCGGATTTGATCGCCACCAGCGCCCAGATGCCAATCATCAGGGCGATGCCGAAGATCGGCGGGATCACCACACGCAGCACATCGCGCAGGCGCTCGCCGGGCCGGGGGCCGGATTCGAAAGTCGGCGCTGGCGGGACGGCGACATTTGCGGCGACGTTCGTGGCGACAGGCGCAGCAGCTGCGGGGTCGGCGTCCGCCGGAGCGGCAGGCGCCTCGGCCAGTTTCAGGGCAACGACACTCATGCTCTTCTCCTTTTCCAACATTGTTTCAGGCGCGAACCTTGAACGAGGCGGCGTACTTCTTCGGATCCTTGCCATCCCACACCGTGCCGTCGATCAGCTTGTGCGAACGCATCTCGCTCTTCGGCAGCGACACCTTGGCAGCGGCAGCGGCCTGCTTGTAGATGTCGATGCGGTTCACCTTCTTCGCCACGGCCAGGTAGTCGGGATCGTCCTTGAGCAGACCCCAACGCTTGTGCTGGGTAAGGAACCACATGGCATCCGACAGATAGGGGAAGTTCACCGCGCCGTCGTTGAAAAACTTCATGTGGTTCTTGTCGTCCCAGGTCTTGCCCAAGCCGTTCTCGTAGCGGCCGAGCATGCGGCCGACGATCACATCGATATCGGTATTGATATAGGACTTCTGCGCCACGGTTTCCGCCGTCTTCTGTTTATTGGCCAGCGAGGCATCGATCCAGCGCGAGGCGTCGAGAACGGCAGCAGTCATGGCGCGAGCAGTATTCGGATTCTTGGCTACCCAGTCCGCCGTGGTGCCGAGCACTTTTTCCGGATGATCGGTCCAGATATCCTGCGACGTCGCAACACTGAAGCCGATCTTGTCGATGATGGCGCGCTGGTTCCAGGGTTCGCCGACGCAGAAGCCATCCATGTTGCCGACGCGCATGTTGGCGACCATCTGCGGGGGCGGCACGACGATGTTCTTGACGTCCTTGAAGGGGTTGATGCCGTGGGCACCCAACCAGTAGTAGAGCCACATGGCATGGGTGCCGGTGGGGAAGGTCTGGGCGAAGGTGTATTCGCGTTCCTTCTTGGCCACCAGGGCAGCCAGCTTGGCGCCATCGGTAACCCCCTTGTCCTTGAGCTGGTTGGACAGGGTGATGCCCTGGCCGTTGTTGTTGATGGACATCAGCACGCTCATGTCCTTCTTCGGCCCGCCGATGCCCAGTTGCACGCCATAGACCAGGCCGTAGAGCACATGAGCGGCATCCAGCTCGCCGTTCACCAGCTTGTCGCGCACGGAGGCCCAGGAGGCTTCCTTGGTCGGGATGATCTTGATGCCGTACTTCTCGTCGAACTTCTGCACGGCGGCCATGACTACGGAGGAGCAGTCGGTCAGGGGAATGAAGCCGATGCGCACTTCCTTCTTCTCGGGGGCATCGGAACCGGCGGCCCAGGCGCCGGAACGGACTCCGGGCGGAACCATGCTCATGAGGGCCGCACCGCTGGCCAGTTGCAGGGAGCCGCGCAGGAAATCGCGCCGCGTGGCAGGGCTGTTGATGAGTTCGATGGGCTTGTCTTCATGGTTCATCTCGCATTCTCCATAGGCCGGAAAAACAAAAACGGCGCCCGTTCCGTATCCGCAAAAGGGACACGCAACAGACACCGTTGTCTTTTGTGCCAAACCGCCGTTGATTCAGCACTCACGGCTTATCTTGCAAGCCATGTGCCAGGCGCTGGAGAAAGTAAGAAAATCCTTGTGCTATCAGCGATCGCCGAGGAAAAGTCGGCGCTGGCAGGACGGCGGGAATGTCGCTGGTGCTGCACCGCAATAGCGCATTGCGGTCGCGATGCGCACCGGGATGATGCGTTAAACGAGGGAGACGCTAGAGCAGCAGTTTGGCCATCGCCACCAGATCGCCGGCCACCTTGCCGATGGGCTGGGCACGCTCCATGGCCAGCTTGCGCAGAGCTGCATGAGCCTGATCTTCGTCGAGGCCACGAGTCTTCATCAATATGCCCTTGGCCTTTTCCACGACCTTGCGTTCGGAGAGTTTCTGCGTTGCGTCGGCCAGTTCCTGCTTGAGATTCTGATGTGCTTCGAAGCGAGCAATGGCGACGTCCACGATGGGCTTGAGCCGCGCCAGGTCGAGGTTGTCCACCACATAGGCGGAGACCCCGGCCTTGAAGGCGGCGCGCATGACTTCGGCATCGCCCTCCTGGGTCAGGATGATCACCGGACGCGGCATCTCGCGATCCATCACCGCCAGGTTCTCCAGCGTATCGCGGGAGGGCGAGTCGGTCTCGATCAGGATCACGTCGGGCTTGATGGATTCGATCTGGGCCGTCAGGTCCAGCACGGAGGGCAGCACGGCGGCCACCTGGTGCCCGGCCATGGCCAAGCCGGCACAGAGTTCGGCGGCGCGGGCGCGGGATTCGTCGATGATGAGAATGCGAAGCATGGGCGATGAATTATGCAAGAGGCGTGCCCTTGAGTTGGTACAGGGGAGATAAAACCCTCTTCAAAAGGCGGTTTCAGGCAAGCCTCCGTGTCGGAGACCTATTCCTTTTGTCGTATTATCAGGCCAACCGCCACCGGTGCCACTGGTGGACAGTCGGGAGGAGTGTTTCACTTGGAATTCACACGGCACTTTCGTGCCCTGATCATCGCCGGCCTGGTCGGCGCCAACATTCTGGTGCTGGCCCTGGCAGCCTATTCCCTGTACCAGAGCCGCCAGCAATACGAACTGCGCGCCCGTGCGCTCACGCAGACGGCCGTCGTGGCCCTCGACGCCAGCGTATCCGGCACCGTCGCCAAGATCGACCTGGTGTTGCGGGCGACCACCGACGAACTGGAACGCCAACTCGCTACCGGCCCCATCGACGAAGCACGCATGAATGCCTTTCTTGTCAGGCAAACAGAGCGACTACCAGAAGTAGAAGCGATCCGCGTGGCCAACGCCGAAGGCCTCGTCATTCTCGGCAAGGGCCTGAACAAGCAGGACCGACCGAGCTGGGCCGACCGTGACTACTTCATGCTCCTAAGTGAGCATGCCGACGCCGGCCTGCAAATTTCCCCGCCCCGGATCGGGCGCGTCGCCAAGAAATACATCCTCGGTTTCTCGCGCCGCTACAACGGGCCGGATGGCCGCTTCGCCGGGGTGGTATCGGCACCGGTCGCCCTCGATCATTTTAACGAACTGATCTCCCGCTTCGACCTCGGCCCCAGGGGCACCATCGTCCTGCGCAATGCCAAGCTCGGCCTGATCACCCGCTATCCGCCACTCCCCAGCACCCCGGCAGGGACACTTGGCAACAATCAGGTCTCCGACGAACTGCGTGCCCTGGCGGAATCGGGAATCGCCGAGACATCCTATGCCACGCGCAACTCGGCCGACCATCTAGAGCGCATCAACTACTTCCGCCGCAACGATCCGGCGTCGATGCTGATCATCGCCGGCACGGCGAAAGACGACTATCTCGCCGGTTGGTACAGCGAACTGCGGGCAACCGGCGGGCTGGTCGCCGGCCTGGTGGTGTTGTCCATGATCTCCGTCGCCTTCCTGCTCAAGCTGCTCGACCGCATCCTGAGCGAACTGCACCAGCGCCGGGCGCTGGAGGAAGCCGAGCGGCGCCGACGTGCCAGCCACCAGCGCCTGAACGAGATCGCCGCCTTCTCCCACCTGCCCCTGACGGAACAATTCCACCAGGCCCTGCTGATCGGCACCGAGCACCTGAATCTGGAATTCGGCATCATCAGCGAGATCAGTGACGCCAGCTACCGGATCGTTGCCCAGGCCTCACCACCGGGAACGTTGAGCGATGGACAAACCTTCCCGCTGGGCGACACCTATTGCAGCATCACTCTCGCCCGCAACCGGGTCATCGCCATTGCCGACATGGGCAAGTCGCCGGACCGGGGGCATCCCTGCTATCAGGCGTTCAAACTGGAAACCTATATCGGTGCGCCCATTCGTGTCGGCGAAAAGGTATTCGGTACGGTCAACTTCAGTTCGCCCCAGCCCTACCATCGGAGCTTCGACGAAGGCGACCACGAGTTCGTCAATCTGCTGGCTCGCTGGGCCGGCTCGGCCATCGAGAACAGCAACGCGCAAAAGCGTCTGGCCGCCAGCGAATTGCGCCTCAAGGCCATCGTCGAGACCGAGCCCGAGTGCGTCAAGACCGTCGCCCTCGACGGCACACTGCAACAGATGAACCGGGCTGGCCTCGACATGGTGGAAGCAGACGTGGCAGAACAGGTGGTCGGGCGCTCGGTATTCGACCTGATCGCGCCGGCCTGGCGCGATAAATTCATCGCCATGCACGAGAAGGTTATGCACGGCGAAGCGGCGTCACTGGAGTTCGAGATCGTCGGCCTCAAGGGCGGGCAACGCTGGCTGGAAACGCGCGCCGCCCCCCTGCGCGACGAGGCGGGAAACATCACCTCGCACCTGGCGGTGACCCGCGACATCACGCTGAAGAAGCAGACCGAAGCCAGCCTGCGCGATGCCATGCAGGAAGCCGAGACCGCGAACATCGCCAAGAGCCGCTTCCTGGCCACCATGTCGCATGAGATCCGCACCCCGCTGAACGGCATCCTCGGCATGGCTCAGTTGCTGCAAATGCCGGCGCTGACAGAGATCGAGCGCCATGAATACGCCAACACCATCCTCGGCTCGGGACAAACCCTGCTGACCCTGCTCAACGACATCCTCGATCTGGCCAAGGTCGATGCGGGAAAACTGCAACTGAGTCGCAAGCCTTTCGATCCCGCGCAACTGGCCGAGGAATCCCTGGCCCTCCACCGGGACACCGCTATCCGCAAACAGATCGCGCTGGACTTCGCCTGGACCGGCCCGGCCGGGCAGCGCTACATCGGCGACCCGATCCGCCTGCGGCAGATGCTGTCCAACCTGGTCAGCAACGCCCTCAAGTTCACCGACCAGGGTCGCATCTTCATCGAGATCGGCGAAGCTGAACGGGAGAACGGTCAGGCCATGCTGAGCTTCACCGTCAGCGACACCGGCATCGGCATCGCACGTGAACAACTAGGCTCGCTGTTCCAGCCCTTCGTGCAGGTCGACAGCTCGAACACCCGCCGTCATGGCGGCACCGGCCTCGGCCTCTCCATCGTCCGCAGTCTGGCCGAATTGATGGGCGGCACGGCCGTCGTCGACAGCACGCCGGGTCAAGGTTCCATCTTCCGTGTCACGGCAAGGGTCGAGCTTGAGGTCACGGCCGACGAGGTAAGCCTGGCCGGCCATGCCGCCAACAGCCCGGCCGGCGCTTCATCCACGCTCGGCAAGCACATACTGGTCGTGGACGACAATGACATCAACCGCCAGGTCGTCGAGACCTACCTTGTCAAGCTGGGCTACACCGTAACAACAGCGGTGAATGGCCGCGCGGCGGTCGACGTCGTCACCGGGGGCACCACCACCAGCACCCCGCCGCCGGTGCTGGTGCTGATGGACTGCCAGATGCCGGAGATGAATGGCTTCGATGCCACCCATGCCATCCGCGATTGGGAGCACGCGGTCGGACGACCCCGCCTGCCGATCATCGCCCTGACGGCCAGTGCCTTCCAGGCGGACCGCGACAATGCACTGGCTGCCGGCATGGACGACTTCCTCGCCAAGCCGGTGGAACTGGACAGCATCGCCAGGACGATCAACCACTGGCTGGAGAAGGAAGCACTACCGGCCTGAGCCGGGGCAATAGCTGCTTAAGCCGGCGCCAGAATGTCGGCACCACTGGCACAAACGCGGTCGCGCCCTTGCCCCTTGGCTTGGTACATCTGCTCATCCGCCTCACGGATGAGTTCGTCCAGACCCGGCAGCCCGCCGGCCTCGGCAACACCAAAACTGGCCGTCAAGGAAATGCCGCCATTGCGCACTGCCACTTCGGCACCGGCAACGACCTTGCGTAAATACTCGGCAAAGCGCACCGCCTGGTCCAGGGCCGTGTCCGGCAGCAGCAGGATGAATTCCTCACCGCCCCAGCGGGCAAGAATGTCGCCCTGCCGGCGGTGCGTCTCCAGCAAGAGAGCAATCTCCACCAGCACACGGTCGCCGGCCTGATGCCCATGCCAGTCGTTGATCTGCTTGAAGTGGTCAATGTCCATCATCACCAGACTCAGGGGCCGCCCCTGCGCCTTCGCAGCAGCCCACAGCGGACCGGCCAGCTCCAGAAAGGCACGCCGGTTGTGCACCTCCGTCAGAGGGTCTCGTCGCGCCAATTGTTCGGCACGAAGTCCGGCCTGCTTCTGGTGGCGCATCTGATACGCCAGGGCGAGAGCCAGCAGGGTTGCCTCCAACACTAGGCCGAATTCCACCGCGTGGTAGCTCGCCGAGGTGAAGGGCAGCCAGCCCCACACCGCGAGCAGCGTCAAGGCCGCGCCGATCAGGCCACACAAGGCAGCAGCCAGAAAATAGCCTCCCGCCGCCCGGCCATGGCGCACCGTCAGCACACCGAGGGCAAACATGGCGACCGTGTAAGCCGCCGTCGCCGAGAACGCCATCATCGCCACCCACTGCTGATGGCCGAGCAGCATGCCGATGCCTGTGGCAGCGATCACGGCGCCGCTCCCCCATTTCACCGCCCGCAGCGCCCGTGGCGCATGTTCGGCGAGCGCGAGGAAGCGACTGGCGAAAAGCAGGCCGCAAGCGCTGTAGGTCACCATCAGCAGCAGGATCACATAGCGCTGGAAGGAAATCTGGTCATGCCACCACCAGACCAGCCCATGCCCGGTGTAAGCGATGTTGCAGAGAATGATGCTGACCAGGGACAGTGAGTAGTAGAGATAGCTGCGCTCGCCAAGCCCGACGAAGAGCAACAGGTTGTAGGCACACAGGGCGGCAAGGAAGCCGTACAGGAAACCGTAGAGATAGCCGAGAAAACGCCGCTCCTCCTCCAGTTGCTCGGGCGTCGTCAGCGCCACCGCCAGCACCATCGGATCGGGCGACTGCGCGCGCAGATAAATTTCGCTACGGCCACTGGAAAACTCCAGGGGTAGAACATAGCCCACGGCCGGCGCCAGACCCGGCATGCCGGCCACCGTATCGCCGCTACGCCATTGGCGCACGAGCGCATCGCCCTTCAGGACATGGACGTCGATACGGTCGATCCAGGTCGTCCCCGTCACCAGGGACAGGGCCAGCGGCGCGGGAGTCGGGTTGTTCACCTCCAGGCGCAACCACACCGGTCGGGCACCGATGCCGAAAGTAACCACCTCGCCGCGCCCCGGCTGAAAACGGCCATCGCGATACAAGGCGCGGGCCTCGTCCAGGCTCAGTGCCGCACCTTCCTCGACGAGGAAACTGGCGGGCAATCCGGCGACATCTGCCCGCACCGCACCGACCGTCGCCCACATCAGCAGCAACAGGAGCAGCCACATCCGGACAGGGCCGGGCAGACCGCACCCGATAGACTCACTTTTCATGGCAAGAGTATAAAGCGGTGAAGGATGCGACCACGCCCAAAAAGTCGGCGCTGGCGGAACGGCGAGTTACCGGCATTTCGGCGCCAACTCGGTCATGGACAGCCGCCCCCGCTCCCGTTAAGCTGCGCGACCGCGCCCGGACGCCTGTCGCACGCCGCCCCACTGAGAAAGGTTTTCACGATGTACCCCATTCACGATGTGGACGTGCTCCTGCTGATGGCTACCGCGCTGTCCTCCAAGCGCCGCCCGGCGGAGCTGGTGGAGATCGTCTCCGCCGCCGAGTTGATCAAGGAATCCATTCCCGACGAAGCGAAACTGATCGACTCCTTTTACCGCATCTCCGGCTGCGGCCTGCTGCAAAAAGTCGGCGCTGGCTACACGCTGACGCCGATGGCGGAAGAAGTGTTGTCGGGGATGCGCAAGAAGGCGACGACGGTGGAACGCTTCAACGGTGTGCGTGAAAACCTCGCCGAGTTCGAGCCCACCGGCGAGCATCCGCACATCGCCATTACGGCGGAAGAAATGGCCGAGGCGATCAAGGCCCACAAGCTCGTTGCCAGGGCGCCGGGGCAGAACCTGTTGGCGCCCAAGCCCAAGGTGGCGGAGAACAGCAACCGCCGTTACGACTCGCGGCGCCGCTTCGGCGGCGGCCCCCGCCGCAAGGATTGACGATCATGAGCGAGAGCACCGCCGCCGCGCCGGAGACTACCGGCCAGTCCTTCAGCGAACTGCCGCTGTCGCCGAAAATCCAGGCCAACCTGCAACAGCTTGGCTACCTGAAGATGACGCCGATCCAGGCCGCCAGCCTGCCGCTGACCCTGGCTGGCCACGACCTGATCGCCCAGGCCAAGACCGGCAGCGGCAAGACCGCCGCCTTCTCGCTGGCCCTGCTGACCAAACTGAATCCGCGCCGCTTCGCCGTGCAGGCCATGGTGCTCTGCCCTACCCGCGAACTGGCCGACCAGGTGACGCAAGAGATTCGCCGTCTGGCGCGCTTCGAGGACAACATCAAGGTCGTGACGCTGTGTGGTGGCGCCACCATGCGGCCACAGATCACCAGCCTGGAACACGGCGCCCACATCGTCGTCGGCACGCCGGGCCGCATCATGGACCACCTGGAGCGCGGCACGCTCAAGCTCGACGCCCTCGACACTCTGGTGCTCGACGAGGCCGACCGCATGCTCGACATGGGCTTCAACGATTCCATCGCCTATGTCGCCCAGCATTGCCCGCCGCAACGCCAGACGCTGCTGTTCTCGGCCACCTATCCGGAAACCATCGACAAGCTGGCGCGGCGGTTCCTGCGCCGGCCGCAGGAAGTGAAGCTGGCCGAGCAGCACGAGCACGGCAAGATTCGCCAGCGCTTCTACGAAGTGAAACACGAGGAGCGCCTGGAGGCCGTTGCCACCCTGCTCAAGCACTATCGCCCGGTGAGCACCCTGGCCTTCTGCAACACCAAGCAGCAATGCCGCGACCTGCTCGACTTGCTGCGCGCCCAGGGCTTCCACGCCCTGACGCTGAACGGCGACATGGACCAGCGCGAACGCGACCAGGTGCTGATCCAGTTCGCCAACCGCAGTTGCTCGGTGCTGGTCGCCACCGACGTCGCCGCGAGGGGCCTCGACATCACGCAGCTCGAAGCCGTGATCAACGTGGATGTCACGCCCGACCCGGAAATCTACATCCACCGCATCGGCCGCACCGGCCGTGGCGACGAGGACGGCTGGGCTTTTTCGTTATGCAGCCCAAATGACCACCGCCGCGTCGCCACCATCGCCGAGATGACCGGCATGGAACCGGAATGGCATACCCTGGGCTCGCTACAAGGCGGCAACAAATCGCCGCTGCTGCCCCCGATGGTGACCTTGCAGATGCTCGGCGGTCGCAAGGAAAAAATCCGTCCCGGTGACGTGCTCGGCGCCCTCACCGGCGAGGCCGGCTTCAGCAAGGAGCAGGTCGGCAAGATCACCGTCACCGACCAGACCACCTACGTCGCCGTCGCCCGCGACATCGCCCGCGAGGCGGTGCGCAAGCTGTCCGCCGGCAAGGTCAAGGGCAAGACCGTGAAGGTGCGCGTGCTGGAAGACTAGGCCGTCGGGGACGCGGCCGCGGACCACAGGGGCCGCCCGCCGGCATCGAGATGACTGAGGTAGCAGCGCAGGTCGAACTCCAGTTGATGGTAGTCCGGCGCCATGTGCCGGCAGAGCTGGTAGAAAGCCTTGTCGTGCTCGCGCTCCTTCGTGTGCGCCAGCTCGTGCACCACGATCATGCGCAGGAACTCTTCCGGCATTTCCTTGAACACCGTCGCCACGCGGATCTCGCGCTTGGCCTTGAGCTTGGTCCCCTGTACCCGTGAAATGCTGGTGTGCGTGCCCAGCGCATTGCGCAGCGTCTGCAAGCTGCCGTCGAACGCCACCTTGCTCAGCGGCCCGGCATTGCGCAGATGGCGGTTCTTCATTTCCTGCACGTAGTCGTAAAGCGCGGTGTCGGTGCGCACCGCGTGGGCCTGAGGGTACTTCTTCAGCAGCACTTCTCCCAGCCGGTCTGCCACGATCAGCTGGCGTACCTGCTCAACTAGAGCAGTGGAATAGCCGGCAAGATATCTCGGGGACGACTGGTGAGACATGGATATCACGACCAGTGAATGGGGAGACGGATTCTACGGGCGATCAGAACCGGCGATAGCTTTCGAGAGAAAACTGAGAGGCGAAATTTCGCTGTAAGCAGTCGCTACAATGCGGCTTCACTCGTCAACGCGCGAGTCGTGCAAAGGGAAAAAAGTGGAAAATTTCAAAGTGGCAAGCCGGCTTTATATTCTCCTGGCGGTTGCGACAGGGGCGTTCTCCATCCTGCTGCTTATCTCCGAACTGGGCATGGGCTACCTGGGCTCTCTTCAGGACTCCGGCTACAAGCGAAGCAGCGAGAACGCCGAAATGCAGCTTGCAGCAAATGTCGGCCCCGTCATGTACCAGGTCATTGCGGACAGCATCATCAACCGCAATCTCGACGAATCGGCGAAAGACTGGGCGGAGATCAAGGCAAAGGCCGGCAGCAAGCTGGCGCACGCCAAGGAACTCGCCGACACGCAGGAAGAAAAGCAATGGGCGAGCAAGGCCCAAGCCGCCTACCAGGAATTGATCAGCATTTACGAAACGAAAGTTCTTCCATTGCTCAAGGTGGACGCGGACCTTAAGGAGATCCGGCCCCTCGATGATGCAATGGACAAGCAGGTACAGGCGATGGAGGATGCGCTGACGCCCTTTGCACAGTCGCTCGCCGCCGAGGCCGAGAAGGCGGACAAGCAATTCGATGCGACCCGCACACGCATCATATCCGGCAGCCTGATCGCCGCCCTGTTGATGCTGACGGTGATGGTCGTGATCTCCCTCTACGTCAGCAACAGCATCACCCGTCAACTTGGAGGCGAGCCAAGCTATGCCATGGAAGTATCCCGCCGCATCGCGGCGGGCGACCTGTCAAGCCAGATTCAAGTCAAGCACCCGCAGCAAGACAGCCTGATGGTCTCGATGAAGGCGATGCAGGATCAACTTGCGCAGTTGATTCGCCAAATCCATACCAGCTCGGCCCAAGTCTCCGCTTCCGCGGAAGAACTGGCGTCCGCCTCCAGTCAGGTCTCCGCCAGCGCCTCCCAGCAAAGCGATGACACCGTCTCTGTTGCTGCGGCCATTGAAGAACTGACGGTGAGTATTGACGTCGTCGCCAGTAATGCGCAGGAAGCGGAGAAGATCGCATCCGAATCCGGCAGCCGATCCGACCAGGGCGCGATCCAGGTCAAGGATGCTACCGACGAAATGACGCGGATTGCCCAGAACGTCAATGAAACGGCGGCGCAGATGACTACGCTGTCCGAGCAATCGCAACAGATCAGCAGCATCGCCAACGTCATCAAGGAAGTTGCCGATCAGACCAACCTGCTGGCCCTCAACGCAGCGATCGAGGCGGCCAGAGCCGGCGAGCAGGGACGCGGCTTTGCCGTGGTAGCGGACGAGGTCCGGAAACTGGCCGAGCGGACGACGTCGTCCGCCCAGGAAATTTCGTCCATGATCTCCAGTATCCAGAGCCACACGGATACGGCCACCGCAACCATGCAGCAAGGCAACCAGCGGGTCGCAGAAGGAGTGGCTCTGGCTGGACGAGCCGGCGAGTCCATGCGGCACATCAGCGAAGGCTCGAAGGGCGTGGTACTGGCGGTGATGGGCATTTCGAATTCCCTGCGGGAACAAAGAACGGCCAGCAGCGAGATTGCCCGCCGCGTGGAAAATATCGCCCACATGACAGAAGAGACCAGTACGGCGGTGTCCACGGTGGCCTCGACTGCCGGTGGCCTCAAGTCGATGGCGGATGATCTGAAGCAAGCGGTGTCCGGCTTCCGGGTGTAGTTCTGCGGTGCGTACCGTTCAGTCCCGCTCGCCTTCCGGAGCCATAGACTCAAACGCTGCCGCAGCCAGATAGCGAACGTGGTCGCGAACATCCACTGGCCATGCCTCGACCAAGGCGTCGAAGCGTGGGAAGTCCGCTGCAAATAGTGCGCGCGTCGCTTCTTCGAATCCGGCCAAGTTGCCGCCCATGGTCGACATGAATTTGAAACTCGCGTTCTGGGAATGACGGACGCGATCCACCACAGCGCTGGCGCGGCGGGCCTGCTCGACGAGCTTGCGCAAGGCCACCGAGGCACCACCGGGCTGACTTTTCAACCAATCCCAATGGCGCGGCAGCAGGGTCACTTCGCGGGCCACCACACCCAGCTTGGGCCGGCCAGGGCCAGCCGCTACGGGTGGCTCCGGCGGCGCGGCATCGGCCGATGCCTGGGATTCATTGTCGATGACCGGCAGCCGGCTCAGCATCTCCGCTTCCGTGCCACGCAAATCCAGATCGATCTGCTCGCTGCTGGCCGCATGAAAGACCAGGATGCGCGCCTCGGGACGTGCCTCGCGGACCTTCTTCACTTTCACGGCGACCTTGGGTAGCGGCCCCGCCGCGATGCGTTTATTACCCTCGAAGGCGATGTAGCCGGACACGTCTCTTTCCATTGGGAGCTTTCTTCGACATGGCGCAAAAGTGAATTATACCCGGATACAATTGACGCATTATTTTTATCCGGGTAATATTTAGTTTTACCCGAAAAGAGCATTTCCCATGAATCCATCGCCAAGCCCCAAAACCGCCCCCGCCCAGGGCCGGGAAATCATCCTGCTGCCACGTCACTGGTCCTGGCTGGACCAGCAGCCGCGCAGCCCCAGCGCAACGCTGCGCCTCATAGTGGAGCAGGCGCGGCGGGATGTGGATGGCCGCTTTGCCGCCCAGGCGGCGAAAGAGCAGTGCTACCTGTTCATGCGCGACATGGCCGGCGACCGGCCGCATTTCGAGGACGCTTGCCGTGCCTTGTTTGCTGACGACGACATCCGTTTCGAGGAACTGATCGCCGCCTGGCCAATGGAAATCCAGCAACAGATCCACGCCCTGGCAGCAAGGAGGCATGGTGGATAAGCGCCGGCAAAGGGAACTCAAGCTCGCCTACCGTCTGTCGCGGCCGCCGATGGGGATTTATGCGATTCGCAATGCGGCGAACGGCAAGCTCTATCTGGACAAGAGCACCAATCTCACGGGCTCGCTGAACCGCCATCGGATGGAACTCAAGCTGGGCACGCACCGCAATCCGGCGATGATGCAGGACTGGCGCCAATACGGCGACGCATGCTTCGAGTTTGAAATCCTCGAACAGCTCAAGGACAGCCCCGAACCCGATTTCAACTATGCCGCCGAGCTCGACCGCCGGCTCGCCCATTGGCGAGAGAAACACCCCAGCGGTTTGCCGGACTCCTATTGCTGATCAGGCTGTGAGCTTGCGGTAAATCTCCGCCAGCCGCAGCGGCAGCTTTTTTGCATCGTCGATCACCGTGTAGTGGGCCGGGCCGTAGAGCTGCGGCAGGTAGTCGGCGCCGTGGCGGTCGATGGTGACGCAGTAGCTGCGGATGCCCTGCTCCCTCGCTTCGAGCAGCGCGCGACGAGTGTCCTCGATGCCGTAGCGGCCCCGGTATTCGTCACCATGGTCGTCGGGGCGGCCGTCGGAAAGCGTGACCAGCAGCTTGTGGCGCGCCGGCTCCTTCGCCAGCAGGCCGGAAAGGTGGCGCACGGCGACGCCCATGCGCGTGTAGTCGCGGGCCTCGATGCCAGCGATGCGGCGGCGCACGGCAGCGTCATAAGCCTGGTCGAAGCGCTTGATACGGTAGATGTCGCAGCGGCTGCGCGTCCAGCCCGAGAAGCCGTAGATGGCGTAGCGGTCATCGAGGGCCTCGATGGCTTCGCCGAGCAGCACCAGCGATTCGCGCTCGGCGTCGTTCACCCAGCCCTTGGTCGAGCCGCTCATGTCCACCATGAACATCACCGCCAGCGAACGCTCGTCGCGACGACGCAGACGGAACAGGCGCAGCGAGGGCTCGGCGCCGCTGCGGCGGTCGGCGTGGGCCTCGACCTGCGCATCGAGATCGATCTCCTCGCCGTCGAGCTGGCGACGGTGAATCTTGTCCTCGCCGCGCAGGGCCTCGAAGCGGCGGCGCAGGCTGCGGATCAAATGCGCATGGCGCTGGCGCGTCTCCTCGACCCAGGCCGGGTCACCGTCCGGCGCCTCGGTTTCGTAAAGCTGGCACCAGTCGCGGCGGAAGGCCTGGCGGCGGTAATCCCATTCGTCGTAGGTGGCGTCGGGCTGGCCGGTGGCCGCTGGTTCGTCGACACTTTCACCGGAGACCGGCTGCCAGACACCGGGGCCGGCGGGATGCATCACCTCCGGCGGAATCTGGCCGAGGTCCTGTTGCAGGGACTGCGCGGCGGCCTGGGCATCGGCAGGAAGGTCTAGCAGGTTGGCAGCGGGATCGAAGCCCTGGGCCTCGCCCTCGGTGGCCGTGGGCGGCACGTCAGGGTTCTCCGGGCCACGGCCGCCAGCGCCGCGAATGACGTTGAGGGCGCGACGCACGGTCTCGCTGTCGCGGGCGATGCGAGCGGAGCGCACACGCCGTGCGGCGGCGGGATCGAGACGGCCGAGATAGGGAAAAGTCGGCGCTGGCGAGACGGCGAATCGATCCTTCTTTGCCAGCCAGCGCAGGCTATTGGCGGCGCTGGCATCGGGCCGCGCCAGATCGGCAGCGACGTCGACCAACTCCGCCGGCCAGACACCGCGCAATGCGGCCATCTCGCGGGCGATGCCCGGCAGCTCGTCGGCGAGACGCGCTTCGATGCGCATGGCCTCAAAGACGGCGAGCCAGGCCAGCGCGGCATCGCGGTCGTCCCATTGCGCGAGGACAGCTTCCGGGTCGGTGCTGAAACTCCCATAACGAATCTGGCCCCAGAGCAGCGTCGCCATCAGCAGATACAGGCGGCGGTTGGCTTCACGTTCGGCAAAAACAGAAATGCTCGCCGGCAGCCAGAGCGTGGCGGTATCGGTCCACGCGGAATCGCCGACGGCCAATGTCAGGGAACGGCTGGCGTGTTCTCCAAGACCTTGCACGTAGCGTTGCAGCCGGCTTTCCATTTCTGCAAAACCGGCGACGCTGCCTTTCTCCGCCGCGCCCTGTCGCCAGACCCGCTCCGCCGCATCGATGCCGTTTGCATCATAGGCATCGAGCCCTGCGCTGGCCCAAGCATCCAGATCGTCCGCATGCGCCGCCGCGCCCTCGGCCAGCGTCTCGCCCAGCCGGTTCGACAACTGGGCGGCGACGGCAACCCAGTGCAGCACGCGGTCCTGTACGGCACGGGGCAGAGTTTCGAGGGCATTGGCGGCATCGCTCGCAGAGCGCTGGCGCAGGGAGAGCAGCAGCAGTTCGTCGAGCCGGGCCTCGAGTTCGTGAGCGAAGAGCTTGCGTTCGCTCACGGCCGCTCAGAACACGGCGCGGATCAGGTCGTCCAGCGCGGCGCGGGTGTCCGCCTCGTCGGCCAGGGGCCGGGCGACGGCGGCGGTGCAGGCGGTGGCCGGGGCCATGCCGGCGGCGATGAGTTGGGCGGCATGCACCAGCAGGCGCGTGCCGGCACCTTCGTCGAGGCCGGCGCCGCGCAGGCTGCGCGTCATGTGGCCGAGCTTGACCAGCTTGTTTGCCGTAGCGTCGTCCACGCCGCCTTCGTGGGCGACGATGCGGGCTTCGATCTCGGCGGCCGGGTAATCGAAATCGAGGGCGACGAAGCGCTGTCGCGTGCTCGGCTTCATGTCCTTGAGCACGCTCTGGTAGCCGGGGTTCCAGGAGACGACGAGCATGAAATCGTCGGGCGCCTCGATGTACTCGCCGCGCTTTTCCACCGGCAAGGCGCGGCGGGCGTCGGTAAGCGGATGAATGACGACGGTGGTGTCCTTGCGCGCCTCGACCACTTCGTCGAGGTAGCAGATGGCGCCGGCGCGCACGGCGGCGGTGAGCGGGCCATCCATCCAGACGGTGTCGTCACCGACGATGAGATAGCGACCGACGAGGTCGGCGCTGGTGAGGTCGTCGTGGCAGGCGACGGTGATCAGCGGCCGACCGAGCTGCCAGGCCATGTGCTCGACGAAGCGGGTCTTGCCGCAGCCGGTGGGGCCTTTGAGCATGACCGGCAGTTTTGCCTTTGCAGCAGCGGCGAAGACATCGAGTTCGTCGCCGACGGAATGGTAGTAAGGCTCGCGGTCGAGGCGGACGAGTTGCGGCGACAGGGCCTTGGCGGCGCCGCTCATTTTTGTTCCCGTCGTTGTTTGGCTTCGTCGTCCATGCGTTTCCTGAGCTCGCGCAGACGCGCATCGACCTGCGAGGTTTCGTAGAAATCGCCGTCGCCGGATTTCTGCGCCTGTTCCATCTGCTCTACCGCCATGGACAGCACGCCGATGGCGGCATAGGCCTCGGCGAGGGCGCGATGCTGTTGCAGGCGCTTGCCGAGACGGGCGTAGGTCTTGGCTTGGAGTTCGTGCATATCGGCGTCGGACGGGTAGCTCTGCAAATCCTCGGTGGCAACGCGCAGGGCTTCCTTCGGGTCGCCAGCCTCGATCAGAGTGTCGACCAGGCCATAGGCGACGGCGCGCTCCTGCGGGTAACGCGGATGGGCAGCGCGCAGGATTTTCACGGCGCCGGGCGCGTCGCCCTGCTTCAGACGCAACTGGGCGGCGAGGGTTTCGATCATCGGCGATTGGGCCTTCAGGCGACGCAATTCGCCAATCTGCTGTTCGGCGGCGGGCATCTTTCCGTCGCGCAGCAGGGCCTGGGCCAGACCATAGCGAACGGCGATTTCGCTGCCGGAAAACTTGCGGTCCTTGAGCCGGCTTTCGAACTCGACGACGGCATCGCGGGAGTTGCCTTCCTGGACCCGCAGCTTGGCGCGTACGAGCTGGAATTCGAGCGAGTCGGGCACCTGCTTGTAGGGCCGGCCCTGGAGGCGATTGCCGATGTCGGCGAGGCGTTCGGTGGTCAGCGGGTGGGTGCGCAAATAGCCGGGGGCATTGTTTTCGTAGAGGCGGCCGAACTTTTGCAGGCGCTCGAAAAACGTGCCCATGCCGCGGGTGTCGAAGCCCGAGCGATCCAGCAGGCCGAGACCGATACGGTCAGCCTCGCGTTCGAAATCCCGCGTGTAGTTCAACTGGTTCTGGACGCTGGCGGCCTGGCCGGCGACGGCGGCACCGGTGGCGACATCCGGGTTGCTGCGCGCAGCGAGGATGGCGATGGCCAATGCGGCGAGGCTGGCGATCTGGCCCTGGCCGGACTTGTTCATCAGCCGGGCCAGATGGCGCTGGGTGACGTGGGAGATTTCGTGGGCCAGCACCGAGGCCAGCTCAGATTCCGATTCGGCGGCGAGGATCAGGCCGGTATGCACGCCGATGAAACCGCCGGGCATGGCGAAGGCATTCAGCGTCGAATCGCGCAGGGCGAAGAACTCGAAAGCCTGCCGCGATTCCTGGCTTTGGCTGGAGAGCCGGTTGCCGAGGCGATTGAGGTAGGACGCGACCTCCGGGTCGTCGAGCCAGGCCGGATCGCGGCGAATCTCGTTCATCACCGATTCGCCGATGCGACGCTCCATGGCCGGCGAAAGATCGGCCTGGGCGGCCTCGCCGAGATCGGGCAGGCCTTCGGCCACCGACAGGGCGGGTGCGGCCAAGGCCAGAACGAGGGCGGCAAGAGTAGGGAGGGGGGCGAAAATGCGCGGGCGAAGATTCATCCCGCTATGATAGCGGCTCGCCGATTTCCGGCCTATCGCATGTTGTGACAAGGTGTTTCATGAACCCACTGACCCATTTTGATGCCGCCGGCCAGGCCCACATGGTCGATGTCGGCGCCAAGCACGAAACAGCCCGCGTGGCCCGCGCCGCCGGCCACATCCGCATGGCGCCCGCCACGTTTGAGCTGGTCGCCGGCGGTTCGGCGAAAAAAGGCGACGTCATCGGCATCGCACGCATCGCTGCGATCCAGGCCAGCAAGCGCACGTCCGACCTGATTCCGCTGTGTCATCCCATCGCGCTGACGCGGGTAGCGGTGGAATTCACTCTCGATGCGGCGCAGTCCACCGTCGCCATCGAAGTGACGGCAGAAACCATGGGCCGCACCGGTGTCGAAATGGAGGCGCTGACCGCCGCCGCCGCCGGCCTGCTGACCATCTACGACATGCTCAAAGCCACGGACCGGGGCATGGTCATCGAGCAGATCCGCCTGCTGGAAAAGGCCGGCGGCAAATCGGGGCACTGGATCGCTGATGCGCAGTGAGCAACACCAGGGCCACCATGGTGTTGCGTGGTGGCTGTTCGTCTGTTGCGCGATGGTCTTCGTCACGCTGGTGGTGGGCGGCGTCACCCGGCTGACGCACTCGGGCCTGTCCATCGTCGAATGGAAACCGCTGATCGGCGCCCTGCCGCCGCTGACCGATGCGCACTGGCAGGAGTTGTTCGCCAAGTACCAGCAGACGCCCGAATTCCGCCTGCGCAACCACGACATGACGATGAGCGGCTTCCAGTTCATCTTCTGGTGGGAATGGGCGCATCGTCTCTCGGGCCGGTTGATCGGCGTAGTGTTCTTCCTGCCCTACGTCTGGTTCCTGTGGCGAGGTCAATTGCTCGGCACGCTAGCGCTCAAGGTTTTCGGCTTCTTCATCCTCGGCGGCCTGCAAGGCGCGATGGGTTGGTACATGGTGAAGAGCGGCCTGATCGACGATCCCCGCGTGTCGCAATATCGTCTGGCGGCCCATCTTGGATTGGCCTTCCTGATCTTCGGGTTGATGCTGTGGACTGGGCTGGGGCTGTTGCACCCGCGCGCCGTCCCGCCAGCGCCGACTTTTACACGTCGGCTCGGCGCAGGCCTGATCAGTCTGGTCTTCCTCATGGTGCTGTCCGGTGCGCTGGTCGCCGGCATCCACGCCGGCCTGGCCTACAACACCTTTCCGCTGATGAACGGACACTTCGCGCCGCCGGAGCTGTTCATGCTCGATCCGCTTTGGCTCAACTTCTTCAGCAACATGGCGACGGTGCAGTTCGACCACCGTATGATCGCCTGGGCGCTGATGGGGCTGATTCCGTGGTTCGCGTGGCGCGTCTGGCAAGCGGGCCACAAACTGCCGGCTGCGCTGCTGATGCTATGGCTGGCGGTGCAAGTCAGCCTCGGCATCGCCACGTTGCTGCTGCGCGTGCCGGTGGCCTTGGCAGCGATGCATCAGGCCGGGGCGATGATCCTTTTCGGCCTGCTGATTTTCGCCAACCACGCTATTCGTACTTCACCGCGATGATGTCGATCTCGCGCAGGCCGCCGGGGCTGTCGAAGCGCACGGTGTCACCTTCGCGAGCCTTGATGAGCGCGCGGGCCAGGGGTGAGATCCAGCTGATGCGCCCTTCCGTGGCATTGGCTTCGTCAATGCCGACGATCTGGTAGGTCTCCTCCTCGCCCTCCGCGTCATAGACCGTAACGGTGGCGCCGAAGAAAACCTGATCCACATTTTCCTGATCCTCAGGATTGACCACCACGGCGGTTTCAAGTCGCTTGGTGAGGAAACGGATTCGCTTGTCCATCTCGCGCAGGCGCTTCTTGCCGTAGATGTAGTCGCCGTTCTCCGAGCGGTCGCCGTTGCCGGCGGCCCAGGACACCACCTGCACCAGCGCCGGCCGCTCCACCTTGATCAGTTGCTCGAACTCGGCGCGCAAAATGCCGTGGCCGCGCACCGTCATGTAATTGTTCGTGCCGGCGGGAAGGGCGACCGCGGGGGCGTCCTCATCCTCATCTGCATCGTCGGATTCTTTGACAAAAGCCTTGTTCATGACGTGAAAATCCAAATGGCTGACCTTGGCCAGTCCCCGGCAGGGGATGAGTGAAAGCGAAACCTGAAGCAAGCCCGGTCGGCAAGAGTCGGGCTGCTAAAATTCGGCTATTAAACCTACATGATGCCTGCAATGGACTTCGTGCTAACCCGACACGCTGAATCTGAGGCACTCCGTCGTCAAATTCCTATCGAGTGGATCGAGGCGATCATGACCACGCCAGAGCAAGTGACGGAAGCGGCAAACAAGCGTAAGGTGTTTCAGTCGAGAATCGTAGCAGACGGGAAAACTTATCTGGTGCGGCTGGTAGTTGAGGATTGGCACCAACCCCCAGTGATCGTCACGGTCTACCGAACCAGCAAAATCGAAAAGTATTGGAGCAAGCCATGAAAGCCGACTACGACAGCCAAGTTGATGTGCTGACCGTTGTTTTCAGTGATTCCCCGGTTGAGGAATCGGATGAAATCAAGCCGGGGGTCATTCTGGATTACGACGCCGCAGGAAACGTCATCGGACTTGAAATCCTTGACGCGAGCCGGCGCGTACAAAACCCGTCCGCTATGGAGTTTGCCGTCAAGGCTGCTTGACGCTGCGGCCGGAATCTTGTCGGCGACCATGCTGGACACCGGCCTTCGCCGGTGTGACGGATGTCGATGGGCCTAGGCATGAATCTTCATGACCATGAAAACACGCACCCCCACCTCGACCTCAACCACTGACCGGACGCTCTTCATCGTCCTGGCGTATGCCTCCCTCATCGTCTGCGTGGCGATGGGCATCCGCCATACCTTCGGTCTGTTCCTCACACCCATGAGCATGGAGCACGGCTGGAACCGCGAAATCTTCTCCTTCGCCATGGCGCTACAAAATCTGATGTGGGGCATGGCCCAACCCTTCGCCGGCTGGCTGGCGGATCGCTACGGCGCGCGTCGCGTGCTGTGGGGCGCCAGCCTGCTCTACGTGGCCGGCCTGCTCGGCATGGCCTATGCCGCCACCGGCACGGGCCTCGCCGCCTCGGCTGGCGTGCTGATTGGCGTGGCCCAGAGCGGCACCACCTACAGCGTTGTCTTCGCCGCGCTCGGCAAGCTGGTGCCGGATGCCCGCCGTGCCTGGGCCATGGGCCTGGTCGCCGCCGCCGGCTCCTTCGGCCAATTCCTGATGATTCCCGTGGCCTCGGGCCTGATCGGCGGCATGGGCTGGTTCGGCACCCTGCTGGTCTTCGCCGCTGGCGCCTTTCTGATCGTGCCGCTGGGCGGCATGCTGACTCGCGGCCTCGTGCCCAACGCAGCCGGTGCCGGACAAACGGCGAAACAGGCGCTCTCCGAAGCCATGGGTGAAAAGAGTTACGTACTGCTCGTCGCCGGTTATTTCGTCTGCGGCTTCCAAGTCGTCTTCATCGGCGTACATTTCCCCACCTATCTATTGGACAAGGGCATGGGCCCGGAGATCGGCATGACGGCGCTGGCCCTGATCGGCCTGTTCAATGTCTTCGGCAGCTACTACGCCGGCCACCTGGGCGCCCGCCTGCCCAAGCGCATGGTCCTGGCCGGCATCTACCTCGCCCGCAGCGTGGCGATCAGCCTCTTTCTCTGGGCGCCGCTGACGCCAATGAGCGTCTATCTGTTCTCGGCGGTGATCGGTGTGCTCTGGTTGTCCACCGTGCCACTGACCAACGCGCTGATCGCCCAGGTCTTCGGTGTGCGCTACCTGGGCATGCTGACCGGGCTGGTGTTCTTCAGCCACCAGGTCGGTAGCTTCCTCGGCGTCTGGCTCGGCGGCAAGCTCTTCGATGCCACCGGCGCCTACGACACGGTCTGGGGCATCTGCATCCTGCTCGGCGTGCTCTCGGCGCTGGTGCACCTGCCCATTGACGAACGCAGCCTGGAATCCCGCCGCGCCGCCATGGCCTGACGCCGTTCCCCCTCCCCGTTCTCCATTGGCACGCTATTCGCTGATAGCGAAGCGTTGCATCAACTCAATGGAGAACATCATGCCCGTACTACCCAGCGGTCGCCGCATCGAATTTTCCCTGGATCGTTTCCACGCCCTGCTCGGTCGCATGGAGCTGGCGGAAGCCCAGAAAACTGTCGCCGCGCTGCATGGCCCGGACGATCTGCTCTACGTCATGGACGTCGTGCAATACCACGCAGACAGCGGCAAGCCCTTCTTTTCAGGCCAGATTGCGGCGGACTTCGAGTCCTACGTCAGTGACTGGAACTTCGCCGATCAGGATGCACTGGCCGAGTGGATCGAATCCTCTTCCGCGCGCTTTTACCGCGCCGAAGCCATCGACAGCATTCGCGATCTGGTGGTCGAACTCGCTCAGCAGCACCAATACAAGCGGCAAGAAGCGCCCGTCCTGCAAGCGGCATAAGAGAGGAAAAGCTCGCCGCCCGGCGGCAAGAATTGCCACTTCTTGCCGCCCATTCAGCCGGTTCTACTTAATTAACGGCCGAAATTGACAGGGCTTTAGCGGGTTTGTTCTGGTTTTAAGGGTGGCACGGTGGTTGCTGATAGACAGCCAGGAGACCACCAACAAGGCAACAAAGGTCCGGACACGTCAATCGTAATTCGCGCGGCAACCCTAGAGTCAGGAGAAGCGCCATGCCTCAGATTATCAACACAAACATCGCGTCGCTGAATGCGCAACGCAACCTGAATCGCTCACAGGGCGATCTGTATACGTCCTTGCAGCGGCTGTCTTCGGGTTTGCGCATCAACTCCGCCAAGGACGATGCCGCCGGCTTGGCCATCTCCGAACGGATGACGACCCAGGTTCGCGGCCTTGATCAGGCCCGCCGTAACGCCAACGACGGCATCTCCCTCTCGCAGGTGGCCGAAGGGGCCTTGCAGTCCTCGACCGACATCCTGCAACGGATTCGTGAACTGGCCATCCAGTCCATGAACGCGACCAACTCCCCGAGCGACCGGGCTGCGCTGAACGGCGAAGTCCAGCAGCTTGCCCAGGAGTTGCAGCGGGTGGCGGCGACCACCGAGTTCAACGGCCAGAAGCTGCTCGACGGCTCCTTCACCGGCGCCGTATTCCAGATCGGCGCCAACGCCAACCAGACCATCACCGCCACGTCCGGCAACTTCCAGACCAACGCCTATGGCAACTACCGCATCGGCGCCCTGGCAGCACAAACCCAGACGGGTTTCGGTGACTTGTCGAAAGGCTCGGCATCGGACGCCAACCTGACCCGGGTCAGCGTCCAGGGCGACAACTCACCGATTGGTGGCGCCGGCACACTCAGCATCAACACCGCCACCGGCACCACTGTCATTGGCTACCCTATCGGTGCCTCGGCCTTCGATGTTGCGGGATCAATCAACCAGGCGGCTCTTGGTATCCGTGCCAGCGCCACGACCCAGTTCGTTCTCGGTGCCGACGATGCCAACGGCGGCACCAACGGATTCAAGCAGAACTCGACCTATTCCTTCTTCCTGGCGACGGATACAACGCAGCCTGCCGGTGGCGCGGCGCCAACAGCCGGCTTCGTCTCCGTCTCCTTCGTCACGGGTGGCGTCACCGGTGGCGGTGCCATCGGCTCTGCCGATCAGCTGAACGCGGCCGCTCAAGCCTTCAACGACGCCGCCGGCAAGACCGGCTTCACCGCCAAGGTCGTACGTACCGATGGTGGCCAGTATGGCCTGCACATCTTCAATGAAAACGGCAAAGACCTGCGCATCAACAACACCTCAGCGGCGGGCAATCCGGTCCGGCTGGAGGATATCCGTGCCATTGACGGCGATGCGGCCGTGGCCAACGACTCCCCCTCGACCGCGCTGACCGCCTCCGGCGATGTCAACACCTGGACAGCCGGCCAAGGCTACTGGGTCACCGGCCAGCTCACGCTCGACTCGGAATCCTCTTTTTCGATCACGGATTCCCTCGGCGCTACGGCGGGCGGCTTTCTGGACATCGCAACGGTCGCCGGCAGCGTCCTGCAGCAGACCAAGGACGTGGACGTCAGCACTATCGACGCCGCCAACCGCACCCTGGCGACCATCGATTCGGCACTGACCTCCATCAACAGCCAGCGCGCCCGCTACGGCGCCATGCAGTCGCGCTTTGAATCGACCATCCTCAACCTGCAAACCACGTCGGAAAACCTGAGCGCCTCCCGCTCGCGTATCCGCGATGCGGACTTCGCGGCGGAAACAGCAGTCCTGACCCGCAACCAGATCCTGCAACAAGCAGGTACGGCCATGCTGGCCCAGGCCAATGCCCTGCCCAACCAGGTCTTGAAGCTGCTCCAGTAAGGGAAATCATCTTTCCCCCTGGTAGCTCAGTGGGGAATTCAAACCAGCTTTAGGCGATCAGTTTGGTTCTGATCGCCTAAAGTTTTATCTGCGTACTCCGATAATGCTTCTGACGGCGGCGAATTGTCGCTTCAATAAGCCGGTCGGACCAGGTGCAAAAGGCGCCACCCGAACAGGATAACCCCCTGAAAGGAGTACGAAAATGTCGCAGGTAATCAACAGCAACATCCAGTCGCTGAACGCTCAGCGCAACCTCAGCACCTCGCAATCGAGCCTCTCGACCTCGTTGCAGCGCCTGTCTTCCGGTCTCCGCATCAACAGCGCCAAGGACGACGCCGCCGGTCTGGCCATTGCCAGCCGCTTCACTTCCCAGATTCGCGGCCTTGACCAGGCCCGCCGCAATGCCAACGACGGTATCTCGCTGTCACAGACGGCGGAAAGCGCCCTGTCATCGTCCCAGGACATCCTCCAGCGTATTCGCGAACTGGCTGTCCAGTCCGCCAACGAAACCAACTCCGCATCTGATCGGGCTGCGCTGCAAGGCGAAGTGGCCAACCTGAGCGCGGAACTGGATCGTGTCGCCCAGACGACCCAGTTCAACGGCCGTAACCTGCTGGATGGCTCCTTCACCTACGCCCAGTTTCAGGTCGGTGCCAATGCTAACCAAACCATTACCGCCACCAGCGCCAACTTCCGCACCAATGCTTATGGTTCATACCGGATTGGCTCCTTGGTGCAAGGTCTAGACACTGAGAACACGACCCGCGGGGATTTGTTCGCTAGTGCTGGCGCAGCCGATGCAATCACAACCACCTCGAGTACAACTTCACGTATCGGAGCTGATGGCACGTTCAACATCAACGGTGCACTGGGTTCTACCACAATCGACTATCTGGCAGGCGCAAGTGCGCGGACAGTAGCAGCATCAATAAATACCAAATCTGGCAGCACCGGCGTAACGGCATCGGCAAACACCGAAATCATGCTCGACATGGCCACGAACGCAGGCAACAGCTTCTCCTTGAGCGTCACCTCAGACAATACGACGGCGGTCACGGTCGCATTCACCATCGGTACGACAGCCAATGCAGATGGTCTGTCGGCTGCTGTCAATGCCTTTAATGACAAATCAGCGAGCACCGGTGTAACCGCCCGTGTCAGCGACAAGGGAAGCGAGATCGTTCTTACGAACTCGTCGGGAAATGATATTACCTTGGCCAATGCTGCTGCTGGTTCCACCGATGTAGTGGTCAAAAAATTTGTTGGGGCCATTGCCACTGGTGTCACACAAGACACAGCGCTCGCTACAAACACGTCCGTTGTTGTAACTGGACAACTCGCTCTCGACTCCGATAAAACATTCAGTATCTCCAACGCTACTGCCGCACACTGGTTTGTGGCTGCAACAGCATCGGCACAAACTCAAACCGTTCAGTATGCCGACGTATCGAGCAAGGATGCGGCCAACCGGACCATCTCGATGGTGGATGGCGCCCTCGCCAACGTAGCCTCCCAGCGCGCCCGTTACGGCGCCCTGCAAAACCGCTTCGAGAGCACGGTTCAATCGCTGCAAACGACGTCCGAGAACATGTCCGCCTCCCGCAGCCGTATTCAGGATGCCGACTTCGCCCAGGAAACTGCTAACCTGACCCGCGCCCAGATCCTGCAACAAGCAGGTATCGCGATGCTGGCCCAGGCCAACGCCCTGCCGAATCAGGTCTTGACGCTGCTTCGCGGTTAATTCCAGGCGCACTAAGCTGAACGCGACGGGCTGGTAATTCACTCACCAGCCCTCGCGAGACAAGGAGCCACAAATGAGTATTCAATCCTTGAACGGGTATGCCGGCAATAGCGCCGCGCCTGCACCGCAGCCGCGCAACAGCGCGCCTGCGGTGGAAGCGCCCGCTGCACAGCCGGTACAGCCCGTACAGCCGTCGGCGCCGAAAAACTCGCAGCAGATTGAACAAGCCCTGGAAAGACTGAAGACCGCGATCCCGGCCAAAGCCAATGCTCTCCAATTTTCTGTGGATGAGCAAAGCGGAGACACCGTTGTTCGTATAGTCGATAGCGAGACAGGCGACCTCATTCGCCAGATTCCGTCCAAGGAATTGGTCGAGATTGCCCACGCCATTGACAAGATGCAGGGACTGCTGCTGAAACAAAGCGCCTGAACTTACAAAATATCCGATTTGCCTTGAAGGCCCGCCTTGTGCGGGCCTTTTTCTTGCTTTATCAAATGACAGTCGTAGCCTAGAATTCATTTGATCGGCAGCATGCTTCCTTCTTCAGAAGCGATCATCATCTGCCGTAGATATAGCAAAGGTAAAGGAGTTTTCCATGGCCAGCATTTCTTCCGCCGGAGTCGGCTCAGGTCTCGATGTCGCCGGACTGATCAAACAGATCATGACCGTCGAGTCGCAGCCATTGACGGTTCTCGACACCAAGGAAGCCACTTTCCAGGCCAAGCTGAGTGCCTACGGGAGCTTGAAGGGCGGCGTGAGTGCGCTCCAGACGGCCGCCCGCGCCCTCAAGTCCACCACCTTGTATAACAGCATGTCGGCCACCAGCGGCAGCAGTAGCGTTTTTGCCGCCTCGGCAAACACTGCCGCCCAGGCCGGCACCTATTCCGTCGAGGTGGTTGCCCGTGCCCAGGCGCAGGCCATTTCGTCCCAGGGCTTCGCCAGCCTCACTGGCGACATCGCTACGGCCAACGGCAGCAAGCTCAAGATTGAACTCGGCACCTATTCCGGCGGCGTGGGCGGTACCTTTACCGCCAACCCGGACAAGACGGTGACGCTTGAGTTCGATACCACCAACTCGTCGCTGGAAGAAGTTCGTGATGCGATCAATGCAAACAGCGCCATTGGCGTCAAGGCGAACATCGTCTACGTGGGTGATGCGGGCTACAAGCTGACCTTGACGGCAAAGGAACTCGGCGCCGGCAACAGCGTTCGACTGACCACCTATGATTCCAACGATGTTGTCCAGAATGACAACACCGGCTTGTCCAAGCTGTCGTTTGATCCGGCCGTTGATCGTACGGCGCTGCCCAATGGCGGCAACCAGTTTGACGTCAATACGGTGGCCCAGGATGCTCACATCAAGGTCGATGGCCTGTCTGTCTATCGCACGACAAATTCGATTTCCGATGCGATTACCGGCGTGACCTTGAGCCTTGCCGGCACGGGAACTACAACCCTGACAGTGACCAAGGACTCCAGTTCGGCCAAGACGGCCTTGGATACCTTCGTCAAGGCCTATAACGACGTCGCGAAACAGTTGCGCGATGCCACCGCCTACAATTCAGAGACCAAGAAGGCTTCCCTGCTCACCGGCGACAGCGGCGCACGCAGCCTGCAAAGCGCTTTGCGGGGCATGATCAGTAATTCCCGCAGCAGTGCGGGTAGCGCTGTTTCCACGCTGTCCGATCTGGGTATCAGTCTCCAGCGGGACGGTAGCTTGGTGTTCAATTCCAGCAAATTCGATGCGGCAAATGCGGTTTCCTCGACGAATGTCGCCGACTTGCTGAATTCGACCTCAAGCTCGTCACCCGGTCTTGCTGTGCGCATGACCAGCACGCTCGACAGCATCCTGTCTTCGACCGGACTTTTGGCCAGTCGCACGGAAGGCATCGGCATCAGCATCAAGGACATCGGCTCCCGTCGCGAAACATTGACCAGGCGTCTTGCTGCAATCGAGCAGCGCTATCGCAACCAGTTCTCGACTCTCGATACTCTGGTCGCGAGCATGAAAAAGACGTCGGAATATCTGACACAGCAATTGGCCAACCTGCCTTCAACCCAGTAATCGATTGGCCTACGGAGATACATTGATGTTCGGCACCCAAGGCAAGTCGGCGGATTCCTACGCGAAAGTCGGCCTGGAGACAGGCGTCGATGCGGCCAATCCCCATCGCTTGATCACCATGCTGCTCGACGGTGCAATCCTGTCGTTGAGCAAGGCCTTGCAAGCCATGCGCGACAAGAACACCGAAGAGAAAGGCCGCGCCATATCGGTGGCCATCGACATCATTTCCAGCGGTTTGCAGGCGAGCCTGGATATCACCGCTGGCGGCGACCTGGCCGAACGACTCAGCGCCCTGTACGACTACATGTGCACGCGGCTACTGCATGCCAATCTACACAATGATCCGGCAGCAGTTGAAGAGGTTGTAGAACTTCTCCGCGAGATTCGCGATGCCTGGAAGGAAATAGCCGACGATCCGGCCGTAGTTTCCGGCAACAAGTCGGCAGCATGAGGGCTACCATGATTACGATGCCATCCCAGATCGAACTCTACGAAGAAATCTCCTCCCTTTCAGCCAGTATGGTTGAGGCGGCCAAGGCCAATGACTGGGACCGGCTTTCGGTACTCGAGCGCGAAATCAGCCTTTTGCGCGAATCATTGATGAGCGGAGAAGAGTCTTTGCTGGACAGTGCCGATGTCGAACGTAAACGCGCACTGATCCATCAAATACTTCAGGACGACGCGGAAATACGTCAGCATACCGAGCCATGGATGGAGCATGTTCGCCAGTATCTGGGGAATCAAACCCGCCGGCGCATGGTTGTAAACGCCTATGCCGCCGCAGCCGGTGATTCCAATCCCGGCAGCCCCAGGGCCTGATCCGCAGCGGTGGCTAGGGCGCCACCCGTGCCACTCCTCATTACGTCCGCCGGTGACGAATTGCTGATTCGAGGGAGGATGCATTCGTGGTCATGATTCCCAGCGATGTTGGCGTCCGCATGCGTTTGCAGACCGAGGCGAGCCTTCATCCTGTCGCGCCGGTTGCGGAAATTTCGGCCGATCTTGCCGACTTCCACAGCGGGCAGGTCTTCTCGGCACGTATTCAAGAAGTACTCCCGGAGAACACCTACAAGGCATTGGTTTCCGGCAGGACACTGACCCTGGCGTTGCCGGAAGGTGCCAAAGCCGGCGATACGCTGGAATTGGTGGTCGTTGATCGAACGCCCCGCAGCATCGTTGCCAAGCTTGCAAATCCAAGCGGCTTGCTCGAGGGCGGCACCGGGGAACTGGGTCAGTTCACGACTTTATCGCGCGCAGCCCAAGTGATTGGCGCCCTGCTCGCAAGAGATGGCGATACACCAGTTCCCGCCTCGCTCAATCGTGGTCAGCCGCTGCTTACCACCCCTCTCCTCGCATCAGCAGGAACGGCGACCGGCTCACAACAACTGGCGGCCCAATTGGCGCCGCAACTGGCAAAGGCCGTCAGCGAGAGCGGTCTGTTTTATGAGTCTCACCAGGTCCAGTGGATGCAGGGCCAGCGACCACTAACTTCGCTGCTGGCCGAGCCACAGGCGGCCTACTCCCGTCTCGAAACCCTGGCTGCCTACCGGCAGCCTGCGGCACCGGAAGCGGCGCAGAACGTCGCCCGTGACACAGGAACCCCGTCGATCCTGCAAGCCCTTTTCGGCACCGAAGACACCCGGCCAGCATCGAACGCTCTACCTCAATCAAGCCCCAACACTCCGGCCCAGGCAATTCCAGAAGAATTGCGTCCGCTGGTCCAGCAGCAACTGGATGCCGCCGCGACTCAGCGACTGGCATGGCATGGCGAGGTCTGGCCTGGACAGGAGATGCACTGGGAGATCGAGGCGGATGATCGACATACGAACGATGGCGACGCCAATCCGGAACGAGGCTGGAATACATCGTTGCGACTGACCATGCCTCGCCTGGGAGGCATCGACGCCAGCATCCGTTTGACGGCAAAGGGCGTCAGCATCGCCATTGCAACGCCACTGGAGGAATCCGCATCCAGCTTGCGTGACGCCGCCCCAGCCCTCGGCTCGGCGCTGGCGTCTGCCGGCATCCCACTACTCGCGATTCAAGTCTCGAATGCAGAAGTCGCCTGACGACGGGCAGCGCGCACTTGCCGTTGCGCTGAAATACGCTCCCGGCGAATCGGCCCCAAAGGTGGTCGCCAAAGGACGGGGTCTGGTCGCTGAGGAAATCATCGCCAGGGCCCGCGAACATGGCGTCTATGTCCACGAATCGCCGGAGCTGGTGGCATTGCTTTCAAGGGTTGATCTGGACCAACAGATACCTCCCGAACTCTACGTGGTCATTGCCGAATTGCTCGCTTGGTTGTATCAGGTCGAGGAACGCGGGATTCTGCCCGAAGCGCTGTCAGCGTCGAATCTCGGCTAAAATTAGAGCCTCGTGACACCAATGAACGCCCACTGCCCATCATGAGTGGTACCGAAGCCAATATTCCTCCGAGCCCGGCACCCGCATCGACCCCGGCCCCCAGAAAACCGGGGCCGGAATTGTTGTCGACTGATGAATTCAGTCAGTTCATGCTCAAGTCCAAGAGCGAGATGTTCTCGGTATTCCGTGGCCTCGTGGAACATGTCGCCCAGGTGACAATGTTTTTCAACGAGGGTCGGGACATGGTGCTGACCAGCCTGATCAGCTACGACGATAACGGCCTGGTTCTCGAGTTTGGTGCCAGCTCGGAAATGAATCGCAAGGCGCTTGAGGCTGAGAAGCTGTTTTGCGTCACCCAGCTCGAGAAGGTAAAAATCCAGTTCATTCTGCGCGGGCTAAAACGCATCGAATCAGGCGGCAGTCCGGCATTTCTCGCCCCTCTACCCGAGAGCGTTCTGCGTCTTCAGCGTCGTGAGTACTATCGACTGACGACTCCCATCACGCGCCCGCTCAATTGCACCTTTCCCCTGCCCCAGGAAGGTGCACCTCCCAAGCTTATCGAGGCTCATGTCGCCGACATCAGCGGAGGCGGGGCCGGGCTTGTCGGCATCCCACTCGATATTCCCCTTGAAACGGGGATGGAATTTCCTGGCTGCAAAATCGATCTGCCGGAAGTCGGCGTGGTGACCGTCACACTACAGATTCGGAGTGTGTTCGAGTCCGTTACCCGTAGCGGTATCCGCAGCAAGCGGGCGGGCTGCCAGTTCGTCAAACTCCCGGGCCCAATGCTGACGCTGATCCAGCGCTTCATCATCAAGGTCGAACGCGAGCGCAAGGCCCGCGAATCCGGCATGCTTTGATCCACTGACGGCAATAGTTCGCCGTCCCGCCAGCGCCGACTTTTTACCTTCCGCTTTTTCCTTCAGCGCGCCTGGATTTATCGAACAAGGGCATGACTTCGGGAAGGTGTTTTTCGATTTCCCGGATGCGATTATCGCCAGCCGGATGAGTCGACAGGAACTCAAGGGGTGCGCCGCGATTGGCCGAGGTCATTTTCTGCCAAAGCGTGACACCGGCTCTGGGATCAAATCCTGAGCGCGCAGCGATATCCATGCCGACGACATCGGCCTCCGCCTCATCATCTCGCGAAAACTTCAGTGACAGTAAATTGCCGCCGATCTGAAACGCACCGGTGTAACGACCGCCGCCGACCAGCTCGCCCAGCAGGCTTGCACCGAGCTGGGTAAGCTGGCTCTTAGCCATCCGCTCTCGCGCGTGCTCACGCAAGGCATGGGCAATCTCGTGCCCCATGACTATGGCAACTTCATCGTCGGTCAGCTTCAATGAATCGAGGATGCCGGTATAGAAGGCGATCTTTCCACCCGGCATGCAGAAGGCATTGATCTGCTTGGAGCCGATCAGATTGACTTCCCATTTCCATTGCTTTGCACGTGGATTGAAGCGCTCGACATGGGGAATCATTCGCGTCGCAATCGCTCGCAGACGCTTCAGCTGCGGATGCTCATCAGGCGCAAGAGCGCGCTTCTCGGCGGCCTGACGGATCAATTGTTGATACTGCTGGCCTGCTTGCTTTTCCAGTTCGCCGGCCGGAACCAAATTACGCACCCGCGATGGCGCACCGACCTCAACGCCCTCCGCTCGGGCTGTCTGGATGATGAGGCCGCAAAGAACCGCAAGCAAGCCGCGGTACATCATTCACCCTCTCCGCCGAGCGCCTCCACCAGATGGCCGAGGAGATGGGAAAGCTCACCGCACATCAGGCTGAAGTTAGCGGCGAACAGATCGTCGGCATTGTCCGCCTGTCGCTCTGCATCCTCTTTCAGAAGGTCGAGAAATGCGAGCCGCTTGATCTGTAATTGCTCGGTCAACACGAAGGAAACACGATCATTCCAGGTCAATGCCAGTCTCGTCGCCGCCTTGCCACCTGCGATATGGGCGCGCACCTCGTCGCTATCCAAACTGTGGCGCACATAGCGCACCGCCGCGCGCTCCTCCGCGATGGCACGCAGCTCGCAGTCCTTGTCGATAGTGAAGTTTCCCGATGTCTCGCCCGCAGCCAGCCACTGGGTCATGGCAGTGCCCGGCGCCTGCTTGGTTTTAAGCAGCGTCACAGGTAATTCATCTAGCGACAGTTTCAGGTGTTCGATCACTTCATCGGCACGGGCGGATGACGAGGCATCCACCAGCAGCCATCGATTGACCGGATCGATCCAGACATAGATCAAGCCCCGCTTTACAAAGGCACGGGGCAGCAATTCGAGTTCGATCTGCTCACGCACTTCGCGTGCTTGTTTCTTGCCCGGTTTGTATCCCTGGGCATGCTCGATTTCCTCAAGCTTCGTTTGGGCGTACTGACGGACCACGGATGATGGCAAGAGTTTTTGCTCCTGGCCAAGGGCGATCAGCTGTTGTCGTCCAACACTGAAGACCAGTTCGCCGGTTTCACCACGCGGAGGAACCCAGCCGCGCGCAACACGGTCCGTCGCTCCACAACCGATGAACACGCCCCGGGAGAGGGCTTCCGCCAATTTTTCGGTCGAATAGTCCCAGCCGTCGGTCAGACGGAAAATTTGAAGGTTCTTGAACCACATGAAGGAAGAGTCCGCAGAAAAAAACAGGCCGCACTGCAAGATGCAGCGCGGCCTGCGATTTTACGGCAAAGCGCCTATCAGCTTGTCGGATCGATCTTCACGCCGACCAGCAACTGATGCTGTTGAGCATCGTTGAGGATACGGAAGGTCTCGCCATCGATGATGGTAGTGCCAGCATCCGTCCAGGTTCCAGGCAGATCCGTGAGCTTGACCATATCGTTGGCATCGCCCTGGATCATCATCTGGATATGGCCCGTTCCTGTCTGGTCATTCACATACAGATCGTGTGCGCCGAGCTTGTCTACCGCTGCGGCATTGACCATCAGAGTATCGCCATTACCACCATTACCCGCGATGCTGATCTTGCCGTTATCAATCAAACCGGGCAAGGCAGTCGGATCGATCTGCGCGAGATCAACGGTGAGGTTCTGGGTCCCGTTGATCTGGAACCAGACGTCCGCCAATGCATGAGCTTGTCCATCCGCTGTAGTGAAGGACGATTCGAGACCGATCCAGTTGCCGTTGTCCAATACCGAGGTCTGTGCAGCATTGGTATCGAAGCTGACAATCTCAAGGGAGTCGAGTGTATGCAGTTCGCCGGCCTGGGTGATGCCATCCTGATTGGCATCCTGCCAAACCTGAAGCGTCCCAAACTCGGCATCGCGCGCATCGACCACACCGTCGGCATTGGTGTCCATCTCGGCCAGCGCCTGGTAACCATCCTTGGCGTGGCTGCCGTCCTTGAGCAACGCACCCTGTCCGAGCAGCTCCAAGCCACTGGTGATCTGGCCATCGCCATCCAGATCGCGCACCAGCAGACCATCTTGCGCCGAGACCCAACCGGTTTCGACCGTCAAACCCTGATCCGTCAGCGCAAACTTCACGCCATCGGACAGGCTCGTCGAATGTACGCCGTCGCCATTCAGGTCGAGGATCAGCGGAGTGACGCCGAAGGTAGTCATCAACTGCGCCTGACCATCCACCGACAACTCGCCAAAGTGGCCTCCTGCGGTACTCAGTACCTGTGCTTCCGCCGCCGTCATGCTGGCGATCTGGGTGGTTGTCAGTGCCCCAATTTGACCCGCCGTCATACTATCCAGTTGCGCAGTGGAAAGAGCGCGGATGGCAGCTGTGGACAGTGCGCCGATATCAATGGTGTCCATATCCGCAAGCACGGCGGTAGTAATTGCCGACACCTGGATCGCAGTCAGGGATGCCGCCTGCGCAGTCGTCAGACTTTGCATCTGGGTGGTATCCAGTGCGGCAATCTGATCACTGCTCAACTTGCTGACCTGAAGCGCGGTCATCCCTGCAACCTGAGCAGTCGAAAGAACCTGGATATCCGGCGTGGTCAGACCGTACAGGGCGCTGGTCTTGATCGCGGCAAAATCAGCCACTTCAAAGGCGGCAATTTGGGCCGTGTCCATGGCAGTCAGCTGATCCGCAAGCAGCACATTGGCCTGAGCCGTGGTCAATGCAACGATCTGGGCCGTAGTCAGTTCGGCGATGCGAGCGCTGTCGAAGCCCTGGATGATTCGGGTGTTCAACTGTGCAAGATCCTCGGTCTCGATCTGGGAAATCTGGGCCACCGTCAAGCTACCCATCTGGGTTGCAGAGAGAATGGCGGCATCGGCAGTCGTGATCGCAGCAATGTCCGATCCCATGGCCTGAATCTGCTCAGCCGAGAATTTCGCGATCTGAGCCGTCGTCAGCGCATTGACTTGTGCTGTAGTCAGGCCTTCGATCTGGACAGTCGTCAGCGACTGAATGACGCTGGTCTTGAGAACCGCGATATCCACAGTAGTCATGCTGGAGAGCTGGGCGGTGGTCAGATCGGTCACCTGAGTTGCATTGAGTACTGCCGCCTGGGTCGTGGTCAGCTGTGCCAGTTGAGCGGTGGAAAGCGCCGCAAACTGGGTATTGGACAGATTAACCATTTGTCCGGTTGTCAGCGCTGCAACCTCGTTGGCGGTCAGAGCGCCCATCTGCGTATTGGTCAAGCCATAAATCTGGCTGGTCCGCAGAGAAATGAGGTCCGCAGTCTCCATTCCGGCCAATTGCGCCGTGCTCAATCCACCGATCTGGTCTGCCGTCAGCGCGGCAGCTTGAGCGGTGGTCAACTCCTGTACTTGCGCCACGGTCAGTTTGGCGATTTGCGCAGTCGACAGCCCCTGGATGATGGAAGTCTTGAGCACCGCCAAGTCAGCCACTTCGATGGCCGCTATCTGGGTCGTGGTCAATCCGGCGCCCTGAAGTGCGGTCAGCGATTGAACCTGCGTGGTCGTCAGTGCCGCAATCTGGGCAGTCGACATCCCACCGATATGCTCGGCAGTCAGTTTCGACAACTGAGCTGTCGTCAATTCGGGAAGCTGGGTCGCGCTAAGTGCCGCCACCTGTGCCGTCGTCAGCGCCTGGATCAAGGAGGTCTTCAAGACCACCAAGTCTTCAGTCTCAAACGATGCAATCTGTGCCGTGGAAAGACCGGTTGCCTGGGCCGCAGTAAGGGCCGCAGCCTGATTGGTACTGAGCGTAACGACTTGGGCCGCTGTAAGCGCACCGACTTGATCGGAATTGAGAACCGCGACTTGGGCTGTCGTCAGCGCCCCAATCTGATCCAGGCCTAACTTGTCCACTTGTGCCGTCGTCAAACTCGAAATCACGCTGGTACGGATGGCAGCAAAATCGCGCGTCTCCATATTGATCAATTGAGCGGTGGAAAGCACGGCAACCTGTTCGGCTGTCAGCGCCGCCGCCTGAGCAGTAGTGAGATCGGCGATTTGTAGCGGAGTCAGGGCACCGATCTGGGTCGCATTCAACCCGGCAATCACACTGGAAGACAGCGACGCAAGATCAACGCCTTCAAGTGCCGCCATCTGTGCAGTCGTGAGGTTCGCTGTCTGGGTCGCGGTCAGCACTGCGGCCTGGGTGGTGGTCAGAGACTGGATGGCGGTGGATGTAATTTGCGCGATCTGGTCTGCTGTCATCGCTCTGAGTTGCGAGGTACTGAGCACAGCGATCTGGTCCGGAGTCAGTGCCGCCACTTCGGTCGTCGTGAGAGCCCCTATGGCGCTGGAGGACAGTTTGGCAAAGTCCTGGGTTTCCATCGCCACGAGTTGGGCAGTGGACAGGCTGGCCACTTGGGTCGCCGTCAGCGCCGCCGCCTGGGTCGTGGTGAGATCGACAATCTGAATGTTGGACAAACCGGTAAGTTGGGAAGCGGACAGCGTCGACACAACTGCAGTGGATAGCGAGGCAAGGTCCTCTCCTTCCAGTTTTCCAACCTGGCCTGCTGTCAATCCGCTGGCTTGTGAAGCCGTCAAAGCGGCAGCTTGGGCCGTGGTCAGATAGGAGATCGCCGCCGTTGAGATGGCGCCAATCTGCGCAGCAGTCAGTGCCGGCACTTGAGCCTTGATCAGATCAGCGACCTGCGCCGTCGTCACAGTTGTCAACATTCCGGCCAATTGATCGCCGGTCAACGCTGCGATCTGAGTCGTGCTCAGAGAATTGATGACCGAGGTGGACAAGCGGATGAAGTCTGCCACTTCGACCTGGGTCAACTGCGCCGTAGTGAGGCCCGTAACCTGCGCAGCACTTAGAACAGCGGTCTGCACGGTGGTTAGAGAAGCAATCTCGGTAGAACCAATTGCGCCAATCTGTTCGGACGTAAACTTCGACAACTGCGCCGTCGTCAGGGCTCCAATCTGGTCAGCCACCAATGCAGACACTTGGGCAGTACTCAGACCTGAAATCGCAACAGTGGAGAGCTTGGCAAAATCCTGGGTCTCCATGGCTGCCAGTTGGCTCGTGCTGAGCCCGGCGACTTGCGTTGCAGTCAGCACGGCGGCTTGCGACGTCGTCAGTTCGGTGATCTGGAAGTTGCTCAGAGCACGTAGTTGAGCCGTCGACAAGGCGGTGATGGTTGCCGTCGAGAGAGCCGCGAGATCCGCGCCTTCGAATGCCGCGATCTGGGCGGTGCTCAGACCGGCCACTTGCGTGGTTCCCTGGAACTCGGCAGTTATCTGTATCGCTTTCAGCGCATTGGCTTGAGCTGTCGTCAGCGACTGGAGACTCGTCGTGTTGATCTTGAATATCTGATCCGCACTCATCACCGCCAGCTGAGCAGTCGTCATATTGGCAATTTGATCCGCCGTGACGCCATTGACTTGAGTCGTCGTCAGCGCAGCAATCGCACTGGTCGAGAGTTTCTGGAAGTCAGTGGTTTCCATGGCCGCCAATTGGGCTGTGCTCAAGGATGCAACCTGCGTTGCCGTCAGCGTTGCCGCTTGGGTAGTCGTCAAATCCCCAATTTGCAGATTGCCGAAGGCCGCTATCTGCATGGTGCTCAGCGCAGCGAGTGCGGCGGTGCTCAGCGCGGCAACATCCTCCGCTTCCAACTTGGCAATCTGGGCGGTGGTGAAGCCGGTTACCTGGGCAGCAGTCAGCAGCGCAGCCTGGGCGGTAGACAAGGCCTGAAGCGCCGAGGTCCCAAGCTTGGAAACGTGAGCGGCACTGAGTGCGCCCAACTGCGCCGTGCTCATGATCGAGAGTTGATCTGCGGTCAGCACACTCGCCTGCGTCGTGGTCAGCCCGGCAATGGCGCTGGACGATAGCTTGGCAAAATCGGCCATCTCCATCGCCGCCAACTGCGCCGTGGACAAAGCGGTCACTTGAGTGGCAGTCAAAGCGGCAGCTTGTGTGGTAGTGAGTTCAGCAATCTGAGCATTGCCAAGAGCACCCACTTGCGTAGTGGTCAGGCTCGAAATCACGGCAGTACTCAAGGAAGCCAGATCCTCGACCTCCAACTTGTTCACTTGAGTCGTGGTCAGACCAACAGCCTGGGCAGCCGTCAGAGCCGAAGCCTCGGCGGTAGTCAGCCCTTGAACAGCGCTGGTGTTGAGTACTGCGATCTGAGCGGCGGTCAGTTTGCCGAACTGGGCGCCTGTCAAGGCCGCTACTTCGTCTGCTGTCAGAGCGCTTACCTGAGTGGAGGTCAGGCCAGCAATCACCGACGTGGCCAGCTTGGCAAGATCCTCCGTTTCCATATGAGTAATCTGGCTGGTCGTCAGACCTGCCGCCTGCGCCGCCGTGAGGGCTGCCGCCTGGGTCGTTGTCAGGGAAGCCACCTGAGCGGCGCTGATCGCACCGACTTGGTCCGCGCCCAACTTCGACAACTGCGCAGTACTCATAATGGCCACCTGGTCTGCTGTCAGCGCCGCCATTTGAGCCGTGGACAATGCAGAGATGGCGGTTGTAGAAACCTTGCCGAAGTCAGCCGATTCCATGGCTGCCAATTGCGCCGTACTCAGCTTGGCCAGTTGCGCCGCAGTGAGCGCAGCCGCCTGAGCCGTCGAGAGATCCGCAATCTGAAGATTGGACAAAGCACCGATCTGCAATGTGGTAAGAGCAGCGATTGCGGAGGACGACAGGCTCTGAAGGTCAGTCCCCTCGATCGCGGCAATCTGTGCAGTGCTGAGACCAGCAATCTGATTGGTACCCTGGAATGCGGCGGCGATCTGGGTCGCGGTGAGAATGCTTGCCTGGGCAGTGGTCAGCGATTGAATTGCCGTACTGCTCAGTTTGAAGACCTGCTCCGCATCAAGGGCGCTGATCTGGGCCGTGCTCATGATGGAAACCTGATCGCCGGTCAGAGCCGCAGCCTGAGTCGTTGTCAATCCGCCAATGGCGCTGGAGGACAGCTTCGAGAAGTCCGTCACGTCCATTGCCGTCAATTGTGCGGTGCTGAGACTGGCCACCTGGGTCGCTGTCAGGACAGCGG
>JAVBXY010000037.1 GCA_030824275.1 Rhodocyclaceae bacterium | reverse complement strand
GACGAACCCACCCAGGGCATGGGCCATGAGGACGTCGACCGGGTCATGCAATTGATCAAACAGGTCTCCGCCAACCGCACCATCCTCATGGTCGAACACAACATGAAGGTCGTCTCCGGCATCTCCGACACCATCACTGTCCTTGCCCGGGGCTCGGTCCTGGCCGAAGGCAACTATGCCGCCGTCTCGTCCAACCCCCAGGTCATCGAAGCCTACATGGGCACCGAAGCCGCCGAACTGGTGGGAGCCCACTGATGAGTGGTACCGAATACCTGCGGGTCTCCGATCTGCACGCCTTCTACGGCGAATCCCACATCCTGCACGGCATCGACTTCACCGTGCGCAAGGGCGAATGCATCAGCCTGCTGGGCAGAAACGGCGCCGGCCGTACCACGACGCTACGGGCCATCATGGGCCTCACCGGCAAGCGCACCGGCTCGATCATGTTGAATGGCCGGGAAGTCATCAACATGGCCAGCCACAAGATCGCCCAGCTCGGCGTCGGCTACTGCCCGGAAGAGCGGGGCATCTATTCCAGTCTCTCCTGTGAAGAGAACCTGCTGTTGCCCCCGCAAGTGGGCAGTGGCGGCATGAGCCTGGAGGAACTTTACGAGATGTTCCCCAACCTCAAGGAGCGCAGAAATAGCCAGGGCACGCGGCTGTCGGGCGGCGAACAGCAAATGCTGGCCATGGCCCGCATCCTGCGAACAGGCGCCAAGCTGCTGTTGCTGGACGAAATCTCGGAAGGTCTGGCGCCGGTGATCGTGCAGAAGCTGGGCGAGATCATCCGCACGCTCAAGGAGCGGGACTACACCATCGTGCTGGTGGAACAGAACTTCCGCTTTGCGGCGCCGCTGGCGGATCGGATGTTCATCGTCGAACACGGTCAGGTGATGGCGGAAATTGCGCAGAACGAAATTAACGACAAGCAGCATTTGCTGCAGGAGTACCTTGGGGTGTAAGCCCCTTTTTTCTCGGAGGAGACCAAGATGATGAAACGCAAACTGCTGGCCCTGACCCTTTCCGCGCTGCTGTTGCCGGCTGCCGGTTCCGCCCTGGCCCAGGCCAAGGGCAAGATTTCCGGCGACGTTGTGAAGATCGGCGTGCTGACCGACATGTCGGGCGTGTATTCCGATCTCGGCGGCCAGGGTTCGGTCGTGGCTGCCCAGATGGCCATCGACGACTTCAAGGCGAAATACAAGCCGACCTTCAAGATCGAACTCGTTTCCGCCGACCACCAGAACAAGGCTGACGTCGGTTCCAACAAGATTCGCGAGTGGTACGACACGCAGGGCGTGGATATGGTCACTGACGTGCTGAACTCTGCCGTGGCCCTGGCCGTGGCCAAGGTCACTACCGAGAAGAACAAGATCATGCTCAATGCCGGTGCGGCCTCGACCCGTATCACCAACGAGGACTGCGCGCCGAACAACGTGGTGCATTACGTCTATGACACCTACGCGCTCGCCAACGGTCCTGGCAAGGCGGTGACCAAGCTGGGCAAGGACACATGGTTCCTGCTCACCGCCGACTACGCCTTTGGCCACTCACTGGAAAAGGACACGACCAATGCGGTGATCGCCAATGGCGGCAAGGTGGTGGGCAATGTGCGCCATCCGCTCAACGCGTCGGACTTCTCCTCCTTCCTGCTCCAGGCCCAGGCCTCCAAGGCCAAGGTGGTCGGCCTCGCCAACGCCGGCGGCGATACCATCAACTCGATCAAGGCGGCCAATGAATTTGGCCTGACCAAGAACCAGACCCTGGTCGGCTTGCTGACCACGGTGGTGGACATCCATGCTCTGGGCCTGCAAACCACGCAGGGCATGATGTTTACCGAAGGCTTCTACTGGAACCTGAATCCGGAAACCCGCGAGTGGAGCCGTCGCTTCTTCGCCAAGCACAAGAAGATGCCGAACATGCTGCCGGCCGGCGCCTACTCGGCGGTGACTCACTACCTGAAAGCGGTACAGGCCACTGGCACCGACGATACGGCAACGGTGATGAAGAAGATGAAGGACACCCCGATCAACGACTTCTTCGCCAAGAACGGCAAGATTCGCGACGACGGTCGCATGGTCCATGACATGCTGCTGGTGGAAGTCAAGAAGCCCTCCGAATCCAAGGAACCGTGGGACTACTACAACATCAAGCAGGTGATTCCGGGCGACCAGGCCTTCCAGCCGATGGCCGCCTCGCGCTGCCCGGCGGTTCTTGCTGCCAAGAAGAAGTAATCCAAAGGGAGTGATGTTCGCATGACGGAGATTTTCGGCGTACCGATTCAGGCCCTGGCCGGGCAGCTCATGCTCGGTCTGGTGAACGGTTCGTTCTACGCAATGCTGAGTCTTGGCCTAGCCGTAATCTTCGGCATGCTGAACATCATCAACTTCGCCCACGGCGCCCTCTACATGATGGGCGCCATCTTCACCTGGATGTTCATGGAGTACCTGGGCATCGGCTACTGGTGGTCCCTGGTCCTTGCCCCGATCTCGGTCGGCCTCATCGGCATCGCCATCGAACGCCTGCTGCTGCAGTGGCTCTACAAGCTCGACCACCTCTACGGCCTGCTCCTCACCTTCGGCCTCGCCCTCATCCTCGAAGGCTTCTTCCGTCACCTGTATGGTGTCGCCGGCCAGCCCTATTCGATTCCCGACGAACTCTCCGGCGCCATTAACCTCGGCTTCATGTTCCTGCCCAAATACCGCGCCTGGATCATCGTCGCCTCCCTGACCGTCTGTCTCGTCACCTGGTATGTCATCGAGAAGACCCGCCTGGGCGCCTATCTGCGTGCCGCCACCGAGAACCCGGCCCTGACCCAGGCCTTCGGCATCAACGTGCCGCTGATGGTCATGCTCACCTACGGCTTCGGCGTCGGTCTGGCTGGTCTGGCCGGGGTACTGGCCGCTCCCGCCACCCAGGTCGGCCCGCTGATGGGCTCGAACCTCATCATCACCGTCTTTGCCGTCGTGGTGATTGGCGGCATGGGCTCCATCCTCGGTTCCATCCTCACCGGCCTCGGTCTGGGTCTGATTGAAGGCCTGACCAAGGTCTTCTATCCGGAAGCCAGCGCCACCGTCGTCTTCATCATCATGGCCATCGTCCTCATGTTCCGCCCTGCCGGCCTGTTCGGGAGGGAGAAGTAATGAATTCCAATCGTTCCGTCCAGATCGCCTACGCCATCGGACTCGTCCTCCTGCTGATCGCCCCGAGCCTGATCTATCCGGTGCTGATCATGAAGGTGCTGTGCTTTGCCCTCTTCGCCTGTGCCTTCAACCTGCTGCTGGGCTATACCGGCCTGCTGTCCTTCGGCCATGCGGTCTTTCTGGGTAGTGCGGCCTACATCACCGGCCATGCCCTGAAGGTCTGGGAACTGCCCACGCTCTTGGGCATCCTGGTCGGCACTGCCGGTGCGGCGGGTCTGGGCTGGGTGATTGGCTCTTTGGCGATCCGGCGTCAGGGCATCTACTTCGCGATGGTGACCCTGGCCTTGTCGCAGATGGTGTATTTCTTCTTCCTTCAGGCCTCCTTCACCGGGGGCGAGGACGGTTTGCAGGGCGTGCCACGAGGCACGCTGTTCGGGCTGGACCTGGCGGACGATACGAACCTGTACTACCTGGTGGTGGCGATCTTCGTCGGGGCCTTCTGGCTGATCCAGCGCACCATCCATTCGCCCTTCGGGCAGATCCTCAAGGCGATCCGGGAGAACGAACCCCGGGCGATCTCCCTGGGCTACGACGTGGCCAAGTACAAGCTGTTGGCGTTCGTGCTTTCGGCGGGCCTGGCGGGATTGGCGGGGGCGACGAAGACGGTGGTGTTCAAGTTCGCAACGCTGACCGATGCCCACTGGCATACCTCGGGAGAGGTGGTGCTGATGACCTTGCTGGGCGGCATGGGCACGGTGTTCGGGCCGGTGGTGGGGGCGACGGTGATCGTCAGTCTTCAGAACGAACTGGCGGACAAGGTGGGCTCCCTGGTGACCGTGATCATGGGCGTGATCTTCGTGGTCTGCGTACTGGCCTTCCGGCGCGGGATTGTGGGCGAGTCGATTGCGCTTTATAAGCGCATGATCGGGGAAAAAACCCGCTGATCAGGACCGCGCAGTCTTCGGCATGAAGACCGCGTAGAGCATGGCGATGGCCATGGCGCTGAAGATCATCAGCGACCATTCGGCAATCGACAGGCTGAGAAATTTCCAGCCGGCCTCCGAACACAGACCGGTGGCCTCGAACAGCAGGGGCACCTGTTGGCCGGCCCAATCCACGAAGGCTTCCCACCAGGGCTGATCAGCCGTACAGCTGACGCCCTTGGCGAAGCGTTGCAGCCAGGTCTGGTAGCCGGCGATGCCGGCTCCCGTCAGTGCGGTGGCTGCCATCACCAATCCCGCACCGCGTCGTGCCAAAGGATGATTGGCGATGCTCCAGGCCAGGATGGATTCCACCGCCAGCAACAGGTAGAGCATACGTTGCAGGATGCACAGCGGGCAGGCGGCGAGGTTCATCGTTCGCGCCATTACCACGCCACCAGCGACGAGGCCGAAGGCGGCGACGCCGGTCGCAGCGAACAGGAGACGGGGGGACAGCTTCATTGCGGCGACTTCCTTACTTGCGCTTCTTGTTGTCCTGGCGGGCCTTGGCGATGGTCTGGTCGGTGAGCTTGAGCAGTTCCTCGAAGCTACCGGCGGCCTCGTTCTTCATCAGGTAACGGCCATCGACGACCAGGGCGGGAACGCCCTGAATACGGGCGGCAGCGGCTTCTTGATCGCCGCGCTGGACTTTGCTCTGGATGGAAAAAGCACCCAGTGCATCAGTGAATTTCTTGCCATCCAGGCCTTTTTCCGTCGCCCATTTGACGACGTCTTCGTCGCTGCCGAAGTTCTTGCGCTCCTCGTGGATGGCCTTGAACACGGCGACATCAAGCTTGGCCAGGTCGCCGGTGGATTCGAGGGCGTAATAGATGCGGGCCAGACGAGCCCAGGGCGCGCGGTTGAAGCTGACCGGTACGCGGCGGAAACTCACATCCTTGGGCAGCTTGGCAGCCCAGGCGCTGACCAGCGGATGGAAGTCGTTGCAGTGGGGGCAGCCATAGGAAAAGAATTCGATGACTTCGATCTTGCCTTTGCTCGTGGCGGTCAGGGGCGGATCGATAGTGGTGTAGGGATCGGCGGCGAAGCTCGGTGCGGCGAATGCGGAAAGAAGAGTGGCGGCAACAAAGGCAATGAACCGTTTCATCATGTGGATCTCCGGGTAAAGATGCTCTGACACGAATTGTATGACGGCGTTCCCCTACAATGCCTGTGAGAGACAATTTTTCAGCGGGGCGCGGTGATGGATCGTTTGGCGGCAATGCAGACTTTCGTACGGGTGGCCGAGGCCGGCAGCTTCACTGCGGTGGCCGATCAGATGGACGTGGCCCGCTCGGCGGTGACGCGGCAGATCGCGGCGCTGGAGGCTCATCTCGGCGTCAAGCTGATCGCCCGCAGCACACGCCGTCTGTCCCTGACGTCCGAAGGCGTGCGTTATCTGGAGCTGGCCCGCGATATCCTCGACCGGGTTTCCGAAGCCGAGGGCGAACTGACCTGTGGCCGCAAGGGCCTGAGCGGGTTGATCCGCGCCAGCGTGCCGATGACCTTCGGCCTGCTGCACCTGACGCCGCTGATCTTGGAATTCTCCCGTGCCCATCCGGACATTCGCATCGATCTCGATTTCAACGACCGGCGCGTGAATCTGATCGAGGAGGGCATGGACCTCGCCTTGCGCATCACCAAGCAGCTCGACGACACCCAGGTCGCGCGTCGCCTGACTGCTTGCCGTTCGGTGGTCGCCGCATCGCCCGAGTATCTCAAGCGCCATGGCGAACCGAAGCATCCGGACGAACTGGTCGATCATGCCTGTCTGGCCTATTCTCTCGTCATGCGGACTGCGTGGCCGTTCATGATCGGGAATGAGGTGCATTGGGTGGATATCCGTGGCCCGATCACCGCCAACAACGGCAATGCCTTGCAGGATGCCGCCGTGGCGGGCATGGGCATCGTCTACCAGCCGACTTTCATCGCCGCCGATGCCTTGCGCAACGGCACTCTGGTGCCGATCCTGAAGGACTTCCCGACACCGGTGCTGGATATGTTCGCCGTGTTTCCCGGTGGTCGTTTCGTGCCCCAGCGGGTGCGCACGTTCGTCGATTTCCTCGCCGAAAAGCTGGGCCCCGAGCCCTATTGGGATCGGGGCCTAGGCCTCGATTAAAGCGCGCCGGCGTTGAAGGCGACGGCGGCCTTGGCCACGCGCTTGCCCAGTTCGGCGGCGGTGGCGAGGTCGGAGTCCTGCATCGCATCCGCGCCCTGGTCGGAATTCGACTGGGCCATGACGCCGATGTAGCTGCCGAGGCGATTGAGGTCGCTCACCGAGCCGGTGCTGGAGTTGTTGCCCGGCATCATGCCGGCGCTGACCCAGATCATGCCTTGTTGGGCACCGAAGATGGCGAGCTGGACCAGCGAGTTGAGCTTGTCACCGGACTGCGAAGCCGAGTTGGTGAAGCCGGCACCGAGCTTGTTCTTCCAGCCCTGGGTGAACCAGACCTTGGAACTCTTGTCCATGAAATCCTTGAAGGGGGCGGAGACGCTGCCCATGTAGGTGGGGGCGCCGAAGATGATCGCATCGGCGGCGGCGAGCTCGCCCCAGGCGGTGTCATCCAGTTCGGTGACGGAATACAGCTTGGCATCGGCGCCGGCGGCAGCGGCGCCGTCGCGGACGGCTGCTGCCTGACGGGTGGTGTGGCCGTAGCCGGAGTGATGGACGATGGCGACTTTTTTCATGATGGGCTCCTGTGCTTGATTGGGGTGAGGCGACTATAGGAGTCCGGTCCGTCGCGACCTAGAGGGCAGGGCACAATTGATTGTTGCGGAATTTGCTGTGAATCGGGCCATCCGTCCAAAGATATAGTCGGCGCCTGTTTCAGGTAGGATTGCCGGCATCCACACCGAGGAGACACCATGATCCGCAAGACGCTTATCGTTGCCGCCGCACTCGCCTTTTCCGCTACCGCCCATGCCAGCGAAGAACTGGCCCAGAAGGGCGGCTGCACCGGTTGCCACAAGGTCGATGCCAAGATGGTCGGCCCGGCCTACAAGGACGTGGCGGCGAAGTACAAGGGTCAGAAGGATGCAGCGGCCAAGCTGACCGACCATGTGCGCAAGGGCAGCACCGGCGTCTGGGGCACCATCCCCATGCCGCCGAGCCCGGAAGCCAAGATCAGCAACGACGACCTGAAGAAGGTCATCGACTGGGTATTGAAGCTGTAATTTAAGCTCGGTTTGCCGCGCAGTGTGGCGTTGCCTCTGCGGGCCACCTCCCCGTATCGCCAGCGCCGACTTTTCGGATGGCGCTGGTGATACAGGCAGTTGCTATGGCTTGCGAATAGCCCGGCGGGCGGGCAGGGCGACACGCGGTACCGGTGTCTCGGCCTTGTCCAGCACCTGGTCGAGGACGCGATAGAGGTCCGCCACCAGGTCCTTGCCGAGGGCTTTTTCCAGTGATTGGTATTGCTTGTCCACCAGTGGCGCCGCATCGGCGACGAGCTGGCGGGCCCGGTCCGTCAGGGTGACTACCTGACGGCGCTGGTCGGACTCGTGCTTGCAGCGGGTGACCAGACCCATTTCCTCCATGCGGGCAAGGACGCCGGTCAGGCTGGGCTTGAGGATCTGGCACAGGTCGGAAATCTGCCAGGGCTCCAGGGTTTCGTTTTCATGCAGCACGCGGATGATGCGCCACTGTTGCTCTGTCACACCCAGATGGTTGAGGATGGGGCGGAAATTGGAAATCACCACTTCGCGGGCCTGGGCCAGCAGCAGAGGCAGGTTGCGACGGCGCAGGGTAGGCATCAGAGTCCTCGCTGGTGGGCGAACAGGCGGGTCAGGCCCAGCAGGGCCGAGGTATTCGGTGCGGCGACGCCGACCCGGTCGGCGATCTCATGGACCGCCGTGAGCAGGGCATCGATCTCCAGGGCGCGGCCCGCTTCCACATCCTGCAACATCGAGGTCTTGAAGCTGCCGAGCTTGCGCGTCATGGCATTGCGTTCCTGTGGCGTCTGGGTGATCGGGCAGCCGATTCGTTCACCGATGGCCGCAGCCTCGTGCATTACCGCGCAGCAGAAATCCTTGACCAGCGGATCGTCGAGAATGCGGTCGCACGTTGCGCCGGTCAGGGCCGAGATTGGGTTCATGGTCATGTTCCCCCAGAGCTTGAACCAGATATCGCGCTGGATGTGGGACGAGGCTTCGGCCTCGAAGCCGGCGGCAGCGAGTTCTGCGACCAGCGTGCGCAGTCGTGGGGAGTCGGCGTGATCTGGTTCGCCGAGGATCAGTCGATTGCCGAAATTGATGCGGGCCACGCCGGGCTCGGGGCTGGATGCCGCCAGATGCACGACACAACCAGTGATATGCCGCGTGGGAATGGCCTGGCGCAGGGCATCGCCGGGATCGACGCTGGCGAGGGATGTCTCTGCCAAAGTTCCCTCCATGCCCTCGAAAAACCACCAGGGCACGCCGTTCATGGCGGAAAGGACTTGCGTCTGCGGGCCGAGCAGCGGGCCGATGCTTGCAGCGATGGCAGGTAGCGCCGGCCCCTTGACCGCAATGACGACCAGATCCTGGGCGCCGAGTGCAGCGGGATCGGCGCTAGCCCTTACGGGATGGCGGTGCGTGGTCTCGCCGTCGATCAGGCGCAGCCCGTGGGCTTGCAAGGCTGCCAGCGTGGCACCGCGCGCAACGGCGGAAAGCGTGTGACCGCGCGCCGCCAGTCGCGCTCCGATGGAAATGCCGATGGCACCCGCGCCGAATATGCATATGTTCATGAAACGTATTGTCGCTCATGAACGGGCGCGTGGCACGACCGGAATATTCCCCGGCTAGACGCGGAAGCCGCCGATGGCCGACAGCACGCGGTCTGCCAGTTGTTCCAGGCGCTTCGCTTCGGTGGCGGCACGGGCTACGGCAACGCCATTGCTCTGCGCCATCTTGGCAATGTCGCCGACATGGCCATCGATCTGACGGCTGGTGGCGATCTGGTTGCGCGCCGAGTCGGCGATGCGATTGATCTCCCGCGAGGTCCGCCCCACCGATTCGCTGGCGCCGGCAAGGACGGCAGCTACCTGATGGGCGCGATCGGTACTGGCGCGCAGGGCGTCGCTGCCCCGCGCGATGGCCGCCTCGACCTCGCTGGACTTGGCGCTGACAGAGCTGGTGACACGACCGATTTCGTCGGCCGAGGCGGCGGATTTCTCCGCCAGTTTGCGCACTTCGTCCGCTACCACGGCAAAGCCGCGGCCGGATTCACCAGCCCGTGCCGCCTCGATGGCGGCGTTGAGGGCAAGCAGGTTGGTCTGTTCGGCAATGTCGCGGACCTGGGCGGTCATCTCGAAAATCGCCAGCGTCGATTTGACGAACTCATCCACCGTCGCTGCGATTTCATGGACGGCCGCATCGGCGGCACCGATGTCGCCAAGCATGGTGCGCAGGCTGGCATCCCCGGCCTCCGTCTGTTCCTGGCTCTGGCGCGCGACCTGGTCCACCTCGGCGGCATTGGCGGCCACTTGGTCGATGTTGTCGGACATGGATTCGACGGCGCCCACCGTTTCCTGCGTCAGGCGTCCCTGGCGTTCGGAGTCCGCCGCGATCTGGTCGGTGGCATCGGCCAGGGTGCGTGCCGCATTGCGCACGTCGGCGGCGCTTTTCTGTACCGTGTCCACCACCTGACGCAGTGAGCCGGCCATGCGGTTGAAGCTCTCGGCGACATCGCAGAATTCGTCGCGGGTGCCGACGTCGATGACGTGGGCGAGCTCGCCATCGGCCAGTCGGCGCCCGCCCAGCACCAGTCGCCCGGTGCCTCGCAGCAGGGACAGATAGGAGCCCATGGAAAGATAGCCGGCGACGGCGAGACCGATCGCGGCCAGCAACAGATAGAGATTGCGGCGCATCTGGAGCAGGCTTTCGCGAGCCGCCAGGTCTGCCTGCAAGGCGTTTTCGGTGGCGGCAGCCAGTTGTCCGATGGCGGTGAGCGGCCCGGCGGTGGCCTGTAAGACTTCCTTTACCGTCACCTTGAGGCCGGCACCGGCATAGAAAATCGAAGTCTCGGCGAAGCTGCGCAGCGCCGTCAATTCCTTGTCCACCTTGGTGGCTTCGGCATTGAGCTCCGCCTGGTGCGACGTGCCGGCGCTGCCTTTGCCGAGGCTTTCGCGCAGGCGCTCGAGTTGAGTCCTCGCATCGGTGACCAGGCGGTCGAGGCGGCCAATGTCCCCGGCATCCACCATCTGGATCTGTGCGATCAGGCTGGTACGCAGGCGCAGTTCGGTCAGCGTGGCGGACATCTGGGGAAGTCGATTGACCAGAACGTCGTACAGGTAGTAGCCGCTCAGTTCCGGGTTCAACGTCAGCGCGGTGCTGTCGGCCGTCTGGCGAAGATGGCCGGCGACACGGGTGTCGAAACGTTCATGGGCGGCCCGCAGTTCCGGTGTCGAGGACGCACCGAGTACCGCCTTCAGCAATTGCCATTCCTTGGGCAGGGATTCCGCGCTTGTCTTGAGGGCGGCATCGGCTTCCGGTGCTACGGATAGCTTTGCCACCAGTTCCTCTATGCGCTTGAGGGAGCTTGTCGCCTGCTGCTTGGTCTCGGTATCGTCGTTGCCAGCGGACACCAGACTGCTGGCCACCATGTGATCGTGGATCGCATCGCCGAGTTGGCGGACCGGGACGATCAATGCCACGCCCTTGAGTTCCTGGCGGGTGAGGGCGAGACTGCTGTTGTTGCCGAGCACGAACTGGATTAGCAGTCCGGCGATGAGGACGCCGCCGGCGGCACCAATCAGCACAAAGCGGGGGCCGAAGCGCAGCCGGTTCATCAGCCGGACGGCTGGTTCGAAAATGACGAGCATGGTGGTCTCCAGAATGACGGCGCCGGCATCAAGACCGGCGCTCTTTGTTTTGTTGGCCAAACCTTAGCCGCTTTCATTTTGAAAGACTGTCGTTCCCGCAACAATTGGGGCTTTCCGCAATAGCAGATGGATCAGGCGAACCTTGACAGCCGTGTTCGGGGCCGGGAGAATCATTAATAACTTAATGAAAACGTAGGATCGGACAAAGGAGACCACGATGACGCAAGACAACAAATACTACGAACGCCCGACCCGCTTCAGTGCTGAAGAGTGGGAGGCCCGGGTCAAGCTGGCTGCCGCCTATCGGATCTTCGACCGCCAGGGCTGGTCGGAACTGATCTACAACCACATCTCGCTGCGCGTGCCTGGCCCGGAGCGGCACTTTCTGATCAACCCTTTTGGTTTGCACTATTCCGAGGTACGTGCCTCCAATCTGGTCAAGGTGGATCTCGACGGCAATATCGTCGGCCATTCCGACTGGCCCATCAATCCGGCCGGCTTCACCTTCCACGGAAAAATCCACGAGCAAGTGCCCGACGGCCATTGCGTCATGCACGTGCACACCACGGCGACGCAGGCGGTGTGCTGCTTGGAGGGGGGCCTGTCCTTCAGCAACTTCTACGCCGCCCAGCTCTACGGCAAGATCGCCTATCACGAGTTCGAGGGCATCACCGTCCATCGCGATGAAGGCTCGCGCATCCTGGCCTCGGCCGGCGACAAACCGGTGCTGCTGCTGCGGAACCATGGTCCGGTCACAATCGGCCATTCCCTGGCCCAGGCTTTCTCGCTGATGTGGCTGGTGCAGCGAGCCTGCGAGGTGCAACTGGCCGCCCAGTCCATGGGGCCGGTGCGCTTGATTCCGGAGCCGGTGCTGCAGAAATGCGTGGCCGATTCGCTGAACTTCGATCCCAAGTTTGGCGCCGGTGAAGACGCTTTCGCCGCGCTCCAGCGTGTCGTGGATCGGGTCGATTCGTCCTACCGCAGCTGATTTTTTGGCGGGCCTTGACAGTTGGCAATATCGTTACTATATTAACGACATTGCCGCGCCGGATCGGTGCGCTCCCAACCCAGAAGGAATCGCCAGCGATGCCCGCAGTCCAGTCACGGGGAACGATCTACGGAGTCATCCTCAACGACAAGGCCAGTCTTGCCGCCATCGGCCCGGCCCTGTTCGCCGATCCCTACAAGGCAGCGCCCAAGGCGCCGGTGCTCTACATCAAGCCGGCGAATACGCGGCTGAACGCAAAAGTCGGCGCTGGCGCCACGGCGATCCTGCCGGCCGGGGCCGATAGCGTCGAGATCGGCGCGACTCTGGCGCTGGTGATAGGGCGCAGCGCAAGCAAAGTGGCTGCCGCCGACGCCTGGGCGCATATCGCCGGTGTCGCCGTGGTGGCCGATCTGTCCTTGCCCCACGACAGCTACTACCGCCCGGCGATCCGCGAGAAATGTTTCGATGGTTCCTGCGCGCTCGGTAGCGAGGTGGTGCCGGTGACGGACATCGCCGGCCTCGTGGCGCGCACCGTCGTTGACGGCGTCGTCGTCGCCCAGCGTCGCTTCGACGATCTGGTGCGCGAAGTGCCCCAACTGTTCGCCGAGGTGACGGCCTTCATGACGCTGTCCGCTGGTGACATGCTGCTGGTCGGCGTGCCCTGGCGTGGCCCGCAGGCGAAGCCAGGCAGCACTGTGGCCGTCGAGGTCAAGGGGATTGATCGCATCGAGTTCAGCCTGGCGTCTTCCGGGAAGGCAGTCGTCGCCCCTGGCCCGGCCACGGTCATCGCCCTCGGCCTCAACTACGCCGACCACGCCAAGGAACTGGCCTTCAAGGCGCCGGACAAGCCCCTGGTCTTCCTCAAGGGTGTCAACACCGTAACGGGTGACAGCGCCAAGACCGTCCGTCCCGAAGACGCGACCTATATGCACTACGAGTGCGAACTGGCGGTGCGCATCGGCAAGACCGCCAAGGGCGTCAAGCGGGCGGACGCAATGAACTACGTCGACGCCTACGCCGTCGCCAACGACTACGCCATCCGCGACTATCTGGAAAACTACTACCGGCCCAACCTCAAGGTGAAGAACCGCGATGGCTGCACGCCGATAGGCCAGTGGATTCCTGCCGCGCAAGTCGCCGACTACAAGAACCTAGCCCTGCGTACTTACGTGAACGGCAATCTCACCCAGGACGGTAGTACCAGGGACATGATTTTCGACATTCCCTTCCTGATCGAATACCTCTCCGAATTCATGACCCTCCAGCCCGGCGACATCATCCTCACCGGCACCCCCGAAGGCCTGGCCGATGTGAAGGCCGGCGACGAAGTGGTCACGGAAATCGAAGGCATCGGCAGGCTCACCAATTTCATCGTCAGCGAGTAAATCCATGACAAGAATCCAGCACATCATCAACGGCCAGAAAGTCGATAGCGCCGAAGGCTTTGAAACCCTCAATCCGGCCACCGGCGAAAAGCTGGCCGATGTCGCCAGCGGTGGCGCCGACGAAGTGAACGCGGCCGTCGCCGCCGCCAAGGCCGCGTTTCCTGCCTGGTCGAAAACGCCGGCCAAGGAGCGCGCGGGCCTGATGCGCAATCTCGGCGACCTGATCGCGAAGAACGTGCCCGAGATTTCGGACATGGAAACGCAGGACTGCGGCCAGGTCATCGGCCAGACCAAGAAAGCCCTGATCCCGCGCGCCGCCGACAATTTCTACTACTTCGCCGAACTGGCCCAGTCGCAGCACGGCGAGACCTACGATTCCGACACCGGTCACCTCAACTACACGCTGTGGCAGCCGGTCGGCGTCTGTGCCCTGATCTCGCCCTGGAATGTGCCCTTCATGACCGCTACCTGGAAGACGGCGCCTTGCCTCGCCCTGGGCAACACGGCGGTGATGAAGATGTCCGAACTCTCGCCGATGACCGCCAACCGCCTCGGCGAACTGGCACTCGAAGCCGGTATTCCGCCCGGCGTCTTCAACGTCGTGCATGGTTTCGGTAACACCGCCGGCGAGGCGCTGGTCAGTCATCCGGACGTGCGCTCGATTTCCTTCACCGGCAGCACGGTGACCGGCAACCGCATCGTCAAGAGCGCGGGCCTGAAGAAGTTCTCCATGGAGCTGGGCGGCAAGTCGCCCTTCGTCATCTTCGACGACGCCGACTATGAGCGGGCGCTGGATGCGGCCATTTTCATGATCTTCTCCAACAACGGCGAACGCTGCACCGCCGGCTCGCGCATCATCGTCCAGGCCGGCATCTACGACAAATTCGTCGCCGACTTCGCCGCCCGCGCGGCCAAACTCACGGTGGGCGATCCGCTCGATCCGAACACCATCATCGGTCCCATGATCAGCAAGGGCCATCAGGAAAAGGTGAATCGCTACATCGCCATCGGCAAGGAGGAGGGCGCCCGCGTCGTCTTCGGCGGCGGTACGCCCGATGCGCTGAATCTGCCGGCACACCTCAAGGGCGGCAACTGGGTACAGCCGACCGTCTTCGCCGATGTGGATAACAAAATGACCATCGCCCAGGACGAAATCTTCGGCCCGGTGCCCTGCATCATCCGTTTCAAGACCGAGGAAGAAGCCATCCGCATTGCCAACGATACGCCCTACGGTTTGTCGAGCTACCTCTGGACCGAAAGCACCGGCCGCGTCATGCGCGTGGCCAAGGCCATCGAGGCCGGCATGTGCTTCGTGAATAGCCAGAACGTCCGCGACCTGCGCCAGCCCTTCGGCGGTGTCAAGGCCTCGGGCACCGGCCGTGAGGGCAATCACTACAGCTACGAAGTGTTCTGCGAGGCGAAGAACGTGGCCGTGTCCTACGGTAGCCATCCGATCCCGCGCTGGGGCGTCTAAACAGATTCGATCAGGCGGCAGCTTCGGGATACACGGAGCGTCGCCTGTCTCCGACAGAGAGACACGATCACACACATACAAAGGAGAACAGCATCATGGGCAAACTTGCTCTCGCCGCAAAAATCACCCACGTACCGTCGATGTACCTTTCCGAACTCGACGGTCCGCACAGGGGTTGCCGCCAGGCCGCCATCGACGGCCACAAGGAGATCGGCCGCCGCTGCCGCGAACTCGGCGTGGACACCATCGTCGTCTTCGATACGCACTGGCTGGTGAATTCCGGTTACCACATCAACTGCGCGCCGACCTTCAAGGGCATCTACACCAGCAACGAGCTGCCGCACTTCATCAAGAACATGCCCTACGAGTATCCGGGCAACCCGGCCCTGGGCAAGCTGCTGGCCGAGGTCTGCACCGCCGAGGGCGTGCATACCCGCGCCCACGACGCCACCAGCCTCGATCTCGAATACGGCACCCTGGTGCCCATGCGCTACATGAACGAGGACCAGCATTTCAAGGTCGTCTCCATCTCGGCCTTGTGCACGGTGCACAACCTGGCCGACAGCGAGAAACTCGGTGCGGCGGTGCGCAAGGCCATCGAGGAAAAGTACGACGGTACCGTGGCGATCTTCGCCTCCGGCTCACTCTCCCATCGCTTCGCCCAGAACGGCGTCGCCGAGGAGTTCATGCACAAGATCTGGGACCCCTTCCTCGAAGTGGTGGATCGCAGCGTGATTGAGTTGTGGCAGAAGGGTGACTGGAAGACCTTCTGTGCCATGCTCCCCATGTACGCCGAGAAATGCTGGGGCGAGGGCAATATGCACGATACCGCCATGCTGCTCGGCGCCCTCGGCGGCGATGCCTACACCGGCAAGGTCGAGGTCATCACGCCTTACTTCCCGAGTTCCGGCACCGGCCAGATCAATGCCGTTTTTCCTGTGAGTTGATATGCCCCATCTCGTCTTCGAAATCACCGACAACATCGCGGCCCAGGCCGACATCGACGGCCTGCTGAAGAAAGCCAACGACTGCCTGATTGCTCAGCGCATCGACGAAACTGCGGTTTTCCCCATCGGCGGCATTCGTGCCCGTGCCCTAGTGCTGAATCACTACCGTGTTGCCGATGGTGCCGAAGATGATGCCTTCGTCCATGCCACGCTGAAAGTCGGCGCTGGCAGGACGGCGGCGGTACTGAAAAAGGCCGGCGACGAACTGTTCGCCGTCATCAAGGAACACTTCGCCGCGCTCTATGCCACGCGTGGCCTCGCCCTGTCGATGGAAATTTTCCAGTTCGACGAGGCCGGAACCTGGAAGCACAACAACATTCATCCCCGTTACAAAAAGGTCTGATCATGCTGAGCAAGGAAACCATCCAGTCCATCGCTGCGCGCCTCAACGAGGCCGAAAAGACCCGCGTGCAGATCCGGCAAATCTCGCTGGACCATCCTGAGATGAGCATCGAGGACGCCTACGCCATCCAGCGTGAATGGATACAGCTCAAGCTTGCCGAAGATCAGGAAATCGTCGGCCACAAGATCGGCCTCACCTCGCGCGCCATGCAGCAGTCCTCGCAGATCACCGAGCCGGACTACGGCACTCTGATGGACCGCATGGTCTTCAACGAAGGCGGCGACATTCCCTTCAGCCGCTTCATCGCCCCCCGTGTCGAGATCGAACTGGCCTTCATCCTCGCCAAGCGCCTGGAAGGCCCGAACGTCACCATCTTCGACGTACTCAAGGCCACCGACTACATCACTCCGGCCATCGAGATCATCGACCAGCGCTGCCCGCAGGTGGACCCGGAAACCAAGCGCATGCGCAAGGTCTTCGACACCATCTCCGACAACGCCGCCAATGCCGGCATCATCCTCGGCGGCAAGCCGGTGCGGCCTCACGATGTGGACCTGCGCTGGGTCTCAGGCCTTTGCTACAAGAACGGCGTAATCGAGGAGACGGGAGTGGCCGCCGGCGTGCTCAATCACCCGGCCCACGGCATCGCCTGGCTGGCGAAGAAGTTCGCGCCCCACGGCGTGGCGCTGGAGCCGGGGCAGATCATCCTCGCCGGCTCCTTCATCCGCCCCGTGCCGGCGGAACCGGGCGACACCTTCCATGTAGACTACGGTCCTCTTGGCGGCATCGGCTTCCGCTTCATGTGACTTTGTGTGAATACGACACCATGGAAATGATACGCAACGGATTCAAGGCCTCACTACGCGAAGGCCGTTCTACCACCGGCATCTTCATCGGCCTGGTCAGCCCGGCGGCCATGGAGATCGCCGCCACCGCCGGCTTCGACTGGCTGCTGATCGACGCCGAACACGCTCCCAACAATCCGGTCACCGTGCTGCCGCAGTTGCAGGCCGCCGCTGCCTACGGCGTGCCGGTAATGGTGCGCCCGGTCAATCACGATCCGGCCCTGATCAAGCAATACCTCGGCATCGGTGCCCAGACCCTGCTGGTGCCCATGGTCGAGACAGCCGCCGAGGCCGCCGCCCTGGTGCAGGCCGTACGTTATCCGCCCCACGGCATTCGCGGCGTTGGCACGGCGCTGGAGCGCAGTGCCCGCTGGAACGCCGTGGAAGGCTACTTCAAGCATGCCGACGAGGAAGTCTGCCTGCTTGTGCAAATCGAATCCCGCACCGGCCTCGACAACCTTGACGCCATCCTCAAGGTCCATGGCGTCGACGGAGTCTTCATCGGCCCCGCCGACCTGGCCGCATCGCTGGGCTATCTCGGCCAGCCCATGCACCCCGAGGTCAAGGCCGTCATCGAATCCGTGCTGCCGCGCATCGCCGCCGCCGGCAAGGCGCCGGGCGTTTTCGCCTCCGATCCGGCCACGGCCAAACACTACCGGAGCTGCGGTGCCGCCTTTGTCGCCGTCGGCGCCGATACCTCCATCCTGCGCAACGCCGCCGTCGCCCTGGCGGCATCTTTCAAGGAGAGCACCGTCAACAGCGGCGCTGCATATTGATATGGAACTAAAGAACAAGAACCTGCTGCGCGACACCTGCCTGATCGGCGCCGACTGGCTGCCCGCCACCGGTGCGACATTGAACATCGCCAACCCCGCCACCGGTGAACCCGTCGGCAAGGTGCCCAGCTTCGGCGCCGCCGAAACCCGTCGTGCCATCGACGCCGCCGAAGCCGCGCTGCCGGCCTGGCGTGCGAAGACCGCTGCCGAGCGCGCCAAGGTGCTGCGCCGCTGGTTCGACCTGATGATGGCCAACCAGGAAGACCTCGCCCGCCTGATGACGGCGGAGCAGGGCAAGCCCCTGGCCGAGGCGCGCGGCGAGATCGCCTACGCTGCCAGCTTCATCGACTGGTTTGCCGAAGAAGGCAAGCGCATCTACGGCGACACCATTCCCTCGCCCTGGGCCGACAAGCGCCTAATTGTCATCAAGCAGCCCATCGGCGTCTGTGCCGCCATCACACCGTGGAATTTCCCCGCCGCGATGATCACCCGCAAGGTCGCCCCGGCGCTGGCCGCCGGCTGCACCATGATCGTCAAGCCGGCCGAGCAGACGCCGCTCTCCGCGCTTGCGCTGGCCTATCTCGCGCTGGAAGCCGGCGTGCCGCCGGGCGTGCTCAACATCGTTACCGGCGACCCGGTTGCCATCGGCGGCGAGCTGACGTCCAGTCCGCGCGTGATGAAGTTGTCATTCACCGGCTCGACGGAAATCGGCCGCCTGCTGATGAAGCAATGTGCGCCGACCATCAAGAAGATGTCGCTGGAACTGGGCGGCAATGCGCCCTTCATCGTCTTCGACGACGCCGACCTCGACGCCGCCGTCGCCGGCGCCATGATCTCCAAATACCGCAATGCCGGCCAGACCTGCGTTTGCGCCAACCGCCTGCTGGTGCAGGAGGGCATCTACGACGCCTTCGCCGCCAAGCTGGCGGAGGCCGTCAAAGGCCTCAAGGTCGGCAACGGCATGGACGATGGCGTGACCCAAGGCCCGCTGATCGACGGCGATGCCCTGGCCAAGGTGCAGGAACTGCTCGGCGACGCCGTGAATAAAGGCGCCCGCATCGTCTGCGGTGGCAAAGCCCACAGCCTCGGCCGCACCTGGTTCGAGCCGACCATCGTCGCCGACGTGACGCCGGACATGCGCGTCGCCCGCGAGGAAATCTTCGGCCCCGTCGCGCCCCTGTTCAAGTTCAAGACCGAGGCCGACGCCATCCGCATGGCCAACGACACCGAGTTCGGCCTCGCCGCCTACTTCTACACCGGCAACATCGGCCGCGCCTGGCGCGTCGGCGAGTCGCTTGACTACGGCATGGTCGGCATCAACTCGGGCCTGATCTCCAACGAAGTCGCGCCCTTCGGCGGCGTCAAGCAGTCGGGCCTGGGCCGCGAAGGCTCCAAGTACGGCATCGAGGAATACCTGGAGATCAAGTACCTCGCCTTCGGCGGCGTATGATGCGCACCCGGACGGCATTCGCCGTCCTGTCAGCGCCGACTTTTTGAATGACCGCTCCCGCGTCACCCGCCTCACGTCTGCCCGCATCGATGCGCGCCCTCGGGCATCGGCCGTTCCGCTACTACTTCTTCGGCCAGGCCGTCTCCATCCTCGGTTCCTGGATACAGCAGGTGGCGCTGTCCTGGCTGGTCTACCGGCTCACCGGCTCGGCCGCGCTGCTCGGCCTCTCGGCCTTTGCGGCGCTGATCCCCATGCTGCTGGTCGGCCCACTGGCCGGCGCCTGGCTGGATCGCCGTGATCGCCAGCGCACGCTGGTCTATGTGCAGGCCCTGCTGTTCATCCAGGCTTCATTACTGGCGACCCTGACCTGGCTCGACCTGATCGGGCCAACGCTGATCATCGTCATGTCGGCCACCTTGGGCATCCTCAACGCTTTCGACACCCCCGCCCGCCAGGCCCTGATCGCGCCCATGGTCGGCAAGCGCGAAGACCTGCCCAATGCGCTGGCACTCAACGCCATGCTGTTCAACCTCGGCCGCTTCATCGGCCCGCCCATTGCCGGCCTGCTGCTGTCGGTGATCTCCGAGGCCGCCTGCTTCGCCATCAACGCCGTCTCCTATCTGGCGCTGATGTGGGGCGTCGCCGCCATGCGCATCGTCGCCCCGACCAAGGCCACCGGCTCCGTCGGCCACGTCTTCAAGGAAGGCGTGCGCTACGCCATCGACAGCTGGCCGATTCGCACCCTCATCATCGTGCTGGCCCTGCTCAACATCACCGCCTCGGCCTATGCCGTGCTGCTGCCCATCTTCGCCAAGGAAGTCTTCCACGGTGACGCCCGTACCCTCGGCCTGCTCTGGGGGGCTGCCGGTTGCGGCGCATTCGCCTCGACCCTGGTACTGGCGACGCACCAGTCGGTGCGCCACACCCTGAACCTGATCATCACCAGCGTCGCCCTGGCCGCTCTCGCGCTGCTGATCTTCCCGCTCTCCACCCACCTCGCCATCGCGCTGCCGGCCATGGCCGCGCTCGGCTTCGGCATCTCCGGCGCCAACGTCGGCATCAACACCGTCCTCCAGACCATCGCCCCGGAACGCCTGCGCGGGCGCATCGTCTCCTTCTTCTCCAGCACGCGTTTCGGCTTCGACGCCATCGGCGGCCTCATCGCCGGCGCCATCGCCGCCATCAGCCATGCACCGGGCACTCTGCTCGGTGAAGGCGTCGTGCTGGTCGCCGTTACCGTCTGGTTACTGTTGCGGGCCGGTCGCCTGCGCGAATCCTTGAAAGCCCACTGACATGTCCGGCGAACTGATCCTCGCCTTCCTCGCCGCCTCCGTCTTCATCACCCTCGCGCCGGGGCCGGACAACCTGATGGTGCTCTCCGTCGGCGTCAGCCGGGGCAGGGCCGCCGGCATGGGCTTCGGCATCGGCTGCGCCCTCGGCTGCTTCACCCACACCCTGTGGGCCACGCTCGGCATCGGCGCCGCCGTGCTCGGCTCGCCGGCCACCTTCACCACCCTGAAAATGGCCGGCGCCGCCTACCTCGTTTACATCGGTTTCATGGCCTGGCGCCATGCCGGCGAATCAACGATGGTGAACCTCGACGCCGGCAAAGAACCGTTGGCCGTACATGTACGGCGCGGCTTCATCGCCAACGCCGTCAACCCGAAAGTGATGCTGTTCTTCATCGCCTTCCTGCCCCAGTTCGTCGATCCCGCACGCGGCGAAGTCTGGCCGCAGATGCTGCTGCTCGGCGCCCTGTTCGCTGCGCAGACGGTGGTGATCTTCGGCAGCCTCGGCTGGTTTTCCGGCAGCCTCGGCGCCCGCCTGCAACGCAATCCGCAATGGGCGCTGTGGCTGGATCGTGGCGCTGGCATCCTGTTCATCGCACTGGCACTGCGGCTGGTGCTGGCACAGCCCTGATCATGAAGATTTCCCAACTCCCCAACGGCGCCCGCTTCGAGTACGAAGGCGAGGAATACGTCAAGACCGGCCCGTTGTTCGCCACCGGCAAGGGCGGGCAACGCCTGATTCCCAAGTACGCGATTGTCCGGCCGCTGGATGCGGTGACGCCTGAAAAGCCGGCAGCCAAGGACGCGGCTGTCTCGCGGGAAACGGTCGCCCGGGCGGTAAAGCAGTTTCTGACGGAGTGTGATGCGCTGGTGCCGGAGGAGCGGAAGGGCGAACTGCGGGAGTCGGGTGAGCGGCTGCTGAAATCGCTGGGGATTTAGCTTTTGCCTGCTGAGATACGTTGAGGACTAACTAGCCACTACCGCCCCTTGCCTGCCTTATGCCTCCCACAAGCAGTTAATTGGAGGCGAATGGCGGTTATTCGAAGCTGAAAGCAACCCGCTTCAAACCCAGCGAAACCTCAGTATGCACTCTGTCGTATGAGGCGCGGATGCCTTGCGCGTCGCGCTCGAGCAGGCCGGCGTGAATCAGCGCAGCGACATCGTCATGTACGCGCTTGTAGTCTCGTCCCAGGCTCTTGGCCAGCGCGGCGACGTTATTGGCCGGGTGTTGTCGGACATGCCGCAACAGCGCTAAGCGCGCGGGCGACAGTGTCGAAGACCAGGGGTTCCAGATCAAGAAAAGTCAGGTGCGTTTCATCGACCGCCGTGCCTTGTTCAAGCTTGCGCCATGCGCCGATGAGGCGTTTGCCCATGTCCTCGACCGAACCGACATGAAGTTTGATTGTTCTGTTCATGATTATCGCGGCTTTGATTCCCCGCTTGGTTTCACGTGGACGCACTTCCCATTTCGCTGGATAATCAATGCTGTATTCGTGCTAATTGCTACTTGCGCCGCACGTTTTGCGGCACGGCGGATGGCGGTCAGGGAGCCGGCCAAATCAGGGTCTTTTGCGAGTTCGATTTTTTTCTTGTTCATGGCTTTTCTCCCCAATTGGTCAACACCGGTTCCTCGCCTGCATTGTCATAGATGGCCCAGGCATCCACTGCATCGCGATAAACCTGATCAAAATTCCGTCGTCCTGCCGCGAAACGCCTGCGGACGATATCGGCGGGTACATTATGCCCGCCCTGACGCACGCGCTCCGCAACCCGATCAATCGCCATTTGCGGGGTGGGCAATGATAGGAAGAACAGTGTGACGTGATAGCCGGCCTTGCGCCAAAGTTGCACGCGCCGTGCATAGACCAGGCCGGAAAGTGTCGTCTCGAATGCGAAACTTTCACCACGTCGTTCAAGTTCGGTCATGCTTTCCAGCATGATGCGCGCAGCTTTCACCGCTGCAACTTCCGGTGCAAACGGCGAATCACAAATGCCGTACCGCCATCGCCGACTTTTCAGAGTGCCTCGCTGACATCACGTTTGGTGATACTTGGTACGCGCCGCCGGTGTAGGCCTGTTGGACGTTATCGATCAATCACTGCTTGGTGACTTCGAGTTTGCTCAGGTCAAAACCCTGTTTAGCCAGTCTGGCCAGCAGGTTCTTGTATTCAACCGGGTCAATGCTCGGCTTTCTGGACAGAATCCACAAATACTCTCGTTTCGGTTCGCTGACCGCAACGATCTGGTAACGCGTATCCAGGTCGATGACCCAGTAGTCGCCCCACACGAACGGTAGAAATGAAATCCACCCGGGCGCGAAGCGGACTTTCAGTTTGGGCGACGAGGCAGGGCCGATTTGCTTGGCGGCGCCGATGGCTTCGATCATTTCCCCGCTGTCGAGCTTGCAACGGTTGATGACTTTCACCGTGCCGTCGCTGTTGAGGCTGTATTCCGCCTTGGTCCCGCTCACGCATTTCCTCTGGAACCAGTTGGGGAATTTGGCGATTTCATACCAGGTACCCATGTAACGTGGGACATCCAGCTCGGGAATCGTGCTCAAGGCCTTGTCGGCGGGCTGCCCGGTGCTTCCTGATGCGGCGTCCCCTGCAAGGGCTGTCAGGGAGCATAGGGAGAACAGCAGGGCAAACAAATTCGCTTTCACATTAGGTCCGTTCGCGCCTTGTGCAGTTTTTTGTAGCTATCGATCAGGCGCTGGTGCCTGTCCAGTCCTTCCAGTTTCATGCTCGTTGGCGTCAAGCCGAAGAAGCGCACGTTGCCGTCCACCGAGCCCAGCACCGCATCCATCCGTGCGTCGCCGAACATGCGGCGGAAATTGGCTTCATAGTCGGCCAGTTCCAGCTCGTCGTCGAGCAGCACCTCCAGCACCACGTTCAGGGCCTGATAGAACAATCCGCGCTCGACCGTGTTTTCGTTGTATTGCAGGAAGCTTTCCACCAGTTCGTGTGCGGCGTCGAATTGCTTCAAGGCGAGATTGATCAGCAGCTTCAACTCCAGAATCGTGAGTTGGCCCCAGGCCGTGTTTTCGTCGAATTCGATGCCGATCAGGGTGATGATGTCGGTGTAATCATCCAGTTCGCTGTCTTCCAGGCGTTCGAGCAGTGCAGCCAGGCTGGCGTCGTCGAGACGATGCAGGTTCAGTATGTCGGCGCGGAAGGACAGGGCCTTGTTGGTGTTGTCCCAGATTAGATCCTCTATCGGATAGACCTCCGAATAACCCGGCACCAATATGCGACAGGCTGTTGCGCCAAGTTGGTCATACACGGCCATGTAAACTTCCTTGCCCATGTCGTCAAGAATGTCGAACAGCGTCGCGGCTTCGTCGGCATTGGAATTTTCACCGTGGCCGGAAAAGTCCCACTCGACAAAGTCGTAATCGGCCTTGGCGCTGAAAAAACGCCAGGACACCACGCCGCTGGAATCGATGAAGTGTTCGACAAAGTTGTTCGGTTCGGTGACGGCATTGCTTTCGAAGGTGGGCCGGGGCAAGTCGTTCAGGCCTTCAAAGCTGCGGCCCTGCAGCAACTCGGTAAGACTGCGTTCCAGTGCGACCTCGAAGCTGGGGTGCGCGCCGAAGGACGCAAACACGCCGCCGGTACGCGGGTTCATCAAGGTGACGCACATCACGGGAAACTCGCCGCCCAGCGACGCATCTTTCACCAGTACCGGAAAGCCTTGTTCTTCCAGGGCCTGTATCCCGGCCTGAATGCCGGGGTACTTTGCCAGCACGTCGGGCGGCACATCGGGCAGTGCGATTTCGCCTTCCAGGATTTCGCGCTTCACCGCCCGCTCGAAGATTTCGGAGAGGCATTGCACCTGCGCTTCGGCCAGCGTGTTGCCGGCGCTCATGCCGTTGCTGAGGAAGAGGTTGTCGATCAGGTTGGAGGGGAAATACACCGTCTCGCCGTCCGACTGGCGCACATAGGGCAGCGCACAGATGCCGCGCTCCACGTTGCCGGAGTTGGTGTCGTACAGATGCGAGCCGCGCAGCTCGCCGTCGGGGTTGTAAATCTGCAAACAATGCTGGTCGAGAATTCCTGCTGGCAGCTTGTCTTTGGGGCCGGGCTTGAGCCAGCGTTCGTCCGGGTAATGGACGAAGGCGGCGTTGGCGATGTCTTCGCCCCAGAACTGGTCGTTGTAGAAATGATTGCAATTCAGTCGCTCGATGTATTCGCCCAGCGCCGACGCCAATGCACTTTCCTTGGTCGCGCCCTTGCCGTTGGTGAAACACATCGGCGAGTGGGCGTCGCGGATGTGCAGCGACCACACATTGGGAACCAGATTGCGCCATGAAGCGATTTCGATCTTGATGCCCAGGCCCGCCAGAACGCCCGACATATTGGCGATGGTCTGCTCCAGCGGTAGATCCTTGCCGGCGATATAGGTGCTCGCATCCGATGCTGGGTTCAGCATCAGCAAGGATTGGGCATCGGCATCCAGGTTTTCCACTTCCTCGATCACGAACTCCGGCCCGGTCTGCACCACCTTCTTCACCGTGCAACGCTCGATGGAACGCAAAATTCCCTGGCGGTCCTTGGCGGAAATGTCCGCCGGCAACTCGACCTGAATCTTGAAAATCTGCTGGTAGCGATTTTCGGGATCGACAATGTTGTTCTGCGACAGGCGGATGTTGTCGGTAGGGATGTTGCGGGTTTCGCAGTACAGCTTCACGAAGTAGGCCGCACACAAGGCCGAGGAGGCCAGGAAGTAATCGAAGGGCCCCGGCGCCGAGCCATCGCCTTTGTAGCGGATGGGTTGATCGGCGATTACTGTGAAGTCGTCGAACTTGGCTTCAAGACGAAGCTTGTCGAGAAAGTTAACCTTGATTTCCATGCGGGAATTCCTGAAGAGCGTTCAAAACGAATGGCCGCCATTATCGGAGTTCCACGCTGGAAAAACCGTGTACAGACGCCGTCACGCCAGAGCCGACTTTTCAGATTCAGATCAATCCGTCGCCGTCACCAATCGCAACAGCGTGATTTCCGCCGGCGCGCCCAGCCGCTTCGGTGGTCCCCAATAGCCGGTGCCCCGGCTTGTATAGACCCATAGCTTGTTCAGCTGGTGCAGGCCGGCGGTATAGGGCTGTTGCAGGCGGACGAAGAAATTCCAGGGGAAGAACTGGCCGCCGTGGGTATGGCCGGAGAGTTGAAGGTGGAAGCCCGCGGCCTCGGCGGCGGGGGCGGAGCGGGGCTGATGGGCGAGCAGGATTTTGGCGGCGGATTCCGGCGCGCCGTGGATGGCGGCGAGGGGATCGCTGCGTTGGTCTTCGCTGAAGTGGTGGGCGGAGTAGTCGGTGACGCCGGCCAGTACGAGATCGGCGCCGTCGTGGCGCAGGACGACGTGTTCGTTTTGCAGCACCGCGATGCCGAGTTGCCGCAGTTCGCGCACCCAGGCGTCGGCGCCGGAGTAGTACTCGTGGTTGCCGGTGACGAAATAGGCGCCGTAGGTGGCGCGCAGTTCGCGCAGAACTTCGGTGTGCGCGGCGAGGTCGCGGACGCTGCCATCCACGAGGTCGCCGGTGATGGCAACGAGTTGCGCTTCCAGCCCATTGACGCGGGCGACGATGCGTTCGAGGAAGGCGCGCTTGATGGTGGGGCCGACGTGGATGTCGCTGATCTGGGCGATGCGGAATCCGTGCAGGGCCGCCGGCAGGCCGGCCAGAGGGATGTCGATCTCGACGAGGCTGGGTGCGCGCCGGGCGTTGATCAATCCGACCAGGGTGAACGCCAGCGCAAGGCCAAGCACGCCCCAGGCGGATGCGGTTTGCAGCGTGCTCATGGTCGGGTAGTCGAGCAGGGCGAGGGCGGGCAGCAGCAGAATGTCGCGCAGCACCGTCAGCACCAGCAGCGAAGAGGCCAGGCCGCCGGCGATCAGGCCGGCCCAGGTGAGGGCGGTGGCGAGGTGTTCGTGCATGCGCCCGGCCAGCAGGCGGGCGAGCAGGCCCAGGGGCACGAGCAGCGTGGACAGCACGAGCAGAGCGATGCCAATTGCCGTACCACCAGAGCCGACTTCCAGGGCCGGCAGGATGCGAGCGCCGATGTAGGCGTGCAGCAGGCCGATCAGCGTGGTGGCGGTGAGGATGAAGCGCAGGGGAATTCGGGGACGGGCTGCGGGGCGGTCGATGAGCGGCTCATCGGGGCCGATGGCGGCGTGTTGTTTCATGGGAAGTTGGGGTGATGGGGCCGCTTGCAGTTGGGGGCACGGCAGCGACATTCAACCCCGAGCATCGCAGGGGCAATACAGACCTCAGCTTGCTTTAGGCGCGCCTCGCGAGGACACCAGAATGCCGGCGACGATCAGGGCGAAGGCGATGATATGGAAGGGCTGCGGCCATTCGCCGATGAGGGCGGCGGAGAGCAGGGCGGCGAACAGGGGCGTGAGGTTGTAGAAGATCGCCGCCATGGCCGGGCCGGCTTCCTGCACGGCGAGGCCCCAGAGGCGATAGGCGATGATCGATGGGCCGACGGCGACGAAGAGCACGGTGAACACCAGGAACCACGACCATTGTGTGGGTGCGGAAGGGGCCACCATGTCGCCGACCACGGCGGCACCGACGGCGCCGCAGATGCCGAAGACGCACTGGGCGACGAGGAATTCGGCCCAGTTCCAGCCCGGTCGTTGCGCGCCGCTCATGTGCGCGGGCGGCCGGGCGAGCATCCAGGTGTAGAGCGACCAGCCCATGATGGCGAGCAGGATGTAGAGGTCGCCACGGACGAAATGAATGTGCAGCAGCGCCACCGGGTCGCCGCGCGACAGCACCAGGGCGACGCCGGCGAGCGACAGCACGGCGCCGATCAGTTGCATGCGATTGGGATGGATGCCGAAGGCCAGGGCGCCGATCAGCAAGGTCCACACCGGCGAGCTGGAGGCGATCAGAGTCACGTTGAGCGGTGTGCTGGTTTGCAGGGCCATGTATTGCAGGGCGTTGTAGCCGCCGATGCCGATCAGGCCGATGACCGTCAGGTAACGCCAGCGCAGCCGGATCGCAGCGCGGGCCTCGGGCGTGCCGACGGCCGCCCAGCCCAAAGGCAGGAGCAGGGCGAAGGCCACCAGCCAGCGCAGGGCGTTGAGCCAGAGTGGGTCGATGCTGCCTACGGTCATGCGGCCGAGTACGGCATTGCAGGCCCACATCAGCGGTGGGCCGGAAAGCATGAGGATGATGCGGGGCGAGAGATGCATGGGGCGGGGTTTTACCACGAGCAAGCGGGCATCGCTGGCGCCATGCCAAAGTCGACGCTGGCGATTCAGTGCGGGAAGCGGCATGCTGGGGCTGGCAGGGTGACTTTTGGGTCGGATGCGACCTTGACTACTTGGGCGTCGACGGCGTATAAGTTCGGTGTGTATACGTCTATCAACCTATCTGCCAAAGGAATGATCATGGAAACTGTGCGCTGGAATATTGCGGTTTCTGCGGAAACCGATCAGGCCTTGCGCATGCTGCTGGTCAGCCAGGGCGGCGGACGCAAGGGCGACTTGTCGCGATTCATCGAAGAGGCGGTGCGTGCGCGGGTCTTCGACGAAACGGCCCGTATCATCAAGGCACAAAATTCCGGCGCCTCGCCAGAACAGATCGAACTAGCCATTGAAGAGGCCCTGGGCTGGGCCAAGGCGGCTTGATGCGGGTGGTGCTCGACAGCAATGTCCTGTTTTCTGCCCTGATTTCCCCGCACTCCCCGCCGCATGCCTTGCTTGAGGCATGGCGTGAGGGGCGCTTCGAACTGGCGGTCAGCCAGCATCAAATTGATGAAATCCGCCGCGCCAGTCGCTATCCGAAGCTGCAACGTATCTTGCAAGGGCACCGTGTCGGCGCCTTGCTCAATCATTTGCAACGGGTTTGCCTGGTCGACGATCCGCGTGAAAGGGGCATTGAAACCGATGACCCCGACGATGCCTTTCTGCTGGCATTGGCCTCAGCTTGCAACGCAGATGTACTGGTCACGGGGGACCGGCGTGCCGGTCTCTTGCAACGGGGACACTACGGCCGCACCCGTATCGTTACACCGGCGATTTTTTGTCGGGATATTCTGAGGATTACCCTAGGTGCCTGAGTAGGACACAGGAACTGCCGCAGAGCGCGGGCGGCAGGCCTTCGCGCCGTGTGTCAAGCGCTCAGCCGCAGCAGCAGATCCTTCGGGCTCACCGCCATGTTCGGCGTGGCATACACCTCGGCGACGGTGGCGTCGCGTTCGGCGCGGACCACGGTTTCCATTTTCATTGCTTCGATGGAAACCAGCGGATCGCCGCGCCGCACCTTCTGCCCGGCTTTTACCGAGACGGTGACCACGGCGCCCGGCATTGGCGCGCCGACGTGGTCGGGGTTGCCGTCCTCGGCCTTGAGCTTCTCGCGGCGGACGGCGCCAGCGGCAACACCAGCGCGGACGCGGGCGACGCGCACGGCGCGCGGCTGGCCGTTGAGTTCGAAGAACAGTTTGCTGCCCTCGCCATCGTCATCGCTGACCTCGGCGCTGCCTTGCAGGCGGATCACCAGGGTCTTGCCGGGATCGATCTCGACGGCGATCTCGCCGCCTTGTTCGAGGCCGTTGAAGAACACCGGCGTCGGTAGCAGGCTGACATCGCCATAGCTGCGCTGGTGGGCGGCGAAGTCGGCGAAGACCTTGGGGTACATCAGGTAGGAGGCGAGGTCGTTGTCGTCGAGATGACGGCCGACGGCCTTCTCGGCCTTGGCGCGTTCGGCCTCCAGGTCCACCGGCGGCAAGTCCTTGCCGGGACGATCCGTCAACGGTTCCTGGCCTTGCAGGATCTTGGCCGATAGCGCTGAGGGGAAGCCCTCGGGCGGGCGGCCGAGTTCGCCCTTGAACAGGGAGACCACGGATTCGGGGAAGGCGACGTCGCGCGCCGGGTCTTCCACCGCCGCCGGGCTCAGGTCGTTGGCGACCATGAACAGGGCCATGTCGCCGACCACCTTGGAGGTCGGCGTGACCTTGACGATGTCGCCGAACAAACGATTGACATCAGCATAGGCGCGGGAGACTTCCGGCCAGCGGTGTTCGAGGCCCATGGCGCGGGCCTGTTCGCGCAGGTTGGTGTATTGGCCGCCGGGCATTTCGTGGCGATAAACGTCGGAGGTGCCGGCGCGGATGTCGGCCTCGAAGGGGGCGTAGAAGCGGCGCACGCCTTCCCAGTAGTCGGAGATTTCGCGCATGGCGTCGGTGTCCACGTCCGGCGCGCGCGCGGTGCCGGCCAGAGCGTCGGCAATCGCCGTCAGATTGGGCTGAGAGGTGAGGCCGGAGAGGGCATCGAGGGCGCCGTCCACGGCGTCCACGCCGGCTTCCACCGCCGCCAGCACCGAGGCGGCGGCGATGCCGGAGGTGTCGTGGGTGTGGAAGTGGATCGGCAGACCGGTTTCTTCGCGCAAGGCTTTGACCAGGGTGCTGATGGCGCGGGGCCGACAGACGCCGGCCATGTCCTTGATGCCGAGGATGTGCGCGCCGGCCTTTTCCAACTGCTTGGCCATCGTCACGTAATACTTTAGGTCGAACTTGGGGCGCTTCGTGTCGAAGATGTCGCCGGTATAGCAGATGGCGCCTTCGCAGACGCCGCCGGACTCGATCACCGCGTCCATGGCGACGCGCATGTTGTCCACCCAGTTCAGCGAATCGAAGACGCGGAAGATGTCCACGCCGGCTTCCGCAGCCTGGCGAATGAAGAACTGCACCACGTTGTCCGGGTAATTGGCGTAACCGACCGCATTGGCCGAGCGCAGCAGCATCTGGAAGGGGATGTTGGGCACCCGCTCGCGCAAGGCAGCGAGACGCTCCCAGGGGTCTTCCTTGAGGAAGCGCATCGCCACGTCGAAAGTCGCGCCGCCCCAGCATTCCATGGACAGCAGATTGGGCAGCAGGCGCGCGTAATGGGGCGCGACGGCGACCATGTCGTGGCTGCGCATGCGCGTGGCGAACAGGGACTGGTGGGCGTCGCGCATGCTGGTGTCGGTAAGCATCACCTGCGGATTGGCGCGCAGCCACTGGGCGAAGCCGGCGGGGCCGAGTTTTTTGAGGCGGTCGCGAGTGCCTTCGGGAATCGGGCCGTTGCCGCCACGCTTGGGTTTCATCGCTGGCGCCAAAGCATGTTCAGGCTTCTTGCGACCCTTCATTTCCGGGTTGCCGTTCACCGTCACTTCGCCGAGGAAACGCAGCAGCTTGGTGGCGCGGTCGCGGCGCACCGGGAAGTGGAACAGTTCCGGCGTCTCGTCGATGAAGCGGGTGATGCATTCGCCATTGAGAAATTGCGGATGGCGGATGACGTTTTCGAGGAAGTGCAGGTTGGTCGCCAGGCCGCGGATGCGGAACTCGCGCAGGGCGCGGTCCATGCGGTGGATGGCCTCGGCCGGGTCGTGGCCCCAGGCGGTGACCTTGACCAGCAGCGAATCGAAGAAGGGCGTGATGATGGCGCCGCTGTAGGCCGTGCCGGCGTCGAGGCGGATGCCGAAACCGGCAGCGCTGCGGTAGGCGGTGATGCGGCCGTAGTCCGGGGCGAAGTTCTTTTCCGGGTCTTCGGTAGTCACGCGGCATTGCAGGGCGTGGCCGTGCAGGCGTACGTCCTGCTGGGCGGGGATGCCGTGCTGCGGGTCGCCGATGCGGGCGCCCTGGCTGACGTTGATCTGCGCCTTGACGATGTCCACGCCGGTGACTTCCTCGGTCACCGTGTGCTCGACCTGGATGCGCGGATTGACTTCGATGAAGAAGAACTCGCCGCTGTCGGCATCCATCAGAAATTCGACGGTGCCGGCATGGGTGTAGCCGACCTTACGGCAGAGTTTCAAGGCCGATTCGCACAGGGCGGCGCGACGGCTGTCGTCGAGATAGGGCGCCGGGGCGCGCTCGACCACCTTCTGGTTGCGCCGCTGCACCGAGCAGTCGCGCTCGAACAGATGGATCAGGTTGCCATGCGTGTCGCCCATCACCTGCACTTCGACGTGACGGGCGCGGCGCACCAGCTTCTCCAGATACACCTCGCCGTTGCCGAAAGCCGCCAGGGCCTCGCGCTTGCCGGCCGCCACCTGCTCGTCGAGCTGGGCTTCGCTTTCGATCACGCGCATGCCGCGCCCGCCGCCGCCCCAACTGGCCTTGAGCATCAGCGGGTAGCCGACCTCAAGCGCCGCCGCGCGGATCGCCACAGGGTCGTCGGGCAAGGCGCCGGTGGCCGGCACCACGGCCACGCCGGCGGCGATGGCCGCCTGCCGCGCCGCCACCTTGTTGCCCAGGGTGCGCATCACCGTCGGCGAGGGGCCGATGAAGACGATGCCTTCGCGGGCGCAGGCATCGGCGAAATCCGGGTTCTCGGAGAGGAAACCGTAACCGGGATGGATCGCGTCCACCTTGGCTTCCTTCGCCACGCGCAGGATGTCTTCGATGTCGAGATAGGCCGAAATCGGCTTCTTGCCTTCGCCGACCAGATAGCTTTCGTCGGCCTTGAAGCGGTGCAGGGCAAAGCGGTCTTCGTTGGCGAAGATGCCGACAGTGCGGATACCCATTTCATTGGCGGCGCGCATGACGCGGATGGCGATCTCGCTGCGGTTGGCAACGAGCAGGCTGCGGATTTTTTTCACAACAGTCTCCTGATATGCGGCGCGCGGGGGGAGTGCGCGGACGCGAACGGCTAGGGGTAACTAGGGATTAAAAGGATGCAGCTCGCGGCCTCAGGTGCCGGGTTCGCCGAGGCGGCGCAGGGCGCTGCTGCGGCGCTCTTCGTCGCGGGCGGTGTCGGCCATGCTCTGGCGGACGAACTCAATGTGCGCGCGCGCGGCGCGGGTGGCTTCCTCGGGCTTGTGCTCGCGGATCGCCTGCCAGATGGCATGGTGCTGGGCCTTCAATTGATCCCTGCGTTGCGGTCGGGCGTAGAGGTGCTCGACATTGCGCGCGATGTGACCATGGATGACGCGCAGCAGGCTGGCGGTCAAATGGCCGATCAGGACGTTGTGCGCGGCCTCGGCGACGACTTGATGGAAGGCAACGTCGGCGTCGACGTAGCTCAAGGTATTGCTGTCGATATCCACCACATCCACCGCATCGAGGGCGGCCATGGCAGCGTCGAGGCGTTCGATGTCGGCGGCGGTGGCGCGCTCGGCGGCGAGGCCGGCGGCCTGGCTTTCCAGCATGTGACGGAATTCGAGGAGGTCGGTATGCAGCATGGGATGCGCGCTCAGCATCTGCTGCCACGGGTCGACGAAGGGCGCATCGAGATGATCGGTGACTACAGTGCCGCCACCGTGGCGCGTCACCAGCATGCCTTTCGAGACCAGCTTTTGGATCGCCTCGCGCAGGGAGGGTCGCGAGACGCCGAGTTCGACCGCCAGCTCGCGTTCCGCCGGCAGGCGGTCGCCGGGTTTCAGCGAGCCTTCGAGGATGCGGGTTTCGAGTTCGCCGGCGACGACGTCGGCGATGCGGGTGACCGGTAAGCGGCGTTGATTCATGGCGGTGGATTCTGGTATGACCACTTGTATGGTATTGGGCGTTGTATCCGTCGTCAAGCATGAAATGTTTGACAATCATCGCATATCACACCTATAGTTCGCGACTTAACTGGTAATACCACTTTACCTTTAACAAGATTGCGATAGAGGAGACTGCTGATGCCGAACCATACCGATGCCCCCCGGCGCTACCCGGCCAAGCCGGCCGCGGCCTACCTGTTTTCCACTTGTCTGGTGGATCAGTTCTCTCCCGAGGCCGGCCTCGATGCCGTCCGTCTACTGGAGCGGGAAGGTATCGCCGTGCATTTCCCGCCAGACCAGACCTGTTGTGGCCAGCCGGCCTACAGCAGTGGCTACCCGGAGGAGGCCAAGGCGGTTGCGCGGCTACAGCTCGACCTATTTCCCGAGCCCTGGCCGGTGGTTGTGCCTTCCGGCTCTTGTGCTGCGATGATGCTGCATAACTATCCCAAACTCTTCGCCGACGATCCCGTATTGGGGCCGAAAGCGGTGGCCCTGGCCGAGCGGGTGTTCGAGTTCACTGAATTCCTCGTCCATGTCGTCGGGTTTTCGCGCCATGACGAAGCGGCCGAGCCCTGCACGATTGCCTTGCACACCTCCTGCCATGCCCGCCGCGAGATGGGCGTGCATGCCACCAGTGCCGCACTGCTGGCCGGTCTGCACAAAGTGACGGTTGCCCAGCAGGCGCGTGCCGAGGAGTGCTGCGGTTTCGGCGGCACCTTCTCGCTGCGCCACCCGGAGATTTCCGAGGCCATCGTAACCGACAAGGTCGCCAGCCTCAAGGAAAGCGGCGCCGAGGCGGTGGTCAGTGCCGATTGCGGCTGCCTGTTCAACATCCTCGGCCATGCCGAATTTCTCGACAAGGAAGCTGGACGCAAGCCGACCTTGCCCGGCGAGCACATCGCCAGCTTCCTCTGGCGCCGTACTGGTGGGGGAGATCAGGCATGAATGCTCGTGACTCCATACTCGCCCGCCTGCGCGCGGCGCCCGCTGGCGATCCGGCGCCGCTGCCCGACGTGGCCGGCTGGTATGCCGCGATGCCCCGGCTCGACGCGGCCGAACGATTGGCCCGCTTCAAGGCCGCCATCGAGGCTTCCCATGCCGAAGTGCATGAGACTTACCGCAGCCTCTGGCCGGATCTGCTGCTCTCCATCGCCGAGCAAAAAGGGTTGCGCCGCTTCCTCGTCGGCGGTACGCCGGAGGCGGCCTTGTTGCGCAGCCGTCGCGGTGCGCTGGACTTCATTGACTATGAGCACGCTGGCATCGACTGGCGCGACGAGATGTTCGCCAATGTGGATGCATCCCTCACCAATGCCCGTTGCGCCCTGGCCGACACCGGCAGCCTGGTGCTCTGGCCCGATTCCCGCGAGCCGCGCATGATGTCGCTGGTGCCGCCGGTGCATTTCGTCCTGCTCGATGCATCGGCAATCCACCAGCATCTGTACGAAGCCATGAACAAGGAAGGCTGGGCCGACGGCATGCCGACCAATGCGGTGGTGATTTCAGGACCATCCAAGACTGCCGACATCCAGCAGACCCTGGCCTACGGTGCCCATGGGCCGAAGGAAGTCGTGGTCCTGCTTTGCCGGGAGAATCAGGAATGAGCCAGCCTATCCACTTCCATCCTTCCTCGGGTTTCGATCAGCGCAGCCGCGAGGCGATGAACGACCTTCACCTGCGGCGCAGCTTCCGTGGCGCCATGGATTTTCTTCAGGCCAAGCGCCGCGCCCAATTCACCGATGCCAATGAACTCTCGCGCCTGCGCGATCTCGGCGAGGCAATCCGCCGTCATGCCCTGGCCAATCTGCCGCAATTGCTTGAAGAACTGGAAAGTCGGCTCTCGCGGAACGGCGTTCAGGTACATTGGGCGCAAACGCCGGAGGAGGCGCGGGCCATCGTCCTCGAGATCGCGAAGCGCAAGGAGGCCAAGTCCGTGGTCAAGGGCAAGTCCATGGTCAGCGAGGAGATCGGCCTCAACCATGCGCTCGAAGCGGCGGGCATCGACGCGCTGGAAACCGACATGGGCGAATACATCGTCCAGCTGGCCGGCGAGGCGCCGTCCCACATCATCATGCCGGCGATCCACAAGACCAAGCAGCAAATCGCCGAGCTCTTCGCCGCCAAGCTGCCCGGCGTCGCCTATACCGAAAATGTGGACGAATTGATCCGCATCGGCCGCGAGGTCTTGCGCAAGAAATTCGCCACCGCCGACATCGGCCTCTCCGGCGTTAATTTCATGGTCGCCGAAACCGGCACGCTGTTTCTGGTCGAGAACGAAGGCAACGGCCGCATGTGCACCACCGTGCCCAAAGTGCATATCGCCATCACCGGCATCGAAAAAGTGGTGGCGAAGCTCGATCACGTCGCGATCCTCAACACCCTGCTACCGCGTTCGGCGACGGGCCAGCCGGTGGAGACCTACCAGAACTTCATCAGTAGCCCGCGCAAGCCCGGCGAACTGGATGGTCCCGACGAGGTGCATCTGATCCTGCTCGACAACGGCCGCACGCAGGCCTACGGCGATGTGCAGCTGCGCGCCACGCTGCAATGCATACGCTGCGGCGCCTGCATGAACCACTGCCCGGTATATGCCCGCATCGGCGGCCATGCCTATGGCACGACCTATCCCGGCCCCATCGGGGCGATCATTTCGCCGCACCTGCTGGGCCTGGGCGCGACCCATCGGCTGGCCACCGCCTCGACGCTCTGCGGCGCCTGCGCCGAGGTGTGTCCCGTGCGCATCCCCATTACCGATCTGCTGGTGCGCCTGCGCAACGAAGCGCAGGCGGCCGATGCCGATTCGTCCTTGCGCGGCGCAGGCGAATCACGCAAGCCCCTGGTCAGCATCCTGTTCCGCGCCTGGGCGCTGGTCTATCGCTATCCCACGCTCTATCGCCTGAGCACCTGGCTGATGAGCCGTGGCCGCGCCTTCATGCCAGGTTACCAAGGCGCCTGGACGGGCATCCGCACGCCACTGATCCCGGCGAAGAAGCGCCTGCGGGATTTGATGGCGGAACGGCAGCGGACGAACTAGGGTTTGGGAAGGAGGAGGTGACATGAATACGTTCTGGTCAATGTACGAAAGCATAGAAAAGACCTTCTGGAACTCGCTGACCAAGAAGCTGAGCAGCTTTTTGCTGCTGTTGGTGATCGATTTCGGTTACCTGTTCATTTTCCTGGACCAGAAGCGCGGCATCGCCGATGCCCTTGCCGAGGGCAAGGTGGCACCGGAGATTGCGTTGCGCATCGATGCGTCGCTGGAAACAGCCTTCTACGCCATGCTGGTGCTGACGGTCTTCGCGCTGATCTGGAACGTCGGACAGATACTGTTCCTGCGCCATCTGATCGTGCGTCCGGTGCGGGTGGTGACGCAGACCTTCAATGAAATTGCCGCTGGCGAAGGGGACTTTTCCCGCGATCTGCCCACGCTGACCCACGACGAGTTCCGCCAGATGGCGGAGAGCTACAACCGCTTCGCCGACAAGATGCGCCAGATCATCGGCGAGGTGCGCAAGGCCAGCGTTTCCATCGCCCGCGATGCCGTGCAGGTCAAGACGCGGCTCGACGAAACCGTCAGCAGCGCACGCCAGCAGGGCGAGATGACAGCCCAGGTGTTCGATGCCAGCACCGAGGCGACCCGCGCCATCGAAGAGGTCTCGCGCAGCACCCAGCTCATTTCCAACTCGACCCATACCAATCTGGAGAATGCGCGGATCTCGCTGCACGAAATGCAGGATATCGCCGCCCGGATCAATGTCGTCGGCGAAAAGGTGCTGCGCTTCAATCACACGGTCGACGATCTGTCGCGGCGCTCGGAAAGCGTCAATCAGTTTGCCGTGCTGATCCGCGAAGTGGCCGACCAGACCAACTTGCTGGCCCTCAACGCGGCCATCGAAGCGGCGCGAGCCGGCGAAGCAGGGCGGGGTTTTGCCGTCGTCGCCGACGAAGTGCGCAAACTGGCCGAGCGCGTCAATCAGGCCACCTCGGAGATCACTGGCAACATCGCCGCGATGTTGACCCAGGTCGGCAGCACCCGTGCCGAGAACGACGAGATCAATGCCGATGTCCAGCACACACGGGATGTCGTCAGCCGGTCTTCGGTTCAGTTTCAGGGCATGGTCGGCGACTTCGAGCGTACCGGCGAGCAACTGCTGCACATCGCTGCCGCCATGGAGGAACTGTCGGCCACGAACGCCCAGGTGCATGACAACGTGAACAAGATCCACGGCCTGTCCTCGGAGGTCGCCCGCCACATGGCCGACTCGGAGCAGCGCACCGCCGGCTTGTCGGAGTCCACGGAGTCGGTGCAGGAACTGATTTCGCGTTTCAAGATCGGTCGTGGCGCCTTCGATCTGGCCGTGGACCAGACCCGCACGTTCCGTGATCGCCTGCTGGTCGAGCTGGAGGCCATGTCGAAGAATGGCAGCAATATCTTCGACACGAACTACCAGCCAGTCGGCAGCAGCAAGCCACAGAAGTACCGCGTTTCCTGGGGCGATGAATTCACCCGCCGCTGCCAGTCGCTGCTGGAGGAATGTCTGGCCTCTTTCCCCGGTTGCACCTATGCCGTCGCCGTCAATGTGGACGGCTATCTATCCGCCCACAACCAGAAGTTTTCCAAGCCGCTGACTGGTGATGCCGCTGTCGATCTGGTCGGCAACCGCACCTGTCGCAAGTTCGAGAATCCGGGCGAACTGCGGGCGGCTCGCAACACCTTGCCGATCCTGTTGCGCACCTATTTGCGCGACACCGGCGAGATTCTGTGCGACATCGCCATGCCGATCGAGATCAACAACCGTCTGTGGGGCAATGTCCGCGTCGGCATGTCGGCCGAATCACTGCTGGCGGACAAGTAATCGCCGTACCGTCAGCGCCGACTTTTGAATTTTCAGGCGAGCAAAGCCCGCAGCACGTAGGGCAGGATGCCGCCGTGCCGGTAGTAATCCACTTCCACCGGCGTGTCGATGCGCAGCAGGGTTTCCACTTCCCGGCGGTGGCCGTCGGCGTAGCGGATATACAGGGCCAGGGTTTGTTGCGGCTTCAGCTCCTGTTCCAGACCCGGAATGTCGAAGACCTCTTCGCCTTGCAGGCCGAGCGAGGCAGCGCTGTCGTCGCCGAGAAACTGGAGCGGCAGCACGCCCATGCCGACCAGGTTGCCACGGTGGATGCGTTCGAAGCTGCGGGCGACGACGGCGCGGACGCCGAGCAGCCGGGTGCCCTTGGCGGCCCAGTCGCGGCTGGAACCGGTGCCATATTCTTCGCCAGCGAAAACAATGGTCGGGGTGCCGTGGGCCATGTAATGAGTGGCGGCGGTGTGGATCGAGACCACCTTGCCGGTCGGCTGGAGCACGGTGAAGCCGCCTTCCGTGCGTGCGCCGTCGGCCTGCGGCGGCAGCATCAGATTGCGGATGCGGACATTGGCGAAGGTGCCACGGATCATCACATGGTGATTGCCCCGCCGCGAGCCGTAACTATTGAAATCAGGCGCGGCGACACCGTGTTCCAGCAGGTACTGGCCGGCCGGTGAGCTGGCGCGGATCGCACCCGCCGGACTGATGTGGTCGGTGGTTACCGAGTCGCCGAAGATCGCCAGAGCCCTCGCCCCCTGGATATCCGCCAGCGGTGCCGGTTGCATGTCGAACGCCTCGAAGAAAGGCGGCTCGGCGATGTAGGTGGAAGGCTCCCAAGCATAGACTTGGCCGAGGTGCTCCGGTACCTCGTTCCACAGCGGATTGCTGTGGGCAAAATCCGCATACAGGCGGCGATAGACGGCCGGATCGGTGGCGGTTTTCATGGCCTCGGCGATCTCTGCCGCACTCGGCCAGATGTCGCGCAGGTACACCGGGCGGCCATGGTCGTCGCTGCCCAGCGCTTCGTGGCTCATGTCGATGCCGACCCGGCCGGCGATGGCGAAGGCCACCACCAGAGGCGGGCTCATGAGGAAATTGGCGCGGAGCGCGGAATGAATGCGCGCCTCGAAATTGCGATTGCCGGAAAGCACGGCGGCGCAGACGAGCTTATTGGTGGCGATGGCGGCCTCGATGGCGGGATCGAGGGGCCCGGCATTGCCGATGCAGGTGGTACAGCCGTAGGCGACGACACGAAAGCCGAGTTGCTCAAGGCTGGGCAGCAGGCCGGCTTGCGTCAGGTAGTCGGTCACCACCCGCGAGCCGGGGGCCAGCGAGGTCTTGATGTGGTGGCGGACGCGCAGCCCACGGGCCACCGCCTTTTGCGCCAGCAGGCCGGCGGCCAGCATGACGCCAGGATTGGAGGTGTTGGTGCAGGAGGTGATGGCGGCGATCAGCACATCGCCGTGGCCGATCTCCAGCGAGCGGCCATTGATGTTGGTCAGTCCGGTGCCGTGGCGCTGGTCCTGCTGTTCGGGCGTGAGGTGGTAGCCACCCTCGGCGGTGTCGGCAGACAACAACTCGGCGAAGCGTTGGCCCAGTTCGGCCAGCTCGATGCGGTCCTGCGGCCGGCCTGGACCGGCGACGGCTGGGCGCACGGCGCTGAGGTCGATCTCGATGACGCGGCTGTAGTCGATGGCGCCCGGCATGGGCATGCCGAACATTTCCTGGGCTTTGTACCAGGCGCTGAAGGCGCTGACTTCCTCATCGCTGCGACCGGTGGCCGCGAGGTAATCCACGGTTTGCTGGTCCACGGGAAAGAAGCCGATGGTCGCGCCGTATTCAGGGGCCATGTTGGCCAGGGTCGCCCGATCGGGCAGGGTCAATGAGGCGGCGCCGGCGCCGAAGAACTCGACGAAGCTGCCGACGACGCCGGCGCCGCGCAGGATTTCGGTCACCGCCAGCACCAGATCGGTGGCCGTCACGCCGGGAGCGAGGGCGCCCGCCAGATGCACGCCGACCACGTCGGGCGTGAGGAAATAAACCGGCTGGCCGAGCATGCCGGCCTCGGCCTCGATGCCGCCGACGCCCCAGGCGACAACCCCCAGGGCGTTGATCATGGTGGTGTGGGAATCAGTGCCGACGAGGGTGTCCGGGTAGTAGAGACCGTCCTTGTGCCAGACGCCCCGCGCCAGGTATTCGAGATTCACCTGATGGACGATGCCAATGCCCGGTGGCACGACACGGAAACTCTCGAAGGCCTGCATGCCCCACTTGATGAAGCGGTAGCGCTCGGCATTGCGTTGGAATTCGAAACCCATATTTAGCGCGAGGGCATCCTCCGTATCGTAGCGATCCACCTGCACCGAATGGTCGATGACCAGATCGACCGGCACCAGCGGCTCGATGATGCTGGGCTCGCGTCCTACCCGCTCGGCCGCACTGCGCATGGCGGCGAGATCGCAGAGCAGGGGCACACCGGTGAAATCCTGCAAGAGGATGCGGGCGACGACAAAGGGAATCTCCGCCGTGCGCGGCGCGTTAGGCTGCCATGTCGCCAGTCGCAGCACATGGTCTTCGTTGATGCGCCGACCGTCGCAATGCCGCAGCACTGATTCCAGCACAATGCGAAGGGATATCGGCAGACGTGACACTGTACCGATGCCCGCCATCGCCAAAGCCGGCAGGGAATACAGGCGGCCGGTCTTGCCGGAGGCGGGGACGAAGTCGCGGAGGGTGTTGAAGATATCGTGGCTCATGGTTCAGCATAGTCCACCGCCTGCGTAAAGAGCCATACTGTTTGCATCATTCCGCTGCCAGGAGAACGCCATGAGCGATACCCGTACCGAGCGTGATAGTTTCGGCCCCATCGAGGTGCCGGCCGAGCGACTCTGGGGCGCGCAGACCCAGCGTTCATTGGAGCATTTCGCCATCTCCACCGAGCGCATGCCACGTGAACTGATTCTCGCCCTGGCCCAGACCAAGCGCGCCGCTGCTGTGACGAACCGGGAACTGGGCCTGTTGGCGGCGGATGTCGCCGATGCCATTATCGTGGCGACCGACGAGGTCATCGCCGGCCTTCACGAGGCCGAATTTCCGCTCTCGGTCTGGCAGACTGGCTCGGGCACGCAGAGCAACATGAACATGAACGAAGTGCTGGCAAATCGGGCAACGCAATTGCTGGATGGCCGGCGCGTGCACCCGAATGACGCGGTGAACCTCGGCCAATCGTCCAACGACATTTTCCCCACCGCCATGCACGTGGCCGCCTGCATCGCCATCGACTGCGCGCTGCTGCCAGCCTTGAGTCGATTGCGTGATGCGCTGGCGGCGAAGTCGGCGGCTTTTGCCGGCATCGTCAAGATCGGCCGCACCCACTTGCAAGACGCCACGCCGCTCACCTTGGGGCAGGAATTTTCCGGTTACGTCGCCCAGCTCGACCATGCCGCTGCCGCCATTGCCGCGACGCGGCCAGCTCTGCACGAGCTGGCCGCCGGTGGCACCGCGGTCGGCACCGGCCTTAACACTCATGTGGAATTCGGCCCGCGTATCGCCGCCGAACTGGCCCGCGCCTGCGACCAGCCTTTCGTTACCGCCGGCAACAAATTCGCCGCGCTGGCGGCTCATGATGCGATGGTATCTACCCATGGCGCGCTGAAGACCCTGGCGGCGGCGCTGATGAAAATCGCCAACGACATCCGTTGGCTGGCCTCCGGCCCGCGCTCGGGCCTTGGCGAACTGACGCTGCCGGAAAATGAGCCGGGCAGTTCCATCATGCCCGGAAAGGTGAACCCGACCCAGTGCGAGGCGATCACCATGCTCTGTTGCCAGGTTTTCGGCAACGACGTGGCGATCAATTTCGGCGGCGCCTCGGGCAATTTCGAACTCAATGTCTTCAAGCCGCTACTGGCCCACAACCTGTTGCAAAGCCTGCGCCTGCTGGCCGAAGGCATGGAAAGCTTCGAGCGCCACTGCGTGCGCGGCATCGAAGCGCGGCCCGAGCGCATCGCCGAACAACTGGCGCGATCACTGATGCTGGTGACGGCGCTGACGCCCTACATCGGCTACGACCATGCGGCGGAAATCGCCAAGCGCGCCCATACCGAGGGCGGCACGCTAAGGGAATCAGCGCTGGCGCTGGGCTATGTCAGCGAAGAAGACTTCGATCGATGGGTGAGGGCGGAGGCGATGATTGGAACGGGATGAAACCGTTCCGCATTTGTCCCCGCCACCATAGAAACGCGGCCAATGCCAAGCCGCCAAGCAGGATGGCCAGTATCAGTTGGACGTAGGAGTTGAATCGCTGCTCTTCGCGCAGCGCGCGTACCTCCGCTTCCAGGCGCCGATTCTGCGTCTGTTGCAAGGCTATCGCTTGCTTGGCACTCTCAATCTCGAGTTCCAATTTTCCAAGACGCTCGGCCATCGATATCTGGATCAGAACCTGTTCATTCATGATTCCGACCAGTCGATCGACATCCGCTTCAAGATGTTCCGTACCACGGCTGGGGAGTGCGCCGGCACCAATGATCAGCCGCCCCTTGGATGCGGGTGCTGCTTTGGTGGCAATGGCGGTAACGGGTGCATCGATGACCGGGGATCGCTTTTCGCGGGAAGATGCCTGCGCCGGTTTCGGTAGATTTGCCGGCATTCGCAGTTGTATTCCCGAAGGCAAGGCTTGATCGAATGCGCCGTCGATGCTCGCGAAAATCTCTGGATTTACGGAAGCGACGCGCCGGATGAAGGCGACCCGTGCTGCCGAATCCGTCGGATAGCGTTGACGAGAGATCAGGCGCAAGGTGGATGTCTCGCGCACGGTGTATTGCGCTCCCGCTGCTTGGGTCGTGGCCGGCTTGGGTTGCTGCGGAGCTACTGCTGGCAAGACGACTGCGGGCAAGACTGTCGGCCCGGATGGAATGGGTGCCGGCAGCGCATCTCCCGTGCGCTGTGGAAAAAGGGGAAGGAGTTGGTAGTCCCGTACCAGGTTCATCCCGCAGTCGACGCGGATACGAAAACTCAGCACGGGCTGAGAGACGATCCGCCGCGTCGAGACAAGTACGGCACCCTTATCCAGTCTGACTGCGGCCGAGTCCAGGCGAGTGTCTGCGGTGTCACCTGGGACAGGCAGCAGTTTGACGCAGTCATCCTTGACTGCGCCGGCTTCCGGCCCTTGCAGTGGAATGCGAACGGACAGCGCTTCCCCGATGACAACCCGGCCTGCTGCATCCCCCAGACTCAAGGCAGACGCAATGCCTGGAAGAAGAAGCGCACAAAAAACAAAACCACGAACTCGCATTGGGAAAGCCAGACTCAATCAGGAAGATTGGCCGAGCCTACCTCAACTTGAGAGCTTCGGCTGAGTCTGCCCGCCTCATGGCCGTTGGTCGCCGTAGCTCCTGCGGGCCGTTTCATGTCGCCAGCGCCGACTTTTTGCGGGAATTAATGACGTGAAATGCGGGCGTGAAACGCAAGAGGCTGCTCTCTTGCGGGTAGCAGCCTCTTATCCTGCGATGCAGCGTTTACTTCGCCGTCTGCAATATCTGTGCAAGGGTGGTGGCGGATTCGGTGATCGACTTGCTGATCTGTTCCAGCGTCCGTTGCTGCTGAAAGGCCAGACGCTTGAGGCTGGCCTCGGCAGCGGTTTCGGGAGTGCCTTCCCGGCGCGCTTGTGGCGGGAAGAGCGCTTCGCGGTTGGCGATGTCGCATTTCTGCTCGGTTTGCAGTTTCTTCAGGCTGGCTTCGAATTGGGCGATGCGAGTGCGCGTGAAGGGCTTGCGGCTCGCAGCATAGGTTGCGAGTTGTTCCTTTATATCCTTGTCCAGCTTGGCGGCGCTGGTCTGGCGCGTCCAGTCACGGGTGTTCAGGGTCTTCTCGGCGCCCTGGGCATGTTTCTGCCATTGGGCCGAGCATTCGGCAGGAATGCCGGTCATGCCGCCCTTCAAGCCGTTACGCAGGTTGTCGATGGGGTTAGCCGTCTGGGCGTGGACATTGCCGATCAGCAGGAATGGCAGGGCGAGCAAGAGTTTCATGGCGGTGGTCCTTGGCTTGGGTAGGGAATAAGATCAGGATTATTGCCGATGTCATGGATCGAACCAATACTGCGAAGGGCTTAACCTAATGCCAAGGTATTACTCAGTGTCCGTTTTGTTCACCTGCCGTGATCGCTATCGGCAAGCGGTTCTCGGCGGCCGGCAGCGGGCAGGTGGCGTAGGGCGTGAACACGCAAGGCGGGTTGCTGGCCCGGTTGAAGTCGAGCAGCAGGGTGTCGCCCTGCGGGGCCGGCACGAAGAGGAAACGCCCACCGCCATAAGTGGCGCGACCACTGGTGGCGTCGGCGAAGACGAATTGCAGGGTAGTGGCCTTGGGGTTCTGCGGGCCGAGGCTGTAGGCATTACCGTCGATGGAAAAGTGCGCGCGGGCGCCATCCCAGCGTGCGTCGATGCACCAGGCGGCATCGAAGTCGAAGCTCGGGATGTCGCTGAAGTTGCGCCGGGTCTGCGCTTCCGCATCGCGCAGGCGCAGCGCGAGGCGACCATCGCGCTCGATGAGCAGGAAGCTCAGGCTGTCGTGCCGGACGACGGTGGGTTCACCGTCCGCGTCACTGTTCAGGGTGATTGCGGGACCGCTTACTGCTTGCCATTGCGCCGTGCTTCCTTTCACATCGAGCGCGCCGAGCAGAGCGGGGCCGCTAGGTAACTGGATTTCGCAATCGGCGCCGCTGCCGACACGGTGGCTGCCGTCGTCGATCCAAAACAGGCCGACCAGGCTTAGCCAGCCGTCGGGTTTTTGCAGGGCTTCGATGCGCTCGGCTTGCCAGCGGACATGATCGGCGGGGGAGGGGCGTGGGATGTTCATGGCGCGATGGTAGCGGATCGGCATGCGCGGGACGCATGCGTGGCTTGCGAAAATGTTGATTGAGGGGTTTACCTCCGCCGGGTAATTTTCCATCCGACTTCAACAAGGAGACGGTATGGATCGAATGTCAGCAGTGTCGGCGAGTGATGGGGCGACGGTTTCGCACGAGGTGGTTCCTGCGCCGCTGGCACTGCATGCCGAGGATGGTCATGTGCTGCGCGGCTTCGTCTGGCGGCATGCACCCGATGGCATGACGGAGCGGCCGGTGGTGATCGTCAATCCGGCCACGTCGGTGCGCTGCCGCTATTACTCGCGCTTCGCGGCATTTTTGTATGCGCACGGTTTCGATGTCGTCCTCTACGACTACCGCGGCATCGGCGAGTCGCGACCGGTCTCGCTTAAGGGCTTTCATGCCGGCTGGATCGATTGGGGGCGGCTGGATGTCGAAGCGGTATTGCAGCATGTGGTGAGCGACTTTCCCGGCCAGCCGATTCAGGTGGTGGCCCACAGCGTGGGCGGTTTCCTGATCGGGCTGGCGGCGTCGAGTCATCGCATCGAGCGGGTGTTCAGCATGGGTGCGCAGTTCGCCTACTGGCGCGACTATGCGCGGCACAAGCGGTATCGCATGTTCGTCAAATGGCATCTGGTGATGCCGGCGCTGACGGCCCTGTTCGGCTACTTTCCGGGCCAGCGGCTGGGCTGGCTGGAGGACACGCCGCGCGGCGTGGTGCGCGACTGGACGGCGCGGGAACCGCGTTTCGAGGATGCCTGGCGACGCGGTTCGCTGGTGCTCGGCGAGGCGGAGCGGCAGGCGCTGGTGGAACGCTTCGCAGCCCTGCGCGGGCCGACCCTGGCGCTGAGCATGACGGACGATGAATTCGGCACGGTGCCCGCCATCCAACGCCTGCTGCGCTACTACCGCAACAGCCCGACGACACATCTGCATGTCGCGCCGGAGTCGATAGGCCAGTGCGAGATCGGGCACTTCGCCTTTTTCCACAGCCGCTTCGAGTCAACCTTGTGGCGGATTCCGCTGGATTGGTTGCGCAACGGCTGCCTGCCGGCGGATGCACCGGGGCGGGTTATGCCCCTGGCGACCGGCTAGACGCGGGTTGCGGTGGCCGCTTCGGTCTGTATCCAGCGAATGACGTCCGCCACCTCGGCACGCGGTGCCGGATCGGCCTGGATCAGCCAGTAGGCGTGGGCCGTGGTGGGGCCTTGTTGGGGCGTGCTCAAGACCTTGAGCCGACCGTCGGCGAGCATGGGCGCCATCAGTTCGAGACGACCGAGGGCAATGCCCTGACCAGCGACGGCGGCGTGGATCACCTGGTCGTACTGGTTGAAGCGCAGCACGCCGCGCGGCTTGATCGGGCCCCAGCCTTGGCTGACCAGCCATTCGCTCCATTGCAGCCAGGGCCGGTAGGGGCCGTCGAATTCGAGCAGCACCTGCTGCGCGAGCACATCCGGCGAGTCGAGCGCGGCGAGGCCGAGGGCAGGGTGGGCCACCGGGGCCACGGTTTCGCCGAAGAGTCGGGTGGCGCCTTCGGGGGCGGCGTCCGGCGGGCAGTAACGGATGGCGAGATCAAGGCCTTCGCCGCGCAGGTCACCGACCCGGTTGTTGGCGGAGACGCGCACGTCGATGCCGGGATGGTTCTGCAGAAAGCCGCCGAGCCGGGGCAGCAGCCAGAGGCCGGCGACGCCGATACTGGAGGTGATGGTGACCGGCTGGGCGGGACCGCCGCCCTTGAGGGCGCCGATCACGTCCTGGAGTTGCTGCACGGCACTGTCGGCGCTGCGAAACAGCCGCTCGCCCTCGGGGGTGAAGCTGATGGCGCGATGGCTGCGGACCAGTAGCTTGATGCCGAGCATGTCTTCCAGCGCATGCACCTGCCGGCTGACGGCGGATTGGGTCAGGCACAGATCCTGGGCGGCGAGCGTGATGCTCATGCGGCGGCCGACGGCGACGAAGCCGCGGATCAGGTCCAGCGAGGAAAGGCGAACGAGGGGGATAGACATTCCGTCAGCGCATGCAATGCAGTCGAAAAAGTGGTTTGTGAAAGGCTTCTCGGAACAGTCTAATCGCTATCCATTGGCATTCGCAATCGGTCTCGACGATTGCGTATAAGGAATATATCGGAGATACACATGGCGACGACCGGCACACGCTTTGAATGGATGAGAAACCCCGTCGTCTTCGTGATCGCGGGCGGTCTGGTGATGGGGCTGGCCCTGGGTATCCGTCATGCACAGGGAATATTCCTGGTGCCGGTGACCATGGATCGCGGTTGGAGCCGGGAAGCGTTTGGCTTTGCGATTGCGATCCAGAACCTGGTCTGGGGCATCGCCCAGCCCTTCACCGGAATGATCGCCGACCGCTATGGCTCGCGGCGGGTGGTGGTCGGCGGTTTGTTGTTTTACGTGCTGGGCCTGAGCTTGATGTCGATGGCGACGACGCCCTTGGCGTTCACCCTGAGCGCGGGCCTGTGCATCGGTATCGCCCTGTCCGGAACCTCCTTCGGCGTGATCTACGGCGCTCTGAGCCGGATGGTGCCGCCGCAACGCCGGAGCTGGGCGCTGGGTGTGGCCGGCGCGGTGGGCGGCTTCGGTCAGTTCCTGATGGTGCCGCTGACCCAGGGCCTGATCGGCGGCCTGGGCTGGGCCGGTGCGCTGCTGGTGCTGGCGCTGGGCTGTAGTTTGCTGCTGCCCTGCGCGCTGCCCCTGCGCGACGAACAGGGCACCGCTGCCGTGCAGGAACAAAGCCTGCGCGCTGCCCTCGGCGAAGCATTTCGTCATCGAGGCTTCTGGCTGCTGAACCTGGGTTTTCTCGCCTGCGGTTTTCAACTGGCTTTCATCGCTGCGCACCTGCCGGCCTATTTGATGGATCGGGGCATGCGGGCTACGGATGCGGTGACTGGCCTTGCCATCATCGCGCTGGCCAATGTGCTCGGCACTTATTACTGTGGCCTGCTTGGCGGCCAGTTTCGACGCAAGCATCTGCTGGCCGGCATCTACCTGATCCGTTCGCTGGCGATGGCGCTGTTCGTGCTGTTGCCGCTCAGCACCTGGAGTCTCTACGTTTTCTGCGCGGTGATGGGCTTCATCTGGCTCGGCACGGTGCCGCTCACCAACGGGCTGGTGTCGCAGGTCTTCGGGGTGCGCTACCTGACGACGCTTTTCGGCTTCGTATTCTTCGGTCACCAGTTGGGATCGTTCTTCGGTGTCTGGCTCGGCGGCTATGTGTTCGATGCGACCCGTTCCTACGACCTGATCTGGTTCGCCGGCATAGCCCTGGGCATCGTGGCGGCGGCGCTCCATTACCCGATCAACGACCGCGAGATCGTGCGGCCCATGCTGACGCCGGCGAATTCATTCACTTGAGGAAAATATTCATGACGACACAGATCGAAAAAGCCATCGCCTTCCGACGCCTCCATGAGGAGGAGGGTGCCTTCATCATTCCCAATCCCTGGGACGTGGGCACGGCCCGCCTGCTGGCGCGGCTCGGCTTCAGTGCTCTGGCTACCACCGGTGCCGGCTATGCGTTTTCCTGTGGTCTGCCCGACAACGCGGTGGGCCGCGAGCGGATGATGCGGCACCTGGCCGAGATCGCGGCGGCGACCGATCTGCCGGTCAGTGCCGATCTGGAAAACGGCTTCGGCGATGCGCCGGAGACCGTGGCCGAGACCATACGCATGGCGGCGGCAACGGGGGTCGTCGGCGGCTCCATCGAGGATGCGACGGGGCGGGCGGATGAACCACTGTATCCGCTGGATCAGGCGGTGGCGCGCATCCGCGCGGCGGTGGCGGCGGCGCGGGCCTTGCCCTTCCATTTCCAGCTCACCGCCAGGGCGGAGAATTTCCTCGTCGGCCGGCCCGACATCGACGATGTGATCCGCCGCCTGCGGGCTTATCAGGACGCCGGGGCCGATGTGTTGTTCGCACCGGGCTTGAGCAGTCGCGCGGAGATCGAAGCGGTGGTGAAGGCAGTGCAGCGGCCGGTGAATGTGATCATGGGGATGCAGGGCGTGCAGCTCGATCTGGCGGATCTGGCCGGACTGGGCGTGCGGCGGGTCAGCGTCGGCGGTTCGCTGGCGCGGGTAGCACTGGGGGCCTTCCTCAAGGCGGCCAGCGAGATGCGCGGCTACGGGACGTTTCGTTATGCCGACGAGGCCGTCGGTTCACGGGAGATCAACGGGATGTTTCGGACTGTGTAAAAAAAACGGCGACGGGATAGCCGTCGCCATTTGTCGTTCGCCGCTTATTTGCCGCGTAATCGCCGTACCGTCAGCGCCGACTTTTTACTGCGGATCGAACACCGGGGTTTTCTCCGCGCCGGCAGCGACCGGGGCCGCGATGTTCGGCGTGCCGTATTCGATGAAGGAGGGCGGCAGGGCCGAGCCCCAATAGACGCCGGGGCCGCGTTCTTCTTCGTTCCAGGTCACCGGCTCGAAATCGGGAGCCAGCACCAGATAGCTGCCGGAGTAGATTTCGACCCGGTTGCCGCCCGGCTCGTAGGAGTAGAGATAAAAGGCCTGCGAGTTGTTGTGCTTGGAGGGGCCGGCCTCGATGAAGACTTCGTTCTCGCGCAGGATGTCCGCCGCGCGCAGCACGTCTTCGCGGTTGTCGATCCAGAAGCTGAAGTGGTGAAGGCGGCTGTTGCCCTGCTTGATGTCGGCGACGTAGGCCATTTCATGATGCACGGCGGAACAGCTCATCCAGGAGCCGATTTCCGTCTGGCCGTTGTTGTAGATGACCTGTTCGCGCAAGCGGAAGCCGAGCAGGTCCATGGCGAACTCGCGGTTCTTGCCGACGTCCTTGGCCATCAGGGCCAGGTGGTCGAGGCGGCGCACACCGACACCGCGGCCGGTGTATTTCTGCGGCAGGTTCTTCAGGGTCGAGCGCAGGTGGTCCGGTGCTTCGTATTTCTGTTCTTCGTAGTAGACATCCATCAGGTGGCCTTCCGGGTCGCGGAAGCGATAGACCTTGCCACGACCGACATCGCCGTCGGCCCAGCCGATGCCGAGACCGGCCGCTTCGAGGGCCTTGACCCGGCGCTCCAGCGCCTGCGGGCTGACGGCGCGCCAGCTGATGCAGCCGGGGCCGGCATCCTTGGCGGCGGTGAGCTTGAGGGTGCTGGTGGCGTAGTCGCCGTAGGCGCGCAGGAACACGGAATCCCCTGCTGTGGCGACGACTTCCATGCCGAGCACGTCCTTGAAGTACCACAGGCTGCGGTCGAGCTTGGGCGTCATCAGCTCCATGCGGCCGAAGTGGGCGATGTCGAGGATGGGTTCCTTGGCCGGTGCGTTCATGCTGTCTCCTTTGTAGATGGATGTTTGATGGCTGAAGTATCCGCACCCTCTAGGCGGAAACCAAGGACTCGGGCATCATGATATTCATGAACGATTTCGATGAGTCGACCTTCCTGGCCCTCGATGGCCGCTCGCTGCGGGTTTTTCTGGCGGTGCTGGATACTGGCTCGGTGACGGCAGCGGCGGATCGACTGGGTGTCACCCAGTCCGCCGTGAGCCACACCCTGGAACGCCTGCGCGGGGTGATGAACGATCCCCTGTTCGTCAAATCCGGGCGCGGCATCCAGCCCACGGCCCACGCCCAGGCCCTGGCGGACCGGGCGCGGCAGTTGCTCGATGATCTGCGCGACTTCGCCGCTGGCGCGCGTTTCGATCCGGCGACCGCGGAATTCACGCTGACCATCGCCGCCAACGATTTCCAGCGCGATCTGTTCCTCCCCGAGTTCTATCGTCGCGTGACGGCCGCCGCGCCGGGCATTCGCTTGCGGGTGATTCCCTCCGGCGTACCGACGGCAGACATGCTGCGGGAGAATCGTTGCGATCTGCTCATCAGTCCCCGACCGCCGGCAGGGGCCGACATTTTCCAGAAGCGTCTGCTGACGGATCGCTGGACCTGCTTCTACGATGCCTCGATGCGCAAGGCGCCGAGCAAGGCCGAGTGGTTTGCGGCGCGCCACATCGGTGTGGTCTATGAGCGCGGCGAGCGGCTGGCTTTCGATACGGAATTGGAAGCGCGGGGCTTGAAGCGCGACATCGCGGTGACCGTGCCGAACTTCTCCGGCGTGCCCGTATTCCTGCGCGGCTCGGATCGCCTGGCGACGCTGCCGGGATTGACGAGCCTGGAAATCATGCGCGAATTCGCCGCTGTGTCGCTACCCTTCGAGTTCCCGGAAATGCCGATGTACCTGGTCTGGCATCGTCGCAATCATCTCGACCCGGCCCACGGCTGGTTGCGTGGTCGGCTGGATGAAGTCGCGGTGGAAGTCGGGCGGATTGACTAGCCGCCGAAGCGGTCGAGCAGGGCCAGAAGATTTTTCTTCTCTTCCGCCGAGAGGCAGGAGCAGACCTGTTTCTCGTGTGCCGAGGCGCGGGCGCGGGCATCGGCGAGCAGGGCTTCACCCTCTTTGGTGAGGAACAGATGGTTATGGCGACGGTCGGTGGTCGAGGCCTGGCGCTCGACAAGACCCCGTTTGCCGAGCTTGTCCAGCATCGGCACCATGGAGGAGCGATCCAGCCGCACGGCGATGGCCAGCTTGGACTGGGTGATACCCGGATTGTCGTGCAGGACCTCGAGTACCGAGTAGATGGCCGGCGAGACACCAATTTCCCCCAGCGCACTTTCAAAGTGCTTGAATACGGCAAGCTGGGCCAGCCGGAGATGGAAGCCGACGTGGTCAGTCAGACAGCCGAGCGAAGGGGGTTTGCGTTGTGGAGCCATGCTATTAGTGTGCCATTAACGTTAAACCCAAACAAGTTGACATCAAACAATTGGTCATTACAATCATCCCGTCGCACCACCATAAATCACTCAAAACAGTAGGAGACAATGAAATGAAGAAACTCGTATTAGTTCAGGCGCTTGCTTCCGCGTTCCTAGCCGGCTCGGCCTGGGCCGACATCAACATCGGCGTCAGCGTCTCGGCGACCGGTCCGGCTGCTGTGCTCGGTGGTCCGCAGAAAAACACAACCGAACTCTTCCCGAAGACCATCGGCGGCGAAAAGATCAACTGGATCGTTCTCGATGAGGCCTCGGACCCGACCAACACGGCGAAGAACGCCACCAAGATGATCACCGAGAACAAGATCGATCTGCTGATCGCCGGTTCGATCACCCCGGCGGTCGTTGTCGCTGCCGACAAGGCCGCCGAGTCGAAGACTCCGCTCATCGCCCTGGCGCCGAATCGTCTCGACGGCGAGAAGTTCAAATGGACCTTCACCATGCCGCAGCCGATCAGCCTGATGGCTCAGCCGCTGCTGGCCGATGCGCAGGCCAAGGGCGTCAAGACCCTCGGCTTCCTCGGCTTCCATCCCGATGCCTATGGTGAGGCGTGGATCAAGACCCTCGAACCCATGGTCGCCAAGTACGGCATCAAGCTCGGCCCCATCGAAGGCTTTGCCCGCGCCGATACCTCCGTCGCCGGTCAGGCGCTCAAGCTGATGTCGGTCAAGCCGGATGCAGTGCTGGTCGTGGCCTCCGGTAGTGCCGCCGCCATGGCGCACTCGACGCTGGCCGAACGTGGCTACAAGGGCCAGATTTACCAGACTCACGGTGCGCCGTCGCCGGCTTTCCTGAAGCTCGGCGGTAAGAACGTCGAGAACGGCATCCTGGTCGCCGGCCCGCTGCTGGAGTGGGACCAGTTGCCGGACTCGCATCCCTCCAAGAAGGTCAGCAGTGAGTACACCACGGCCTATGAGGCCAAGTTCGGCAAGGGCTCCCTGTCCTCCTTCGGCGGTCACATGTGGGATGCCTGGGCCATCGCCTCGCGCGCCCTGCCGGTTGCTTTGAAGAAGGCCAAGCCGGGCACGCCAGAGTTCCGCGCTGCCGTGCGTGATGCCATCGAAACCGAGCGTGAAATCGCCGGCGTCCATGGCGTGTTCAACATGACCGCCACTGACCATTCCGGTTTCGACAACCGTGGTCGCGTCCTTCTGCAAGTCCAGAACGGCGCTTTCAAGGTCATCTCGACCAAGTAAGACTTCCATGTCGATCCCCCTCCCGCGTGGGAGGGGGAATTTCCCCTTCAGGATAAATTCATGAACGCCATTCCCCGCAAGCCGGAGGAGTTGTTCGCCGATCCGGCCGTCCTTCTCGAGGCGCGTCCCGACGGTACCCGCTTGTTCAGTTCCAAACTCGACATGCCCGATTACGCTCGCTGCACTGGTGTGTGGCTGGAGCAGTGGGCCAAGGAAACTCCCGATGCCGTTTTCCTCGCCGAGCGTGGCAAGGACGGCGAGTGGATCAAGCTCACTTACGCACAGACGCTTGCCCGCGTCTATCGCATCGCCTCCTGGCTGCTCGGTCAGAACCTGTCGCCCGAACGGCCTGTGCTGGTGCTCTCCGGCAACAGCTTGGAGCACGCCCTGCTGATGCAAGCCTGTCTGCACATTGGCGTGCCGATCAGTTCCGTCTCCGCCGGCAACTCCCTGCAATCCAAGGATTTCGTCAAGCTCAAGGCCAACGTCGAACTGCTGCGTCCGGGGGTGATCTTCGCCGACACCATCGAGCGCTTCATGCCGGCGATCAATGCAGTCGCTTCGCTGCACGACGGCGTCGTCGTCGCTGGTGGACTCAGTCAAGCGCAAGCCGGCACCATTCCCTTTGCCGAGCTGGAAAAAGTCGGCGCTGACGACACGGCGGTCCAGGCAGCATTCGCCAAGGTGACCCACGACACCATCGCCAAGTTCCTGTTCACCTCCGGCTCCATCGGCGCGCCCAAGGCGGTGGTCACCACGCAGCGCATGATGACTTCCAACGCCGAACTCAAATCGGTGATCTGGCCCTTCCTCAACCAGACCAAGCCGGTGGTGATGGATTGGCTGCCTTGGAGCCACGTCTTCGGCGGCAGCCACAATTTCAACATCGTGCTGCGCTTTGGCGGCAGTCTCTACCTCGACGAGGGCAAGCCGCTGCCGGCCCTGATGCCGAAGACGGTGAGAAACCTCACCGAGATTTCGCCCACCATCTATTTCAGCGTGCCGCTGGCCTATGACATGCTGGTTTCGGAGTTGCGCGACAACGCCGAGCTGCGCAAGAGTTTCTTCTCGCGCCTGCAAATCATTTTCTACGCCGGCGCCGCGCTGCCGCAATCGATCTGGGACGAACTGGAACGCCTGGCCGTCATGGAACTCGGCCATCCGGTGACCATGCTGTCGAGCTGGGGCTCCACCGAGACCGCGCCGGCCTGTACCGACTGCCACTTCCAGGCCGTGCGCTCTGGCGTCATCGGCGTGCCGGTGCCTGGCACGACGCTGAAGCTGATCCCCGTTGCCGACAAGCTGGAAGTTCGCGTCAAGGGCCCGAATCTCTTCCCCGGCTACTGGAAGCAGCCCGATATCACCGCCGCCGCCTTCGATGAAGAGGGTTACTACATCATCGGTGACGCCGTCGAGTTCGTCGATCCGGCGCGCCCCGAGCAGGGCCTGCTGTTCGACGGCCGTGTCGCTGAAGACTTCAAGCTGCTGTCCGGCACCTGGGTGCACGTCGGTTCCATTCGCGTCGCAGGCATCAGTGCACTGTCGCCGGTGGCCCAGGACATCGTTGTCACCGGCCATGACCGGGATGAAATCGGCTTCCTCGTCTTCCCCAATCTCGCCGAATGCCGCCGTATCGCCAATCTGCCTGACGATGCACCGGCGGATCAGGTGCTCGGTCATCCGGTGGTCAAGGAGCGCGTGCGCGAAGGCCTGGTGCGCATGAAGCGCGAGGGCGGTGGTTCGTCCACCTACCCGACCCGCGTGCTGCTGCTGGCTGAGCCGCCTTCCTCTGAAGCCGGCGAGATGACCGAGAAGGGCTACATCAACCAGCGCGCCGTGCGCACCCGTCGCGCCGACCGCGTGCTGGAGCTTTACGGCGAAGTGCCGGACACCGGCGTCATCACGCTGGGCTAATAACGACTCAATGCTTCTGGAGAACTCGCTTGACTGAAAAACTCGTCACCACCGCGGTGGACGGCACCATCTACACCATTACGCTGAACCGTCCGGCCAAGCGCAATGCGATCAGCGACCGGCTGCTCGACGCCCTCGACAAGGCCTGGGAAGCCAAGCCCGAGGACACCCGGGTGGTGATCCTGACCGGCGCCGGCGACCATTTCTGTGCCGGCCTCGATCTCGCCGAGCATCAGCATCGCGAGCCCTTCGGCGTCATGCTGCATTCGCAGGGCTGGCATCGCCTGTTCAACAAGATCCAGATGTCCGGCCTGCCGGTGGTCAGCGTGATTCAGGGCGCCGTCATCGGCGGCGGCCTAGAACTGGCGACTGCGACCCACGTTCGCATCGCCGAGCCGACCACCATCTATCAACTGCCCGAAGGCCGACATGGCATCTTCGTCGGCGGCGGGGCCTCGGTGCGCGTCGCCCGCATCATCGGCCAGGGCCGCATGTGCGAAATGATGCTGACTGGCCGCATCTACCGGGCGGAAGAAGGCCAACAACTCGGCCTGTCCCACTATCTGGTGGGCGCGGGGGAGGGCATGGCCAAGGCACAGGAACTGGCCAAGCGTATCGCCGAGAACGCACCGATGGCCAACTACGCCATGGTCACCGCCATCCAGCGCATTACCAACATGTCCACCGACGACGGTTTCTACGTCGAATCGCTGACCGCCGCCATGACGCAAACCAGCCCGGAAGTCGTGGCGCGCATCGGCGAATTTTTGCAACGCAAAGGCAAGGGGCCCCGCGAATGAGCAGCAATCCTTATGCAGAATCCGAAGCACGTGCCGTCGTTACCACCTGGGACGACATCTACCTGGTCGCCGGCGTGCGCACGCCCTTCGCCGACTACATGCAGGAACTCGGCGACGTCTCGCCCACCGACATGGGCATCTACGCCGCCCGCGCCCTGTTCGCCAAGACCGGCATCGCCGCCGGCGACGTGGATTGCGTGATCGGCGGCAACATGGCCCAGGCCAGCTTCGACGCCTACTTCCTGCCGCGCCACATCGGCCTGTATTCCGGCGTCAATCCCAACGTGCCGGCGGTGCTGGTGCAGCGCCTGTGCGGCACCGGCTTCGAGACCATCATCGCCGCTGCCGACCACATCAAGCTGGGTAAAGCCAAGATGGTGCTGGCCGTCGGCACCGAGTCCATGACGCGCAACCCTGTCGCCGCCTACACTCATCGTGCCGGCTTCAAGATGGGCCAGATCGAGTTCAAGGATTTCCTCTGGGAAGCCACCAAGGACACGGCGCCCGGTATCGGCATGGGCGACACGGCCGAGAACCTCGCCAAGCGTTACGGCATCACCCGCGAGGAAGTGGATCGCTTCGCCGAGCAGAGCTTTGCTCGCGCTGTCGCCGCTCAGGCCGCCGGCTATTTTGACGACGAGATCGTGCCGGTGACCAATGCCACGTTTGAACTGGCCGGCTACAACACGCGCAGCCTCAAGCTGCCGCGCAAGGTCGAGTCCTTCAGCAAGGACGGCCACGTCAAGGCCACCGCCTACGAAACCCTGGCCAAGCTGCGCCCGGCTTTCGGCGGCGTGCAGACCGGCGGCAACAGCTCCGCCATCGTCGATGGCGCCGGTGCCGTGCTGGTGGCTTCCGGCGACTACGTCCGCGCCCACGGCCTCAAGCCGCTGGCAAAACTGGTCGGCGGTTCCGCTGCCGGTGTGCCGCCGGAAATCATGGGCATCGGCCCGGCGCCGGCGATCCGTGCGCTGCTGGCGAAGAAAGGCATGAAGGTCGACGACGTCGGTCGCGTCGAGATCAACGAAGCCTTCGGCGCCCAGTACCTCGCCTGCGAAAAGGAACTCGGCCTCGCCCGTGATCGCGGCAACGTGCATGGCGGCGCCATCGCCATCGGCCATCCGCTGGGCGCCACCGGCGTGCGCCTGACCACTACCGTGTCCCGCGAACTCAAGGAGGCCGGCCTCCAGTTCGGTATCTCGTCGGCCTGCGCCGGCGGCGGCCAGGGTGTCGCCATTCTTGTGGAGAACGTATAAATGCAATTTCAGGATTCCACCTTCATCGTCACCGGCGGCGCCTCGGGCCTCGGTGAAGCCACTGTCCGCGCCTTCCACGGCAAGGGCGCCAATGTCGTCATCGCCGACCTCAACACCGAGCGCGGCGAGAAGCTGGCCACCGAGCTGGGCAGCCGCGCCGTCTTTCAGCGCACCGATGTGACCTCGGATGCCGACGGCCAGGCCTGCGTGGCCAAGGCCGTATCGGCTTTCGGTGCGCTGCATGGTCTGGTGAACTGTGCCGGCGTCGGCACTCCCGAAAAGGTGCTGAACAAGACCGGCCCGCAGCCCCTGGGCAACTTCAGCAAGATCGTCGCCATCAACCTGATCGGCAGCTTCAACATGCTGCGTCTGGCTGCCGACGCCATCAGCAAGGGCAATCCCAACGCCGCGGGCGAGCGGGGCGTGATCATCAACACCGCCTCTGTCGCCGCCTACGACGGCCAGATCGGCCAGCCGGCCTACGCCGCCTCCAAGGCCGGCGTGGTGGGCATGACCCTGCCCGTGGCCCGCGAACTGGCCCGCTTCGGCATCCGTGTGTGCACCATCGCCCCCGGCCTGTTCTTCACGCCGATGATGGAAACCCTGCCGGTCGAGGCCCAGGAATCCCTGGCCAAGTCCGTACCTTTCCCGCCGCGTCTGGGCCGGCCGGAGGAATACGCCTCACTGGCTGCCCACATCGTCGAGAACGAAATGCTCAACGGCGAAACCATCCGTCTCGACGGCGCCATCCGCATGGCGCCGAAATAAGTTCGCATTCCGGCTTGACGCCGGACCGGGGCCGAAGGCAGCATCGGCCCTTTTTTTTACCCTGAAAGAACACCATGGCCCGTACCAACACCTACCGCATGCGCATCGCCTTCGGCGATTGCGATCCCGCGCAGATCGTCTTCTTCGCCAACTACTTCAAGTGGTTCGACACCAGTTGCCGCGAGTTGTTCACCGCCTGCGGCGTGCCGAGCTGGCGCGACACGCTGAAGGAGCGGGGCATCATCGGCACGCCGCTGGTGGATGCCCAGGCCAAGTTCCTCAGTTCCGCCACCTACGGCGAGGACATCGAGATCGACTCCAGCATCGAGCAGTGGAACACCAAGAGCTTCGTCGTCCGCCATGTCGCCCGCCGTGGTGACACCGTGCTGGCCGAGGGCCGCGAAGTCCGCGTCTTCGCCATCAAGGACCCGGACAACGAATTGCGCATCAAGGCCATCCCGATTCCCGAGGATTACAAGGCTGCCTGTTCTTAATCGCCGCGCATTTGCCGTATCACCAGCACCGACTTTTCCATGACCGACTACTCCGCCCCTCTCACCGACATCCGTTTCATCCTCCGCGAACTGGCGGGCCTCGACAGCGTCGCCGCATTGCCCGGCTGCGAAGAGGCCTCGCCTGACGTGGTGGAAGCCATCCTCGAAGAGGCCGGCAAGTTCGCCGCTGGCGTCATGGCGCCGCTGAACCAGAGCGGGGACGAGCAGGGCTGTCGGCTGGAGAATGGCAAAGTCATCACGCCGGACGGCTGGACCGAGGCCTATGCCCAGTTCCGCGACGCCGGCTGGATCGGCCTCTCGCTGCCGGCGGAGCACGGCGGCCAGGGCCTGCCCAAGCTGGTGTCCACGCCGGTCATGGAGATGTGGTTCTCGGCCAACACGGCCTTCACCATGTTGCCGCAACTCAACATGGGCCAGTCCGAGGCGCTGATGCTGGCGGCCAGCGACGAACTCAAGGAGCGCTATCTCGGCAAGCTGGTGACCGGCGAATGGGCCGGCACCATGTGCCTCACCGAACCCCAGGCCGGCTCCGACCTGGCCGCCATCCGCAGCCGCGCCGAGCCGCAGGCGGACGGCAGCTACCGGGTCTTCGGCCAGAAAATCTTCATCTCCTACGGCGAGCACGAGATCACGCCCAACATTGTCCATCTGGTGCTGGCCCGTCTGCCGGACGCGCCGCCCGGGGTGAAGGGAATTTCCATGTTCCTCGTGCCCAAGGTATTGCCGGACGGCACGAAGAACGACCTGCAATGCGTCGGTATCGAACACAAGCTGGGCATCCACGGCAGCCCCACCTGCGCCATGAGTTTCGGCGACAAGGACGGCGCCATCGGCTGGATCGTCGGCGAGCCCAATCGCGGCCTCGAATACATGTTCGTCATGATGAACGAAGCCCGCTTCGGTGTCGGTGTGCAGGGCTTCGGCATCGGCGAGCGCAGCTATCAGCAGGCAGTCGCCTTCGCCAACGAACGCGTACAGGGCAGGGACGGTGTGACCGGCGAAACCGGCAAGCCCATCGCCGTACACCCGGACGTACGCCGCATGCTGCTGACCATGCGCGCCAAGATCATGGCCCCGCGCATGCTGGCCTACACGGCCGCCGCTTGGTTTGATACGGCCCATCACTCGACCGACCAAGCTGCGGTGGATAAGGCCAAACGCTACGTCGATCTGCTGATGCCCGTGGTCAAGGGCTGGAGCACCGAGCTATGCCAGCAGGTCTGCTACGAAGGCATCCAGATTCATGGCGGCATGGGCTTCGTCGAGGAAACCGGTATCGCCCAGCACGCCCGCGACGCCCGCATCATCACCATCTACGAAGGCACGACTGGCATCCAGGCCAATGACCTGATCGGCCGCAAGATCCTGCGCGAAAAGGGCGCCACCCTGCGCGAACTGATTGTCGACATGCTGGAGGTGGCCGCCGAACTGAAGTCCGCTGCCGCTCTGGCGCCCCTGGGCGAGCAACTGGCTGACGATGTGAAGACCCTGGAACGGACCCTCGACTGGATTCTCGCCAACGGTCGCGAGCGCCTCGGCGACGTACTGGCCGGCGCCTCGCCCTTTCTGCATCTGTTGGGCACCGTCTGCGGCAGCTGGCAGATGGGCCGCGCCGCCCTGGCCGCCACTGCGAAGCGAGGCAGCGGCGAGTATGCCGACGGTTATCTGGAAGAAATCCTGAAACTGGCCCGCTTCTACGCCGGCCACGTTGCGCCGCAGGCAGCGGCACAGGCGAGGGCGGCGACGTCGGGCTTGGAATAGCTATACAACTATCCAAGTATGTATTGGGGTTCTACTTATTGTTGGCTGAGAGTCAACGCAAGCCTAACAGAATCTCTGAGCCTCTGGAAATTGCCTCCCTTCCGTGATGCTCCAAATTCCATTAACTGCTTTCCGCTAAATTTTACGTCACGCTTAGGGGACGATAGTTGTCGTAAAAGCAGGGCGAAAAGAGATTTTCCGCGCAATAGTTCCGCATAATTTCCCGATATTTCGGTGAAGAGTGTATCGGGATACTTCTCCCCCTCTTTCAAGGTGGTTTCAGCTAAATAAAACTCTGGGTCATCCAATATCTTTCCAGGATGGGTTCTGAAGTTTGCGTCGATGCCATTCAGTTGCTTTTCGATTGATCGCGCATACCACCTAATGAATTTTGCCAGCTCGCTATTAAATTCAGTCTTTTCTTTTTCGTCGAGGAGGGTTTCTAAACTTCCGTCCATAAATAGATCATTTTCTATAGAGTAGCCATTCGTTGTTATTATTTCGGAAAATTCGTGTGATGCAGGCAGTGGGGCGTGCACCCATAAATCCTTGTCAACCACAAAAATTATCGGTGGTTGAATGTTGCTGTTCCGAATTTTTTTGTGCAATGCTAGAACGGCATCTTTATTGGGGAGTGTCAGAATTTCTGTGTGTGAGGCGCTCGGAGACTTTTCCACGGTGACGGGTGCCGAAGGTCCCTCTAGACCGTAGGCGGACGGCGCGGTGGGAAAGTCGGTGGTCATTCTAG
>JAVBXY010000038.1 GCA_030824275.1 Rhodocyclaceae bacterium | reverse complement strand
GTCGTTCTCCTCGTCAGGTCGGGAACATTCCCGATGAGAGGATCGAACAACTCGGCGTCCAAAATGCACAACGCGGTGGTGACTTGCGCCACCACCGCGTCAGCGGTTTAGTTCAACGTGATTTAGGCAGCGATTTTTCAGGGTTTCGCAGTGTCTTGCCGCATAACATGAACAGTGCATCGCCCGGAAACACTTGTCCACCAATGATTGCCGATGCTTTCGTGTTTACTGTGCCCACTAAAATCTCCCTCAAACCCTGCATGGCGATAATCCCCATCGGCATACTACTCCAGGCCAGGCAGTGAGGGAGACGCCGTCGATGGCTGCGCTTGAACACAGGCGGCTATTGACGGCGCCCTGAAAAGTCGGCGCTGGCAGAACGACGATTCAGATGCTCGCATCCAGCTAAATTGGAACGCTGGGTGCGCCGTGCTACCACTTCTTCATGGCTGTCATGCTGCGCAGGCCAAAGCCATTGCCTATCGTCTGTGGCCCCAGAAATCCGCCGCTTCCTTGATCCCGGTAGACCAGCAGATTGTTCTTTCTGTCGAGACCGTAGAGATAGCCGTCCGCGCCGGCGAAGGCCTGCGGATAGGCATCCCAGCCGGGGCCGATTCCTTGGGATTTTGGCGTCTGTGCCATGTCGGCAAGGTTGTATGCGTACTTCATGAGTTCGCCCCTGTCATTGATGGCATAAATTGCTCCGTTGGGTCCGGCAGACACCTGGCGATAGCCGCCCCAGCCCCAGCCTATCGTTTTAACCGAGACATTGCGGACATCGGGGCCTTCAAAACGGCAATCGAGTAATTCTCCGCTTTCATTGATGGCAAAGAGGATGCGCTGGTTCCCGTGAGTTCCACCTGAGAACACCGATTTCATCCTGCCCCAGCCTTGGCCGATTTTCTTGGCAGAGACGGTGAAGGTGAGTTTGTCATCGTGTTGATAGAAGTAGAGATCACCGTTTGTGGCGACGGCGAATAGTTCCCCGGTATTTCCTGCGGTGATCAGCTTCATGTCGCCCCAGCCCTGGCCGATCTTTCCGGAAAAGCCTATGGCGCCCCCTGCATCCATGCGGAAAGCCCATAAGTCGCCGTTGCCCTGCAAGCCGTAAAGATAGTTCCAGCTATTTACCACTGGGGCTGGCGGTGGAGGCGTCGTGGCCCCTGGCGCTGGACGATGGGCGCCGGATGCTGACGCCGGTTCATAGACCGAATAGGCGAAGGATGAAATGAGGCCGGATACCGGCGTCTGATCAACGACGGACAAGATGGTGAAGACGAACCGCAATCCCTCAATCGGATCGAGCTGATCGTCCATGGACTGGACGCCGGCACTGGCAGAGCCCTTGACGGCACGGGCTACCTTGACCAGTTCTTTGATTTGGGGACCGTTCTTGGCAAAGAAGTTAACCCAGAGTTTTTGCGCATCGGACATGACAGTCGCAAATTTTCCGGGGTTTTTCGCCCCGGCAGTAAACATGGGCGCCAGTTTTGAGGTCAGCGGTTCCATCAGCTTGGCCAACTTTTGGGCGGCTTCCACGGCCGCTGTGCCTGCTTTTGATTGCAGCGCCCGATTGGCGGCAATGGACGCAGCCGGCATGGCCGCCAAACCAAGCATGCCGATGGATGCCGTTTGGGAGCCAGTGACCATTGTGCACTGGAGTTCATTGGCGGCAAATCCCGCACCGCACTCTATATAGCCGGGGGGCGAAAGTGCCCAGCAGACCGGGCCTACGCCTTTGTAACCGGGGCTACATTTCGTATAGCAAAGGCCGGCGTCTTCCTCCTTGCTGCCGCAGGAATAGGCAGGGGGGGTTCCCACGCCCCGACCGTAGCTTTTGGGAATGAATTTGGCGTTCTGTTCCCAGCATACCGGTCCGCCGCTGCTGTACCCGCTTTTACAGGCGTTGTAGCAGAGTCCCGCGTCGTACTGCTTGCCATTGCAGTCAGGAGCCTTGACCGTGCCTACGCCTCGCCCGTAGCTGGGCTTCCAGTAGAACTCGCTGCCGGCAAAGGCAAGGGGGGCGCTGAAGAAAAAGAACAACGCGGAAACGATTAACCGAACAAATCCATTGTTTGCCATGTTCATCTCTCCCTTGTCCATGTGGAGATTGCGTCTGCGTGGATGGAAAGCATCGACAGATGCCTTTCGAGTATGTCTTTGTATTTTGCATGCAATTGGCAGGACACATTTTCAGCCCAAAAGTGAATGCTGAAAAGGGGGGCGGCGCCAGTGTTCAAGATGGCGAGGAAATCCGCTGCATGCTGACCGGAATCCGTCGTGGGCCAAACGGCCTGGTGAATTTTCCATAGCGCCCTGGCAGGGCCGTTCCGCATTGCCGGCAGCGCCCGGTGTCATCCAGCCGGTAGTCGAGGATGTCGTACCAGTCGCGCACGATCAGCGGTGCCTGGCAGCCGGGACAGTAGGTGGTGTCGCCGTCCTTGTCATGCACGTTGCCGGTATAGACGTAGCGCAGGCCGGCATCCATGGCGATGCGGCGGGCGCGGCGCAGGGTCTCGGGCGGGGTGGCGGGGATGTCGTCCATCTTCCAGTCGGGGTGGAAGGCGGTGAAGTGGATGGGGACGTCGGGGCCGAGTTCGCTGGCCATCCAGGCCGATAGCTGTTTGAGTTCGGCGTCGGAGTCGTTCTTGCCGGGGATCAGCAGGGTGGTCAGTTCGACCCAGCAGTCGGTCTCGTGATGGACCATGGCGATGAGGTCGAGGACGTTGTGCAGATGGCCGCCGCAGAGCTTGAGGTAGAAGTCGTCGCTGAAGCCCTTGAGGTCGATGTTGGCGGCGTCCATCTTCGCGTAGAACTCGCGGGCGGGGGCGAGGTGCATGTAGCCGGCGGTGACGGCGACGGTCTGGATGCCGAGGCCGTGACAGGCGTCGGCGGTGTCCATGGCGTACTCGGCGAAGATCACCGGGTCGTTGTAGGTGAAGGCGACGCTTTGCGCGCCGTGGCGTTTTGCGGCCTGGGCGATGGCTTCTGGGCTGGCCTGATCCATCAGCCGGTCCATGTCGCGGGATTTGGAGATGTCCCAGTTCTGGCAGAACTTGCAGGCCAGATTGCAGCCGGCGGTGCCAAAGGAAAGGATGCTGCTGCCGGGGTAGAACTGGTTGAGAGGTTTCTTTTCGATGGGGTCGATGCAGAAGCCGGAGCTGCGGCCGTAGGTGGTCAGCACCAGTTCGCCGCCCTGCATGGCGCGGACGAAACAGGCGGCGCGCTGGCCTTCGTGCAGCTTGCATTCGCGCGGGCAGAGGTCGCACTGGATGCGGCCGTCGTCGAGCGTGTGCCACCAGCGGGCGGGGTGGAGCTTGTCTACTCTTTCCACTTCTGCACCTCGTAGCGGAACAGCCTGACCTCGGGCGACCAGAAGTCGGCCGGCAGGCCGGCCTTCTGTTTGAGATGGGCCATGAACTGGTGGGGATCGGGGAGTTGTTCCCAGACCTGAGGCAGGAAGGTGCTGCGCAGATGGCCGGCTTGCAGGATGACGCCGTCGATGCCGGGGCGAAGCTGGCGCAGGGCGTCGGCTTCGTCGCTGAATGACATTGGCGTCGGTGCGCTCAGCAGGGAGACTTCGACCTTGATCGTCGGCCACTCGGCGGCGGTGACGGGCGGGAAGCGCGGGTCGCGCTGGGCGGCGGCGAGGGCATTGGCGCGCACGTCGTCGTCGAGGGCGCGATGCGCTTCGAGCGAGCCGATGCAGCCGCGCAACTGGCCCTGTTTTGTGAGAGTGACGAAGGTGGCGCCGGGGGCGGCCAGTTGCGGATGGCCGGGCTCGGGTTGCGTGGACAGGTCGAGCTGGGCGGCGATGGCGTTGCGGGCGCGGACGAGCAAAGCTGCGCCAAGGTCTGCTTCGTGGAGCATGAAGGACGCGTAGCCGACGACGCGCGATTTGTCGCCGGCCGTGTCGCCCGAGTTGCACTGGGCGATGAGCTCGATGGCGAGGGCATTTTGTTTCGCTACGGCGAGCAGGCCGTTGATGGGCAGGGCGCCGCAGGCTTGTTCATGACTGGTGAGGCTATCGCCGGCAAGGATGTGGCGCACGGTGTCCTTGTCGATGCCTTGCGCTTCACGGTAGGCGTGGAAGTGCGAGAGGTCGGAGCTGATCACGATCAGGGTTTCCGGGCCGCCCCAGAGGCGCGCCAGCACCTCGGCGACTTCGGCGGTGCTGGCCTGGCCGACGGCCAGTGGTACCAGGCTGAAATCGCCGAGCACGGTTTGCAGGAAGGGCAGTTGCACTTCGAGCGAATGTTCCTGGGCGTGGGCGGCGTCGCTGGCGACGACCTGCGGCAGATCGGCCAAGGCGTCGATGGCGGCGCGGTCCAGCGGGATGCGACCGAGTGGCGTATCGAAGGCGTCCACTGTCGGTGCGGCGAGACCGCGCACTGCGACGCGATGGCAAGGGCCGAGCAGGACGATGCGACGGATGTGCGCGGCCTGCGGTGCGAGCAGCGCGTAGGCTTTGCCGGCGGTGCTACCGGAATAGATGTAGCCGGCGTGAGGAACAATTAAGGCTTTGATCGAGGCCTTGATGCTGGGATAAGTCGGCTCTGACGGTACGGGGAGGCCGTCAGGCCGGAGGTGGCCCGCAGAGGCTACGGCAAGACACGCCTCCAACTCCGCCCGCAAACCCGCTTGGTCACCGGGGTAGAACATGCCGGCGACGGCAGCAGGGCGGACGGTGGTGTTCATGTCAGCCGGTGAGCAGCAGGGCGCCGATCAGCCCGACAGCGATGGCGGCGAGGCCGGGGAGCGTGCGCTTGGCCAGTGCTGCGCCGCCGATGACAACGACCAGCCCGGTCTTGAAGGCCAGGTTGGCAAGGGTGGCGAGGACGATGGCAGTCACGGTTTCGACCGGGCTGATCTGCGCTGTATTGAACAGGCGCAGCGAGGACAGCACGATGGCATCCACGTCGGTGAGGCCCGAGGCCAGTGCGATCAGGTAGAGGCCCTTGCTGCCGGCGATGTCCTGCAACCAGGACGATAGCAGCAGGATCACGGCATACAGCGCGCCGAAGGTGAGGGCGGTGCGGATCTCGGTCGGGTTGGTGACGTTCGGCATGGGCAACGCATCGCCGCTTTCGAGCTGGCGCCAGCCCCAGAAGGTAGCGACGATGCCGAGGACAACGCCGCCGCCCAGCACCAGGGCCAGCGGCGTGATGATGGCGGGGGCGACGACGAAGGAGACGAAGCCGAGGCGGATCATGACCACGATGTTGGCGAGCAGGATGACGACCATGGCGGTGCGCGCCAGATTGGCTTCGGCGCGCGCATGGCGGGCGAAGATCATGGTGGTGGCGGTGGAGGAGGCGAGGCCGCCGAAGATGCCGATCAGCGCCGCGCCGTGGCGGGCGCCGATGAGGCGCAGGGATGCGTAGCCGGCCAGCGAGACGCCGGAGATCAGCACCACCATCCACCAGATCTGGTGCGGGTTGAGTGCGTCGTAGGGGCCGTAGTCCTGATTCGGCAGGATGGGCAGGATGACCATGGATAGCACGCCGAACTGGATTATGGAAAGCAGGTCGGTATGGGTCAGGCTCTTCGAGATGCCGTGCAGCTGCGCTTTGAAATACAGCAGCACGGTGGTGGCGATGGAAAGCATGACGGCGACGGAGGAATAGCCGTACCAGATCATGGCGCCCAGCGCGTAGCAGACCATCATCGCCACCACCGAGGTGGTGCCGGGATCGCCGTCGTCGAGCGGATCGGAGACGATGGCGGCGATCATCATGGCGGCAATGGACAGGAAGCCGGCGGCGATGATCCAGCCGCTGCTGGTGGCCTCGGCCAGCAGGCCGGAGAGGCAGCCGAGCAGGCCGACAAGGGCGAAGGTACGCAGGCCGGCCTTGACGTCGGACTGGCGTTCGCGTTCGAGGCCGATCAGCAGGCCGACGCCGATGCTGGTGGCGAAGGCTTGTAGAGTTTCGATACCGCTGTCTGCTGCAAACATGCGCTACTCCGCGCGACGGCCACAATGGCGATGCACCGATTGTATAGAATCGGGCCATGACTTATTACGCTTTGATTCCTGCTGCCGGCACCGGTTCCCGCATGGGCAGCGAGCTTCCCAAACAATACCTGCCGCTGGCCGGCCAGCCTCTGATCCGTCATGCCATCGCCACGCTTTGCCAGATGCCTGCCATCGCGCGTGTTTTCGTCGTACTGGCGCCGGACGACGAACTGTGGCCCGCTGACAGCATGACCGATCTGGCGCCCAAGCTTGGCGTCTTCCGCTGCGGTGGCGAAACGCGGGCGCTGTCCGTCGCCAACGGCCTGCGTGCGATGGCGGCGGAGCTGGGCAATATAGACGAGGACTGGGTGCTGGTGCATGACGCGGCGCGTCCCTGCCTGAGCGTGGCGCTGGTGGAAAAACTGATCGCCGAAGTCGGCGACGATGTGGCCGGCGGCCTTCTCGCCGTGCCCGTGGCCGACACCCTGAAGCGTGGCAACGAGAGTGGCTACGTAGTCGAAACTGTGCCCCGCGATGGCCTCTGGCAGGCGCAGACGCCGCAGATGTTCCGTCATCACCTGCTCCTCGATGCGCTTGATTTCGCGCCACAGGTGACAGACGAAGCCAGCGCCATCGAAACCCTCGGTCTGGCGCCGCGACTCGTCGCCGCCGACATGACCAATCTCAAGGTGACCTATCCCCTCGACCTGCAACTGGCCGAATGGATACTCGCCCATCGGAGTCCCGCATGAGCATTCCTTTCCGCGTCGGCCAGGGCTATGACGTCCACGCCCTCGTCCCCGGCCGGCCGCTGATCATCGGCGGCGTCACCATTCCATACAGCAAGGGCCTGCTCGGCCATTCCGATGCCGACGTGCTGCTGCACGCGATCACCGATGCGCTGCTGGGCGCTGCCGGCCTCGGCGACATCGGCCGCATGTTTCCCGACAGCGACAAGCAGTGGGAGGGCGCCGACAGCCGCCGCCTGCTGCGCGGCGCCATGGACGCCGTGCGCAAGGCCGGCTGGGTGGTCGGCAACGTCGATGCGACCATCATCGCCCAGGCGCCGAAGGTCGGCCCCTACGTGAAGACCATGGTCGAGCACATCGCCAGCGATCTGGGCGTCGCCGCGGATTGCGTCAACATCAAGGGCAAGACCACGGAGCGCCTCGGCTTCGAGGGCCGTGGCGAAGGCATTGCCGTCGAGGCCGTGGCGCTGCTGGTGAAGGCATGAACACCGCTCGCCGCCATCGCGTCTTCTTCGCCCTCTGGCCGGATGGCGAGGCCGCCGGCCACCTGGAAGCATTGGGCCATGCCTTGGCGCCCAAGGGAGCGAAAGTGGTCCCTGGCGAAAAACTCCACATGACCCTGGCCTTCATCGGTTCGGTGGACGACGAGGGCGTGGAACGCTTGATGGACGCGGCGGACCGGGTACGTGCCGAGCCCTTCGAGGTGCGGCTGGACCGGCTCGGTTTCTGGCCGCAGGGGGGCGTTTTCCATGCTGGAAACAGGGAAACGCCGTCTCGCCAGCGCCGACTTTTACAGGCCCTGAATGCAGAGTTGCTGGCGGCCGGCTTCGCGCCGGACAAACGACCCTACGTGCCTCATGTCACGCTGGCCCGGCGGGTTCGCGGTTTGTCCTTGCCACGTCTGGAAACGCCTGTGAGCTGGCAGGCCGAGGAGTTCTCGCTGGTGAAGTCCCATCTCCACCCCAGCGTAGCCAGCTACGAAACCCTGGCCAGTTGGTCGCTGGATTCCTGATGAGACGTTGGCTGCTTGCCGGCGTTGCTGCGCTGCTGACCCTCGTCGGGAATGTCGGCGCGGCAGCGGAGGGCGAGCGGGTGGTCGTGCATCTGCGCGGCTCGAATACCGCCGTGCCGGTGATCCGCGCGCTCGCCGAGGCCTTCATGGCCGAACAGCCGAATGCGGTGATCACCGTCGAGGGCGGGCCCAGCGTGCTGGGCATCAAGGCACTGATCCACGACACCATCGACATCGCCCTGAGCTCCAGCCCGGTCGGCGCCGACCAGCAAAAGCTGGCGACCTCCGCTGGCAAGCGTCTGGTCGCCACACCGCTGGGCTATGACCGCATCCTGCCGGTGGTTCATCCGGCCAATCCGCTGACGAGCCTGAGCGTGGTCCAGTTGCGCGACCTGTTCAGCGGCAAGATCAGCAACTGGAAGCAGCTTGGCGGTCCCGATCTGCCGGTGGTGGTGATGGCCCACGGCCCTCTGTCGGGCACGGGGGAAATCTGGAATACGCAGCTCATGGGGCGTCTGATGGTCACGCCCCAGGCGCGCATCCTGACCAGCGACCAGGTGCGCGAAGGCGTGGCTACGCAGCGCGGCGCCATCGGCTATCTGGCGCGGGAACTGGTGGACACACGGGTCAAGGTGCCCTTGGTCTGGAGCTCGCCTGCCGGCGGTGGGACGCGCCAGGCGCAGGTAATTCGCCGCGAGATCCTTCTGGTCCATCTCGAGACGCCGACGCCGGCGGTGCGTCGGTTTCTGGATTTTGCGCTGTCCTTGCCGCGTGGCCGTGCCATCGTCCGCGAGCACGGCCTCGAAGCCATCGAGACCAGCGGAGGCAAGCCATGAAGCGCCGGCAGGCCTTGCAAGGTCTGGCAGCGCTGGGCATGGGGGCGACGCTCAGCGGCTTCACCTGGCCTTTCCGCACCGGCATCGAGCAATCTTCCCTGATGATTGCCGGCGCGACGGCCATGGTGGCCCTGTCGCGGGATCTGGCGCGGGCCTTTGCCGCAGTGCGTCCCGATGTCGAACTGGTGGTCGAAGGCGGCGGCGTGTTGGCGGGCCTCGTGGCCGTGAAACGCGGCGGCGTCGATATCGCCGCGATGACCCGCCTGCCCGACCGCTACGAGGAAACGGCCGACACCCGTACCTATATCATCGGCAAGGATGCCCTGGTGTTCCATGCCCATGCCTCCTGTGGCGTGAGCACCACATCCCTATCCGCGATCCGTCGCCTGTTCATGGGCCAGGTCACCAACTGGAAGGAACTGGGCGGAGCGCCGGTTCCGGTGCATCCATTGCACATGAGCCGTGACGCATCCGCCGAGTTTCACGCATTCCGCGAACTGGTCCTCGATGCGGACGATATACCGGACGAAGTAGGTCGGGTCGCCGACGGGGACGCCATGACCAAGGCCCTGAGGCTGGAGCGCGGCAGTATTGGCACTATCGGCTATTTCTCCTTTCACCGCCTGCCTCAGGGCATGGCGCCGCTGGCCGTGGAAGGTATCCTGCCCTCGAGGGGGAGCGTGCTGTCGGGCAGCTATCCGCTGACCCGGCCTTTCTACTATGTGGTGCAGGGCGCGCCCCGGCCAGAGGTGGCGGCCTTTCTCGACTTCGTTCGCAGTCCGCCGGGGCAGGACATCGTCGAACGCCACGGCCTGATGCGGGTGTATTAATGGCCAACGAAGCCGAAAAAATCCTCCATGCCGCGCTGGATCGCGTACAGCGCACGCGGCCACTGCGCTTGGCCGCCGCTGCCTTGCTGGTGCTGGGCCTGCTCGGCCTCGGCGCCTATTTCCTCTACGAACTGATGCCGCGCCGCTTCGAGCTGCGCGTCACCGGCGGCAACATCATCGGCAATCGTCACTACGTGACCAAGGCATTGCAGGACGAGGCCCGCAATCACGGTGTCCATCTGCGCATCCGGCCGACCACCGGCACCATGGAAGCCCTGGAGCTGGTGAATGCCGGCGAACTTGACCTGGCCTTCGTCCAGGGCGGCCTGGATGCGAGCTTTCCGAACGTGACCCACGTGGCGACCGTGGGGGCCGAGCTGGTGCATTTCTTCGTCAAGCCCGGCATCAACGGCATCGCAGACCTGAATGGCAAGTTCATCAACCTGGGCAGCCACGACGGCGGGACGCAGGTGATCGCCCGACAGATCCTCGAGTTCTCGGGGCTGACGGCCGGCGTGAACTATGTGGATACCGACCACGGCAACGAGGCGCTGATCGAGATGCGTCCCGAGAAGTTGCCGGACGCCATCGTGAATCTCTCCTTCGCGCCGTCCTATCTGGGTGACTTCCTGGTGCGCGAACGTGGCTATCGTCTGATCGAGGTGCCGTTCCCCGCCGCCATGGCCACGCGGCAGGCATGGGTGGCCGACCAGAAGGTGCTCGCCTATATGTACAACGTGCTGCCTCCTGTACCCGAACGGGATATCCGTACGGTGGGTGTGAATCTTCATCTGGTCGCCCATCCCAAGGTGGAACCGCGTGCCATCGCCAAAACCCTGGAGGCGCTGTACAGCCCGTCGCTCGAATCCCGGCTGCGGATGCGCTTCGACGAGAAGACCATCGCCGAACCCTCGGGCTATCCGCTGTCGGCGGGAACGATCCAGTTCATGAACCGCCACGATCCGGTCCTGTCCGCCCAGACCTGGGACCGCCTGCAAAGTGCCTTCGGCCTGATCATGACGGTCTTGTCGACCCTGCTCGTGCTGCTCAAATGGTTTCGCGGCCCGCCGCCAGCACCGATGCGCGAGGATGCGGAATTTCATGGGCGCCTCGCGGAAGTGGCGGCCATCGAGGCCGACGTCGCCCGCATGGTCGCGGAGGGCCGTCACGACAGCGCCCTGCTGGGGCGGCACATGGCGACGCTGGGGGCGATGAAGGCCCAGGTGCTGGAGCGCTATGGCGAAGTCACGCTGGACGATCCGGCCCTGCTCGGCACGCTGATCGCCACGCTGGACGCGACCCGTGGGCATTTGGGGCAATTGCAGGCCCAGTGGCGTCGGGGTGGCGAAGTGTCCAGCAAAGCTTAAAGCTGCTCCAGGGTGGTACGCACCACCTGCTTCCAGATCGACGGTGCCCGGCCGGGGCGCAGGCGCACCAGATAGACCTCGTCGTTGCCCTGCTTGATGCGGGCCACGGCTTCGGCCACCGGGATGTCCAGCAGCGCCGCCAGGGCCAGCGGGTTTACCCCCCCGTGGGCGACGATGGCGATACTGCCGCTCTGGTGCCTGGCGAACATCTGTGCAACGGCAGCCTTGACCCGGTCTGCCTGGCTTTGCAGGGACTCCCCGCCGTCCAGGCCGTCGTTCAACACCGTGCCACGCTGCTTGAACTCGGCGAAGAGTGCCGCGCTGCGTTCGTCCTCGAAGATACCTTCGAACTTGCCGAAGGAACGTTTGTTGAGGGCGGGCAGGGCCGTCACCGGCGTCTTGCCGGCGAAGGCGGCTGCGGTTTCTTTCGCCCGTTGCAGGCCACTGCTGTATATGTGGGTGAAAGGCACGCCGGCGAGCCTTTCCGCCAGTTCGGCGGCCTGGCGACGGCCGGTGTCGTTGAGCGGATTGTCCGTGCCGCCCTGGAGGCGTTTCTCCAGATTCCACTGGGTCTGTCCGTGGCGCACGAGGTAAATGTCCAGCACCTGCTCTTCCGCCTTCGCCGTGAGGGCAACGGCGGCGAGACAGGCGAGGAGGACGGCGATCACGTTCTTCATGGTTTTCATGGTTCGCTGTCCTCCGGATTCAACGAGCGTTCAACAGCTCGGGCACGTGCAGCAGGATGAACTCGTTGTCGTCGTTCTTCCCGAGCTGGCGACCGCTGGAGTAGGGCAGGTTGTTGTCGTTGGCGACGACAATGTGCTCGGCGTCCACCGCATCCACGTCCTCGATGGTGACGAAGGGGAATGTGAATTTTCCATCCTTGCCGCCCACTTTGGCCACGCCTTTGGGATCTTTGATATCCATCAGGTCCACGTAGCCGATCTTGCGCACGAAGCCGTCGGCATCGGCATCCTTGAGGCTGATCTTGTAGACGCGCTTGAACTTGGCGGGCACGTTCTGGCAGTCCGGGCGGGCCGGGCCGTTGCAGGCGGTCTCCGGCAGGCCTTCGCCGTTGTCGCGCTCGATGATGAGGCCGGTGTCGGCATCGATCATGTTGAAGTCGCCAATGTTGTTGCCGTTCAGCTCCAGGGCGTACTTCCAGGAGCGGCCGGTCCATTCGCTCTTGGCGGCATTGAACTCAAGGATGCGCAGGTATTCACGATTTTCCTTGGTTTCCCATTTCTTGTCGGCTTCGTTCCAGAGAGGGCCTTCCAGCAGCGGGTAAAGGAACTGGCCGTCCTTGGAAGAGGCCATGCCCTCGTAGCCACGGGAACGGCGTACCGGCGTAGAGAAGCCGGCAGCGGCGGGCACGGTGGCCGGCGTGCTGACGGAATAGTGGTCGGGGGAACGCAGGGTCTTGCCGTCGAGCTTGGTCTCGAACACGGCCAGTACCTTGCCCTTGCGATCGGTCTTGATGAGGTAGGGGCCCAGCTCGTCGCCGAACCAGACGTGGTCGCCGATGAACTGGATGGACTCGATGTCGAAGTCGGCACCGGTCAGGTAACGCTGTTTGGTGCCCTCATTGACGATGAGGAATGGGGCCTTCTTGTCCGGGTCATGGAGGAAAACACTGGCCACGCGCTTGACGGCGCCGGTCTTCCAGTCGGGTTTGACGTGATGGAACATCAGCATGGCATCGGGGGAGTTGGCCTTGCTGCCGTAGCCGTTGTCGGAAAGCACCCAGTAGCTGCCGTCCTTCATGGCCTTGATGCCGGAGAAGCCCTGCACCGGCTGGCCCTTGAAGGGCAGGCTGATGCCGGTGGGCTTGGGCGCGTCCTTGGCCGACAGATAGGAACTGCCGGGAATGGATTCGATGCGGTCCTCGCGGTGGCTGTCGGCGGTAGTGTATTTGCCCGAGGTCTTCAGGCTGTCGGGTGCGTCCTTGGGGGGCGCGATGAAGCTTTTGGCCGGCAGGGCAGCGTGACCGACCAGGGTGGCCGGGAATGCGATCTGGGCGGAGGCGGCCAGGGGAAAGGCGGCGGCCAGAACGGCAGCCATGGACAGACGACGGATAGTTTGCATGACGGTTCTCGTGGTGTGGGGACCGACGCATGCTAGTGGGCGGGTATGACGTTAATATGAAGAATCGTACCGGCGGCTTGAATTAGAATGCGCCATCCGTTCGATCCTTTCCTGTGCCCGCTCCGACTCATTTCCCAGGTCCCGCCGTGCTCAATCCCTTCCGTCCGCAATCCGCCTCCCCGCGCCTCGACAGCCTGCGCCGGCTTTCGCTCTTCGTCAGCCTGACGCCCTCCGAGCTGCGCATCCTCGACAGCCTGCTGCATGAGCGGCAATATCAGTCCGACGAAATCATTTTCGACGCCGGCGATGAAGGCCAGGCCATCTACATCGTGCTGGACGGTGACGTGCTGATCTGCCGCCAGGGCGATCCGCATGGCGGACGCATCGCGACGCTGACCGCCGGCACCTTCTTCGGCGAACTGGCGCTGCTCGACAACGCGCCGCGCATGGCCCAGGCGCGTGCCGATACGGCCTGCACCGTGGCGGTGTTCTTCCGTGCCGACTTCCTCGGCCTGCTCGATACCCACGCCCGCATCGCCTCGAAAATTTATCGCGAGCTGGCCCGCCACGTCGGCGCCCGCATGCGCGAAATGGCCATTGCCGCCGAGGCATTCCAGCACCTATGAGCGCCAGCACCAGCCACAGCGTTCGCGCCAGCGCCGGGCCGGTGGTCTGGATCGCGATCATCGCCGTCACCTGCCTGCTGCTGTTCTTCTTCCAGAAGATCCTCTGGCTGGTGGTGCCTTTCCTGCTCGCGCTGATCCTGTATTACTTCCTCTATCCGCCGATGCAGTGGCTGATCCATCGCGGCGTCGGCCACGATGCGGCGGCGAGTGTCGTCACGCTGGTGTTTCTCGTGCTGCTGGCAGCCGTCGGCATCGCGCTGGCGCCCTGGGTCACGGAACACATCTCGGCCTGGCACGATACCGTGACGCGCTATGTGGATGGCGGACTCAAGCTTCTCGACAGTTCCCTGCGCAGCCTGGAGGCCAGTTGGGCGCCGCTGGCACGGGCACGACTGGCGGACACGGTCGCCGAACGCATCCAGCATGGCGGCGGCAATGTCGCCGAAAACCTACAACCAGTGGCCATGGCTATCGCGGCGTGGACGCCCTCGCTGATGCTGGCGCCTTTCCTGGCCTTCTTCTTCCTCAAGGACGGCAGTCGCTTCAAGCATTTCCTCGGCGCCGCCGTGCCCAATGCCTTTTTCGAGAAGTCCCTTTATCTGTTGCACGAAGTGGACCAGACCTCCCGTGCTTACTTCCAGGGCCTGATCAAGCTGACCATCCTCGACACCCTGACCCTGGCCATCGGCCTGTGGATCATGGGCATGCCGGGTGCCTTGGCACTGGGTACGATCTGCGCCGTCTTGGCATGGATTCCCTATGTCGGCTCGATTGCCGGCGGCCTGCTGGTGGTGCTGGTGGCGGCCACTGATTTCCCCGGCGACCCGGGTATGGCCTATTGGTCGGTAGCATTGTTCGTCTTCGTTCGCCTGCTCGACGATTTTCTCTACATGCCGCTGACCATCGGCAAGAGCCTGGAACTGCATCCGCTGATCACCGTGCTGATGATTTTCGTCGGCGGTGCCGTGGCGGGGATTCCCGGCCTGATGCTGGTGCTGCCGGTGCTCGGTGTGGTGATGGTGATCGGCGAAACCATCGGTGTCATCGTCACCGATCCGCGCCTGATGGCCCGGCATCGACAGGCCAAGGTCTTGCGGCGGATGGCCGCCAGCCGGGATCTCTGATCAGTCGCGCCGGGAGCGGCGGGCCTGTTTGACCGGCGCTCAGCCGGCCCGGTCGTCCTTGTTGCGCATGTGCCCGGCGAGGTCGTAGAGGGCCTTGTCCAATGCCGCGCGCAGGCGTTCGTCGGCGACGGTGTCGGCCATGGCTTGGCGCATGCAGAACATCCATTGCTCCGCTTCCGCCGTGCCGATGGAGAAGGGCAGATGCCGCGCCCGCAGCATCGGGTGGCCGAATTTATCCACATAGAGTTGCGGTCCGCCGAGCCAACCGGTGAGGTACATGAACAGCTTTTCCTCGGCGCCGCCCAGGTCTGGTGCGTGCATTTTGCGGATGCCGTAAGTCTCCGGCAAGGTATCCATCAGCTCGTAGAAACGCTTGACCAAGGCGCGCACGCCGGCTTCGCCGCCGATCAGGCTGTAGGGAGTGACGGTAGGGAGTTCGTTGGTTTGGGTATTCATGGCGCGGGGAGGGTAACACGGGCGGCCAGGCCGCCGCCATCCCTGGCCAGTAACTCGAAACGGCCGCCATGGGCGCGGACGATGCGATCCACGATGGCCAGGCCCAGTCCGGCGCCAACCGCATTGCTGCGGGCGTCGTCGAGGCGGGTGAAGGGGCGCTTCATGCGCTCCATTTCCTCTGCGGGAATGCCGGGACCGCGATCGCGGACTTCGATGAGCAACTCGTTCTTCTGCTGCGCCGTAGCCAGTTCCACCGGCTGCTCGTGGCCGGCATAGCGCAGGGCGTTGTCGATCAGGTTGGCGACGGCGCGGCGCAGGGCCTGGGGGCGCGCCGTCAAAAAAGTCGGCGCTGGCGGGACGGCGAATTCGACGGCGAAACCGCGTCGCCGGTATTGCAAAGCCAACTCATCGAGCAGCGCGGCGACGTCGATTTCCACGACCGCCTCGCCGCCGTCCGAGCGGGCAAAGTCGAGGAACTGGCCGATGGTCTTGTCCATCTCCTCGACGTCGGCGCTCATGCCGTCCTTCAGGAATTCATCGGCGGACATCTCGATGCCCATGCGCAGGCGCGTCAGGGGCGTGCGCAGGTCGTGGGAGATGCCGGCGAGGATCAGCGCCCGATCCTGGTCGAGGCGGGCCAGGTCGGCGCTCATCTGGTTGAAGGCGTGGGCGACGGTGGCGATTTCGGTCGGACCGGATTCCGGCAGCGGCGGCGGCGTCTCGCCAGCGCCAACTTTTCGCGCGGCGGTTTGCAGGGCCTTGAGCGGGCGGGTGATGCGGAAGACGATCAGCCAGGCGCCGGCCAGCGACAGCAGCAGCGCCGCACCGCCCCAGCCCAGCCAGCCGATGGGAAATATGCGTTCCGCACGCTCGCGGGGCAGGGCCACCCAGTAGGCGTCGTCCTCGATGCGGAAGCTGACGAACAGGGCCCGTTCGCCCTCACGCTCCAGCGTCAGCCGGGTATCCGGGCCGAGCTGCTCGCGGACCAGTTCTTCGACGCGATGCAGGAAGGGGCGGTCGGGTAGCGGTGTCACCTGCTCGTCGGCATCGGCCGGGTAAATGTGGATGCCTTCGCGATCCGACAGTTCCTTCAGCAGTTCGCGGCGGGCATCGCTGCGGGCGGAGATCAGCGCCGCGCGAGTCAGGTTGGCGACGCTGGCGAGGGTCTGCGCCAGCTGCCGGGCGCGGGGTTCGCGTTCATAGGTATTGAAGATGGCGAACCAGGCCGCCACCGACAACAGCATCAGCAGGGCGACGAGCAGAAAGGTGCGCCACAGGAGTGAGCGCGGGACCAGACTCATTCGTGCTTTGCGCCATCGGGGACAAACACATAGCCGAAGCCCCAGACGGTCTGGATGTAGCGCGGCTTGGACGGGTCTTCCTCGACCAGTTTGCGCAGGCGGGAAATCTGCACATCGATGGCCCGGTCGAAGACTTCGTATTCACGACCGCGGGCGAGTTCCATCAGCTTGTCGCGGCTCATGGGCTGGCGGGCATGTTCCAGTAGCACGCGCAGCAGGCCGAATTCGCCGGTGGTGAGCAGGGTGGTCTCGTCGCCACGCATCAGTTCACGGGTGCCGAGATTCACCGTGACGGCGCCGAAGCTGACCACTTCCTCGGTGATGGATGGTGCGCCGGGCGGCGGCGGTGCGGTGCGACGGCGCAGCACGGCATGGATGCGGGCCACCAGTTCGCGAGGGTTGAAGGGCTTGGGCAGATAATCGTCGGCACCGATTTCGAGGCCGACGATGCGATCCACTTCGTCGCCCTTGGCGGTCAGCATGATGATCGCCACCGGATTCGCCGCACCGCGCAGGCGGCGGCAAATGGCCAGACCATCCTCGCCGGGCAGCATCAGGTCGAGCACGATCAGGTCGTAAAGCTCGCGGGCCAGCAGGCGATCCATGCCCTGCGCATCGGGTACGGCCTTGACCGTGAAGCCCTGTTCGGACAGGTAGCGCTCCAGCAACTGGCGCAGGCGAAGGTCGTCGTCGACGACCAGGATTTTGGCGTTGTTCTCGTTCATGGAGGCAAATCCTAGCGGGATCGCCGCCATCCCGCCAGCGACCTTTACAAACGATTACAAAGCCCGCTGCCTAGCAACACTTAGCTTACAGCGGCTGCGCAGAATCCGATCATGCCAATAAAGGAGGCTGCCATGAAAGCGCTATTCATCACCATGATCATCGTCGCCGGCGTCGCTCTCTGGGGCGCCGACTCGCAGGCCAGCGTTGATGGCCTGATGGCGGCCTGCCGTGTGGCGGGCGAGCAGGTCTACAATATCGTTCGTTGAAGAGGAGCAGAAAACCGTGAATTTCAGGCGCTGGATGGTGGGATTGGCAATGTGCGGGCTGGTGGTGAGTGTTACCACGGCCGCCGCGCAGACCCCGCATCGTCCGCCGCGCCCGCATCCGGCCGGGGAGCGGTTTCAGTTGCCGGATCGCAATGATTTCCAGCGTAGTGACGAGCGTCAGGACAAGCGCCTGACCCCCGAGGAACGTCGCCAGTTACGCCGCGACATTCACGATGCCGGGCGCGATCTCTACCGCGACCGTCCGTCGCGGCGCGAATTCCGCCGCGACAACGAGCAACGCTAGTTTTCTCAGGCTTTGGCCGCTTTGGTCATTTGAGCCGAGTGCCCGTAGCGGGCCAGCAGGCGCGTCACCACAAAGACGACGGATGTAATCGTCGCCGCGATCACCGCCAGCGGCAACAGCGTGCCATCGTGACTGGCGCCCACCCAAAGACCCGCCAACAGCGCAACCGCCATGGTGATGAAGCCGAAAAGTCCCGCCGCCGCACCCGCCTGACGTGGAAAGGGCGCCACCGAACCGGACTGGGTGCAGGGGAAGTTGATGCCATGGGCGGCCATCACTGCAAATTGCGCCATTACCACCAACGCCCAGTGTTGAACCCCGGCCAATACCAGCGCAAGAAACCCGATACCGCCCGCCAGCCCCAGTGCCGTGCCCCGCGCCAGGGTGTGGTCGATACCGATCTTGCCGAGCAGGCGGCGGCCGATCAGGGTGCCGGACAGGTAGCCACCGACGCCGATGGCGTAGAGCAGGCCGTAGGTCTGGGTCGACACGCCGAGGACGCGAATCAGCACAAAGGAACTGCCGGAAATGAAGCTGAAGATCGCCGCATAGGAAATTGCGCCGGGCAGGGCGTAGGCCCAGAAGGCCGGCGTGGTCATGACCTCGCGGTAGCTGTGCAGCAGGCCGCTGAGTTTCATGGCGTTCATGTTGGGCGCCTGATTGGTTTCGCGCAGACTGCGCATGGCGGCGATCCAGACGATCAGACCGATCAGCGATATCGCGGCGAAGGCAGCGCGCCAGCCGAAGGCCACTTGCAGATAGCCGCCAAGAATCGGCCCAAGCAAGGGTGCCGCCGCCAGCAATGAACTGGCCTTGGCCAGCACCCGGGCACCTTCGGACGGACTGTAGGCATCGCGGATGATGGCGCGAGCTACCACCACGGCGGTGCAGCAGCCCACCGATTGCACGAAGCGGCCAAACACCAGCCAGTCCAGCGTCGGCGCCAGCGCGCAGGCGATGCTGGCGAGCAGAAATATGGACAGACCGCCCATCAGCACCGGCCGCCGGCCGTAACGGTCGGACAATGGCCCGCTAATCAGCTGGGCGCTGCCGAAGCCAATGACGAACATCGAGAGGGTCTGCTGCACCGCCGCCGGGCTGACCGCGAAATCAGTGGCCAGATGGGGCAGGGAAGGCAGGTAGAGATCGGTGGATAGCGGCTGCAACATCAGGCAGCCCGTGATCAACAGGAGCAGGGTGGTCGGCGACATGCAGTACAGCCTCAGGCGCGCTTGTCGCGCATCAGACGGGTCTTTTCCCGCGCCCAGTCCTTGTCCTTTTCGGCATCGCGTTTGTCGTGCAATTTCTTGCCCTTGGCCAGGCCGATCTCCAGCTTGATCCGACCCTTGGTGAAATGCAGATCGAGGGGCACCAGCGTGTAGCCGGCGCGCTCGACCTTGCCGATCAGCTTGCGAATCTCTGCCGCGTGCAGCAGCAGCTTGCGCGTGCGAACCGGATCGGGTTTGACGTGGGACGACGCCGAGATCAGCGGCGAAATGTGGGCGCCGATGAGGAATATTTCCTCGCCCTTGAGCACCACGTAGCCTTCCTTGATCTGTGCGCGGCCGGCGCGGATCGCCTTCACTTCCCAGCCTTCGAGGGCCAATCCTGCCTCGTAGCGCTCTTCGATGAAGTAATCGTGGAATGCCTTTTTGTTGTCGGTGATGCTCATGAGGTGATGCGTGGGTGCGGCGCGCTAAAATGGCGCATTCTACTTCAGCACGCATCATGGCCCTGGTCGAAAAATCCGTATTGATCGAGCGCACTCCCGCGCAGATGTTCGACCTGGTGGATAAGGTCGAGGACTACCCCGCTTTCCTGCCTTGGTGTGGTGGTACCGAACTGCACGCGCGCACCGATAGCAAGACAGCGGCGACGCTGCATATTCGCTACCACGGCATCAAGTCCCAGTTTTCCACCGAAAACACCAAGCAGGCGCCGCTGCTGATGGAAATCCGCCTGACCGACGGCCCCTTCACCCATATGGACGGTTTGTGGCGCTTCAAGCCCCTTGGCGAAACCGCCTGCAAGATAGAATTCCGCCTGCACTACGAGTTCTCGAACAAGCTGCTGGAAAAGGTGCTAGGCCCGGTCTTCAACCATATCGCCGACACCTTCGTCGAATCCTTCGTCAAACGGGCGCAGAAAGTCTATGGCTGATTCCATCTCCGTCGAAGTCATCTACCCGCTGCCGCAGCGGCAGGAGCGGGCCAGCCTTACGCTACCCGAGGGCAGCACTGTGCAACAGGCCATCGATGCCTCCGGCCTGCTGGCGAAATATCCCGAAATCGACCTGACCAAGAACAAGCTCGGCATCTTCGCCAAACTGGCCAAACCCGATGCCGTGCTGCGCGACCGCGACCGGGTGGAAATCTACCGGCCCCTGATCGCCGACCCCAAGGAAGTGCGCAAGCAGCGCGCCGCCGAGGGCAAGGTCATGAAAAAGGGTGGTGGCGAGGCCGGCGAGGAGTAAAAGTCGGCTCTGGCGAGACGGCAGCGGACACAAATAAGGTGCCGCCTCTCTCGCGTATAATGCGTTTTTGGCACCAAGGAATTTCAGCATGCGACTCCTCCAGAAGGCATTGACGTTCGATGACGTCCTCCTGGTTCCCGCCCATTCGGCGATCCTCCCCCGCGACGTCAGCCTCGCCACCAGCCTGACGCGCAACATCCGCCTCAATCTGCCCCTCGTTTCCGCCGCCATGGATACCGTGACGGAAGCACGCCTGGCCATCGCCCTGGCCCAGGAAGGCGGCATCGGCATCGTGCACAAAAACCTCAACCCCAAGGCCCAGGCCGCCGAAGTGGCCAAGGTCAAGCGCTACGAGTCCGGTGTGCTCAAGGACCCGATCACCATTCCGTCGTCGATGACGGTACGCGATGTGCTGACGCTGACCCGCGCCCACAAGATTTCCGGCCTGCCGGTGGTGGATAGTGGCAAGGTGGTCGGCATTGTCACCAACCGGGATCTTCGCTTTGAAACCCGCCTCGACGAGGTCGTCCGCAACATCATGACGCCTCGCGAGCGTCTGGTCACGGTGAAGGAGGGCGCCACTGTCGAAGAGGCCAAGGAACTGATGCACAAGCACCGCCTGGAGCGCGTGCTGGTGATCAACGATGCCTATGAGTTGTGCGGCCTGATGACCGTCAAGGACATCCAGAAATCCTCCGAATATCCGCAGGCGGCCAAGGACAACTTTGGCCGCCTGCTTGTCGGTGCCGCTGTCGGTACCGGCGAAGGCACCGAAGAGCGGGCCGAACTGTTGGCCGAAGCTGGCGTGGATGTGATCGTCGTCGATACCGCCCATGGCCATTCCGAGGGCGTGCTCAAGCGCGTCCAGTGGGTCAAGAAAAACTTCCCGCAGGTCGAGGTCATTGGCGGCAATATCGCCACGGCTTCCGCCGCGCTGGCACTGGTGGACCACGGCGCCGATGGCGTCAAGGTCGGCATCGGTCCCGGTTCCATCTGCACCACCCGTATCGTTGCCGGCGTTGGCGTGCCGCAGATTACGGCAGTGGACATGGTGGCGACAGCGCTGGCAGGCACCGGTGTGCCGCTGATCGCCGACGGTGGCATCCGCTACTCGGGCGACATCTCCAAGGCCATCGCCGCCGGCGCCAACTGCGTGATGCTCGGCGGCCTGTTCGCCGGTACCGAGGAAGCGCCGGGCGAAACCGTGCTGTTCCAGGGCCGCTCCTACAAGTCGTATCGCGGCATGGGCAGTCTGGGCGCGATGAAGGATGGCGCTGCCGACCGCTACTTCCAGGATTCCGACGCCAATGTCGAAAAGCTCGTACCCGAGGGCATCGAAGGTCGCGTGCCCTACAAGGGCCAGGTCACGGCGGTGATCCACCAGCTCATGGGCGGCCTGCGTTCCTCAATGGGCTATGTGGGTTGCGCCACCATCGACGACATGCGCGCCAAGGCCGAGTTCGTCGAAATCACCTCGGCCGGTATCCGTGAATCCCATGTCCACGACGTGCAGATCACCAAGGAAGCACCGAACTACCACATCGACTGATTCGCTCCAACGCGAGAAAGGCGGCCCCGGCCGCCTTTCGTTTTTTAGGAAGCTCCATGGCTCACCAGAAAATCCTCATCCTCGACTTCGGCTCCCAGGTCGCCCAGCTCATCGCCCGCCGCGTGCGTGAGCAACAGGTCTATTGCGAGCTGCATTCCTACGACGTTTCCGAAGACTTCATCCGCGAATTCCAGCCGCAGGGCATCATCCTTTCCGGCGGACCGAACTCGGTCTATGAGGCGGCAGACTGGAAGGCACCGGACATCGTCTTCAAGCTCGGCGTGCCCGTGCTGGGCATCTGCTACGGCATGCAGACCATGGCGTCCCAACTGGGCGGCAAGGTCGAGAGCAGCAACAAGCGCGAATTCGGCTATGCCGAGATGCGCGCCCGTGGCCATTCCAAGCTGTTCCGCGACATCGAGGATCGCCGCAACGCCGAGGGCCACGGCCTGCTCGACGTCTGGATGAGCCACGGCGACAAGGTCACCGAGCTGCCGCCGGGCTTCAAGCTCATCGGCGGCAACGAATCCACGCCCATCGCCGCCATGGCCGACGAGGAGCGGGGCTTCTACGCCGTCCAGTTCCATCCCGAAGTCACCCACACCCTCAAGGGGCGCGAAATCTTCGCCCGCTTCGTCAATGACATCTGCGGCTGCCAGCGCGACTGGACCATGCCGAACTACGTGGACGAGGCCATCGCCAAGGTCCGCCAGCAGGTGGGCAAGGAGGAGGTGATCCTCGGCCTTTCCGGCGGCGTCGATTCGTCCGTCGTGGCCGCGCTGCTGCACAAAGCCATCGGCGACCAGCTCACCTGCGTCTTCGTGGACAACGGCCTGCTGCGCCTGAACGAAGCCAAGCAGGTGATGGAGACCTTCGCCCGCAACCTCGGCGTCAAGGTCATCCACGTGGACGCCACGGACCAGTTCATGGGCCACTTGAAGGGCGTCACCGACCCGGAACAGAAGCGCAAGATCATCGGCCGTGAGTTCGTCGAGGTCTTCCAGGCCGAAGCCGCCAAGCTGCCCAATGCCAAATGGCTAGCCCAGGGCACCATCTACCCGGACGTGATCGAATCCGCCGGCGCCAAGACCAAGAAGGCCCACACTATCAAGAGCCACCACAACGTCGGTGGCCTGCCCGACACCCTGAATCTCAAGCTGCTCGAGCCCCTGCGCGAACTGTTCAAGGACGAGGTGCGCGAACTCGGCGTGGCCCTCGGCCTGCCCCACGAGATGGTCTATCGCCATCCCTTCCCCGGTCCCGGCCTGGGCGTGCGCATCCTCGGCGAGGTCAAGCACGAGTTCGCCGAACTGCTGCGCCGCGCCGATGCCATTTTCATCGACGAACTGCGTGCGGCGGACTGGTACGACAAGACCAGCCAGGCCTTCGCCGTCTTCCTGCCGGTCAAGAGCGTGGGCGTCATGGGCGACGGCCGCACCTACGAGTACGTGGTGGCCCTGCGCGCCGTGGAAACCTCCGACTTCATGACCGCCCACTGGGCCGAACTGCCCCATTCATTGCTGGGCAAGGTCAGCAACCGCATCATCAACGAAGTGCGCGGCATCAACCGCGTGGTCTATGACATCTCCGGCAAGCCGCCGGCAACCATCGAGTGGGAGTGAGCAGAACCATGACGACATCGCTGAAGGGCCGTCGCGCCCTCGTTACCGGATCGCTTCAGGGCATCGGCTTCGGCATCGCTGAGGCGCTGGCCAAGCAAGGCTGTGACATCATCCTGCATGGCCTGGGCGACGCCGCCCAGCAGGCCGAAGCCTGCGCCGCGATGAAAGCCGCCGGTGCCGCCTCCGCCGTGGCCTACACCCATGACCTGAGTGACGCATCGCAAATTCAGGCCTTGATGAAAACCGTGCTCGCCGCCGGCCCGCTGGACATCCTGGTGAACAACGCCGGCATCCAGCACACCGCGTCCATCGCCGACATGCCGGTGGCCAAGTGGGACGCCATCATCGCCATCAATCTGTCTTCCGCCTTCCACACCATGCAGGCAGCACTGCCGGGCATGGGCGAGCGGGGCTATGGCCGTGTGGTGAATATTGCTTCGGTGCACGGTCTCGTCGCCTCGGCGCAGAAGGCACCGTATGTCGCCGCCAAGTTCGGCCTGGTCGGCATGAGCCGTGTCGCTGCCCTTGAATACGCGGCGATGGGCACTCGCGACAAGGGTGGGGTGACGGTCAATTGCATCTGTCCGGGCTGGACGGAAACCGCGCTGATCGAACCCCAGATCATGGCTCGTGCCGCTGCCATCGGTGGCGATCGCGATGCCGGCGTGCGTGAACTGCTGAAGGAAAAGCAGCCCAGCCAGCGCATGTCGCTACCGCAGGAAATCGGCGAACTGGCGGTGTGGTTGTGCAGTCCCATCGCCCACAACATCACGGGCGCCGCGATCCCGGTGGACGGCGGCTGGACCAGCCAGTAGGTATTTGTTAGCCGACGAGCGCCGTATCGGTGTTTTCGTCGAGCCTGGGGGCGGCCTTGGCCGCCTCCGCTTCTTCGGCGGTCTTCAGTCGTTCCGCCACCGCCGCGTGACTGCCGCGCAGGGCCAGTTCGCTGGCGCGTCCCTGGGGACCGGAAAGGGACGCTTGGGCACCGCGCTCCAGCAGCATCTCCACCGTATTCAGATCACCGCGTTCGGCGGCGCGCATCAAGGGCGTCAGTCCTTGATCGCCCGCGGCATCGAGATCGAACTCCATGGTGAGTACGGTCTTGATGTAGGGAAGATTGCCCCGTTCGATGGCATTCAGCAGGACACGGGTCGCTTCGGGATTCGGCTTGCGCTTCTTGGGTTCGAGGCCGGAGGGCAGCATCTTGACGCCGTAGTTGAGCAAGGACAGCGTGACCATGGCGATCAGGGTCGCCAGCAACGGGCCCTGCGAGATGCCCAAGCCATCGGCCCATTTTTCCGGCAGGTTGGCCCCCACCGCCAGCAGGCTGTAGAGCAGGAAAAAGAAGAAGCGCACATAGAGGAAAAGCGCCAGTACGACCATCAGGCCCAGCACGGCCATCACCAGGCCGATCTCGATGCCGAGATTGTCGAGAATGTGGTGCGGCAGATTGGCCACCAGGGCCATTGCACCGACCAGTCCGAGAAGCGTCCGTTCCCTGATGCGTTTTTGCTTGACGATGTCCATGGCCGTATCGAGTTTAGGTCTTTCGTGGAATTTACCGCAACTCGGCGGCGGGCGGAACATTCCCCGGCATAATTCCGCCATGGATGACGTGGTTTGGATGAACGAGGCCCTTGCCCTGGCGAGGGAAGCCGGTGCTGCTGGCGAAGTGCCCGTGGGCGCCGTGGTGATCAAGGATGGCGCCATCGTCGGGCGCGGATTCAACCGCCCTATCGGCGGCCATGATCCGACGTCCCATGCCGAGATTGCCGCGCTGCGCGATGCGGCGCAGCGTCTGGGCAACTACCGGCTACCCGGTTGTTCTCTGTATGTGACGCTGGAGCCTTGCGCCATGTGCGCCGGCGCCATCATGCATGCGCGCATCGCGCGGGTGGTGTTCGGCGCCCGTGACCCGAAGACAGGCGTGGCCGGTAGTGTCATCGATCTGTTCGGGGAGACCCGGCTCAATCATCACGCCGAGGTCATCGGCGGCGTACTGGCCGAGGAATGTGGCGGACTGCTGTCGGGCTTTTTCGCAGCCCGCCGTGGCCGGACCCTGGTGGCCTGATGGACGGCTTGCGCATTCGCATCAGCCTGCCTCGGCAGACGCTGGAATTGCATGACAGGCGGGGCCGCCTGTTGCATCGCTATCTGGTGTCCACGGGCGCCAAGGGCGCCGGCGAGCAGTCCGGCAGTTTCCAGACGCCCCGTGGCCGCCATCTGATCCGTGCAAAAGTCGGCGCTGGCGAGACGGCGAATGCGGTGCTTCGCGGCCGTCGACCGACCGGGGAAATCTGGACACCGGAACTCGCTGTGCAGCACCCGAACCGGGACTGGATATTGACGCGCATCCTCTGGCTGTCTGGCCGCGAGCCGGGACGCAACCGCCTCGGCGAGGTGGACACCATGCGCCGCTACATCTATTTGCATGGCACGCCGGACAGCGTCGAGCTGGGCGTGCCGGGCTCCCACGGCTGCGTGCGCATGCGCAACGCCGACATCATCGAGTTGTTCGATCAGGTGCCGGCCTATACACCGGTAGACATCGTCGAATTCGGTGTGGAGGAGGGGACCTGGACCGAACTGGGCGCACTCGCCGGCCCGGTGCGTGAACGGGTTTTCGTGGACGAGCAGCACGTGCCGAAGGAGATGGAGTGGGACGAATACGACGCCGTGAGCCGTCATGTCGTTGCCATCGGTTCGGAAGGAAAAGCGATCGGCACCGGTCGTCTGTTGCCCGACGGTCATATCGGCCGCATGGCGGTATTGGCTGACTGGCGCGGGCAGGGCGTTGGCCGCGCGTTACTGGATCGCTTGTTGGAAGCGGCGTCGCAGGCCGGAATGGATCGATTGGTCCTGCATGCGCAGACGCATGCCTGCGGCTTCTATCGCAGCGTCGGTTTCGTCGAGGAAGGCCCGGAATTCATGGAAGCCGGGATTCCCCACCGGATGATGGTGCGTCTTTCCTGAATCGATGCGACACCCGCTGGCCCGGCGCTGCGCCAGCCAGCCAGGTTTGTTCGTCGAAGCCTATCCAGCCATCCCGGGCGACAGTGAGCACCGTCGAGCCGCGCGTGCCATAGTCTTTTGAGCGCACGAAAGCGGAAGACAACAGCCGCTCCCATTCAAGACTGACGCCGGTTTGCGGCAAGTGCTCGTCGGGGTGGATGCCGTCGTCGCGCAACATGGCGAACAGGGCCGAGGTGTCCGGCAACTGCTCCAGCGTCTTTGCCAGCGCCGTCTTGCCAGCGCCGACTTTTGGCCAGGGCGTATCGAGCAGATGGTTGGAGACGCCGTAGATGCCCGGCGCCAACTCACGCCGTTCGTCGCCGACGTTGGACGACCACCACAGGCTGTCGCCGTCGCTCACCAGCAGGTTGAATCCGTTGCATTCGTTGGCCAGTGGCGCGATGCGGTCGAGATAGGTCGCAGGGAGTTCATCGCCCGTGAGGAAGTCGGCCACCAGTTGGCCCCGCGATGGTGCACCGGCACGGTTCTGCGCTGGATCGCGGAAATTCGTCAGTGCCGCAAAGCGCGCCTGGCGGGTGACGCCCATCCAGGTGCCGCCCGCTTCCAGGTCACGCCCGGCCAGCACCGCCGGCGCATCCGGCCAGAAATCCGCCGCCGCCGTCGGGCGGGCAAAAAACTCATCGCGGTTGGCGGCGACCACCAGCGGGTAGTCCGGATGGACGCGCCAGCCGACGAGGATCAGGCACATCAGGCGATGTCGTAGGGCAGGGGGAGGAATTCCAGGCGATCACCGGTCAACGTGCCGACATGCACTTCACCGGCTTCCACTGCACCGCTCTGTACACAAACCAGCGCTTCATAACCGCCGGTCGGCGAGGGCGCCACGCTGACCAGTGCGCCGCAATGCTGATCGGCGGTTTCCGGCGCGAACACGTGAGTGCCCGGCGCCACGGCGCTAGCCAGCTTCGCCCGATAGGTGCGGCGCTTGACCTTGCCCAGGTATTGGGTGCGGGCGACGATTTCCTGGCCCGGATAGCAGCCCTTGCTGAAACTGACGCCGGCCACGGCGGGCAGTTCCATGTTCAGCATCTGCGGCACGAAGGCTTCCTGCGTGGCGGCCACGATGCGCGGCTGGCCGGCGGCGATTTCCAGCCATTGCCAAGCGGCAAGGCCAACCGGCTTGGCATTCGCCGCCAACACTGTCCATTGTTTGATGGCTGCTTCCGGGCTCAGCGCCAGCAGCACGCGCCCGTCGTCAAGGCGGATCGCCTGCCCGCCGTCCACGGCGGTGACGCCGAAACGGGGCAGGGCGGCGGCAAAAGTCGGCGCTGGCGAGACGCCGATCAGGGCGCGTTCAGCGCTGGCGTCGGTGAGTTTGACCTTGGAACGCAAAACGTACATCGAGAGCTTCTTCAGCATCGTCGGCAGGATGTCGCGCGGCAGCATCAGCAAAAGGTCTTCGCCATCGCGCCAGACCAGGAACAGCGCCAGCAGGCGTCCCTTGGGTGTGCAGAAGCCGGCAAAGCGGGCATTGGCCGGGCCGATGCCGTTGATGTCATTGGTCACCAGGTTGTGCAGAAAACTGGCCGCATCGGGACCGCTGGCGCGGATCAGGCCGAGGTCGACCAGGGGTGAAACCACGCCACCACCGGATTTGCTCAGCGCTGCGGCAGCAGTCAATTCAGCGGCAAGATCACCAAAGCTGGCGCCTTCATCAACGAGGCCCTGGCCGGCAAGAAAGGAGTTCCATTCAGTAGTCATGGCAAGCTTAAGTTCGGGGGTTGGGGAGTGCTATTATCAACCCACGGACGGTGATGGCGTCCGCTCCGTTTTTATTCCAGCCATGCGTACCTTCAAGTTCCTTCTGCTGTTCCTCATTCTCGGCTTCATTGCCACCATTGCCGCCTCCACGTGGTTCGCCGTGCGGCCGCTGGCAATGCAAAACGATCCGACATCCGTCACGGTGCCCCAGGGGGCCAGCCTGCGCACGGCAGCGCAAGCCATCGCAGCGGCCGGCATCGATCTGCCGCCCTGGCAACTTGAAGCCCTCGGGCGGGTCATGGGCCGGGCATCGAAGATCAAGGCCGGCAGCTACGAAATCGGTTTCGGCATCACGGCCATCGACTTGCTCGAAAAACTGACCAAAGGCGATGTCAGCCAGGCCGAGATCGTCCTCGTCGAAGGCAAGACCTTCCGCCAGTTCCGTGCCGCCCTGAACGAACACCCTGACCTCAGTCACGACACTCTCAAGCATAGCGACGCCCAGATACTGAAGCTGCTTGGCGCCAAGGAGTCCCATCCAGAGGGTCTGTTCTTCCCCGACACTTACCTGTTCGCCAAGGGCTCCAGCGACATCGACGTACTCCGTCGCGCCTACAAGACCATGCAATCGCGCCTTACCGACGCCTGGGATCGCCGCGAATCCACCCTGCCGCTGAAAACACCCTATGAAATGCTGATCCTGGCCTCCATCGTCGAAAAGGAGACCGGTCTGGTCTCAGACCGCCCACAGATCGCCGCCGTGTTCGTCAATCGCCTGCGTCAAGGCATGCCCCTGCAGACCGATCCTACGGTGATCTACGGTATGGGTGAACAATTCGACGGCAACCTGCGCAAGGTCGATCTGCAAACCGACACGCCCTGGAATACCTATACCCGCAATGGCCTGCCGCCGACACCGATTGCCGTTCCCAGCGCTGCTGCACTGTTGGCGGTCGCCCGCCCGCCGCCCAGTGACATGATCTATTTCGTCGCCCGTGGCGATGGCTCCAGCCAGTTTTCGCGCACCCTCGCCGAACACAATCAGGCCGTGGCCACGTACCAGAAGCGCTGAATCATGACGCGCGGACGCTTCATCAGCTTCGAAGGCATCGACGGTGCCGGCAAAAGTACCCAGCACGCCTGGCTGGTCGACTATCTGCGGGCACAAGGCAAAACCGTGGTGGCCAGCCGCGAGCCGGGGGGCACACCGCTGGGTGAAAAGCTCCGCGCATTGTTGCTGGCCGAACCCATGCACCTGGAAACCGAGGCCCTGCTGATGTTCGCTGCCCGCCGGGAACACGTCGCCCAGGTCATCGAGCCAGCCCTGGCGCGGGGCGACTGGGTGGTGTGCGACCGTTTCGTCGATGCCTCCTTCGCCTATCAGGCCGGCGGTCGCGGCTTGGCCTGGGAGAAGTTGCAGGCTTTGGCCGACTGGACTCTCGCCGGCCTGCAACCCGATCTCACCCTGATTTTCGATGCGCCGGTGGCCGTCGCTCAGGAACGCCTGCGCGCCGCTACCGCCAATCCCGACCGCTTCGAGCAGGAGCAAGCCGCGTTCTTCGAGCGGGTTCGGAATGCCTATCTGCGCATTGCCGATGAGAATCCGGCTCGCGTGCGTCTGATTGATGCCCGGCAAACGCCTGCCGTGATCAATAAAGTACTTGAGAATATCGTTGCAACCTTCTGATTCAAAAATAATTGAATGGAACAAACCAGTAGCACATCAGCTACTCGGGCAGGGGCTTGATCGTCTGCCTCACGCGATGTTGCTGGTAGGCCCGCCGGGAGTTGGCAAGGCGGCATTTTCCGAACAGCTCGCCGCCTTGCTGCTCTGCGAAGCGCCGGATACCAGTGCTGGAGCCTGCGGACGATGCCAGGCTTGCCGTTGGCTATCCGGGGGCAATCACCCGGATTTTCGTCGCGTTGCACCAGATGGTGCCGACGAGGGCGAAGAGGCCACCACCGAGAAGGCGAAAAAAAAGGGGCCGGGCATCATCCGTATCGACCAGATTCGCGAGCTGGAAGACTTCGTCTTCGTCGGCAGTCACCGCCATGGTCGCCGGGTCGTACTGCTCACCAATGCCGAGGCAATGAACCAGGCTGCCGCCAATGCACTACTTAAAATACTTGAAGAACCACCGGCAACTGTTTATTTCATATTGGTTTCATCAAAGACAAAATCTCTCCTGCCGACGATTCGGAGTCGCTGCCGGGTGATTCCCTTCGCTCGCCCGGATGCCGCTGCCGCAACCGCATGGCTGGCATCGGCCGGCTTGGAGAAGCAGGGGGAGCGTTATCTCGCTCTCGCCGGTGGTGCCCCCATGCAGGTCATGCAATGGAAGGAAGAAGGGCAGTTGGCCCAGATCGATGCACTGGTCGATAGCCTGATCGCAGCACCCAATGATCCGCTGGTCCTCGCCAACCGCTGGGACGCCATGCTCAAAGGCGACGGTCCGTTCCGGCTGGAACAGTTGGTCGAGGGGGTGCAGCGCTGGCTGTTTGACCTCGCGCAGGAACGCATGGCCGGCACCGTTCGTTACCATCGGGGCTGGCCCCGACCGAAGAATGTTTCCAGCCTGAATCCCGTGGCACTCCTGGCCGGCTGGCGGGAAATCCATCAGTTTCGCCGTAGCGCCCGGCATCCCCTGAATCAATTGCTCTTCCTCGAAAGCCTCGCCGCGCATGTCCTGCGTGCCTTGCGCCCGGTTTCGCCATGATCTCGCCATGAATACCGAACTGCTCGTCGACTCCCATTGCCACCTCGACTTTGCCGACTTCAACGGCAAGGAAGATGACTATCTCGCCGCCATGGCCACTAATAATGTGGGCTGGGCGCTGATCGCCGGCGTGACCCTGGAGCGCCTTCCCGCCGTGCTGGCTTTGGTCGAGCGCTATCCCAATCTCTATGCGGCGGTCGGTGTGCACCCCGATACGCAGGATGGTGAAGAACCCAGCCTGGAAACCCTTATCCGGTTGGCCGACCATCCCAAGGTGGTCGCCATCGGTGAAACCGGGCTGGACTACTACCGTCTAGAAGGCGATCTCGAATGGCAGCGCGAGCGTTTTCGCACCCATATCCGGGCGGCACGGCAAACTGGCAAGCCGCTGATCATCCATACCCGCGAAGCATCGGCCGACACCTTGCGCATTCTTGAGGAAGAGGAAGCAGGGCAGGTGGGCGGCGTGTTTCATTGCTTCACCGAGAACCGCACCGTCGCAGAAGCCGCCCTGCGCCTTGGCTTCCATCTCTCGTTTTCCGGCATCGTCACCTTCAAGAACGCTACGCAGATCAAAGAAGTTGCCAGTTTTGTTCCGCTTGAGCGGATACTGGTGGAAACCGATGCCCCCTATCTTGCGCCAGTGCCATTTCGCGGCAAGCTCAACCATCCGGCCCTGGTTTCCCATGTTGCCGCTGAAATTGCATCGCTCAGGCACATGGATATCAACGAGCTCGCCATCGCAAGCACCGATAACTTCTTTCGGCTATTTAACATTAAAAATCGTGCGTAATAAACTGATTTTAATAGCATCAATTCTTTCGCTTGCCGGCAATGTGCAGGCCGGTGCCTACGATGACATCCTGGCGGCGGCCAATGGTGACCAGTCCGAAGTGGTGGTCGATTTCTTGAAACGGGGCATGGACGTCAATACGGCAGATCAGTCAGGCTCCACCTTGCTGATGATCGCTGCGCGCAACGGCAATATCGACCTGGTGCAGACCCTGCTGAGCAACAGGGCCAGCATTAATCGGCGTAACCGTCATGGCGATACCGCCTTGCTGATGACCGTTATCAAGGGCGACCTCGAGATGAGCCGGCTGCTGATCGAAAAGGGTGCCGAGATTAATCTGGACGGGTGGAATGCACTGCACTACGCGGTTTTTGGCGAGCATCTGGAGCTGGCCCGTTTTCTGGTCGCCAAGAAAGCAAAACTGGATGCTCGCGCCCCCAACGGCCAAACCGCTCTGATGCTGGCTGCCAAGGCCGGCAATCTGGATCTTGTTCAACTGCTGGTGGATGCCGACGCCGATATGGACCTTGCCGATTACACCAATACGACAGCCATCCAGCTCGCACGTCGGCATACGCACACGGCTGTGGTTAATTATCTCAAGAAGGTGGGTGCCGTCGAGTGATGGATTTTCTGGATGGCCGCGCTTTCTAGGGTTCCCGTACTTTTCGTGCTGAATTTGGCGGTTTCTGAATTTTCCGCTTAACCGTGCGGGTTTACCGGCGCTTGGTCGCCTCGTTCTTTGGTGCTGGCATTTGCCCAATCCATGCCTGGAACGTCTCCGCTAACTGCTCTTGGGTGGCCACTGCCGACTTGGCCGTGGCCAACTCAAGCTCCAAGTCGTGGATCTTGGACAGATCGATAGCCCGACTCTCTTCGAGCTTGTTCGCACGAGTCCGCAATGACTCCAACTCCGCCTGGAGTTCGACCACCTGGCGTCCCAGACGCTCAACTTGAGCCGCCGCACTGCCAAGCTCCTCCTTTACCCCCTTCAAGCCCCGCAGTTCATGCTTGGCTTCATGCAATCCCCGCTCAGCACGGGCCAGGTCGGTCGTCAATTGCACCTTTTCCTGATTGCTGACGGAAAGCTCGCTCTCCTTCCCTACCAGTCGCTCCCGCAAGGTCAGGATTTCGGCCTGCAGGTATTGGACTTGTTGCTCGTGCTCCCGGCGCTCATGCTCTCTTTGCTCCTTGGCCGCCGCCTGGAAGTGCTCCAAGGATTTGCACGAATGGGAATACTTTTCCTCGAGTGACTGGCGATGCCCTTCTTCAGCACGTAATAGCCTCTGGAGATCAGACACCTCCTGGATGCTCCGTGTGTGCGCCAGTGTCACTTCGTTCAGCCGCTCCGCTGTGTGTTGATGGGCGGTCTTTGCCGCTGCCAATTGCCCCAGCGCATCATCTCTTTCCCCTTGGACCTTCGACAGATCGGTCTTGAATCCATCGAGTTCGGCTCGGAGTTGAGCGATTTCAGCCTCATGGCTTGCCTTTGCAGCGGCAACCCGCTCATCGGCCTCCAGATTCAGGCGCTCGGCCAGGCGGGCGACAATATCGTGGAGCGCTTCGCTGATGGCGACCTTGCCTCCGGTCTTTCCATCCTGCTCCTCGTCGATCTCCTTCAGAAATCGCTGAATGGTTGTTTTCGAGCCGGTATTGCCAAGCTCCTGGCGAACGGCATCCACCGACGGATAGCGCCCCATCGCCATCAGCCGATCCCTGGCTCTGATGACCTCCGACTTGTAAATACCGCCTCGCGCCATGGCTGACCCTTTTATTTCGTAACGTATTACGTAATACGATATTACGTAATGTTTTACTGGTCAAACAGAATCTGAAACCGCCAAAAAATAACATGTGATAATCCAGAGTTATCCAATGTTATAGGGGAGCCCTTACACATTTGAGCTTCGGGCTGGTAAAAGTTGGTGAAACAGCCCACGTTTAGACGCCAATAATGAAACATGCCTCCAGCGCCATCTGCGGATGGTCGATGAAAATCCGGGTAAGCTCCATTTCCCTCAATGGGCTTCATCACGCTGGAACGACCGATGGAACTGCTACGTCTAAGCCTCTTGTTTGCCATAACGGCACTGGCTGAAATCATCGGCTGTTATCTCCCTTGGCTCGTTCTTCGACAAGCTAAGCCACTGTACTTGTTGATGCCCGCTGCAGCGTCATTGGCCCTTTTTGCTTGGCTTCTAACGCTACATCCCACCGCAGCGGGGCGAACTTACGCAGCCTATGGCGGTATGTATATCGCTGTCGCGCTACTCTGGCTGAAATTCGTGGATGGTGCTTCATTAACCCGTTGGGACGCTTTGGGTGCGACGATTGCGCTCATAGGTATGGCAGTTATCGCATTACAACCGACAACTACCTGACAGGCCGGCTCGGGAACCATGTGGTCTTCAGTTTCGGAATCGCGGAAGTCAGCTATCCGAGCCACCACTTGAGTCGCTCTGCAATCGTTGGCTCCAGTGCGATAGAATCACAAGCAAATGAGAACCTTTCTCGCCTTCCTTCTGTCGTTGGTCTTTTCGCTCAATGCCGCTTATGCTGGCGTAGCGGCGATCTGCGACGCGGTTGATCACCTTCCGAAGAATGAGGCTAGCCAGCATTTTCATGTCGGTCATCACAGCCACGATTCCTCTGAAGCTGGAGCCACAAGTGTTTCGCATGATGACGGCGGTCCGCAAAAGACTGCCAACCCCACGGCCGATCATTGCCACGCTCATGGCGCGTCCGGCTCGGTGATGATGGGTCTCGATACCACTGTACCGCTGCTGTGCGGTGCCGATGTACTTGTGACGTCACCATCTTTATCACTGGTTTCCATTCCCCCGGCACGCCTGGAGCGTCCGCCGCGAGTGTCCCGCGCCTAAGCCGGCGGGACGCCTGATTTACCTTCTCGTTTAGCTTTACCCACCCAGCCCGCTGACCGGGCCGTGGTGGCGTCCCGTCGAAATCCCTCGGTTTCAATTCTTTTTGAGGATTTCGATGCACTCCAAATACATACTGATCTGGCGCAAGGTCGCCCTGGCTCTGGTCATCGGCCAATCGATGTCCTTGCTGCCCTTGCCAAGCCTTGCGGCACCACTGACCGAAGGCGAGGCAGTACGCCTCGGCCTCGCCCGTCCCGAATTCGATGAGCTAACGCGCTCCCGCATGGCCGAAGCCGATGCCGATGTCGTCGCGGCCGGAACCTGGGCCAATCCCTCGCTGGAACTTTCCCGCGACAAGACCGGGGCATCGCGTGAATCCGTCTGGCGCCTGGCCCAGCCCATTGATGTCTCCGGACGTCGTGGCCTGCGGCAGGACGCTGCGCGCCTGCGACTCAATGCCACGGCAGCCGAAACCATGGTCTGGCGTCAGGAGCGGATTGCCGAGGTACGCCGCAACTTTAACGAGGTGCTCAGGCAACAACTCGCCTTGCGTGCCATCGATGCCTGGATGGCACGCTTCGTTGTGATCGGTAGCGTGGTCGACAAACTCGCGCAGGCTGGCGAGGCCTCCGGTTACGACCGTCGCCGACTTGCGCGCGAACAGCAGGCTGCCGCCGCCAAGGCCGCCGAGGCACGCGCCGGGTTGGATCGTAGCCGGGCACGACTAGCTGTGCTGATCGGACAACCGCTCACGGATGAGGGTGTCAGTGGCGCTTTGCTGCCTGGTTTTCCCGCCAGTTTGCCAACGTTGCAGGCGCGTCTTTCGCAACGCCCGGACCTCTCCGCGCTGGCAGCCCGTGCGGAAGCGGCGGATGCCGACAACGCAGCAGCGCAGCGCAACTTCCCTGACCTGACCGTGGGTGTCGGCGGCAAGCGCAGCGACGATGGCGTGCTGCGCGAATCCGGCACCTTGTTTTCGGTATCGATCACCTTGCCGATCTTCGACAGGCAGCAAGGGGCTGGCCGACGTAGCGCTGCACAGGCCACGGCCGCACGTGCCGAACATGCGCTGGCCAAGCAGAAAGCCGAAGGTGATGTGCTGGGCCTGCACCGGCAGTTGATGCAACTGATCGCCGCCGCCGAGCGCTACCGCCGTGAAGCCGTCACCCCCTCCACCGACCTGGTGCGTATTGCCGAAACCGCCTACCGCGCCGGCGAATCCACGGTGCTCGAATTGCTCGATGCCTACAAGGGCGCGCTGGAGGCCGAGACCACAGCCCTCGATCTTGAAGCAAAAGCGCGCGAAGCCCGCATCGAACTTGATCAATTGACAGGAAGCCATTCCGAATGAAGACCCCCTCCATCACCTTGCAAGCTTCGCTGGCTGCAAGCCTCGTTGCCTTGTCCCTGCTTCTGGCCGGCTGTGGAGAGAAGTCTCCCGCCAAGGATGATCACGGCACCAAGTCGCCGGCCAGCACGGCGGCGCAGACCCACGACGAACCGGAAACCCTGACCCAGTTTACCGACCAGACGGAGCTTTTCCTGGAGTTCCCGCCCCTGGTCGTTGGCAAACCGGCGACGCTGGCGGCGCATCTGACGCGCCTCGTCGACTTCAAACCCGTCGCGCAAGGCAAGTTGACTATCGTGCTCGCTGGGGAGAAAGGCGCCGCCGAGCGTTTTGTCGTCGATGCGCCGACGGTGCCCGGTATCTTCCGGGCGACGGTGACCCCCACCGTGGCCGGCGAGCGCGAGCTGAGCATGGTCCTGGAATCGGATCTCGGCACGCTGACGCATGACCTCGGCCCGGTGACCGTCTTTGCCGACAGCAATGCCGCCAAGGCAGGACATGGCGGCCATGCGCATGACGAGGAAGGCATTGCCTTCAGCAAGGAACAACAGTGGAAGATCGATTTCGCCACAGCGGAAGCCGTCAAGGGCCTCGCGCGCACGGCGATTGCGGCCACAGGCACGATCCGGGCGCCCGCCGGCAGCGAGGCGCAACTGGTGGCGCCGGCCGCGGGCGTGCTGCGCGCGGCCAACGGTTTTCCGCGCATCGGGCAGGCGGTGAAGAAAGGGCAGGTGCTCGCCTTGCTCAGTCCGCGTCTGGGTGGCGATAGCGATCAGGCCAGCCTGGAAGCCGCCGCCGGCAAGGCACAGGTGGCCCTCGAACAGGCCCGGCGCGAACGCGAGCGCATGGAGCTGCTGTTCAAGGAAGAGGCGGTCGCCGAGAAACGCCTGCTCGATGCACAGGCCAATGAGCGCATGGCGCACGCCGAAATGCAGGCGGCCACGGCACGGGCGCAACAGCTCGGCGGTGGCGGTGGCATTGCGCTCAAGGCACCGATGGATGGCATCGTCGCCGAGGTGACGGCCGCCGCCGGGGCCTTTGTCAATGAAGGGGCACCGCTGCTGCACATCGCCAACACCGGCAAGCTCTGGCTGGAAGCCCGGATTCCCGAAAGCGACATCGGTCGCGTGGGCAAACCGACCGGCGCCGCGTTCACGGTGGATGGCTACGATCAGGGCTTCGCCATCGAGCCGGGCCGCAATGGCTCGCTGATCGCCGTGGGTGGCGTGGTTGATGCGCAAACCCGCACGGTGCCGGTGATTTTTGAGTTTGCCAATCCCGAGCGCACGCTGCGGCTGGGGCTGACTGCGCGGATTCAGGTCTTTGCCGGGACCGTGCAGGAAGCGGTGCTGATTCCGGCCAGCGCGATACAAGATGAGAACGGCGCCCAGGCGGTCTATATGCAGATCGGTGGCGAACGCTTCGAGCGGCGCATGGTGCAGACCGGGGCGCGCGACGGTGATCGAATTTCGATTCTCGCCGGACTGGAAGCGGGCCAGCGGGTGGTGAGCAAGGGCGCCTATCTGGTGCGCTTGTCGACCAGCAAGGCCGCCGCCGCCGGCCACGCGCACTAAGGGCCACGGACATGATCGGTCAAATCATTCAGTGGTCGCTGCGCAATCGCCTGTTCGTGATCCTCGGCGGTTTGCTGCTGCTGGCCTGGGGGAGCTACCAGACCACGCGCACGCCGGTGGACGTGTTTCCCGACCTGACCGCGCCGACGGTGACGGTGGTCACCGAAGCGCACGGCATGGCACCGCTCGACATGGAAAGCCTGGTCACCTTTCCCATCGAAACGGCGTTGAACGGTGCGCCCGGCGTGCGCCGCGTGCGCTCGGCGACCAAGGTTGGCTTATCGACCATCACGGTCGAATTCGCCTGGGGCACCGATGCCTATCTGGCGCGTCAGGTGGTGGCGGAAAAACTGCAACTGGCGAAGGCGTCGCTACCCCCTGGCATCGAGGCGCCGGTGATGGCCCCGGCGGCGTCGATCATGGGCGAAATCATGTTCATCGCCCTGACCTGGGACGACCCCGCAAAAGTCGGGCCTGGCGGGACGGTGATACTCAAGAACACCGCCGATTATGTGCTGCGCAAACGCCTGCTGGCGGTGCCCGGCGTCGCCGAAGTACTGCCCATCGGCGGCGATTTGCAGCAGTTCCAGGTGACGCTGAAGCCGGAACGGCTGGCGGCCTACGGCTTGACCATCGACGAGGCGATCAAGGCCGTCGAGGGTGCCAACAGCAACGCGGCGGCGGGTTACTACGCCGAGAACGGGCAGGAATATCTGATCCAGGGCATTGGCCGCATCACCAAAACCGAGGACATTGCCGAGGCGGTAGTGGCGATGAAGAATGGCCAGCCGGTATTGATCCGCCACATTGCCGAGGTGGCGCTGGGCACGGCACCGGTGCGCGGCGTCGGCTCGACCCGCGGCAAGCCTGCGGTGGTGCTCGGCATCCAGCGCCAGCCGGCGGCCAACACGCTGGAGCTGACGCGCCGGCTGGATGCCACCATGGCCGACATTCAGAAGTCATTGCCGGCGGGGATGAAGATCGAAACCCGGCTGTTCCGTCAGGCCGACTTTATCGAAATCTCGATTGCCAACCTGATGGCGGCGCTGCGCGACGGGGCGATTCTGATCGTGGCGATTGTCTTCGCCTTCCTGCTTTCGGTACGCTCAACGGCGATCACCCTGGTGGCGCTGCCGCTGTCGCTGGTGGCTACCGTCTTGTCGCTCAAGATGCTCGGTGCAACGATCAACACCATGACCCTGGGCGGCATCGCCATTGCCCTGGGCGCGCTGGTCGACGATGCCATCATCGTGGTCGAGAACGTGGTGCGGCGATTGCGCGAGAACTATCAGAAGGAGGAAGGGAAACGCGAATCGACCATGCATGTGGTGTTCCTGGCGACCAAAGAGATACAAGGCTCCATCGTCTTCGCCACGCTGATCATCATGCTGGTGTTCGTGCCGCTGTTCTTTCTCTCGGGGATCGAGGGGCGCCTGATGGTGCCGCTCGGGCTGGCCTATGTCATTTCGCTGTTCGCCTCGCTGCTGGTGTCGATCACGGTGACGCCGGTACTGGCCTCGATGTTCCTTGGGACGGCCAAGGAAATCACCGCGCCGCACGAACCGCGCTTCGTGCACTGGCTGCGCGCGGGCTATCGCCAGGTGCTCGACAGGACCGTGAAGCGCTGGCAAGCGATTGCCGCCGGCAGCGCGGCCTTGCTGGTGGTGTCGCTGGCGGCGCTGGGCATGGCCGGGCAGTCCTTTTTGCCGGACTTCAACGAGGGCACGCTGACGGTCGGCGTCGAGACCCTGCCGGGCACCGCGCTGGCGGAATCGGCCCGGCTCGGGCAATTGGTCGAAGAGGTCTTGCTGACGCATCCCGAGGTCGTCGCCACGGCGCGGCGGACCGGGCGTTCGCCGCTCGATCCGCATGCACTCGATGTGCATCAGTCGGAAATGGAAGTCAGCCTGAAGATGGGGGCGCGCAGCAAGGAGCAATTCCTTGGCGCCCTGCGCGAGGATTTCGCCCAGTTGCCCGGCGTCCAGGTGGTGGTCGGCCAGCCGATTTCGCACCGCATCGACCACATGCTATCCGGCAGCCGGGCCAATATCGCGGTGAAGATTTTCGGCAGCGATCTGGCCGAGTTGCGCCGACTGGCGCAGCAGGTCAAGGGCGTGATGGAAAAGGTCGAGGGGGCGGTGGACGTCCAGCCCGAACAGCAGACCGAGATTCCTTTCCTGACCGTCAAGTATCGGCGCGAGGCGCTGGCGCAGCACGGGCTTTCGGCGAAAGAGCTGTCCGAGAATATCGAGGTGGCCTTCAACGGCCTGGCGGTGGCCAAGGTGGTGCAGGGACAGGCCAGCTTTGATCTGGTGGTGCGCTATGACCCGGCGGTGCGCGGCAACCTCGATACGATCCGCGCGACGCTGATCACCACGCCAAGCGGGGCGCGCCTGCCGCTCTCGGCGCTGGCCGAGATTCGCAATGATCGCGGGCCGTACTTCATCAACCGCGAGAACGTGCAGCGCAAGATTGTCGTCATGGCCAACGTCGCCGGGCGCGATCTGAAGAGCGTGGTCGAAGAGATGCAGGCCAGCGTGGCCAGGGACGTGAAACTGCCGGCGGGCTATCACATCGAGTTCGGCGGTCAGTTCGAGTCGGCGGCGGAGGCCTCGCGCGTGCTGCTCTTGCTCGGCTCGGGGGTGGTAGTTGGTATCTTCCTGCTGCTGTTTGTCGCCTTCCATTCGGCGCGCGATGCATTCCTGGTGATGCTAAACCTGCCGCTGTCGATCATCGGCGGCGTGGTCGGTGTGTATCTGGCCGGCGGGGTGGTGACGATTGCCTCGATCATCGGCTTCATCACCCTGTTCGGCATTGCGACCCGCAACGGGGTGATGATGATTTCGCATATTCATCACCTGATCGAACACGGCGCCGTGAAGGATGTTGCGGAGGCGGTCACACGCGGCGCCGAGGAGCGCCTGATTCCGATCCTGATGACGGCGCTGGCCGCCGGCCTGGCGCTGGTGCCGTTGGCGCTGTCCGCCGGACAACCGGGTTCCGAGATTCAGGCACCGATGGCGGTGGTGATTCTGTGTGGGCTGATTTCCTCGACCGTGCTCAACATGGTCGTGGTGCCCGCTCTTTATTTACGGTTTGGCGCGGTGCGGCGTGCGCTGGAAGCCGGGGATGTCGTTCGTCGTCGCTCCACCGATGCTTAGGAGGATTTCTTATGCTAAATAATATCTTGGCCATCGTGGCCGTCTCGTCATTGCTAGGCGCTTGCGCCAGTCACTCTCATCTGCTGGGACAAGGGTCGTCACCGGAGCTTCTCAGGGGAGAGTTTTTCCATGGACAGCCGAGTCGCCTTGTCCTGGAGTCTGCAAGCCGGCGCTACGTGGCAGATGGCTTCGAGGTTCTCCGCCATCAAAACATGGCTGAACTCAGCAAACGGTATCGCGGAAGCGACCCGAAACACTGGGATCGCATCTTTGCCGGTCACGACACGGACCATCTGTCGTATTCCGCAGAAGCCATGGCGGTAGCCCAAGATGGCGCAGAACTGAGTTGTCGCCTGGCATGGCCATCGGGCAAGGCGCCCAGAGGTATTTGTCTGGACAAGACGGGCAAGGCATTCGCAGTTAGTTTCGATTGACGCGATGCCCTTGCTATATGGATGACTGCTCACATGCATGACACGGTCGCTCAATTGAGTAGACCATTGTCTGCTAGGATGAAAGCGTATGTTTGAACCCTTGGCGCTTGGGGGATCGCGGTATGGCAATATTGGCGCATTGTTGAGAATGCGTACGTTCATTGCCAAGCATGTGAGAGCCTACATGGGAACAGGTTGGCTAGACGCTGGTCTTGTTCTGAGTGCGGTCGCAGCTTTCTCTGGTAGATGGAGCGCACGATGAGTTCGGTTGAGACCTATCTCAAACTAGCCGAGCGTCCCAATACGGAGCGCAGCTATGCCTCGGCTATCAAGCACTTCACCCAGCATTGGGGAGGGATGCTGCCGACAACAGCGGCTGTCCTCGCCCGCTATCTGGCGGATAACGCCTATTTGGTGTCAATCAATACCCATCGATTGCGCCTAGCAGCACTGTCTCGTTGGCATACCGATCATGGCTTCCCAGACCCGACGAAGGCAAAAGTCGCCCTCCAGGTACTGAAAGGGATTCGTGCAGCGCATGCCGTACCGGAACGACAGGCCAGACCTATCGAGCTACTCCAACTTCAGCAAGTCAGTGATTGGATTGCCTCTTCTCCCCGATCCAATAGACAGACTGAGCAGATTCACCAACTCCGCTGTGCTCGTGATCACGCCATGCTGCTACTGGGGTTCTGGCGCGGCTTTCGGTCCAGCGAATTGGTGGGGCTCCGGGTAGAACACATCACCGTAGAGCCGGGGGTCGGCATGTCGATCTATCTGCCGCAGTCCAAGGGCGACCGGGACTATGAGGGGCGACATTTCAAATGTCCCGCGTTATCGCGACTCTGTCCAGTTACCGCTTACGAAGCCTGGCTGGCCGTTTCCGGGATCACCGAAGGGCCGGTCTTCCGGCAAATAAACCAGTGGGGACATCTCCGTGCGGAAGCCATGGCCGCCGGCAGCGTCGTTCCCTGGTTGCGGGGCTTGTTCCTGGACGCCAATATCGATAATGCACAGGCCTACACCAGCCATTCGCTCCGGCGGGGATTTGCGAGCTGGGCACGAGCGACGGGTTGGGATCTCAAGGCGATGATGGAATACGTAGGCTGGAAAGATGTGGGGTCGGCCATGCGCTATCTGGATTTGTCGAACACCGATCTTCAGTCCCAGTTTGAGTCAGGCTTGACCGCCATCCCGGAATCAGCCTTGCCGACAAAGCCAGCCACTCGGCGACGCCCGTCACCTGCTCCATCGTCAGGTGAAAGGTCCTACCTCAAAGTCGTCAAGTGAACGCCCAGGCCGCGCACACTTCTCCTGTGCCAGCAGAGGTTTTGGAGGAGGAGCAGGCCAAGACCCGGAAACTGGAAATCATTTTTGGTCCATGGTGGCAGCACTATGCCGTGCCCTACGAGTTGAAGTGGACGCTGTATTCGGAGCGCATCACCTGTCCCTACTGCGGCGGCGCCTTAGGGAGCATGCCTGGGGACAAGACATCTGCTGATGCCGGGGTTACTGCCCATCTGGACCACATGGACCCGATTTCCAAAGGTGGAGAGGATTCGATCCGGAATGCAATCTATGCTTGCGCGACGTGCAACATAACGAAGCGGAACCGGCTATTTACCGCATGGTTGGAGATGATTAAGCCCGAACGCCAATCGGTTGTTCGAGTCCTCTATGAAAACAAGCACGGGCACCCACCGGAGGCATTTGTCCCTGGCCCGAGGCAGGTGCGATTGACCATGCCGCGAATTGAGCTACAGCTTGAAGAGGTGGTCTTGCGCAGACTTTTTCGAAAGCCCATCGTCAGTGGCCCGCCAAAACGAGAAGCAAGCATTTAAGGACGGCATAGTGGCAAAACAATCTCGAATTCAGTCAATCCGTCCCGTGACCTAGCATCAATCCTACCTCCATGGGCATGAACAATGGACTGTGTGATCGCAAGGCCCAAGCCGGCCCCATCGCTAAACCGCTGGCGAGACGGGTCAGCCCTGTAGAAACGGTCAAAGAGACGGGTGAGATGTTCTGGTGCAATGGTTTCCCCCGTGTTTTGTATTGAAATGGAAATTTCACTCGCGTGGGGTTGCACCTTTACGTTCACCTCACCTCCTGCGGGAGTGTGTCTGACGGCATTGGAGATCAAGTTATTGATTGCTCGCCGGAGCATCAACCTGTCCCCCGATACATGCCCGCTTCCGGCGAATTTCAATTTCACCTGCTTCTCTTCGACCAGTGCTTCATAAAATTCGCCCAGACTGAATAGCTCGTCCGCCAGATTTATATCTTCCTGGGAAGGAACGACCAAGTTGTTTTCTGCCTTGGCCAGGAAAAGCATATCGGACACCATCCGTGACAGGCGTTCCAGTTCCTCCGTGTTGGATACCAATGTGTCCCGATAGTCCTCCGCAGTCCTTGGCTTGGAAAGCATCACCTGGGTCTGGGTCATCAGATTGGCCAGCGGGGTTCGCAATTCATGGGCCAAGTCCGCAGAAAAGTCCGACAAACGGTGAAACGAAGCCTGTAGTCGTTCCAGCATCGCATTCAGTGTTTCAGCAACCTCTACCATCTCCGCTGGAAACGCCTCGGTAGCTAACCGGTGATCCAGACTGTCTGCGGTGATCCCTGCCGCTTTCTGGCTGATCTCTCTCAGGGGAGCCATTCCCCTTCGCGAAACTCCCCAGCCCAGAAGGCCGGTCAGTAGGGCGGCTAGGCCTACGGCAGGCCACAGCACGGCCCGAAACGAGTTCATGAAATGCTCATGTTGAGCCATGTCGGTAGCGACGATGACCACTACTGGATTTGCTCCGTGGAATCCAGGCACGACATCTCGCGCAATTCCTCGATAGTGCAACTGGTTGGTCCCACGCCAAACCATGGGTTGCGACTGCCTGACAGTAGCCATCTTCTTCAGCGTCGAAGCCGGAATCCCGGCGTCACCATGGCTGTAGAGAGGCTGACCATCTGAGGTCATCACCACGACGGCTAGTCCCGGATGCCCTACCAGAGCATCCACCAAGCGGTTCGAAAGCGCCGTGAACTCCTCTTGAGAGTTCGCTTTTTCAATGACATTACGCAGTAGCGCCATTTTTCCGTCGAGAGACTCCGCATCCATTTCCTCGAAATGGCGCTCAACGAGATTGCCGACCAGTAGTCCCAGGCCCAACAGCACCACCGTCGATACGGACGCAAAAAAGAGCGTCAGGCGAAGGGTGATGGATCGTGGGCTGCTCAATCGCACCGGTCGACCTCCAGCACGTAGCCCATCCCTCTGACGGTATGAATGAGCTTGATGTCGAAACCTTCGTCCATTTTCGCGCGCAGGCGCCGGATGGCAACGTCGATGACATTCGTGTCGCTATCGAAATTCATATCCCACACCTGAGAGGCGATCAAGGATCGCGGCAACACCTCTCCCTGGCGTCGGATCAGCAGTTCCAGCAAGGCAAATTCCTTGGCGGTCAGGTTGATGCGGGCGCCTGCGCGGGTAGCACGCCGACGTGACAGATCCAAGGTGAGATCGGCCACTTGAAGCCGATCCATCGGGGTTGGCGCCCCCCCTCGCCGCAGCAGCGAACGGACCCTGGCAAGAAGTTCAGAGAATGCGAAGGGCTTGGTCAGATAGTCGTCGGCGCCGAGTTCCAATCCTTTCACGCGATCTTCTACGCTGTCCCGCGCCGTCAGGAAAAGTACCGGAACCTCTTTCCCTGCCTGGCGGATCGACTGAATGATCCGCCACCCGTCGATGTCGGGAAGCATCACATCAAGAATGATCAAATCGTAAGCCTCAGTCATTGCCAGATGGTGGCCGTCCAGCCCGTTCTGGGCCAAGTCCACCACAAAGCCGGCCTCGGTCAGCCCTTGGCGCAGGTACTCGCCAATCTTTCCTTCGTCCTCAACCACCAGTAGCTTCATCGTCTGTTTTCCTGAGCGCACGATCTCATTCCCGACCATAGCGCGAAACCTACTCCCCGGTTCCCGCCTGGAAGATGACAGCCGGATTACATAAATGTAATCCGGCTGTCAGTCACTTAACAGGGGCCGGCAGCCAAGATGGCTCCCTATTGACCGATTGTACGGAGAGCAACTCAATGAATCGCCTACCGCACGCAGCATCCACCATGCCCTGTGTTCCTCGTCGTCGCTTTGTCCAGGGCCTTGCGGCGGGAGGTGTTTTGCTTGGCCTGCCGACTTTCGCGCTGTCTGCACGAGCGGCAGAGACTACATCGGGGACCGCACCGGTCCTCCGTGGCACTGAATTCGATCTGGTCATCGCGGAGTCTGCCGTGAATTTTACCGGTACGCCGGGCGTGGCCACGACCATCAACGGCTCTTTGCCTGCGCCCACCCTCCGCTGGAAGGAAGGAGACACAGTCACCATCCGGGTGACCAATCGGCTGCGAGAAGATACCTCCATTCACTGGCATGGAATCATCCTTCCCTTTGAGATGGATGGGGTGCCCGGCATAAGCTTTACCGGGATACCCCCTGGCGCAACTTTTACCTATCGCTTCAAGGTCGCCCAAAGTGGAACCTACTGGTATCACTCCCACTCGGGAACCCAGGAGCAGACGGGAATGTACGGCGCAATCGTCATCGAACCGCGCCAAGGGGAAACAATACGCGCTGACCGCGAGCACGTCATACATCTTTCCGATTGGACAGATGAAGACCCCATGCGGGTCTTCGCGAAGCTCAAGGTTCAGAGCAACTATTACAACTATATCCAGCCTACGGCACCTGACTTTTTCAGGGACGTGGCTCGCGATGGCTGGAAGAAGGCCATCGGGAAGCGAAAGATGTGGAACGAAATGCGGATGAATCCAACCGACCTGGCGGATTTGTCGGCGGCTACGCTGACCTACCTGGTGAATGGAAGGACTCCGGCCGGAAACTGGACCGGGCTCTTCAAGCGAGGAGAACGGGTCCGCCTGCGCTTCATCAATGGTGCGGCCAATACCTTCTACGATGTTCGGATTCCCGGACTGAAGCTCACCATGGTGCAGGCCGATGGTGTCGACATCGAACCGGTCACCGTGGATGAGTTCCGCTTTGGCCCGGGAGAAACCTACGATGCGATCATCAGTCCGGCGGATGATGCCTATACCCTCTTTGCCCAGGCCATGGATCGTAGCGGCTATGCTCGCGGCACTCTGGCCGTTCAGGATGGTTTAGCCGCTCCGGTCCCCGCAGTCGATCCTCCCCAGTGGTTGACCATGGGGGACATGATGGGCGCCATGGGGGGCGGCACAGGCACACAGCGGGAAGTCCGCCACGCCAGGACGGAATACGGCCCCAGCACTGACATGCGCGTGGATATCCCCAGGGTCAATCTGGATGACCCCGGTGTCGGCCTGCGCAAGAACGGTCGTCGCGTGTTGACCCTGGCCGATCAGCACACCATTGGAGGTCCCATGGACCCACGGGGTGCGTCTCGCGACGTGGAGCTGCACCTCACCGGGAACATGGAGCGCTACGCGTGGTCGATTGACGGCCTGTCTTTCGGTCAATCCACACCCCTGCATTTTCGGCATGGGGAACGCCTGCGGGTGATCCTCCACAACGACACCATGATGACCCACCCCATGCATCTGCACGGCATGTGGAGCGAGCTGGAAACGCCAGAGGGCCGGTTCCAGGCCCGGCGCCACACCATCCCCGTTCAACCCGCGCAGCAAGTCAGCTTTCTCGTAACGGCCGATGCTGTTGGCCGCTGGGCTTGGCACTGCCATCTCATGATGCACATGGATGCGGGCATGTTCCGCGAAGTCGTCGTCGATTGAGCGACAGCAAAAAAAGGATGCTCCAATGAAGTACGTCAAACCTGCCAGTGCACTCGTTCTGCTCATTTCCACCATGGGCTTGATATCCGGCCCCGCTTCGGCCGCGAACCACGACGATCATTCTGCCCATGGGAAGCCGGTCGCACAAAGCCCGGCGGACCAGAGTAGCGTCGACGAAGAAGAAATCGATCACAGCGAAATGGATCACGGCGACATGCAGTCACAAGGAGGCTCCGCGCCAGCGGATGCACGCGATCCTCATGCCTATGCCGATGGCTACACGCTGGATTCCGGTAAATACGCCTTGCCTGGCCCCCGGATGTTGAAGCTCTCCGACGAGCACAGCTTTGGATCATTTCTTTTTGACCGGCTGGAACGTTCCTACGCCCGCAGCGGTGACCACACCTCCTACGATGCCCAAGCCTGGTTTGGTCTGGATTACGACCGTCTCGTCATCAAGGCGGAAGGCGAAGTTGCAAAGGGTCGCATTCAGGAAGGACGAACGGAATTCCTCTGGGGACATGCCGTGGCGGATTACTGGGATACCCAGCTTGGCCTGCGCTACGACAGCGGTACCAAGCCGGATCGCAAGTGGTTGGCCTTCGGAGTCCAAGGGCTGGCTCCGTATTGGTTCGAGGTTGGCGCCACCGCCTATGTGGGCGAGAACGGTCGCACCGCCCTGCGGCTTTCCGCTGAATATGACATTTTGCTCAACCAGAAACTGATCTTGCAACCTCGCGTGGAAGTGAGTGCCTATGGAAAGGCTGACCCTGCGTGGGAAATTGGCAAGGGCCTGTCCAGTGGGGCCTTGGGCGTTCGGCTTCGCTACGAGTTCTCCCGTCAATTTGCACCCTATATCGGCGTGGAGCGCACCGGCAAATTTGGCCAGACGGGCAACTTTGCAGAAGCCGATGGCAAGCCACGCCAGGAGACCCGGTGGGTGGCAGGTCTGCGGTTCTGGTTTTGAGCGCGGCCATGAAGAAAATTCTCATTGGCGCGACGGTGTTGGTGGGAGTGACGATTGTTGGCGGCATCGCGATCCTGCAACGTGGAGTGATCGACTTCGCTGCGGATAGTCCTCATAGCCCGATGGTGTACTCGGCGATTGAATGGCTTCGGGAGCGTTCGGTCGCAAGGGGGGCTGCTGAGCTTGTGGTTCCCTCGGACCTGTCCAGCCATTCAAGAGTCCAGCGGGGAGCCGGAAATTACCAAGCGATGTGTGCCAATTGCCATCTGACGCCGGGCGTCGGGGATTCGGAAATTCGGAAGGGGTTGTACCCAATGCCGCCTAACCTGGTAATGGCCCGTGATACCGGTGTGGATGGGAACCTTGATGCGAAGCGTTTCTGGATCATCAAACATGGCATCAAAGGGTCGGGAATGCCTGCGTGGTCGAAGGGAGGAATGACGGATGGAGATATCTGGGACATGGCCGCCTTCCTTCGAACTTTGCCGTCCCTGAACCCCACCACCTATCAAAAGCTGATCGATACCAGTGATGGTCACTCTCATGGTGGCATTGCGCTACCGGAGGGCGCATCGGGACATACCATGGCTGGGGACACTCACGATCACGGGAGCCGGCATGCCGCCGGTACTCACCCCCATTGAGTGACCAGATTACAAAAATGTAACCATCCTGTCAGCCTCCTGACGGTGGCCTAAATCCAGAATGAAAACTGGTTCCAACTTTTCAGGAAAGCAACCATGAGGTACCCGTCAATCTCACGTAGCGTACTGACCGCCTGGATATTCCTTAGCTTGTCCGGCGGTGCCCTGGCCCAGGCAATGCCTCGGGTCGATGTCTATAAAAGCCCGTATTGCGGATGCTGCAAGGAATGGGTCGATTACCTGAAGCGAAATGGCTTTGAGGTTCGCGCCCACGACGTCGAGGACGTGACTGCATCCCGCAAGCGACTGGGTATGCCGGATCGCTTGGGCTCCTGCCACAGCGCCAAGATAGGCGACTACGTCATCGAGGGCCATGTACCTGCCGAAGATATCCGGCGCCTTCTGAAGGAAAAGCCCAAGGCCCTTGGGTTGGCCGTTCCCTCCATGCCTCCGGGATCCCCCGGCATGGAAAGCAGCCGTCCCATTCCCTATCAAACCTTCCTGGTGCACGCCGACGGTAGCACCGAAGTCTTTGCGAATCATTGATCACGAAAGGCAGACTGACATGAACACATATGCATCCACACTGGCCCTTGTTGCCATCCTTGGCCTGGCCATGCCCGCAATTGCTGCTGAAGAGCATGACAGCCATCATGAACCGGAAACTGCGTCACCCCAGGCTGGGGCCGAAGCAGCGTTGGTCGACGCGATCATCCGAAAGGTGGATGTCGCCGGTGGCAAGGTCACACTATCCCACGGCCCCTTGCTGAACCTGAAAATGCCCGGCATGACCATGGCGTTCCGTGTCGCCAATCCTGCTTGGCTGGAGCAAATGAAGGCCGGGGACAAAATTCGCTTTGCCGCTGAAAAGGTCGATGGTGCCTTTACCGTAACTCGATTCGAGCCCACGAGCAGGTAAGCAATGGCGGCATAGCTGTGTTTGCTCGCCACCTTCCGGAATTGTCGACGCCACTCGGCTGGATATTTGTTGTGTGGGGCGTCGTCAGTGTGGTAATTGCAGTGTGTCTCGCCCGGCGCTGGTCCACGAAGGAGAAATCTCCGACCAAGAAGCGCAAACTGCATAATGAAATTGGACGCAGGTAGGCAATGACAGGTATGAGGGATCCATCGATGGACAAAGGACGTATGTCAGCCACCGGATTGCTGTTGCTTGTTCTGATCGCGGCAAGCACTCTGGCAACAGCCCAGTCCGGTGACCCCTCGCCACGCTTGGGTGCCGATCTGGCAGGACTTCTTGCCCATGCCCGCGAGAAAAACCCGGAAGTGGCGGCAATGCGCCTCGAAGCAGAAGCTGCTGCGGAGCGTATTCATCCTGCCGGCGCGCTGCCCGATCCGGTGTTGCGTACCGAATTGCAAAACATATCGAACCTCGGTGCCGAGTCGGGCACCAGCCTGAACCTGCTCCCAAGCCGGGTTGGCAGCACCAAATACACCTTGATGCAATCCTTGCCCTTTTGGGGCAAGCGAGATCTGAAGCGTGAGGTGGCGGCAGCGGATGCCGACGCCGTTCAAGGCAAGGCCGTGCTGACCTGGACCGAACAGGCCGCCCGGATCAAAAGTGTCTATGCCCAATATTTTGCCTATGCCCAGCTGATACGCCTGAATCGGGAAGTCATCGACCTCCTGAGCAGCATGGAGCGGATCACGCAGGTTCGCTACGCGAGCGGGCTGATTCCTCAGCAGGACGCGATTCGTGCCCAAGTGGAGCGCAGCACCATGCTGAGCGAGTTGATTCAGATGGAAACGGAACAGCATCATGCCGCGACCCGCCTCAATGCATTGCTGGCCAGACCGGCTCATGCCCCGTTGGCGGAGCCCCAGGTGGCAAGGCGCTTGCCAGCAACGGCAGCGTTTGATTACAACACCCTGTCGGAAAAAGTCCGGCAGAAGAATCCCCAACTGTTTGCCGACGAGGCCCGCATCCGGGCGGCGGAAAAAAACCGGGATCTCGCGTACCGCAATCGCTATCCCGATTTCACGCTGGGCGTCTCGCCCATCCAGACCCGCAACCGCTTCAACGAATGGGAACTGATGGTCGAGTTCAACATACCGCTTCAGCAGGAAAGTCGCCGCAGTCAGGAACGGGAAGCGGAAAAAATGCTGGATGTCGCCCGTGCCCGCCGCGAGGCCTCGGCCAACCAGTTTCTGGCCGATCTGGCGGAGAACCTTGCCGGCATCGACGCGGCACGCCGGACAGAAACCCTGGCAACGAGCAGCCTGCTACCGCAGGCGGAACTGACTTACCAGGCTGCCCTGGCCGGTTACGAAACGGGCAAGGTGGATTTCGCCACCTTGCTGGACGCCCAGCGTCAGATCCGCAAGGCCAGGCAGGACATCATCAAGGCTCAGGCAGAACAGCAGGTTCGTTTGGCCGATATCGAACGACTCGTCGGGGACGATCTATGAGCACGGGAAATTCCGCAGGAATGAGGCAGCGCAAGGGAGTGGCGATGGCCCTCATCGCCGTCATGCTGGCCGCCGGTGGCGGCTACTGGATTGGCCAGCGCGGCACGGGGGATGGCGGCAAGATGGTGGCGCAGGCGGCCCCTGGCGGCGAGTCGGCGAAGAAGGAAAGGAAAATCCTTTACTACCGCAATCCCATGGGTTTGCCCGATACCTCGCCGACGCCGAAGAAAGACCCCATGGGCATGGACTATGTGCCGGTGTTCGAGGGGGGCGACGAGGCGGATGTAAAGCCGGCTGCCCCGGGGCAGGTTACGATCAGTACGGAGAAAGTCCAGAAACTGGGGGTCCGCACAGAACCGGCAAGTCTTCGCGCGCTGGACCGGACTATCCGTGCCGCCGGCCGCATCGAACCCGACGAGCGTCGTGTGTATGCGATCTCGCCCAAGTTCGAGGGCTATGTCGAGCGCCTCCATGTCAATGCTACCGGCCAGCCGGTAGGCAAAGGGCAGCCGCTGTTCGAGGTCTATAGCCCCGAACTGGTCTCTGCCCAGCGCGAGTACGCCATTGCCGCGCGGGGCGTTGATACGCTCAAGGGTGCCGGCGGCGATGCGCAGAACAGCATGAAGCAACTGGCCGATGCGAGCCTGTCGCGGCTCAGAAACTGGGATATTTCCGACGAGCAAGTCAAGGCGCTGGCCCAGTCGGGCGAAACGAAGCGCACCTTGAGTTTCCGCTCGCCGGTGGCCGGCATCGTCACCGAGAAGAAAGCGCTTCAGGGCATGCGCTTCATGCCAGGGGAAGTCCTCTACCAGGTGGCGGACCTCTCCGCCGTCTGGGTCATTGCCGACGTTTTCGAGCAGGATATCGGCCTGGTAAAAGTCGGCGCTGGCGCTACGGTGAGCATCAACGCCTACCCGGACAAACGGTTCAGCGGTCGCATCGCCTATGTCTATCCCACCCTGAAAGCCGAGACCCGCAGCATTCCCGTTCGCATCGAACTGGCCAATCCGGGCGGACTGCTCAAGCCCGGCATGTTCGCCCAGGTGGAGCTTGCTGCCAGCGGAAAGGGACAGGTCGTTGCCGTCCCCGTCTCCGCCGTCATCGACAGCGGTACGCGCCGCATTGTTCTGGTTCAGGTCGGCGAAGGCCGTTTCGAGCCACGCGAGGTCAAGACCGGCGCCCGTAGCGATAGCCATGTTGAAATCCTCGAGGGCGTAAAGGATGGCGAAGCGGTGGTGGTGGCGGCCAATTTCCTGATCGATGCCGAGAGCAATCTCAAGGCCGCCGTTGGCGGCTTCGGACACGGGGCGCATGGTGGTGACGCGCCCAAGACCGATGTCGGCAACGCCAAACCTGCACCCGCAACGGTGCCTGCTCCGGTCACAAAAGCCACAAGCCATCGCGCGGAAGGAACGCTGGATGCCATCGATGCGAAAGCTGGGACGGTATCCATCACCCATGGCCCTGTGGCCACACTTCAATGGCCGGGAATGAGCATGGACTTCATCCTGGCCAATGCGGGTCTGTTGGGCAGTCTCAAGCCCGGCGCAACGGTGGCTTTCAGCTTCGTCGAGCGTAAGCCGGGCGAGTGGGTGATTATCAAGATCGACGGCACGGCAGCATCGCGTTCCTCGGCCCATTCCAGCCACTGACGGAGCGCGCCATGCTGGCCAACATCATCGACTGGTCCGGCAGGAACCGTTTCCTGGTCCTGCTTGCCACACTGTTCATTGTCATCTGGGGCGTCTTCGCCGTCCTGCGCACGCCCATCGACGCGCTGCCCGATCTCTCGGACGTGCAGGTCATCGTCTATACCGAATACCCCGGCCAGGCACCCCAAGTGGTGGAGGATCAGGTCACCTATCCGTTGACCACGTCCATGCTGTCGGTGCCGAAGTCCAAGGTCGTGCGCGGCTTTTCTTTCTTCGGTGCATCTTTCGTTTACATCATTTTCGAAGACGGCACGGACATCTACTGGGCCCGCTCCCGCGTCCTTGAGTACCTCAACTTCGCTTCGGGGCGCATGCCCAAAGGCGTGACGCCGCAGATCGGGCCGGATGCCACCGGCGTCGGCTGGGTCTATCAATACGCATTGCTGGCCAAGGACAAGACCCTGGCCGAACTGCGCACGATTCAGGACTGGTACGTGCGCTACCAACTGACCAAGGCCCACGGCGTCGCCGAAGTGGCCTCCATCGGCGGCTTCGTCCAGACCTACCAGGTGACCGTCGATCCGGTGAAGCTGCGTTCCTACGGCATTCCGCTGATGAAGGTAGCGCAGGTGATCCGCGACTCCAACCGGGACGTCGGCGGTCGCGTCGTGGAAATGGCCGAGACCGAGTACATGGTGCGCGGCAAGGGCTATCTGCGAGGCAAGGGCGATATCGAGTTGCTGGTGGTCAAAAGCGAAAAAGGCACACCGGTACTCGTCCGCGACATCGCCCGAGTAGAACTGGTGCCTGACGAGCGGCGTGGTCTCACCGAACTCAACGGTGAGGGTGAAGTAGTCTCCGGCATCGCCATGGCGCGCTATGGTCAGAACGCCCTCGAAGTCATCCATAACCTCAAAACCAAGATCGCCGAAATTGGCCCGGGCCTGCCTGCGGGTGTGACGATAGAGACGGTCTACGACCGCTCGGAGCTGATCCATCGCGCCATCGATACCCTCAAGTGGACGCTGCTGGAGGAGTCCCTCATCGTCGCCCTGGTCTGCATCGTCTTCCTGCTGCATGTGCGCAGCGCACTGGTTGCCATCCTGATGCTGCCGGTCGGCGTGCTGATCGCCTTCATCGCCATGCGCCAGCTCGGCATGAACTCCAACCTGATGAGCCTGGGGGGCATTGCCATCGCCATCGGCGCCATGATCGACGCCGCCATCGTCATGATCGAGAATGCCCACAAGCACCTGGAGCGTCTACCGGAGGGCCATTCAACTCAGGATCGTGCCGAGGCCATGCTCCTGGCCTGCAAGGAGGTTGGCCCAGCGCTGTTCTTCTCGCTGCTCATCATCACCGTCTCTTTCCTGCCGGTATTCAGCCTGGAAGGCCAGGAGGGGCGCCTGTTCTCGCCGCTGGCCTATACCAAGACCTTCTCCATGGCGGGTGCAGCCCTGTTGTCGGTGACGCTGGTACCGGTGCTGATGCTGCTGTTCATTCGCGGCAGGATCATGCCGGAGGCGAAAAACCCGGTGAACCGCTTTCTGATCTGGGTCTATCGGCCCATCATCGCCAGCGTGATGCGCTGGAAGAAGCTCACCATCGCCCTGGCCCTGCTGGTCCTGGCCGTATCGATCTATCCGGCGTCCCGGCTGGGCTCCGAGTTCATGCCGACGCTGAACGAGGGCACGCTGCTCTACATGCCCGCCTCGCTGCCCGGCATGTCGATCACCAAGGCGGCCGAGTTGATGCAGACCCAGAACAAGATCATCAAGAGCTTCCCGGAAGTCACGTCCGTCTATGGCAAGGCCGGTCGTGCCAACACGGCCACCGACCCGGCGCCGGTGGAGATGTTCGAGACGGTGATCAACCTCAAACCGGAAGCCCAATGGCGGCCGGGCATGACGACCGACAAGCTGATCGCCGAACTCGACAAGGCCCTGCAATTCCCCGGCGTCGCCAATGCCTGGACCATGCCGATCAAGGCCCGCATCGACATGCTGTCCACCGGCATTCGCACACCCATCGGCATCAAGGTCTTTGGCAAGGATCTCGGCGAAATGGAGAAGCTGGCCAAGGAGATCGAGGCCGTGGTGAAAGCCGTTCCCGGCACCACCAGCGCCTTTGCCGAACGCATCACCGGCGGTTTCTACATAAACATCGAGCCGGATCGTGAACAGCTGGCTCGCTATGGCCTGGCCGTCGGCGACTTGCAGGATGTGATCGGTACTGCTCTCGGCGGTGAAATGGTGACAACCACGGTCGAAGGGCGTGAGCGTTTCGGGGTGACCGTCCGCTACCCGCGTGAACTGCGCTCAGATCCCCAATTGATCGCTCGCGAGGTGCTGGTGCCGATCATGGATGGCGGGATGGTCCCACTAGGGCAGCTGGCAAGGGTGGAGATCGCCAAAGGCGCGCCGGGCATCAGGACGGAAAACGCACTGCTGTCGGCTTACATCTACGTGGATATCCGTGACCGGGATATCGGCGGCTATGTCGCCGATGCCAAGAAGGCCGTGGCCGCGCAGGTCAAATTCCCGCCTGGCTACTACGTCACCTGGAGCGGCCAATTCGAATACATGGAGCGGGCCATCGAGAAAATGAAAGTGGTCATCCCGGTGACTCTGCTGACGATATTCCTGCTGCTGTATCTGAATTTCCGCCGCCTGACCGAGACGCTGATCGTGATGCTCTCGGTGCCCTTCGCGCTGGTCGGTGGCATCTGGCTGATGTGGTTACTCAACTACAACCTCTCGGTGGCAGTCGCCGTCGGCTTCATTGCCTTGGCCGGCGTAGCGGCCGAAACCGGCGTGGTGATGCTGATCTACCTCGATCACGCCTGGGAAGCCGAGAAGAAAAAGTCGGCGCTGGCGGGACGGCGGCCAGGAGCCGAGGACCTCTACGCGGCCGTGATGGAAGGCGCCGTCGAGCGCGTGCGGCCGAAGATGATGACCGTGGTTGCCATCATGGCGGGCCTGCTGCCAATCATGTGGGGCACTGGCACAGGGTCCGAGGTGATGAGCCGGATTGCCGCTCCGATGGTCGGCGGGATGATTTCCTCAACCGTGCTGACGCTGGCCGTCATTCCGGCCATCTATGCACTGGTTAAACAGTGGCGCCTGGCGCGGGACATGGAACATGCCGGGTGAAACTGTGTATTGCAGCGTGAAAGCTGCTGTCTGGATGTGCGCCATCCCACAGACGTGGAACATGCTGGGTAACACTGTGCATTGCAGCCCTTGTCAAATCCCTGCCGGGGGCGGGCACTCTGAAGGAGCATCATCATGAAGCTACGCAACCTCACCATGGCCACCCTGATCGCATCCATCGGGCTTGTCGCACCCAGCTACGCCGAAGATGCACACCACCCCGAAAAAGCGCAGGGAGCTAAGTCCGCAGCGACCGCCAAGCCTGCCACCAAGCCGGCGGATAGCCCGGTGAAAGCGATGCAGGGCAACGTCGAGAAGATGAAGAAGCAATTGGATCGCATGGCGAAGGCACAAATCGACACGGAGCGACAGCAAGCATTGACGGATCACATGCAGACCATGGCGGAAAACATGCGCATGGCTCGCGGCATGCAGGACGGCATGATGGACTGTCCGATGATGGGCAAAGGCGGCGGCATGGGCATGATGGGAGGCGGCCAATCTGGCTCCGATGATCGGATCGGCCAGATGGAAAAACGCATGGACATGATGGAGAAAATGATGAAACCCGGTAGTGGTGAAGGCATGTCGGGCATGGGCAAACCCTGAAAATTCTCAGATGGTCGAACTGAGATGCCACACCTCTGTACCGGTTTGACCGGCAACTACGGAAAGGATGTCTCATGACACATCAGACTGCCCATCCGGGACTCAGCCACGACCACCATCACGCGCCGGCCCGGGAGAATGACTCCCGGGATCCGGTCTGCGGCATGATGGTGAAGCCGGAGTCTCCCCACGAGAGCTTGTTGCAGGGGACGCACTATCGCTTCTGCAGTGCCAAGTGCAAGACAAAATTCGATGCCAATCCAGACCAGTTTCTGAATCCGGCGCCGGCAGCCGTTGAAGCGGTACCCGGAGCAGAGTACGTTTGCCCGATGCATCCCGAAGTACGCCAGATTGGCCCTGGTAGCTGCCCCAAGTGCGGCATGGCTCTGGAGCCCGTGCTGCCTGAACTGGACGATGGCGAGGAAAATGTCGAGTACAAGGATTTCTGGCGACGCTTCTGGTACAGCCTGCCCCTGACCATTGTCGTGGTTCTTCTGGCGATGCTGGGCCATCAGCTTCAGGGCATGACGGCGGCGCAACGCACCTGGGCCGAGCTGGTGTTGAGCACCCCCATCGTGCTGTGGGCTGGCGCACCGTTCTTCGTTCGTGGCTGGCAATCCGTGGTGTTGCGCAGCCCGAACATGTGGACGCTGATTGGTCTCGGTACCGGGGCAGCCTTTCTTTACAGCGTCGTCGCAACGGTTGCCCCAGGATTGTTCCCCGCGTCTTTCGAAGCTCACGGCCGTATCGGCGTCTACTACGAGGCCGCCGCCGTCATCATCTCCCTGACGCTGCTCGGGCAGATGCTGGAGCTGAGAGCCCGCTCCCAAACCTCGGCGGCCATCAAGTCCCTGCTGGGGCTGGCACCCAAGACAGCCCGCAGAATCAAGTCCGATGGCAGTGAGGAGGATGTGCCCCTCACTCACGTTCACGTGGGGGATACCCTTCGTGTTCGCCCCGGGGAAAAGGTCCCCGTGGATGGCGCGGTCACCGAGGGAATCAGTTCCGTGGACGAATCCATGCTGACGGGCGAGCCGCTACCGGTCACCAAGCGCCCCGGCGACAAACTGATTGGGGCGACCATCAATACATCGGGCAGCCTGGTCATGCGCTCGGAGAAGGTTGGCGCCCAGACCATGCTGGCGCAGATCGTCCAGATGGTGGCTCAGGCACAACGATCGAAAGCCCCAATGCAAAGGCTGGCGGATGTGGTGGCAGGATATTTCGTGCTGGCTGTGGTCGGTATCGCCTTGCTGGCCTTCTTTGGCTGGGGATTCTTCGGCGGCGAGCGCGGCTGGGTGTTCGGCCTGATCAATGCTGTCTCGGTATTGATCATTGCGTGTCCGTGCGCCCTGGGGCTCGCCACACCCATGTCCATCATGGTGGCGACGGGCAAGGGGGCAACGCAGGGCATCCTGTTTCGTGACGCAGCGGCCATCGAAAAACTGCGCGAAGTGGATACGCTGATCGTGGACAAGACCGGAACTCTTACCGAGGGACGGCCCAGCTTCGAACGAGCCGTGTCGGTGCTGGCGGGTGGCGAAAGTGAGGTGCTACGCCTCGCGGCCAGCCTGGATCAAGGTAGCGAACATCCCCTGGCCGATGCCATTGTCCGCGCCGCGCGGGAGCAAGGCATGTCTCTGGCAAAAGTCGAACTGTTCGAATCCTCGAGTGGTATTGGCGTACACGGCACAGTCGGCGGACGGATCCTGGCATTGGGGAATACCGTCCTCATGGAACAAAACGGCATCGATGTCGGGGCCTTGGCTGATACTGCGGAAGCGCTTCGCCTGAGCGGGGCGAGTGTCATGTACCTGGCGGCCGATGGGCAATTGCTGGGTCTGCTGGCGGTCTCCGATCCGATCAAGGCGAGTACCGCCGAGGCTCTGTCGACCTTGCGCCAGGCTGGATTGAGAGTGGTCATGGCGACGGGCGACGGGGTTACCACGGCCAAATCGGTGGGGGCTCGCCTGGGCATCGACGAAGTTCATGGCGAGGTGAAACCTGCCGACAAGCTGGCCCTCGTGGAGCGCCTGCAGAAGGAAGGGCGCGTGGTCGCCATGGCCGGTGACGGCATCAACGACGCCCCGGCCCTGGCCAAGGCCGACGTGGGGATTGCCATGGGTACCGGCACCGATGTTGCCATGAACAGCGCGCAGATCACCCTGGTCAAGGGCGACCTGCGCGGCATTGCCAGAGCGCGTGTGCTATCGAATGCCACGGTGGGCAACATGCGCCAGAATCTGGCCTTCGCGTTTCTCTATAACGCCCTGGGTGTGCCAATCGCGGCCGGCATTCTTTACCCGAGTTTTGGGTTAGTGCTGTCTCCCATCATTGCCGCTGCGGCAATGAGTTTGTCGTCGGTCAGCGTGGTGGGCAATGCACTTCGATTGAGGTCTGTCGGTTGATCAATTGAGCCCCAATGTCCTGCCTACGGAGGTATCCCGTCTTGGATAAATTTTTTCATCGTTTCTCTGAACTGTTCTCTCAACTTGGCCTACCGACGGGGTTGGAGGAGATCAAGGCGTTCATTGAACAACACTCTCCCTTGGCACCGGATATTCGCCTGGAAGATGCATCGTTCTGGACAGAGGCTCAGGCCGGGTTTCTTCGAGACGAAATTCTGGAAGACGCCGATTGGGCTGAAATCGTGGATCAGTTGAGCAATGCTCTACGGCGTGCGAGTCCCCCGGACGAGCAGTCTTTGTGATCGGATAGCTCAAGAAATCAGTTACCGTATTGATTTCGTCTGCGCCATATGGAAGGCATAAATCCGACAAGAAAAGCATGGGTAATTATGACCAAGTTATAACTGAAATGAATGGATAACGGTTCGCAAAAAAATCAGTCGAGGTAGAAAATGATCAATTGCTGTTCATCGCCTGGAAGTGACACAAAACATCCAAAAAAACATCGCTGTCCCGTCAATGGTATGGAGTATTCAAAAGTGTCCGCACTCACCGTAACCCACCATATCAAGGAGCCTTGGGCCTGGCCCTCGTCAGCCGAGCATTACTACTTCTGCGACGCTCCCGATTGCGATGTCGCCTATTTCGGAGACGATGGCTCGATCGTTCCTAAGTCCAGATTGAGAACCCGCATCGGGACAAAGGAGCGGGCCGGCGACGCTTTGTTGTGCCACTGCTTTGGCGTCAGCAGGGACGATTTTGAGAGTAATCCGGCCACTAGGGATTTTGTGGTAGCACAGACGAAGGCGGGTTTGTGCTCCTGCGAGACAAGCAACCCCTCCGGGCGTTGCTGTCTCAAAGACTTCCCCAAAGCCAAGGAGTGAGGTAGTGGACCTACCTGAGTGGCCGCCAGAAACTGCTGGGCGGTCAGTTTGCTATCAATCCGACAGAATTGACATCAAACCGAACTCGACCAACCGGCTCTTGGACTACGCGTTTGTGACTGATCGGAACATCCTGACAAAAATGTAATCCAGTAGTCATGTTCCTGACGGTGGCAAAAGACCAGACTTGCCTTAGTCCAATGCGACTGAAGCACGTTCATTTCCTCTTCTGCTAAGGAGTATCACCATGAAACTGAAGGCTATCCTTCCCGCGATTGCGTTCGCTGTCGTCTCATCCTTTTCCATGACGGCCTTTTCAGCCGACGCTGAAAAAGCACCAGCGGCTGAAAGCGAAAAGGCACCTGCCCCAAAAATGAAGCCGCATTCCCACATGGAAGAGAAAAACGGCACTCCCCAATCGGATGCCAAGACCGAGAAGAAGGCAGCCAAGCCGAAGGCCAAGAAGGACCAGCATCTTCATCCTCGGGACGGCAAGTAAGTCAGACGATCCGCAGGGAATCAGGTGGCTCTCTGCGGACTAGACTGAGCTGTGTGTCAGGAATAAAGACGATGACAAGACCCACGCCCGTTCTGATTGATCCCGTTTGCGGTATGGATGTTGTGGTCCAACAGTCGAAATATTCAACGACCTATCGAGGGCTCGGGTTTCATTTTTGTTCCGAACAGTGCCAGTCTCAATTCCGGACCTCGCCCGAAATATACGTGTCAGGATGGCATCGCCCCGGCAAGGATTCTGTTCTCAAGCGGCGCAAGCTCCGGTTTCAACCTGGTGCAGCAGAAATCATTGATCCGGCGGTCCTTCGCATTGGACGCATGATGGGGGTCAAATCCGTCACGCTTGCCAGCAGCAATATGCTGTTGGTGGAATACGACTTGTGGCAGGTCACACTGGAGCAACTGGAAGCGACTGCCAAAGCGGCAGGTTTAACCATCAAGGATGGCTGGCACCGCGTACAGCGCAGCTGGTGGAAGTTCGGAGAACGCAACGAAATCGACAATCTTGCTCGTGCAGGGAATGGCGCGTGCTGCAACCGCCCTCCATCCAAGCTTCGCTAGTCAGGAGTGCATCATGACCGAAAGTTCTGAACACCGGGACGCTACATCAAATGAGCATGATCAGCATCATGCGAAGCGAATTTTCTGGGGCTGGTGGCTATTTGCCGCCATTGCCTTGTTCTACTTGCTCGCCGAGCATCGAGCACATTTTCTTGGCGCACTCCCCTATTTGTTGCTTCTCGCCTGCCCGGTAATGCACATGTTCATGCATCACGGCAGCCACCATCGGCATGGGACAAGTGGAACCAGCGATAGCGAGGAGAGTGGAAAATGACCGGTACCGAAGGTGGTTATGGCCTGTGGACATTGGTGGCGATCAATTCTGCGTTCTTTATTTTTTTCGCTGCCAGCTTTTACAAACCACAAACCTCGCAGGATTGGCGAACGCTCGGGATGTTCTCGGCGTTTCTGGTGGCGCTCTTCACCGAGATGTACGGCTTCCCTCTGACGATATATTTGCTATCGGGTTGGCTGACTAAGCAGTTTCCTGGGATTGACTGGATGTCACACGACGCCGGGCATCTCCCGGAAATGCTGTTCGGGTGGACATCGAACCCGCACTTTGGTCCGTTCCACCTGATCTCCAACGTATTTATCCTCGGGGGATTCTGGCTTCTGGCAAAGGCTTGGCCGGTTCTCTATAAAGCCCAGAGGACAAAAACACTGGCAAGGACCGGTCCCTATGCCCGCATCCGTCATCCCCAATACGTGGCTTTTGTCATCATCATGATCGGTTTCCTCTTTCAATGGCCGACGATTGTGACGCTCCTGCTGTTCCCTATTCTGATAGGAACTTATGTCCGACTGGCCCGACGCGAGGAGCAGCAAGCCTTGGCTGAGTTCGCGGAAGAGTACCGGGAATACATGCGAACCACACCAGGCTGGTGGCCCTCTCGGTGGAGCTGATAAACCTTGCTGTGATGATTGAGGCGGCCTGTAAGCCGCCTCAATTGATCTTTAGGCGATTGCGATCTGAACCGGGGTTGCGTTACTGAACAGATCCAGAACCGGGCAGTGTGCATCGACCACTTCCTTGAGTCGCTTGAGATCACCCGCAGAAGCGGTGCTGTCAAAGCTGACTGAGCCCGTCACCTTCTGAAAGCCGGGACGAACACCCTTGGCGGCACCGAAGAAGCCTCGGAGGTCGATTTCGCCTTCAAGCTTTACTGAGACATCCTTGAGCGGAATTCCCAAGGCATCTGCATGGAGACGGTAGGTAATTTCCTGGCACGTTGCCAAAGCAGCCAAGGCGTACTCAACCGGGTTGGGGGCCTTGTCCTTGCCACCCAGGGCCGGTGGTTCATCGACCTCGACGGAGAAATCACGAATACTCACATTGCGATGCAGTCCATCCTTGCCTTGGCTGGTTACATTGAAACGGGCAGTGCCATCAGCTCCTTCACTGGCAAGGGCGGAGCGGGTGTCGGTGAACAATTGGGCAAAACCAGTCATGAAACTTTCCTTTCGTAGATAGGGGCGCTAGCCAATTGGGGGGCCATTTCTCGGTCCGTCCGGTAGCACCGACTATAGAGAGGGCACATTGTTCTGACAAAGAACTTATGGTGTTATGCATATTCCCGAAGGATGTATCCTGATTACATATCGTTGATAATCATTCTGTGTCCCAATAACCGGCAACCGCAATGACCGAGGCCATCAGCACCCTTATCCAGCGCTGGAAGGATGATCCGCACAGCACCTATTCATCGTGGTTTTTATGGTCTGAGCGGCTGAAGAACTTCCGTTCGATCCGCCGTGGCATTGCCGAGGTGGTGCAGGACATCGAAGCAGGAAGTTTCGGGAACGCCTACCGCGGCTCGTCCTTGGAAACGGTGGTCGGCTCAGTGGCTGAACAGCGTCAGATATTCAAGGGCGCAGACCATGCCTTTCTCTGGAAGCCCAAGCTGCGCATCCCGGATATTTACGAAAATCCAGAAAACCAAAAGGCCTTCGCCCGCTTACTGCACACGTGTAACTGCTGCGATAACGAAGCCGAGATCATTCAGGCGATCAGGCATATCGATTCGCTGAAAATCAAAGGACTCGGCCCGGCTGTAGCGAATTTGCTCTACTTCATACATCCGACACTGGTTCCTCCCTTTAATACCGCAATCGTGAATGGCTATAACGCCCTGACCGGGTCGAAGGTCAAACTGGGGCGCTGGGATCACTATTTAACGATGCGGCAAGGGATGCTGGCCCTAAATGCAACCCATCGTAAGCTGCTGTCCAATGATCTGGGCGCGATAGCCGGACTCCTGTTCGATATTGGGACAGATCGCTATCCGGCGCCACCGCTAGATAGAAATCCGGCAGCAGAAGAGACATGGCTAAGGGATCTTGAACAGGTCCGGGCAGAGAGTGCCGCCCAACTCAAAGCCTTGAATTCAGCCCTAGACAATGATCAGACCCACACTCAAATCCAAGGATGGCTTCGAGACCTTGGCAAAGACCTCGGCTTTGCGGTATGGGTCGCATCCAATGACCGTAGCCGCAGCTATGCGGATGGGTCATTGAGCGACGGATGTCTCGCCGCTCTTCCAGAGAGCCTGGCGCTGCTACCTGGTGCGGAAGCAGTTCGGCTCATTGACGTTATATGGCTACGGCCAGACAACGGCCATGTTGTTGCGGCATTCGAAGTTGAACATACGACGTCCATCTACTCGGGAATTGTTCGCTTACTTGACCTGGCCTATGGATGCGAGCTCAAGACCTGCGAAGGCCTGTTTCTCGTAGCACCCGATGGACGAGAGGGTGATGTACGGCAACAAATCAAAAGACCAGCATTCGCGAGAGTCGATGAACTTGGATTCCGCTATTTGCCGTACAGCGAGCTTCGCAATCAGCGCGATGCAATTGCGAGGTTCGGTTCCGGTCTCAAACCAATTCTGTCCATTTCAAAACCATTGATCTGATTTGGACTGATGATCGTCAGCGTTGTTGCCGCTGAGCAGGAGCATCGGCCAGTAGCCACTGGGCATAGTCAGCAACCGGGAAACTGAATGTGCCTCGGAAATTGATATTTGAATAGTGCGCGGGACTGGCATGTGCCAGCCAACCCAGGTCCGTGCCGTCGGCCGCTCGGCCATCCTCGCCAAAGATCGCTTCCTGCATGTGTGTCGCTGTCCAGGCCAGGCATAGATTGGTCAACAGGGTCAGCGATCCGGAGACGGCGTAGAGTTCCTCTTCCCGTTGGCCTCGTGGTTTGGAAAACGAGCCGGCGCAGATTGCCCGCTGGAGGGTATGAACGCCCTCGCCATGCACCAGAATCCGGTTCACGGTGCGCCGCAGATCCTCACTGAGGAAGTAGTCGCACAGATAGATGGAACGGACAAGACGCCCCAGATGGACGCCAGCACGGTAGATGGGGCTATCGGCAGCGGCAGACCCGAACCGGGCCAGGGCCACTGTGGCCGTGGTATGGCCGGATTCAATGGATGCGGCCAAGCGGACCAGATCGTCCCATTCCTGATGCACCCGACGCAAGGAAATATTGGGAACGACGATCCCGCCAAGAGCATCGGGAATGCCCGTCAAGCCGCTGGGCACGTAAAACCGACGCTCCGTGGCACGTTTGAGTCGCGGGCACAGCGCAAAACCCAGCAACTTGGCAATCGCCATGGCGAATTCCGTGTAGCCGTGGGTATCAACGGCCAACTGATCGACCTCCAACTCCCGCTGACGAATGGCGCCTTCGATGGCTGCACCGGCCTGGCGCTCGTTCAATACTATGGGCTGGTCATAAATCACGCTCCAGAAGTCCGCCAGATGGGTATAGGTACCCACCGAATGGACTTTCCGTTTCGGGTCTAGGCGGGCGAGCCATATCTTCCGGGAGACATCGAGGCTCATCATATCGGCAGAGACTAGGGAGCCGTCGCCCCAATGCTTGGCAATCGGCAGGTTCCGCTGGAAGCTCATGACCGCCTCGTTGGCGGCCCGAACGGCATCCCGATTCTCAAAGTGCTGCATGCCGGCCAGTACCTGGTTGGCGCTGAGCTGAGGAACCATCAGGCTTACCGTACTGGCATCCAGCGCCGATCCATGAGCCAGCATGCCGCCATAGACTTGGAGGAGTTCGGCCGGTGACCGGGCCAGGCGCCCCAGCAGCATCTTGCTGACGCCAACCCGGCTGTCCATTTCCAGGATGAGGTCGGGCAGTTGGACCACGCCAATCTTCTGGAACACCCCGTCCAGTTTCAGTTTGACGTTTGGGTAGACCTCCCGGTCCGGGTTATGAGGGATCTGGAGCCTTCCATCCTTGATCAGGATACGGCCCTCGGCCACTGCCGCCCCGAGCGCCGCCAGCTTGATTTTCAGCTCGGCCACCAGCGACTCAACAAAGTCTTCCGGGCGCATGGGCAGGCTCAGTCGGGTGTAATGATTGACCTTTGTCTTGTCCCAGAGATCGGCATTGATCATCAAGCGGTGCCGGCCACGGAATTTTTCGCTGTCGGTCACATAGACGGCGCCGCTGCGAAGCGATTTCCGAAGACCGATCAGGGTCGCGGCCTCCAGGCCGCGCATGGCGCGCTCGCGGTCCTCGCCTTCAATGATGTCCCTCCAGGGCGTGGGGATCGATATACCGGGTTTGTCGGGGAGGGCCGTGACTTTCTGCTGATACAGGGTACTCAGGTAATCGATCCGCTCCTTGCCCGGATCATGCGGTTCGGCTTCGATCCCAAGCTTTTGCATCTGGCTCAGGATAGAACGGAGCGTCTTCCCTTGCTCCGGATCGGACAATATCCAACGGGCGGCGGCAGCGCGGGTATTGAACTGCCTGGGCTTGAGGGTTTCATCCAATTCGAGGGCATAGGCTCGAACCTCGCTATCCGAGGCGGACGAATCCCGCGCTCGCTTGATCACCAACTCAAAGGCATCGGCCCGGGATACGGCGCCTTGTGCTTCCAGTAATCGAGCTTTCTCGTAGGCGTTGCGGACAATTTTCGAGGTCAGACGGGCGCCCATCATGATGGCAGCGTCCGACGCCCGCATCAGCGCCATCTTGAGGAAGCAGATCAGACGCAGGGTCCGGGTCGGGTCTTTGAGTTCCCTGAATTTGACCGGGCGAATACCTTGCAACTCATTTGCGTAGAGGCGCATTTTTTCAATGGCGATGGCGTCCAGGTCGAGTTTGTCGATCCCCAGCCCCCTCAGAAAATCGATGCGCTCAATACGTTCGGCAAGTGCGGGATTTGTGCTTCGCCGTGGCGATTGCTGTAGCCATTCAAGGACCGAACGCCCGGATGTTGCATGAAGTCGCAACACGTCCGCTTCAATCCGGCGAATTGCCGTCGTGGACAACTGACTACGAATCAACTGCAACAGCTCCTGCTCCGATTCGGCCATGGCCACTCGGGCGAGGTCGCGAATGACCCGATCTGCTGGCGTTACAAACCGATTCTGGTAGAGCCATATCTTGGCTTGTTCAACCAAGACATCGACACTGGGCGCATATCGGGCTGCCTCGTGGAGATAAGGGAGAAGGCCGCCGAGCTGCTCTTGATCCGGCTGGGAGAAACCCAGAATCTCCATGACTCGCCAGCGGTGCTCATACAGTGTCTTGGGACGGGTGTACATTGCCTTGAGGCTGGCAACGGAGAGCGCAGGGAGGCCAAACTGTACGGAGACATGCTGAAGCAGCGTCGACGGGATGACGTGGGTGTGCTCAAGCGGATGGCCCGTCATCTTCAGAAAACCGAGCTGAATGGCGCCAGCGACCCGTGCATTCGACCGGAAGCGCTTTCGCAGTTCAGAAAGCTCGTGCTCGGAAAATGTGAAGAAAGCCTGAAGTTCGACCGCAGAGAGGGTCTTCGGGAAGACGGAGGCGCCTAGATACTGGTGCTGCCACCGATGAATGTCAGGCATAACTGATCTCCCAGGCCGGTGCAGAGGATGGGGTAAATCCTGCACCAACCGAAGGGGAACAGTCAACTAACTACATGAAATAATGCAGAAAGCTTGCGTACTATAGTCTGCAAACGGGCGTCAAACCAGCACGGTTAGGGGCTTCCGAAGAAACCGCCAATTTCAGCACGGAAAGTACGGGAACCCTTTTCTGGAATTACCACTAATTCGCATAATTGATATTATGTAAAATCACCGGGTAAAATATACGGAGCCGCAGCTCCGTAATCACATCAATGATGGTGACCGTGTGCCCCGTGAACGTGTCCGTGGGTCACTTCCTCCGCGCTGGCGGTGCGTACGTCGGTGACGGTGCAAGAAAACAGCAGCGCCATGCCAGCCAGCGGATGATTGCCGTCCACCACGACCTTGTCGTCAGCGATATCGGTAATCGTGAAGAGAACACCATCTTCCTCTCCGTCCTCATCGCCGCGCTCGAACTGCATGCCGACCTCGATGTTGTCGGGAAACAATTGGCGCGGCTCGATGGCGACCAGCTCGGCATCGTACTCACCAAAGGCATCTTCGGGCTGGAGCTTGACTTCAAGCTTGTCGCCAGTGGTCTTGCCCTGGAGGGCTTCCTCGATGGTGTCGAAGATGCCGCCGTAACCACCGTGCAGGTAGACCAACGGCGCCTGGCCCTCATCCACTGGATTACCGTCACTGTCCTTGACGTTGTAGTTGAGAGTGACGACGGTGTTTCTAGTTATGAGCATGCTGCCTTCCTTTGCCGTTAAGGCCTTTTACCAGTTGAAAAACCTCGGCGGCATGCCCTTTCGGGTTGATGTCGTAGAGGGCGTGGCGAACGATGCCGTCCTTGTCTACTATGAACGTCGAACGAACGACACAGAGTTTTTTGTGACCATCCTTCTCGCGATACTGGCAGACGCCGAATTTCCGGCACACGTCGCCGGCTTCATCGGAGAGCAAGCGTATCGACAAACCGTGCTTGTCGCGGAAATCGGCGTGGGATAGGCAGTCGTCCCGCGAGACACCGAGGATGACGCAATTGTGTCGCGCGAAGTCGGTTTCATGGTCGGAAAACTGCTCCGCTTCAAGCGAACAATAAGGGGTGCCATCCTTGGGATAGAAGAACAGTACCGCATGCTGTCTGCCACGCAGTGAGGCAAAATCAAACCACTCCATGTCTGCGTCGGGCAAGGTGAATTCCGGTGCCGCTTCTCCTGCATGCAACATGATGTTCTCCCCGGCAAGGTGAGTCTGCGATTCATTCTAACCGAGTCCACGGGAGGGAAATCAAGTCGACGGAGCTTCGTTTTCTCCGCTCAATAATTCCTCGCGGCGGTGCGGGCTTGCCAGGTATTCGTGGGAGCGCATTTCCATCAGCCGGCTGACGGTACGCTTGAACTCTTCGGCCTGGAGTCCGCTCGTATACAAGGCCTCGGCGGGACAGGCAGCCTGAATGACCAGCTTCACACGGTGGTCATAGAGTACGTCCACCAACCAGGTGAAGCGGCGCGCCGCACTGGCCATGTCGCTGGCCATCTGCGGCACCCCGGAGAGAAAGACTGTGTGATGTCGATCGGCCAGCCAGAGGTAGTCGTTCTGGGAACGGTGGCCTTCGCAGAGGGTCGCAAAATCGAACCAGATTGTACCCGGTGCCCGGCGTTGCACCGACAGTTCACGCCCCAGTATTTCGACGGTTCGCCGATGGCCCTCACCGCCGGCGATCTGGACAAAAATCTGCTCCAGCGCAGGAAGGGCTTCCGCACCACCAGTCAGATAGATGTCGGCCTGTTCCAGTGTGCGCAGGCGGTAGTCGATACCCGCATCCACCTCGATCACATCAAGTTTTTCCTTGAGCAGAGCGATCGCTGGAAGGAAAAGCTCGCGTTGAATACCGTTTGGATATAGCTTGTCCGGCGGGTAATTGGAGGTGATGCAGAACAGCACGCCGGCGTCGAACAGCGCTTGCATCAGGCGGCCGAGAATGGTGGCATCGGCAATGTCGGACACGTGGAATTCGTCGAAGCACATCAGGCGTGTTTCGCGGGCAATCTGTGCGGCCACCTTCAACAGCGGGTCTTGCTCGTTGCGGTGAGCGCGCAGGGATTCGTGGATCTCGCGCATGAAGCCGTGGAAATGCACGCGACGCTTGCGTGTGTAAGGCACCGCGTCGAAGAAGCAGTCCATGAGAAAGCTTTTGCCCCGCCCTACTCCGCCCCAGAACCAGACGCCGCGCGGTAGTTCAGGTCGCACCAGCAATTTTCGCAGGGACGTGCGCCGCGCCGCCTTGAAGGCGAGCAGATCGTCATAGAACTTTTGCAGACGCATGGCAGCCGCCAGTTGCGCCGGGTCGGCGACGATGCCGCGACTGGACATGGAGGCATGAAAGCCTTCGATCATGCCGTCCTTGGGGACGTTGAGAATCTTATGGGGCATCAATGCGAAGGGCGGCCGGGATGGCCCGGCCGCCCTGGATTTCCGACAGCGAAAGTTTAGAAATGCAAGGGACGCTTGTCCACCGCCAGCGAAGCCTCGTGCATGGCTTCCGACAGGGTCGGATGCGCGTGGCAAATGCGAGCGATGTCTTCCGAAGAGGCGTTGAATTCCATCGCGACCACGGCTTCGGCGATCAGCTCCGAGGCGCTGGCGCCAATCACATGCACGCCGAGAATACGATCAGTCTTGGCGCAGGCCAGCATCTTGACGAAACCGGTGGTGTCGCCCTGTCCCAGCGCGCGGCCATTGGCAGCGAACGGAATCTGCCCGGCGCGGTATTCGACGCCTTCGTTTTTCAACTGTTGCTCGGTCTTGCCGACCCAGGCGATTTCCGGATGGGTGTAGATGACGTAGGGGATGGTGTCGTGATTGACGTGCCCCTTCTGGCCGGCGATGCACTCGGCGACCATGACGCCCTCCTCCATGCCCTTGTGCGCCAGCATCGGGCCGGGCACCACGTCGCCCACCGCCCAGACATTGGGCAGGTTGGTGCGGCAGTTGCCGTCCACGGTGATGTAGCCGCGCTCGTTGATGGCGAGGCCGACGTTCTCGGCACCGAGACCATCGGTGTTGGGGATGCGGCCAATGGAAACGATCAGACGGTCCACTTCCAGGGTCTTGCTGTCGTCACCGCTCTCGTACTCGATGCTGACGCCTTTCTTGCCGGCGGTGATCTTGCCGATCTTGACGCCGAGGTTGATGTTCAGGCCCTGCTTCTGGGTGAACACCTTCCAAGCTTCCTTGGCCACAGCCTGATCGGCGGCGGCGAGGAAATCGGGCAGCACTTCAAGGACGGTGACTTCGGCACCCAGACGTTTCCAGACCGAACCCAGTTCGAGACCGATGACGCCAGCGCCGATGACGCCGAGGCGCTTGGGGGCGTTGTCGAAGGACAGGGCTCCAACGTTGTCGCAGACGATCTTGTTGTCCACGGGCAGGTCCGGCAGATGACGGGCCTTGGAGCCTGTGGCAACGATGACGTGGGTGGCCTCGACGGCCTCGCCGTTGACATCGACCAGCCAGCGGTCGCCCTCACGACCAAGGAACTTGCCCCGGCCCGGCAGCATGGTGACCTTGTTCTTCTTGAACAGGCCCTTGATGCCGCTGGTGAGCTGGGTGACGATGTTGTCCTTGCGCTTGACCATGGTGCCGACGTCGATCTTGACGCCCTCGGCCGAGATGCCGTGCATCTGGAAGCCGTGGGTGGCTTCCTCGAACAACTCGGAAGAGCGTAGCAGCGCCTTGGAGGGAATGCAGCCGACGTTCAGGCAGGTGCCGCCGAGGCGTACTTCGCCCTTCGGGTCTGCATAGGATTCGGACTCGATGCAGGCGGTGGACAGCCCCAGTTGCGCGGCACGGATGGCGGCGACATAGCCGCCGGGGCCGGCGCCGATGACGACGACGTCGAATTGCTTGTTGGCCATGACGGTCTCCTTAGAGGTCGAGCAGCAGGCGCGCCGGATCTTCCAGCGCTTCCTTCATGGTCACCAGACCAAGCACGGCTTCGCGACCGTCGATGATGCGGTGGTCGTAGGACATGGCGAGGTAGTTGATCGGGCGCACCACTACTTGGCCGTTTTCGACCACGGCGCGGTCCTTGGTGGCATGGATGCCGAGGATGGCCGACTGGGGCGGGTTGATGATCGGCGTGGACAGCATGGAGCCGAAGATGCCGCCGTTGGAGATGGAGAAGGTACCGCCGGTGAGGTCTTCCAGCGACAGCTTGCCGTCGCGGGCCTTGGCACCGAACTCGGCGATCTTCTTCTCGATCTGGGCCAGCGACAGCTGGTCGGCATCACGCAGGATCGGCACGACGAGGCCGCGCGGCGAGCCGACGGCGATGCCGATGTCGAAGTAGCCGTGATAGACGATGTCGTTGCCGTCAACCGAGGCGTTCAGCACCGGGTACTTCTTCAGCGCGGCGACAGCGGCCTTGACGAAGAAGGACATGAAGCCAAGCTTGACGCCGTGTTCCTTCTCGAACTTCTCCTGATATTTCTTGCGCAGGTCCATCACCGGCGCCATGTTCACCTCGTTGAAGGTGGTCAGGATGGCATTGGTGGACTGAGATTGCAGCAGACGCTCGGCAACGCGAGCGCGCAGACGGGACATCGGCACGCGCTGCTCGGGGCGGTCAGCGGTGATGGCGTCGGTGTTGACCACGGCCGGCTGGGCCAATGCGGGCTTGGCGGCAGCAAAAGTCGGCGCTGGCGACACGGCGGCCGCCGGCTTGGCTGCGGCGGCGGTACCGGTAACGTCTTCCTTGAGGATGCGACCACCACGACCAGTGCCCTGGACGTCGCCGGCGGCAATGCCTTTTTCGTCCATGATCTTGCGCGCCGCCGGCATGGCGGTGGGCGCAGCGGCAGGCGCCGGGGCAGCAGCGGCCTTGACGGGCGCGGCGGCGGCAGGTGCAGCAGCAGCGCCGGCCTGGGCTTCGGTGTCGAGCTGGGCAATGACTTCACCCGAGACCACCGTGTCACCGTTTTTCTTGATGATCTTGACGATCACGCCGGCAGCCGGTGCGGGCAACTCCAGCACCACCTTGTCGGTTTCGATATCGATCAGGTTCTGGTCGCGGGCGACGGCATCGCCCTCCTTGATGTGCCAGGCCGACAGGGTGGCTTCGGCGACCGACTCGGACAACTGCGGAACTTTGACTTCGATCAGCATGTTTTTATCTCACTCGTGCGTGTAGGTGCGTATAGGTTCGTATGGTTCAGTCCGGTGCCTTCAGGGTGTCGAAGGCGCCTTCGATGACGGCTTTCTGCTGGGCGTTGTGCTTCGCGTAATAGCCGACGGCCGGTGATGCGGAGGCCGGACGGCTGACGAGGAACAAGCCCTGGCCCGAGCCGGTAGCGCGTACCAGATGGTGACGCGATGCCAGCCAGTACCAGCAGCCCTGGTTGCGCGGTTCTTCCTGGCACCACACCACTTCCTTTGCCTTCGGCCACTTGTCCAGCTCGGCCTGAAGGGCGACGTCCGGGAACGGATAGAGCTGTTCCAGGCGCACGATGGCGGTGTTGGTGATTTTCTGTTCGCGGCGATGGGCCATCAGCTCGTAGTAGATCTTGCCGGAGCACAGCACGACGCGAGTAACCTTCTTCGGATCGAGCTCGTCGGTCTCACCGATGACGGTGTGGAACTTGCCCTTGGCGAAATCCTCCAGCGGCGAGCTGGCATCCTTGGCACGCAGCAGCGACTTCGGCGTGATGACGACCAGAGGCTTGCGCACCTTGCGCAACATCTGCCGGCGCAGCAGGTGGAAAATCTGCGCAGCATTGGTGGGCACGGCGATCTGCCAGTTCTGCTCGGCGGATAGGTTCATGTAGCGCTCGATACGCGCCGAGGAATGCTCGGGGCCCTGGCCTTCGTAGCCATGCGGCAGCAGCAGCGTCAGGCCTGACAGACGGCCCCATTTGGCTTCGCCAGAGCAGATGAACTGGTCGATGACGACCTGGGCGCCGTTGGCGAAGTCGCCAAACTGGGCTTCCCAGACCACCAGCTCATTGGGCTCGGCGGTGGAGTAGCCATATTCAAAAGCCATCACGGCCTCTTCGGACAACACCGAGTCGATGACGATAAAGGGCGACTGCTTGGGATCGATGTGTTGCAGAGGCACATGATTGCCTGCATCCCATTTCTCGCGGTTCTGGTCGTGCAGTACGGCGTGGCGGTGGAAGAAGGTGCCACGGCCGCAATCCTCGCCGGAGACACGGACACCGAAGCCCTGCATCAGCAGCGTGGCGTAGGCCAGGTTTTCGCCCATGCCCCAGTCCAGCGACAGCTTGCCGTCGCCCATCAGGCGGCGATCATCGATGATCTTCTGCACGCGGGAATGCAGTGTGAAGTTCTCGGGAACGGTGGTAATCGCCTTGGCCAGCTTCTTCAAATCCGCCATCGGCACCGCAGTCTTGGCTTCGTCGGTGTACTTCTGGTTGATGAAGGGCGTCCAGTCGGTGGCGAAGTTGCGGGTGTAGTTTTCCAGCACCGGGTTGTAGAGCAGTTCGCCACGATCCAGCGCCGCGCGGTAATCCTTGATCACCTGATCGGGCTCTTCCGCTTCGCAGATGCCCTGGGCCACCAGCTTGTCGCCGTAGAGCTTTCGTGTGCCGGGGTGGGCTGCGATCTTCTTGTACATCAGCGGCTGGGTCACCATCGGCTCGTCCTGCTCGTTGTGGCCGAGCTTGCGGAAGCAGACGAGGTCGATCACAACATCCCTGTGGAACTCCTGACGGTATTCCATGGCCAGCTTGGTGACGAAGGCTACAGCCTCGGGGTCGTCGCCATTGACGTGGAAAATCGGCGCTTCGATCATCTTGAAGATGTCGGTGCAATACAGCGAGGAACGGTAGTCGCGCAGGTCGGAGGTGGTGAAGCCGATCTGGTTGTTCACCACGATATGCACCGTGCCGCCCGTACCGTAGCCACGAGTGTTGGAGAAGTTCAGCATCTCCTGGTTGACGCCCTGCCCTGCCACGGCGGCATCGCCGTGGATGATGACCGGCAGTGCCTGGGTACCGTTCTTGTCGCCGCGACGACGCTGGCGGGCATAGACGGAACCTTCGACCACGGGGTTGACGATTTCCAGGTGGGACGGGTTGAAGGCCAGGGTCAGGTGCACCGGGCCGCCCGGGGTGGAGACGTTGCTGGAAAAGCCCATGTGGTACTTGACGTCGCCGGCAGACAGATCAACGGCCTTCTTGCCCTCGAATTCGTCGAACAGGTTCTTCGGTGCCTTGCCCAGGGTATTCACCAGCACGTTGAGACGGCCACGGTGAGCCATGCCGATGACGATTTCCTGGACGCCGAGGGTACCGGCGACGCGAACCAGCTCGTCCATGGCGAGGATGGTCGATTCACCACCTTCCAGCGAGAAACGCTTCTGGCCGACATACTTGGTGTGCAGATAGCGCTCCAGCGTCTCAGCAGCCGTCAGGCGCTCAAGGAAGCGCTTTTTCTCTTCCGTCGAGTAGCTTGGCGTGGCGCGGACGGGCTCGATCTTGGACTGGAGCCAGCGCTTCTGCTGGATGTCCGAGATGTACATGTACTCGGCACCGATGGTGCCGCAGTAGGTCTGGCGCACGGCTTCGAGAATCTCACGCAGGGTGGCGGTCTCGGGCACGGCGGCGAAGGAGCCGGTCTGGAAGGTTTGCCCCAGGTCAGCTTCGGTGAAGCCGTAGTGGGAGGGCTCCAGTTCGGCGATGGCCGGGCGCTCGCTGCGCTTGAGCGGATCGATGTTGGCCCAGCGATTGCCGAGGAATCGATAGGCGTTGATCAGTTGCAGCACCTTGACCTGCTTGCCATCCGACGCGGCGGTGCGCGCGGAATCTTGCAGGGTGCCTTCCTTGGCGCGCTGGGCGAAGGAAGTAATGATCGGGAAATGGGCTACGTCCGGTCCGGTGTAGTTGCCGGCACCCGGCAGGGTGGCCAGCTTGTCGAAGTAATCGCGCCAGGCCGGCTCCACCGAAGCGGGGTTGGCAAGATAGGCGTCGTAAAGCTCTTCGATATACGGGGTGTTCGAGCCGAACAGATACGAGTTGGACAGCATCTGCTTCATCATGGCGTCACCTCTAGTCCTCTATAAGACACATGGAAAAGACAAGGGGCGGATAGCCGCCCCTTGATGTTTGATCAGCGCGCGGAAAGCGGCTTGATGTCGCGACGGGCGGCGCCGATGTAAAGCTGGCGCGGACGACCGATCTTGTACTCGGGATCGGTGATCATTTCCTCCCACTGCGTCATCCAGCCCACCGTACGGGCCAGGGCGAAGATGCAGGTGAACATGGAGGTCGGGATGCCGAGCGCCTTTTGCACGATGCCGGAGTAGAAGTCTACGTTCGGGTAGAGCTTCTTCTCGACGAAATACTCGTCTTCCAGGGCGATCTTCTCGAGTTCCTTGGCCAGCTTGAACAGACGGTCGTTCTCCAGACCCAGTTCGCCCAGTACGTCGGCGCAGACCTTGCCCATCAGCTTGGCGCGGGGGTCGAAGTTCTTGTACACGCGGTGACCGAAGCCCATCAGCTTGAAGCTGTCGTTCTTGTCCTTGGCACGCTTGATGTACTCGCCGACGCGGGAGACGTCACCGATCTCTTCCAGCATTTCCAGGCAGGCCTCGTTGGCGCCACCGTGAGCGGGGCCCCACAGGCAGGCGATGCCGGCGGAGATACAGGCGAAGGGGTTGGCACCGGAGGAACCGGCCAGACGCACCGTGGAGGTGGAGGCATTCTGCTCGTGGTCGGCGTGCAGGGTGAAGATCACGTCGAGGGCGCGGGTCAGCACCGGGTTCGGCTTGTATTCCTCGGCCGGCGTACCGAACATCATGTGCATGAAGTTGGCGGTGTAGTCGAGGTCGTTGCGCGGATACATGAACGGCTGGCCGATGTTGTACTTGTAGGCCATGGCAACGATGGTCGGCAGCTTGGCGACCAGACGGTTGAAGCTGATGCTGCGGTGCTCGGCGTCGGAGAAGTCCGTCGCATCGTGGTAGAACGCCGACAGGGCGCCGACCACACCGACCATCACGGCCATCGGGTGTGCGTCGCGACGGAAGCCCTGGTAGAACTTCACCAGTTGCTCATGCACCATGGTGTGGTTCTTGATGGTGCTCTCGAACTTGACCTTCTGCTCCTTGTTCGGCAGTTCGCCGTTCTTCAGCAGGTAGGCAACCTCAAGGAAGTTGCAGTTCTCGGCCAGTTGCTCGATGGGATAGCCGCGATACAGCAGCTCGCCCTTGTCGCCGTCGATATAGGTGATTTTCGACTGGCAGCTCGCGGTGGAGAGGAAACCGGAGTCGTAGGTGAACAAGCCGGTCTTGCCACCGAGGGTGCGGATGTCGATGACATCCTGACCATGGGTGCCGACCATTACGGGAAATTCGACGTTCTTGCCGTCAATAGCGAGGGTTGCAGTGCGATTCGTGCTCATAATCAGATCCTCTGTCCAGGTCCGTAAAACGTATTGTTGTTACCAGTCAATGACTGCGTTCAGACTACCCGCAGCCGCTCAAGCATGCCCTTCAGTTGCGGGTCGTCGGTGACATCCTTGCCATTCACCAACGCCCACAAGTCGTGGTCTTCCAACTCCAGCAGCCGGGCCAGCGCCGCTTCACCCTGCGCATCGAGAACGTCGCCTTCACGTTCCCAAAAGCGCTGAAACACAATGTCCAGCTCCAGCAAGGCCCGCCGGCAGTGCCACTTGAGCCGGTTGATGCGGGCCGTGCGGTCCTCTTCCATCCTCAGACGGCCCGACGGACCATCATGTCCTTGATCTTGCCGATGGCCTTGGTGGGATTGAGTCCCTTCGGGCAGACATCGACGCAGTTCATGATGGTGTGGCAACGGAACAGGCGATACGGGTCCTCGAGATCGTCGAGGCGCTCGGCAGTCGCCTGGTCGCGGGTATCGGCGATGAAGCGGTAGGCCGCCAGCAGGCCAGCCGGGCCGACGAACTTGTCCGGGTTCCACCAGAAGGACGGGCAGGAGGTCGAGCAGCAGGCGCAAAGAATGCACTCGTAGAGGCCGTTGAGTTCCTCGCGGTCTTCCGGCGACTGGAGACGCTCGCGTTCCGGGGGCGGATCGTTATTGATCAGGTAGGGCTTGATCGAGTGGTATTGCTTGAAGAACTGCGTCATGTCGACGATCAGGTCACGCACCACGGGCAGGCCGGGCAGCGGGCGCAGAACCACCGGCTTGCCATCGGGGAAGGAGGCCAGATCGGTCAGACAGGCGAGGCCGTTCTTGCCGTTGATGTTCATGGCGTCGGAACCGCAGACGCCTTCGCGGCAGGAGCGACGGAAGGCGATGGAATCATCCTTGGCCTTCAACTTCACCATGGCATCAAGGAGCTTGCGGTCGGTGGAATCGACCTCGATTTCGATGTCCTGCATGTAGGGCTTGGCATCCTTATCGGGATCGTAGCGGTAAATCTTGAACTGCATCTTCCGGGTTCTCATATCGCTATCCTCCTTAGTAGGCGCGCTTCTTCAACTCAATCGTGTCGACCGACAGGGGCTTCATCTTCACCGGCTTGTAGTCCAGACGATTGCCGTCCTTGTACCAGAGGGAGTGCTTGAGCCAGTTCTTGTCGTCGCGGCCGTCCGGCGTCTCCGGGGTATCCGTGGCATCGTCGCGGACGTGGGCGCCACGCGATTCGGTACGGGCATTGGCCGACACCATGGTCGCCTTCGCCACTTCGATCAGGTTGTCCAGTTCCAGGGCCTCGATACGCGCAGTGTTGAACACCTTGGACTTGTCCTGAATCTCCGTCTGGGCAACCTGCTCGGCGACCTGAAGAATCTTGTCCACACCTTCCTGGAGCAGGTTCTTGAAGCGGAACACGCCGGCGTGCTTCTGCATGCTGCGCTGCATGTCCAGACGGGTTTCATGCACGTTCGAACCACCCTTCTGGTTATTCAGGCGATCCAGACGGGCCAGGGTCTTGTCGATGACTTCCTGCGGCAGCGGCTTGTGGGCCGAGGAGCCGGCCTTGAGGTCGGCCACGGCAGTTTCGCCAGCCGACTTGCCGAAGACCAGAAGGTCGAGCAGCGAGTTGGTGCCGAGACGATTGGCGCCATGCACGGAGGCACAGGCGCACTCGCCGGCAGCGTAGAAACCGGGCACGGGGACGGAGGGATTGCCATCCTTGGGAATGACGACCTGACCCGCGTAGTTGGTCGGAATACCGCCCATCTGATAGTGGCAGGTCGGCACCACCGGCAGTGGCTCCTTGAGGCAGTCGACACCGGCGAACTGGATACCGATTTCGTGAATGCCAGGCAGGCGCTTCATGATGGTTTCGGGCGGCAGGTGGGTGATGTCGAGCAGCACGAAATCCTTGTTGGGGCCGCAGCCGCGACCTTCATTGATTTCGGTGGTCATGGCACGGGAGACCACGTCGCGGGATGCCAGATCCTTGGCATTCGGCGCGTAGCGCTCCATGAAGCGTTCGCCGGAGGAGTTGCGCAGAATGCCGCCCTCACCACGCACGCCTTCGGTGATCAGCACGCCGGCACCGGCGACGCCGGTGGGGTGGAACTGCCAGAACTCCATGTCTTCAAGCGGGATGCCGGCACGGGCCGCCATGCCGAGACCGTCGCCGGTGTTGATGAAGGCGTTGGTCGAGGAATGGTAGATGCGGCCGGAACCGCCGGTGGCGAAGATGGTGGCCTTGGCGTGGAAAACGACGACTTCGCCGGTTTCCATGTCCATGGCGATGACGCCGAGCACGTCGCCATCGGCATCGCGCACGAGGTCAAGGGCCTGCCATTCGACGAAGAACTGGGTGTTAACCTTGACGTTGCGCTGATACATCGCGTGCAGCATGGCGTGACCGGTGCGGTCGGCAGCAGCACAGGAACGGCGCACGGGCTTTTCGCCGAAGTTCGACATGTGGCCGCCGAAGGGGCGCTGGTAGATCTTGCCGTTGTCGAGACGGTCGAAGGGCATGCCGTAGTGTTCCAGTTCGACCACGACTTCATTGGCCTTGCGGCACATGAACTCGATGGCGTCCTGGTCGCCGAGCCAGTCCGACCCCTTGACGGTGTCGTACATGTGCCAGTGCCAGTTGTCTTCCTCGGAGTTGCCGAGGGACGCAGCAACACCACCCTGGGCAGCAACGGTATGCGAACGAGTCGGAAAAACCTTGGTCAGCACGGCGGTCTTGTAACCGGCTTCCGAGAGTTGAATGGCGGCACGCAGGCCGGCGCCGCCGGCACCGACGATGACCGCATCGAATTTGCGAACGGTATAGCTCACTGTCACAGCCTCCAGATGATCTGAGTCGCCCAGCCGGCATAGCCGATCAGCGCGAGAAGGGTCAGCACATGCAGCAGGACGCGCAGGCCGGTGGGCTTGACGTAGTCCATCCAGATGTCACGCACGCCGATCCAGGCGTGGTAGCAGAGGCTGACGATGAAAAGGAAGGTCACGAAACGGATGAAGCCATGACCCATGAAGGCACGCCAGGCTTCCGCCGAACTGGTGGCGCCGCCGAGCACGGCAGCAAACATGATGACGGTATAGGCGGCCATGACCACGGCGGTGACGCGCTGGGCCAACCAGTCCTTGAGCCCGTAATGGGCGCCGACGACGATACGGGCTTTCATCAGAACGCTCCCAGGAACTTGAGGGCCACGATCAGGGTGAGACCAAGGCTGACGACGAGAACGCCGGTGGCGGAGCTGCGGGCCTGCTGCTTTTCGATGCCGACATGGATGTCGAGCAGCAGGAAGCGGATGCCGGCACAGAAATGATGCAGGTAGGCCCAGCACAGACCGAAGAGGACCAGCTTCACGACCGGATTGCCGGCAACCGCCTTGAAGGTGCTGGCACTTTCCGGGGTGCTGCCGAGGGACAACTGAAGCAACCAGATCAGCAAGGGCAGCATCAGGAACAGGCCGGCACCGCTGACGCGGTGCAATATGGACACGAATCCCGGCAGAGGAAGCCGGATTTCGTTAAGCGCCAGAAACTTGGGGCGCGGCTTGATCAGATCGGGCATGGGGATCGTTCTCCTTTTTTGATGCGACGCACTATAAATTAAGCTGAGATATGCGGAAAGTAAATTTTATACAAAGACTGGTTTAGCCCAGTTCGTTGAAATAGCAATGATCTTGCGTGGCATACAAACCACGTCGCCACTCCACCGGACGGTCGGCATAGGTGAAGCTGACACGCTCCACCGACAGCAGCGGACTGCCTTCGGCGACTTTGAGCAGTTCGGCGCTGGTGCGATCGGCGGGTACGGCGCGCAGGCGCTCTTCCGCGCGGATCATGCGGATGCCGAAACGATTCTCGAAAAAGCTGTAAAGCGAGCCTTGGTACTCGCGAAGCATTTCCAGGGTCAGGGTGCCGAAGATTTCGCCGGGAAGGTAGATCTCGTCCACCACCACCGGCTTGTTGGCGAATTGCAGCAGGCGACGCACGATATTGATCGGGTCGCCGAGTTTGATGTCGAGCATGCGTGCCGCTTCCGGCCCCGCCTTGGCACGCCAGCATTCAAGGGGAATGCTCTGCGCCTGCTCGATGCCACCGGCCAAGGGCACCAGGCGCAAAAAACGGAAGAAGGCGCGGGGATCGTCATGAGTGGCAACGAAGGTGCCCTTGCCCTGACGACGAACCAGGAGGTTTTCGGCCGCCATTTCATCAATGGCCTTGCGCACCGTGCCCTGGCTGACGTTGAAGCGCGTGGCTAGTTCGGATTCACTGGGGATAGCCTCGCCCGGACGCCACTCGCCCGATTCGAGCCGTTGCAGGAGCAGGCTCTTGATCTGGCGGTAAAGCGGACTGAAAGTCGGCGATGGCGACACGGCGTCTGGCGTCATGGGAATGCATTGAAGCATAAAATTCCGCACACGTCTAGGGTGCATCTTATGTCTTATATAAGACATAAGACAGATATTGACACAGCGCAGCAGAAATACTACCATTCCCCGGCAAATTTCCACTACTCAACCGCAACCTGTCACAGGAGTTTTCAAAAATGGCCAAAGCCCCCGTTCGTGTCGCAGTGACCGGCGCCGCCGGACAAATCGGTTACGCCCTGGTTTTCCGCATCGCCGCTGGTGAAATGCTCGGCAAGGATCAGCCCGTGATCCTGCAAATGCTCGAACTGCCCATGGAAAAGGCTCAGGCCGCGCTCAAGGGCGTCATGATGGAGCTGGATGACTGTGCATTCCCGACGCTGGTCGGCATGGTCGGCACCGACGATCCCAAGGTTGCGTTCAAGGACGCCGATTACGCTCTGCTCGTCGGCGCCCGCCCCCGCGGCCCCGGCATGGAGCGCAAGGATCTTCTGCTGGAAAACGCCAAGATCTTCACCGAGCAGGGCAAGGCCCTGAACGAAGTCGCCTCGCGCAACATCAAGGTGCTGGTGGTCGGCAACCCGGCCAACACCAACGCCTACATCGCCATGAAGTCGGCCCCCAGCCTGCCGGCCAAGAACTTCACCGCCATGCTGCGTCTGGACCACAATCGCGCCATTTCGCAGCTCGCCACCCGCACCGGCAAGGCCGTGTCGCAGATCGAGAAGATGATCGTCTGGGGCAATCACTCGCCCACCATGTATCCGGATGTCCGCTTCACCACCGTCGACGGCAAGCCCGCTCCGGCTGCCATCGGTGACGACAACTGGTACAAGAACGAATACATCCCCACCGTCGGCAAGCGTGGCGCCGCCATCATCGCCGCCCGTGGCGCTTCCTCGGCTGCCTCGGCTGCCAACGCCGCCATCGACCATATGCGTGACTGGGCCCTGGGCACCAACGGCAAGTGGGTCACCATGGGTATTCCTTCGGACGGCTCCTACGGCATTCCCAAGGACATCATCTACGGCGTGCCCGTCACCACCGAGAACGGCGAGTACAAGCGCGTTGAAGGTCTGGCCATTGATGATTACTCGCGCAGCATGATGGACAAGACCCTGGCCGAGCTCGAAGAAGAGCGTGCCGGCGTCGCTGACCTGCTCGGCTGATAGCGAAATACGGGATGAAGCGGATCGCATCGACATGAGCGCGCCCCTTCATCCCGCTTCCGTGCTGTATCAGGGCCAGAAGCCCTTCCCCGCCCTGCCCGCCTGCGAACACTACGCCGGCAATGAAAAACTGATCCGCAAAGCCTTGCAGCTGCAAGCTGACATGGCCACCACTGCGGGTCCCGTATTCGACATCACCGCCGACTGTGAAGACGGCGCCCCCGCCGGACGAGAACGCGAGCACGCCGAAATGGTCGCCGCGCTGCTGCTCGATCCCGCCAATGCCCATGGCCGCATGGGCGCCCGCATCCACGACGTCAGCCATTCCTCTTGGCGCGATGATCTCGACATCATCGTCGACCGGGCCGGCTGGAACGTCGCCTACATCGTGCTGCCCAAACCCAATTGTGCCGATGATGCGCTGACGCAGATCACGGCGCTGGACGACGCCCGTCGCCGCCATGGCGTGCAGCGCGAAATCCCGGTGCATGTGCTGATCGAGACCACCGGCGCATTGCACGAGGTCTGGCAGATCGCCGCCCTGCCCCACGTTGAATCCATCGACTTCGGCCTGATGGATTTCGTCTCCGCCCACCACGGTGCCATCCCCGGCAGTGCGATGCGCTCGCCCGGCCAGTTTTCGCACCCGCTGATCGTCCGCGCCAAGTGCGAAATCGCCGCCGCTGCCCTCGGTCAGGGCGTCGTGCCGTCCCACAACGTCACCACCGAATTGCGCGACATGGACGTGGTGCGCGAGGATGCCCGCCGCGCCCGCAGCGAATTCGGCTTCCTACGCATGTGGAGCATCCATCCCAGCCAGATCCAGCCCATCGTCGAAGCCATGCGCCCCGACCTCAGCGAAGTCGCCGAGGCCGCCGGCATCCTGCTCGCCGCGCAGGCGGCCGACTGGGGACCGACCTCCTGGGAGGGCAAGCTCCACGACCGCGCCTCCTATCGCTATTACTGGGAACTGCTGCGCCGCGCCCACGCCACCGGCGCCGAGATGCCCGCAGAAGCCCGTCACCGTTTTTTCAACCCCGCCTAACCAAGTCACGAGAGGACCTCATCATGCTTGAAGCCTATCGCCAGCACGTCGCCGAGCGCGGCAGCCTGGGTATTCCGCCCCTGCCGCTGACCAAGCAGCAGACCGAAGAACTGGTCGCCCTGCTGCAAAATCCGCCCAAGGGCGAGGAAGCCTTCCTCGTCGATCTGCTCACCCATCGCATCCCCGCCGGTGTCGATGACGCCGCCAAGGTCAAGGCCGAGTTCCTCGCAAAAGTCGGCGCTGGCACCACGGCGTGCGCGCTGATCAGCCGTGAAAAAGCCACCGAGCTGCTCGGCACCATGGTCGGCGGCTATAACGTCAAGCCCCTGATCGACCTGCTCGACGACGCCGTCTGCGGCGCCACGGCAGCCAAGGCCCTCAAGGGCACGCTGCTGATGTTCGACTTCTTCCACGATGTCGCTGAAAAAGCCAAGAAGGGCAGCGCCAACGCCAAGGCCGTGATGCAATCCTGGGCCGACGCCGAGTGGTTCACCTCGCGCCCCGAAGTGCCGCAGTCGCTGAAGATCACCATCTTCAAGGTCACCGGCGAAACCAACACCGACGACCTCTCCCCTGCTCCCGACGCTTGGAGCCGCCCCGACATCCCGCTGCACGCCCTGGCCATGCTGAAGAACCCGCGCCCCGGCATCGAAGCCGACAAGGCCGGCGAACGCGGCCCGCTGAAGCAGCTCGAAGCGCTTCAGGCCAAGGGCAACCTGGTCGCCTACGTCGGCGATGTCGTCGGCACCGGTTCCTCGCGCAAGTCCGCCACCAACTCCGTGCTCTGGTTCACCGGCGAAGACATCCCCTTCGTGCCGAACAAGCGCTTCGGCGGCGTCTGCCTCGGCACCAAGATCGCCCCGATCTTCTACAACACCATGGAAGACGCCGGCGCCCTGCCGATCGAGCTTGACGTCGACAAGATGAACATGGGCGACGAAGTCGAACTGCGTCCCTATGAAGGCAAGGCCCTCAAGGGCGGCGCCGTCATCTCGGAATTCACCGTCAAGTCAGACGTCATTTTCGACGAAGTGCGCGCCGGCGGCCGAATCAACCTGATCATCGGTCGCGGCCTCACCACCAAGGCTCGCGAATTCCTCGGCCTGCCCGTCTCCACCCTGTTCCGTCTGCCCGTCGCCCCGAAGGACAGCGGCAAAGGCTTCTCGCTGGCGCAGAAGATGGTCGGTCGCGCCTGCGGTCTCCCTGAGGGCAAGGGCGTGCGTCCCGGCACCTATTGCGAGCCGCGCATGACCTCTGTCGGCAGCCAGGACACCACCGGCCCGATGACCCGCGACGAACTCAAAGACCTCGCCTGCCTCGGCTTCTCCGCCGACCTGGTGATGCAGTCCTTCTGCCACACCGCCGCCTACCCGAAGCTGGTGGACGTCAAGACCCACCGCACCCTGCCGAGCTTCATCACCGCGCGCGGCGGCATTAGCCTGCGCCCCGGCGACGGCGTGATCCATAGCTGGCTCAACCGCTTCCTGCTGCCGGATACCGTCGGCACCGGCGGCGACAGCCACACGCGCTTCCCCATCGGCATCTCCTTCCCCGCCGGCTCCGGCCTGGTCGCCTTCGCCGCCGCCACCGGCGTCATGCCGCTGGACATGCCGGAATCGGTGCTGGTGCGCTTCAAGGGCTCGCTGGAAGAAGCCGGCAAGCGCGGCATCACCCTCCGCGACCTGGTCAACGCCATTCCGCTCTACGCCATCAAGCAAGGCCTGCTGACCGTCGCCAAGCAAGGCAAGAAGAACATCTTCTCCGGTCGCATCCTCGAAATCGAAGGCCTGCCGGACCTCAAGGTCGAGCAAGCCTTTGAGCTGACCGACGCCTCCGCCGAGCGTTCCGCCGCCGGTTGCGCCGTGCGCCTGAACAAGGAACCGATCGTCGAGTACATGCGTTCCAACATCACCCTGATGAAGTGGATGATCGCCGAAGGCTACGACGACAAGCGCACCCTCGGCCGCCGCATCAAGGCCATGGAAGAGTGGATCGCCAAGGGCACCCTACTCCAGCCCGATGCCGACGCCGAATACGCCGCCGTCATCGAGATCGATCTGGCCGACGTGACCGAGCCGATCCTGGCCTGCCCGAACGATCCGGACGATGTGAAGATCCTCTCCGACGTTGCCGGCGACAAGATCGACGAAGTCTTCATCGGTTCCTGCATGACCAACATCGGCCACTTCCGCGCCGCTGGCAAAGTCCTCGACGGTCGTTCGGACATCCCGACGCGCCTGTGGATCGCCCCGCCGACCAAGATGGACGCCCTCATCCTCACCGAAGAAGGCTACTACTCCGTCCTCGGCAAGGCCGGCGCCCGCATGGAAATGCCCGGCTGCTCGCTGTGCATGGGCAACCAGGCGCAGGTCAAGAAGGGCAGCACGGCCGTCTCCACCTCGACCCGCAACTTCCCCAACCGTTTGGGCATCGACACCCGCGTCTATCTGTCGTCGGCCGAACTGGCCGCCGTCTGCGCGCTGATGGGCAAGATCCCGACGGTCGCCGAGTATCTGGAACAGGTGAAGACGGTGAACGCCAAGGCCGCCGACGTCTATCGCTACATGTCTTTCGACAAGATTCCGGAGTTCCAGGAATTGGCGGATACGGTCACGGTCTGACGCAAGCTCCGGCGCCGTTCCATCAGCGCCGACTTTTCAAACGCCCCGCTCGCAAGACCGGGGCGTTTTTCATTGACCGCTCAGTCCAATGTAAATGGATCGTTCAATTCAGCCTGCACCCAAAGAGGAAAAGCATCGAGCACAGCGATTTTGTTGGCATCGAGAATTGCATCGCCCAACGTCCGGTAGAAAGCTCTCCGCTCCAATGCAACCTTAGGTAAAACCGCATCGAGCAAGGCGGAGAAATCCCACGAACCACGTTCAAAATCTTGTAGAAAGAGCGCCTTCAAACGCCCGACGCTCTTGCTCACCGCACTAGAAGTCAGCTCACAAATCAGACAGTCGTAGAACAACGCCTCCGCCAGCGCTTGCGATGGTTGTCCGTAGGATAGAGCTACGGCTCGAACCACAAGCTCGTGCGCTTTCTCCACAGCGTCGCCCCCCCCTCTATTCAGCAACAGCGACGCGTAGTTGGCGGTGATGTTCGCGTGACTCGGGTCGAGCTCAAGCGCCTTCTTGTACATTGCCTCGGCCGTGTCGTAGTCCTTGCGCTGGTCGACTAGAAAGGTCGCGTAGTTGCCGGTGTTGGCCGCGTGACTCGGGTCGAGTTCAAGCGCCTTCTTGTACATTGCCTCGGCCGCGTCGTAGTCCTTGCGCTGGTCGACTAGAAAGGTCGCGTAGTTGCCGGTGTTGGCCGCGTTACTCGGGTCGAGTTCGAGCGCCTTCTTGTACATTGCCTCGGCCGCGTCGTAGTCCTTGCGCTGGTCGACTAGGAAGCTCGCGTAGTTGCCGGTGTGGGCCGCGTTACTCGGGTCGAGTTCGAGCGCCTTCTCGTACATCGCCTCGGCCGCGTCGTAGTCCTTGCGCTGGTCGACTAGAAAGGTCGCGTAGTTGCCGGTGTTGGCCGCGTTACTCGGGTCGAGTTCGAGCGCCTTCTTGTACATCGCCTCGGCCGCGTCGTAGTCCTTGCGCTGGCGATTCAGGAAGCTCGCGTAGTTGCCGGTGAGTTCGGCGCTTTCGGGGAGTTTTATCAGGGCTTCTCGATAAATGGCTTCCCGTTTGTCGTAATCGTCTTCTGCGCGCGCACGCAATACCCAGGACCACCATTTACTGGGGTCATGGCTTGCGGCTGAAATCGACTGTCTAGCCTTATCGGTGGTTGACGAGCGGGATGCAGTATCCGGTCTAGCCAATTTCTCGAATAGTCTGTCCGCTTGGGCCTGATAGCGTTTTGCCCTCTCGATACCCAGATTTTCGATTTCCTTCGCAATGCCGTCTAGCTCAAAGCCAAGGAAGAGCGTCCTTGCCAACTGGACCATGAACTCGTCAAAGCCAGCAATTGCGACCAAGACGCCGTTATGCTTTGCGACGGTTTCCAGGATTCGCTCTCCTGGTCGATCACCTTCTCGGTAGCACCAGAACAAACGGCCTGGAATATGACCCGGTGACAGTCCCGCAAGAAACCCCATCAGGCTACCGTCGTTGCCGCCATAGCCGATCACCAGCGGTGTGTAATGCTGGAACAGCAGCTTAAGGGCATCTTCCCAACCTTTTTCCAAGGTATCGACTCCGTTTTGGTCGTTCTTGGGGTGCAGATGCAAGTCGCGATGAATCTTTGCGACCAAGGGGCGCGGCAGTTGAGGACGAACAAAGCCAGTGAGCGATTCGTGCCCCACGATCAGCGGATGTTGCAAGGCATGAATCGCCAGCGCATCGGCCACCAAGTTATCGAAGTTGGTCGTGACGACCACCTTGTGCCGGGTATCAGCGAGAACCTTAGCCAAAACCGAGTACCCAAGGCTGGGTTCGGTGTTTTCCATTTGCGCTTCTAAAGCCGCATAGCCGGATTTCGGGTCGCCACCAAAGCGAAGCTCGAATATTTTGGCGTAATACGTGGCGGCATCAGGCAGGCGAAATCCAGGTGCACCGAGCTTGCCTGCTGCCCAAGACTCGACATCTTGGTCGCTATTGAGACATTGACGTAGATGAATTTCCTTTAGCCAATCCCGAGCCAATGCAGCACCAGCTGGAATGCCTGATGTGACCGAGGCTCCAGCACCAAGAATGAAGGCCAGAGACCGATCCTTCATGTTCTTGTCAAGTTTCTGAATTTCGTCGAGCAGGCCGTCTGCCGACCATTCTTGCGGTGCGCTGGATTGTGTAGTCATGACTTGGAGATATTTGAACACCCGCCTTCACTATACCGATTGGATTGATAAATCGGTAACACCAGTGTCGGCCTACCAGCGCCGACTTTTCAAAATGCCTCGCTAGCAAGACTGGGGGGCGTTTACTAGCAGCCATCGACAGCTTGTGATAAATTCTAGCTAGACTAGCCAGAAAAGGAAGGCGATCATGCATAGCGAATGGCAACTGCAACAAGCCAAAAATGGTTTCAGCCAACTGATCAAGGAGGCCATCGGCGGTGAAGCGCAATTGGTCACGGTGCATGGCAAGCCGGCGGCGGTTGTGGTGTCGGCAGAGGAATATGCGCGCCTGACCCGCCGTCACAAAGGCAAGTTGTCGACGGCGCTACTGAGGCCCGACATCGCGGGCGAGGATATCGATATTGCCCGTGACCGCGACTCCGGCAGTGACCTCGCCCTGTGAGTTGGTTACTGGATACCTGCGTTCTCTCCGAATACGTCAAGAAGGCGCCGGCCTCGGTTGTTATCCAATGGCTCGACGAGCAGGAGGAGGCAAGTCTGTTCCTCAGTGTCATCAGCATCGGCGAGATCGAGAAGGGCATACTGAAACTGCGGGCCACTGATGTGCGGCGGAGTCAGAAACTCACCGCCTGGCTGGGCAAGCTGGAACAGCGCTTCGCTGGACGCATCCTGCCGCTGGATCAGGTCGCGCTCCACGCATGGGCGCAACTGGCTGCAAGCGCCGATCTGGCTGGTCACCGCCTGCCGGTGATGGATGGGCTCATCATGGCCACCGCGCAATGTCACGGCCTGACCGTCGTCACACGCAATACGGAAGATTTTCGTTCCTATCCCCAGGTTTTTGATCCCTGGCAGATATAGGGCGCCGTCCCGCCAGCGCCGACTTTTCAAACGCCCCGCTCGCAAGACCGGGGCGTTTTTCATTTCATGCGTTAAATTGGCGAGTCCTCAATAGATGACGCCCGCGATGTTGATAAAGATGATCCTTGCCCTGCTTCTCATGGGCATCGCGGTGAGCAGCAATGCGGCGGATCACATCGTCGAGCGCGCCTACTTCGAAGACAGCAGCGCCAGCCTGTCCTGGCCGCAGGTGCAGAAAGAACGCTTCACGCCATTTGCGGGCGTATTCACTCGCGGCTTCACCCGGTCGGCGATCTGGCTGCGCTTGCGCATTGATCCACGGGCTGGCCAGCAATCCGGCGAGCAACTGATCCTCAGCATTCGTCCGATCTATCTCGATGAAGTCGAGCTTTTCGACCCGCTACAAGTGTCCGATACGCCACGAGTGACAGGCGACCGCCATCCCTGGGGGACAGCCGAATACCGCTCGCTGAATTTGAATTTCGTCATCCCTCGGGGCGAAGTGACGCGGGACATCTGGCTGCGCATCAACACCACCAGCACTACCCTGAGCCATGTCGAAGCCCTGTCGCCCAGCGAGACACAAACTGCCGATCTGCAACAGGGTTTGCTCTACAGCATCCTCCTGGCGTTTCAGGTGCTGCTCATGGGCTGGGCGGCCAGCCATTGGGCCGCGCAACGGGATCGAGTCGTGGGGGCGTTCGCCTTCAAGCAGATGGTGTCGATCATTTTCTCGCTGGCCTACATGGGCTATGTGCGGCTATTCGCCGACACGCTGCCCGCCGGCTGGCTGGATCGCGGCTTCAGTCTGTGCATCGTGGCCTATCCGTCGGCGCTGATCTGGTTCGACTACCAGTTGCTGCGGGAATATCGACCGCCGCAATGGGGCATGCGTCTGCTGCTGTGTTTCATCGCCCTCCTGCCGCTCGAACTGGTGCTGATTCTTGTCGACCAGGTGCAGCCGGCGCTGCGTCTCAACATGCTGATTGTGCTTGGGGCGCCGCTTGTCACCCTGTTGCTAGCCATTGCCGCGCGCAATCCTGCTCCGGTTAAGGATTGGGTAGCGCCGGTGATTCCAATCAATGTGATCGTGGCCTTTCATGTGTTTGTCGTGCTTACGCTGACCATCCAGGTCCTGCCGGCGCTGGGGCTGATGGAGACCTTCGGCCTGTCTCACCTCAACTTCCTGTTCCACGGCTTATTCAACGGCATACTCATGGTGACGATTCTGTATGTGCGTGCCCGGCGCATGGAGGCGAAACAAGCTGAGGTACAAACTGCCCTGACCATCTCCGAACAGCAATCGCGGCGGGAGCGGCAGCAGCGCCTGGAGCAGAGCAAGTTCCTGTCGATGCTCGCCCATGAATTGAAGACGCCGCTGTCCATCCTGCGCATGGTGCTGGGCGCAAAGCATTCAACTCCAGCCTTGACCGACGAAGCGGCGCGTGCGATTCAGGACATGAACAATGTCATCGAGCGCTGTGTTCAGGTGGACAAGATGGAAGAGAACCCGTGGCAAGTCAGTCCTCAGCCGATGAACGTGGCCGACGAGTTGCGCGCCTTGTGTGAATCCATGCGCTGTGGCTCCCGACTGCAAATCCAGGCGGCGGATCTGACGCCGATTGAAGCGGATCCCAAATTGCTGCGCATCCTGCTCAGCAACCTGATCGACAATGCCGACAAATACAGTCCGCCGCACAGTTCCATCCTGGTCGAGGTGCTGGCCGAGACGCGTAACGGTGAGGCCGGCGTCGCCTTTCGCATCAGCAACCAGCCCGGCAAGGCCGGCTGGCCCGAGGCCCACATGCTGTTCCGCAAATACTATCGGAGTGCGGGCGCCCACGAGGCCACCGGCTCGGGTCTCGGCTTGTATCTGGTGGAACATATTGCCCGCATCCTCGGCGGGCAGGCCAGCTACCAGCCCACCGCAACGCACATAAGGTTTTCCCTGTGGATTCCAGCCTGAACATTGTCGTCGTCGAAGATCACGCCAGTCTGCGTCGTGTCATGGTGCAGGTGCTGAGTGACCATGGCCATCGCGTCGTCGGCCTGTCCTGTGCCGAGGAGGTCGAGGACGGCATCGGCGACTGGGTGCCGGACATCTACATTCTCGATCTCAACCTTCCCGGCGAAGACGGCCTGAGTCTGTCGCGTCGCCTGCGGCAAAGCCATCCCCGCGCCGGCATCATCATGGCCACCACGCGCGACGAAGTGGCGGACAAAGTGCGCGGCTACGACAGCGGTGCCGACATCTATCTGCCCAAGCCGGTCGATGTGAACGAATTGCTGGCGGCTGCACGGGGATTGGCGCGGCGGCTGGTCTCAGCGGCGCCGATGCAGATGCCGGAAGCAGTGGCGAACATCGTGGTGAACCTGCAAGCGCTCCACCTCAAGGGGCCGGTGGGCGAGGCGGCGCTGAGTCACGCGGAAGTAACCTTGCTCAGTGCCCTGGCGCGCGCCCCAGGGCAAACCCTGGAACGCTGGCAAGTGGCGCAGAACCTTGGTCAAGAAGTCGTTGAACTCAGCAAGTCCGGCCTGGAAATGCGTATCGGGCGGCTGCGCAAGAAGCTGGTCCAAGTCAGCGGCAGCAGTGCACCGTTGAAAGCGGTTCGAAATCAAGGCTACAAACTCTGCATTCCGCTCAGCTTGGTCTGAGTTGTTTCCGCAGCGGGAATACGGTTAGCTACTGTTAGTTTCACTTTTGTGCCGATGGTCAAATCGGGTGCTCCAATGGCCCGCACCTCGTGCACATGCATTCCTGCCGCTCGCTAGCATTCGTGCTTCTGTCCCTGTTTTGGGGCAGCGTCGCTATCGCCCAGACGCCGCCGCAAGCCATGGCATCAGAGGCAGTGGCTTCGGCGCATGAGGCGGACAACACGGCGCTTCCCGATCTCGCTCAGCCGGCAGCAGCGCAGACTTACCTGCGTCCCAGCGCTGGCGGACTAGAAGTCGACAGCAACGACGCCGTCAGCCGCTTCACCGGTCTTACCGAAACATCGCAAAGAACCGGCGTCAGCGTTGGCATGCGCGGTGCGCTGGTGATCAGCAATGCCGCCGTACTAGGCGCTGGCATGCAACTCGGCGGCAACAGCAGCGAACTCTTCGTGAACCTCGGCCTGAATCTGGGCGATGCGCAGCGACTCATGTTCACCGGCGGGCAACTGCGACAGAAGCTCGACTTCGCCTTCCCGTCCGGTACGACTCGCGCCGACATGACGCAGAACAGCGTCGGCGCCTCGTGGCGCCTCGATCTTGGCAGCGGTCTTCTGGAATATGCCGAAGCCAACGCCTATGCCGCCCGCACCGCCAGCCGCGACTTGAACGACATCACCTATGCCGTCGATACCGCCACCCTCTACGAACTCTGGAACGACCCGCGCCGCGTTGCCGGCGGGGGCGTCGGCGGCATGCAAGGGAAAGTCGGCATCAAACCCTGGGAAGGCGGCCGGGTCAGCCTTGGCCTCGGCCACGAATCCCTGCGCTACGACTTATTGGCAGGCACGGAAATCCACCAGCGCGCAACCGCCAGCCTCGGCGCGGAACACACCATCAACCGCCAGACGCGAATCAAGTTCGGCATCGATGCCACTGCTGCGCAAAATCGTTACATCGTCGGTCTGGATCATCACTTCGGCGAACTCGGCACTCTGGGCACCTTGGGCATCAACCTGCTCAAACTGCATGGCCGCGACGGCGCGCCCGGCGACACGCGGGTGCAACTGAGCTGGACCATTCCGCTCGGCGAACGCAGCGGGGCCACTGGCGCAAACATGAACGCCGCCCACAGCCCGGCCACCCCTCAAGCAGTCCAATGGGACGACAATCTGCTCGACCAAGTCGCCGCGCGCCCAGCCTGGATGCCCTCACAGGTCATCGCCCGGCGCGACACCAGCGCCGGCCCGACGCGCCTGATCGCCGTCGCCAAGGCCGCACTGCCAGCTGGATCGACGGTAGACACCGCCACCGGCGCCATCACCGGCCCGCTGGGCGCGGTCGTCACCGGCATCGCCGGTATCACGAAGAACGGCGGCGCCTTCGTCAATACCGGCCAGTTCGCCCTTTCCGGCAACAGCCTCGTCATCAATCCGAATCTGATTACGCAGCCGGCCGTCGGCGTCGTCGACGTCTATGTGGTCACCGTCAACAACTTCGGCGGCGGCACCACGCTCGTTACCGTGAACGTCTCGCGCGGCTCGGTGAAGATCGACAGCATCGTCGTCGCGAGCGGCGCCTCGGCCAGCGCCGCACCGACTGCCAGCGCGGTAAGCATCAGCGGCACGACAGAAGTCGGGCAGACGCTGACCAGCAGCTACACCTACGCCGACGCCAACGGCGATGCGCAGGGCACCTCGACCTTCCGCTGGCTGAGAAACGGCGTCGCCATCGCCGGCGCCACGGCCAGCACCTACAGGTTGGTCAATGCGGACGGTGGTGCCGCCATTAGTGTCGAGGTCACGCCGGTCGCCACCGTGGCGCCAACCACGGGCACGGCCGTCGCCTCCGCAGCCACGGCCGCGATCACCCCCCTGCCTGCCGGCTATGTTTCGCAGGGCGGCTTGATCTGGACGCCGAACAACACCGGCAGAACCTGGACCAACGCCAATACCTATTGCACCACCACCACGATACTCGGCCAGACCGGCTGGCGCCTGCCGACCACGACCGAACTGTTGTCCTTGTATAACTCGGAGGCGATCAACGGTCAGGGTTGGGCGTTGGACTTCACCTGGTCATCGCAAGTTTTCCCTGGCAGCAGTCACAGGGTCCGCAGCATGAACACCGGCGCCGCCAGCACTGCGTCCGACAGTTCCACAATCAAGACGACGTGTGTCCGCTAAAGATCTCGATCTTTGGCGCCATTCCTTCACGGCAGGTTTTGCATAGTCTGCCGACTAAGTCGGCGTGGAGCACTGTTCCACGAAACGCCGTCTCGCCAGCGCCGACTTTTCAGGCCAAGGCATCCCTGAGCAACAAGGCCACATGCCGCGCCTGTCTGCCTGATCCTTCTGCGATCTGATGACGGCAGGAAAAACCATTGGCGAGCAGTTCCGTTTCTGGAGTCGCCGCGCGAATCGCCGGCAGCAAATCCGCTTCGGCCATCTTCATCGAGATTTCGTGATGCTCGGCATCGAGTCCGAAGCTGCCGGCCATGCCGCAGCAACTCGATTCGATGAACTCGAAATCGACGTTGGGAATCAGGCGCAACACCTTGCGCAGAGACTTCATCGCACCGACCGCCTTCTGATGGCAATGGCCGTGGACCAGCGCCTTCACCGGCATGGGCTTGAAGGCCAGCGTGAAGCGCTTCCGGTCGGATTCGCGAGCGATGAACTCCTCGAACAACCAGACCTGTTTCGACAGCGCCTGCGCCTCGTCGCCCAAACCCAGTTTCAGGTGCTCGTCGCGCAGCGACAGGATGCAGGAGGGTTCGAGCCCGACGATGGGCGTGCCAGCCGCTAGCGCTGGACGCAGGGCCGCCAGCATGCGCGCGGCTTCGCGGCGGGCGGCCTCGACCTGGCCCAGCGACAGGTAGGTTCGGCCACAACACAGCTCACGATTGGGCTCCACATCGTCGCTGGCCGGCCCCAGGATACGCACCCGGTAACCAGCAGCGCTGAGCACGGCGTGGGCCGCCTCGGCGATCTCCGGCGCGAAATGGCGGGCGTAAGTGTCGACGAACAGAATGACATCGCGATCATCGCTGGCAGTATCGACAAGGACGGGTGGCCGATAGGGCACCGCTGCCGGTTCCGGCAGCTGGCGGGCAGCGGCAATGCCCAGCCATTGCTCGCCCAGGCGAGCCATCCACGGCGCGCGGTTGCGCAGCGTGACGAGGCGCCGCAGAAGGCCGCGCCACGCCAGCCAGCGTGGCAGGCTGGCAAAAAGCCGGTCGCGCAGCGGCACGCCGCTGAGGGCATTGCGCTGGGCCTGGGTCTCGACCTTGATCGCGGCCATATCCACCTGGTTGGCGCACTCGCGCTTGCAGCCCTTGCAGCCCACACACAGATCCATGGCCTCGGCGACGGCGGGATGAACGAAGGCGTGGTCGCCCAATACTCCGTTCAATGCATCCTTGAGCACCAGCACGCGACCGCCCGGCGAATGCAGCGCTTCGCCAGTGGCGCGAAAACTCGGGCACATGACGCCCTTGGCAATCGTCTGGCAGCGCTTGTCGCTGATGCAGACCGCCACCGCCTTGGCGAAGTCACCGCCGCTGCTGGGAATGCCGGCATAAGCATCACCTTGCCCGGCGTTTTCGTAGGATGACCAATCGAGATGAAGTTTCATGCCGGTCAGGATGCAAGACCGATACCACATGGCGTCACGTCAAATCAGTGACTTGGGTGCAGGGGTTTGGTGGTAAAGCCGACAAAGCCTGAATCGCCGTACCACCAGCGCCGACTTTTAGGGTTCCTCGCGCAGCCGCCAGTAGCGCGGGAAACGCGGCACGCCCTGCGGTGTCAGTTCCTGATAACGATAAGTGACGAGACTGCCGACCGGCGGCGGATTGCGGCGGATCGCGTCCGTCAGGCCCGAGCCCAGACGAAAGCGTTTGCCATCGGGCATTTCCATGCGCAGGGCGCCGGTCTGGCCGGCGTATTTTCCCTTGCCCGGCTCGTATCCGATGACCCGCGCTTCGGCGTCCTCCAGGGGTTTCAGCTTGAGCAGATCATCGCTGCGGCCGGTGCGGTAAGGCGCATCGGCGCGGTGCAGCATCAGGCCCTCTCCGCCGCCTTTGATGATCGCCTTGAGCTTGCGCTTGAGCGCCTTGCGATCAGTGATGCGGAACTGCTCGACCACATGCAGATTGGGCAGGCGACTCAGGCCGACGGCCGCATTCATTTCGGTGATGCGCTCGGTGAAGCTGCCGGCCGCGCCAGACATCTCGAAGATCATGTACTTCACTTGCCGCCACTGCGCATCGTCAGGCTCGGCCTTGCGCACAATGGCGGAGAGTTCGTCGAAGCGACCACGCCCCAGCCACAGCTCGCCATCCAGCGCCTGGGGCGGCAAGCCTTCGATGAACCAGCGGGGAGCCGGCACGTTGCGACCACTACGAAAGCGCAGTTCGCGACCGTCCCAGATGGCGCGCACGCCATCGTATTTTTCGCTGACCCAGTACTCGGCGGGATCGACGTTCGCCGCATAGACCTTCGCCAGCAATACATCGGGGCCAGCCTGCGCCGGCAGAGCGATGCAGAGGCTCAGCAACAGCGCCAGCAGAAAGCGAACACCTCCCATGGCTCAGTAAATGAAGCGCTCGCGCAATTCGTCGAGATTGAGTTCGTCGAGGATCGCCCCGGCGCGCTCGCCGGCATTGCGGCGCGGCATGCCTCCCTTGCGGGCGACGATGAGCTCGTTCTTCATGGAGTGCTCCCAACCCACCAGCTCGGTGACGGTAACTTGATAGCCATGGGCTTCGAGCAGCAGGCAGCGCAACACGTTGGTCACCTGGCTGCCGAATTCGCGGGTATGGATCGGGTGGCGCCAGAGTTCGGAGAGCGGCGTTTTGCCGAAGGACTCGTTCTTGCGCCGACGCATGACGGCAGCCACTTCCGCCTGACAGCAGGGCACCAGCACGATGAACTGCGCCTGCCGCGCCAGGGCGAAGCGGATGGCGTCGTCGGTGGCGGTGTCGCAGGCGTGCAGCGCGGTGACGACGTCGATGCGATCCGGCAAGTCTGGCGAGGTGATGGAGTCCTGCACCGTGAGATTGAGGAAACCCATGCGCTCGAAGCCCAGCCTTGCCGCCAGCTCTTGCGATTTCTGCACCAGTTCGGCTCGCGTCTCGATGCCCCAGATGCGGCCGCCGGCCTGCGCCTTGAGGAACAGGTCGTAGAGGATGAAACCGAGATAGGACTTGCCGGCGCCATGGTCGGCAAGCGTCAGTTCGCCACGCTCGGCGACAACTTCGGCGAGCAGCGGCTCGATGAACTGGAACAGGTGATAGACCTGCTTGAGCTTGCGCCGGCTGTCCTGGTTCAGCTTGCCGTCGCGGGTGAGGATGTGCAGTTCCTTGAGCAGCTCGACGGACTGCCCCGGCCGCAATTCGGGAATCTCGGACGGACTGTTCACGGCAGGCGAATCACGCGGTAGGCGGCATCGCAGCCAGCCGGTGGTTTGTCGCAGGCGTCGAAGCGAATGCCATCTGGATCGCCACACGCTTCACGAAAGCCGCCCGTCATCAGGATGTCGCCGGCGCTGGCTCTATCCTCGCCCAGCTTGCTGGCCGCATTCACCTCGGCGCCATAGACGTCGGCATCGCCGATGCGCAGCATGCGACCGTAGCCGAGGCCGACGCAGAGCAATATTTTCTCTTCCGGGCTGCGCACGCTGTTGTAGACCTCGGTCACCCGCTGCATGGTCAGGGCACACTGAAACGCCTTGCCGGGGTTGCGGAAAATGACCAGCATGGAATCGCCCTCCACCTTGAGCAGGATGCCGTCGTGGTCCTCGATCACCGGCACCAGCAGGCGTTCGGATTCGTAGATGGTTTGAAGAAAATGGATGATGCCGAACTCGGCGACGCGGCGCGAGAAGCCCGAGAGATCGGTGAACATCACGCACCAGTCCTCGCCGAATAAATCCCAGATGCGTGCATCGATGCGCGCCTTGTCGGCACCGGGTTGCAGGCGTTCTCGGATCAGGCTTTCCAGCCGGTCCTCGGAACCGCTGGTGGTAATCTGTCGTCTCTGGCTGATGATCGTTCTCCCTTCAATGGCGATTTTACGCCGTGCCGCCGTCTCACCAGCGCCGACTTTTTTTGCATTCGATCATGAGCACCTTCCTGCATCACCTCGCCCTCGCCTTTCCGCTCTTCGTTCTCGTCTTCGTCGGCTATGCGCTGATGCGTTTCGGCCGCTGGCCGAAGGAAGTGTCCGATGCCCTGAGCCGTTTCGTCTTCGCCGTCGCGCTGCCGGCCATGCTGTTCCGCATGATGAGCGACTTCTCGACATTGCCGCCGGTGGACGCACGGCTGCTGATTGCCTTCTTCGGCAGTTGCCTGATCGTCTTCATCGGCGGCCGCATCATCAGCCGGCGCGTCTTCGGCCACGACGGCGTGGCGCAATCGGTATTTGCGCTGGGCGGCATCTTCTCCAACAACGTGATGCTCGGCATTCCGCTGGCGACGGCAATACTCGGCCAGGCCGCCCTGCCCTCGGTGGCGCTGATCCTGGTCTTCAATTCGCTGACCTTGTGGACGCTGGTGACGATTTCCGTCGAATGGGCGCGCCATGGCGCGTTCTCTGTGCGGGGCTTCGCCAACACGGCGAAGGGCGTGGCGACCAATCCCATCGTCGCCGCCATCGTCGGCGGCACGCTCTTTGGCCTTTCCGGCATCAAGCTGCCGGCGCTGATCGATACGCCACTGGCGATGATGGGCCAGGCTGCGGTGCCGATGTCGCTGATCGCGCTGGGCATGGGCCTGGTGGAATATGGCATCCGCGCCAGTTGGCAAGTCAGCGTGGCGATCTGCGCGCTGAAGCTGCTGCTGCAACCGCTGGTGATCTGGCTGCTGGCAAGGGCGCTGGAACTGCCGCCGCTGGAAACCCAGGTCGTGGTGCTGCTCGGCACCTTGCCGGTGGGTGCGAACGTGTATCTGATGTCCCGTCAGTTCAAGACCCTGGAAGGTCCGGTGGCGGCCAGTCTGGTGCTATCGACGGCGCTGGCGGCGATCACCACGCCGCTGACCCTGAGCCTGCTCGGCGCCGGCTGAGCGCTACTGAACGGTCTTGCCCTTGCCGTCTTCGAGAAAATTCTCGAAATCGTCCATGGGCATGGGCCGCGCGAACAGATAACCCTGACCGAAGTCGCAGCCGGCGGCCGCCAGCAGATCACGCTGTTCGGCCGTCTCGACGCCTTCGGCAACCACCTTGATACCCAGCTTGTGGGCCATGACGATGATGGCCTCGGCAATCGCCCGGTCACCTTCGTCGGTGGTCATGTCACGCACGAAGGACTTGTCGATCTTCAGGTAATCGATGTGGAACTTCTTCAGGTAGGACATGGCCGAATAGCCTGTGCCAAAATCGTCGAGGCTGACCTGAATGCCGGCATCACGGAACTGGAGCAACTTGCTGGCGACTTCGGTGCGCGCGTCCATCAGCAAGCCCTCGGTAATTTCGATCACCACGAACTCTGCCGACAAATCGATCTCGCGCAGGAACTCGATCCAATCCTCGTGGGTGTTGCCCGTCACCAGTTGGCGCGGCGATTTGTTGACGCTGACCTGTATGCCGCGCCCACCGAGAACCGGCAAATCGCGCCAGCGCCGTGCCGCCAGCGCCGACTCTTTGAACACCCAGTCGCCGATCTCGTGAATCAGGCCAATTTCCTCGGCGATGGGAATGAACTGGTCCGGCGGAATCATGCCCAGCACCGGATGCCGCCAGCGTAGCAGCGCCTCGGCCTTGACGATGGCGCCGTCGCGCATGTCGACGATCGGCTGCATGTAAACCGAGAGCTGATTGGCAGCAAGAGCGCCTCGCAATTCATTGGCCAGTTGCAGGCGGTTGCGCGCCCGTTCCTGCAAGGAGGGCGTGAAATAGCTGAAACCGTTGCGGCCCTTTTCCTTGGCCGCGTACATGGCCTGGTCAGCGTAGCTGAGCAGCGTGTCCATGTCGGCGGCATCGTCCGGAAACAGCGCCACGCCGACGCTGGCGGAGACATACACCGTGTGCCCGTCGAGTATCACCGGGCGGGCCAGGGCGTCGATGATGTTCTGCGCCACCTGGCCGACGATGGCGGGATCGGCGATGTCGGGCAGGATCACCATGAACTCGTCGCCGCCCTGCCGCGCCACCGTATCCGAATCGCGGATGCAGGCGCGCACCCGCGTCGCGGCCTCGGTGAGCAGCTTGTCGCCGAGTTCATGACCGAGGGTGTCATTGACTTCCTTGAACCGGTCCAGGTCCACCACCAGCAGCGCCAGCCCGCGCCCGGAACGGCGTGCGCGCTTGATCTCCTCCAGCAGGCGATCACGGAACAGGCGACGATTGGGCAGGCCGGTCAGGGAATCGTAGTTTGCCTCCTGCCAGATGCGCTCTTCCATGCGCTTGCGCTCGCTGATGTCGAACATCACCGTCACCAGCCCGCCAACGCTGCCGTCGCTGTTATCGAAGGTGGCCTTGTGAAAGATGATGTCATGGACCGAGCCATCGGCCTGGGTCGCCTTACCTTCGTAGCTTGTCGTACCGGGATTGGACATGAGCCGACGATCGGCAGCGTCCGATTTCGCCGCTACATCCTGTGTCGCGATATCGAAGACTGTGCGACCAATCAGATCGTCCCGAGGCCGGCCTGCAAACTCCTCGAAGGCCCGGTTGCAACCGAGATATCGACCTTCCAGGTTCTTATAGACGACCGGGCTGGGGATCGTGTCGATCAGCCGGCCGATGAACTGCAACTGGTTCGACACTTCCCGTTCCGCCTGGCTACGCTCGGAAACATCGACCAGGATGCCGACGATGGCGGGCTTGTCCTGAAACAGGGTGGAGACGCCGAATACCTCCACATCCAGATGCGAACCATCCTTGCGCATGCCGGTGAAACGATAGTGGCCGGTCTTGGCCTTGCCCTGCATGCGGCGGTCGATTTCGCTTTGTGCCAGCGCCTGGTGTTCCGGCGCGGTCACATGCATCGGCCCCAGTCCGCCGCACAACTCCTCCTGCGGGTAGCCAAACATGGCGGCCAGACGGGGATTCACATAGACGAAGCGGCCGTCCTGGATTAGGTACAGCCCCGTCAGTTCGTTGTCCGCGAGCCCTTGGAAGAGGCTGCCCGCATCCTGCAAAACCTTGTCGAGAAGCGCTTTATCAACGGACATGAAGCCGATTCGATCTATGCCAAAAGTTGGATCATACCGCCGCAAGGTAAAATCCGTCTCAATGACTGCGCCCACCCCTGCATTGGAGACCCTGCGCCGGGTTTTCGGTTATCCCTCCTTCCGTGGCCCCCAGGCCGAGATCATCGATCACATCACCGGCGGCGGCGATGCCCTGGTGTTGATGCCCACGGGGGGGGGCAAGTCCCTCTGCTACCAGATTCCAGCGCTGCTGCGCCCCGGCGTCGGCGTCATCGTCTCGCCCCTGATCGCACTGATGCAGGACCAGGTGGATGCCCTGCTCCAGGCCGGTGTGCGCGCCGCCTATCTCAACTCCTCGCAGGATTGGGAAACAGCCTCGGCCACCGAACGCAAACTGCGCAACGGCGAACTCGATCTCATCTACGTCGCCCCGGAACGGCTGTTCACCGACCGCTTCCTGTCCCTGCTCGACGATCTCGACCGCGCCGGGCGCATTGCCCTCTTCGCCATCGACGAAGCCCACTGCGTCTCGCAATGGGGCCACGATTTTCGCCCCGAATACATCCAGCTATCCTTGCTGCACGAGCGCTATCCGAGCGTGCCGCGCATCGCCCTCACGGCCACCGCCGACAGTCTCACACGGCAGGAAATCATCGAGCGATTGGGCCTTGGCGAGGCGCGCACCTTCCTCTCCAGTTTCGACCGGCCCAACATCCGCTACACGGTGGTGGATCGGGACAATCCGCGCAAGCAGTTGCTCGGCTTTCTCGCCGCGCACCGGGGCGAGGCCGGCATCGTCTATTGCCTGTCGCGCAAGAAGGTGGACGAAACCGCCGCCTGGCTGAACGAGCAGGGCATCGCCGCCTTGCCATATCACGCCGGTCTCGATGCCGCCGTGCGACAGAAGCACCAGCAGCGTTTCCTGCGCGAGGATGGCATCGTCATGACGGCGACCATCGCCTTCGGCATGGGTATCGACAAGCCCGACGTGCGTTTTGTCGCTCATCTCGACCTGCCCAAGAGCCTGGAGGCCTACTACCAGGAGACAGGACGCGCGGGACGGGATGGCGAGCCGGCAGAAGCCTGGATGACCTACGGCCTCAACGACGTGGTGGTACATCGCCAGCGCATCGACGAATCCGCCGCCGGCGACGAACAGAAACGCATTGAGCGCGGCAAGCTCGATGCCCTGCTGGCCTGGTGCGAACTCGCCACCTGCCGCCGTGTCGGCCTGTTGCGCTACTTCGCCGAAGAGTCCGCCTCCTGCGGCAATTGCGATACCTGCATCGAGCCGCCGGAAGTCTGGGATGGCACCATCGCCGCGCAGAAAGCGCTCTCCGCCGCCCTTCGGACCGGCCAGCGCTTCGGCGCCGCCCATCTCACCGACGTGCTGCGCGGCAAGGCCACCGAGAAGGTGACCCAGTTCGGCCACGACCAGTTGCCGACCTTCGGCGTCGGCAACGACCTCGATGATGCCGGCTGGCGTGGCGTGTTCCGCCAGATGCTCGCCGCCGGTCTGCTCCACGCCGACGCGCAAGCCTTCGGTGCCCTGAAGCTGACCGATGCAGCGCGGCCGGTGCTGAAGGGTGAGACCACGCTGGAACTGCGCCGTCAGGTGATCCGTGCCAAACAAAAGTCGGCGCTGGCGGGACGGCGAACTGATGTACCGATGTCCGCCGACGATGCCCCGCTGTTCGACGCCCTGCGCACCTGGCGTGCCGAGCTGGCGCGGGAACAGGGCGTGCCGGCCTACGTGATCCTGCACGACAAGACACTGCGCGAGTTGGCCATGCGCCGCCCCGCCAATACGGACGAGCTGCTTACCGTACCCGGCATCGGCCAGGCCAAGGCCGAACGCTATGGAGAAACCCTGCTCGGACTAATGGGTTGATCGTCAAAATTTCATCTTGAAAAAGCGCCGGCAGGCGATAATGTCGGGCTACAAAATAAGGAAGCATGGCAATGAAGTGCGTCGATGATTTTCGCCTGCGGCTGGGGGGACAGGAACTGGTGCCGATCATGGTCGGTGGCATGGGCGTCGATATCTCGACTGCCGAGCTTGCCCTGGAGACGGCCCGCCTCGGCGGCGTCGGCCACATCTCGGATGCCATGGTGCCGACGGTCGCTGACCGCCGTTACAACACCAAATACGTCAAGAACAAGCTCAAGCAGTACAAGTTCAACGTCGCCAACACGGACAAGGCCGTGGTGCAGTTCGACATGGGCCTGCTCGCCGAAGCCACGGCCCATCACGTCGATGCGACCATGGGTGCCAAGCGCGGATCAGGTCTGATCTTCATCAACTGCATGGAAAAGCTGACCATGAACGCGCCCAAGGAAACCCTGCGCGTTCGCCTCAAGACGGCCATGGATCACGGCATTGACGGCATCACCCTGGCCGCCGGCCTGCACCTGGGTTCCTTCGCCTTGATCGAGGACCATCCGCGCTTCCGCGATGTCCAACTGGGCATCATCGTCTCCTCCCTGCGCGCCCTGCAACTCTTCATCAAGAAAAGCGCCCGTACCGGCCGCCTGCCGGATTACGTCGTCATCGAAGGCCCGCTGGCCGGCGGTCACCTCGGCTTCGGCATGGATTGGGCGGCCTACGATCTGGCCACCATCGTCGTCGAAATCCGCGACTGGCTGAAGGCCGAGAACCTCGACATCCCGCTGATTCCGGCTGGCGGCATCTTCACCGGCACGGACGCCGTCAACTTCCTCGACATGGGCGCCGCCGCCGTACAGGTGGCCACCCGTTTCACCGTCGCCAGCGAATGCGGCCTGCCGCCCGAAGTGCAGCAGGAATACTTCAAGGCCTCGGAAAACGACATCGAGGTCAACACCATCTCGCCCACCGGCTATCCGATGCGCATGCTGAAGAACAGCCCGGCCATCGGCGACGGCATCCGCCCGAATTGCGAAGCCTACGGCTACCTGCTCGACTCTTCCGGCAGCTGCCAGTACATCGAGGCCTACAACCGCGAGGTGGCGGCCCATCCGGAAGCGAAGAAGGTCAAAGTCTGGGACAAGACCTGTCTGTGCACCCACATGCGCAATTTCGAATGCTGGACCTGCGGCCAATACACCTACCGGCTCAAGGACACCACGCGCAAGAATGAGGACGGCAGCTACCAGTTGCTGTCCGCAGAGCACGTTTTCCGCGACTACCAGTTCAGCAAAGACAACAAGATCGCCCTGCCGGCCTGATGAGCACCATCTTCAGCCGCCTGTTGCGCGGCGAGATTCCCTGCGCCAAAGTGTATGAAGACGAACTGACCTTCGCCTTCATGGATGCGGGACAGGTCAATCCGGGCCATGTGCTGGTGGCGCTCAAGCGCCCCGCCGAGACCATTCTCGACATCAACGACGAAGAAGCCGCCGCGCTGTTCGTGACAACGCGCCGGGTCGCCGAAGCGGTGCAGAAGGTGTTCGCGCCGGAAGGCATCAGCATCCTCCAGTCCAACAAGGCGGCCGGCTTCCAGACGGTGCCACATATCCACCTGCACGTCCTGCCGCGCCATGCCGGCGATGGCGTGGATCTCAGCTGGCCGCGCCGTGACCCGACGCTGGATGAACTGGAGCAACTTGCCGCAAAGCTGCGGCCCGTGCTTTAGGCGGGAAAAACCCCGGTGGACAGATAGCGGTCGCCGCGGTCGCAGACGATGCTGACGATGACCGCATTTTCCAACTGGCTGGCAATGCGCAAGGCCACGTGCAGCGCGCCACCGGAGGAAATGCCGGCGAAGATTCCTTCTTCGCGCGCCAGACGGCGAGTCATTTCCTCGGCTTCGGCCTGATTCACGTTCTCCACCTGATCAACGCGGGAGCGGTCGAATATCTTCGGCAGATAGGCCTCCGGCCACTTGCGGATGCCGGGAATCTGCGAGCCTTCCTCGGGCTGGCAACCGACGATGCGGATGGCTGGATTCTTGGATTTCAGATAGGTCGAGCAGCCCATGATGGTGCCCGTAGTGCCCATGCTGGAAACGAAATGGGTGATGCGGCCATCGGTATCGCGCCAGATTTCCGGGCCGGTGCTTTCGATATGCGCCAGCGGATTATCGGCATTGGCGAACTGGTCGAGGACGATGCCCTTGCCTTCGTGCACCATGTCCTCGGCCAGATCGCGGGCGGCTTCCATGCCACCGGCCTTGGGCGTCAGGATCAGTTCGGCACCGTAGGCCTTCATAGTCTGACAGCGTTCGACGCTCTGGTTCTCCGGCATGATCAGGATCATGCGATAGCCACGGATCGCCGCTGCCATGGCCAGGGCAATGCCGGTGTTGCCGGACGTGGCCTCGATTAGCGTATCGCCGGGCTTGATGGCGCCGCGCGCTTCGGCGTGGACGATCATGGACATCGCCGGACGATCCTTCACCGAACCGGCCGGGTTGTTGCCTTCCAGCTTGGCGAGGATGACGTTGTTGCGTCGCGCATTCTCGGCGCCGGGAATGCGCTGGAGCTTGACCAGCGGCGTGTTGCCGACGAAGTCCTCGAGGGTTTTCCAGCTCATTTCGCTAGCCATTTCACATACTCGGCAACGCCCTCCTCCACCGTCGCGAAATCGGCGGAATAGCCGGCGCCACGCAGTTGCGTGAGATCGGCCTGGGTGAAGCTTTGGTACTTGCCCTTGAGCGCATCGGGAAAGGGGATGTATTCGAGAATGCCCTGCGCCACCAGTTCGGCCAGCGTCAGCGCCGGCTTGCCTTCCAGACCTCGACAGGCATTCACCGTGGCGGCGGCCAGTTCGTTGAAGCTCTGGGCGCGACCGGTACCAAGGTTGTAGATGCCGGAAGTGCAACTGTCGAGGAAATCCAGATTCACCTTGACCACGTCACCGACATACACGAAATCGCGGCGCTGCTCGCCATTGCCATAGCCGCCGTAGCCTTCGAAGAGCTTGACCTTGCCTTCCTTGCGGTACTGGTGAAAGTGATGGAAGGCCACGGAGGCCATGCGCCCTTTGTGATTCTCGCGGGGGCCGTAGACGTTGAAGTAGCGGAAGCCGGCGATCTGGGCATCGGCGTTGGCAAGGCGGCGACGCACGATCTGGTCGAAGAGGAACTTCGAGTAGCCATAGACATTGAGCGGCGCCTCGAATTCACGCTCCTCGCGGAACACGCCGCCACCGCCATAGACCGAGGCCGAAGAGGCATAGAGGAAAGGCACTTCCTGCTCCTGGCAGAAATCCAGCAGCGCCAGTGAATAGCGATAGTTGTTGGCCATCATGTAGCGGCCATCGGTTTCCATGGTGTCGGAACAGGCACCCTCGTGCAGGATGGCCTCGATGCCGCCATCGAGCTGGCCGTTTTCGATCAGGCCGAGAAACTCGTTCTTGTCGAGGTAGTCGGCAATTTCGCAATCGGTCAGATTGAGGAACTTATCCGCCTTCGTCAGGTTGTCGACGGCGATGATGTCGGAAATGCCCCGTTCGTTGAGGGCCTTGATCAGGTTCGCGCCGATGAAGCCGCAGGCGCCGGTAACGACGTGGTACATGGAAACTCCTAGACGGTGGCCTTCAGTGGCTCTGTAGTTCCTGAAGACTGCATGTTGCAGTACCAAGCTTGCCGACGACAATGCCGGCGGCCCGGTTGGCCAGTTGCATTGATTGTGCCAGCGATGCGCCGGAGGCCAGCATGACGGCCATGGTGGCGATCACCGTGTCGCCGGCACCGCTGACATCATAGACTTCGCGGGCCTGCGCCGGCTCATGGGCGGTGCCATGGGCAGAAAACAGCGTCATGCCCTCTTCGCTGCGCGTGACCAGCAGGCCGTCCAGCCCCAATTCTTCACGCAGCTTCTGGGCCTTTTCGGTGAGTTGCGCATCATCGCTCCAGCGACCGACGACTTCGCGCAGCTCAGACCGGTTCGGCGTCAGCAGCGTGACGCCGGCATAGCGGGCGTAGTCCTCGCCCTTGGGATCAGCCAGCACCGGCTTGCCGGCGGCGCGGGCGAGACGGATCATTTCACTGATGTGCGCCAGACCACCCTTGCCGTAATCGGAAAGGATGACGACATCGCATTCCTTGACCCGGGACTCGAACTCGGCCAGCTTGGTCTGGAGCACTTCGTGGTCCGGCGCGTTCTCGAAATCGATGCGCAGCAACTGCTGCTGACGGCCGATGACACGCAGCTTGACGGTGGTATTGAGCTGGGCATCCTCATGCAGGCTGGCGTCGACGCCTGAATCCTTCATCAGACGCGCGAGGCTAGTGCCGGCCTCGTCAGCGCCGACCACCGACAGCAGGGCAACACGGGCACCGAGCGCAGCGCAATTGCGCGCCACGTTGGCGGCGCCACCGGGACGCTCTTCGGTGCGTTCGACCTTGACCACAGGTACCGGCGCTTCTGGCGAAATGCGAGCCACGTCGCCGAACCAGTAACGGTCCAGCATCACATCGCCGACGACGAGGACGCGGGCCTTGGCGGTTTCGGGAACCGGCGTGTTCATTGGCGGCCTATGGCGAAGTATTCGAGGCCGGCCTTGCGCGGCGTGGCGGGGTCGTAGAGGTTACGACCGTCGAAGATCACCGGCGTCTTCAGGGCCGCCTTGATTGCGTCGAAATCGGGGGCGCGGAATTCCTTCCACTCGGTGACGATGGCGAGAATATCGGCGCCTTGCAGGGCGTCCATCGGCGCAGCGGCAAAACGGATGCGCGGCTCGTCGCCGAAGACCCGCTGCGCCTCGTGCGTCGCCACCGGATCGTAAGCCTGTATCGTCGCGCCACGGGCCAGCAGATCGGCGATCAGCACACGACTCGGCGCTTCACGCATGTCGTCGGTATTCGGCTTGAAGGCCAGCCCCCAGAGCGCGATGGTCTTGCCGGCGAGGTTTTCGCCCAGGCGCTTGACGATCTTCTGCGTCAGCACACTCTTCTGCGCTTCGTTGGCATCTTCGACGGCCTGCAAGACCTGCAAGTGCTGTCCGGCGTCCGCAGCCGTACGAATCAATGCCTGAACATCCTTTGGGAAGCAGGAGCCGCCGTAGCCGACGCCGGGATAGAGGAAATGGAAGCCGATACGCGGATCGGAGCCGATGCCTTTGCGCACCAGCTCGATGTCGGCACCCAGTTTCTCGGCCAGATTGGCCAGTTCGTTCATGAAGCTGATGCGTGTGGCCAGCATGGCGTTGGCGGCGTACTTGGTCAACTCGGCACTCTTCACGTCCATGACGATCAGGCGCTCGTGGTTGCGCTGGAAAGGTGCGTAAAGCTCGCGCATGAGTTCGATGGCACGGGCATCCTCGGCGCCGACGACGATGCGGTCGGGCTTCATGAAGTCATCCACCGCCGCGCCTTCCTTGAGGAATTCTGGATTGGAGACGACGCTGTAGTCGATGGCCGCACCGCGCTTCTGCAACTCCTCGGCAATCGCGGCGCGGACCTTGTCGGCAGTACCAACAGGCACGGTGGATTTATCGACGACGACCTTGTAGCCGCTCATGTGCTTGCCGACATTGCGGGCGGCGGCGACGACGTATTGCAAGTCGGCCGAGCCGTCCTCGTCAGGCGGTGTGCCGACGGCGATGAACTGGAGCACACCGTGGGCGACGGCTTCCTCGATGTCGGTGGTGAAGCGCAGGCGACCAGCAGCAACGTTCTTCTTGACCATGGCCTCCAGGCCCGGCTCATAAATGGGAATGCCACCGTCCTTGAGAATGCGGATCTTTGCTGCGTCCACGTCGAGACAAAGTACGTCGTTGCCGACGTCCGCGAGACAGGTGCCGGAAACGAGGCCGACGTAACCGGTGCCGATGACGGTGATTTTCATATTGGTCTTAGGGCGAAATATCGAATTCTTCGGTGCGCTTTGGCGGATAGGTTTCCCAGCCGCCACAGCCGGGGCAGCGCCAGTAGAACTGGCGGGCCTTGAAGCCGCAGGCGTCGCATCGGTAGCGGGCGACGCGGCGCGTGTGGTTGTGGATCAGGTTCTTGATCAGTTCAAGATCGGCGCGACGCTCCGGTGGCGACACCAGGATCTGCGCTTCGAGGAACTTGTCGAGGCCGAGTAGCGTCGGGTTGCGTCGCAGTTCCTCGCGTACCAGCGTGTAGGCGGCAGCCGGCCCTTCATTGTCGAGTTCGGCGCGGAACACGGCTTCGAGCAGGTCCAGCGAAGGATGGCGTTCCAGCCAGCCGCGCAATAGTTCAATGCCCTGCTCCATGCGCCCTTGCTGAATGAAAACGGCCATGAGTTTTTCCGCTGCGAGCGAAACGTAGGCGGGATTCTGCTGTTCGATGCGCTTCCAGTGTTCAATCGCCGTGTCACCAGCGCCGACTTTTGCCGCCAATTCACCCAACAGCAGCGTGGCACGCACGCACTTGCGATTGGCTGCCAGCGCTTCATCGAGCAGGCGGCGGGCGTCGTCATGGCGACCATCGATCATGGCGTTCGCCGCGAGTTCACAGCGGAACTCGGCGATCTCTTTTTGCCAGACATGATCGGCATGGTCGGGCATGGATTCGGCGACGGCGATGGCCTTGGCCCATTCCTTTTCCTGCTGATAGATTTCCAGCAAGTTCTTCAGTGCTTCTTCGTCGCGGTCAGTGTCGCGCAGCTTGAGGAAGATATCCTCGGCCCGATCCAGCAGGCCGGCTTTCAAATAATCCTGACCAAGTTCAGACAAGGCATGCAGGCGCTGGCGGTCAGAGAGTCCATCGCGCTCGATCAGGTTCTGATGGACACGGATGGCGCGGTCCGTCTCGCCGCGTCGACGAAACAGGCTGCCCAGGGCGAAATGCAGTTCGATGGTTTCCGGATCGACGCGGGCCGCTTCGATGAAGGCCTCGATGGCTTGATCCGGCTGTTCGTTGAGCAGGAAGTTGAGGCCCTTGAAGTAGGAGCGCGGCAGGGCGCGCGACTCCTTCAGCAACTGCTTGATATCAATGCGGGCGGCGATCCAGCCGAGCACGAAAAAGATCGGCAGAACCAGCAGCCACCAGAGTTCGATTTCCATGATGTCAGCAGCGAATCAATGGGGTTCTTGATGCTTGCCCGGACGCAGGAAGACGCCGAGTGCCGCCGTCAACCCCACGGCCACGCCGGCAGCAAACACGGCGAGGATGACCACGGAAAGCGGTGCGTTCCACGCGCGCTCGAAAAAGAAACGCAATTCAATGGGGCCGCTGTTCTTGATGGCGAGACCGAACAGGCCGACAAAAACGATGGCCCGCAGAAACCAGACGAGTATCCGCAACAGGGTATTCATTCGGAATGCCAATGCATATGGCAAAAAACGCGAAAAAAAGCGGCACCCGTGACAGGTGCCGCCGTATTGCTGGCCGCGACGGAACGGATCATTCCGGGTAGTCGACCCGCTCCCGCAATTCCTTGCCGGCCTTGAAATGGGGCACGTACTTTTCAGGTACCTGCACCTTGTCGCCGGACTTGGGATTGCGACCGACGCGAGGCGGCCGGAAATTCAGCGCAAAGCTGCCGAAGCCGCGAATCTCGATACGATCACCACGCGCCAGGGCGGCGGTGAGCGCATCGAGCATCATTTTCACGGCAAAGTCGGCATCCTTCGCCACGAGCTGGGGGAATCGCTCCGCCAGCCGGGCGATGAGCTCCGATTTGGTCATGAGGTCGAGACAGCCTTACTGCTGGTTGAGCTTGGCCTTGAGCAACGCGCCCAGACTGGTCGTACCGGCATTGCCGGAGCTTTCCGTGGCAAGTTTCTGCATCGCCTGAGTCTGCTCGACCTGATCCTTGGCCTTGATCGACAGATTGATCGAACGGGTCTTGCGATCCACGTTGATGATCAGGGTCTCGATCACGTCACCCACCTTCAGGTGCTGGCTCAGATCTTCGGTACGGTCGCGGGAGAACTCGGACACGCGCAGGTAACCTTCCACGTCGTCGCCGAGATTAATCACGGCGCCACGGGCATCAACGCTGGTGACCGTGCCGGAGACCAGGCTGTTCTTGTCGTGGGTGGCCACGAAGCTGGTGAAGGGATCGCCATCAAGCTGCTTGACGCCCAACGAGATACGCTCCTTCTCGACATCGATGGAGAGCACCACGGCTTCAACTTCGTCGCCCTTCTTGAAGTTCTGCTTGGCCTCTTCGCCAGTGGCAGACCAGGACAGGTCGGACAGGTGCACCAGGCCGTCGATACCGCCGGGCAGACCGATGAAGATGCCGAAGTCGGTGATCGACTTGATGGCGCCCTTCACTTTGTCGCCCTTCTTGTGGTTCATGGCGAAATCGTCCCACGGGTTGGCCATGCACTGCTTCATGCCCAGCGAGATGCGGCGACGATCTTCGTCGATCTCGAGAACCATCACTTCGACTTCGTCGCCCAACTGGACAACCTTGGTCGGGTGAATGTTCTTGTTGGTCCAATCCATTTCGGAGACGTGTACCAGGCCTTCGATTCCCTGCTCGATCTCGACGAAAGCACCGTAGTCGGTCAGGTTGGTGACCTTGCCGAACAGGCGGGTGCTCTGCGGGTAACGACGGGCGATTCCCACCCACGGATCTTCGCCGAGCTGCTTCATGCCCAGGGAGACGCGGTTCTTCTCCTGGTCGAACTTGAGCACCTTGGCGGTAACTTCGTCACCCACGTTGAGCACTTCGCTGGGGTGACGCACGCGACGCCAGGCCAGGTCGGTGATGTGCAGCAGGCCGTCGATGCCACCGAGGTCCACGAATGCGCCGTAGTCGGTGATGTTCTTTACGATACCCTTGATGACGGTGCCTTCCTGGAGGTTTTCCAGGAGCTTCTGACGCTCTTCGCCCATGCTGGCTTCGAGCACGGCACGACGGGACACGACCACGTTGTTGCGCTTGCGGTCGAGCTTGATGACCTTGAATTCGAATTCCTTGTTTTCAAACGGCGTGGTGTCCTTGACCGGACGGGTGTCGACCAGCGAACCCGGGAGGAAGGCACGGATGCCATTGACCATGACGGTCAGGCCGCCCTTGACCTTGCCGGTGACCATGCCCTTGACCAGAGCGCTGTCGGTGAGAGCCTTGTCGAGGTCGTTCCAGGCGGCGATACGCTTGGCCTTGTCCCGCGACAGGCGAGTGGCGCCGTAGCCGTCTTCGAGCATCTCGATGGCGACCTGGACGAAATCGCCCGGCTGGGTCTCGAGTTCGCCACGATCATTGTGGAACTCTTCGACGGGAATCATGCTTTCGGACTTGAGGCCGGCATTCACGACCACGAAGTTCTGGTCGATGCGGACGACTTCGGCGGTGATCACTTCACCGGCACGCATTTCCTGGCGCTGGAGGCTCTCTTCGAACAGAGCGGCAAAGCTCTCCATGGGTGAAGCTTCTGCAATAGCGGTAGACATTGGGTTAGGGACCTTAGGGATGATGTGCCATCGAGTGGCGGGTTAGTTACTCTTCGCCGGGCCGCCTGGCGGCTGCACCGACACCTTGCTGCATTTACATCTGCTGCCGTTCGACGATAGTCATCACGGCGGCCACTGCTTCCTCGATGCCGAGCGGCGTGGTATCTACCAGCTCCGCATCGTCGGATTGCTTGAGGGGCGCCACGCTACGCTGGGCATCGCGCGCATCCCTTTCCTGCAAATCCTGCAAAAGGGCGTGAATGTTAGCAGACATCCCCTTTGCGATCAACTGTTTATAGCGTCGTTCTGCCCGTGCTTCGGCGGAGGCTGTGAGGAAGACCTTGGCCGTCGCGCCGGGGAAGACCACGGAGCCCATATCGCGGCCATCGGCCACCAGGCCGGGGAAGCGCCGATAGGCCCGCTGACGGTCCAGCAGGGCCGCCCGCACGGCCGGCAAAGCCGCCACTTTCGACGAACCGGCGGAGATTTCCTCGGTGCGAATGGCCTCGGTCACATCGTCGCCGGACAGCAGGATGCGACCGCCCTCGAAAGTGGCCGGCAGCGTCGCGGCGAGTGGGGCTACGCCAGCTTCGTCATCCAGGGCCACGCCGGCGCGGATGGCCGCCAGGGCCGTCAGGCGATACAGGGAACCGCTGTCGAGATAGTGATAACCCAGCTTGGCCGCCACCCGCTCCGCCACCGTGCCCTTGCCCGAGGCCGAGGGGCCGTCGATGGCGATCACCGGCGCGGTGACTTCGGCGAAGGCATCGAAATAATCGGGGAAGGTCTTGGCCACGCACTTGGGATCGTTGATGGTCACCGGCACACCGCCCAACGCCGCCAGCGAGAAACACATGGCCATGCGGTGATCGTCATAGGTGTCGATGGCGGCATTTGGTACAAAAGTCGGTGCTGGCGAGACGGCGTTAGCCGGATCGCCGCGCGACATGGACACGGCGAGCCAATCGCCCCCCTCCTCCACCGTCGCACCCAGCTTGCGCAGTTCCGTCGCCATGGCGCTGATGCGGTCGGTTTCCTTGACTCGCCAGGAGGCGATGTTGCGCAGCACGCAGCGGCCGTCGGTGAACAGCGCCGCCACGGCCAGGGTCATCGCCGCATCGGGAATGTGATTGAAGTCGAGATCGAAGGCGCGCAACTTGTCGCTCTCGGGCGCCCGCGCCTCGATGAAGTTGTCACCCCAGGTGATACGGGCGCCGAGCTTTTCGAGTTCATCGGCAAAGCGCACATCGCCCTGGATGCTCTGCCGGCCGATACCTTCGACCCGCACCGGGCCGCCCGCAATGGCTCCGGCCGCGAGGAAATAAGACGCCGAGGAGGCATCGCCCTCCACATGCAGCAGGCCGGGGCTGCAATAGCGCTGGCCCGCCGGAATCGTGAAGCGCTGCCAGCCCTCGCGCTCGACGCGCACGCCAAAGCGCGCCATCAAATTCAGAGTGATTTCAATGTAGGGCTTGGAGATGAGTTCCGTCGTCATCTCGATCACGGCCTGTTCACCGGTCAGCGGCAGCGCCATCAGCAGCGCCGTGAGGAACTGGGACGAGACATCGCCGCGCGCGCGGATCGGCCCTTGCAGCGAAATCGTCGCAGGACCGATAGCCAGAGGTGGAAAGCCCGGATTGCCGGTGTAGCGAACATCGGTGCCGATTTGGAGCAGACCATCGACCAGATCGCCGATGGGACGCTCGTGCATGCGCGGCACGCCGGATAATCTATAGCTGCCGCCAGAAAGTGCGAGTGCCGCTGTCAGCGGACGAATCGCGGTACCGGCGTTGCCCATGAAGAGATCGGCGTCCTTGACCGGGAAGCGGCCGGCGCAACCGTCGACGCGATAGGCATTGGTCCCAATCGCCGTCACGCCAACGCCGACTTTTTGCAGGGCGTCGAGCATGACGCGGGTGTCGTCGGAATCCAGCAGATCTCGGATTTCCGTCGTGCCCTCCGCCAGCGCCGCCAGCAGCAACATGCGATTGGAAATGCTCTTCGAGCCGGGCAGACGGACGACGCCGGAGGCATGAAACAGCGGCGGGAGATTCAATTGCTCCATCACTCCCCCACCGGAATCAGGCTGTCGAGCCAGGCATCGCGGCGGGCGCGGGCTGTGGCGAACATGGCCTCCAGCCCGGATGCATCCGCAGAGGCCAGCAGCACACGGGTGCGCATGAGTTCGGCCATGTAGGCGTCGAGTTCGGCCAGCAGGGCATGGCGATTGGCGACGCAGATGTCACGCCACATCTCCGGATGGCTGCTGGCGATGCGGGTGAAATCTCGGAAGCCGCCGGCGGCGAAGCCGAAGAGTTGATCGGCGTTATTGCGCTGGGCGAAGTCGTGCACCAGGGCGAAGGCCAGCAGGTGCGGCAAGTGGCTGACGGCAGCGAAGACGCGGTCGTGGTCTTCGGGCGTGAGCTGCGAGACCCTGGCACCGCAGGCTTCCCAGACGATACGGATGCGATCCACATCGGCTTTGGCATTTTCCGGCAGCGGCGTCAGCACCACGCGCTTGTCGCGGTAGAGGTCACCGTGGGCGGCAGCGACGCCACTCTTCTCTGCGCCGGCGATGGGATGACCGGGGACGAACTGGTAAATCTTATCACCCAGGGCGGCGCGGGCAGCGGCCACCACGTCGCTCTTGGTGCTGCCGCCGTCGGTGACCAGGGTGCCGGGCTTGAGGTGCGGTGCCAGCGCGGTAAGGGTCGAGCCCATCTGGCCGACAGGCATACCGAGCAGGACGAGGTCGGCTCCATCAAGGGCAGCGGGCCAATCCGTGGCGATCTCGTCAACGACCTTGAGCTTCAAAGCCGTCTCCAGCGAAGCCCGTGTGCGGCCCATGCCGACGATGTGCAGGCCTGGCCAAGCGACCTTGGCCGCCAGCGCGAAAGATCCGCCGATCAGGCCGACACCGCAAATGACCAGCTTTGGAGAAAACTGCGCGGCCATCAGCCCGCCAGCGCCTTTTCCAAGGCGTCGAGGAAACGCGCGTTCTCGGATTCGAGACCGATGGTCACGCGCAGATGATTCGGCAGGCCGTAGCCGCCGATGGGACGGACGATGACGCCCTGCTTGAGCAGACGGCCATTGATTGCTGGGCCATCCGCCACTTCGACGGTAATGAAATTGCCGTGAGACGGGATGTGGGCCAGGCCAAGGCGCTTGATGCCGGCCACCAGCTGTTCCATGCCGTGCCGGTTCAGCTCGTAGCTCTCTGCGAGGAAGGCATGATCATCCAGCGCGGCAATAGCGCCGGCCAGGGCCAGGTTGTTCACATTGAAGGGCTGACGGATGCGGTTCATCAAGTCCGCCACCTCGGGTCGCGCCACACCGTAGCCGATGCGGAGGCCGGCGAGGCCGTAGATCTTGGAGAAGGTGCGGGTGACGATCAGGTTGGGGAAATCGCGCAGCCAGGCAACGGTATCGACGCGATCCGTCGGCGCCAGATATTCGGTGTAAGCCTCGTCCAGCACCACGGCAATGTTGCTTGGCATCTTCTCGATGAAGGCGCGCAGTTCGGCGGCCGGCAGGAAGTTGCCGGTCGGGTTGTTGGGGTTGGCGATCCACAACAGATGCGTGTCGGGGCGAATCGCAGCGAGCATGGCGACCGGATCGTGGCCGTAATGCTTCGCCGGCGCGGCGAGACATTCGGCGCCGGCGGACATCGTCGCCAGTGGATAGACGGCGAAGGCGTGCTTGGAGAACACGGCAGAACGACCCGGCGCGAGAAAGACGCGGGCAGCGATGTCGAGCACGTCGTTAGAGCCATTGCCGAGCACGATCTGCTCGGTAGCGACGCCGTGGCGTTCAGCCAGCACCTTGATCAGGTCGAACTGGTCCGGATAGCGTTCGATACCCGACAGCGCCGCTTCGACGGCCTTGCGTGCCTTCGGGCTCATGCCCAGCGGGTTCTCGTTGGAGGCGAGCTTGACGATGCTCTCCACCGGGATGCCCATCTCGCGGGCCAGTTCGGTGATGGGCTTGCCGGGGATATATGCGGAAATGGCGCGGACGTAAGCCGGCGCCTGGTTGGCGATGCTCATGGACTGACCTTCAATAGACGGCTTTGGGGTAGGAGCCGAGTTCCTTGACGAAGCCGGCGCGATGCTTCAGCGCCTCCAGTGCGGCGGCCACGGCGGGCTCGCTGCGATGACCGTCGATGTCAATGTAGAACACGTATTCCCAACGGCTGCCGCCAAAGCCCTTGGCCGGGCGAGATTCGAGGCGGCTCATGGATACGCCGTTGTCGGCGAAGGGCGCCAGCAGGTGATGCACGGCGCCAGGACGATTCTGCGCCGAGCAGACGAGCGAAGTCTTGTCCGCCCCGGAGGATGCCGCATCGTGTTCGGCGACGACCACGAAGCGCGTCGTGTTGTTCGGATCGTCCTCGATGCTGGCCGCCAGGATCGTCAATTCATAGAGCGTCGCCGCCGACTCGCCAGCAATCGCAGCCGCACCGGCTTCGCTGGCAGCCAGGCGAGCAGCCTCGGCATTGCTGGCGACGGACACGCGGGGCACATTCGGCAGGTTGCGATTCAGCCACTCGTGGCATTGGGCCAGCGACTGGGCATGGGAATAGATGCGCTGGATATCCCCCAGCGCGCCGGCCTTGCTCATCAGATTGTGATGTATGGGCAGATTCACTTCGCCGCAAATCTGCAGTGGCGAGGAGAGCAACAGATCGAGGGAGCGGCCGACCGCGCCTTCGGTGGAGTTTTCCACCGGCACCACGCCGTAATGGGCATTGCCGGATTCGACAGCGCGGAAGACGTCGTCGATGGCGGCACCCGGCAGCAAGGTCGGCGCACCGCCGAAATGCTTGCGCGCAGCGGCTTCGGAATAGGTGCCGGCGGGGCCGAGGTAGGCCACGGTCAGCGGCTGCTCCAGGGCCAGACAGGCAGACATGATCTCGCGCACGATGCGCTGCATGGCCGGCGCCGGCAACGGGCCGGGGTTCTTCTCGGCTACTCGGCGCAGCACCTGAGCCTCGCGCTCGGGACGATAGATGTTGCCGTGCTTGATCTCGCCGACGCGCTGGGCCAGCTTGGCCCGTTCGCTGATCAGGCGCAGCAGCTCCGTGTCGATAGCATCGATGCCGACGCGCAACTTGCCGAGTTCTTCCTCTTCGCTAGCCATCTCATTAGCCATAAGCGCGCTCGAATTCCTGCATATAACCGACCAAGGCCTGTACACCAGCCAGGGGCATGGCGTTGTAGATGGAAGCGCGCATGCCGCCCACAGACTTGTGGCCTTTGAGCTGGAGCAGGCCTGCCTCCTTGGCGCCTGCCAGGAAAGCCTCGTTCAAGGACTCGTCCTTCAGGAAGAAGGGCACGTTCATGCGTGAGCGGAAAGCCTTCTCCACCTTGGTCGCATAGAAATCCGTTGAGTCCAGATAGCCGTAGAGCAGCTCCGCCTTGGCGATATTGCGCGCCTCCATGGCAGCAAGGCCGCCCTGGCGCTTGAGCCACTGGAAGACCAGACTAGCGATGTAAATGCTGTAGGTCGGCGGCGTGTTGTACATGGAGTCGAAGGCCGCGACGGTCTTGAACTCGAAGGCCGAGGGGCAGACCGGCAGAGCGCGATCCAGCAGGTCGTCGCGGATGATGGCCAAGGTCAGACCGGCGGGGCCGATGTTCTTCTGCGCACCGCCGAAGATCAGTCCGTACTTCGACACGTCGATGGGGCGCGACAGAATGTTCGAGGACAGGTCGGCCACCAGCGGCAGGTCGGGCCGACCGATGGACGCCATATCCGGCAGTTCGTGAAACTCGACACCGTCGATGGTTTCGTTGGTGCAGATGAAGAGATAAGCCGGGTCGGCCGACAGTTGAAAAGTCGGCGCTGGCGGTACGGCGAAAAACGGTCCTTCAAGGCTACCGGCCGCGATGTGCGGCGCACAGTACTTCTTCGCCTCCTTGTAGGACTTCACCGTCCAGGAACCTGTGATCACGTAGTCGGCGGTTTTCTTGTCGCCGAGCAGGTTCATGGGGATGATCGCGTTCAGCGCGATGGCGCCGCCCTGCATGAACAGGATTTTGTAGTTGGCCGGCACGGCCAGCAGTTCCCGCAGGTCGGCCTCGGCCTGGGCGGCAATGCCCATGAATTCCTTGCCGCGATGGCTCATTTCCATCACCGACATGCCCGAGCCCTGCCAGTCGAGCATTTCCTCCGCCGCCTGACGCAGCACTTCCTCGGGCAGCGCCGCAGGGCCGGCGCCGAAGTTGAAGACGCGACTCATTCTTCCGTAGTCTCCTCGCCGCCCTCGTCGCTATTGCCCTCCGCTGCAACCTCACCGTCATCCTCGGTCTCGACCACTTTCTCCAGGCCGGCGAGGAAGGTACCTTCGTCGAGGTTGATCAGGCGCACGCCCTGGGTCGAACGGCTCATTTCGCGGATGTCGGCAACGCGGGTGCGGATCAGCACGCCACCGGTGGAAATCAGCATGATTTCCTCGCGGGTATCGCCCTGCCCCACCAGCACGGCGGACACCACCTTGCCATTTCGCTCGGAGGTCTGGATCGCAATCATGCCCTTCGTACCACGGCCATGACGGGTGTATTCGGCAATCGGCGTGCGCTTGCCGAAGCCGTTCTCGCCAGCAGTCAACACGGAGTAATTTTCGCTGTCGGCGACCAGCATGGAGATGAGCTTCTGGCCATCCTCCAGCATCATGCCGCGCACACCGCGGGCTTCGCGACCCATGGGGCGCACGTCGTCCTCGGCAAAGCGCACGGCCTTGCCGGCGTCGGAGAACAGCATCACGTCGCACTGGCCGTTGGTGATGGCAACGCCGATCAGGTGATCGCCCTCGTCGAGACCGACGGCGATGATGCCGGCCTTGCGCGGGTTGGCAAAATTGTTCAGCGGCGTCTTCTTCACCGTCCCCATGCCAGTGGCCATGAAGACGTAATGCTCCTCGTCGAACTCCTTGACCGGCAGGATGGCGGTGATCTTCTCGCCCTCTTCCAGCGGGAAGAGGTTGATGATCGGCTTGCCGCGCGAAATGCGCGTACCCTCGGGCGCTTCATAGACCTTGAGCCAATAGACACGACCCCGGCTGGAGAAGCACAGGATGTAGTCGTGGGTGTTGGCGACGAACAGGCGATCGACGAAATCGTCGTCCTTGATCGCCGCCGCCTGCTTGCCGCGACCACCGCGACGCTGGGCTTTGTAATCATCCAGCGGCTGGCGCTTGATGTAACCGGAATGCGACAACGTGACCACCATGTCCTCGCGGGCGATCAGGTCTTCGATGTTGATGTCGGCGGTATTCAGCACGATCTCGGAGCGGCGGGCGTCGCCGTACTGGGCCTTGATGGCGGTCAACTCGTCAACGATGATGGTGGTGATGCGCTCCGGACGGGCGAGGATGTCGAGCAGGTCGAGAATCTGGGCCATGACCTCGCGGTACTCGGCGACGATCTTGTCCTGCTCCAGCCCGGTCAGGCGTTGCAGGCGCAGTTCTAGGATGGCCTGAGCCTGGACGTCGGAGAGTAGGTAGCCCTGCGCCGACAGGCCGAATTCGGGTGCCAGCCCTTCGGGACGGGAAGCCTCGGCACTGGCGCGGGCAAGCATTTCCTCCACCAGCGCGGAGCGCCAGGTGCGACCCATCAGGCTGCGCTTGGCATCCGCCGGCGTCGGTGCCGCCTTGATCAGGGCAATGATCTCATCCACGTTGGACAAGGCCACGGCCAGGCCTTCGAGGATATGACCGCGATCACGGGCCTTCTTCAGTTCGAAAACGGTACGACGCGTCACCACTTCGCGGCGATGACTGAGGAAGCAAACCAGCATTTCCTTCAGGTTGAGCAACTGGGGACGACCATCCACCAGCGCCACCATGTTCATGCCGAAGGTGTCCTGCAACTGCGTCTGTTTGTACAGGTGATTGAGCAGCACTTCGGGCACTTCGCCCTTCTTCAGCTCGATCACCACGCGCATGCCCGACTTGTCGGACTCATCCTGCAAGTGCGAAATACCGTCGATCTTCTTTTCGCGAACCAGCTCGGCAATCTTTTCGAGCAGGGTCTTCTTGTTGACCTGATAAGGCAGTTCGTCCACCACGATGGCCTGACGACCGGACGAAAGCTCCTCGATATGGGTACGGGCCCGCATCACCACGCGCCCACGGCCGGTCATGTAGCCGTCGCGAACACCGGACACACCGTAGATCAGGGCCGCGGTAGGGAAATCCGGTGCCGGGATGATCTGGATCAGATCTTCGATGGTCAACTCGGGATTGCCCAGCAAAGCCAAGCAGGCATCGACGACTTCGTTCAGGTTGTGCGGCGGGATATTGGTCGCCATGCCGACGGCGATACCCGACGAGCCATTTATCAGCAGGTTCGGGATGCGCGCCGGCAGAACCAGCGGTTCCTTTTCCGAACCATCGTAGTTCGGCCCGAAATCGACGGTTTCCTTCTCGATATCCAGCAACATTTCATGGCCGATGCGGGCCATGCGAATCTCGGTATATCGCATCGCGGCTGCATTGTCGCCATCCACCGAACCGAAGTTGCCCTGACCATCCACCAGCATGTAGCGCAGGGAAAAGTCCTGCGCCATGCGGACGATCGTGTCATACACCGCCGTGTCACCGTGAGGGTGATACTTACCGATCACGTCACCGACGATACGGGCAGACTTCTTGTAGGCCTTGTTCCAGTCGTTGCCAAGTTCATGCATCGCAAACAGAACACGTCGATGCACCGGCTTGAGGCCGTCCCGCGCGTCCGGCAGCGCCCGCCCGACGATCACGCTCATGGCGTAATCGAGGTAGGAGTGGCGCATTTCCTCTTCGAGGCTGATCGGCAGGGTTTCTTTGGCGAACGATGTCATTGGCTGCGGCCCCTGCCGACGGGCGGCGGAGCGAATGCGTAAAAGCGGACGATTTTAGCATGCGGGGGTAGCTGGAAACGGTTGCCGGCCGATGGCGAATCTGATTGAATCAGCGCATGAAAATGCCACCTGTTCCCCGCAACATCGACCTCCTGATCCGTCCTGAATGGATCGTCCCCATCGAACCCGCCGGCATTACCCTGAGCGGCCATGCCCTGGCCGTCGACGCGGGCCGGATTGTGGATTTGCTGCCGACGGCCGAGGCCGCGCAGCGTTTCCTGCCCCAGGAAACCATTGACCTCCCCGGCCAGGTGCTGCTGCCGGGCCTGGTCAATCTCCACACCCACGCGGCCATGACCCTGCTGCGGGGCTATGCCGACGACCTGCCGTTGATGCAATGGCTCACCGAACGCATCTGGCCAGCCGAAGGCAAGCATGTCGGTCCCGATTTCGTCCGCGCCGGCACCCTCCTCGCCTGCGCCGAAATGCTGCGTGGCGGCGTGACGACCATGAACGATATGTACTTTTTTCCGGAGGCTGCCGCCGCAGCAGTGCGCGAGGCGGGCATGCGCGCCGCCCTTGGCTTGGTTGTGCTCGAATTCCCGACCGGCTACGCCACCGATGCCGACGACTACCTCGCCAAAGGGCTCGCCGCCCGCGATGCCCTGCACGGCGATCCGCTGTTGAGCTTTTGCCTTGCACCGCATGCGCCCTACACCGTAAGTGACGCGACCTTCGGGAAAATTGCCACTCTTGCCGCCGAACTTGAAGTGCCCATCCACATCCATGTGCATGAAACACGACAGGAAATCGAGGAAAGCCTCAAGCAGCACGGCGTCCGCCCCCTACAGCGGCTGCATCGTCTGGGGCTATTGGGCCCCCAGATGATTGCGGTGCATGCCGTTCATCTCGATACTGCGGAAATCGATCTGCTGGCCCACGAAGGTTGTCATGTGGCTCACTGCCCCACCTCCAATCTCAAATTGGGGAGCGGTATTGCTCCCTCCACCGCCTTGCGGGCACGGGGCGTCAATTTTGGCCTGGGAACCGATGGCGCCGCATCGAACAACCGGCTAGACCTGTTCCAGGAAATGCGCCATGCAGCCCTGCTGGCCAAGGGGGCTAGCGAAGATGCCACCACATTGAATGCCCATGCCGTACTGCATGCAGCAACTCTTGGCGGTGCTCGCGCACTGAGTCTCGATAGCCGAATCGGCTCCCTTCGTCCTGGCAAAGAGGCCGATCTCTGCGCCGTTCGCTTGGATGACTGGCTGCTGCAACCCTGCTTCGATCCGGCATCCCATCTGGTATATGCCGCCGGCCGGGAACAAGTCACCCATACGTGGATTCGTGGCAAAATCGCGATGAGAAACGGCGTTCCGCAGCATATCGACGTTTCCAAATTGATTGACGTCGCAAGTTTGTGGCATACTCGTCTGACCTCCTGACGCCGTGCGGTGCATCGGGAAAAGCTGTTAGCACTCCGCCACACTTAACTCCAATAAGGGGAGAACATGATCACTCGCGCCAAACACTCTCTGCTGCTCGCTACCCTGCTCGGCCTCTCTGCCGCTGCTTTTGCCCAGACCAAGGGCATTGATACCAAGGGCACCGTCGGCTACGTCATTGACCAACGCGGCTATGTCGCCAAGAGCGGTACCGGCCTGTGCTGGCGCACCGGCTTCTGGACCCCGGCCATGGCTATCGAAGAATGCGATCCGGACCTCGTGAAGAAGGATGCCGCCGCCAAACCCGCAGGCGCTGCCGCCGCCGCTGCTGGCGCAAAGCCCACCGCCTCCAAGGTAACCCTCGCCGCCGACGCCCTGTTCGACTTCAATAAGGCCACCCTGCGCGACGAAGGAAAGGCCAAGCTGGACAAGCTGGCTGGTGATATCAAGGGCATCAAGCTGGAAGTCATCATCGCCGTCGGTCACGCTGACCGCTTTGGTACCGATGCCTACAACCAGAAGCTCTCCGAGAAGCGCGCTGCTGCGGTCAAGACCTATCTGGTTGGCAAGGGCGTTGAGCCGAACCGCGTCTACACCGAAGGCAAGGGCGAGAAGCAGCCGATCACCAAGGCCGATCAGTGCAAAGGCCCGAAGAGCAAGAAGGTTATCGACTGCCTGCAACCCGACCGTCGCGTCGAAATCGAAGTCATCGGTACCAAGACCAAGTAATACCGCCTGACTCCGAGAAAAGCCCTGCCCCGCAGGGCTTTTTTTGTTCACCCGGGATATTCCTCATGACCCCAAACGCAGACCCCCGCGAACTGGATAAATTCAGCGAACTCGCCCACCGCTGGTGGGACCCTAATTCCGAGTTTCGCCCCTTGCACGACATCAATCCGGCTCGGCTTGCCTGGATTGATGGCCACGCCGCCTTGCGCGGTAAGCAGGTCATTGATATCGGCTGCGGCGGCGGCCTGGTCAGCGAAGGCATGGCCGTACTAGGCGCCGAGGTAAGCGGCATTGACCTGTCGGAGAAAGCCCTTGGCGTCGCACGCTTGCATCTGCATGAAAGCGGCCAATCTGTAAATTATCGCCTGATCTCGGCCGAAGCCATGGCGGAGGAAGCTCCGGGGCGCTTTGATGTTGTCACCTGCCTGGAAATGCTGGAGCATGTACCTGATCCAGCCAGCACACTACGGGCCTGTGCAAAGCTTGTGAAGCCTGGTGGTCAAGTGTTTCTATCCACCCTGAACCGGAATCCGAAAGCATGGCTCCTCGCCGTGGTCGGTGCCGAATACCTATTGAAGCTGATGCCTCGCGGAACCCATGACTATGCCCGCTTTCTGAAGCCGGCAGAGCTGGCCCGGCTCTGCCGCGATGCCGGCCTCGACGTCCTGGAAATCGCTGGCATGCGTTACAACCCCTTCAACCGGGAATGCGCCATCAATAGGGATACAGACGTCAATTACCTGCTGCGAGCCCGGCGCAATGCCTGATGCCGTCCTTTTCGACCTGGACGGCACACTGGCAGATACCGCCCCGGATCTGGCCAGCGCACTCAACCGTCTGCGCGAAGAACGCGGAGCAAACCCGCTCCCATTGGAACAACTCCGGCCTCATGTCTCGGCCGGTGCCCGAGGCCTGATAGGCGTCGGGCTCGGCATCAAGCCCGGCGACGACGACTACATCCACCTGCAACAGCGCTTCCTTTCGATCTACCAGGAAGCACTGTGCGTTGGCACCCGTCTTTTCGACGGCATGGCGGAGCACCTTGACGAACTCGACGCCAACGGCATCCCTTGGGGCATCGTCACCAACAAATCCCAGCGCTTCGCCATTCCCCTGACCGAGGCACTCGGCCTGCGCCATCGCAGCACCTGCATCGTCTGCGGTGATAGCGCCACCCGCCCCAAACCGCATCCCCATCCCATGCATCTGGCCGGTGCCGTGTTGGGTGTTGCATCTTCGCGTTGTGTCTATGTTGGTGATGACGAGCGCGATGTCATCGCCGGTCGTGTCGCTGGCATGCGTACCGTTATTGCTGCCTGGGGATATCTGGGCGACGGCAAGCCGCCCTCCGAATGGGGAGCAGATGCGATTGCTGCCACACCACAGGAAATCTTCGGTCTTAGAGACTGAACTCTAGGATGGGGTTTGGCAGAGCATGTCTGGCAAACACAATTGACGACGGGGACCGAAGTCCCCGCCGGCTTTTCTTTGGTAACAAGGCTCAAGCAGCCTCGGCAAAGGCCTTAAGCGGCGATTGCGAAACGCTCATCGTTGGCGTTTAGAGATTTGCTTCATTAACGTCGATCGCCTGACGAGTTGCCTGCTTTCCTTCACTCACCCCGTCGAAACCAGTGCACCCCCACCTAAAAACACTACAGATGTATTGATGCTCTTAGGTGGAGGTGGCGGGAATCGAACCCGCGTCCGAAGCGCTTCCAGATTGCCGGAATTACAACCATGCGTTAATTATGGGGGCAATGGTTCCGGGTTTCAAGGAGAACAGCAGAACTTGTATTGATTCAATGGTGCCGGCAACCGGAATCGAACTGGTGACCTACCGCTTACAAGGCGGTTGCTCTACCAACTGAGCTATGCCGGCACGGGCGGCATTATAGCGGAGCCGACGGGCGCTTTACGCTATACACTCCTCACCTCCCATGGTTTCCAGTTCGCCCGCCAATCCCCCGCTCAATCTGCTAGTCATCGCCGCATCCGACGATGTCGCCGCACGCCTGACGCCGGTCTTTGCCGATGGCGAAAAGGCGGTAGAACTACATCGCGTCAACACGCCGGCCAGTCTACGCGGCGCCTTGCGTGACCAACCCTGGGATGCCGCGCTATACGTCCCCGGTGTCACCTCCCTGTCCGTCCAGGCCTCCGTGCGCCTGATCGACGAGCTTGGCTTCGACTTGCCTCTGATCGTGGTTGCCGGTCCCAGCGACGAACGCGGCACGCAAAGGGCCATGAAAGCCGGAGCCCGCGACGTCATTGATGCCGACCGGCTTGAACGCCTGATCCCCGCCGTCGAGCGCGAGGTGCGCGAAGCACGGCATCGGGCCGACCACCGCGCCGCGCTGGAGATGCTCAAGGAAAGCGAAGCCCGCTTCCGCGCCCTGGCCTCGAATCTGCCTGGCATGCTATTTCAGCTGCGCCGCGACGCGGAAGGCGAATTCCGCTTTCTCTACGTCAGCGAGGGCTGCCAGAAACTTTTCGGTTTTAAGCAGCAGGAACTGCTGGCCTCGGCCAAACGATTATTCGAAGCCTTCGATGCCGAGGAGCGCCGCAGCCTCGACGCTGCCCTCAAAAGTTCGGCCGCTGACGGTACGCTACTGAACTGGGAAGGCCACACCCGAGGCCGCGCGCGCAGCAAGTGGATCAATCTGCGCTCGACGCCTCACCGCTTTGAGTCCGGCGTCATCGAATGGCGTGGCATCGCCACCAACATCAGCGAAAGCAAGGAGAGCGAAGCCGAGCTGCGCGGTTCACGCCAGCAACTGGCAGAGCTGTCGAGCCACCTGGAGGCGGTAAAGGAAGAGGAGCGAGAGCGCATCTCCCGCGACATCCATGATGAACTCGGCTCCATTCTGGTCCGCCTCAAGATCGAGGTGGCCTTGCTCGCCAGCAAGCTGCCGGAAGGCAGCGACAAGCTCCGCGACAAGGCCCATTCCATCGAGGGCCTGCTCGATCAAGCGATGAGCACCGCCAGCCGCGTCGCCCGCGAACTGCGTCCCGGCATCCTCAAGGAATTCGGCCTGCCCGCTGCCATCGAATGCCAGGCCGAGGACTTCACGCAACGCTTTGGCATTCCCTGTCGCGTGCAATGCGATGAGGAAAGCCTCGAACCCGACGGCGATACCTCGCTGGCATTGTTCCGCATCGCGCAGGAAGCCCTGACCAATGTCGCCAAGCACGCCCACGCCTCTCTTGTCGTCATGCGTTTGCGACGCGAACGGGGTAACATCCTGCTGGAGATACGGGACAATGGCCGCGGCATTTCCGAGGCGGACATGATGAAACCCAAATCCTTCGGACTGCGCGGAATCCGCGAACGGGTCTTAAGCCTGTTTGGCGAGTTCGCCATCGGTCCGGCGGAGCAAGGCGGTACCCACATCACGCTGCGCGTTCCCGAGAAAATCGGGGAAGAGCCCCCGCGCGAAGAAGAACTGCAACGCAACCTGTTTTGACCATGGCTGACAAGATCCACGTCCTTATCGCCGACGACCACGCCATCGTGCGCCAGGGGCTGAAGCAAATCCTTTCCGAAACCGACGATCTGGTGGTGGCCGGCGAGGCGGACGACGGCGCAGAAGCGCTGCAACTCGCCCGCCAGCAGGCTTGGGACGTCTTCCTGCTCGACGTGTCGATGCCTAATCGCAACGGCATCGATACCCTCAAGCAGTTGAAGAAAGAGTTTCCACGCCTGCCCGTGCTGATCCTCAGCATGCACCCGGAAGAGCAATATGCGGTTCGAGCCCTGAAGGCCGGCGCCTCCGGATATCTGACCAAGCAGAGCGCCCCCGAGCAGTTGGTCACCGCGATTCGCCAGGTGGCGGGCGGCAAGAAATATGTCAGCGCGGCAGTGGCCCAGCAACTGGTCAATGCCATTTCCGACGATTCCGAAAAATCCCCGCACGAGCGCATCACCGACCGCGAATACCAGGTGCTGGTGCTGATCGCTGCCGGCAACACGCTGACGCAGATTGCCGAGAAACTCAATCTCGGTGTCGCCACAGTCAGCACCTATCGCGCACGCCTACTGGAAAAAATGGGACTCAAGAGCACGGCGGAGTTGATCCGCTACGGTCTCGAACACGGACTGGTGGAGTAAGTCATGGCCGAAATCTCACAGCCATCCGAAATCGCCCGCGAGACCTTGCGCCGTCTGGCGATGAGCAAGATTCCGCCAACCCCGGACAACTACCGCACGCTGTACCACGAGATCGCCGGCACACAAGCGGCGGAGACATTTCCCGAGCGTGCCTTCAAGGCCATTCATACCGCCCTGCCACGGGCGACGGCGGAACAAACCCGGTTCGCCCGCCAGTTCGATACCGCCATTTCCGGCGGCAGTTGGGATGGCATCCGTGGTGCGCTGACCGATCTCCTCGCTCGCTCCGGATCGGAGCCCTTGGGCTGGGCCAGCCTGATACGGGATCTGGTGCAGCAACTGGAAACCCATCACGTCGGCATTACCTCTGCCAAGAAAAAGGAATCGCTGGAGCACGTACTGTCCGCTTCCGCCTCACCCGAACTCGTCTTCACCCGCTTGCAGTCCGTCCTCCGCTCCTGGGCACAAAACCCCGCCAGCGAAAACGGCGAAATGGCACCGCCGGTGGCACCGGCAGCCCAGCCCACAGCGGTGAAAGCGGCCAGCGCACCTGCCCCCTCCTCCAAGGAAGGCCAGCCTTGGCGCGGCGGCATCGTCGAACTGAAGGATCTGATCGCCCAACTACTCGACAATACCCTGTCGATAGTCCTTGCAGACAGCCCGGAACTATCCCGCGAGGCAACCGAGATCGCCGCCGCCGCGCGAGCGGCCGAGAATGCAGAACAACTTGCCGGACTCAGCGAACGACTGAAGAAACTCAGCTATCGCGCCCATTTTTTTGCCGAGGATCAGGCGGAGCTGAAGACCGCCCTGCTGCACCTGATCAACCTGATCGTCGAGAACATCAGTGAACTGGTGGTCGACGACCAGTGGCTTGCCGGCCAGATCGCCGTGGTCCGCGAGTTGGTTCAGGAGCCGATGAACCTGCGCCGCCTTGATGATGTCGAGCGCCGCATGAAGGACGTCATCGTCAAGCAAAGTTCCTTGAAGAAGAGCCTCAACGAAGCCAAGGACCGCTTGAAGGTGATGCTCGCCACCTTCGTGGATCGCCTGGCGGACTTCTCCGAAACCACCACGGGGTATCACGACAAGATCGAGAAGTGCGCCGAGAAGATCAGCCGCGCCAACGATATCGGCGAACTCTCCGACGTGCTCGACGAAGTCATGCGCGAAACTCGCGTCGTCCAGCTCAATGCCGCCCGTTCCCGCGACGAGTTGTCTACCATGCGCAGCCGTGTGGACGATGCGGAGAAGGAAGTCACCCGTCTGCAAAACGAACTGGCCCACGCCAGCGAAATGGTCCGCCATGACCCGCTGACCGGCGCGCTGAATCGCAAGGGAATGGACGATGCACTGGAGAACGAGGTCAGCCGCGTCCGCCGCCAGGATGGCACGCTGAGCCTGGCGCTGCTCGACATCGACAACTTCAAGAAGCTCAACGACACCCTGGGACATGCCGCCGGTGATGCGGCCTTGGTACATCTGTCCAAGGTCGTGCACGAAACCATCCGCCCGCAGGACACCCTTGCGCGCTATGGCGGCGAGGAATTCGTCGTGCTGCTGCCCAATACCCCGCTGGATGACGCCGTCAGCGCCATGGTCCGCGTCCAGCGTGAACTGACCCGTCGCTTCTTCCTGCACAACAACGACAAGGTGCTGATCACCTTCAGTTGTGGTGTGGCCGAGCTGGCCGGTGAGGAAGTTCCCTACGATGCCCTGAAGCGGGCCGACGAAGCCATGTATCTGGCCAAGCGGGCCGGCAAGAACCGGGTGGTGCCGGCCTGAGGCCAGCCAGAGGGCACTGTCGGCGCGGTGCGGGCAATTCTCGCCGTACCGCCGGCGCCGACTTTTCAGGTGCTCTGCTTGATCGCCAGCACGGCCTGGTTGCGTAGCGTTTTCAGCAGCGACAATTCCCGCTCGGGGATGACAATGCTGCCGGGCTTGTCACGGTCGCAATAGATCAGTGCCACCGGATTGCCCTTGATCAGCAGCGGGAACAGCACAAAGGTCCGCGCGATGACGAGTTTCCGGTACCACGGCGGAATCTTGTCAGCGATTTTCGGATCGTCCACGTCCGTGATGATGATATCCACGCCCTTGGCGATGGCCAGTTGGAACACATTGGGTGAATCACTCAGCGGAATGCGGAACAGACGAGCCAGATCGTTGGTATCGGCGCCGAAACCAAAGCGTCCTGCCATCGAGCCCGACTTCGGATCCTTGAGACAGAGCAGCACCCGCTCGAAACCCATTGCCCGGTACATGGTTTCCAGCGTGATGCGCAACACGTCGTTGAGGGAGAAATCATCCACCAGCGAATTGCTGATGTCCTGAATACCGGCGGCCAGAATTTCCTGCGCCGAATCCGGCACGCCATTGGCGTTGACCCCCGGTCGGTCCTGCGGTACGGAGGTTTCGCCGAGCATGGTGTGCTCCAACGCATCCGACTCGGCGGAAATCTGGGTTTCCGTGTGATGCCCGGTCCAGGACTTGACCTGACGGACAAAGGGACTCTGCGTCAGGTTCACGTGCAGGACGGTCGCCAGTTCACTGAGTTCCTCGAAGGATTTTTCCAGCACCGCCTGCAACTGGGAATCAGAAAATGGCATAGCGGAGGTAAAGCGCTCGCGAGCCGCCTTGATGGCACCGCTGCGCTGCTCCTTGGGTACGGAGGCAATGGCCGCGCAGACCTCGTTGGCGAAGCCCGCCAGCACGCGCAAGGTTTCCTCGTGAGTGGCCGGCTTCTTAATCACGCCCGACGGCAGGGGCCGCAAGCTGTGAATGATGGCCGGCGGGAAACCCCAGTGACGGGCGATACCGATACCCAACTCGGAAAATGACAATCCCAGCACCTGCGCCGAGGCGACCTCCTCGGAACAGTTCTTCTGCAACATCACCTTGCGGATCTCGGTGACTTCCTCGCTGAAATAGAACTGCGCCAGCAACTGGCCGACGCTGTGGAACAGGGCACAGACATAAGCCTCCTCGGCCTCGCGCGCCATGAACTGCTTGCTCGCGTCACGCGCCAGCGTACCCGCCAGGTTGGCGCGCAGGAAAGCCTCCTTGAGCTCCTTTGCGTTGCCCTTGTCCTGCATGTGCTCGAACAGCAGCACGGTGATCGCGATGCTGCGAATGGCGTCGAAACCGAGCACGATCACCGCTCGCGACACCGTGCTGATGCTGCCACCGCCGGCCTGACGGTAATGGGCTGAATTCACCAGACGCAGGATCTTGTTGGTCAGGCCGTAATCCTTGAGGATGGTGTTGGAGAGTTGGTTGATGCTCTCCCGGTCCGAGCGGGTCAGCTTGTTGATGGCCGAAACGGAGTCCGACAGCGCGGGGAAATCGGTCTTGTGCCGCATCCGCCGCATCAGGAACTCGAGCGTGTCCTGCTTCTTCGCCTCGGACGATGCGGTCAGGTCGATGGGCGTCGCCGCCGCGCCCAGATACTCGTCGAGCATGGACTTCATCTGCGCTGCGCTTTCCAGGCGCTGCAAGGGATCGCGGGCACAGGCGCGCAACATGATGCTGGCCAGCTTCTGATCCACATTCACGTCCGCCGGCAGCGTGATCGGCTGATTGAGCACGTTGTTGATGATCGCCGTGGTCGTATCGCCCTGTATCTGCATCCGCCCGGTGACCATCTCCAGCATCACCAGGCCGGCAGCATAGACATCACTCTTTTCGCCGACTTCGCGGCGCTCCACATACTCGGGCGCGAGATAGTTCAGGGTGCCGGTGATGCCGACCTGATCCTTTTCCATCTCCACTGCATCGAGGCGGGTGGCAATGCCGAAATCCATCACACGGGGCCGTCCCTGCGGATCGATGAGGATATTGGACGGCTTCAGGTCGCGATGGATGATTCCCGCCGTATGGGCAGCGATGAGTGCATCGAGCACCTGCTGCATCAGGTCCGCCGCGCGGGCGGGTGCCAGCCGGCCTTCCTTCGCAATCAGTTCGGCCAGGTTGGGGCCGGCCACATATTCGAAAACCAGGTAGGGATCGCCGCCCTCCTCGCCCGCATCGAAAATCGGTACCAGATTCGGATGGCGCAAGGCGCTGACCGCCCGAGCCTCATCGAGCAGCGCGGCATTCCGTCTGGCATCGGGTCGGGAAAAATGCAGCGTCTTTATGGCGACTTCGCGACGCAGTTGGGTATCCCACGCAAGATATACGACGCTCTGGGCTCCACGCCCGAGTTCACTGCGAATTTCGAAGCGACCGATACTTTTGATTTCCATGTATCGATTCTAGCAGGGCAGGCAGTTCCCGGTTGCCAAGCCGGCCCATGCCAAATACCATTGCGGCATGGAACCCAACGACGCAAACGCCACTCCCGATGTTCTCCAGGCACGCCTGATCAATCTGCGCGCCGAACACCGTGATCTTGATGCCGCCATCGATCGCCTGACCCTCGCGCCACCCGAGGACGATCTGGTGGTCCGTCGCCTGAAGAAGCGGAAGTTGCTGATCAAGGACCGCATCTCTACCATCGAGCGCATGCTCGATCCCGACGAATACGCATGAGTCCCACATGACCTATAACTTCGACACCCTCGCCCTCCATGCCGGGCAGGTGCCCGACGAGCGTTTCGGCGCCCGCGCCGCACCGATCTACCTCACCACCTCCTTCGTCTTCAAGGATTCTGATCAGGCTGCCGCCCTGTTCAACATGGAGCGCGCCGGCCACGTCTATTCGCGCATCTCCAATCCCACCAATGCCGTGCTCGAAGAACGCATCGCGGCCCTGGAGGGTGGCGTCGGCGCCATCGCCGTGGCCTCGGGCCAGGCGGCGCTGCACCTGGCCATCACCACGCTGATGGGCGCCGGCAGCCACATCGTTGCCAGCCGCTCGCTCTACGGCGGCAGCCACAACCTGCTCGACTACACCCTGCCGCGCTTCGGCATCACCACCACCTTCGTCGATCCCCGCGACCTCGATGCGTGGAAGGCCGCGATCCGTCCCGAGACCCGCCTGCTCTTCGGCGAAACCCTCGGCAATCCCGGTCTGGATGTACTCAACATCCCCGCCGTGGCCGAGATCGCTCATGCCAACGGCCTGCCGCTGCTGGTGGATTCGACCTTCACCACACCCTGGTTGATGAAACCCTTCGACCTCGGTGCCGACCTGATCTTCCACTCCGCCACCAAGTTCCTCGGTGGCCACGGCGTCGCCATCGGCGGCCTGCTGGTGGATGGCGGCACCTTCGACTGGGACAAGTCAGGCAAATTCCCCACGCTCACCGAGCCCTACGCCGGCTTCCACAACATGGATTTCACCGAGGAATCCACCGTCGCCGCCTTCCTCCTGCGTGCCCGCCGCGAGGGCCTGCGCGACTTCGGCGCCTGCATGAGTCCGCTGACCGCCTTCCAGTTGCTGCAAGGCATGGAGACGCTGCCGCTGCGCATGGAACGGCACATCGCCAATACACGCAAGGCGGTGGAACACCTTGCCAAGCATGAGGCTGTTGCAAGCGTGGCTTACCCGGAACTGGAAAATCATCCAGACCATGCCCTCGCGCAAAAACTGCTGCCGCGCGGTGCTGGCGCTGTCTTCAGCTTCACGCTCAAGGGTGGCCGGCCGGCGGGACGCAAGTTCATCGAAGCCCTGCGCGTCTTCTCGCATCTGGCCAATGTTGGCGATGCCAAGTCTCTGGTCATTCACCCGGCCTCGACCACGCACTTCCGCATGAGCGACGAGGCGCTGGTGGCCGCCGGCATCCATCCCGGCACCATCCGCCTCTCCATCGGACTGGAAGATAGCGGCGACCTGCTTGAAGACCTCAATCGCGGCCTCGCTGCGGCTGCAAAGGGATAAGCATGGAACTCGAGATCAACGGCCAGCGCGCCTACGCCTATACCGGCGGCAAGCCCTTCGAACCGACCCTGCCCCGCGTCGTCTTCATCCACGGCGCCGAAAACGATCACTCCGTCTGGGGTCTGCAAAGCCGCTGGTTCGCCCATCACGGTTTTGCCGTGCTGGCGGTGGATCTGCCCGGTCATGGCCGCAGCGATGGCGCTCCACTCTCCTCCATCGAAGCCCTCGCCGACTGGATCGGCGCCCTGCTGGAAAAAGTCGGCGCTGGTGACACGGCGAGTGATGTGTCACGCGCAGCCCTCGTCGGCCATTCCATGGGCTCGCTGACCGCCCTCGAATGCGCCTTCCGTTTTCCTCAGCGCGTTGGCCGCATCGCCTTGGTCGGCACCGCCGTACCTATGCCGGTTTCCGACGCCCTGCTGATTCCCGCCAAGGAAAAGGAAGCCAAGGCCATCGCCATGATCAACACCTGGTCCCATTCGCCGCGCGGCACAATGGGTGGCAATACGGTACCCGGCATGTGGATGCTCGGCGCCAGCAAACGCCTGATGGAACGCCAGAAGCCCGGCGTGCTGCACAACGACCTCGCCGCCTGCAACGCCTACAGTCACGGCCTGGAAGCCGCCGCCGCGCTGACCTGCCCGGCCCTGGTGCTGGCCGGCAGCCGCGACATGATGACCTCGCCCAAGGTCGCCGCCAAGCTGGCCGCCACGATTCCCGGCGCGAAGCTGGTGACCCTCGACGGCGTCGGCCATGCGCTGATGGCCGAGAACCCTGACGGCGTGCTCGACACCCTGCGCGGCTTCATCACCACATGAACGACGCCGAGCGCGAAGCGGCAGCACCGGGCTTCCCGGTCGTTCGCGGCAATCTGCCGCTGGCGGCGCCTTTGGCTTGGCTGCGCCTCGGCTTCGCCGACCTCAAGGCCTGTGGTGGGGCCAGTCTTTTCTACGGCATCTGTTTCGCCGCCGTCGGCGCGCTGCTGTTGCTGGCCTTCCGTCATGCCGTGCAACTGGTTACCGCCGTCACCACCGGCTTCATGCTGGTCGGCCCTTTCTTCGCGCTCGGCCTCTACGAACTCTCGCGCCGCCGCGAAACCGGTGAAGCGCTGAGCCTCGTTCCCACCCTCGCCGTCTGGCGCCGCAACCTCGCCGCCATCGGCATCTACTCGCTGATCCTGATCGTCCTCTACCTGATCTGGGCGCGCGCCTCGCTGGTCGTTTTCGCGCTCTTCTATCAGGGCGGCATGCCGACCATGGAAACCTTTGTCACCCAGATCGTCAAGTTCGACAATATCGAATTCCTCGCCGCCTACCTGATCGTCGGTGGCATCTTTGCCAGCCTCGTATTTGCCCTCTCCGTAGTCTCGCTGCCGATGATGCTGGACCGCAACCAGGACACCGTCACTGCCATGCTGGCCAGCTTCCTCGCCCTCGTCCGCAACCTGCCGGTCATGCTGGTCTGGGGCGTACTCATCGTGTCGATGGTCGCCATCGGCATCGCCACCGCCTTCCTCGGTCTGATCGTCACCATGCCGCTGGTGGGTCATGCCACTTGGCACGCCTACCGCGCGCTGATCGAACCCGTCGAAAAAACCCTATGACACGCTTCAAGACCAACGTCGGGCTGCTCGCAGCGGCCCAGGCTCTGCTGCTGACCAACGGCGTGATGCTGATCGCCATCAATGGCCTGATCGGTTTGCAACTGGCACCGGACAAACGTCTCGCCACGCTGCCGATCACCACCTACGTCATCGGCGGTGCCCTCGCCACCCTGCCCGCTGCCTTCTTCATGAAACGTTTCGGCCGTCGCGCCGGCTTCATGCTCGGCTCGGCACTGGGCATGCTCGGCGCCGCCATCTCGGGACTGGCCGTGTTCATCGGCAGCTTCTGGCTGCTCTGTCTGGGCACCGTCTTCGCTGGCATCTACAACGCCTTCGGCCAGCAATACCGCTTCGCCGCGGCCGATAGCGCACCCCCGGACTGGAAGAGCAAGGCCATTTCGCTGACCCTGGCCGGCGGCATCCTCGGCGGCATCATCGGGCCGGAGACAGGCAAGCTCACCCGAGGCCTGGTCGAGCCCATGTATCTTGCCAGCTACGGCGCCCTCTTCGTCTTCGCGGCCATCTCCATGCTGATCGCCAGCCGTCTCGTCATCCCGCCGCTGACCGCGACGGAGCAGAAGGCTGTCGGCCGTCCCTTCGCCGAAATCGCCCGTCAGCCCGCCTTCATCGTCGCCGTCATGGCCGCTGCCTGCGGCTATGGCGTGATGAACCTGCTGATGACGGCCACGCCGCTGGCGATGGATTTCTGTGGGCTGCCCTTCTCGGATACCGCCTTCATTCTCCAGTGGCACGTGATCGGCATGTTCGCCCCCTCTTTCTTCACCGGCGACCTGATCAAACGCTTCGGCGTGGTAAACATCCTGCTGGTCGGTGCCGCACTGATGTTCGCCTGCATCGCCATCGCCCTTTCGGGCGTAACGCTCATGCATTTCTGGTGGGCTCTGGTATTACTCGGCGTTGGCTGGAATTTCCTCTTCATCGGCGGCACCACACTGTTGACCGAAACCTACCGCCCCGAGGAAAAAGCCAAGGTGCAGGGCACCAACGACTTCTTCGTACTCGGCATCCAGGCCCTGACCTCCCTGTCCTCCGGCGTGCTGATCAACAGCACCGGCTGGAACCAGCTCAACACACTGGCCCTGCCTATCGTTGCGATGACCGCACTGGCGAGCACCCTATTTTTGCTGCGCCGTAGGAAAATAGCGGCATGATCCACGTCGCCCTAGTCGAAGACCACGCCGCCCTGCGTGAAGAAATTGCCTTTCTCCTCGGCCATCAGGGCTTCCGCGTCAGCCCCTGCGCCGACGGTCCCACCCTCGACGCGCTGCTCGCCACCGAAGGTTGCGATGTCGTCGTCCTCGATGTCGGCCTGCCCGGCGAAGATGGCTTTTCCATCGCCGAGCGACTGCGCTCGATTCCCCATCTCGGCGTCGTCATGCTGACGGCACGTGGCGCACTGGAAGACCGGGTGCGTGGCCTGCGTGGCGGTGCCGATGCCTATCTGGTCAAGCCGGTAGATTGGCGTGAACTCGCAGCCGTAATCGAAAGCGTCGTCCGTCGCCTGCCCGAACCGGATGCATCCGCAGAAGCCTGGCAACTACGTGCCGGCGGCCGCCGCCTGCTGGCGCCGGACGGCACCATCATCGAGCTGACCCACACCGAAGCGGCGCTGCTGATTCGCCTGGCCGAGGACGCACCCAATCCCGTCGCCCGTGAAGCCCTGATGATTGCTGCCATCGGCGTTCCCCTCGACGGCGATTTCCGCCGCCTCGAAGTCGCGTTGAGCCGGCTGCGCCTGAAAATCAATGCTGCCGTGCCCAACGCCAATCCGATACGCGCTGCGCGCGGCAAGGGCTATACCTTCGTCGCACCTATCAAATCCTCTCAGTGACCCCTTTTTTTCTAGGCCAAAGGGCATAGAATGAAAAAGGCTGCTTCATTTAGGCAGGGAGGATGGATGGTATTCACGCAACCGGCGGAGACTCATCCTTGGCTGAATACGCTGCTCAGCGCACGTATTGCCGGTGTCGCCGTGTTCCTCGTACTCCTTGTCGCCGTCGAAGTGGTGTTCGACTACCAGCGCGCGGAAACAGCGGCCGTGCGCCACAGCGACGCGGTGGCCTTCGGCAGCAACTTGCGCGCCCAGGCAGAGCGGGAATTGAATGCCGTGCTCTTCCTCTCCAACGGACTCGCCGCCTATCTCACCGTTCGTCATGACCGGATAGACCAGACCGAAATCCACGCCGTTCTCACCGAGCTGTATCGCAACAGCCGCAATATCCGCAATTTTGCGCTTGCCGAAGGCTATGTCGTCAGCCATGTGCATCCGCTGATCGGCAACGAAAAAGTCCTCGGCTTCGACTATTCCAAGAGTGCCGCGCAATGGCCCGACGTCAAGCGCACCATCGATAGCCGGCGTGGCACCCTGGTTGGCCCGGTGCGACTGGCTCAGGGCGGCACGGGCCTCATCTACCGCTACCCGGTGTTCGCCAAGGGCAAGTACTGGGGCATGCTGTCCACTGTCATCGACGTGGACAGCTTCCTGCGCACCGCCTTCGAGGAGGCCGGCAACACCCGCTATGAGTTCGCCGTAGCCTCCCGCGAAGGCGGCATCGGTGCTCCCGCCGTGTTCTGGGGCAATCCGGCCATTCTCAACTCGCCCGAATCCACACTGATCGACGCCGATATTCCGAACGGCAAATGGGTCTTTGGCGTGCGCTCGAAAGAGACGACCCTTGATGCCCTGTACAGCGTTACCTTGCGCATCGTCAGCTGGACCATCGCCGCACTGCTTGGTCTGGCGCTCTTCCTCCTGATGAAAAATCGTATCGCGCTGGCACAACTGGCCCTTTTCGACTCTCTGACCGGCCTACCCAACCGGCGCCTGCTGGAAGACCGCATCCATCAGGCGGTCAGCCGCCATGCCCGACGCGAATCCAGCCGCTGCGGCCTGTTGTTCGTCGATCTCGACAAGTTCAAGGCGGTCAACGACCAGCACGGCCACAAGGCGGGTGACACAGTGCTCAAGACAGTGTCCCAGCGCATCCGTGACGAAATCCGTGCCGGCGATACCGTGGCCCGCTGGGGCGGCGACGAGCTCGTCGTTCTCGTCGAGGAAACCGATGCGGCGCAAATCGACCAACTGGTCGTTCGCCTGCGGGAAGTCGTGACTTCGCCGATCCTCTACGGCAGCCAATCCCTGCGCGTCGGCGCCTCCATCGGCGTCGCCATCTTCCCCGAGGACGCCAAATCGGCGACCCAGTTGCTCAAGATCGCCGATCAGCGGATGTACGTGGAAAAGCAGGGCCAGGAAACCCAAGCGGCCTGATTTCCGGCTTGCAGCGCCGTCTCGCCGGCGCCGACTTTTTTCAACGCACCTTCACCTGCACCAGTTCCTCGCCATTGGGATCGGTCACATGCACCGCGCAGGCGATGCAGGGGTCGAAGCTGTGGATGGTGCGCAAGATTTCGACCGGCTGCTTGGCATCGTGCAGCAGATGCCCCTTCAGCGCCGCCTCGTACGGCCCCTGCTGCCCCGTCGCATCACGCGGCCCGGCATTCCAGGTGCTGGGCACGATGGCCTGGTAGTTGGCAATCTTCTGCTGGTCGATCACGATCCAGTGCGACAAGCCGCCCCGTGGCGCCTCCATGACGCCGACGCCCTTGGCCTGCGCCGGCCAGGTGGCCGGGTCCCATTTCGAGTCGTCGAAGGTCTTGAGGTCGCCAGCCTTGATGTTGGCGATCAACTGGTCGTACCAGCCCTGCATCGCATCGGCGATGATCTTGGTTTCCAGCGTCCGCGCCGCCGTACGGCCCAGGGTCGAATACAGCGCCGTAACTGGTACATCGAGCTTCTTCAGCGCCATGCCGACCAGTTCCCGGGTCTGTTTGTGGCCCGATGCGTACATCATCAGCACCCGGGCCAGCGGCCCGACTTCCATCGCCTTGCCCTTCCAGCGCGGCGACTTCATCCAGGAGTAATCCTTCTCCACGTCGAGGTGCTGATAGGGCGGCTTCGGCCCGGTGTAATCCAGTTCCGTCTCGCCAGCATAAGGATGCAGGCCCTTCTCCTTGCCTACGGAATACTTGTACCAGGCGTGGCTGACGAACTCCTGGATCTCCGCCTCAGCATCGAAGTTGATCGGATGGATTTTCGACAGGTCGCGGTCGAGGATCACACCGGAGGGAATCAGATAGGAAGCCGGATCGGACATACCCTTGGCCGGGAAGTCGCCGAAGGTCAGGAAATTGCCGACGCCCTCGCCCTGCTTGAACCAGTCCTTGTAGAAACCGGCAATGGCCAGAGTGTCCGGCACATAGACTTCATCGACGAAAGACTGCATCTGCTTGATCGCGTTCTGCACGATTTGCAGGCCGGTCATGTTCAGCGCCGTCCCCGAATCACCGCCGCGATAATGCGGGCCGCCCTGCCCCTTGCCCGGATGACTGGGGTCAATGCTGATGGCGCAAGGCACACCGCCGACAAGGAACATCGGATGCGGATTCTTGCCGCCGAAGATCGCATGCAGCTTAACCACGTCCCGCTGCCAGGCCAGCGCATCGAGGTAGTGGGCCACGGCCATCAGGTTGGCTTCCGGCGGCAGCTTGTAGGCCGGGTGGCCCCAGTAGCCATTGGCGAAGATGCCCAACTGGCCGGCCTCGACGAAGCCCTTCAATTTCTTCTGCACGTCGCTGAAATAGCCCGGCGAGGACTTGGCGTAGCCGGACAGGCTCTGAGCCAGCGCCGAGGTCGCCTTGGGATCGGCCTTCAACGCCGAGACCACGTCCACCCAGTCCAGCGCATGCAGGTGGTAGAAGTGCATCACGTGGTCGTGGATGTACTGGGCGCCGATCATCAGGTTGCGGATCAGTTGCGCATTGGACGGCACCTCGATCTTCAGCGCATTCTCCACGGCACGCACTGAGGCGATGCCATGCACCAGGGTGCACACGCCGCAGATGCGCTGGGCAAAGGCCCAAGCCTCGCGCGGATCTCGGCCGCGCAGGATGATCTCCAGGCCGCGCACCATGGTGCCCGCCGAGGAGGCGCGGGTGATGCGGCCTTCGGCATCGGTCTCCGCTTCGATGCGCAGGTGGCCTTCGATGCGGGTGATCGGATCTACAACGATGCGTTGGTTCATTTCGCTTCACCCTCGACCGAGTTTTCGACAATTCGCTCGGCCACCATCTCGGTGAGACTCAGTATCTCGACATCCATGTGATAGTGCTCCAGGCTTTCTTCCATCACCATGCGGCAGTTGGCGCAAGCCGTGACCATGGTCTTGACGCCGGTAGCCTCGATCTGCGACTTCTTGCGCTTGAAGGCCGCCACTTTCAGATCCTCGGCCCGGTCGTTGGCCGACACGCCGCCACCGCCACCGCAGCACCAGTTCATCACGCCGGCATCCGGCATCTCGCGCAGCTCGACGGCGACCTCCTTGAGCAGATTGCGCGGCTGTTGCACCACGCCGCCCCGGCGCACGATCTGGCACGGGTCGTGGAAGGTCAGCGGTCGCGCTTCCTTTTCCTCGGGCTTGAAACGGATGCGCCCCGCCGCGCGCAGTTCATCAAGCACCTCAAGGATGTGCTTGACCTCGAAACCGAAAGGCCGGCCCATCAGGTTCGGCCCCTCCCAGCGGATGGCCGTGAAGGCGTGGCCGCACTCGGGACTGATAACGCACTTCACCTTCAGCCGTTCGGCCGCATTGACGATGCGCGAGACGATCTCGCGGGCAATGTCCGAGGAGCCGATCTGGATGCCGCTATTGGTGGCTTCGAAGGCATCCGGCGCCAGCGTCCAAGTCACCTTGGCCTGCTGGAAAACCTTGGCCAGCGAACCGAGATACTCGGGGAAATTCATGATCTCCATGGACGACATCAGCACCAGATACTCGGCACCTTCCACATCCACCGGAATCGTCAAACCCGTGTCGGCCTGCACATGCTTGATCTGCGCCTGCACCGCCGGCCATTTCACGCCCATTGGACTGCCGATATTTACCGCCCGCGTCGACGCCCCGATCAGGCCCTCCGGCGCGTGGCCTGCCGCGCTCATGCCTTCGCGCATCTTGCGGATCATGTAGGTGATGTCGTTACCCACCGGGCAGACCATCGAGCAGCGGCTGCACAGAGTGCAACTGTCGTAGACCAGCGGGCTCCATTCCTCCAGCTCCGCATCGGTCACCGACTTGGACAAGCCGAGCAACTTGCCCAGGCGCCCGAGCAGGGTGTATTCCTGTTGCCAGACACGACGCAGTGGTTCGAGCTTGTGGATCGGCGTGTATTTCGGATCGCCGGTTTCGGTATGGAACAGGCAGGCCTCGGCACAGAGTCCGCAATGCACGCAGCTGGAAAAATAGCTGGCGATGGGCGCGTCGATGACTTCCTTGAAGGCGTTGATACCTTTGGCAAGCGTCGCGCTCACGATGCGATCCCCCTGCGTGCGTAGGCATCACCGTTGTACCAGCGCGAGATGAAGACGCTGATGGTGTGGAACAGCTTGGTGAAGGGCAGCAGCACCAGCAGCAGTTCCACCGACAGGATGTGCAGCGCCAGCATCAGCGTGTAGTCGAGGAACAGGTGGTGATAGGCCAGATAGCCGGTCAGCAGCGGCAGCAGAGTCGCCGCCCAGGCCAGGTAATCGCCGAAGCCCGACAGCATGCGCTTGACCGGGTTGGTCAGACGATGGGCCAGCAGCACCAGCAGCGCAACGATGGCCGCCACCGCCAGCGCATCCACCAGCGCCGAGGGCAGGCCCGGCCAGCCGAGGCCGGTGACGTCGCGGATCAGGGCGATGTGCGGCGCAAACAACACAATGGCCGCCAGCAAACCGATATGGAAAACATAGCCGGCAATGTAAGTCACCGGCTCGGCCTTGAGCATGCCCGGCGGCGGCACGGATCGCGAAGCGATGGTGCGCCAGCCGCTGCCCGGCGTCTGCTCGCGCGGCCGTGCCAGATCGGCCTTGCGACCGAGGCCGTAGATTTCAAACAGGCGCAGCAGGATGCCCGCCACGCACAAGGCCAGCGCCCAGCTCAGCGCCGGCCCCCGGGCGAAGGTCAGCAGATCGAGATAGTTCATTTGCTCTCCCGCTTGAGTTGATCCACTGTCACCGGCTCATGGGCGGCCTTCGCCCCGGCCTTCTTGCCCCGGTTGTGCCAGGTCACGGCAGCCCCCGTCACCGCGCCAACAACTGCGGCCGCGCCCAGCGTTCCCTGCACGGCGGAGACCGGCATGGAGAGCGCCTTGTAGAGCGGCCCCTCATCCCAGAAATTGGGTTCGGAACAGCCAATGCAACCGTGGCCCGACTGAATCGGGAAACTGGTGCCATCGTTCCATTTGGTCGTCGCGCAAGCGTTGTAGGTCACCGGCCCCTTGCAACCCAGCTCGAACAGGCACCAACCACGCCGCGCCGTCTCGCCGTCGAAACTGGTGGCGAACTTGCCCTGGTCGTAGAAGGGCCGCCGGTAGCAACGATCATGGATCGTCTCGCCGTAGAAGGCCTTGGGCCGGCCCTTGGCGTCGAGTTCTGGAATCTTGCCGAAGGTCAGGAAGTGGGCCAGCACGCCGGTCATCACCACTGGAATCGGCGGGCAGCCGGGTACGTTGATGATGGGTTTGTCCTTGATGATATCGGCCACCGATACTGCCCCGGTGGGATTCGGGTCCGCCTTGGGCAAACCACCGTAAGTCGCACAGGTGCCCACCGCAACGATGGCTGCCGCGCCCTTGGCGGTCTCCACCAGCATGTCGTAATTGCTGATGCCGGCGATGGTCGAATAGCCCGCGTTCTTCATCGGAATCGAGCCATCCACGATCAGCAGATACTTGCCGGCGTTGTCCTTCATCGCCTGCTCGCGGGCATGCTCGGCTGCATCTCCGCCAGCGGCCTGCAAGGTGTGGTGATAGTCCAGGGACACCAGATCGAAGATCAGGTTTTCCAGACTGGGGGAATGGGAGCGGGTGATGGATTCGGTGCAGCCGGTGCACTCCTGGAAGGAGAGCCAGATCACCGACTGTCGTCGCGCCGCCGCGATCGCCTGAGCCATCACGGGCGCCATGGTCGGCGGCAGTGTCAGCAGCGAGGTGACGACGCTACAGAACTTGAGAAATTCGCGGCGGCTGATGCCGCGCTGTCGCAGTGCTTCACCTACGGTTCCGGGACTTTTCATGGTGCCTCCTCGCCAGCAGTGTGCGAGTCCCATTTTTCCCGATGTTGCGCTGGATCAACAATTCCGTTTTGTCATGACCCCATCAGCGAGATTGATGGCCAATTCGACGCCATCTATCAAGGATGTCCCGCGCCACGTCGCAGGCCCGTGGCACCGCGGCCGCCACTACCGGCGTCAGCGCCTCGCCCCAGCTCACCTCGGCCGGCTCGATGCCAATCAGTGCACGCTGCTGCGGCCAATGCTCGCCCAGGCGCGCAATCGCCATCAGGTCCACCAGGCCCACCTCATGGACGCTGCCCTTGCGGTTCTCGCCGAGAAAGCGGTCCATGGCCTCACCCTCGAAGTGGCGCACCGTTCCCGCTGCGGTATCGAAACGTGCGGCGTCGATCACCAGCAGCGCATCGCACTCGCTGATGGGCACCGCCAGCGTGAAGGACAAGGTGCCGCCGTCGATGAACTCGATGTCGTCACTGGCGCCCAACTCCGCTGCCAGCGCCTGCATCACCACCACGCCGACGGCTTCGTCGCTCAGCAAGGTATTGCCGATGCCCATCACCAATATCTTCAGCGCCATTCCAGCTCCCAGCGTACGCAGGGGTCGAGAGCCGCCACCGCACTGGCGACAAAGCGGCGGGTCGCCATGCGGTCAGTGCAGGAGCGGCCATGCAGCCAGTCATGCAAGGCGCCATGGCGATGGAAGTTCCACTCCGTCGGCGCGACGATGACGTAGTCGGCGACACGATCCCTGTCGAGCGCTATCTCGTGCATCAGCAAGCCACGGGCCGTTTCCACCAGTGCCCGGCCGACGCCGGGCGCCACGGCCGCCGCACTCGCCGTACCGCCAGCGCCGACTTTTGTGCCGCCCATGGCCCATGACCAGACCTCGGCGCTGCGCGCATGCCAGCGTGCCGCCAGCGGGGGCGCACCGGCCGGGTTCTGGCCCTGCCAGCGCGCATAGGCGCCGGTCTCGGCGGGTTCGTTTTCCCAGCGCGGCGCGCGGCTCATTTCGTGGCTCAGGCGCGGCCAAATCGTCACCGAATGGGCGGCGGCCATCACCGGCAAGAGCAGACCGCCAGTGTCCTCCGGTTCGTCCTGTTCGGCCAATGCACTCAGCAGTTCGTTCCAGAAGGGATCACCGAGGGCATCGGCCAGCGCCTCGCGTTCACCGGCGGCCACCGCGCGGGCAGCCGTGGCGAAGAGTTCGCGGCGGGGTTCCAGCCCCAGCAGCGGCGGCAGATCGAGCAGCAGGCGCCACAGATGCTCGCGCAGGACTTCGGCCTCGACGGTCGCATCCAGTCGCGGCGAGGTCTCGACGCCCCGCGCGGCCGCCAGCGCCATCGCCGCCGCTTGCCCCTGGGCCTTGCCGCACACTGCGAAGACCAGCGGTACCAGCGCCACCGCCTCGGCCGCCGGCTTGCCGCGCAGCAACTGCGCCACCTCGGGCCGATCGCAACTCACCGAGACCTCGTTGATTCGCCCCCCGGCACAGCCGAGGACGATGCGCACCTTGCCGCCATCCATCACCGCCGCCATGCCCTACTCCTTCGCCAGCGGCAGACTGAGGCTGAACACCGCGCCGCCCTTGGGATGATTGGCCGCCGTCAGTTGTCCGCCATGGCGCTCGACGATGCCGTAGCTGATCGCCAGCCCCAGGCCCGTGCCCTGCCCCACCGGCTTGGTGGTGAAGAAGGGGTCGAAAATCTTGTCCACGTTCTCCGCCGGAATGCCGGGGCCGCTGTCACGAAACTCGATCACCACGCGACCCGCTTCCTCATCGATGCGCCCGGAAATCTCCAGCCGCCGCTCGCGGGCCTTCACTGTCGCGTCGGCGGCGTTCTGCACCAGATTCATCACCACCTGCTGCACCTGCCCCGGCGAGCCGGCAATCGGCAGTTGCGCCGGCAGCGACTGGCGCACCTCGAACTGCTCACCGCTGGCCTTGCAGACCCAATGCACGGCGCGTTCGACGACTTCGACCAGATCGAAATCACGGCGATCGTCGCGGTCCGTCGCCGAAAAGCGTTTCAGGGCATCGACAATGTCGCGGGTGCGCTCCGCCCCTTCCACTGTGCCGTCGATCAGTGAGGGCAGGTCGTCCAATAGTCGGTCGATGCGCAACTCGGCACGCAAGGCCTCGCGCTCCGCCGTCGGCATCTCGCCGTGGATCGCCGCCAGATAGCGTTGCAGCCGCTCGGCATAGCGCTTCATGGCCACCGCATTGCCATAGACGAAGCTGATCGGGTTGTTCAACTCGTGGGCAACGCCCGCCACCAGCCGGCCCAGCGAAGCCATCTTTTCCGAATGAATCAGTTGCTGCTGCGTCGTCTTCAGGTCGTCGTGGGCGCGGCGCAATGCCTGATAGGCACGGCGCAACTCGCCCACCGGGCGGCCGGTGATGACCAGGCCGAGCATCTTGCCGACGCCGCTGTAGCGCGGCGTGCAGTTCATGGACACCGGAATCGCGCTGCCGTTGGCCGCCTTCAACTGCATCTCGCAATCTTCCAGCGCCACGGCGCCTTGGTCGGCGAACAGGCGCCCCGCCCGCTGGCGCGATTCCTCGTCGGCGAACAAATCGAAGACCATGCGTCCGTGAAGGCCCGCCGCATCGACGCCGAGCAGCGAGGCCAGGGCCTGGTTCACGCTCTCGATCACACCGGCCCGGCTGCACACGATCAGCAGGTCGGACATCGAGGTCAACACCGAGGAAATGAACTGCTGCGAATCCTCCAGCGCCGCGTTCTTCTCCTCCAGCGCCACTTCATACTGGAGCAGGTCGTTATAGACCTCGTCCATTTTCTTGATCACGTCGAGCCAGATGCCGTCCTCCGCCGCTGCGCCGGAAGCGGCCGCGAGCAGTTCGACGGCCAGCGCCGACGACGGAGTGTCGGTTGATGATGAATAGGAGGCAGCAGAAGCATCGTGGTCGTCGCGCATGGCGGCAATGTAACCCACTCACGCCAGCCGCTGGCAAGGCATACTGGGAAAAATTACGCATCCCAGATTACCCATGAAGCGCATTCGCCTGACTCGTCTGCTCGCCCTCCTCGGCCTCGCCCTGTTCCTCGCCGCCTGCGGCCGCGAACCGAAATTGCAGCCCCTGCCCACCGGCACCGCCGTACTGGCCTTCGGCGACAGCGTCACCTTCGGCACCGGCGCCAAACCCGGCGAGGACTATCCGACCCGCCTTGCCGCGCTGACCGGTTGGAACATCACCAATGCCGGCATCCCCGGCGACACCGCCGAGAACGCCCGCCAGCGCATCAGCGCCGCGCTAAAGGATCTCCCCGAAACCCGCTACGCCCTGGTGATCATCGAAATCGGCGGCAACGACTTCCTCCGCCGCCGTGCCGAAGGCCCGGTGAAGGAAGACATCCGCCGCATCATCGCAACCGTCCGCGAAGCCGGCGCCCAGCCTTTTCTGGTCGCCGTACCGCGTTTTTCGGTCATTGGCGCCGCCGTCGGCAGCCTGCCCGATGCGGCCCTTTATGCCGAGTTGGCGAAGGAGGAAAAGCTCCCCCTGGCCGCCGGCACATTTGCCGAAGTGCTTGCCGATACAGGGCTGCGGGCCGATGCGGTGCATCCCAACGAGGCCGGCTACCGCAAGCTGGCAGAGGGTATCGCTGCCGCCCTGAAGGACAGCGCCTTGCTTCAGCCTTGAAGTTTGTTGCCGCTTATGGCCCGTGGCGAGGCATAATTACGCTGCACAACGAATCGGACGCCTCATGACCACCACCACCGAAACAGCTTTCTGCTATCACTGCCGCTCGCATCACCCGAAAACGGAAATGCGCCTGATCGAGACCAAGGCCGGCAAACGCTGGCGCTGCATCCGCAGCATCGAAGCGACCAAACAGGGCCAAGCCGCGCGCGAAGCCTATGGCCGCCAGGTCTCCGAGATGAACAAGGCCGAATCCCGCAGCCGCGCCCAGCGCATGAACAGCTCCCTGCAGGAAAAGTAAGCAGCCCGCCGGACCATTGCTTCACTGGTCCGGCTTATAGGCTTACGCCTGATTCAGGCCGGCGTCAGCAAGGCCGTCAGGCGATCCACCACCACCACGTCCGCGAAGCGATCCGCCAGGGCCGCCAGCGTTGCCGCATGCACCGTCGCATGCGGTACTACGCCACCCAGCGCGCCACCCAGCGGATTCGGCAAATCCCGCGAGGCACAGGCATCCGCCGCCAGAACCACACGGAAGCCGCGATGCACCGCGTCCCGCGCCGTGCTATCCACGCACATGTGCGTCATCAGCCCGGCGATCAACAGCAACTCGCGGCCCTCGGCCCGCAGGTCCGCCTCCAGCGTCGTGCCGACGAAGGAACTCGGCAGCCCCTTCTCGATGCGCCGATGCCCCGGCAGCGGCACCAGCCCGGCCACCGGCGCCGAACCACTCGCATTGCGGGCGAATAGCGTCGCCGCCGGATGTCCGGCGATGTGATGCACATGGATCACCGGCACACCGCAGCGATCCGCCGCCGCCACCAGTTGCACGGCCTTCGCCGCAGCCGACGGGCCATCCGGCAGGGACAAGGCCCCGTCGAAATATTCGCGCTGGAAATCGATCAGCAGCAGCGCCGTCTTCGCCGGATCAATCGCCGCCAGGGGCGGAATGCCGGCCAGCGCGCGCAGGGTCGTCGGCGTCGTCATGGCGTCAGTCCTGGCGTTGCAGGCCGTGGGCGGCCTCCAGCGCATACCACTGGTCCTGGTCGAGTTCATCGCCCAGCTTGTTCAGGTTGTTCAAGTGCGCCTCCTCGATGGTGGACACATAGAACATCAGCTCCGCACCCTTCTGATCGACGAAATCCACGTCCTCGACCACCAGACGCATGGGCTTGTCGCCCTTCGTCGACACATACAGACCCGGCGTCGGCGGCATGCGCTTCCTCGCCTTCGCACCCTGCTTGTCACCGCTGCCCTGCTGTTTAGCCTGTCCCACGAATCGCTCCTTACCGATCAAGTTGTCCGTCGCGTCCCGCCCAATGTCACATGGCCGTAACGCAAAGGGCGAAGCCTATCAAATCATGCAGGGGTATAAACGCCAGCGACCAAGGAAAATTCAAAAAGTCGGCGCTGGCGACACGGCGCCCGACGGCGGGCCGTCGGAATCCTGCCGCACTGGATCACCACCCAGCATGAGCAAAACCGTACAGAGCATAATGTCAATGAATTGGAATGCAAAAAACAGGGAGAACTGACATGCGAACCTACCCGTCGATGAGTCGCCACATCCTTGCACGCGTTTCTGCGCTCGCCGCGCTGGCCGCCTGCCTCTGCACCCCATCGGCCTTTGCATACCCGAATGCGGAACAGAAACATGTCGTCTCCGCCAATGGCGCTTCCTGGACCGTGCTGCAAGACCATAAAAATCCGCTGCGCTGGTACTACGTGCCGGCCATGGCCAGACTGGTCGAGAATGGCAAAGGCGACAAGGCACAGCCAGAACTTGCCCTGATCAGATACCAGACGCCCAGTCCCTCCGACAGAACCCGGATGGTTGAGAACACCCTGCTTTTCCTCACCCTGAGCTTAGTGCCTGATGAAGCCACGCTCGATCAGCTGGCCGGCGCCATCGGCAACCTGAAACCGATGATGGACGCCAAGGCCGCTTCCACTGCCATCAGCCTCGAAGAAATTGCACTGGAGAACATCAAGCTCAAGCTCCCCGAAGGCCAGGCCGAGGCCGTAGCGACCGTGGGGTTTGGCTTGCCCATACCCGCCAGCGCAGTGCAATTCGCCCTGCACCTGCCCGCCGTCGAAACTTTGGAAAAACTTCGCTCACAGCCCCATGGACTCAAAGCCCAGCTTGAGTTCACCTATGCTGCCGGCACGCCAAAACCCGGCGGCCAGCTACCGGCCCTCACATCCTTCAGTGCTCAGGCAACCGGTACCGTCGGGCTGGGCGCCTATCCGAAACGGATACAAGACAGCGCCATCCTCATAGTGCCGGCTGGCGAGTTCAATTTCTCCATTTTCAAGTTGCCCCCCGTTGCTGCCTCTTCGGACATTGGGCAGATCACCTATTCCGTTGCCATGCTCGGGCCAGACGGCAAACCGGTCAGCGGTATGCCAACGCAAACGGTTGCTTCAAAGCCGTCGGATGGCACAGCGGCCTGGCAGGATAAAAATCGCAGACCGACCGGCTTCCTGTTTTTTCCGATCAAGGCGCTGCCTGACCAGGCCAGGAAGGCTGGCAAAAAACTGGAGGATTACAGCTACTACATCGAAGCGGCAGTAATCAGTTCCAACCGCCGCACAGAAAAGTACACCAGCGACGCCCGCGTATTTACTCACGGCGCCCCCATCACCCTGCCGCCTCCGCCGGTAGCCTCGCTTCGCCTGTCGCCGGAATTTCTCGATTCCGAAGCCACCGACACAGCCTGCGTCCCCTACGCTGTGCAGGGAAGACTGGCTTGTGGGCGCCACATTTCCCCTCTAGCCATCAGGAGGAATGCAAAGGATGGCTCCTTCGGCCCGCCCCCGACCTTCCTGTTTGACAGGACTTGCGGCAATGTAAAACTGGAAAGAGCCACCCTCATCTGCAAGGACGGCAAGAAACAAACGCTGCCCGGCAAGGAACTGAACGCCACACAGGGAACGACGATGTATTTGGGGTACTAGCAGGGCTGGCGGCTAAAGCTGACGACCAGCGAAAAGCAGTATTTAAGCTTTCGCCTCGGCTTCACTCTCGTAGAGTGCACCGAAATCGTTTTCGTCGAACACATGCTCAACCACGCCATACGGCGGGCCATCCCAGTCTCTCGGATCGCCCTCCAATTTGATGGCGCAAATCGTGCGCGACCCCACATCGGTGCACCGCCAGAGTCCGGTTTCCGTCCAGAACTCACACCCGATGGAAAAATCGGTGTGTTCCAGTGCCACTCAGGCCTCCGCCAAAGCGCTATGCGGCACACGCTGCATGATCTCGGCGCGAGCAGGCAGCGTCTTGAGGTCGTAGTTGGCTTGCATGACCAACCACGACGCGGCGTCGCCGCCGAAATACTGCGCCAAGCGCAAGGCCGTGTCCGCCGTCACCGCACGCCGCTCCTTGACGATCTCATGGATGCGAGTGGCCGGAACGCCCAGCGCCAAGGGCAGGGCATTGACGGAGAGCCCCAGCGGAATCAGAAAGTCCTCGCGCAACACCTCGCCTGGATGCACAGGGCGCAGGCCGTCAACGGGTTTGCTCATGATGCCTCCTCAGTGGTAATCGACAATCTCGACATCGGCGGGGCCGCTGTCAGTCCAGACAAAACACACGCACCACTGGTCGTTGTTGCAAATACCGAACTATCACAAAGTCGGCTTACCGCCGACGCCAGCTCCCTCACCTCTTCTCACACGCATACGGCCAGACGACCTTAGTTCCCGCAGGCTCCGTGGTGCCGTCTTCTAGCATGACGGGGATCGACACCTTCTTCTCAGCCTCAGGCAGCGCTTTCAATGTCGCCGTATCGAACGGCGGTTTTCCACGATAGAGCGCATTCGGATCCATCCACCATCCGTCAACCGGGATTACCTTCAACTGGTTGCTGGCAATGGCGTATTGCGGCTGAGTCGAGTACCAGACCGCGAAGTGGATCGCCGGCCGGCGCTTATTGCTCTGGACGCCGGGGGTCTTGCCTTGACCCGAGTTTCCGGTTGGCCCAAGTTCTTGGCCCATCTTCACCCGCCCGCCGACCTCGACGGCCGGCATTGCGTCGAAGTGTGCGTACTGGGTGTATATCCACATCGGCAGGCCGGTGTCCTCTGGCGAGTGGCGAATGATGATCTCCTTGCCACGCCAGCTGTTTTCTCCGACGGTCTTGGTAACAACAGTGCCCGCAGCCACTGCCAGTATTGGCGTGCCAAAAGGCGCGGGCATGTCGATGCCGCCATGGTACGACTCTTTACCGCCGCGATTGCCGGTGTAGTCGATGGCATAGTGCTCGTCGATATCGCGGCAGCGCAACCCATCCGGGAAGCGTGGCCGGAGCCCAGTCTCAACGAGTCCACGTTGGAAGGAGCTCTCGACAGGGCACTCTTTGAGAAAGCGCCCGACACCGCAGAACGTTTCGTCATCGAGCGCGCCCCTCCCGACCTCGCCCGGCATCCTGCCGGCTGCCGCACCATCTACCGGTGGATTTGCCGGTGAGGACGGGCCTTTGCCGCTGGCAAAGCGGGCGCGCAACTCATCAAGCGATAAATAGCCATCCTTGTTCAGGTCCATGGCATCAAATTGGCTCTTGTTCTGCTTCCACTCGTCGCGGGCGATCCGGCCATCGCCGTCAGCGTCATTTTTGCCAAGGACGATTGCAGCGCGGTCCTGGGCTTCGGCACGAGTGGATTGAACGAGCAATAGCAGGCTAGCCAGGAGGGCGGGCACGAGGAGCGAAAAGGCGTATGAATATTTTATATCCATATTTGGCTATTTTTATATCTATCAGCTCGTCACCACGACGCGACTGCGTAGCTTGAGCTTGCGGACCACCTCCGCCGAAACCCGCCACAACATTTTCGAAGTATCCCACTGGCCGCCTGCGGCCTTGACCTGTTGTCGCAGCACCGCTTCATCGGCCGCAACGCGGATATGGAACTCGCGGGCTTCGGTCTGCCGTTCGGAAACCACCAGTTCGACGGTGGTTTGTCGCCGGCCGGTGGCTTCGTCCACGCGATAGCGGACGCAGACGAGGGCGTCGCCATAGCGCTCGGCCAGCCGCCGGGTACCTGGTGCGCCGGGGGGCAGTTTCTTGACGACGGGGATGGACTTGCGCGCGGACTGGCTCATGCTGGCGGGCTCCGTGAATACGGGGAGCATACGCCAACGTCAAACCAGCGACAACGGAATGGCAGGGGTGCATCGCCATGGGCCGCAAAAAAGTCGGCGCTGGCGGAACGGCGATCTGGCCCGAAGCGGGCTGTTCAGGTCCCTACCCGGCAGCGCTCGGCCAGCGCCGGGGTGTCGCGGGCAAGTTTGACCAGCCAAAAGGCGACATCGCGGCTCATTTCACCGGTGAGGTCGGCGAAGGCGGTGACGCCGCCCTTGGCGTCGGCAGTGGTGGCGGGCCGGCTGAGGCTGATGACGCGGCGGGCCAGGAGTTGGTCGCTCCTCGCGGCAAGCAGGAGGACGCGGGCTTCGATGACTGCGCGGCTGGTGTCGGTGGTGTCGAAGACCTGAGCGAATTCATCAATGTCGATGCGCAGGCGGCAGCCGGCGCTGGAGACATCGGTTTCGCCAGAGGCAATGCGGCGGCGCAGGGCTGATTCGAGCAGTTCGGCCGGTGGCGCGGCCCAGCGCGAGGCGGCGTAGCTCTGGCGGCGACCGGCATCGGCGTAGGCGAGGCGGAACTGCATGGCCGGGGTGCCGAGCCAGGACGGGGCCTGGACATCGATGCCGCGCAACATCAACGCCTGGGTGCCGCTGACTTTGGCGATGGTGCCGAGGTCGTAATAGGCGATGTCGCCCTGACGGGTGTTGGCGCCGCCGCAGCCGGCGAGCAGCAGGACGAAGACGGCGGAGAGGATTCCGTGGCGGCAGGCGGTCATGTCATTTCCCTTTCTGGTCGGGCGCGGGGACGGCGAAGCCGGCTTCGCCGGGGCCGGGATTGGGCGCGTTGCGGCCGAAGATGAGCATTTGCGGGTTCTCTTCAAGGCTGTCGAGGATGCGCGTGAGCTGCCGCGAGTTGGTGGCCAGTTCGCGCATGAGTGCGTTGGCGCGGGGCAGCGTGGCGGTGGTGAGTTCTTCCCCGGCGCTGCCGGCGAGCTGGTCCAGGCGCTGCGACAGACTGGTCATGGATTTGACCATGGCGCGCATTTCGGCGGTCAGCGGGGCGGCTTCGCCGGCGGTCTTTTCGAGATGGGCGAGGATTTGTTTGAGGTTGCGCAGGTTGCTCTCGGAGAGGGCTTCGCGCAGGGAGGCGATCACTTTGGGCAGTTCGCGCAGGCCGTCGGAGGCGGTGGCGACGTTTTCCAGGGTGCGCGAGAGGTTCTGCGCGTTCTTCTCGTCGAGCACCTTGGCCAGCCGCCCGGAGACGGCAGCCACCTGGCCGATGATGTCCACGGCTTTTTCGCCGAGGGTGTCGAACAGGGTGGGTTTGAGGGTGATGCGCGGCGGTTCGTCGCCCTGCCCTGTCAGCAGTTCGGGTGTGCTGCCGTCGTCTTCGATCTGCACGTAGGCGAGGCCGGTCACGCCCTGGTAACCGAGCTGGGCGCTGGCGCCCTTGGTGAGCTTGAAGCGGTTTTCCAGGCTGATGCGCACCTGGATGACGCGCGGGTCTTTCGGGTCTTGCTCGATGGAATCGACCTTGCCGGCGCGGATGCCGCGATAGCGTACGGTGGCCTGGATGTTGAGGCCGGTGACGTTCTTGCGCGTTTCGAGGATGTAGGTATCCATCTGGTCGCGGCTCTGGCCCAGCCACCAGATGCCGATGGCGGCCGCGATCCCCAGCAGGAGGGTAAAGATGCCGGCGGCAAGGGCGTGGGAACGGTTTTCCATGGTGCGCTTTCTTGTCTCTCGGTGTCAGGATGCTTCGGGAATGATCCCGGTGTTCTGCAGGGCACGCATGCTGCGCTCCGACAGGAAAAAGTTGCGGATGAAGGGGTGGTCGTTGCGGATGATCTCGTCAGTGGTGCCGTAGGCGAGGATGCGCTGGTCGGCCAGCACGGCGACGCGGGTGGACAAGGCGGCCAGGGTGTCGAGGTCGTGGGTGACGAGGACGACGGTGAGGCCGAGTTCCTCGCCGAGCATGCGGATCAGGCGCACGAAGTTGTCGGAGCGGTCCGGGTCGAGGCCGGCGGTGGGCTCGTCGAGCAGCAGCAGTTCCGGTTCCAGCGCCAGGGCGCGGGCCAGGGCGACACGCTTGACCATGCCGCCGGACAGCTCGGCGGGCATCAGCCGGCCATGGCGCGGTAGCAGTTCGACCATGGACAGCTTGAGCATGACGAGGTCGTGGATGGTGGCTTCGTCGTAGCGTTTGAGTTCGCGCAGCGGAAAGGCGATGTTGTCGTAGACGCTGAAGGCCGAGAACAGGGCGCCGTGCTGGAAGAGTACGCCGAAGCGCTGACGCAGAGTGCGCTCGCGCTCGACGCTGCCGCCGAACAGCGGCTCGCCGAAAATCTCGATGCTGCCGCTGGTGGGCGTGAGCAGACCGATCATCTGCCGCAGCAGCGTGGTCTTACCGCTGCCGGAGCCACCGACCAGGGACACCAGCTCGCCCCGGCTGATCTCGAGGTCGATGCCGCAATGTATCCACACCTCGCCGAAGCGGGTGTGCAGGTCGCGGATGCGGATGGCAGGAACGCTCATGGTGATCGCGCTAACCCGGCAAGCCGATGGAGCGGGTGGCGATGGCGAAGATGGCATCGACGACGATGACCACGGTAATCGCGGTGACCACCGAGGCGGTGGTGTTGGCGGACAGACTCTCGGTGTTGGGCCGCACGCGCAGGCCGAAATGGCAGGCCACGAGGGCGATGAAGAAACCGAAGACGAGGCCTTTGGTGAGGCCGATCCAGAGGTTGGCGACGGGAATCACGCGCGGCAGGGTCTGGAAGAAGAAGCCGTAGGCGATGTCGAGCTGGAGTTGGGCGGAGACCATTCCGCCGATCAGGGCGATGGCCGTGGTCCACAGCACCAGCAGCGGCATGGCGATGGACAGGGCCACGACCTTGGGGAAAATCAGGCGCAGGCTGCGCGACACGCCCATGGTGGACAAGGCATCGATTTCCTCGGTGACGCGCATGACGCCGAGTTGCGCCGTCATTGCCGAGCCGGAGCGGCCGGCGACGAGCACGGCGACCAGCACCGGGCCGAGTTCGCGGACGACGCCGAGGCCGATGATATTGACGATGAAGACGTCGGCCCCGAACTGCTTGAGTTGCAGGGCCGAGAGATAGGACAGCACGACGCCGATGAGGAAGCCCACCAGTGCGGTAACGGGCATGGCCTTGACGCCGCTCTTGTAGAGATTGGCGGAAATCTCGCGGCGCGGCAGTTCGGCGGGCTGGCGCAGCACATGCAGCAGGTCCAGACCCATTTGCCCAATGAGGACAGTGAAGTCCATCAGGTGACGAACGACGCCAATAGCGGCGCCACCGACGACGATGACGCCTTCCAGCGGCGAGATCGGGGGCGGCGCAGCGTGGGGCTCGTGATCGGCTGTGCTGATCCGTTCGAAGGCGCGCAGGTGTTCCGGCGAGATCAGCAGGGTGGTTGGCAGCGCCCTGCCCCAGGCCCGCCACAGCAACATGGCGCCGGCACTGTCGAGGGCGTCGATACCGAGGCAATCCCAGGAGGATTTGCCGCCGGCCGCATCGCCCAGTTGCACGGCGAGCTGGCCGGCCTGTTCCGAGGTGGTGGCCAGCGTCCAGCGTCCCGACAACTTGATGTTGTTTCCGCCGCCGGCCTGGGGGACTACTTCAATGCGGGCAAGGAACATCAGGCTGGCGGGCTTGTAATGTCAGCTGTCGTGCTGGATGCGCAGCTCGCCGCTGACGCCGGCCCACTGCTGCGCCTCTTCGCCAAGCACGGCACTGGTGAGAGGCGAGGCATCGAGCCATGCGCGGGCGACGCCGAGGCGGAATCCGCTGCGGGTGAAACCTGTCGTCAGCGGCGGCAGCGGTTTGTCGTCGCGGGGCCGATGCAGCAGCGCGGCGGTGCGCAGACAGAAGATCAGCGTCCATTCCGACGCTTCGCCCTGAAGGGGCTGAGCCCGCTCCAGCTTGCCGCGATGGGCGAGGACGAGACGCGATAGCCGCGCCTGGTCGCGCCGCGAGAAGCCGGGCATGTCGGCATTGGCGAGAATGTAGGCGCTGTGCTTGTGGTAGCTGGAATGGGCGACGGAAATGCCGATTTCGTGCAGGCGCGCGGCCCAGACGAGGAACTGCGCATCGGGATGATCGGCCTCCCGGGTTGCCGGCACCAGTTGACGCAGCAGCCCGAGTGCCGTCTGGGCGACGCGAGCGGCCTGCTTGCGATCCACCTCGTAGCGCTGCATGAAGCGGTTGACGGTGGCTTCGCGCAGGTCGTCGTGGTGATAGCGACCGAGCTGGTCGTAGAGCACGCCGAGGCGCAGGGCGCCCTCGGAGAAGGTCATGCGTTCGAGGCCGAACTCCTTGAAGATCGCCGACATGATGGCGAGCCCGCCCGGCAGCACCGGAATGCGGTCGGCGCGCAGGCCTTCCAGCTTCATGCGTGAGGCATGGCCGGCGTGCAGCAATTCACTGCGCAGTGAATCGAGCCCTTCGCGGGTGATGCCCTGGTCGGCGAAGCCATTGAGTTCGATCAGGTCGACGATGGCCTTGGCTGTGCCCGAAGAACCGACGGCCTCGTCCCAGCCGGTTTCCCGATAGGCTTGAACGATGGTTTGCAACTCGCGACGGGCGCCTAGCTCTGCCTCCTTGAAGCTGCGCTTGTCCACGCGACCTTCGGGAAAGTAGCGCAGGGTGAAGCTGACGCAGCCCATGTAGAGCGATTCGAGACGGATCGGCTCAATGTTCTGGCCGATGATGAACTCCGTGGAGCCGCCGCCGATATCCACCACCAATTGCCGCGTCGCCGGATTGGCCAGCGTATGGGCAACACCAAGGTAAATCAGGCGGGCCTCTTCGCGGCCGGCGATGACCTCGATGGGAAAGCCCAGCGCCGCTTCGGCTTTTTCCAGGAAGGCTTCGGCATTCTTCGCTACTCGCAGGGTGTTGGTCGCCACGGCACGCACGGCACCACGGTCGAAGCCGCGCAGGCGCTCGGCGAAACGCGACAGGGCCTGGACGCCCCGCTGCTGGGCGGCGGCATCGAGTTTCTTGTCGGGAGTAAGGCCGGCGGCCAATCGGACCGCTTCCTTGAGGCCATCGAGAGGGTAGATCTGATTGCCGACGATCCGTCCCACCTGGAGCCGGAAGCTGTTGGAGCCGAGGTCGACGGCAGCGATCAATTCATAGGCCATGGCGGAATTCTACCCTCACGAAACCTTTGATCCTCGTCATATTGCGGCAATAAAAGTGACACATAATCATGCGATCCGTTTTCCGCGAAAGCCCCCATGCCGTCTGCGCGCCGCTATCCCCTGGACCACTTCCTCAACCGCGAACTCACCCTGCTGGCCTTCAATCGCCGTGTGCTGGCCCAGGCGGCGGACGATTCTGTACCCTTGCTCGAACGCCTGCGCTTTCTGTGCATCGTCTCGTCCAACCTCGACGAGTTCTTCGAGATTCGAGCCGCTGGCCTCAAGGAACAACTCAAGCTCGGTAGCCATGCCGCCGGGGTAGACGGCATGCCGCCGCAGGAGGTTTTCCGTCGCGTCACGGGACAGGCGCACAAGTTGATCGCCGAGCAGTACGCGCTGCTCAATGACGTGATCCTGCCGGCCCTGGCCGACGAAGGCATCGTCTTTATCCGTCGCAGCCTGTGGACCGACGCCCAGCAGGAATGGATACACGAGTATTTCATCAATGAAGTAATGCCGGTGCTGACCCCCATCGGACTGGACCCGTCGCACCCCTTCCCTCGCGTGCTGAACAAGAGTCTCAATTTCGCGGTTGAACTGGAAGGCACCGATGCCTTCGGCCGCAGTTCCGGCGCCGCCATCGTTCAGGCGCCCCGCGCCCTGCCCCGCGTTATCCGCCTGCCCAAGGAACTGTGTGGTGTCGAGCACGGTTTCGTCTTCCTGTCCTCGATCCTGCATGCCCATGTCGGTGAGTTGTTCACGGGCATGAATGTGCTCGGCTGCTGGCAGTTCCGCGTCACCCGCAACTCCGACCTCTTCGTCGATGACGAGGAAGTGAAGAACCTGCGCATCGCCCTTCAGGGCGAATTGCCGCAACGCCATTTCGGCGATGCCGTGCGCCTGGAGGTGGCCGACAACTGCTCGGACGTGATGACGGATTTCCTCTTGCAGCAGTTCGGCCTCGGCCGCGAGGATCTTTACCGCGTGCCGGGCATCGTGAACCTGGTGCGCCTGATGTCGGTGCCCGACAAGGTGGAGCGCCCGGACCTGAAATACGCGCCCTTCCAGCCGGGCCTGCCAAAGGTGCTGACCAAGCGCTACGACATCTTCGCCAGCATCCGCAAGCAGGACATCCTGATGCATCACCCCTTCCAGTCCTTCACCCCGGTGATCCAGTTGCTGGAACAGGCGGCGGACGATCCGCATGTGGTGGCGATCAAGATGACGGTGTATCGCACGGGCACCGACTCAGTGCTGATGGAACACCTGCTGCGTGCGGCACAGAAGGGCAAGGAAGTCACCGTGGTCGTGGAGCTGATGGCCCGCTTCGACGAGGAAGCCAACCTGTCCATCGCTGCCCGTCTCGAAGAGGTCGGCGCCCATGTGGTCTATGGCGTCGTCGGTTACAAGACCCACGCCAAGATGCTGATGGTCTTGCGCCGCGAGGACAGCGGCTATCGTCGCTACATCCATCTCGGTACCGGCAACTACCATCCGGGCACGACTCGCTTCTATACGGACTTCGGCCTGCTGACCTGCAACCCGGAGATCGGCGACGACGTCAATGAAGTCTTCAAGCAGCTGACGGGACTGGGCAAGGCCGGCGCCCTCAAGCACCTCTGGCAGGCGCCTTTCTCGCTACATACGAACATGCTGGCGGCGATCCGCCAGGAAACCATCGCGGCCAAGGCCGGCCGGCCGGCACGCATCATCGCCAAGATGAATTCGCTGCTGGAGCCGGAGATCATCGAGGCGCTCTACGACGCCAGCCAAGCCGGTGTGACCATCGACCTGATCGTGCGCGGGGTCTGCTCGCTGCGTCCCGGCGTCAAGGGCCTGTCGGATAACATCAAGGTGCGCTCGGTGATCGGCCGCTTCCTCGAACATCACCGGATTTTCTATTTCCACGCCGATGGGGCGCAGACCATTTATCTGTCGAGTGCCGACTGGATGGAGCGCAACTTCTTCCGCCGCATCGAGGTCTGCTTCCCGGTCCTCGATCCGAAGCTCAAGCGCCGGGTGCTGAAGGAAGGCCTCAAGTCCTACCTGACGGACAACGCCCAGTCATGGGAAATGAACAGCAACGGCGAATACCGCACGAAGCCGACCCGACGCGCCCGCATCTGCGCGCAGGAACTGCTGCTCGCGGAGATGCGGGTGAATACGGTTAACGCAGTGTAAAGCGCGACAAGGTGCTGGCAGCGCCTTCCGCCATGTCCGCACCAAACTGCTTGGCGAACTTCTCGGCGAAGTTCTGCTTGACGGTGAAGTCACGCACATCGGGTGCCTTGAACACGTCGCGGGCAACGCTGTCTACGGTGCCATAGCCGTCGGCCAGACCCATTTCGATGCTCTTGGCACCGCTCCACATGAGGCCGGAGAACATTTCCGGGGTTTCCTTGAGGCGCTTGCCACGCCCCTTCTTCACCACATCGATGAACTGCTGGTGGATTTCGCCAAGCATTTCCTTGGCGTGGGCCTTGTGGGATTCGTTCTGCGGTGAGAAGGGATCGAGAAACCCCTTGCTCTCGCCAGCGGTCAGCAGGCGCCGCTCGACACCAAGCTTTTCCATGGTGCCGGTAAAACCGAAACCATCCATCAACACGCCGATGGAACCGACGATGCTGGCCTTGTCCACGTAGATCTTGTCGGCGGCAGCGGCAACGTAATAACCACCAGAGGCACAAACGTCCTCGACCACCACGTGCAGCGGCTTGTCCGCATGCTTGGCACGCAGGCGACGCATTTCATCGTTGATGATGCCGGCCTGGACCGGACTGCCACCGGGACTGTTGATGCGAAGGATGATGCCAGCGGTATTCTGGTCTTCGAAAGCGGCCTGTAGCGCGCCAATGACATGCTCGGCGTTGGCATCGCCCTTGGCCTGGATGACGCCGGTCAGATTGACCAGCGCGGTGTACTTCTGCCCTTCGGCGAGTTTTTCGGTCTGGCCCCAGTCGATGACGAAACCGAGGACGACCGCCAGATACGTGAAGCCGAGCACTTTGAAAAAGATGCCCCAGCGCCGGCTGCGCCGTTGCTCGGCGATCCCTTCGAGGGCGATTTTTTCCAATACCTTGCGTTCCCAGTTGGGATCATTGCTGTCCGACACTGCTCTCACCTTCCTCGATCAAGAAAACCCGTCCATCGCGCTCGACGACGGGAACCGCTCGCAAACCCTTGCCATTGCAGCGGCCACCAACACAATGTCCCGATTCCGGGGCATACAGCGCGCCATGAGTAGCGCAAACCAAGTATAGGCCGGAATAGTCGAAGAACTCCCCCGGCTGCCAGTCGATTTCGACCGGTACATGGGCGCAGCGGTTCAGATACGCACGGGGCTGGCCTCGAAAGCGAACCACGAAAGCCGGTTCGGTCCTACCGTGCTGCAAAACCTCGAAACGTACCCCCTTGCCACCATCCAGGAGTTCGTCGCTGGCGCAGATCACCCGCTCGCTCATGCGTGGGCCCTTAGCCAGGCGGCCAGTTGGGTGACATCGTCGGCCAGATAGACCGGCTCCGCCTCTTCCAGCGCATCGCGCGGATGGGCGCCATAGGACACGCCGAGGCCCGCGACACCGGCATTCTTCGCCATCAGCAGGTCATGGGTGGTGTCGCCGATCATCAAAGTCGTGTCTGGCGAGACGCCGAATTCAGCGATCAGTTCCTCCAGCATCTGCGGATGCGGTTTGGAGTGGCATTCGTCGGCACAGCGGGAGGCATGGAAGCGGTTGCCGAGGCCGCTGACCTGCATGGCGCGATCCAGACCCTTGCGCGATTTGCCGGTAGCCACCGCCAGCCGGTAACCGGCCTCGGCCAGCTCGTCGATCAGCGCCTCGATGCCGACGAACAGGCGCAATGCGTTGTCCTGAGCCAGATAATGATGGCGGTAGCGCTCGGCCACATCCTGATAACGCTCTTCCGGCAAATCGGGCAAGGCATGGCGCAGTGCATCCACCAGGCCAAGGCCGATGATGTGACGGGCGCGCTCGTCGGACGGCTCGGGTATGCCCAGGTCGCGAGCGGCAGCCTGGATGCTGGCGGCGATGGTTGCGGTGGAATCCATCAGGGTGCCATCCCAGTCGAAGACGATCAGATCAAAACGCTTTCCCATGTTCCTTCTTTTCATGTTGGTCCAGCCGACGCAGGAAATTCAGCAGTTCGGCCGGCAAGGGTGATTCAAGTTCCAGCCGCTCCTCAGTCAGCGGATGGGGCAGACCGAGTTTGGCCGCATGCAGGAACATGCGTTTGAGGCCGGCCTTTTGCAAATCGCGATTAAGGGGAAAATCACCATATTTGTCGTCACCTGCCAGCGGAAAGCCCAGATGTGAGAGATGGACGCGGATCTGGTGGGTGCGTCCGGTCTTCAGTTCCACCTCAACGAGGCTGAAGTTTTCCCAGCGGGCAACCAGGCGAACGATGGAATGGGCGACCTTGCCGTCATCCTGCACCCTCACCCGCCGTTCTCCCTCGGGGGTCAGATACTTGTAAAGTGGCAGACGTACATGTTGGGTAGGGTTCATCCAGCGCCCCTTGACCAGGGCCAGGTAGCGCTTGTTGATGGCGCCATCGCGGAATTGGTCGTGCAGTTTGGTCAGCGCCGAGCGCTTCTTGGCCACCACGAGCAGGCCGGAGGTCTCCCGGTCGAGGCGGTGGGCCAGTTCGAGGAACTTGGCCAGGGGTCTTGCCCGCCGCAGTTGCTCGATGACACCGAAACTGACGCCGCTGCCGCCATGGACGGCAACACCGGCCGGTTTGTCCACGACGATCAGCGCCTCGTCCTCGTAGGCCAGATCGAAATCCCTTGCCGGAACAAGGGCCTGCTCGGGCCGCTCGGCGGTACGAATGGGCGGCATGCGGATCCGGTCACCGACCTTCAGGCGGTATTCGGCCGGCACCCGACCCTTGTTCACCCTGACTTCGCCGCTGCGCAGGATGCGGTAGATGTGACTCTTCGGCACGCCCTTGGCGACGCGCAGCAGGTAATTGTCGATGCGCTGTCCTTCCGCTTCATCGCCAACTTCAAGCCATGACACCGAATCTTTGCTTAAGTCCTTCATTTCAAATATACTGAACCTCGGTTTGCCGTCCCGTGACGGCGTGCCCGACAGCTCGAAGTGGCGTCGGTGGCGCGGTTCCCGGGGCGTTGTTGTCAGCGTGGCGATTCGTTTGCGAGCAGGCGGATGAACGGTGACAGCATTGGAAGGACGCGCCGGAATTTACGACTCCACTCGCATCGGACCCAGCCAGCCACAGGGTGTTTCGCTCGCCCGACAGAAAGAGCGATGTTACTTGATTGCGCGCAAGCCACGTACAGGTTGGGCACAGAGATTACGGACGCTGACGGGATGTCAGCGCCCGGATTACCGAAGACAAGTCATTCACCAAGTTTGCCTCACGGCGTTTTAATGAACCTGCCAATTCACCCGCAAACCCCGAACACGCCGCCCGCGTCCTGACGCCGCGGCGTGCGATTTGTCATGCCCTCCTGTCTGCCTTAGCGCGCGGGAGCACACATGAAACGCATGCTTTTCAATGCGACGCAGGCTGAGGAACTCCGCGTCGCGATCGTTGATGGTCAGAAGCTGATTGACCTCGACATCGAATCAGCCAACAAAGAGCAACGCAAGAGCAACATCTACAAGGCGGTCATCACCCGCATCGAGCCCAGCCTCGAAGCCGCCTTCGTCGACTACGGTGCCGAGCGCCACGGTTTCCTGCCTTTCAAGGAAATCTCCCGTTCCTATTTCAAGCCCGGCGTCGACGCCGGCAAGGCCCGCATCCAGGACGTGCTTTCCGCCGGCCAGGAACTCATCGTCCAGGTTGAAAAGGACGAGCGCGGCAACAAGGGCGCAGCCCTGACCACCTACGTCTCGCTGGCCGGTCGCTACCTGGTGCTGATGCCCAATAATCCCCGTGGCGGTGGCGTTTCGCGCCGCGTCGAGGGCGAAGACCGCCAGGAACTGCGCGAGGTCATGGACCAACTCGACGTGCCCGCCGGCATGAGCCTGATCGCCCGCACCGCCGGCATCGGCCGCAACGCCGAAGAGCTGCAATGGGACCTGAACTACCTGCTGCAACTCTGGAACGCTATCGATGGCGCTTCCAAGTCGCAGAACGGCGCCTTCCTGATCTATCAGGAATCCAGCCTGGTCATTCGCGCCATCCGCGACTACTTCCACGCCGAGATCGGCGAGATCCTGATCGACACCGACGACATCTACGACCAGGCCCAGCAGTTCATGGCCCACGTGATGCCGGGCAACGTCAATCGGGTCAAGCGCTACCACGACGACGTGCCGCTGTTCTCGCGCTTCCAGATCGAACACCAGATCGAATCGGCCTACTCGCGCCAGGTCAACCTGCCGTCTGGCGGTGCCATCGTCATCGACCACACCGAAGCACTGGTGTCGGTGGACGTGAACTCCGGTCGCGCCACCAAGGGCAGCGACATCGAGGAAACCGCTTTCCGCACCAACTGCGAAGCGGCCGACGAAATCGCCCGCCAGTTGCGCTTGCGCGACCTTGGCGGCCTGATCGTGATCGACTTCATCGACATGGAGTCCACCAAGAATCAGCGTGAAGTCGAGAACCGCCTGCGCGACGCCCTGCACTTCGACCGCGCCCGTGTCCAGACCGGCAAGATCTCGCGCTTCGGCCTGCTCGAGCTGTCGCGCCAGCGCCTGCGTCCGGCCCTCGCCGAGACCAGTTACATCACCTGCCCGCGCTGCACCGGCACCGGCCACATCCGCTCGACGGAATCTGCCGCCCTGCACATCCTGCGCATCCTCGAAGAGGAAGCCATGAAGGAAAACACCGGCGCCCTGCACTGTCAGGTTCCGGTGGATGTCGGCACCTTCCTGCTCAACGAAAAACGCGTCGATATCAGCCGCATCGAAATGCGCCATCGCGTCAATCTGGTGATCGTACCCAATCGTCACCTGGAAACGCCAGCCCATGAAATCGTCCGTCTGCGCCATGACCAGCTGAATGCTGAAGGTATCGCCCTGGCCAGCTACCAGATGGCCGAAATGCCCGCCGAGCCGGCCTACCAGCCGCCCTCAGCACAGGCTGCCGATGCCAAGCCGGTCCGCGCGGAAGCCGCTGTCAAAGGCATCACGCCCGACCAGCCGGCCCCCATCGTCGAACACAAGGCGGCGGCACCCGTCGCCGCGTCGTCCGGCGAAGTCGGCCTCTTCGGCAAGATCATGTCCTTCTTCACTGGCGGCAAGAAAGAAGCTCCGGTGGCCGCCAACGAAGGCAAATCGGACAAACCCGCCCGCCGCGAAGGCAATCGGGATCGCAACCGCGATGGCAGCCGTGGTCGCGGCAATCGTGGCCGCGATGGTCGCGGTGAAGGTCGAGGCGAGAAGCGCGAAGACGGCGAGCGCAAGGAACCGCGCCAGCAGAACAAGCGTGAGGATGGCCAGGCGCCGAAGCGCGAAGATGCGCAAGGCGACGGCGGCAATCGTCGCCAGCGGGAACCGCGTGAGCCCCGTGAGCCTCGCGAACCCAAGGATGGTCGCGAGCCCCGGGAACAGCGCGAACCCCGCGAACCGCGTCCGCCCCGCGAGCCCAAGGAAACGCGCGAACCGAGAGAACCCCGCGAACCCCGCGCCCCCCGTGGCGATGCCGCCGAAAGCCAGGCCGCCGTATCGCCAGCGCCGACTTTCAATGGCGACAATGCCCAGAGTGGCGGTGATGGCGAAGCCCGCAGCGGCCGTCGCAATCGTGGTCGCGGCCGTGGTCGTGGCGAACGTCGTGAGGAAAGTCCGGCCGGCGACAACGTCGCTGCAACCGAACTGACAGCAGTACCCGTTGCCCAGGCACCGATACAACACACGGTGCATGAAGCCGCCGCTGTTGCGGCTCCGGTCGAAGTCGCTCCGGCTCCTGTCGAAATCGTGACCGCCGCAGTGGCACCCGTTGCACCGGTGGTGGTTGAGGAAATCGCACCAACGCCGGTCCCGGCCCCCGCACCTGTGATGGCCGCTCCGGAGCCCGTCGCCCCCGAACCGGTAGCAGTACCGGCACCGGTAGTGGCGGCAGCGCCCATCGCCGTACCGCCGCCGGCCCCGACACCGGTCGATCTGTCCAGTTCCCTGCAACAGGCCGGGCTGGTGCTGATCGAAACCAGTGGCAACGCCCAGCCTGTCGTGGTCAGCGAACCGGCCCCGGTCCTGGGTCGCAAGCCGCGCCCGGCCCCGGTTATCGCCAGCGAGCCCTTGCAGATGGTGGAAACCAAGCACGACTGATCCAGCAGCGCCAAGAAAAAGGCCGCCCGCATCGCGGGGCGGCCTTTTTTTATTGTGCGATGCCTATTGCGGAGTAATCAGGCGGCGGATCAGTTGCAGCCCTGCGTCCTCCACCAGATCGAGCACCCGCTCGAAATCATCCGTGTTGCCATAGTAGGGATCGGGGACCTCGTCCTCGTCATAGCGCTCGGCGTAATCGAGGAAAAGCGCCAGGATGTGTCGCCGCTCGGGGGGGCACGCACGCTCCAGCAGCCGCAGATGCTCGCGATCCATGGCCAGTACGTGGTCGAAGCAGGAAAAGTCGAAGTCCGTTACTTGCCGCGCTCGCAGCGGCTGTAGATCGTAACCGCGCCGCGCCGCCGCCGCGACGGTGCGTGGATCGGGAGGATCGCCGATATGGTAGCCGTGGGTGCCGGCAGAATCGAATTCGAAGCGATGCGCGAGGCCCTCCTTCTCGGCCAGCGCACGTACCACGCCTTCTGCCGTCGGCGAGCGACAGATGTTGCCGGTGCAGACAAAAAGTATCCGGTGCCGACTCATGCCGCGTCTCCCACCGCGTCGTGGGCTTCGCCACCGAAGGCGAGGCGCTTGACGCGGAACAGTTCATCGCGCGCAGCTGCGGCTTCCTCGAATTCGAGGTTCTTCGCATGCTCCTGCATGGCTTTCTCCAATCGCTTGATTTCCTTGGACAGCTCCTTCTCGCTCATCACCTCGTAGCGCGCCGCCTCCTGCGCGGCCTTGAGTTCGATGCGGGCGTCGTTGACGCTGTAGACGCCGTCGATGATGTCCTTGATGCGCTTCTTCACGCTCTTCGGCGTGATGCCATTGGCCTCATTGAACGCGATCTGCTTGTTGCGTCGGCGCTCGGTCTCGGCCATGGCCCGCTGCATCGAATCGGTGATGCGATCCGCGTAAAGGATGGCCGTGCCGTTGAGGTGGCGGGCGGCACGACCCATGGTCTGAATCAGCGAGCGCGTCGAACGCAGGAAGCCTTCCTTGTCGGCATCGAGAATCGCCACCAACGAGACCTCGGGAATGTCCAGGCCCTCGCGCAACAGGTTGATACCAACCAGCACGTCGAACTCGCCCAGACGCAGGTCGCGGATGATCTCGACCCGCTCGACGGTATCGATGTCCGAGTGCAGGTAGCGCACCTTGATGCCGTTGTCACCGAGGTACTCGGTGAGTTGTTCGGACAGGCGCTTGGTCAAGGTCGTCACCAGCACGCGCTCGCCGATAGCGATGCGTTTCTTGATCTCGCCCAACAGGTCATCCACCTGGGTGATGGCGGGCCGCACTTCGACAATGGGGTCCACCAGGCCGGTAGGCCGCACCAGTTGCTCCACCACCTGGCCCTGATGCTGCTCCTCGTAAGTGGACGGCGTCGCCGACACAAACACGGTCTGCGGCATCAGGCGCTCGAACTCCTCGAATTTGAGCGGCCGATTGTCTAGGGCCGAAGGCAGGCGGAAGCCGTAATCGACGAGGTTTTCCTTGCGCGAGCGGTCGCCCTTGTACATGGCGCCGACCTGCGGAATGGCGACGTGGGATTCGTCCACGAACATCAGCGCATCCGGCGGCAGGTAGTCGTAGAGCGTCGGCGGCGCCTCGCCGGCCTGACGACCCGAGAGATGCCGCGAGTAATTCTCGATGCCCTTGCAGAAGCCCAGCTGGTCGAGCATTTCGAGGTCGAAGCGGGTGCGCTGCTCGATGCGCTGCAACTCCACCAGTTTCTGTTCCTTGGAATAGAACTCGACGCGATCGCGCAGTTCGGTCTTGATCTTCTCGATGGCGCGCAGCACCGTGGCGCGGGGCGTGACGTAGTGGCTGGACGGAAAGACCGTGAAGCGCCCCAGCTTCTGCTTGGTGTGCCCTGTCAGCGGGTCGAACAGCGTCAGCGATTCCACCTCGTCGTCGAACAGCGTGATGCGCACCGCGCTCTCGGCGTTCTCCGCAGGGAAAACGTCGATCACGTCGCCGCGCACCCGGTAGGTGCCGCGACTGAAATCAACTTCGTTGCGCTCGTACTGCATTTCCGACAGGCGGCGGATGATCTCGCGCTGGCCAACTTTCTCGCCCAGCTTCAGGTGCAGGATCATGCTGTGGTAATCGACCGGATCGCCGATACCGTAGATCGCCGAGACGGTGCACACGATCACCACATCGCGCCGCTCCAGCAGGCTCTTGGTGGCCGACAGACGCATCTGCTCGATGTGTTCGTTGATCGAGGAATCCTTCTCGATGAACAGGTCGCGGGCCGGCACATAGGCTTCGGGCTGGTAGTAGTCGTAGTAGGAAACGAAATACTCCACCGCGTTCTCGGGAAAGAACTCGCGGAATTCCGAGTAGAGCTGCGCCGCCAGGGTCTTGTTCGGCGCCAGCACCAGGGCCGGCCGCCCCAGGCGGGCGATCACGTTGGCCATGGTGTAGGTCTTGCCCGACCCGGTGACGCCGAGCAGGGTCTGGAACATCAGGCCGTCTTCGATACCCTCGCACAGCAAGCGAATCGCCTCCGGCTGGTCGCCGGCGGGCAGGAAGGGTTGGTGCAGGCGGTAGGGACTGCCGGCAAACTCGACGACCTTCCCCGTGAATTCGTGAATCTCGGCCACAGCGTGTTTTCCTTATCGCCAAACAGAGCAAAGCTGATTCAAGCGCTCCGGTCAATCGGGTATTATTGCGCGCTTGCCGCTGCGCTGCACAATGGATTAAATCGCCGTCCCGCCAGCGCCGACTTTTCCCTTCTACCTTACCTCTCTCTTCCGGAGTATCCATGAGCTCGATCTTCGCCGCCGTCGAAATGGCCCCCGCCGACCCAATCCTCGGCCTCACCGTGGCATTCAACGCCGACACCCGCACCACCAAGGTCAATCTCGGCGTCGGCGTGTATTACGACGATAACGGCAAGATTCCGCTGCTGGCCGCCGTTCGGGCCGCCGAAAAGACCCGTCTCGATGCCGCGCCGGCCCGTGGCTACCAGCCCATCGAAGGCCTCGCCGCCTACAACGCTGCAGTACAGAACCTGATGTTCGGCGCCGACTCCGCCATCATCAAGGATGGCCGCGCCGTCACCGTCGAGGCCCTGGGCGGCACCGGCGCCCTCAAGGTCGGCGCCGACTTCCTCAAGCGCCTCTACCCCGCCGCCAAGGTCATGATCTCCGACCCGAGCTGGGAAAACCACCGCGCCCTGTTCGAGTCCGCCGGCTTCACCGTCGAGAACTACCCCTACTACGACGCCGCCACCCGTGGCGTAAACTTCACCGGCCTGAAAGCCAGCCTGGAAACCCAACCGGCGAGCACCATCATCGTGCTGCACGCCTGCTGCCACAACCCCACCGGCGCCGACCTCACGGCTGACCAATGGAAGCAGATCGTGGATGTGATCCGAGCCAGGAACCTGATCCCCTTCATCGACATGGCCTACCAGGGCTTCGCCGACGGCATCAAGGAAGACGCCGTGGCGCTCGACCTGTTCTCGGCCTCCGGCCTCCAGTTCTTCGTCTCCAGCAGCTTCTCCAAGTCCTTCTCGCTCTACGGCGAGCGCGTCGGCGCCCTGACCATGGTCGCCGCCAGCAAGGAGGAAGCCGGCCGCGTCATGTCCCAGGTCAAGCGCGTGGTCCGCACCAACTACTCCAACCCGCCCACCCACGGCGGTGCCATCGTCGCTGCCGTGCTCGCCAGCCCCGAGCTGCGCCAGCAGTGGGAAGACGAACTGGCCGGCATGCGCGAGCGCATCCGCGCCATGCGTGTGGCCCTGGTCGAGAAACTCAAGGCCAAGGGCGTGACCCAGGACTTCAGCTTCGTCGTCCAGCAGCGCGGCATGTTCTCCTACACCGGCCTCACCGCCGCGCAAGTGGAGCGCCTGAAGACCGAGTTCGGCATCTACGCCGTCAGCACCGGCCGCATCTGCCTCGCCGCGCTGAACAACAAGAACATCGACTACGTCGCCGAGTCCATCGCTACCGTACTGAAATAAGCGAAAAACCTTGCAAGAAAATGGAGGTGCGGCTACAATGCGCGCCTCTTGCAATTCCTCGATAGCTCAGTTGGTAGAGCGCCGGACTGTTAATCCGTAGGTCCCTGGTTCGAGCCCAGGTCGAGGAGCCAAAGTTTCAAAGCAGACAGCCCAGCCCGCAAGGCTGGGCTTTTTGCTCTTGCCGTCAGTGTCCGCCACTATCGAGGAGCACGTCACATGCACTCAAGCCCGATTCTCCAGTACCTCAAGAAACATGGTCAGCGTATGGATTCCGAAATCGCCTCGGCGACGGGGATTCCGTTGCCCAAGGTCCGCGAATCCATCTCGGAGCTCCACGAAAGCGGTGAAATTTCCTTTTGCAGCGTTACGCGCTTCAACGGCAACAAGGAAATCAAGGGCACCCTGTGCCGCATCCGCGGTTACATCCCCCCCAAGGCACCCGGCCGGAAGCCCGGGGCTTAAGCCCCTTCCCTCCCGTCCAGCCTGCTGAAAGGCGACAAGCCCGGCGCCACCAATGACGCCGGGATGTAAAATCCTGTCTGGTATCCATACGCCTCGGGAGTTCCTGTCATGCCTTTCATCAAACATCGCATTAGCCTTGCCCTTGCCGCCAGCCTGACCGTCCTGCCTGCCCTGGCGGCGCCGGTCAATTACGACATGAACCTGCGCACCACCGCGGGTATGGGTGCCGGTGGCGTCGGCGGCGCCTTGGGCATGATGTTCGGTGGCAAAGGGGGCGGCGTCAGCAAGTCCATGGACTTGCGCCTGGCCAACCCCGCCGACATTCCTGCTGACTACACGGCAACCCACACCGTGCCCGAGGCCATGCGCATCGGCCCCGCATTGCCGCTCAAAGGCGAGCGCCGTGGCGGCGAGAGCGCCACCTCCGGCGAGCGCAACGAATCCGAGCCCGACGGCCGGATACTGATCTACTGGGGCTGTTCGCCGACCGTGTTGAAAGGCCAGCCCGAGATCATTGACTTCAAGAATCTGGGCAAGCAGGTGCCGCCCGAAGTCATGGCCATGGCCAAGGCCCAGCGGGGCGGCGGCAAGGCCGGCGCGGCACGTAGCGAAAGCCTGCCCACCCGTACCGTCGGCTGGCCCTGGTACGACACCGATTTTCGCGGCATCCCCAGCGAGTCCTCGACCGTGGGCGATCACGTGATCAAGGCCAGCTTCATGGCCCAGGACATCTACCTCAAGCTGGGCAAAGAACTGGACTTCCTTGAGCCCATTAACCTCAAGGCCACCTCCTCAGACCGGAAGAAGACTGTTCCTCTGGCCTGGGATGCCCTCGGCCGCGCCCGTGGCTACGACCTCAATGCCGTCGGCAGCAACGGCGACAAGGAAGTCGTTATGTGGATGGCGGCCCGCAACAAGAGCCCCATGCTGCCCGGTAGCCAGCACGAGTGCACGATTCCCGAAGGCATCTTCGCAAAATCGGAAGCCACCATGGTTTCGGCCATGGCCCACGGCCCGATGCAAGGCTTCGCCTTCCCGCCGCAGAAACCGGGCGAGAAGAAGCCGCTGATCTGGACGGCCAAGGTGCGCATCACCGGCTACGACAGCCTGATCCTCGGCATACAGGAAGCCGCCGGTGAAGCAGCGGTGGAGTCGGCCGCACCCGCCGGTGTCGGCGGTCTGTTGAAGGGGATTTTCGGCCGCTAGGCCGGACACGGATGGCGCTCAAGGCAACGATTTTCAAGGTCGAACTACAACTGGCCGACCTGGACCGCAACTACTTCGACACCCACGCGCTGACCATCGCCCGGCATCCGTCGGAAACCGATGAGCGGATGATGGTCCGCGTGGTCGCCTTCGCCCTGAACGCCCATGAGGCGCTGGAATTCGGCAAGGGCCTGTCGGCGGAAGACGAGCCAGACCTGTGGCGGCGCGATCTCACTGGCTCCATCGAACAGTGGATCGACGTCGGCCTGCCCGACGAAAAGCGTGTCCGCCGTGCCTGTGGCCGCTCCGGGAAGGTTCTCGTCCTCACCTACGGCGGCCGCGTCGCCGACATCTGGTGGGAACAGAACCAGGCCCTGCTGAAGAAGCAGGACAAGCTCACCGTGCTCAACCTGGCCCCCGCCGAAACCCAGGCCCTGGCCGCCCGCGTCACCCGCAATATGCAGATTCAATGCACCTTGCAGGAAGGCGAGCTATGGCTGGTGATCGACGGCGAGAGCCTGCGCGTGCTGCCGGAGATACGTCAGGCGTCGACCTAGGCGTCCAGCACGGCGAGACATTCTTCGATATCGCCGGCCACCAGTTGCAAGGGCACCGCCAGCATCAGATTGAAGGGCAGGCCGAAGTTCTCCACCGCCCAACCCTCCCCGTCCCTTACCCCCACCCGCTCACGCAGGCTCGGCAACGCCGCCGCGTAGCCGATCACGCGCTTGCCCAGGGCCAGTGCATAGCCGACTTCGACACAGGTCCCGGAATCCGGCTCCTGCCCACGAAAGGGATTGAGGTTGGCCAGTACCGCATCGGCCTCGGCGATCAGACGCAGGTTGTTGCTGAAGATGCCGGCGGGCGTCGTCTTTTCTCCGTCAAGGGGAATCAGCGCTTCATGTGCCCGTGCCCGGCACACGGCGTGCACCTGTTCGGCCCACTGGGCGACGTCGGGGCGAAAAACGTCCGGACCGGCGATGTACAGCTTCATGGTTTCCTTGCTTCGGCGTGTCGCCAGCGCCGACTTTTCATTCAGTAATCGAGGGCATCCTGCCCCAGCAACATCAGCTCGACGATGTTCTTCGGCGTTCCCGGCAGATTGGCCACGTGCACGGCGGTGAGGCCATCCAGGCGGGCGATCTCCACGTCGGCCCCCACCGCCAGAAGCAGTTCGACCGTGGCGGCCTGGCCGTGCAATATGGCGGTAATCAGCGGCGTGTTGCCGTCCTCGTCCTGCGGGTCGATCTCGCAGCCGGCACTGACCAGGCTGGCGGCGATACCCGCATGACCACCGGCGGCCGCCGCATGCAGCGGCCGCTCACCGCGCGGGCCGCGCACTTCGAGATTGGTGCCGGCCTCGGTCATCACCTTGGCCGCCGCGACGCAGCCCAGTTTGGCGGCGACGTAGAGCGGCGGGCCTTCGCGGGCCAGCAGCGATTCGGTCAGACTGACGTTAACCCAGTCGGTGGGTGTGAACTCCATCGACCGCTCAGCCCAGATGCTTGCCGAGGAAGGCGATCATGCGCTCCCAGGCCAGGTTGGCACAGGCCGCGTCATAGACTTCCGGCCGCCGTTCGTTGAAGAAGGCATGGGCCGCCTCATAGCGGTACATCTCCGGCGCATTGCCGCGCGCCTTCATGGCCGCTTCCAGCGCATCGGCGGCCGCCGGCGTGCACCAGTCGTCCTGGCTGGCGAAATGGGCCTGAAAGGGAATGCGGATATCTGCCGGGTCGGCGAATTCCTTGGGCGGAATGCCATAGAAACAGACACCGGCAGCCAGATTCGGCACATGCACGGCGGCAGCAATGGTCAGCGCACCGCCCATGCAGAAGCCCATGGAGGCCACCTTGCCCGACATACCGCGCAAGTGATCCACGGCGCCCCGAATGTCCTGATGGGTCGCACCGGGAAAATCGAGGCCGTTCATCAAATGACTGGCTTCGTCCGGCTTCTGGGTCACACGGCCCTTGAAAAGATCCGGCGCCAGCGCGTTGTAACCGGCACGGGCAAAGCGGTCGGCGATGCCGCAGATCTGGTCGTTGAGGCCCCACCACTCCTGGATCACCACCACGCCCGCCTTACCGGCTCCAGCCTCGGCCAGCCAACCGCGACAGCTGCTGCCGTCGGGGCGCTGGAAGTCGATCATTTTTCCCATGGTTTTCTCCTCCTCGATGCGAGAGGCGTGAATTTACCGGAATTTGCTGGCCGTATAATGCGCCCTCTCTGCTTTGTTCCCTTCCCCGGCTTCCCGTGAACCCAGACCTCGCCCGGCTGCAACCCTATCCCTTTGAAAAGCTGCGGCAGTTGTTCGCTGCCGTGTCACCAGCGCCGACTTTTCGCGAAATCAAGCTGTCCATCGGCGAACCCCAGCACGACACCCCGCCCTTCATCCAGAAAACCCTGGCCGACAACCTCAAGGGGCTCGCCAACTATCCGACCACCCAGGGTTCGGATGCCCTGCGCCAGGCCATCGCCGAATGGATCGGCCGCCGCTACGGCGTGCCGTTGCCCAATGCCGCCACCGAAGTGCTGCCGGTCAATGGCTCCCGCGAGGCCCTGTTCGCGTTTGCCCAGACCGTGCTCGACCGCAGCAAGAGTGGCGCCAAGGTGGTCTGCCCGAATCCCTTCTATCAGATCTACGAAGGCGCGGCCCTGCTCGGCGGTGCAGAACCGGTCTACCTGAACACCCTGCCCGGCCACGATTTCGAGATGGACTGGGGCTCGCTGCCGGAAGCCACCTGGCGCGAGGTGCAACTGGTCTTCGTCTGCTCGCCGGCCAACCCGACCGGCAAGGTGATGAGCCTCGACTCCTGGAAGACGCTGTTCGAACTGTCCGACCGTTACGGCTTCGTCATCGCCTCCGACGAGTGCTACTCGGAAATCTACTTCGACGAAGCGCACCCTCCGCTGGGTGGCCTCACCGCCGCCGCCAGACTCGGTCGCAGCGACTACCGCAATCTGGTGATGTTCTCCAGCCTGTCAAAGCGTTCCAACGTGCCGGGCATGCGTTCCGGCTTCGTTGCCGGCGACGCCGCGATCCTGAAGAAATTCCTGCTCTACCGTACCTATCACGGCAGCGCCATGAGCCCCTCGGTACAGGCCGCCAGCATTGCCGCCTGGGGCGACGAGGCCCATGTCCGCGACAACCGTCGCCTGTATGCGGAAAAGTTCCACGCAGTAACGCCGCTGATCGCCCGCCATCTTGATTGCAAACTACCGGACGCCGGCTTCTACCTGTGGGCAAAGACCCCTATCGCGGACACCGAGTTTGCTCGCGAGCTGCTGGCAAGGCAGAATGTCGTTGTCCTGCCCGGCAGCTACCTCGCCCGCGAGGCTGGTGGCATCAATCCCGGCGCCAACTTTGTCCGCATTGCCCTGGTGGCCAACCTCGACGACTGTCGCGAGGCCGCCCAGCGCATCAACGATTTCTGCCTATCCCTTTGAGAGAAAAAATCATGCATGAACTCCAACAGATCATCGAACAGGCCTGGGAAGACCGCGCCAACCTGAAGCCGAGCACCGCGCCTGCCAAGATCGGCGATGCCGTGAACCACATCCTAGCCGAGCTCGACGCCGGCAAGCTGCGCGTGGCTGAAAAGATCGACGGTCAGTGGGTCACTCATCAGTGGCTCAAGAAAGCCGTGCTGCTCTCCTTCCGCCTCGAAGACAATGCCGTGATGGACGGTGGCGCCCTGCGCTACTACGACAAGGTGCCGACCAAGTTCGCCCATTACGATGCCTACAAGTTCGAGACCGGCGGCTTCCGCGTCGTACCGGGTGCCGTGGTCCGTCGTGGTTCCTTCATTGCACCGAACGTCGTGCTGATGCCCAGCTTCGTCAATATCGGCGCCTACGTCGGTGAAAACACCATGGTGGATACCTGGGCCACCGTCGGCTCCTGCGCCCAGATCGGCAAGAACGTGCACCTGTCCGGCGGCGTCGGCATCGGCGGCGTGCTGGAGCCGCTCCAGGCCAATCCCACCATCATCGGCGACAACTGCTTCGTCGGCGCCCGCTCTGAGGTCGTGGAAGGCGTTATCGTCGAAGACAATTGCGTGATTTCCATGGGCGTCTTCATCAGCCAGAGCACCAAGATCTACGACCGCGCCACCGGCGAGATCACCTACGGCCGCGTCCCCGAAGGCTCGGTAGTCGTCGCTGGCAACCTGCCCTCCGCTGACGGCAAGTACAGCCTCGCCTGTGCGGTGATCGTCAAGCGGGTGGATGCGCAGACCCGTTCCAAGACCAGCATCAACGAACTGCTGCGCGACTGATCGCCAGCACGCATCCACAGGAGATCGACCATGGGAACGATGGAAAAACTGTTTCGGCTGATGTCCGAAAAGAAGGCAACCGACCTGTTTCTTTCGGTCGGCGCGCCCATCACGATCAAGATGCAGGGCAACTCCGTGCCGGTCAACCCGACCCTCCTCGACGAAGCCACTATCCGCAGTCTGCTGAATGAAATTCTCAAGCCCGAGCAGATGGCAGAGTTCGAAGAGGAAAAGGAATTGCAGACCCGCGTCGTCGTTCCCGAGGTTGGCGTCTATCGTCTCTCCTGCCTATTCCAGCGCGGCACGCCGGCCATGGTAGCGCGCTACATCCCGGTGGATATCCCGAACTTCGACTCGCTCAACCTGCCGCCCGTCCTCAAGGACGTGATCATGGAAAAGCGCGGCCTGATCCTGATGGTCGGCGCCACCGGCTCGGGCAAGTCCACCACGCTGACCTCGATGCTGGACTATCGCAACGAGAACGCCACCGGCCACATCCTGACGCTGGAAGACCCGCTCGAATTCCTCTTCAAGAACAAGAAATCCATCGTCAACCAGCGCGAAGTCGGCAACGACACCAAGGCCTTCCAGGTCGCGCTGAAAAACGCCCTGCGCCAGGCGCCGGACGTGATCTTCATCGGCGAGGTGCGCGACAAGGACACCATGGGCATGGCCATCGCCTACGCCCAGTCCGGCCACCTGTGTATCGCTACGCTGCACGCCAACAACAGCTACCACGCGATGAGCCGCATCATCAGCTTCTATCCGCTGGAAAACCGGCCGTCACTGCTCGCCGACCTGGCCGTGACGCTGAAGTGCGTGATCTCCCAGCGCCTGATCAAGACCCCCAGTGGTGGCCGTGCCGCCTGTGTGGAAGTGCTGATCAACTCGCGCCATATTGGCGAACTGATCGAGAAGGGCGAACTCAACGAAATCAAGGACGCCATGGAACAATCCATGGTGCCCGGCAGCCAGACCTTCGAGCAGGCCCTGCACAAGATGTACAAGGACGGCATCATCACCCTCGACGAAGCCTTGGCCAACGCCGACTCGGCCAACAACCTCCAACAGGCGATCAACAACGCCGCCGCCGAGTCCGAGGCGCCGCTCGATCCGACCAAGTCGGTCGCTCCCGGCAGTTCTTTCTCCGAATTCACCCTCAAGATGGACCACTGATGCCGGTCCTCGCAAAAACACGGGCGCTGATTGCCTGCCCGTCGGTAACGCCGGAAGACGCCGGCTGCCTCGACCTGATCGCCTCCTGGCTGACGCCGCTGGGCTTTGCCATCGAGCGCATCGACATGGGCGGCGTCTCGAACCTGTGGGCGCGACGCGGCACCATGGGCAAACTGATCTGCTTCGCCGGCCACACCGACGTAGTGCCGCCCGGCCCGCTGGAACGCTGGACCTCGCCGCCCTTCGAGCCGACGATCCGCGACGGCAAGCTCTACGGCCGTGGCGCGGCGGACATGAAGAGTTCCATCGCCGCCTGCATCGTCGCCATTGAACGACTGGTAAATCGCCGTACCGCCGAAGCCGACTTTTCCGATTACTCCATCGCCCTGCTGCTGACCTCCGACGAAGAAGGCGACGCCGTGAATGGCACCGTGCGCGTCGTTGAGGCCCTCAAGGCGCGCAAGGAAGCCATCGACTTCTGCATCGTCGGCGAACCGACCTGCGTGGACCAACTCGGCGACACGGTGAAGAACGGCCGCCGTGGTTCCCTCTCCGCAAACCTGACGATCAAGGGCGTGCAGGGCCACGTCGCCTATCCTCATCTGGTGAAGAACCCCGTGCATCTGGCAGCACCCGCGCTGGCCGAACTCGCCGCCACGGTCTGGGATTCGGGCAACGAACACTTCCCGCCCACCAGCTTCCAGATATCCAATGCCCACGCCGGCACTGGCGCCGGCAACGTTGTGCCAGGCAGCTTCGAGATCATGTTCAATTTCCGCTTCTCCACGGCCAGCACTGTCGAGGGGCTGCAAGCGCAGGTACAGGCCCTGCTCGCTCGTCACGGCCTCGACTACGACATCCGCTGGACCCTGGGCGCCAAGCCCTTCCTGACCGCCAATGGCGACCTGTGCGCCGCGCTCACCGACGCCATTTTCGAAACCACTGGCATCAGCACGGAACTCTCCACCACCGGCGGTACCTCGGACGGACGCTTCATCGCCGACATCTGCCATCAGGTCGCCGAGTTCGGCCCGCTGAACGCCAGCATCCACAAGATCGACGAGCATATCGCCGTCGCCGATCTGGAGCCGCTGGCGAAAATTTACGAAGGCACTATCGAAAGGTTGATGCGCTGATGGTCGACGAACTCATTACCGTCCGCGACTGGCTGCGCTGGGCCGTCAGCCGCTTCAACGAAGCCGACCTGTTCTATGGACACGGCACCGACAATGCCTACGATGAAGCCGCCTGGCTGATCCTCGCCACCCTGCACCTGCCCCGCAATCAGCTCGATCCCTGGCTGGATGCCAAGCTCGCCCGCAACGAGCGCCTGGCCGTGCTCAATCTCCTGCAACAACGCATTGCCCGCCGCCTGCCGACGGCCTATCTGGTGCAGGAAGCCTGGCTTGGCCCCTTCCGCTTCCACGTTGATGAGCGCGTCATCGTGCCGCGTTCCTATTTCGCCGAACTGCTCGAAGACGGCTTCGCGCCCTGGATCGAAGATCCCAGCCACGTCGGCAGCGCCCTCGACTTATGCACCGGCTCCGGCTGCCTCGCCATCGTCATGGCCCATGCATTCCCCAATGCCGAAGTAGACGCCATCGACATCTCGCCCTCGGCGCTGGCCGTCGCCCGCCGCAACATCGCCGACTACGGCCTGGAAGACAGCGTCCACGCCATCGAGTCCGACCTCTTTGCCGCCGTACCCGGCAAGCGCTACGACCTCATCATCAGCAATCCGCCCTACGTCACGGCAGAAGCGATGGCCGCCCTGCCCCCGGAATATCGCCATGAGCCCTCGCTGGCGCTGGCGGCCGGCGAAGATGGCCTCGATGTCGTGCGCCGCATCCTTGCCGAGGCGAAACAGCACCTCAATCCGGGCGGTGTCATCGCCATCGAGGTCGGCCACAACCGCGATCTCGTGGACGCGGCATTCCCCGAACTGCCCATGATGTGGCTCGATACGGAAACCGCCGAGGGAAAAGTCTTCCTCGTCGCCGGCGACGACCTGCCCTGAGCCAACGTCATGGACCGTCCGCTGCTACTGGTCGAAGACAACGCGGACGACGAAGCGCTGACGCTGCTGGCGCTGAAGAAGAACGGCATGACGCGGCCGGTCCTGGTCGCCCGCGATGGGGTCGAGGCGCTGGACCTGCTGGCCCGCACCAATCCCCTGCCCGTACTGGTGCTCCTTGATCTCAAGCTGCCGCGCATCGACGGCCACGAAGTGCTGCGCCGCATGCGTGCCGACGACCGCACCCGCTGCCTGCCGGTGGTCGTGCTGACCACCTCGCGCGAAGACAAGGACATCCGCGAGGCCTGCGCCAGCGGTGCAAACAGCTATGTACGCAAGCCGGTGGATTTCGACAAATTCACCGAGTCCCTGGGACTGATCAGCCGCTATTGGCTGACGCTCAACGAAACTCCCAGCGCCTGAGCCGGCCTGGGGTTTCTAAGCCCCCGCCACCAGCCGCATCCCCGGCAGCAGCTTCATCGCCAGTTCCGGATTCTCCAGCGCATAACGCACATTGCTGCGCGCGATCTGTGTGTGTTCTTCCGCCAGTGCCTGCGCCCGCGCGCCTTCACCCCGCCGCAAGGCATCGGCCAGCGCATGATGCTGCTGGTGCGCCATCCACATCCAGTTGCGACCTTCGTCGTGGGAGGGCTGCATCGGCAGCATGGCGCTGGCCGCCGCGAAGGGCAGGCGGTTGTTGAGTTCGATGGCGCGCGTCAAGGCCGCATTTCCCGCAGCGCCGACGATCAGTTCGTGGAAGCGGTTGTTCATCTCGATGTAGGCCGCATAGTCGTCGAGGCTCATGCTCGGCCCGGCAAAAATGCGGTCTCCCTGTTTCAGGCAGTCGTCGAGATCATTGCCGAGCTGGCGCGTCACGCCGTGCTCCGCCACCAAGCGCGCCGCCATGCCTTCGAGATGGCCGCGCACCGCAATGGCGTCGTCGATCTCCTGCGCCGTGAACCGCCGCATCACGTAACCACCGGAAGACGACGCCTCCACCAGTCCCTCTTGCTCCAGCGTGGTCAGGGCCAGCCGCACCGGCGTGCGCGAGGCATCGAGCTGCTCGGCAATGGGGATTTCCGCCAGTCGCTCGCCGGGCGCGAAGTGGCCTTTGAGAATCAAATCGCGTAGTTGAACGAGAACTCTGGTCTGCTGGGTTTCCATGGACGGCCTCCTTTTGCTATATTGTATGCAATCACGCGACCAATGAATACATAAAGGAGACAAACGGCATGATCAGCGCAGAACAAAACGACAAACTCACCCGCGTCGGTCCCGGCGCACCGACTGGCAAACTGCTGCGCCAGTATTGGCAGCCCATCGCATTGGTGGCCGAATTCGATCCAAAAAAGCCAATTCGCGCCGTCCGTCTACTGGGCGAGGACTTCGTTCTCTTCCGTGATGAAGAAGGCCGTTACGGCCTGCTGGACAGGGATTGTCCGCATCGCAACGCCGACCTCGCCTACGGCCGACTGGAACATGACGGCCTGCGCTGCCCCTTCCACGGCTGGCTGTTCGACGTGAATGGCAACTGCCTGGACACGCCGGCGGAGCCCATCACCAGCCAGTTGTGCAAGCACGTCAAACAACGCGCCTATCCGGTCACCGAAAAGTCCGGTGTACTCTTTGCATACATAGGCAGCGGCGAGCCGCCGGCCTTCCCCGCCTTCGACTGCTTCACCGCCCCCGACGCCTACACCTTCGCCTTCAAGGGCCTCTGGGAATGCAACTGGCTCCAGGCGCTGGAAGTCGGCATGGACCCGGCCCACGCCTCCTATCTGCATCGTTTCTTCGAGGACGAGGACACGGCGGAAAGCTACGGCAAGCAGTTTCGCGGCACCTCGGCGGATTCGGACGTGCCGATCACCAAGGTGTTGCGCGAGTACGACCGTCCCGATATTTCAGTCGCCAGCACCGATTACGGCCTGCGCATCACCACCCTGCGGGTGCTGGACGAAACGCAAACCCACGTGCGCGTCACCAACATCGCCTTCCCCCAGGCCTTCGTCATTCCCATGAGTTCGGAAATGACCATCACCCAGTTCCACGTGCCGGTGGACGACAACAACAACTACTGGTTCTCTATCTTCACCAGCTTCGGCAAACCCGTGGACAAGCCGGCCATGTGGGAGCAGCGCATCAAGACCTACGCCCCGCCGGACTTCCGCCCCAACCGCAACCGCGCCAACGACTGGGGCTACAGCGTCGAGGAACAAGCAACGCAGACCTATACCGGCATGGGCCTCGACATCAACGTCCATGACCAGTGGGCCTGCGAGTCCCAGGGACCGATCCAGAACCGCACCCGCGAGCATTTGGGCAGCAGCGACAAGGCCATCATCGCCTACCGTCGCCTGCTGAACGAGGCCATCGAAAAAGTCGGCGCTGGCGAGACGGCGCCGATGCGTCCGACCGCTGCCACCGCCGCGCAACTGGTCGGCCCGGCATCCTACGATGGCGTCGACACCGGCAAGGACCACGAAAGCTACTGGCGCAACGGCGATGCGAAACGCCGCGCCGACTCGCCCTGGGCAAAGTCGTGAGTTCCTTCGTCGCCCGCCACGGACTCTGGTCCGACGAACAGCGCCGCCTCGCCGCCGAACTGCCCAAGCGCTGGGAAGCGGAAGGCGTCGAGCTGGTGCGCTTCTCCTTCGCCGACCAGCACGGCATCCTGCGCGGCAAAACCCTGGTCGTCGCCGAAGCGGTGAAGGCCCTGGAGACCGGCGTCGCCATCACCACCACGCTGTTCGCCAAGGACACCTCGCACCGCACCGTCTTTCCGGTATTCAGCACCGGCGGCGGCTTCAACATGCCGGAGATGCAGGGCGCCGCCGACGCCATCATGGTGGCCGACCCCGGCACCGCCAAGCGCCTGCCCTGGGCGCCGCACACGGCATGGCTGTTGTGCGACACCTACTTCCACAACGGCAGTCCGGTGCCTTTCGACACGCGGCGCCTATACCGCAACGTGCTGGCAAAACTGGCGGCGACCGGCCATCAGTTCTTCGCCGGACTCGAAGTGGAATTCCATGTCTTCAAGCTCATGGACCCCAAGCTGCGCCCGGAACACGCTGCCGCGCCCGGCCTGCCGGGCGAGCCGCCAGCGGTGGAACTGCTGGCGCAGGGTTATCAGTATCTGACCGAACAGCGCTACGACCTGATCGACCCGGTCTGCGAGCTGATCCGCCGCGACATCATGGCCCTCGGCCTGCCGCTGCGCTCGCTGGAAGTCGAGTTCGGCCCCAGTCAGGTGGAGTTCACCTTCGCCGCCAGCACCGGCCTCTCGCCCGCCGACGACATGGTGCTGTTCCGCAGTGCCGTCAAGCAGATCTGCCGCCGCCACGGTTATCACGCCACCTTCATGTGCCGGCCGAAGCTGCCCAATATCATGTCCAGCGGCTGGCACCTGCATCAGTCCTTGATCGCAGCGGACGGCAGCAACGCCTTCGTCGCCACGGACGGTGCCGATCTCTCACCGATCGGTCGCCACTACCTCGCCGGCCTGCTCGCCCACGGCCGTGGCGCGGCGGCCTTATCCACGCCGACCATCAATGGCTACAAGCGCTACCGGCCCAACTCCCTAGCGCCGGACCGCGTGCTCTGGGGCCGCGACAATCGGGGCGCGATGATCCGCCTGATCGGCGGTGCCGGCGACCCGGCGACGCACCTGGAAAACCGCATCGGCGAACCGGCGGCCAACCCCTACCTCTACTTTGCCAGCCAGATCATCGCCGGCATGGATGGCATGGCCCGCAAACTGGAGCCACCGCCGTCCGCCGACATGCCCTACGACACACCAGCGGAAACCCTGCCCCATATGCTGGAAGAAGCCCTTGCCGCGCTGCGCGCTGACACGGCCCTGAGCGAAGGTCTCGGCGCCGGTTTCGTGGAATACTTCTGCCGCCTCAAGGAGGCCGAAATCGCCCGCTTCAATCTCGAGGTGTCCGACTGGGAACACCGCGAGTACTTCGAAATTTTCTGAACGAGAAAACACGCATGCCCAAGATCACCTTCATCCTCAAGGATGGCAGCCGCAAAGAACTGGAAGCCGACAGCGGCGTCAATGCCATGCAGGTCGCCGTCTTCAACAACATTCCCGGCATCGAAGGCGCCTGTGGCGGCTTCTGCTCCTGCGCGACCTGTCACACCTACGTCGAAAGCCAGCACACCCCGCCGCCCATGGCCGAGGATGAGGACGGCATGCTCGACGGCGTAGCAGCGAAACGGAACAGGAAAACCAGCCGCCTCGCCTGCCAGATCATGCTGTCACCAGAACTGGACGGACTGGTGCTGCGGGTACCGGAAAAGCAGTAACGGCCTCAGCGGAGCGAGGGCCGTGGCGCATGACGACAGCGGCTATGTGGTGGATCGGCTTGCGGCGACGATGGGTTCAGATTGTTCTTCTTTAAGGACTTGTAGTCGACCATTGCTGCCACTCCGGAATGCCCTGTACGGTCAACAATCTGCCGGATCGCAGACAATCCCCAAATGCTTCATCGCGACCTCGTTGAAAGCCTTCAGTCTTGGGCTGGCAGCACCGTCCTTCAGGTAGGCGATGCTCGTCTGTATCTTGCCGAACGATCCAGGTATCGGACTGGTACGCAGCTCGCTGCGTAGCCGGTGGCTGGCAACAATGTTGCCCGGAAGGGCCGTGCAGCCGTTGCCAGCGGCGACATGCGCCAGAATACCGTCGAGCGTCCCCAGTTCATTGACGGCAGCCGGCGTGGCGTTCTGCAACCTGAGCCAGCCCTCCAGCGCCGCCCGGAACGCGCAGCCGGCCTTGTACACGTAGAGTGGTGGCGCTGGCCGGTTGCGACGGATGGCGGGCATATCATCCGCCGCTGAACTCACCAGGAGAAGCCGGTCAGTCCTGACCGAAAGTCCGGTGATCAAGCGATCACCGACCGGGCCCGAAACGATGGCCGCATCGAGTTTAAGGTCGTGGATCGAACGCAACAAATCCTGCGTCGTACCAGTGACCATTTCGACCAGCAGCCCGGGATACCCGCTGCGCAGGCTCGCCAGGATTCCCGGCAGTTCAAGGGAGGCAACGGTTTCCACCACGCCAAGACGGAAGGTCCCCGACACCCCAGTCTCCGACTTCGCTACGTGCAAAGCGTCCACCCGATCGAGGATGTCACGCGCCTTCGGATACAGGCGGGTACCGGCTTCCGTCAATGCCACGCCACGGCGCGAGCGCACGAACAGACGTTCCCCGAGTTGCTCCTCAAGCTGCCTTACCCGCGTGGTGATATTGGACTGCACACATGCCAGCCGCCCGGCAGCGTGTGTGATCGAACCCAAATCCGCCACGGTGACGAACGTATGCAGATGGGAAATTTCAACGTGTGCCATCTGTTTAAATGATGTTTATGTTCTAAACAAACTATTTTACAGATTGATATCGCGTTTGTACAGTCGGCACCACCAAAACCGACAGGAGAAGACACGATGAAAACGCACATTGCCCCCCCGAACACAACGACCTCCCTCAGCCGCAGGGAACTGCTTTCATCAATGGCGGCCTTACCCTTCCTTGGCTATGCTGCAAGTGGTTCTGCCGCGCAGGACGATCCGCAGACGAGCGACGCGGGGCTGCTGGGCCACCGCCGGATTGGCACGGGACCGGAACCAGTGCTGGTAATGCACGAATGGCTGGGCGACCACGCCAACTGGGAGCCCGTGTGGCCTTATCTGGATGGCGGGCGCTACACATATGTTTTTGCCGACTTGCGCGGCTACGGCTGGTCGAAGAATCAGCGTGGCGTCTATTCGGCCGACGAAGCGGTTGCCGACGGATTGCGGCTCATGGACCACTACGGCTACCCGCGCTTTCACATGGTCGGTCACTCCATGTCCGGAATGATCGCGCAGAAGTTCATTGCCGCCGCACCATCGCGGATAAAGAGCGTTGTGGCGATCTGCCCGGTACCGGCGACCGGATTCAAGGCCGACGACAAGGTCATGAGCGCATTGCAGTCTGTCATCGAGAACGACGAAGCGGCGAAAAAAGCCCTGATTGCGCGGGGCGGCGGGCGCTATGGAGACGCCTGGCTGAACTTCAAGCTGGGCCTGGCCAGGCGCGCCGCCAGCAAGGAAGCGATGTACGGCTACCTGAAAATGTTTACCGGCACCGATTTCGCCACCCAGGTGCGCGGTACCCCGATCCCTGTCCTGGCCATCCTCGGCCGACATGACATCCCCTTCTACCAAGAGGATTCGGTACGCAAGAACTTCGCGCCCCTTTACCCGAACTTATCCATCGTGGTGTGCGAAGAGGCCGGACACTACCCGATGCTTGAGGCTCCCGTGTTCGTGGCCGGAAACATCGAGAAGTTCATCGCCAGCCACAGATCAGCGGCGTAAGCCGCCCCCTCAAGCCCGATGCTGAAGAATGTGCGCGAAGGATCCGTGGTGGAGCGGATCAGTTCGAGATGCAAACTACTATGAAACTGTGGCCAGGTCTTCGGCAAAAACAGACGTCGGAGTGAACATTCACCGACGTCTGCTTAAACACCGACAGCGGTCCTGGCAACCAAAGACTCATCGCCAGAAAGGTGGCTGAATTTGCTCCGTTCGCGCAGTACTCAAATAAGGAGGGAAGGTTTCCGGCGAGTCTGAGTTCGCATTTTGATTGCTAACACTGCACCAGGACTTCGAAGCAGCCATCTCCTGAATCACCTATCCAAAAGTTGAGTGCATGTACTGTAGCCCATCAACACAATAGAAACGTGACAGGGCAAGCACTCAAAAGCTGGGACTAAAACTCCAGCCGATACCAGGAGATAAAAATGGACAGCCTAAGCACCCTTACCTCCGACACTAAACTGGATGGAGAAATTGAAGTTCGAATTATGGGAAAACGATCGGTATCACTTAGGGTTCGACTTCCTGATGAACCGATACAGGTCACAATAAGCAGGTCGGCCATATTGACGGAAAATCTGTATCCATTGATATGAAAACATCCGAAGAAATTTATCCAACAGTGCCTTGTGGCATTCCCGCCATCGATAGCCAAATCGATGACATATGTCATCAATATTCGATTCTCAGCCGGCAATTCGAGGAGCATGCAGAAGAATGCTCAATCAACTGCATCTTGCTTTCAGAGTTGCAAACAAAGTTATCGACATTGTTTACAACCGAGGAAGTGTTGCTGGACCTATTTCAGCCGCAGCAAGTGCGAGAACGACATGAGGAATCGCATGCGATGCTACGCCAAAGCCTGGCTAGAATTTATTCGCATGCCATGATTGGAAACACACGCGTCAATCTCGACGAGTTTTCAAAGCTTCTAGAATCTCTTCGTATTCACAGGGAAGAAGAAGACCTCCCCTTGTATAGCTCCGCCAGATTGCATTCTCCTCGCACATTGATCAGCCAGCATCCAATCTGTCGCCAGTGCCTACTTCCGCTTTGGGTCGGGAGCAGCCGCTTGATTGGTCTTAACTAGATGGCCGCTTTGGCCCTTGGTTTCAACCGGTCGATGCAGCCACCCACCAAATCCAGCAACACGGATAGAAGCCCTCAAACGCGGAAGCAGTCCGCAGGCTAAAGTTAGCGCTCCTCCCTGAGCAGACGATTTTGGCGCATGAACATTAAAATCCGCTGCCAGGTAATTTCCGCCGCCCTCCCCCCCCCTCCGACCGAATGTCATCCGCATCCCTCTGGTATGAAATGCCCAGCCCCTTTGATTTCCACGGAGGCCGGGTGCTGATGTTGGAGCCGCCCTGGGCCTGTGCGGAGACCTTGAGTGCGCAGTTGCTGGACGAGACCTATGCCAGGCCCTATGTTATGGACGATGGCGAGCGGCGCTTTCTGCATTTCAATGGGCGCCTGATCCAAAGTGCCATGCGACTTGCCGCGCCCAACGACCTGGACTTGCGCTACACGCAAAAGATGATGTCCTTCCTGCTGTTCCGCCCCAGGCCACGGCGTCTCTTGCTGATCGGTCTCGGGGGCGGTTCGCTGGTCAAGTTCTGCCACTATCGGCTGCTGGCCACGCACATGACCGTGCTGGAAAACAATCCCGACGTGATCGCATTGCGGGACGCGTTTCTGGTGCCGCCGGACAGCGCCACGCTCACGGCGCTGGAAGCCGACGGTGCGGAGTATCTGGCGCAGACGGAGAAGGGAATCGATGTCTTGCTGGTGGATGCCTTCGACAGCACCGGTTTCGCCTCCAGCCTCGCCAAGCGCGAATTCTTCGAGCAGGCCTACGCCAAGCTGACGGGAAGCGGCATGCTGGTGGTGAATCTGGCGGACGACGAGCAGTCCTATGCGGGGCTGATCGGGGTGGTCATGGAGGTTTTCGATGACCGGGTCATTGTGTTTCCGGTGCGGGAAGACGACAACCATGTACTGCTCGCCTTCAGGGACCCCATGTTCGAGCCCGACTGGCGCCGGCTGCACGCCCTGGCCAAGGACTTGCGCTCCAAGTACGGGCTGGACTATCCGGCCTTCCTGGAAAAAATCGAGCGTGCGGACAAGCTGGGATTGGCCCGCCGCGAAGCCGGCCGCCGCCGCTAACAGCCACTATTGATTCGAGGGTGACGGCTGTCGCCCGCGTTTGCTCAAGCCCCGTGGCGGTGGCGTCTCGCCGCAGCCATCGAGCCAGCAACGGACATAGATGATCGCTCGCCGATCACCGCCCGCCTTTTGCAACACCTTATAGGCCAGCCGGTCGGCCTCCATCTCCACGGGCGGCGGCCCTTCCCAGCTCAAGACCACTCCCGAACCCTGCATACCGACATGGCGCAGGGCCACGTGTGACATCTCGTGGGCCACCACCGCGCGGGCCAGTGCATCGTTGCGACACAGGGCCGAGGGTCGCAGGCGTATGCGCCCGCCGGCGGTGGCGTCGCCCAGCACATTGCCGCTGCTGCGGAAGCCCCTGGGATCGTACATATTCTCGTCGAGGGAAAGATTCACGTCGAAACGGTAGTCGAGCGCCTGAAAGGCCGGCATCAGGCTGCTCACGTGGGCCTGCATGCGCGCCATGCAAGCCGTCTCTTCCCGCGTCGGCGGCGCAGCGCAGGCAGCGAGAAGCAGGGACAGCAGAATGGGAACAACGTAGCGGACCATGCCGCCAGTATAGTCAGACGAGGGCGTCGATGAAGTTCAGCAGCGCGGCGAGCACGGCATCCGGCTGATCCTTGTGCGGCGAATGGCGACAGTCGGCAAGCTTGAGCAGTTCGACTTCTTTCGCGTTGACCGCACCGCACGCAATCGCATCGATCTGGGCCATGGTGCCGTATTCGTCGTCAACACCCTGAATCGCCAGGATGGGACAGCCGATATGTGGCAGCACATCCTCGATGTTCCAGGCACGGAAATCCGGATGCAGCCAGATGTCGTTCCAACCGTAGAAGGTCTGCCGACCGTCGCGATGGTACTTGCCGAGTTTCACCAATAGGTCGGTGTTTTCGGCCGCCACCTTGGCAGCGGCAATACTGGAAATCGAGACATCTTCGACGAAGCAATGGGGCGCCATGACCACCAGTCCTGCCGTCTCGAGGCTGCTGCCGGCGTGGATCAGCGCGATCGAGCCACCATCGGAATGCCCGACCAAGACCGGTTTTTCCAGGCCGAAGGCCGCCAGTACCTGCGGCAAAGCATCGCTTGCTTCGGTGTGCATGTAGTCGGTGGTGCGCGCTTCGGCCAGCACGTCTGACTGGCCATAGCCGTAGCGGGAATACACCAGCGTCGGACAGCCCGTAAGGTGCGCTGCCCGGGCTGGAAAGTCGCGCCACATGGCGACGGAACCCAGGCCTTCATGCAGAAAGACCAGCGGCGGGCGCCCGGTCTGGTGACCGGGGTAGAAGACGCACTCCAGTTCGTGCCCGCCGGCACGGATGAAACGGGTTTCCGGTTGCAAATCAGACGCCCAGATACTTCTGCACGATCTCGTCGTTCATCTTTTCCGCCAGATCGTCGAACACCAGTTGCCCCTTGACCATCACGGCGCAGCGATTCACCAGCGTCAGCAAGGCACCGTAGTTCTTGTCCACGATCACCGTGGCGATGCCCGAGGCGCGGATGGTGCGGATGATGTTCCATATCTCGCGGGCGATCAGCGGTGCCAGGCCTTCGGTGGCCTCGTCGAGAATCAGCAGGTCCGGGTTGGTCATCAGGGCGCGACCGATGGTCAGCATCTGCTGCTCGCCGCCGGAAAGCTGGGCGCCGCCATTGCTCAGCCGCTCGGACAGGCGCGGGAAGGTTTCCAGCACCCGTTCATACGTCCATTCGCGCTTGCCGCCAGTGCCGGCGCGAGCCGCCATCAACAGGTTTTCCTTGACCGACAGATTGGGGAAAATGCCCCGCCCTTCCGGCACATAGGCAATGCCAGAGCGCGTGATCTTGTGTGTCGGTGACCGCGTAACGTTCTGGCCGCGCACGAAGACGCTACCCTCACGGGGCGGGACGAGGCCGAGCATGCTGCGGATCAGCGTGCTCTTGCCCATGCCGTTGCGGCCCATCAATGCCACCGTCTCGCCAGCGCCGACTTTAAAGTCGACGCCGTGCAGGATATGACTGGCGCCGTAGTAGGTGTGGAGTCCCTTGGCTTCGAGCAAGGGAGTCTTGGTCACATCAGACATGAAGGTCTCCCGTCGCGAAGCTGTCGCCCAGATAGGCCTGTTGCACCATCGGACTGGCACGGACCTCTTCCGGCGTGCCGGTTTCCAGCACGGCACCGTTGACCATCACCGTCAGCCGGTCGGCGACGGCGAAAACGGCGTCCATATCGTGTTCGATCAGCATGATGGCGTGCCCATCCTTCAATTGCCCGATCAGTTCGACGATGCGCTCGGACTCCGCCGGGCCCATGCCGGCCAGCGGCTCGTCGAGCAGCAGCACTTTCGGGTCGGTGGCGAGACACATGGCGATCTCCAACTGGCGTTGTTCGCCATGGGACATGTTGGCGGCCACCGTATCGCGTTTCGCTGCAAGGCCCGCAGCGACAATCGCCCGCTCCGCCGAGGCATTGATGTCGGCAAATGCGGTGGCACTGCGCCACACCTGCCAGAAGCGCGGATGCCGCGACTGGGCTGCCAGGCGCACGTTCTCGAACACCGTGAAGGGCAGAAAGATGTTGGTCTTCTGATAGCTGCGGCCAATGCCGAGGCGCGAAATTTTGTGCGAGGCCATGCCCGCCAGTTCGTGACCGTCGTAGTGGATACTGCCGGAAGTCGGCGGCAGATCGCCGGAGAGCATATTGGTCAGCGTGGATTTGCCGGCACCGTTGGTGCCGATCACCGCATGCACCTGGCCGATGTACAGATCCACGGAGACATCGGTGACGGCGGCGAGGCCACCGAAGCGCTTGGTGAGCTTTTCCGCCTTGAGAATGGGTGCGCTCATTTTTCACCCCGACGCGAAAACAGCCCCGCCAGTCCCTTGGGCAGGAACAGGGCCACGGCGATGATGAACAGGCCCATGGTCAGCTGCCAGTGCTTGGCGACGCTGCCAAAGAAAGCCTGGTTGGACAGCACCTCCTGCAACAGGATGAAGGAGAAGGCACCGACCACGGCGCCATGCAACGTGCCCATGCCGCCGAGAATGACCATCATCAGCACATTGCCTGAGGTGTGCCAGGAGAGGATTTCAGGATTGACGAAACCGAACTGGAGCGCCGCCAGATAACCCGCCAGCCCCGCCAGTGCACCGGACATCACATAGGCAGCGAGTTTGTAGCGGAAGGTCGGAAAACCCAGTGCGCGCATGCGATGGTCGTTGGTCTTGATGCCGATCAGCGCGTGGCCGAAGTTGGACCGCAACAACTGCCGCAACAGCAGATAGACGGCGACGAGACAGCCCAGCACCAGCCAGTAGAAGACATTGAAGTTCTCCAGGTCGAGCAGCTTGATGTCTCCCAGCATCATCTCGGGCTTGACGTAGATGTAGATGCCATCGGAACCGCCGCCCAGTGCCGTGTCGTGAAAAATGAAGAACAGCATCTGGGCAAAAGCCAGCGTCACCATGATGAAGTAGATGCCGCTGGTGCGCAGGACGAGGAAACCGGTAATCAGCGCAAACGCCGCACAGGCTGCCATCGCCGCCGGTAGCGTAGTCCAGAAATTGCCAGCCTCGTACTGCGGACTCATCAGCGCGGCGACGTAACCCGCCAGACCGAAGAAGGCTGCATGACCGAGGCTGACCAGGCCGGCGAAGCCCACCAGCAAGTCCAGGCTCATGGCGAAAATGGCCATGATCATGACCTTGGAGACGAGCTGGACGTAGAACTTCTCGCCGACGAAGGGGAAAGCCGCCAAGGCGGCAACGACGATGACCATGACGGCCAATAAAGTGGGGGAAGTCTTGTTCATCTCAGCCTCGCTTGAACAGGCCTTCGGGCCGCCACAGCAGCACCACCGCCATCAACACATATACCGACAGGCCTGCGTAATCGGGCACCAGCACCTTGCCGAAGGTATCCACCAAGCCGATCATCAAGGCCGCCAGCAACGCGCCCCAGACCGAGCCAATGCCACCGATGACGACGACAACAAAACAGATGATCAGCACCTGCCCGCCCATATTGGGGAAGACCGAGGAGATCGGCGCCGCAATCATGCCAGCGGTAGCGGCGAGCGCCACGCCGAGCGCAAAGACCAGGGTGTAGATCAGCTTGATGTTGATGCCCAGCGCCTGGACCATCTCATTGTTGCTGGCGCCGGCGCGGATCATCATGCCCAGCCGGGTGCGCTGGATCAGCAGATACATGCCGAGCGCGAGCAGCACGCAGACGGCTGAAATCGCCAGCCGGTACACCGGATAGGAAAGATTGTCGGTCAGCGGAATCGATGCGGAAAACAGCGCCGGCACGGCAACACCATGCACGTCGTCGCCCCAGATGATGGAGCGCAGTTCCTCGAAGACGAGGATCAGGCCGTACGTCATCAACACCTGATAGAGATGGTCGCGTTTGTAGAGATGGCGATAAAACACCGCCTCCAGCAGGATGCCAAGGATCACGGTCAGCACGATACCGAGCAGGACGGCGAGACCGAAGTTTCCGGTCTGCTCCGCCAAGGCCCAGGCCATGTAGGCGCCGATCATGTAGAAGCTGCCGTGGGCCAGGTTGATGATGCCCATGATGCCGAAGACCAGCGTCAACCCGGAGGCGACGAGGAACAGCAGCAGGCCGTATTGCAGGCCGTTGAGCAATTGAATCAGAAAGGAATAGAAGTCCATTGGGGGTGCGAACCAGAACACGAGCCGGGTGCAGAATCAGGCACAAAAAACGGCGGCCCGCACAGCGGACCGCCGTCCATCCGGGAACAGCAATCAGGCCATCTTGCAGCCACGGGCCGGATCGGCCAGGGCCTTGTGCGCGACGCCGATGACCTTGTTCTCCTTGCCGACCACCTTGCGCAGGTAGATGTCCTGAATCGGGTTGTGGGCCTTGGACATCGTCCATGCACCGCGCGGGCTATCGATCTTGGCGGCTTCCATGGCTTTGATGATGCCGGCCTTGTTGTTGATGTCACCCTTCACCGCTTCAAGGCCGATGGCGAAGAGTTGAGCGGCGTCGTAGCCTTGTACCGCATAGACATCGGGCTGCATCTTGAACGCCTTGGCATAGCCCAGGCGGAATGCGTTGTCCTTCTTGGTGTTCAGCGCATCACCGTAATGCATCGTGGTCTCGATGCCTTCAGCATCATTGCCCACGGCTTCGAGCACACCGTCCGTCAGGAAGGAACTGTAGAGCGGAATCTTGCCCTTGAGACCGGCTGCTGCGTAGTCCTTGATGAACTTGGCGCCACCACCACCAGCAAAGAAACAGGCCACGGCATCCGGCTTGATCGAAGCGATTTCGGTCAGCAGTGCCTGGAATTCCACGTTCGGGAAAGGCAGATAGAGTTCCTTGAGGATCTTGCCGCCGGCCTTCACAAAACCTTCCTTGAAGCCCTGACCAGCCTCTTCGCCAGCGCCATATTTCCAGGTGATCCAGACGGCGGTCTTCTGTCCCTTGTCATAGACGTGCTTGCCCAGCGGGTAGATCGCCTGCCAGTTGGAGAAGGAGCTGCGGAAAACGTTGGGTGCGCACAGGGCACCCGTGGCGGCGCCAGCACCGGCATTGGGGATGATGTGCAGCGTGCCGGATTCGCGGGTCAGCTTGATCATGCCCATGGCAACACCGGAGTGCACCGTGCCGACGATCAGGTCCACCTTGTCGCGCTGGATCAGCTTGTTGGTGTTCTCCGGAGCCTTGGCCGGATCGGATTCGTCATCGACCTTGAAGAACTCGATCTCGCGACCGGCGATCTTGCCGCCCTTCTCCTGAAGGTAAAGACGGAAACCGTTCTCGATGGCGACACCGAGCTGTGCGAAGGTGCCGGTGTAGGGCAGCATCAGGCCAACCTTGATCTTGCCACTCTGGCCGATGGCAATGTTGGGCCACAGGCCACCGACGGTGGCAGCGCCACCGAGGGCGGCGCCGCTCTTGATGAAGTCACGGCGATTGATGGAATTGCTCATGGGTGTCTCCTCCTCTGTTGTTGGATGTACATCTGCTCGCGATTATAGGTTCGCTAGTCGGCAAAATTCGAATGCAGATGGTAAAAAAATGCACACAAAAATACAAGCATGCAACATAGTGCAATATCAGACAGTGAGCGCCAATTCAGGATGACGTCGCTCGTACTCGGCGGCCAACAGCGGATCGCGTCGCTTCACCTCGGCATGGCTGACTCGACCGGTACGCGTCATGTAACTGTAGGCAAACTCGTAGGGATCGAGCTTGATCAGTTCACCCATATGCTCGTACCAGCGCAGACTGACGTTGGCCGCATCCCAAATCTTTTTCATCGGCGGCGTACGCAGTTCCTGATAACGCGCCAAGGCGGCGGCCACGTTTCCGGTTTCCTTGAATGCCTTATACAGCGCGATGGAATCTTCCATGGCCAGACGCGTACCGGAGCCGATGGAAAAGTGTGCAGTGCGCAGCGCATCACCCATCAGCACGACGTTGTCGAAGCTCCAACGTTCGTTCCAGATGGCCGGGAAATTTCGCCAGTAGGAATTATTGGAAATGATCGGACGGCCGTCTAGGTCGCGAGCGAAGACCTTCTCACAATAACGGATGGTGTCCTCGGGACTCATGGTCTCGAAGCCCGCCCGTTTCCAGGTCTCATCTTCGACCTCGACGAGGAAGGTGCTCATGTCCGGGCTGTAGCGATAGTGATGGGCACAGAAGACACCATGGGCGGTATCGCGGAAAGTCAGCGACAAACTGTCGAAGGGCTTGGAGGTGCCGTACCAGATGAACTTGTTGGGCCGCCAGTCGTAAGTGCTGCCGAACTTGTCCTCATTTTCCTGTCGCACCCAGGAGAAGGCGCCATTCGCGGCGACGATCAGATCGCTGCCCTTCAGCTGATCGAGCGCAGTGATCTCGGTATCGAACTCGATGCGCACGCCGAGTTTTTCGACCCAGGCGTAGAGCAGCGTCAGCAACTCCAGGCGACCGATGGCGGCGAAGCCGTTGCCGGTGATCGGAATGCGGGTTTCGCTGTTCTCGCTGCCATGCACGATGGTCAGGTTGTTCCAGGTCTCCATGTGCGGCGTGAGGTACTGATAGATGTCTTCGTCATCGGCGCGAAGAAATTCCAGCGCCCGATCCGAGAACACCACACCGAAACCCCAGGTGGCGTTGCGCGGGCCGCGCTCGTAGAGAGTGATCTCACGGGTCGGATCGTCACGCTTCATCAGGGCGGCGAAATAGAGTCCGGCGGGGCCGGCACCGAGAATGTCGATTTTCATGTTGTCTCCTCGAATTATTTATTGGTGGTTTCTTCCGCCAGGCGCGCGGAAATCTGCTCGCGCAGTTCCTTCTTCAGAATCTTCCCCACCGGACTGGTGGGGAATTCGGTAACGACCTCCAGCCTTTCCGGGAGCTTGAAGCTGGCGATGCCTTGAGTCCGCAGAAAGGCGATCAACTCGGCGAATTCCAGCGCCTGCCCTTCCCGCGTCATCACGAACGCGCAGGCTTTCTCGCCAAAGACCGGATCGGGCATGGCTACCAGCGTCACCGCCTTGACGGCGGGATGGCGCAGGATCAGGTTTTCCACTTCCTCACAGCTGATCTTTTCTCCGCCACGGTTTATCAAGTCCTTCTTGCGGCCCTCGGTGAAGACGTAACGTCCTTCCTTGCGCACGATGTCGCCCATGCGATAGAAGCCGTCTTCAGTGAAGGCCTCGCGGTTCTTTTCCGCCGCGTTGTAGTAGCCGTTGATCGTATAGGGCCCTCGTGTCAGCAACTCGCCGGTCATGCCATCGGCGACCTCGTTGCCGTCATCGTCCACCACGCGAATTTCGTCGTCGTCGCAGACTGGCGCCCCGGAACTGTTGAGCAACAGTTCGTCCGAATCATCGAGACGGGTCATGTTGATCAAGCCTTCTGCCGTGCCGTAGATTTCCTGCGGAACGCCGCCGAAACGGCTGCGCAGGCGCGAACGCAGTTCCGGTGCCAGGCGAGCCCCACCGTTCTGCACCACTTTCAGCGACGACAGATCGTAGCGATCCGCGACATCCGAATTCAGCCAGTTGGCGATCAGCGGCACCACGGCGGCGATCACGCTGACGCGCTCACGTTCGACCATGGCAAAGATTTCATCGCTGTCGGTGCTCGGTGCAATCACCACCGTACCGCCGTAATAGAAGGCGCCGAGCAGCCCCGGCGACGCCAGGTTGTAGTTGTGCCCCAACGGCAGGATGGCCATGAACACGGTATCGCCGTTGAAGCCAGCCACTCGCCCGCAAAGGCGGGCGTTCAGCACGTAGTCTTCGTGGGTACGCGGAATCAGCTTGGACAAGGAGGTGGTGCCGCCGGAGAGCAGCATGGTTGCTACCTCGGAGGGGTCGGGGCGCGTCAATGTGCTTGCGCAATCCGGCGCCAGCAGGTCGGCGACACCCACTTGGCCAGTTGCCGGTGAACCCACAACAAACACATGTCGCAGCGAAGGAAAGTCGCGCTGCATTTCCGCCGCCATGGGCCGGTAATCGAAATTGCCGACCACGTCAGCCACCACGTAGGCCACGGCCCCTGAGGCGGCAATGAAATGCCTGACTTCGGCATGGCGATGGGCGCGCAATGCCATGACCGGCACGGCACCGATTTTCACCAGTGCCAGATAGATGAAAACGAACTCGGGAATATTCGGTAGCTGCACCACTACCCGGTCGCACGGGCAAATGCCGGCGGCGGCAAAAGCATGGGCGCGACGATCCACTTCCTGGCCCAGCTCGGCGTAGCTGTAGCGCGCATCCTTCGCTACCAGGGCGATCTTGTCCGGCACCCGGCCGATGGTCCGCTCGACCATCTCGGCGATGGTCAGTCCTTCGCGATAACCCGCTTCGCGATAACGCTCCGCGCGGTCTTGCGGCCAATCGATGCAGCCTTCGAGCATGTCTATCTCCTCCTATATTTTTTTGCAAGATAACGGAGGACGCATGATTTTCATAGAATATGGCGTGAATACACAACATTCAGGATATGAATGATGAAGAATCTCGATCTGAATCTGCTGACCGTCTTCGAAACCGTACTGGAGGAAAGCAGCATCACGCGCGCAGCGGAACGGCTGGAGCTTTCCCAGCCCGCCATCAGCAATGCGCTCGCCCGTTTGCGCAAGGCCACTGGTGACCGCCTGTTCGTGCGTACACCGAGAGGCATGGCGCCGACACCGTATGCGGAAAAACTTGGGCGCAGCGTGCGTCAGGCCCTGGGTGAAATCAGACAGGCCCTCGACGATAGCGGCGGCTTCACTCCCGCCACATCGGATCGTCGCTTCACGCTGTACCTCACCGATCTCGGCGAGGCCTATTTCCTGCCCCGCCTGCTTCCGCGCATCGCCGCGCAAGCACCCCATGTCCGCATCTGCACCCTGCCGATGCCGGCGCGAAACCCGCAGGAAGGACTCGAAAGCGGCGAAGTGGATCTTGCCGTCGGCAACCTGCCCGACCTCAAGGCCGGGTTCTACCAGCAGCGGCTTTTCCGCGTGAATTACCTGTGCATGGTACGTCGCGGCCATCCCCTGATCGGCGAACGGCTGACGGCGAAAGCCTTTGGTGCGGCAGCCCACGCCGTGGTGGCACCCGCGGGCACCGGCCACGACGCCATCGAGGAGATGTTGGTCAAGGAGGGCCTGCAAGAACGCATCGCCCTGCGGGTGCAAAATTTTCTGGTGCTGCCGCAGATCGTCGCCAGCACTGATTACATCGCCCTGGTGCCGCACCCGGTAGCCGACCAGATGTCCCACGGCACCGATCTGCGACTATTCAAGCCGCCCCTGGCAATCCCGCCCTTCGACATCCGCCAGTGCTGGCACGAGCGCTATCACGATGATGCCGGGAATCGCTGGCTCCGCCAATTGATGGCGGAGACCTTCGTCACACGCTAGGCAGACTCAGCCAGCCTTGCGCAACTTGAAGCGCTGGATCTTGCCGGTGGCGGTCTTCGGCAATTCCTGTACGAACTCGATCCAGCGCGGGTACTTGTAGGGCGCCAGCTTGTTCTTGACATGCTGCTTGAGCTCCTCGTACATGCCGTCATGGGGCTTGATGCCCGGCTTGAGGACCACGTAGGCCTTGGGCTTGATCAGACCATCATCGTCGGTATTGGCCACCACGGCCGCCTCTAGGACAGCCTCGTGGGTCATCAGCGCTGCCTCGACCTCGAAGGGCGAAACGTAGATGCCGGAAACCTTGAGCATGTCGTCGGAGCGACCCGAATAGGTGTAATAGCCATCGGAGTCCACCACGTACTTGTCGCCGCTGCGCGTCCAGGGGCCCTGGAAGGTGTCCTTGGTCTTGGCCCGGTTGTTCCAGTACATCAGGGCCGAGGTAGGGCCGCTGATCTGGAGTTCACCGAGTTCACCCGCAGCCACCTCGTTACCGGCCTCATTCACCAGTCGCAGGTGATAACCGGGGACTGCCTTGCCGGTGGTCCCATAGCGCACTTCGCCAGCACGGTTGGACAGGAAGATGTGCAGCATCTCGGTAGAGCCGATGCCGTCGAGAATCTCGATGCCAAAACGCTCGGTCCAGCGCTTGCCGATATCCGCGGGCAGCGCCTCGCCAGCAGAGGTGCAGACGCGCAGTTTGAAGTCGCCACGCTGCGGTAGTTCCGGGCTGGCCAGCATGGCGGCGTAGAGCGTCGGCACACCGTAGAAAATCGTCGGCTTGTGCTGCTTCAGACGTGCAAAGGCAGCACCCGGCGTCGGCCGCTCAGCCATCAGGACGGTGGTCGCACCAACCGATAATGGGAAGGTCAGGCCATTGCCAAGACCATAGGCAAAGAACAGCTTGGCCGCCGAAAAAACCACGTCGGATTCGCTGATGCCAAGTACCCCTTTGCCATACAGTTCAGCGGTCTGGATCAGGTGCGAATGCAGATGCACCGTGCCCTTCGGAGCGCCAGTGGAACCGGATGAGTACAACCAGAAACAGGGATCGTCCGCCGTCGTCGGCGCCGTCTCGAACTCGCCACCAACCTTGCCCAGCAGATTGACCAAACGCTGATGGCCGCAGTCGCTCTCGCCGGAAACGACGATGTGCTTTAGGCGCGGATGCTTGCTCACCACCGGAGCGAAGGACGGCCACAAGGCCTCGGATACGACCAGCACCTGAGCCCGCGAATCACCGAGCATGTAGTCGTAATCATTGCTGGTCAGTAGCGTATTCACCGCCACCGGAACGATGCCGGCCTTGATGGCGCCAAGGAATACTGTCGGAAAATCGATGCTGTCGAGCAGGCAGACCAGAATCCGATCCTCCTGCTTCAGACCCATGCCGGTTAGCATGTTGGCGGCCTTGTTCACCCGTTCGGCGAGTTGGGCGTAGGTGCATTGCCCGCGATCATCGATATAGGCAAGCTTGCCGCCACGACCGGCGCCGATATTGCGTTCGATCAGGTCATGGGCGGCGTTGTAGTCGCGGGGAATGTTGACGATGGGCGGTACGTGGCCGTGGTCGGCCGAGCTGAGCTGGGGCATGACGGGTCTCCTCCGATGATGCAAAAGTCGGCGCTGGCGACACGGCGACTGCCGTATCCCCAGCGTGCTTCGCGTTTATTTTGTGAATTCTATGGCGCCCTGCGGCAGCAGGTAGAGGATCAGGGCGCGACCGCCGCTGACCGTGGGATGGTGGGCACTGTCCGGGCCATAAACCAGCCAGCCGCGCGGCGTGCCGTCGAAACGGGCATCCCCCTCCAGAGGCATGATCATGTCGATCTCGCCCTGTGGGTGGCGGTGATGCGGACCCTGATGTGGCCCATCGCGGTCGGCCATTTCCACCACATCCACGGAAAAGCCATGAATCGCCGGCGTCGGCTTGACGACACGGCCGTACTTGATGCCACCGGCTTCCCGGTTGCACATCCAGCCGGCCGCGACGGCAGCCTCGCAAGCGGCCTGGATGGCCTTGAAATCCTTGCCGTCGGCAGGGAACTGTGCATTGAGGAAGTCGGCGAGTTTCTTCTCGACCGGCATGCCCTGGATTTTTCCCGTCACACGGGCAATCAGCGCAACAAAGGCCTCCTGTTGCGCTTCCACGGTTGCAGCAGATGCAGCTTGGCTCATGGGTGTCTCTCTCTGGTGTGAAGTTTTATGATTGTTTTTCGGTCATTATATTGCCAGTCAATCAAATATCAAGCGCTATACTGCATGAACCATAGCACATGGAAGTCATGCACATGAACGCTCGCCACACCACCGAAAAACTCTCCGACGACGACTATCTCCAGCAACTCGGCCACCGGGTTCGCGACACGCGCGCGCGCCTCGACATGAGTCGCAAGGTATTGGCCGCCAACTCCGAAGTTTCGGAACGCTATCTGGCCCAGCTGGAAAGCGGACAGGGCAACATCTCCATTCTGCTGCTGCGCAAAGTGGCCGCCGCCCTCGGGCTTTCCCTGCCGGATCTGCTGCGCGAGGAGCGCGAGGTGCCGATGGAACTGACCCTCCTCACCCGCTATCTCGAGCGTCTGTCACCGAAGAAACTCACCCAGGCCCGCAACATCCTGATTTCCGCCTTCGGCGAGATCGACCCACAACAGCGCCGTCAACGCATTGCCCTCACCGGCCTGCGCGGCGCTGGCAAATCCACACTGGGCAAGCAGTTGGCCGCCAAACTGAAAATCCCATTCATCGAACTCGACGCCGAAATCGAGCGGGATGCCGGCGTCCCCCTGTCCGAAATCTTCTCGCTTTACGGCCAGACGGCATTCCGTCGCCTGGAGCGCCGCTGCCTGGAGAACGTGCTTGACCTGCATCCCCGCTGTGTCATCGCCACCGGCGGCAGTCTGGTCACCGAAAGTGAAACCTACGAAATGCTGCGCGCTGCCTGTTTCACGGTCTGGATCAAGGCCTCACCGGAGGAACACATGCAGCGCGTGATCGCCCAGGGCGACCTGCGTCCGATGTCCGGCCGGGAAGAAGCCATGGCCGATCTGCGCGGCATCCTTGAAGAGCGAGACGCCCTCTATGCATTGGCCGACACGGCCGTGGATACCTCTGAAAAATCCATGAAAGACAGCTTGACCCAGCTTCTGAAAGTGTATAATATTGCCTAAGTTTTACATTAAATGCATTATAGTGCATTAACAACACCCCTGAACGGAGACGAAATGAGCCAAGACCTCATCACCTATAGCACCGACCCCAGCCGCTACAACCACTGGAAGCTGACCACCGACGGCCAAGTCGCGACGCTGACCCTGGACATCCAGGAAGACAAGGGAATCAAGCCCGGCTACAAGCTGAAGATGAACTCCTACGACCTCGGCGTCGATATGGAACTGCACGATGCCGTGCAGCGCATCCGTTTCGAGCATCCGGAAGTCAAGAGCGTAGTGGTCACCTCGGCGAAGCCGCGCATGTTCTGCTCGGGCGCCAATATCTACATGCTCGGCGTTTCGACTCATGCCTGGAAGGTGAACTTCTGCAAATTCACCAACGAAACCCGCAACGGCCTGGAAGAATCCAGCCAGACCTCCGGCCTCACGTTCATCGCTGCGGTGAACGGCGCCTGCGCCGGTGGTGGCTACGAGCTGGCCCTGGCCTGCGATGAGATCGTGATGATCGATGACCGCTCCACCGCTGTCTCCCTGCCCGAAGTACCGCTGCTCGGCGTGTTGCCTGGCACCGGCGGTCTGACCCGTCTGGTGGACAAGCGCAAGATGCGCCGCGATCTGGCCGACGTCTTCTGTACCATCTCCGAAGGCGTCCGCGCTGACCGCGCCAAGGAATGGAAGCTGATCGACGACTACGCCAAGCCGGCCCAGTTCGCCGACATGGTCAAGGCCCACGCCGATGCTGCCGCCGCCAAGTCCGACCGTCCCGGTGGCGCCGGCGTCAAGCTGACCCCGCTCAAGTCGAGCTACGATGCCAATGGCTATCACTACGAAACCGTCGATGTCGCCATTGACCGCAGCAAGCGCGTCGCCACCATCACCCTGAAGGGCCCGGGTGCCGGCGAGCCGACCGACGCCGCCGCCATCCTCGCCAAGGGCGACCAGTGGTGGGCCCTGAAGTTCGCCCGTGAATTCGACGACGCGATCCTGATGCTGCGCACCAACGACCTCGACATTGGCACCTGGATCATCAAGTCCCAGGGCGACATCACCGCCATGCAGGCAATGGATGCCACCCTCGATGCCAACAAGTCCAATTGGTTCGTGCGCGAAACCACCAACTTCCTGCGCCGCGTACTGCGTCGTGTGGACGTCACATCTCGCTCGATCTTTACCCTGGTCGAGCCCGGCTCCTGCTTTGCCGGCACGTTGTTCGAACTGGTGCTGGCCGCCGACCGCTCCTATGTGCTGGACACTGCCGAGAACACGCCCCACATGGCCTTGACGGCAATGAACTTCGGCCCACTGACCATGAACAACGGCCTCACCCGCCTCACCACCCGTTTCGCCGAAGAAAAAGCGCCGGTGGATGCCGCGCAAAAGGCCGCTGGCAAGTTGCTCAATCCGGGTGAAGCCCGCGAACTAGGCCTGGTTACCTTCACCCCGGACGACCTGGACTGGGACGATGAAGTCCGCATCCTGATCGAGGAACGCACCGCACTCTCGCCCGACGCACTGACCGGCTTGGAAGCCTCCCTGCGCTTCTCCGGCTGCGAAACCATGGACACCCGCATCTTCGGCCGCCTCACCGCGTGGCAGAACTGGGTCTTCCAGCGCCCCAACGCCGTTGGTGAAAAAGGCGCACTCAAGGTGTATGGCAGCGGCAGCAAGGCCGCATTCGATTGGAACCGCGTTTAATACAAAAGGAGACAGCAAAATGAGCATCGACTACAGCCAGAAGATTCCGAATAACGTCCATCTGGACGAAAACAAGACGCTCCAGCGCGCCCTTGAGCACTGGCAGCCCGCCTACATCGACTGGTGGAACGAGATGGGCCCGGAAAAGAGCCAGACCACCGACGTCTACCTGCGCACCGCCGTCAGCGTCGATCCCAAGGGCTGGGCGCATTTCGAGCACGTCAAGATGCCCGACTACCGCTGGGGCATCTTCCTGACGCCGCAGGAAGAGAACAAGAAAATCAGCTTTGGCGCCCACAAAGGCGAGGACGTATGGCAAGAGGTTCCGGGCGAGTACCGCTCCACCCTGCGCCGCATCATCGTCACGCAAGGCGACACCGAGCCGGCATCGGTCGAGCAGCAGCGTCATCTGGGCCTGACCTGCCCCTCGCTCTACGACATGCGCAACCTGTTCCAGGTTAACGTGGAAGAAGGTCGTCACCTCTGGGCCATGGTCTACCTGCTGCACGCCCACTTCGGCCGCGACGGCCGCGAGGAAGGTGAGGCCCTGCTGGAGCGCCGTTCCGGCGATGCCGACAATCCCCGCATCCTGACCGCCTTCAACGAGAAGACGCCGGACTGGCTGTCCTTCTTCATGTTCACCTTCATCACCGACCGCGACGGCAAGTACCAGCTTGCCGCCCTGGCCGAATCCGGCTTCGATCCGCTGGCGCGCACCTGCAAGTTCATGCTGACCGAGGAAGCCCATCATCTCTTCGTCGGCGAATCCGGCATTGCCCGCATCATCCAGCGCACCTGCGACGTGATGAACCAGCACAAGACCGACGACCCGGCCAAGCTGCGCGGCCTCGGCGTGATCGACCTGCCGACGATCCAGAAGTACCTGAACTTCCATTTCAGCGTGACGTCCGACCTCTACGGTTCGGAAATCTCATCGAACGCGGCGACCTTCTACACCAACGGCCTCAAGGGTCGCTTCGAAGAGACCAAGATCGGCGACGATCACAAGCTCGACAACGGCGAATACCCGGTCATGGAAGTGGTCGGCGATCAGGTCGTCACCAAGCACGTGCAGGCCCTCTCGGCCCTCAACGAGCGTCTGCGCGACGACTGGGTGACCGATGTCCAGCTCGCCATCGACCGCTGGAACAAGATCCCCGAGAAGGCTGGCATCCCGATGAAGTTCACCCTGCCGCACAAGGGCTTCCATCGCAAGATAGGCTTCTTCGCCGGCGCCCACGTCAGCCCCGACGGCAAGGTGCTGTCCGAGGCCGAATGGACGCACAAGCATCTGAACTGGCTGCCCAGCGACGAAGATCGCCTCTATGTGCATTCGCTGATGGGTCGCGTCACCGAACCGGGCAAGTTCGCCAACTGGATCGCCGCTCCCTCGCGCGGCATCAACAACCAGCCGGTGGATTTCGACTACGTCCGCTTCAACTAAAGCTGTAACTGGCAAAATCACGGATGGCGGGGCCCAAGGATTCACTAGGCTTCGTCATCCGTTTTAACTATAACGAGACCGTCATGAACGCTCCGACAGAGACTAGTTCCCTGGTGCGCCAGCACCTGATCGACCCCGAAATCTGCATCCGCTGCAACACCTGCGAAGAGATGTGTCCCATTGATGCGATCACGCACGACGGGCGCAACTATGTCATCAAGTTCGAAATCTGCAACTGGTGCAACGACTGCATGGGCCCCTGCCCCACCGGCGCCATCGACAATTCCCGCACTGTCGCCAGCGGCCAGCCCTACAGCCTTGAAGACCAGTATTCCTGGGACAGCCTGCCGGCGCCGACCAACCCGGAAATCGCCGCCACCGAACTGCCCGAGGACGTCACCCGCATCACCGAGATCGCCCAGTCCGGCCAGGGTGGCCCGTCCAGCCCGCCGTGGTCCGCCGCCCATCCCTACGTCAACCTGTTTGCGCCGAACAAGCCCGTCACTGCCACGCTGACCGGCAACTTCCGCATCACCGGAGAAGATGCCAGCGCCGACATCCGCCACATCGTGCTCGACTTCGGCCACACCACCTTTCCGGTGCTGGAAGGCCAGTCCATCGGCATCATCCCGCCGGGTACCGATGCCAACGGCAAGCCGCACACCATGCGCCTGTATTCGGTGGCCAGCCCGCGCAACGGCGAGCGTCCCGGCTACAACAACCTGTCGCTGACGGTGAAGCGCGTCACCGAGGATCACGAAGGCAAAGCGACCAAGGGTATCTGCTCCAACTATCTGTGTGATCTTGAAAAAGGCGCCCAGGTCCAAGTCTGCGGCCCCTACGGCTCGACCTTCCTGATGCCCAATCATCCGGGCAGCTCGATCATGATGATCTGCACCGGTACTGGTAGCGCGCCCATGCGCGCCATGACCGAACGCCGCCGCCGCCGCATGGCCTTGAAGGAAGGTGGCGAACTGTTCCTGTTCTTCGGCGCCCGCGCCGCCAACGAGCTGCCCTACTTCGGTCCGCTGATGAAGCTGCCGAAGGAACTCATCGACATCAACTTCGCCTTCTCCCGCGTTCCCAACCAGCCCAAGCAGTATGTGCAGGACAAGATTCGAGAGCGCCACGAAGACGTCGTTCGCATGCTCAAGGACGAGAACTGCTACATCTACATCTGCGGCCTCAAGGGCATGGAGCGAGGCGTGGATGAAGCCTTCCGCGACATCTGCCGCATGCATGGCGAAGACTGGGAAAAACTATTGCCGGTGCTGCGTAGCCAGAGCCGGTATCACGTCGAGACGTATTGAAGAATAGCCAACGCGACGACTTCCCCCTCCTCCAAGAAGGGAAGCCCGCCCGATCACCCGATCCGGCGGGCGTTTTTTGAAAAGTCGGCGCTGGTGGAACGGCGGTGGCTCAGTCGCGCAACACCGATAGCGTGCGGGACGCGAAATCACGCCGATACAGCACCGCGACGATGACGGTGGTCACCGCCAGGAACAGCCAGGGCTGGACGAACCAGGACAGCGCCGCCAAGCCGAAGTAGTAGGCACGAATGCCCCGGTTGAATTCGTCACCCGCCAGGGTATTCACCGCCGCCAGCTTGCCGGCGAAGCGCTCCCGCTCCGCCTCGTCTGTGGACGGCATCGGCGCCGCGCCTATGAGGATCGACAATAGATTGAACTGGCGCAAAGCCCAGGTGAACTTGAAGTAGGCGAAGACGAAAATTCCCAGCAGCAGCAGCAGCTTCACTTCCCACAGTTCACGACCGGCGGCGCGGGTGAACGGTAGCCCCTCGGCCACCGAAATCGCCGTATCCAGCGTACCGAGCACGGCCATCAGGCCGGCGATGATGTAGATCGTGGTGTTGGCGTAGAAGGACACGCTGGTCATCAGGTTGCCGACCAGGGCCGAATCGACGATGCGCACCTCGCGGGCCAGCATTTGTCGCGCCCAACCGACCCGATAGCCGTGGGAGATACCGATTAGTCCCCGCCGGGCGATGGGACCGTATTCGGAAAAGTAGCCATAGCCCACCCAGCAAGCCATGAACCACACCACTGCGAGCGTGTCGGGGAGACTGATCTGGCGCGTCAGGCTGTCGATCATCTCAATCGGACGGCGGCGGCTGGTCGGGGAAGAGTTCCTCGATGAAGCCGAAGCGGGTGAAGTCCCGCACCCGCATGGGGTAGAGGATACCGTCGAGATGATCGCACTCATGCTGGACAACGCGAGCATGGAAACCCGACACGTCGCGTTCGAAACGCCGGCCCTGCTCGTCGAAGCCGGCGTAACGCAAGCGCTGCCAGCGAGGTACCACGCCGCGCAGGCCGGGCACCGAGAGACAGCCCTCCCAGCCCTCCTCTTCCTCGTCGACGAAGGGCATCAACTCAGGGTTGATCAGCACGGTATCCGGCACCGAGGGCGCATCCGGGTATCGGGGATTGGCCGCGCAGCCGAAGATCACCACGCGCAGGTCCACACCGATCTGCGGCGCGGCGAGACCGGCACCATCGAGATGGGCCATGGTGTCGCGCATGTCCTGCAACAGCGCCTTCAGTTCCGCTGAGGAAAAATCCCGCACCGGCTGCGCAACGCGCAGCAGGCGGGGATCGCCCATGCGCAGCACCTCGCGGATCATGCTTCGCAGACTTGTTCGATGATGCGGCGCACCCGACTCATGGCTTCGTGCAGCACGCCTTCCAGGCTGCTGAACTTGATGCCGTGCACCGAATCGCCGCGCCCTGCTGCCCAGTTGGCGACGACGCAAAGCGCTGCATAGGGCAGATCCAATTCACGTGCCAGACCGGCCTCAGGCATGCCAGTCATGCCGACAATGTCGGCCCCGTCGCGTTCCAGCCGGGTAATCTCGGCTGCCGTTTCCAGGCGCGGCCCCTGGGTCGTGGCGTAAACGGCACCGTCATGAACGCTCTCGCCGATTTTTCTGGCCGACTCCAGGAGCAGTTGGCGTACGCCAGCATCGTAGGGATCAGTGAAATCAACATGCACCACGGGACCGTCGCCGCCGGACTGGAAGCTCATCTCGCGGCCCCAGGTGTAATCAATGATCTGATGCGGCGCGACCAGCACGCCCGGCCCCATGTCGGAACGGATGCCGCCGACCGACGCCACCGAGACAATCTGCGTGACACCGACGCTTTGCAGCGCAAACAGGTTGGCACGGTAATTCACCAGATGCGGTGGAATCGTGTGGCCGTAGCCGTGGCGGGCGACAAAGGCCACCTGCTTGCCGCCAATGCTGCCGAAGGTCAGCGGGCCGGAAGGCTCTCCATAAGGGGTGCGGACCACCTCGCGGTGGGACACGTCCAGATTCGCCAATTGGGTCAAGCCGCTGCCACCGATGATGCCAAGCATAAAATCTCCTGAAAATTCAATGGAAGAAACGTCGGCGAATCACCGTAGCGTGTTAAACTGCGCGGTTTTCCGCACCGCAACAACGCCACCACTATCCATGTCCCGCGCCCTCCGTAACATCGCCATTATCGCCCACGTCGACCACGGCAAAACCACCCTCGTCGACCAACTTCTTCGCCAGTCCGGCACTTTCCGTGAAAACCAGCAGGTTGATGAACGGGTCATGGACAGCAACGACATCGAAAGAGAGCGAGGCATTACCATCCTCGCGAAGAACACCGCCATCGACTACAACGGCACCCACATCAACATCGTCGACACCCCGGGACACGCCGACTTCGGCGGTGAAGTGGAGCGCGTGCTGGGCATGGTGGACGGTGTACTGCTGCTGGTCGATGCCGTCGAAGGCCCGATGCCGCAAACGCGCTTCGTGACCAAGAAGGCGCTCGCCCTCGGCCTGCGCCCCATCGTCGTCATCAACAAGGTGGATCGTCCCGGCGCCCGCCCGGATTGGGTGGTCGATCAGACCTTCGATCTGTTCGACAAGCTCGGCGCCACCGACGAACAACTCGACTTCCCCATCATCTATGCCTCTGGTCTGAATGGCTTCGCCATGCTGGACCTAAAGGAAACTTCGGACAACATGGTTCCCCTGTTCGAGACCGTCCTGTCCCACGTCAAGCCGCCCTCGGGCAATCCCGATGCGCCGCTGCAACTGCAACTGGCCGCCCTCGACTACTCCACCTACACCGGCCGCCTCGGCGTCGGTCGCGTCCTCAATGGCCGCATCAAGCCCGGTCAGGTGGTCGTGGTGATGAACCACGAAGAGCAGGTTGCCCAAGGCCGCATCAACCAAGTTCTCGGCTTCCAGGGTCTTGAGCGGGTGCAGGTGGAACAGGCCGAAGCCGGCGACATCATCATCATCTCGGGTCTCGACGACATCGGTATCGGCGTCACCATCTGCGACAAGGACAATCCCATCGGCCTGCCCATCCTCGCCGTGGACGAGCCGACGCTGAACATGGACTTCATGGTGAACTCCTCACCCCTGGCCGGCACCGAAGGCAAGTTCGTCACCAGCCGCCAGATCCGCGAGCGCCTGCAAAAGGAACTGCTGACCAACGTCGCCCTGCGCGTCGATGAGACTGCCGATTCCGATCTGTTCCGCGTCTCCGGTCGCGGCGAACTGCACCTCACCATCCTGCTCGAAAACATGCGCCGTGAAGGCTTCGAGCTGGCCTGCGGCAAGCCCCGCGTGGTTTACAAGGACATCGATGGCGAGAAGTGCGAGCCATACGAAAACCTCACCATCGACCTCGAAGACGCCCACCAGGGTGGTGTCATGGAAGAGCTGGGCCGTCGCCGTGGCGAGCTGACCAATATGGAATCCGACGGCAAGGGTCGTACCCGCCTCGAATACCACATTCCCGCCCGTGGCCTGATCGGCTTCCAGTCCGACTTCATGACCATGACGCGCGGTTCCGGCCTCATGAGCCACATTTTCGACGACTACAAGCCCGTCAAGCCCGACATGCCCGGCCGCCACAACGGCGTGCTGATCTCGCAAGAGGATGGCGAGGCTGTCGCCTATGCCTTGTGGAAACTGGAGGATCGCGGTCGCATGTTCGTTGTCCCCGGCGACAAGCTGTACGAGGGCATGATCATCGGCATCCACAGTCGCGACAACGACCTCGTGGTCAACCCGGTCAAGGGCAAGCAACTGACCAACGTCCGCGCCTCCGGTACCGACGAAGCGGTGCGCCTGACCACGGCAATCAAGCTGACCCTGGAAAGCGCCGTTGAGTTTATCGACGACGACGAACTGGTGGAAATAACGCCGAAGTCCATCCGTCTGCGCAAGCGCTACCTCAAGGAGCACGAACGCAAGCGTGCCAGCCGCGAAGATACCTCTTCGTGAGATAAAAACGGGAGCCTCGGCTCCCGTTTTCATTTACGCCAGCGACTTCAGCGCTGCGTCGTAGTTCGGTTCCTGGGCAATCTCAGGCACCATCTCGCTGTGAATCACCTTGTCGTTCTCGTCGAGAACGACGACGGCACGGGCCGTCAGGCCGGCCATCGGGCCTTCGGCCAGAGCGACGCCCCATTGCTTGAGGAACTCAGGATGGCGGAAGGTGGACAAATGCGCCACGTTCTTCAGACCTTCCAGTTCGCAGAAGCGCTTGGCGGCGAAGGGCAGGTCGGCGGACACCACCAGCACCGCCGTGTTGTCGAGCTTGCTGGCGGACTCGTTGAACTTGCGGGTGGAGGTGGCACAGGTCGGCGTGTCCAGGCTGGGTACGATGTTCAGCACCTTCTTCTTGCCGGCGAAATCCTTCAGCGACACATCGGCCAGGGCCGCGCTGGTGAGCTTGAAATCGGGTGCCGTGGTGCCAGCCTTGGGCAGGTCGCCATCGACGCGCACGGGGTTGCCACGCAGGGTTACGGTTGTACTCATGTTTTTCTCCTTGTCAGTGCTTCAGTTGGGGTAAAACGGCCATAGCGTTGGCGGTAGTCGCCTCCGCGACGTCTTGCAGCGACATGCCGCGCAGGCTCGCCAGGATTTCGGCAATGTGCGGCAGTTGATCCGGCGTGTTGCGAGAGCCGACTTTCCATTCCGGAGCAATGTCCGGCGCATCGGTTTCGAGCACGATGGCACTCAGCGGCAGGGTCGCCGCCAGTTCGCGGATACGCAGAGCGCGCGGGAAGGTCATGGCGCCACCGAAGCCGAGCTTGAAACCGAGCTTGATGAATTCGTCCGCCTGCTGGCGACTACCGTTGAAGGCATGGGCGATGCCGCCAGCCACCGGAATACGACGCAACTGGGCCAGCACCTGATCCACGGCTCGGCGCACATGCAGCAGCACGGGCAAGGACGCATCACGGGCGATTTTCAGTTGTTCGGAGAAATAGAAGGTCTGGCGCTCGTCATCGCGACGCTCGATGAAACGATCCAGACCGATCTCGCCCACCGCCAGCGGATGTTCGCGAATCACAATATCGCGTAAGGCGTCGAGGTCTTCTTCGTGAGCCCGCTCCACATACATGGGATGGATACCGTAAGCTGCCACGCAGCCCACATATTCACGACAGACCGATGCCACGGCACCGAAGTTGGCCCGCTCCACCGATGGCACCACGATGCTAGACACCCCTGCCTGCGCCGCCGCTGCCGCAACCGCTTCCCGATCACCGTCGAACTCGGCGGCATCCAGATGGCAGTGGGTATCTACCAGCATCGCCTACTCGACTTCGTCGATCCAGGCCTGCTGTATGGCTTCTAGCTTCTTCTCGCCGCAATGATGCTCGTCTTCCTCAAAGCCGGGAATTTCCATCACCCAGCGCATGAGATCGACGAAGTTGACCCGCGTCGGATCGGCATCCGGATGGCGCTCGGCAAGCTCGATGGCGATATCGAGGGAATCGGTCCATTTCATCGCTTGCCCTCCTTCACCATGTTGATCGTGTACTTGGGAATTTCGATCACCAGCGGCGTCTGGCCGACAAGCGCCTGACAGGACAGGCGCGAGTTCGGCTCCAGGCCCCAGGCCTTGTCGAGCAGGTCTTCCTCGATTTCCTCGGCAGCCTCCAAGGAGTTGAAGCCCTCGCGGACGACCACATGGCAGGTGGTGCAGGCGCAGGACTTCTCGCAGGCGTGCTCAATGGTGATGTCGTTGTCGAGCAGGGCATCGCAGATCGAGGTACCGGGTGCGGCCTCGATAACAGTACCGTCGGGACAGAGTTCAAGATGGGGCAGTACGATGATCTGGGTCATGCGTCGATGTTCTGTATGTTCTTGCCGGAGAGTGCACGCTTGACGCTCTGGTTCATACGCCGCGCGGCGAATTCATTGGTGGCCTGACCAAGCGCCTGCATGGCCTCGTCGATGGCGCGGCGGTCGTCGCCGATCATGACCGACTGAACCCGCGTCACGGCCGCGTCGACATGGGCACGCTCCAGCGTCGACAGCAGATCGGCATCGTCCTTCAGCGCCGACTGCGTCGCTTCGATCAGACGCTGGGCTTCCACCTGGGCCTCGCGCAAGGCACGACGGAAGGCGTCGTCCGAGGCGTGGCTGAAGCTGTCCTTGAGCATCGCGGCAATCTCGTCATCGGTCAGGCCGTAGGCCGGCTTGACCTCGATGCGCGCCTCGTGGCCGGTGGTCTGCTCGCGGGCCGAGACCGATAGCAGGCCGTCGGCGTCCACCTGGAAGGTAACGCGGATACGCGCCGCTCCAGCTACCATGGGCGGAATGCCGCGCAACTCGAAACGAGCCAGGCTGCGGCAGTCGGACACCAGTTCGCGTTCGCCTTGTACGACCTGCACCGACATCGCGGTCTGGCCGTCCTTGAAGGTGGTGAAGTCCTGGGCGCGGGCGATGGGAATCGTGGAATTACGAGGAATGACCTTTTCGACGAGGCCACCCATGGTTTCCAGCCCCAGCGAGAGCGGAATCACGTCGAGCAGCAGCCAGTCGTCGCCAGCGGCGCGATTGCCGGCCAGCAGATTGGCCTGGGTGGCTGCACCGAGCGCCACCACCTTGTCCGGGTCGAGATTGTTCAGCGGTTCCTGTTTGAAGAACTCGCCGACGGCATGCTGGATCTGCGGCATACGCGTGGCGCCGCCGACCATCACGACGCCACGCACCTCCTCCACCGTCAGGCCTGCATCGCGCAGGGCCTTGCGGGTCGGCGCCAGGGTCTTTTGCACCAGAGTGCGGGTAATTTCGGTGAAGATTTCAGTGGTCAGCACCACGTCCACGTATTCACCGCTGCCGAGCTTGACGGTGATCGGCGCCTCGCCGTGGGTAGTCAGGTATTCCTTGGCTTCCCGCGCCCGAGTCTGCAACAGGCGTGCGTCGTAGGGCGAAAGAGGCGTCAGCCCGGCTTCCTCGATGATCCAGCAGAAGACGCGATGATCGAAGTCATCGCCGCCCAGGGCCGAATCACCGCCGGTGGCCATGACTTCGAAAATGCCCTTGGACAGACGCAGGATGGAAATATCGAAAGTGCCGCCGCCGAGGTCGAAAACGGCATAGATGCCCTCGGCGCCGTTATCGAGGCCGTAGGCGATGGCGGCGGCTGTCGGCTCGTTGAGCAGGCGCAGCACATTGAGGCCGGCCAGCTTGGCCGCATCCTTGGTGGCCTGACGCTGGGCGTCGTCGAAATAGGCCGGAACGGTGATCACGGCACCGGTGAGGTCACCACCCAAGGAAGCCTCGGCGCGCAGGCGCAGGGCCTTGAGTATTTCAGCAGAAACCTCGACGGGACTTTTCACGCCCGCCACAGTCTTCAGCTTGACCATGCCTTCCGCATCGACGAAATCGTAGGGCAGTGTTTCGATGTGGGCGATATCGCGGCGGCCACGGCCCATGAAACGCTTGACCGACACGATAGTGTTCTTCGGATCGTTCGACTGTTTGGCCTGGGCACCGTAGCCGACATCGACGGTGCCGGCGGGGTTGTAGCGCACGACGGAAGGCAGCAACGGCCGGCCGCTTTCGTCGCTGAGCACCACGCTCATGCCGCTACGCACCGTAGCGACCAGCGAGTTGGTGGTGCCGAGGTCGATGCCGACGGCGAGGCGGTGTTCGTGGGGAGCCGCGGATTCGCCCGGCTCCGCTATCTGGAGGAGTGCCATATCTTCTTATTCAGTGACGGCTTCGAGGGCGTCGTCGATTTCGTGGAGCAGTTTTTCCTGGAACATCAATTGCCGCACCAGGGCGGCGGCGGCAGCGTGATCGTGCTTGACGTCGATGAGTTCGGCCAATGTCTGGTATTCGCCGCGGACCTCCTTCAGCAGGTGACTCCGGGCCGCGTCCAGCGAGGCTTCGTCGCCGGCCTTGCGGGCTTCCATCACCGTCTCACGCAGCTCCATCTGCTGCATCAGGAAGTCCATTGGCATCGCCGTGTTGCTTTCCACCTGCGGATCGTGGCCGAGCAGATACAACAGGTAGCGGGCGCGGGACAGCGGCGGCTTCAGCGTCTGCCAAGCCTCATTGACCCGCGTCGCCCACTGCATGGCGAGACGTTGATCGGCGGCGCCGGCGTGGGCGTGCTTGTCCGGATGCACCTGCGACTGCACCTCGCGGAAACGGTTCTCCAGAGCAGCCAGATCGATGGTCTGCGCCAGTGGCAAGCCGAACAGCGAGAAGTGGTCGGCGTTGAAGTCGAGGCTCATGGCGACGACCTCAAGTATTGAACGATTCGCCGCAGCCGCACTGATCCTTGACGTTCGGATTGTTGAACTTGAAGCCCTCGTTGAGGCCTTCCTTGGTGTAATCGAGCTCAGTGCCCTCAAGGTAGGGCAAGCTGCGCGGATCCACCAACACCTTGACGCCGTGGCTCTCGAAGACGTGGTCCTCGGGCTCGGCGGCATCGGCAAATTCCAGCTTGTAGGCCATGCCGGAGCAACCCGAGGTCTTGACCCCCAGGCGCACGCCGACGCCCTTGCCACGCTTGGCGATGAAATTGGCGACGTGTTTTGCCGCCGGTTCGGAAAGCGTTACAGCCATGTTCAGCTCCCTTGCTTCTTCTTGTAGTCGGCCACGGCGGCCTTGATGGCATCCTCGGCGAGGATGGAACAGTGAATCTTCACCGGCGGCAGCGCCAGTTCCTCGGCGATCTGGGTGTTCTTGATCTCCAGGGCCTGATCCAGGGTCTTGCCCTTGACCCATTCGGTCACCAGTGACGACGAAGCGATGGCCGAACCACAGCCGTAGGTCTTGAACTTGGCATCCTCGATGACGCCATCCTTGCCGACCTTGATCTGCAACTTCATCACGTCGCCGCAAGCCGGGGCGCCGACCATGCCGGTGGCGATACCCTCCTCCTCCTTGCCGAAGGAGCCGACGTTGCGGGGGTTTTCATAGTGGTCGAGGACCTTTTCGCTGTATGCCATGATGTGTTTCCTTCAGTGTGCTGCCCATTGGACCGAGTTGAGATCAACGCCGTCCTTGTACATCTCCCACAGGGGTGAGAGTTCACGCAGTTTGCCGAGCTTGTCGTGCAGGAGCTTGATGGTGAACTCGACGTCCTCTTCGGTGGTGAATCGGCCGAGGGTGAAACGGATCGAGCTGTGCGCCAGTTCATCGGAACGGCCCAGTGCGCGCAGCACGTAGGACGGCTCCAGCGAAGCCGAGGTGCAAGCCGAGCCGCTGGAGACGGCGATGTCCTTGATCGCCATGATCAGGGATTCGCCCTCGACGAAATTGAAGCTGACGTTGAGGTTGTGCGGCACGCGCTGTTCGATGTCGCCATTGACGTAGGTTTCCTCGATGTCCATGAGGCCCTTCATCAGCTTGTCGCGCAGCATGCGGATGCGTTCGTTCTCGGTGGCCATTTCCTCGCGGGCGAGACGGAAGCATTCGCCCATGCCGATGATCTGGTGCGTCGCCAGGGTGCCCGAGCGCAGGCCGCGCTCATGGCCGCCGCCATGGATCTGCGCTTCCAGACGGATGCGCGGCTTGCGGCGCACGTAGAGGGCGCCGATGCCCTTGGGGCCGTATGTCTTGTGGGCGCAGAAGGACATCAGGTCCACCTTCAGCACGCTCAGGTCGATGGGCATCTTGCCCGTGGCCTGGGCGGCATCGACGTGGAAAATCACGCCTTTCTCGCGGCAAACCTCGCCGATTTCGGCGATGGGCTGGATGACGCCGATCTCGTTGTTCACTGCCATCACGGAAGCCAGCACGGTGTCGGGCCGCAACGCCGCCTTGAACTGATCGACGGTGATCAGGCCGTTCTCCTGCGGCACCAGATAGGTAGCCTCGAAGCCTTGGCGCTCCAGTTCCTTGAAGGTGTCCAGAACCGCCTTGTGCTCGGTGGACACGGTGATGATGTGCTTGCCCTTGGTGCCGGCGTAGAAATGCGCGGCGCCCTTGATGGCTAGATTGTTCGACTCGGTGGCGCCCGAGGTCCAGATGATGTCCTTGCTGTCGGCACCGACCAGGGCAGCGACCTGCTCGCGGGCCTCCTCGACGGCCTTCTCCGCCTCCCAGCCATAGGCGTGGGAACGCGAGGCCGGGTTACCGAAATGCTCGGTCAGCCAGGGAATCATCTTCGCCGCCACGCGCGGGTCCACCGGCGTAGTGGCAGAGTAGTCGAGATAGATCGGAAGCTTCATTGCTGCATTCTCCAGTTCAGCTAGCCAGGGCCGTCATGCCCCGCAGTTGCAATAATGTTGACTCTAACGCGGTCAGGAAATTTCGGACCTGCGCCGACGTGTTACCGGCACCGAGGCTTACTCGCACTGCCCCGCGCGCCAGTTGCGGATCGACGCCCATGGCCAGTAGCACATGGGAAGGTTCCGGGTTGGCGCTGGAACAGGCCGCTCCGGCCGCGACGGCAAAGCCGGCCCGGTCGAGTCGCCCCACCAGCGTCTCGCCGTCAATGCCGGGAATCGCAAAATAACTCGTATTCGGCAGTCGCTCGGCAGCGCCCGCGAAAATCGTCGCTCCCTGTTTGAGCAAGCCGGCTTCGAGTTCCTTGCGCAAGGCCACCAGTTCCGCCGCCCGCTCGTCGAGCCGGGCTGTCGCCAATTCTGCCGCGAGGCCGAAGCCGACAATGGCGGCGACGTTTTCCGTGCCCGAGCGCAGGCCGCGTTCGTGACCGCCACCGGCGATCAGCGGCTGCAATTCGACGCGCTTGTCCACTACCAGAGCACCGGCACCCTTGGGGCCGCCGATCTTGTGGGCCGAGAGCGTCATGGCATTCACGCCCGCTGCGTTGAGAACGCGAAAATCGATGGCCCGCTTGCCGAAAGCCTGCACGGCATCCGTATGGAACCAGGCACCGGCCGACTTCGCCTGCGATGCCAGTGTCGCCACGTCCTGCACGACACCGGTCTCATTGTTCGCCAGCATTATTGACACAAGCGCAGGCCGATCAGAAAAGTCGGCGCTGGTGACACGGCAATTTGCATCAACCGCGATTTCGCGCATGCGCCAGCCGACGCGGGCCAGTTGCTTCGCCGGCTCACGCACACAGGGATGCTCGATGGCAGAGACCGCCACCGTTCCCGGCTTCAACGACGCGGCCGCGCCTTTGAGGAACAGGTTGTTGGCCTCGGAACCACCACTGGCAAACACCACTTCGGTCGGATGGGCGCCCACGGCAAACGCCACCCGTTGCCGCGCCTCATCGACCGCCCTGCGCGCCGCACGGCCATACTCGTGGCGACTGGAGGCATTGCCGTACTGCTCACGCAGGTAAGGCAGCATGCCTTCCAGCACGCGCGGATCGAGCGGCGTGGTGGCGTTGTGGTCGAGATAAACAGGGGCAAACATGGCGAGTCCCAATAATCAGGCCGCCATGGCTTCCGGCCGACGCACGCGACGCAGCGGACGCTCGTCATGCAACACCGTCTCGCCACCGATCTTGGCCCGCTGCTGGGCGACGAGATCGCCGAGGCTGACGGAACGCAGGTAGTCGAACATCTTTTCGTTGAGGCTGGTCCACAGCTCGTGAGTCATGCAGGGCTTTTCCTCGCCCTCGCAATCGCCCTTGCCGCCGCATTGGGTGGCGTCCAGGGATTCATCCACGGCATGGATGATGTCGGCCACGGACACGGCCTCCAGCGACTTCGCCAGACAGTAGCCGCCGCCGGGGCCGCGCACGCTGGACACCAGTGAATGGCGCCGCAGCTTGCCGAACAGTTGTTCAAGATAGGAAAGGGAGATGTGCTGCCGCTCGCTGATGCCTGCCAGGGTCACCGGGCCAGCATGCTGGCGCAGGGCAAGATCAATCATCGCGGTTACGGCAAAACGTCCTTTGGTCGTCAGTCTCATGATGGCCTCTCGGGTCAGAAACGCGTCAAGCACAATACCTGAGCATTTCGATCAACTATATTGTATTCCGATCAAATCAGTCAACTATTTTCGAGAGATATTTCGGATCGAACTTGTCAGCCGTCGCCACATCGTCTTCAAGAGAGACCCCGGCGCGTTCGATGGTTTTCAGCAAGGCCGCAAGACGCCGGTCGGTTTCCACCGCATGATCGAGCAAACCATGGATCGCGCGGGACAGCGGATCGTCCTCGCTGCCGGTCACGGCATAGGCGGAGAAGCCCATTTTCTCGGCTTTTTCTTCGCGGGCGGCGGCCTGTTCGCTTTCGATGATGCGCGCCGGAATGCCGACCGCCGTCGCCCCGGCAGGCACATCGCGCACCACCACGGCGTTGGAGCCGACCTTGGCACCCACACCGAGCGTAATTGGTCCCAGTACCTTGGCACCGGCGCCGATGACCACACCGGCGAGCAGGGTCGGATGCCGCTTGCCCTTGTTCCAGGAAGTGCCGCCCAAAGTGACACCGTGATACAGCGTGCAATCGTCGCTGATCACCGCCGTCTCGCCGATGACCACGCCCATACCATGGTCGATGAAGACGCGATGACCGATGGTGGCACCCGGATGGATTTCGATACCTGTCGCCCAGCGCGTCAGATGTGAAACGAAACGCGCCAGCCAGCGGAAACGTGCGCCCCACAGCCAGTGCGACAGACGATGCATGGTCAGCGCGTGGAAGCCCGGATAGCAGGTCAGCACCTCCCAGGTGGATCGGGCGGCCGGGTCACGGTCGAATACGCAGGAGATGTCTTCACGCAGACGGGAGAGCATGGCGCTTTCTTGTATAAGTATTTTCTGAAATAGTAAAAAACCCGAGCAGCGAGGTCAAGTTTTTCCCGCAGATTTTTCCAAAGCCGCGATCAGTCCACGCAGGATGGCGACCTCCTCCTTCTCCAGCACGGCCCGGGCGAACAGGCGCCGCATGCGCGGGTTGAAACGCTTGGGCACGGCCGGATCGAGAAAACCACTGCTGATCGCCACCCGCTCCAGGTGCGCGATGAAATGCTCGACCTCATCATGGCTGGCCAGTTGCCCGGCACCGGATATCGCCGGCGGCCGGCCCGGATCGAGGGCCGCCAGGCGCAGCTCGTAGCACATCAGTTGCACGGCGGCAGCGACGTTGAGGGAGCTGAATTCAGGATTCACCGGAATCATGGCCCAGCGCGCGCACTGGGCCAGCTCGTCGTTGGAAAGGCCGGCGGTTTCGTTGCCGAAGACCAGGGCCACTTCGACTTCCGCCGCCTGTGCCACCAGTTCCGCCGCCGCTTCCCGCGCCCACAATGCCGGCACCGCCAGTTCCCGCCGCCGCGCCGTCATCGCCATCGCCAGCGTGGTGCCGGACAATGCTTCCGTCAGCGAAGAGACCACGCGCGCATTCGCCAGCACGTCATCGGCACCGGCCGCCATGGCCGTTGCCTGCGGATCGGGGAAAGTCTTGGGATTGACCAGCACCAGCCGCGACAGGCCCATGGCCTTCATGGCCCGCGCCGCCGCGCCGATGTTGCCCGGATGGCTGGTGTGGGACAGCACGACACGAATGCGGTCGAGAAAAGTCGGCCCTGGTGATACGGCGGGAGCAGGTGTGTTCATATAAAATCTAGCCCTTCGCGCCCGCCGTGGCCTGTTCTGCTTTTGGAAAATTCATGCACCCCACCCTCAACATCGCCGTCAAGGCCGCTCGTCGCGCCGGCCAGATCATCAACCGCGCCAGCCTGGATGTCGACAAGCTGAAAGTCAGCGTCAAGCAGCAGAGCGATTTCGTTACCGAGGTGGACAAAGCCGCCGAAGCCGCCATCATCGAGGTCTTGCGCGAGGCCTACCCGGCGTACGGAATTTTAGCAGAGGAGTCGGGGCTCTCCGGCGGTGACAGCAGCGAATACCAGTGGATCATCGATCCCCTCGACGGCACCACCAACTTCATCCACGGCGTGCCGCAGTACGCCGTTTCCATCGGCCTCGCCCACAAGGGCGTGATGACCCAGGCCGTGGTCTACGACACCAACCGCAACGAAATCTTCACCGCCAGCAAGGGCGGCGGCGCCTTCGTGAACGACAAGCGCATCCGCGTCGCCAAGCGCGACAAGCTCGATCAGGCACTGATCGGCACCGGCTTCCCTTACCGCATGTTCGACCACATTGATGCCTATCTCGACATCTTCAAGGACATGGCCCGCAAGACGGCCGGCATGCGCCGCCCCGGCGCCGCGTCGCTGGATCTGGCCTGGGTCGCCTGCGGCCGCATGGACGGCTTCTGGGAACTCGGCCTGTCGCCCTGGGACATGGCCGCCGGCAGCCTGCTGATCACCGAAGCCGGCGGCCTCGTCGGTGACCTTTCCGGCGAAGCCAACTACATGCAGACCGGCAACATCGTCGGCGGCAATCCGAAGCTCTTCGGGCAACTGCTCCAGATCATCGCGCCGCATTTGAACGCCAAGCTGCCAGCCTGACGACACACCGATGGCGAAAGGCGGCGCGACGGGCGACGTTTCCGCCCACACTCCAGTCATGCAGCAGTGGTTCCGCGCCAAGGCGGACCACCCGGACAAGCTGCTGTTCTTCCGCATGGGCGACTTCTACGAGCTGTTCTACGAGGACGCCGAGAAATCCGCCCGCCTTCTCGACATCACGCTCACCGCGCGCGGCCAGTCGGCGGGCAAGCCGATTCCCATGGCCGGCATTCCCTACCACGCCGTCGAGGGTTATCTCGCCAAGCTGGTAAAGCTCGGCGTCTCAGTCGCCATCTGCGAACAGATTGGCGATCCGGCCCTGGCCAAGGGGCCGGTGGAGCGCGCGGTGACGCGCATCGTCACGCCGGGCACGCTGACCGACGCCAATCTGCTCGACGACAAAAGCGACGCCCTGCTGCTGGCCCTGTGCATCGACCGCAAGAGCGCAGGCCTGGCCTGGCTGAACCTCGCCAGCGGCGATTTCCGTTTGATGGAAACCTCGGTGGACGCCCTGCCCGCCCACTTCGAGCGCCTGCGCCCAGCCGAACTGCTGCTGCCGGATGCCCTGCGCAGCGGCCTACCTGAGTCCCGCGCGATCGCCCAGCATCTACCCGATTGGCATTTCGACGCCCGCGCCGCCGCGCACGCGTTGGCCGAGCATTTCGGTACCCGTGACCTGGCCGGTTTCGGCGTCGCCAGCGAAGATCTGGCGCTTGCTGCCGCCGGCGCGCTTTACCGTTACGCGCAAGCCACCCAACTGCGCGCATTGGGCCATGTCACCTCGCTAACCGTGGAGCGCGAAGGCAGCTACCTGCGCCTCGACGCGGCGACGCGGCGCAATCTGGAAATCACCGAGACCCTGCGCGGCGAACCCTCGCCGACGCTGCTCTCGCTGCTCGACACCTGCGCCACCAGCATGGGCTCGCGCTGGCTGCGGCACTGCCTGCATCATCCGCTGACGGAGCGGGGCATCGCCTCCGCCCGCCACGCCGCCGTCGGCGACCTGCTGGACGGACGCGGCGAAGCCATCGCCAAAGCCTTGAACGGCTTCGCCGACATCGACCGCATCACCGCCCGCATCGCGCTGAAAAGCGCGCGGCCCCGCGATCTATCGTCGCTGCGCGACAGCTTGGCGCGGTTGCCGGAAATCCAGCAAAAAGTCGGCGCTGGTGATACGGCAAACTTGGCAACGAAACTCCAGGAACTGGCCGCCGCGCTGAACACTCCGCAAGCCTGCGCCAGCCTGCTCACCGACGCCGTTGCGATCGAGCCGTCTTCGCTGCTGCGCGAAGGCGGCGTCATCGCGTCCGGCTATTCGAAAGACCTCGACGAACTACGAGCGATCCAGGACAACTGCGGCGCCTTCCTGATCGAACTGGAAAGCCGCGAGCGAGAACGTAGCGGCATCGCCAATCTCAAGGTCGAGTTCAACAAGGTGCATGGCTTCTACATCGAAGTTACCCACGCCAATGTCGAGAAGATTCCCGAGGACTATCGCCGGCGCCAGACCCTGAAGAACGCCGAGCGCTACATCACGCCGGAACTCAAGGCCTTCGAGGACAAGGCGCTTTCTGCCAACGAGCGCGCCCTGGCCCTGGAACGCCTGCTCTGGGACGAACTGCTGGAAGCCCTGGCGATCCACATCGCGCCGCTGCAACGTATCGCCCGCGCCATCGCCGAACTCGACGGCCTGGCCGCCTTCGCCACCGCCGCCGCGCGCCACAACTACAGCGCGCCGGAATTCTGCGACGAAGCGGTAATCGAGATCGAGGGCGGTCGCCATCCGGTAGTCGAAGCGCAAGTGGATAGCTTCATCGCCAACGACGCCCTGTTGTCGGCCACGCGCCGCCTGCTGCTGGTCACCGGCCCCAACATGGGCGGGAAATCCACCTACATGCGCCAGGCCGCGCTGATCGTGCTGCTGGCCCACTGCGGCAGCTATGTGCCAGCCGCGCGCTGCCGCCTCGGCCCGGTAGATGCGATCTACACCCGCATCGGCGCCTCCGACGATCTGGCCTCGGGCCGTTCCACCTTCATGGTCGAGATGACCGAAGCGGCGGCCATCCTCAACGGCGCCACGGACAAGTCACTGGTACTGATGGACGAGATCGGCCGCGGCACATCGACCTTCGATGGCGTCGCCCTGGCCTTCGCCATTGCCCGCCACTTGATCGAGAAGAACCGCGCCTTCACACTTTTCTCCACGCACTATTTCGAGCTGACGCGGCTGGCGCAGGATTACCCGGTCTGCGCCAACGTACACCTCGACGCCGTGGAACATGGCCACAAAATCGTCTTCCTGCATTCGGTGGCAGAAGGCCCGGCCTCGCAGAGCTATGGCGTGCAGGTAGCCGCCCTGGCCGGCATGCCGCCCGCAGTGGTACGCGAGGCACGGCGTCGTCTCGCGCTGCTGGAGAATCGCGAAGCCGGGACATTGACCCAGCCCGATCTATTCGCCAGCACACCGCCCTTGCCCGAGCCGCCGCATCCGGCGCTCGATGCATTACGCGACTTGAACCCGGACGAACTCAGCCCACGCGAGGCGCTGGAAATACTCTACGAACTGGCCAAGCTCGCCAAGTCATGAAGGCGCTGGCCCTGCTGCTGGCGCTGCTGAGCGCCGGTGCCGGTGCCGCCCCGGTGAGCTTCGCCATCTTCGGCGACACGCCCTACACCCACTGGGAACGACAACGCCTGCCGGACCTGATCGCCGCCATGGATCGCGAGAACCCGGCCTTCATCGTCCATATCGGCGACATCAAGGCCGGCTCGGCGGAATGCGCCGATGCCAGGTTCATGGACATCCTCGGTGTCTTCGATGCGGCGCAATCGCCATTCATCTATCTGCCCGGTGATAACGAGTGGACCGATTGCCACCGCAAGAGCAATGGTCGCTACGACCCGGAAGAACGTCTCGCCACTTTGCGCCGACTGTTTCTATCAAAGAACGAATCACTCGGCCGACGTCGCATCGTTCTGGAACGGCAACCCGCCTATCCGGAAAACACGCGATGGGAAACGCAGGGCATTCTTTTCGTCACCCTGAACGTCACGGGCAGCAACAACAACTATCACGGCACGGAAAAAGGCAGTGGTCCTGTGCCCGAGTTCGTCGCCCGCAATGCCGCCAACCATCAATGGCTCGCCGCCAGCTTCGCCCGCGCTCGCGAAAAAAAGCTCGCCGGGTTGCTGCTCGCCATCCAGGCCAACCCGGAATTTGAATCGGCCAATGCCGGCCATGTGCGGCCCGGCTTTCGGGATTTTCTCCAGCAGCTACGCGAGGAAACCCAGGCTTTCGCCGGCCAGGTGGTACTGGCGCACGGCGACACCCATCACCAGCAGATCGACCAACCGATGCGCGATGCAAAGACACGGGAAACGGTGAAGAACTTCACCCGCGTCGAAACCTTCGGCTCGCCATTTTTCGGCTGGATCAAGGCGACGGCGGATGCCGCCGATCCGAAGGTATTTCGCTTCCACCCGCAGGTCTGGCAAGCCCCGCTACAGGCTCAGTGAATCTCGCCTTCGGGCAAAGTCGGCGCTGGCAGGACGGCGATCCCCTCCTCCAGCAGCTCGCGGGTTTCGTCGGGCGTGGCAACGCCGCGTATGGCTCGTGCTGGCACTTCCTCGTAATGCATGCGACGCGCTTCTTCGGGAAAACGCTCGCCGACGTTTTCCGCTTGCCGCGCCATCGCGGTCAATGCCTGATGGAGTTTCTGCGCCATCTCCGCCACTGGCGCCGAAACGGCTGGCGCTGAGGGTGCTGGAGACTCAGGCTCGCTGCCGCCGCGCAGCACGCGAGGCGCTGAGGGCAACTGGCTCACCGCTGCCGTATCACAATGGGGACAATGCACCAGCCCCTTTTCGCACTGCGCGCGAAAGGCATCGCTGGAGGCAAACCAGCCATCGAAACGATGGCCCGTCTCGCAAAGGAGATTGAGGACGATCACAGGAAGATGGTGCCCGGAGCGGGACTTGAACCCGCATAGCTTTCGCCGAGGGATTTTAAGTCCCTTGTGTCTACCAATTTCACCATCCGGGCTCGTCCTGAAGAATGATCCGACCGGAGATTAACACTCGCCGGCGGGTGGCGTGGCGGCACTTGGATCGATGGAGGCGCGGGGCAGAATCGAACTGCCGTGGACGGCTTTGCAGGCCGCTGCATAACCACTTTGCTACCGCGCCGTTGCCCTGTACAACAGGCTCTTTGAAGCTAAAAGGGGGAAAGCATCGCTTTCCCCCTGAATTCTGGAGCGGGAGAAGAGTCTCGAACTCTCGACCTCAACCTTGGCAAGGTTGCGCTCTACCAACTGAGCTACTCCCGCAGAACAGGGGCGCATTATAGCGAGCGATTTCCTCCTGTCAACGCGTTCGGGCAGAAATTTCTGGCCACGCCTTTCGCAGGTAGTAAATCATCGACCACAAGGTCAGCACCGCAGCGATCCATAGCAGCCATGTACCGGCCAATTGCACGTTGATCGGCCCCAGCGGCACATGCCACAGCAGCAGCGGAATCGCGATCATCTGCGCAGTAGTTTTCAGTTTGCCGATGAAAGACACGGCCACGCTTTTCGAGGCGCCGATCTGCGCCATCCATTCGCGCAAGGCCGAGATGGTGATCTCACGACCGATGATGATGAAGGCCAGCATCGCATCGGCGCGATCCAGTTGAACCAGCATCACCAGCGCGGCGGCGACCATCAACTTGTCAGCCACCGGATCGAGGAAGGCACCGAAGGCCGAGGTCTGGCCAAGCTTGCGCGCCAGCCAGCCATCGAACCAGTCGGTGACGGCGGCGATGACAAAAGCGGTGGTGGCGATGAAGTTCTGTTCGGCGACCGGCAGCGGCACGTAGTAGATGCCGACGACCAGCGGGATGAGGACGATGCGCGCCCAGGTCAGCAGGTTCGGAATATTCATCGGCATGTCAATGGAATTGCTTGTGTATATCTTCGGCGAGCTTGCGACTAATGCCCTCGACCCGGCACAGATCATCCACCGTCGCCGCACGCACGCCATCGAGGCCGCCGAACTGCGCCAGCAACTTGCGCCGCCGCGCCGCGCCGATGCCGGCCACGTCCTCCAGCGTCGAGCGCCCGCGCGCCTTGGCCCGTCGGGCGCGATGGCCGACGATGGCGAAGCGGTGCGCCTCGTCGCGTATTTCCTGAATCAGATGAAAGCCCGGATGGTCCATGGCCAATTGTAGCGGCTCGGCCTTGCCGTGAACGAAAAGGGTTTCGTGCCCGGGCCTGCGCTCCTCACCCTTGGCGACGCCGATGCTGGCGAGATGGTCGAGGCCAAGTTCGGCGAAAACCTCACGGGCGACGCCGTGCTGGCCCTTGCCGCCGTCGATCAGCACCAGGTCCGGCGCCGCCGTCTCGCCGGAGCTGACTTTCTCGTAGCGCCGCGTCAGCGCCTGACGCATGGCGGCGTAATCGTCGCCGGGTTGTATGCCCTCGATATTGAAGCGACGGTAATCGCTTTTCTTCATCGCGCCATCGACACAAACGACACAGGACGCCACCGTGCCCTCGCCCATGGTGTGACTGATGTCGAAACATTCGATGCGGCGCGGCGGTTCCGACCATTCCAGCGCCTCTTGCAAGGAAGTGATGCGGCTGCTGGCGCGGGTTTTGACCTGACGGCGGGCAGTGACCGCCAGCCGGGCATTGTTCAGCGCCATCTCCAGCCAGGCGCGTTCCATCTCGTTGCGCGCCGGGCCGGCGTTCATGTTTTCCGGCAGCTCGTCGAGGGGCCACGGATGCAGGATCACCCGCGTGGGTGGCGGCTGTTCGGCATAGTGCTGATCGATGAAGGCGGCCAGCACCTCCGCCGCTTCGGCATCGACGCCAAGCTTGGGAAAGTGCGCACGATCCCCCAGATGCAAACCGCCGCGCACCATGGCGAGGTTCACGCACAGCTCGCCGCGCTCGACCACGGCGGCGAGGATGTCCACGTCGCTGTCTCGCGTCGAACTGACGTATTGGCGATGCAACACCGCCTGCAATGACTTGATCTGATCACGCAGCTGCGCCGCTTCCTCAAAGCGCAACTCGGCGGCAGCCGCCTCCATGCGTCGGGTCAGGTCGTCGATCACGTCCGCATGCTTGCCGCGCAGGAAGAGATCGACCATGCGCACGTCGGCACCGTAGTCCTCGGCTGACACCAGACCGACGCAGGGCGCCTTGCAGCGCTTGATCTGGTGCATCAGGCAGGGCCGCGAGCGATGGGCGAAGACAGCTTCCTCACAGGTGCGCAGGAGGAAGGTCTTCTGGATCAGCTGAATGCTTTCGCGCACCGCCAGCCCACTGGGGAAGGGGCCGAAGTAGCGCGACTTCTTCTCGAAGGCGCCGCGATGGTGGAACAGGCGCGGGAACTCGCCACCCGACAGGCCGATGTAGGGATAGGACTTGTCGTCGCGGAAGAGGATGTTGTATTTCGGCGAGAGCTTCTTGATCAGCGTGTTTTCAAGAATCAGCGCCTCGGCCTCGGAGCGCGTCGCCGTCACTTCCATGGCCGCCACCTGTTGCAGCATCAGGGCGATGCGCGGGCTGTGGCCGGTCTTCTGGAAATAGGAGGAGACGCGGCGCTTGAGGTTCTTCGCCTTACCGACGTAGAGCACCTGCTGCTGCGCGTCGAGCATGCGATAGACGCCGGGGGCCTCGGTCAGCGTGGCGAGGAAACCCTTGCTGTCGAACGCGACTGGGGCGGCTTCAGGCGAGTTCGGTTTGGATGAGGCGGAAGACATCGTGAAAACCCTCCGGCGTCAGGCGCCGGGTCTGGGTGTTGTAGCGGCTGCAATGGTAGCTGTCGATCAGCACCCGGTTTCCCGGCAGATCGTGGCGCGCGCCATGGCCGAAGGCCAGGGCCGACTGCTTGAGGCCAAGGGCCATCTGCACCGCCTTGTGGGCCACGAGACCGAGGGCGAGAATCACGCGCACCTCTTTCGACGCGGCCAGTTCGGCGGCGAGGAACGTGTTGCAGGTCTTGATTTCGGAAGGCTCCGGCTTGTTCGCCGGTGGCAGGCACTTGACGGCATTGGTGATGCGGCAGTCCGTCAGCACCAGCCCGTCATCGGCCGATTCGGACACCGGCCGCGAGCCAAAACCGAAAGCGTGCAGAGTCTCGTAGAGCAGGATGCCGGCATAGTCGCCCGTGAAAGGTCGCCCCGAACGATTGGCCCCGTGCAAGCCGGGAGCCAGGCCGACCACCAGCAGCCGGGCCTTGGGATCACCGAAGGGAAGCACCGGACGGCCATGGTAATCAGGATGTTTTGCGCGCACATCGGCGAGAAAATCAGCCAGACGCGGACAGGAAGTACAGTCGAGAAGCGGGTTCATTCGGCTAGGATACCGGCTCCATGAAAAGCGACCAACTCCATTGCGACATTTTCTGCCGCGTCGTCGACAACTACGGCGATGCGGCGGTCTGTTGGCGTCTCGCCCGCCAACTGGCCGTCGAGCACGACTGGCATGTTCGTCTATGGATCGACGATCCGGCGCCGTTGCGCAAGCTGGCGCCGATCAGTAGTCCCGTCGAGGTTCGCCCATGGGACAACGAGATTGACGATCCAGCCGACATCGTGATCGAAGCCTTTGCCTGCGAGCCGCCCGCCGCCTACATCGCAGCCATGGCCAAGGAGAAGCACGCGCCGGTCTGGCTGAATCTGGAATACCTGTCGGCCGAAACATGGGTGGCCTCCTGCCACGGCCTGCCCTCGCCCCATCCGCGCCTGCGCCTGACCAAACATTTTTTCTTCCCCGGCTTTACGGCCGGCACCGGCAGCCTGCTACGCGAGCGCGACTACACCGCCCGCCGCACCGTATTCAATGAAACCGCATTCCGTGAGGAATTCGGCCTACCCGGCCGCCAAACGGATGAACTGGTGGTCTCCTTGTTCAGCTACTCGAACCCCGCCCTTCCGGCTTTGCAGGAGGTGTGGAGCCAGTCACCGACACCGATCAGCCTGCTGGTTCCCGGTGGCACTGAACCGGCATCGCAGACAGGTAACCTGCGCCAGTACCCCCTGCCCTTCCTGCCCCAGATCCGCTACGATGAACTGCTCTGGGCCTGCGACCTCAATTTCGTCCGTGGCGAGGATTCCTTCGTCCGTGCCCAGTGGGCGGCCAAGCCCTTCGTCTGGCACATCTACCCGCAAGCCGAGGGCGCCCATTTCATCAAGCTGGACGCCTTCCTTGCCCGCTACGCAAAAGTCGGCGCTGGCGGTACGGCGTTGCGCCACTTCTGGCATACATGGAACGGAGACGGCACCCTGGATTGGCCGGAATTCGCCACCGCATTGCCTGCTCTGACCCGCAATGCCCAGACATGGACCAAGGAGCTGGCTTCCCACCCCGATCTGGCGACAAGCCTTGTGCAGTTCTGCCTCGAACGGCTAAAATAGGCGGTTTTACATTCCCGCCGCAGGAAGCTACGCCATGAAAACCGCTCAGGAACTCCGCGCCGGCAACGTCGTGATGGTCGGCAACGACCCCCTCGTTGTCCAGAAGGCCGAATACAACAAGTCCGGCCGCAACTCCGCCGTCGTCAAATTCAAATTCAAGAACCTGCTCACCGGCACCGCCTCGGAAGGCGTATACAAGGCTGACGACAAGTTCGATCAGGTCGTCCCCGAGCGCAAGGAATGCACCTATTCCTACTTCGCCGACCCGATGTATGTCTTCATGGACGCCGAGTACAACCAGTACGAAGTCGAAGCCGAGAACATGGAAGACGCCATCCCCTACATCGAAGACGGCATGGCCGTTGAAGTGGTGTTCTACGACGGCAAGGCGATCTCGGTCGAGATGCCCAACAGCGTCGTGCGCGAAGTGATCTACACCGAACCCGCCGTCAAGGGCGACACCTCGGGCAAGGTCATGAAGCCCGCCAAGATCAGCACCGGCATGGAACTGCCCGTGCCCCTGTTCGTCGAAATCGGCGACAAGATCGAAATCGATACCCGCACCAACGAGTACAAGAACCGCGTCAAGTAATCAGGACGCTGGGGCGGCAGTCAGCCGCTCCACTCGGGCAGCCCGCACCGGGTCCGGTGCGGGTGACCAGCGCGCCAGCAGATTTCCCACTGCATCCGGCGCATTGCACACCAGCAGCATGTCGCAACCGGCCGACCAGGCCGCATTGGCGCGATCCACGATGTCGCCGGCGACGCTGGCCCCTTCCATCGACAGATCGTCACTGAAGATCACGCCGTCGAAGGCGAATTCCTCACGCAATTTCTGCAGCCACACCGGCGAGAAGCCCGCCGGCCGGCTATCCACCTGCGGATAGATCACATGGGCCGGCATCACGGCATCGAGCTTCAGCTTGGCATAGGGAATCATGTCAGTGGCGATCTCCGCCAGCGAACGCTCATCCACCGGAATCGCCACATGGGAATCCGCCGCTACCCAACCGTGGCCGGGAAAGTGCTTGCCACAGGCACCCATGCCTTCGGCACGCAGGCCTTCGATCAGCGCCCCGGCCAGTTCGGCGACGGCTTGCGGGTCCTTGTGGAAAGCCCTGTCGCCGATGACACCGCTCGGACCCCAATCCAGATCGAGCACCGGCGTAAAGGAAAAATCGACGCCGCACTGAAGCAGTTCGGCAGCCAGAGTGCGGCCGACGGCACGCGCCTCTGCGAGTGCGGCGGCCTTGTCCTTGTCCCACAGAACGCCGAGGGTGCGCATGGCCGGCAGATGGGTGAAGCCCTCCTTGCAACGCTGCACGCGCCCGCCTTCGTGGTCGATGGTGATGGGCAGTACGGGGCTGCGCAGGGCGTGGATGGCCGCACACAGCGCCGTCAGTTGTTCCCGGTCGCGGTAGTTGCGGGCGAAGAGGATGACGCCGCCGACCAGCGGATGCGTCAGGCGCTCGCGGTCGAGATCGGAGAGTTCGAGGCCGGCGATATCGATCATCAAAGGGCCGAGGGGCAGTTTCTTCATGGCTTTTCCAGAATGACAAAGGCGACGGCGTAATCCTGCTCATCGCTGATGGAGAGATGAACCGACAGGCCCGCAAGGCGCGGCGCCAGTTCGGCGGAAAATTCAAAGTAGGGCTTGCCGAGTTCGTCGTGGGCCACGCGCATGGCCGGCAGCACGGCCGGCGAACGAATGCCGGTGCCCAGCGCCTTGCCCAGCGCCTCCTTGGCGGCCCAGCGCTTGGCCAGGAAGCGGGCCGGATCGGGACTTGCGCGGCACTCATCGCGTTCCTCGACGGCGAGAAGTTTTTCCAGGGACCGCTCACCATGGCGCTGCCAGAACTCGGCCATGCGCTGCACAGCGACGATGTCAGTACCGATGCCGACGATCAAGGGGCAGCCTCGCGGATGCAGTGAAGATAGCGTCGCACCGTCTCGCCATAGCCGAATTCCAGCGCGTCGGCGATCAGCGCATGGCCGATGGAGACTTCAAGCACGCCGGGCACGGCACGCAGGAAGTCCGTCAGGTTGGTCTGACTGAGGTCATGGCCCGCGTTGACACCGAGGCCAGCGGCCTGGGCGGCGATGGCAGAGGCAGAGAATCGAGCCAGTTGGGCGGCCTGCTCCGGCTTGCCGTGGACTGCTGCATAGGGCTCGGTGTAAAACTCGACCCGGTCGGCGCCGACGGCCTTCGCCGCGGCCATGGCTGCGGGCTCGGCGTCCATGAACAGGCTGACCCGCACGCCAAGGACATGACACTCTTCGATCAGCGGCCGCACGCGCTCGCCATCCGCAGCCAAGTCCCAACCGTGATCGGAGGTGAACTGGCCTTCGCTATCCGGCACGAAGGTGGCCTGTTGGGGACGGACCTCGCGGATGAAGTCCATGAGATTGTGGAAGGGGTTGCCCTCGATGTTGAGCTCGGCCTGTGGCCATTGCCTGAGCAATGCGGCCAATTCCCGCACATCCCCGCCCCGGATGTGACGCTCGTCAGGCCGGGGATGGACGGTGATGCCCTGGGCACCGGCCTCAAGGCAAAGGCTTGCAGCATGGACGACACTGGGGATGTCGAGATGGCGCGAATTGCGCAGCAGCGCGACCTTATTCACATTGACCGATAGCGCGGTGGTATTGGCAATACGCATCACAATTCCTGTAACTCCATGAATACCCGCCGCGATTGCAGCGGCTTGCCGCCCATGTGATGGGCGATCAATTGACGCATCAGCAGCTTGCTTTCGACACGTGTGCGAGGGTCGCCATAGTCATCCGCCGCCATGTCGAGCAAGGTCTTTCCGCATACTACCGCCGTGTCGCCAGCGCCGACTTTTCGCACCGGGCCACGCTCCATCAGATAGGCATACTCGACATCCGGCTCGATCAGTTCGCCGGTTTCGACATCGGCATCCAGCGTCAGGCCGTAGCCCAGTTCCTTGAGCAGCGTCTTCTCGAAGCGGCGCAGTTCCGGCGCATCGGCACCGCCCAGCGCCAAGGCCCGCAGGGCTTCGAAATAGGCATCGTAGAGGGCGACGTGGGCGTCCTCGCGGGCCAGCATTTTCATCAGCAGTTCGTTGAGGTAATAGCCCAGCAGCAGGCAGCGCCCCGCCAGTAGCGGCATGCCACCCAGCCACTCGGCCTTGGCCAGGGTCTTGACCTCGCCGCCGCCGAACCAGCCCAGCTCCAGGGGCTGGAAGGCCATCAGCATGCCGCGCATGGCCGAGCGCGGCCGACGGGCGCCACGCGCCAGCAGCGGCACACGACCATGGTCGCGGGAGAACACGTCCACCACCAGACTGGTTTCGCTATAGGGATGCAGATGGAGAACGAAGGCCGGCTGGCCGTCTACGCGTTTGTTGCTCACGCGGGTCTCACGACATCAGTCGTAACCGAGGGACTTCAAGGCCCGCTCGTCATCGGCCCATCCGCCCTTGACCTTGACCCAAGTTTCGAGCCAGACCTTGCCGCCGAAGAGCGACTCCATGTCCTTGCGCGCATCGCTGGACATGCGCTTCAAACGCTCGCCACCCTTGCCGATCACAATGGCCTTGTGGGCATCCCGATCCACGATCACGGCGGCGTGGATGCGACGCAACTCTCCCTCGGTTTCAAATTTTTCGATTTCGACGGCGATGCCGTAGGGCAGTTCTTCACCAAGGTTACGGAAGAGCTTTTCGCGCAGGATTTCGGAAGCCAGGAAACGCTCGGAGCGGTCGGTGATGTCGTCGACCTCGAACACCGCCTCGCCTTCCGGCAGATAGCCGGCCACGGCCTTGAGCAGTTGGTCGGTGCCCTGCCCTTTTTCGGCGGAGAGCGGCACGATCTCGGCAAAACTGTGAAATGCCGCCACCTTCTGGATGAAGGGCAGCAACTCGCCCTTGTCGGCCAGGCGGTCCACCTTGTTGATCACCAGCACCACCGGCGTATCCGCCGGCAGCATCTTGACGATGGCGTCCTCGCCACCGCCCCAGCGGCCGGCCTCGATGACCAGCAGGATTACGTCCACGTCAGCGAAGGAAGAGGTGACGCTGCGGTTCATCAACCGGTTCAGCGCGTTCTTGTGCGTGGTCTGGAAGCCCGGCGTATCGACGAAGATGAACTGCGCCTCGTCGGTGGTCAGCACGCCATGGATACGATGCCGCGTGGTCTGCGCCTTCTTCGAGGTGATGCTGACCTTGGCACCGACCAGACGATTGGTCAGGGTGGATTTGCCGACATTGGGTCGACCGATGACGGCCAGATAGCCGGTACGAAAACTCATGGGGATATTCCTGTAAGGGCCTGGCGGGCAGCTTCCTGCTCGGCAATGCGGCGACTGGCGCCCTTGCCAATAGTGCGAATGCCCAGATCGGGAATCACACATTCAACCTCGAACTGCTGGGCATGGGCTTCGCCGTGAGTCGCCAGCATGCCGTAACGGGGCAGCGGTAAGCGCCGACCTTGCAAGGCTTCCTGCAAAGCCGTCTTCGGATCCTTGCCGGGGCTGCCGGGGTCGATGCCGGCGACCAGTGTGGCGTAAAGACGCTCGACCACGTCGCGAGCGGCATCGAAGCCGCCATCGAGATAGATGGCCCCAAAAATCGCTTCCAGTGCATCGGCGAGTATGGAGGGGCGGCGAGAGCCACCACTTTTCAACTCTCCCTCACCAAGCTTGAGGGAATCGCCCAGGTCCAGTCCGGCGGCGATACCGGCCAGGGCCTCCTGCCGGACAAGGGTGGCGCGCAAGCGCGACAACTCCCCTTCTTTCAGTTCGGGAAAGCGCAGAAACAGAAGGCCGGCGATCACACAGTTGAGAATGGAGTCGCCAAGAAATTCGAGGCGCTCGTTATGAGTGGCGCCATGACTGCGATGAGTGAGCGCCTGGCGCAGCAGTTCGGGCCGGCCGAAGCCGTAGCCGAGAGCCGCCTCCAGACGCTTGGACTTCATTGCTTGTTGCTGCTGCCCTCGAAATCGAAGACCAGACTGATGTTGGAAAACAGCTTCACTTTCCGCGTGTAGGCAAAAGAGATGACCAACTCACCGCCCTCCTTGGTGATCTCGAAGTCCTTGACCTCAATGCTCTTGATGTCGTCGATTTCTATTCGCTTCTGGATTGAATTGCGCACCTGAGCCACCGAGGCTTCCTTCAGGCTTCCGTCACCAGAAGCGGCCTTGATCGCCTTCACGACCTTACCGTACTCGATATATTCGGGGAGGACTTTCATTGCCAGCAAAGCTACCAAGGCAAAGATCACGGCACCAATCAAGAGGCCGTTCAAACTGACTCCGCGCTGAAATTTCATGCTCTCCACCCTTTAGCGAAACGATCCGATGCGATTCAAATCGGAAAAATTGAACCAGACGAAGAATGCCTTGCCAACCAGATTCTCGTCGGGAACAAAACCCCAGAAACGGCTGTCCTGCGAATTGTCCCGGTTGTCACCCATCATGAAGTAATGCCCCAAGGGAACCTCGCAGGAAATTCCATCGCTATTGTAGTGACATTTTTCGCTATACGGATAGCGAGCCAGGGTGCGCACGTAGGACGGAGCTTCGGCATCGATCAGGATGTTGTGTTCAACGGCGCCCAACTTTTCGACGAAGCGCGGCGTATAGAAAAGGCGCTCCTTGTCGAGATAATCCTCGGTCTTGGTCTGCGGCACTTCCTGTCCGTTGATGGTCAGTTTTTTGTTGCGATAGACGATCTTGTCGCCAGGCACGCCGACGACGCGTTTGATGTAGTCGAGGGTCGGGTCCGGTGGATAGCGGAAGACCACCACATCGCCACGCTGCGGCGAGTTCAGTTCGACGATCTTTTTGTTGATCACCGGGACACGGATGCCGTAGGTGAATTTGTTAACCAGGATGAAATCCCCCACCAGCAGGGTCGGAATCATCGAACCGGAAGGAATCTTGAAGGGCTCCACGAGGAAGGAGCGCAGCAGGAAGACACCGAGTATAACCGGGAAAAAACTGCCACCATACTCGACCCACCAGGGATCCTTGGCGTCGACGGCACGCTTCTTCCGTGCCCAAAAATAATCGATGGCCCACAGCACGCCCGTGGCCATGACCAGCAGGAAAAGAATCAGCGCAAAGTTCATTTATCCCCCACCCGCAGCACAGCCAGGAAGGCCTCCTGCGGAATCTCCACGCTACCCACCTGCTTCATGCGCTTCTTGCCGGCCTTCTGCTTCTCCAGCAATTTCTTCTTGCGGGAAATATCGCCGCCGTAGCACTTGGCCAGCACGTCCTTGCGCATGGCCTTGACGTTCTCGCGGGCGACGATGGTGGAGCCGATAGCGGCCTGGATGGCGACGTCGTACATCTGGCGCGGAATCAGTTCGCGCATCTTGGCGGCCAGTTCGCGGCCACGGTAGGGCGCGTTGGCACGATGCACGATCAGCGACAGGGCATCCACCTTTTCGCTATTGATCAGCACGTCCAGCTTGACCACATCGGCCGACCGGTATTCCTTGAATTCGTAGTCCAACGAGGCATAACCGCGGGAGACGGACTTCAGCTTATCGAAGAAATCCATCACCACTTCGGCCATTGGCATGTCGTAGGTCAGTTGCACCTGGCGACCGTGGTAGGCCATATTCACCTGCGAGCCGCGCTTGGCTTCACACAGGGTGATGACAGCGCCGAGATAATCCTGCGGCACGAAAATCTTGGTGGTGATGATGGGCTCGCGGATTTCCTCCATCTTCTGGATTTCCGGCAACTTGGCCGGGTTCTCCACCTGGATCACCGAACCATCGCGCATCAGCACTTCATAGACCACGGTCGGCGCCGTGGTGATCAAATCCTGATCGAACTCGCGCTCAAGTCGCTCCTGCACAATTTCCATGTGCAGCAGGCCAAGGAAACCGCAGCGGAAACCGAAGCCCAGAGCCTGCGAGACTTCCGGCTCGTACTGGAGCGATGCATCGTTGAGTTGCAGCTTTTCCAGCGCATCGCGCAGGCTGTCGTACTGGTTGGACTCGATCGGATAGAGACCGGCGAACACCTGCGACTTGATTTCCTTGAAGCCGGGCAAGGCCTCCACCGCCGGCCTATCCGCCAGGGTCACGGTATCGCCCACCTTGGCGGCCTGGAGTTCCTTGATGCCGGAAATGATGAAGCCCACCTGGCCGGCACGCAGTTCAGGACGCGGCAAAGACTTCGGCGTGAACACACCGACCTGCTCGCACAGATGCGTGGAGCCAGTGGACATCAGCTTGATTTTTTCCTTGGCCTTGAGGCTGCCGTCGACCACCCGGACCAGCATCACCACGCCGACATAATTGTCGAACCACGAGTCGATGATCAAGGCCTTCAGCGGCGCAGCGGGATCACCCTTGGGCGCGGGGATCCGCGCGATCACCGCTTCCAGAATGTCATCCACGCCCATGCCGCTCTTGGCCGAGCAGGGAATCGCATCGGCGGCATCGATGCCGATCACGTCCTCGATTTCCTGTCGGGCATTGTCCGGATCGGCCTGGGGCAGATCCATCTTGTTCAGCACCGGCACCACTTCGACGCCGAGTTCAAGAGCGGTATAACAATTGGCCACGGTCTGCGCCTCGACGCCCTGGGAGGCATCCACCACCAGCAGCGCACCTTCACAGGCGGACAGGGAGCGACTGACCTCATAGGAGAAGTCCACGTGTCCCGGTGTGTCGATCAGGTTCAGGTTGTACACCTGCCCGTCGCGAGCCGTGTAGGACAGGGCCGCAGTCTGCGCCTTGATGGTAATGCCACGTTCCCGTTCGATGTCCATCGAATCGAGCACCTGGGCTTCCATTTCGCGGTCGGAGAGTCCGCCACAGCGATGGATGATGCGATCAGCCAGGGTGGATTTACCGTGGTCGATGTGGGCAATGATGGAGAAGTTGCGGATGTGATCCATGGAGGCAATAACAAAGGCGCCCATTCAAGTGCTTGGGCACCTATGCAGGCCGGAATGCGAGGCCGGGATTTTAACGGAAAGCGCTCAAATACTCACGTACTTTCGCCTCGTCGAGGAAGTAGTGGCATAGCTCGTGACCTGTTTCACCTTCGAGCACGGGCACCAGTTCGTCGTATCTTGCTTCGAGCACCGGATCGGCATCCACATCGAAAACTTCGATCTCGAACGGATACTCGCCGCGCAAAGTTTCCAGCGCGGCGAGCATGTCATGACAGAGGTGGCACCATTCGCGGCTATACAGACGCAGCCTGGGGCTCCTGCTGAGCGGCTTACTTATCGGAAAGCCCCTTGATGGTAATGAAGGTCTGCGCATCGCCGCGACGAACCAGCAGCACGATGGTGGCGCTCTTGTCGAAGCCTGAGAGCAGTTCGTTGAACTGGGTCACCGATTTCACGTCAGCCTGGCTGCCCTTGTTGACCAGCGCCAGGATGATGTCGCCAGGACGCAGGTCGGTACGGGTGCCGGCATTGCGCACGTCCTCCACGATCAGGCCATGGACGATACCCAGTGCGCGTCGCTGCTCGGCGGTCGGCACCGAAAGCACCAGACCGAGGCGATTGGCCGCCGCCGGGTCGGCCGACTTGCCACCGCGCCGACCATTGCGCACCGCGCCTTCGTCGTCGGGCATTTCGGCCACCGTCACGTTCAGGTCGCGCATCGTGCCCTTGCGCCAGAGTTGGACCGGAATCTTGCTGCCAGGTTTGGTATTGCCAACCATGCGTGGCAGGTCGCCTGACTCGGTCACCGCCTTGCCATCGAACTTGAGGATGATGTCGCCAGCCTCGATGCCGGCCTTGTCGGCAGCGGCGCCCTTCTCCACCGATGCCACCAGGGCGCCCTGCTGCTTGCCCAGACCAAAGGATTCGGCAAGCTCCTTGCTCACTTCCTGGATGACGACGCCAAGCCGGCCACGACTGACCTTGCCCTTGGCCTTCAGCTGATTCTGCACTTCCATGGCCAGGTCGATGGGAATGGCGAAGGACAGGCCCATGAAGCCGCCGGAACGGGAATAGATCTGCGAATTGATGCCGACCACTTCACCCTTCATGTTGAACAGCGGCCCGCCGGAATTGCCCGGATTGATGGCCACGTCGGTCTGAATGAAGGGGACATAGTTTTCCTGGGTCAGCGAGCGGCCCTTGGCGCTGACGATGCCGGCAGTGACCGTACTTTCAAAACCAAATGGCGAGCCGATGGCCACTACCCACTCGCCAACCTTGAGCTTGCCCGGTTCGCCGAGCTTCACCACCGGCAGGCTGCCGGCCTCGATCTTGATCAGGGCCACGTCGGTGCGCTTGTCGGCGCCCAATACCTTGGCCTTGAATTCGCGTTTGTCGGTGAGCTTGACCATCACCTCGTCGGCGCCATCCACCACATGGGCGTTGGTCATTATGTGGCCGTCGGCGCTGATGATGAAGCCAGACCCCAGAGAGCGGCTCTTGTATTCACGCTGCTGGCCGGGGTGGCCTGGAATCTGGCCGGGGAAGAAGCGGCGGAAGAACTCGGCGGCCGGATCATCTTCGTCGAAAGGAAACTGGGGAATGGCCCGATTGCCCTTGATGACCTGGGTGGTGCTGATATTGACCACCGCCGCGCCCTGCTTTTCCACGAGTTCCGTGAAATCCGGCAACTCACGAGCCTGTGCGGCAGTGCCGAAGAAAGCGACGAAAACCAGACCGAGAGACGCAATAAATTTCTTCATGGAGTTTCCTTGAACAAATGGACTTGCTTGGACAACACATGCAGGGACAGCAGACTGCCATTCCGTCGGGTACGCAGCTCACTCCACCGCAACAGGATGACACCACAGATGAGGCCGATCAGCATTCCTGCAAGAGCGGCCCCATCGCCACCCCGCATCTGACCGATCACTGCGCCACCGATGGCCAGCAGCGCCGGCCACAGATAGGAGACCAGGGAGGCCCGCAGCAGGTTCCCGTCGGCGACGTCCAGGGCAACGCGGTCACCCGGCCGGGCACCAATCAAATTTTCGACCCGATAGCGGCGCGGGCCAGCCGTCAGGCCGAGCAGCCCGGTCTGGCAGCCATCGGCACTCTTGCAGCTGCCGCAGGCGTGACCGCGTTCGGGAACCTCGACCTCCGCCTCAGTCCCGGAAACCGCAACGACGATGGCTTCACAGCGGCTCATTTGCGCCGGCGCTCAATGCCGTCACCGAGCCGGCGGACGGCAGCCACTGGGACTTCCCCCATGACCACCAGCCGATACTCGCCCAATTGACGACGATACATATTGATCGGGCCGACGCTGGACACCGCCTCGGCCTCCCCCGCCGTGCCACCGGCTTCGATGAACACGGAAATCGATGCCAGCCCGTCGGAAAACACCACATGCAGGCTTTCGGGATGATCCTCGCCCGCCTGGCGGCGCATGGCTGACACCTTGCGAAAACCTGGCAGCATCTGACGGAAATTCCAGCCGAGTTCCTCGGCCCGGAGTTCGGATGCCTGCACCTGCTGCACACGCATCCGCCCGGCATCGAAACGAGGTTTCAGCGCATCCTGGTCCAGCGGCCCACCAACTTTGACCTGGGTGAAGGCGAAGGACTCCAGCACCTCGCCCTTTTCGCCCAGCATGGCTGCCTTGAGCAGCAAGCCATTGCTGGCATCCATCCAGAATTCATGACCATGACGCAGCGCATCCCTGGGTTCGAGGATCACGGCCCGGCTCTCGATACCGGCGACACGCCCCTTCGCGCCGACGCGAATCGAATAGTGATCGGAAAGGCTGCCCAGCCCTGTTGGCAGCAGAGCGGGGAAGCCGCGCTGGCGAGAGCGGTTCTCGATGATCACCAGTTTTTCCTCGGGGAGGAAACAGCGCACCTCGTTGCCGTCGCGTAGGACTTCGCGAGGGCTACCATCGAGCACCTCGATACGCTCAAGCTCACGCCCATCCGGCGACACAGAATGGGCAATGCGGGAAGTTTCCACCCGGTTGCCGCTGCGATAGACGAATGTGCCGCTATAGGTAAGCTGACGGGAGCCCTGGGCGATGCGCTGCAATAGCGCCATACCGTCATCCGCCAGCGAAAAAGTCGGCGCTGACAGGACGGCGACCAAGACCAGCGCAAACATGCGGAACATTCTCAACGGCCCTGCTCTGCCATGGCGACAGTACGAATGTTGTTGCGGGCGCCGCCGGTGATCGCCCCACCCGGCGCATAGGCTTGGTGCGCGACCAGATACTCCTGAATGCGTGGCGTCGAAGGAGCCTGCGCCAATGTGACCGACGGCGCCTTGGCGGCCAATCCAGAAGCACCATTTCCCATCGGCGCGCCCACCGAACCCAGCCCCAGCCAAGCCACCACGGCCACTCCGGCAGCAGAGGCCGCCAGTGCCAGGGCCGGACGCTGCCAGTCGCGCCGGCGCGATACCGGGGCCAACACCGTGGGTTCCAGTTCAAGGGCCGACATCACACGGGCAGCGACATCGATCTCCAGACCATGCTCGCGTCGCAGGGCCGCGCCGACCAGCTGGTAATCGGACCAGTCGTCGCGCAAGCCAGGCTCGCGGCGCAAGGCACGCAAGGTGTCGCCGACCTCGTGGTCCTCCAGTTCGCCATCCATCAATGCGGAAATCCGTGTCTTCATGCTGTCACCACCGTTTGTCAGGGGCCACGTCCAGCAGCGGCCTCAATTTCGCCGAAATCGCATCCCGCGCGCGGAAGATCCGCGACCTCACGGTGCCTATCGGGCAATCCATCACCTGCGCAATCTCCTCGTAGGACAGGCCGTCGATCTCGCGCAGCGTGATCGCCGTGCGCAGTTCCTCGGGCAAGCCTTCCATCGCCGCATTCACCGTCTCGCCGATCTGCTTGGTCATCAACAGCCGCTCCGGCGTGTCGGTATCGCGCAGCAGATCAGCTTCGTCGTAGCCTTCGGCCTCCTCGTTATCCACGCTGGTCGATGTCGGGGCCTTGCGGCCATGGGACACCAGCCAGTTCTTCGCGGTATTGACGCCGATCCGGTACAGCCAGGTGTAGAAGGCACTGTCGTTGCGAAAGCCCGGCAACGCGCGATAAGCGCGAATGAAGCTGTCCTGGACGATGTCCTCCACCTCGGCCGGATCGCGAACCATGCGCGAAACGAGTCGGGCGAGTTTGCGCTGGTACTTGGTGACCAGCAGGCCGAACGCCTGTTTGTCACCCGCCTGCACGCGCTCGACCAATATGCGGTCTGTTTCGCGATCTCCCATGGGTCTTGTCTGATTATTCCCGTCTCGTGGCCGCATCATCGGCCCCGGGCGAGTATATCAAGCCACTCTGCCCACATTCCGCTGCGCATTCCGCCGCACGCTGCACTGGTTCTGCATCTTGCCGCTGCCGACAGTGACTCCGGCAACGGCGAATAGTTCCACGGATGATATAGTCCCGAGCCATGAATCAAGCCTCCAAACCTGCCGTTCCCGGCCATCCCAGCCACTTCGACGTTCTCGTCATCGGTAGCGGACTCGCCGGCCAGTCCCTCGCCCTGCGCCTCGCCGATTCCCGCCGCGTCGCGCTGGTGACCAAGAAATCCCTCGACGACTCCGCCTCCGCCTGGGCCCAGGGCGGCATCGCCGCCGTGCTCGACCCGGCCGACTCCGTCGAGGCCCATGTCGCCGATACCTTCACCGCCGGCGCCGGTCTTTGCGATCCGGCCGCGACGCGCTTCGTCGTCGAGAACAGTCGCGCCGCCATCCAGTGGCTGATTGATCGCGGCGTGCCCTTCACCGCAGACGATTCGCCGCTGGGCTTCCACCTGACCCGGGAAGGCGGCCACGGCCACCGCCGCATCATCCATGCCGCCGACGCCACCGGCACCGCCGTGCAGGAAACGCTGACCGAGCAGGTTCGTCGCCATCCGAACATCACCGTGTTCGAGCACCACATCGCCGTGGATCTGCTCACCGCATCCAAGATGGGCCTGCCGCGCAATCGCTGCCTCGGCGCCTACGTGCTCGACATCGCCCGCGATAAAGTAATGACCATCGGCGCCAGCCACACGGTGCTGGCCACCGGCGGAACCGGCAAGGTCTATCTCTACACCACCAATCCGGACACCGCGACCGGCGACGGCGTCGCCATGGCCTGGCGGGCGGGCTGCCGCATGGCGAACATGGAATTCATCCAGTTCCATCCGACCTGCCTCTACCATCCCCACGCCAAGTCCTTCCTGATTTCCGAGGCCCTGCGCGGCGAAGGCGGTTTGCTGCGCCTCCCCGAAGAACTGGGCGGCAAGCGTTTCATGCCCGACCACGACAGCCGCGCCGAACTGGCTCCTCGTGACATCGTCGCACGCGCCATCGACTTCGAGATGAAGAAGCACGGCTTGGATTGCGTCTTCCTCGACATGACCCACAAGTCGCCGGAATTCCTCCAGGAACACTTCCCGACCATCCTTGCCCGCTGCCTGGAACTCGGCATCGACATCACGAAAGAGCCTATCCCTGTCGTACCGGCCGCCCACTATGCCTGCGGCGGCGTTGTCACCGACCTGGCGGCGCGCACCGATCTACCCGGCCTCTACGCCGTCGGTGAAACCGCGTTTACCGGCCTGCACGGCGCCAATCGGCTGGCCTCAAATTCGTTACTGGAATGCGTTGTGTTCTCGGCCTCGGCCGCCGCCGACATTCTCGCCGCTCCGGTCGAGCCCCTGCCCCACCTGCCCTCCTGGGACGAGAGCCGCGTACGCAACGCCGATGAGGAAGTCGTCATCTCCCACAACTGGGCGGAACTGCGCCGCTTCATGTGGGACTACGTCGGCATCGTGCGCACCAACAAGCGGTTGGAACGGGCACTGCACCGCATCCGTCTGCTGGAAAAGGAAATCGACGAGTACTACGCCAATTTCCGCGTCAGCAGCGACCTGATCGAGTTGCGCAATCTCGTCCTCACCGCCCACCTGATCGTCAAAAGCGCCCAGCGTCGGCACGAAAGCCGGGGCCTGCACTTCAGCCGGGATTATCCGGAGACCCTGCCCCGCGCCCTGGAGACGGTGCTGCATCCACGCCGGCAGGACTGAGGGTTTCCGCCCGCCAGCGCAGCCACACGCGTATCTGGCGGAAATCATCGTCGCTCATGCTGTCGACGAGCAGGACCAGCGACCCTGACCGACCCTCCTCGCGATAGAGCAGTACGATCAGGAAGGGCAGGACGGTCGTATGGGGATGCAAACCCAGCTCCTTCGCCGTCCCGTCAGCGCCGACTTTTTCCAGCCGACCATCGCCACGCAGGACCAGCGCCGAGATATCCGACGACTTGCGCATATGCGCCAACGATGCGCCCAGCCCGAGCAGCAACAAAACGGCCAGCCAAGGTGGAATCGTCGCCACCAACACCGACAAGCCCGCAATCAAATGCGCCGCCGACTGGATAACCAGCAGGCGGCGCGAAGGCTTCAGCGTAACGGTAAGCGGGGCGATGCGCTTCATCGCCCGGAAAGATCAGACGCGGCGGAAGACCAGCGTACCGTTGGTGCCACCGAAGCCGAAATTGTTCTTCATGGCAACATCGATCTTCATCTGTCGCGCCGTATTGGCGCAGTAGTCGAGATCGCACTCCGGGTCCTGCTCGAAGATGTTGATAGTGGGCGGCGAGACCTGGTGATGCACGGCCAGCACGGTAAACACCGATTCGAGACCACCAGCGCCACCGAGCAGGTGGCCGGTCATCGACTTGGTGGAATTCACCACCAGGTTCTTTGCATTATCGGCACCGAAAGCCAGCTTGATGGCTTCGGTCTCGTTCTTGTCGCCCAGCGGCGTCGAGGTGCCATGGGCGTTCAGATACTGCACCTGGTCCGCATTGACACCGGCGTTCTTCAGCGCGTTGACCATCGAGCGCTTGGGACCATCGGTATCTGGTGCGGTCATATGGAAGGCGTCGCCGCTCATGCCGAAACCGGCGAGTTCGGCATAAATCTTCGCACCACGGGCCTTGGCGTGTTCGTACTCCTCGATCACCATGACACCGGCGCCTTCACCCATGACGAAGCCATCGCGGCCCTTGTCCCAGGGACGGGACGCGGTAGCGGGATCATCGTTGCGGGTGGACAGAGCCTGAGCGGAGGCAAAGCCGCCAATGGCAAGCGGGGAAATCGTCGCTTCGGCGCCACCGCAGACCATCACGTCGGCATCGCCATACTCGATCATCCGTGCCGACAGGCCAATAGCGTGCAAGCCTGTGGTACAGGCGGTCACCACGGCAATGTTGGGTCCCTTCAAACCGAACATGATCGACAGGTTGCCCGAGATCATGTTGCTGATGGTGCCAGGAATGAAGAAGGGGGAAATCTTGCGCGGACCGCCGCCGAGATAATCGTTGTGCGTATCCTCGATCATCGGTAGACCGCCGATGCCCGAACCGATATTCACACCGATGCGCTCGGCATCCACCTGCTGGGTATCCAGCCCTGCATCACGCAGGGCCTGGATGCCGGCCGCCATGCCGAAATGGATAAAGGTATCCATGCGGCGAGCCTCTTTCGGCGACAGATAGGCAGCGACGTCAAAATTCTTGACCTCGCCAGCGATCTGCGCCTTGAAGGCGGACGGATCGAACTTCGTAATGCGGGTGATGCCGCTCCTGCCGGCAGTCAGGTTTTCCCAGGCTTCGGGAACGGTATTTCCCACCGGCGAGACAAGGCCCAGACCGGTAACGACTACACGGCGCGACGTCGAACTCCGCACATTGAACTCCGCAGACTAAGAGGGGATTTACTTCTTGACGTTGGCGTTGACGTAGTCAATCGCCTGCTGGACGGTGGTGATCTTCTCGGCGTCTTCATCGGGGATCTCGCACTCGAACTCTTCTTCCAGCGCCATCACCAGTTCAACGGTGTCGAGGGAATCAGCACCCAGATCGTCCACGAACGAGGACTCATTCTTGATGTCAGCTTCGTTAACGCCCAGTTGCTCGGCGACGATCTTCTTGACACGTTGTTCGATGTTCTCCATTTGCTGCTCCTTCCCTAGGTTTACTTACTTGAGTGTCAGGTACAAAACCTGTCCATTTTACCAAAAACGGCCTGCTCCCTTGTTACAGGATCAGGCCATGTACATCCCGCCATTTACATTGATCGTATTGCCAGTGATATAGCCGGCACGAGGCGACGCAAGAAATGCCACGGTAGCAGCGATTTCCTCCGCCTGACCCAGTCGGCCCAGCGGAATCTTCGTCAACAGCGCATTGCGCTGGGCATCGGGCAAGGCCTTGGTCATGTCGGTGTCGATGAAACCGGGCGCCACACAGTTCACCGTGATGTTGCGGCTGCCCAGTTCCTGTGCCAGCGCCCGGCTCATGCCGGCGACGCCGGCCTTGGCCGCCGCGTAGTTGGCCTGGCCCGGATTGCCGGCCTCGCCCACCACCGAGGTGATGCTGATGATACGGCCGAAGCGGGCCTTCATCATGCCGCGCATGACCAGTTTGGACATGCGGAACACCGCCTTCAGGTTGGTGTCGATCACCGCATCCCACTCATCGTCCTTCATGCGCATGGCCAGGTTGTCGCGAGTGATGCCGGCGTTATTGACCAGCACAGACACCGGCGCGAACTTCTTTTCGATCTCGCCGATCAGCGCTTCGCAGGCAGCCGCATCGGTCACATTGACCACTGCACCCAAGCCGGTAGCGCCGGCATCGTCAAGGGCCTTCTGGATGTCGGCGGCACCCGCCTCCGATGTCGCCGTACCGATCACCGTCGCGCCCTGCGCGGCCAGCTCCAATGCAATGGCGCGACCAATCCCGCGCGAAGCGCCGGTCACCAGCGCAACTTGTCCCTTCAGGCTCATGTTCATACTTCCCTTATGCTCCCTTAAGCGTATCCAGCGCCGCATCGACACCGGCCAAGTCGGCCATCGCACCGCCCGCCATGCCATCGGCACAACGCTTGACCAGGCCCGCGAGCACCTTGCCGGGACCGCATTCGAAAACATTGGTCACGCCCGCCGACTGCATCGCCAGCATGGTCTCGACCCAGCGCACCGGCGAAGCGGCCTGACGCACCAGGGCGTCCTTGATGGCGGAAGGATCGGTCAGTTGCGCCACATCGACGTTATTGACCACGGCAATTTGCGGCGCGACAAACGTCAGTTCCGCGAGACGCAGCTTCAGCTTTTCCGCCGCCGGCTGCATCAGGCTGCAATGGAAGGGTGCGGACACCGGCAGCATCACGGCGCGCTTGGCACCCTTGGCCTTGACGGCCTCCGCCGCTCGCTCGACAGCTGCCTTGTGACCGGCGATCACGGTCTGTTTCGGTTCGTTGAAATTCACCGCCTGTACCACCTGCCCTTGTGCCGATTCGGCGCAGGCAGCGATCACGCCCTCGGCATCAAGGCCGAGAACGGCAGCCATGGCGCCCTCGCCTGCCGGTACGGCTTCCTGCATCGCTTTGGCACGCAGTTCGACCAGGGGCACGGCATCCTTGAGTGTCAGCACACCGGCCGCCACCAGGGCCGAATACTCGCCAAGACTGTGGCCGGCAACCATCGCCGGCGCCGGGCCGCCCTTTTCCTGCCACAGGCGCCAGACGGCGATACCGGCGGTAAGCATCAGCGGTTGGGTATTGACGGTCTGGTTCAGCGCTTCAGCAGGACCATCGGCCACCAGTTGCCAGAGATCGCGCCCCAGCGCAGCAGACGCCTCGTCGAAAGTGGCACGCACGACGGCAGAGTCGCCGTAGGCGTTCATCATGCCGACAGCTTGCGAGCCCTGGCCCGGAAATACAAGTGCAAATTTCATGAGGGAAGTCTCAAAGTTCAGAATTTGAGGAGCGCGGCGCCCCAGGTGAAACCACCGCCCACGCCTTCGAGCAGCAGCGTCTGGCCGCGCTTGACGCGCCCCGCGCGCACCGATTCGTCAAGCGCCAGCGGAATCGAGGCCGCCGAGGTATTGCCATGATTCTCGACGGTAACGATGCATTTCTCTGCCGGTATGCCCAGCTTCTTCGCAGTAGCGGCAAGGATGCGCACATTGGCTTGATGGGGAATCAGCCAATCTATCTGTTCTGCCGTCAGCTTGGCAGCATCCAGCACCTCGTGAGCCACTTCGGCCAGCACGCGCACAGCAAACTTGAACACAGCCTGACCATCCATGCGCAACAAGGGATCGCCGATCACCGTGCCACCACAGACGTGGCCGGGAACGGAAAGAATGCCGTGATGACTACCGTCGGCGTGCAAGGCCGTCGCCAGAATGCCCGGAGCGTCACAGGCTTCCAGTACCACTGCGCCGGCGCCATCGCCGAACAATACGCAGGTACCGCGATCCTTCCAGTCGAGGATGCGTGAAAACACTTCCGCGCCCACTACGAGGGCGCGCTTGTGCGAACCGGAACGGATGAACTTGTCGGCGATCGACAGTGCATAGACGAAACCACTGCACACCGCCTGCACGTCGAAGGCCGGCGCCCCATTGGTGATGCCCAGCTTGTGCTGCAACAAGGCCGCCGTGCTTGGGAAAATGTAATCCGGTGTTGAGGTAGCGACGACGACGAGATCGATATCCGCCGCCGAAATGCCTGCGGCCTCGATGGCACGGCGGCTGGCCTCCAGCGCCAGATCGCTGCTGGCGACATTGACCGGAGCCAGATGGCGCTGCCTGATGCCGGTACGCTCAATGATCCAGTCATTGGATGAATCAAGTTTGTGGGCAGCAATCAGGGTGTCATTGCTGATGGGTTCGCCGGGCAGATAGCTACCGGTACCGGAAATGCGGGTATGGATCATTGGTCCCTCACCTCGTGAATTCAGTCGCAGAGAGTCGGCGTTGGCGCTACGGCGGCCATGCGGGCAGCAATCATTTCCGGCAGGCGCTGCCGAGCAGCCTCGGCTGCGCGCTCCAGGGCACAGAGAAAGGCCAATTGGTCAGCCGAACCATGGCTCTTGACCACGATCCCCTTGAGACCCAAGAGGCTGGCGCCGTTGTAACGGCGATGATCGAAGCGCCGACGGAAGGATTTGAGTACCGGCAGCGCCACCAGCGCCGCCAGCTTGGTAAACAGATTGCGCGAGAACTCTTCCTTGAGGCCGCCACCGATCATCTGCGCCAGGCCTTCCGAAGCCTTGAGCACGGCGTTGCCAACGAAGCCGTCACAAACCACCACATCGGTCGCGCCTTTGTAGATGTCCTCGATATTGCCGACGAAATTCAGATCCGATTCGCGCAACAACTCGCCGGCTCGCTTGACCACATCGTTGCCCTTGATGTCTTCCTCGCCAATATTGAGCAGGCCGACGATGGGCTGTTCCTTGTGCTCCAGCGCAGAAACCAGCGAAGACCCCATGATGCCGAACTGGAGCAGATGCTCCGGGCTGCAATCAACGTTGGCACCAAGGTCGAGGACGTAGGTGCTACCCCGGCGCGTCGGCAGGATGGAGCAGATCGCCGGCCGGTCGATGCCGGGCAGGGTCTTCAGCACGAAGCGGGAGATCGCCATCAAGGCGCCGGTATTGCCGGCGGACACGGCCGCGTTGGCCTCGCCCTCCTTGACCAGATCGGCCACCACGCGCATGGACGAATCCTTCTTGTTGCGCAGAGCAGATGCCACTGGCTCGTCCATGCCGACAACCTCGGAGGCATGACGAATACGCACACGGTCGCCAAACTCGGCCGCAAGCTTCTCGACCTGCGGCCGCAGCGCATCCTCGCGGCCGACCAGGATGGCGGCGCAATCGCTGTCGTGGCGCAGGAAATCGAAAACGGCGGGCAGCGTAACGGAAGGACCGTGATCGCCGCCCATGCAATCCACCGCTAGGGTGATCGCCATATATCGTGGGATGAGTATGAAAACGGCCGGATGCGGATACCGCATCCGGCCGTTTCAAACCAGGAGATTACTCGCCCTTGGCCTTGACGACCTTCTTGCCGCGATACACGCCGGAAGGCGAGATATGGTGGCGCAGATGCACCTCGCCGGTGGTCGGCTCGACAGCCAGAGGCGGGTTGGTCAGGAAATCGTGGGCGCGATGCATGCCGCGCTTGGAGGGGGACTTCTTGTTCTGTTGTACGGCCATTTCGCTACTCCTTGTTTCAATGCTTCTTCAAAGCGGCCAGCGCCGCGAACGGCGACAGCCCATGTTCATTCGCCGCCCCACCGGGCGGCTCGCAATCTTCGTGCATCGGCGCGATGGGCAACGCCAGCAACACTTCTTCTTCCACCAACGGCGCCAAGGCCAGAGCCCTGTCGGCCTCAATGGCATCGGCACTATCGTCGGCCAGATCGTCGTCCGGCCATGCTTCACCGGGCGCCACCAGTTGCAACCGACTGTCGATGTGCAGTGGAAACTTCACGCCACCCAAACACCGCTGACAATGCAGCACCGGCTCGCCGACCACATCCAGATGCAACCAGGACTTGCCTTCCTCATCCCGCCAACCTTCCAGCCGGACGGACAGCTCGCCGACAGGGTCGGCCAGCAAATCCTGCAAGCGCGGCAAGCGGTCGATCCGGATCGTGCCTTCCCGCACACGACCACCCCTCGCGAACTCCAGACTGTCGATAACGACGTCAATCATGTCTGACACAAATCGGCAAGGGCTCGGACATAAACGGCGAATGTTATCATGCCCAGCCTTTTCTTTTCAAGTCAGAAACATGGCGCGACTTGTTGTACTTGCTTCCACATCCCCCTTCCGCCGCGAACTCCTCGGCCGCCTGCAACTCGCTTTCGAGACGGTCGCACCGGAAACCGACGAAACCGCACTCCCCGACGAATCACCCGCCGCCACGGCGGAACGCCTGGCCGTAGCCAAGGCCTGCGCCGTCGCCGACCGCTATCCGGACGCGCTGATCATAGGTTCCGATCAGGTTGCCGCCAGCGGCTCCCACCGTTTCGGCAAACCGGGGACGCGAGAGAATGCCATCGCCCAATTGCAGGCGATGCGGGGAAAAGAGGTCGTCTTTCACACCGGACTGTGCCTTTACAACAGCGCCACGGGCCGTAGCCAGGTCCGGGTCGTGCCCACCCATGTCGGTTTTCGCGACCTCACGGATGCCGAAATCGAGGCCTACCTCGACAAGGAAGATGCCCTCAACTGTGCCGGCAGTGCCAAATCGGAAGCCCTCGGCATTTCCCTGTTGCGCTACCTGCGCGGCGACGACCCTAATGCCCTCGTTGGCCTGCCGCTGATCGCCCTGTGCGACATGCTGCGCGCCGAAGGCGTGGCTCTGCCCTGATGACAGGGGTCCTCTGGCTGTTGCCGGTGGCCCTGGGCGACACGGCCTGGGAAGTGGTCTTGCCGTCGGCTACCCGGGAAGCCGCCTGCAAACTGACCCATTTCGTCGCCGAGAACGCCAAGACGGCTCGGGCCGAACTCAAGCGCATTGGCCACCCGCTGCCGCTGCGCGACATCGCCATCGAGCAACTGCCGGAAAAACTCACTCCAACCGACATCGACCGCCTGCTGGCACCGCTGAAAGAGGGCCACAATCTTGGCCTGGTCTCCGAAGCCGGCTGCCCGGCGGTGGCCGACCCCGGTGCCCTTCTGGTGCGTCGCGCCCACGAACTGAACATTGTTGTACGCCCGCTGGTCGGTCCCTCCTCACTGTTGCTGGGTCTGATGGCTTCCGGCCTAGACGGTCAGCACTTCGCCTTCCACGGCTATCTGCCTGCCAAGGAGCCGGAGCGCGCCAAGCGCATCACCGAACTGGAAAAAGAGTCGGCGCAAAAGCGGCAGACCCAGCTTTTCATCGAGACGCCCTACCGCAACCACGCCATATTCGACGCCCTGCTCGCCACCTGCCGGCCTCAGACTCGCCTGTGCGTCGCCGCCGACCTGACCCTGCCGTCCGAAGAAATCGCCACCCGCCGCATCGCCGACTGGAAACGGCTACCGGCACCGGCCCTCGACAAGCGGCCCACCGTCTTCCTGTTACTGGCTGACTGAGATGACGACGCCAGTCCGTCTGCATCAACGCATCGACTGGAACTCGCCGGACCAGCAAGCGCGCCTGCGTGAAGAACTCGCCGCCGGCCTGCTGGCCGTCAAAGCGGCCATCGCCCCCAAGTTCTTCTACGACCCACTCGGCTCGCGACTCTTCGACGCCATCACAGCCTTGCCCGAGTACTACCCGACACGCACCGAAGCCGAAATTTTCACGACACGCCTGCCGGAAATCCACCGCGCCCTCGGCGAGGGCTGCACGCTGATCGATCTCGGCGCCGCCAGTTGCACCAAGGCAGGGAAGCTGTTTCACGCCGGCATCGTTCCAGCCCGCTATGTGGCAGTGGATATTTCCGTGGACTTCCTGCGCGAGGCCTTGCACACCCTCAAGCGGGAACTGCCAGCCATCGACATGATGGGTGTCGGCCTCGACTTCACGGCTGACTTCGAACTACCGGCCGACGTGCCCGCCGAACGTCGCATGTTCTTTTACCCCGGCTCCAGCATTGGCAACTTTTCGCCGGCGGATGCGCTTGCCTTCCTGAAACGTCTGGCCGCTCAACTGGATGGCGAGGGCGGCCTGCTGATCGGCGTCGACCTGATCAAGGACAAAGCCCTGCTTGATGCCGCCTATGACGATGCACTCGGTGTCACGGCCGCCTTCAACCGCAACCTGCTGCTGCATGTGAATACGCAACTCGGTGCCGACTTCAGGCTGGCCGACTGGGCTCACGTCGCCTTCTACGACATTGAGCAACAACGCATCGAGATGCACCTGGAAGCCCGACGCAAGCTTGTCGTCACCTGGCCCGGTGGCCAACGGCGTTTCGCCGCCGGCGAGTGCATCCACACGGAGAACTCCTACAAATATTCGCCCGAGGGCTTTGGCGCCCTGCTGGCCGCCGCCGGTTTCGGCGACATCGAGATGTGGACCGATACGCGCGGCTGGTTTGCGCTGTTCTTCGCTCGCCCCGCCCGCCTCGCCTAAACCGATACGCGCACCCGCGCTGCGCCAGCGGCAAGGCGGCCGACCACGGCCGCGCCATCGAAACCCTCGCTACGGAACACGCCCAGCACTTCGTCGACTGCCTCCTGCGCGCAGGCCACCAACAAGCCGCCGCTGGTCTGCGGATCAGTCAGCAGGGCACGATGGATAGGCGTCAGCGCCTCCGCAAGATCGACATCGTCGCCATAGGCAGTCCAGTTGCGGGACGAAGCGCCTGTCATGAAACCCGCTGTCGCCAAGCGATCCACTTCGTCGAGCAAGGGAATCGTGCTCATGTCCAGTTCCGCGCCGAGACCGGCACCGCGACAGACTTCAAGCAAATGACCAAGCAGGCCGAAGCCGGTGATGTCGGTCAGGGCGTGTACGCCAGCCAGATCGGCGAGCTTACGGCCCGGCGTATTGAGCTTGGTCGTGCTGGCGATCATCGCCGCATAGCCTTCGGCATCCAGCGCACCTTTTTTCAGGGCCGCCGAGAGAATGCCGACGCCGAGTCCCTTGCCGAGGATCAGCACGTCGCCAGCGCGGGCGCCGGCATTGGTCTTGATCTTGTCGGGATGCACGAGACCCATGACCACGAGGCCATAAATCGGCTCCACGGAATCGATGGTGTGACCGCCAGCGATGGGGATGCCGGCAGCGGCGCAAACGGATTCGCCACCTTCGAGAATCTTGCCGATCACCTCCAGGGGCAGCTTGTCAATGGGCATTCCGACCAATGCCAGGGCCATGATCGGCGTGCCGCCCATGGCATACACGTCGCTGATCGCATTGGTCGCAGCGATGCGGCCGAAGTCGTAGGGATCATCGACGATGGGCATGAAGAAATCCGTCGTCGCAATCAGGGCCTGAGTATCGTTGAGCTTGTAGACCGCCGCGTCGTCGGCGGTTTCGATGCCCACCAGCAGCTCCTTGGGCACCGGCAGCCCGCGCGCGCCGCGCAATATCTCGGAGAGCACGCCGGGGGCGATCTTGCAGCCGCAGCCGCCGCCATGACTGAAGGAGGTCAGACGAATCTGGGCGGCGGAAGGCAGGGAGGAATTCATTGCAGCTTGGTCCTTGTAAAGTCGAGTAACCCGCGCACGTCCATACATTCGCGGATGGGTGAAAACAGGGGCGCACGCTCGGCACAGCGGCGCGTAAGGACGTCATAGTAGCCTTGGTCGCGGACTGCCGCAGCGATCATGTCCGCCAGACGGGCAGCATCACCGACGGGGAACCAGCCCGGATAGTCGGCGCCGAGCATGCCCCGATTGCCGGCGATGTCGCTGCCGAGCACCGGCACGCCGCTGGTGACAGCCTCGATCAGCACGTTGGCACCACCCTCCATGAGCGATGGCAGTAGCAACAGATGGCAGCGCTTCAGACGCTGGCGCGTGGCTGCCTGCGACAGCGGCCCCAGCGGGATGTAGCGCGGATCGATGGCACCGAGGGCACGAACTTCGGCCGCCAGCGCCGGATCGAGGTCGCCGCCGATATGGAAAAGGCGTACCGGCAGGTCGGCAGGTAACAGGCACAAGGCGCGCACCGCCGTCAGCGGATCCTTCTCGGATCTCAGATGGCCGATCAGCGCCAGATCGAAATGACGACGACTGCGACGGCCGGCGGCAAGTGTCCGCGCCGACTGGAAAACCGTCACCGTCTTGGCCGCATGTTCGGGCGGCAGCGCGTGTACGCCGTCTGCCTGCAAGACCACGAGGCGGCTCGCCAATGCCAATGAGCGCTGAGCGCTGGCATCGGTCAGGATGTCGCGATAGAGATCCGTTCCCGTCAATACGACGATCAGCGGGCGATCCGGGTAGCGCTCGGCGAAGGCCGCGATGGACGCCGCCGAGCGTCGCGCATGGAGCGCAATCAAAAAGTCGGCGCTGGCGCCACGCCACTCCATGTCGATGCTGACCCTGGCGTGAGGTGCAAGGCAGCGCGCCCAGCGCCGCGCCGTATGCCAGTTGCCGTTATTGGCACTGGCCAGCGCGGGGCTGATAATGGCGACGGAGGGAGGTGCGCTCATGGAAATTGCGGATATACGGGTAGCAGGAAAAGCAGCGCTGGCAGCCGCGATGCAGGATGCCCGCGATTATACGGTTCGCCTGCTCGACACACTGGCCGGCGACATGGTGACGGCATCGCCCACGCCGCTGGACGTGCCGCTCATCCCCATCATCAATCCGCCGCTATGGGAAATTGGTCACGTCGCCTGGTTCACCGAATACTGGTGCCTACGCCATCAGGGCGAAGGCATGGCTCCGGCGCCGTCCCTGCTGGCCGATGCCGACCGCTGGTACGACTCGCGCACAGTGTCCCACGACAGCCGCTGGCAGCTAGACCTGCCGGACTGGGCCGGCACGCGACGCTATCTGCTGGACACTCTGGATGCCGCGCTGGCCACGCTGGAATCACGGCCCAACAGCGATGAGAGTCTCTACTTTCACCGCCTTGCGCTCTTCCATGAAGACATGCACGACGAGGCCTTCGCCTACACCCACCAGACCCTGACCTGGCCCCGTGACGATGGGCTCGCCAACTTGCCGCCCGGCCGCGACATCTCCCTCGCCGGCGGTGAATTCCAGCTCGGCAGCGAGCGCGGCAGGGGCTTCGTCTTCGACAATGAAAAGTGGGCGCATCCCTGCCGTCTCGACGCCTTTGCCATCGCCGCCACGCCGGTCAACAATGGCCAATTTCTCGACTTCATCAGCGATGGCGGCTATCGTGACCCGCGCTGGTGGTCGCCCACCGGACGCGAGTGGCTGGCCGCAACGGGCCGTACAGCACCACGCTATTGGCGGCAGGAAGATGGCCAATGGCAGCAACGCCGCTTCGACCGCTGGCTCGCTATCGCCCCAGCCCAGCCGGTAATCCACATCAGCGCCTTCGAGGCCGACGCCTGGTGCCGTTGGGCGGGACGCCGGCTGCCGAGTGAAGCGGAATGGGAATACGCCGCGACTCACGCCAGCGACTTCACTTGGGGCACCCAGGTCTGGGAATGGACCGCGAGCGACTTTCTGCCTTATCCGGGCTTTGCCGCCGACCCCTACAAGGAATATGCGGCACCCTTCTTCCACAGCCACCGCAGCGTGCGCGGCGGCTCTTTCGCCACCCGGCCGCGCATGCGCCATCCGCGCTATCGCAACTACTACGAAGCCCACCGCGACGACATTTTCGTCGGCTTCCGCAGTTGCGCTATATGAGGCGTTGAAGCAGCCAGAAAGCAGCAAAGCCGCAGCCTATGGTCAGCAGCGTATTGCGCCAGAGCGCAGCGACCAGAATGGCTGTCATCCCGGCCCACAAACGGGGATTGACGATCTGCACGCTGCCACCGACCAGCAGCAGTTCCGGTACGGCCAGCGCCGTCAAGGCTGCGATGGGCACGAAGGGCAGCAGGCGACGGAACCAGTCGGCGGGCTGGAAGCGGCCTTCGGCGGCGATAAAGGAATAGCGGATGAAGAAGGTCACCAGTCCGCAGAGAATCATCAAACCCCAGAGCGTCATGCCGCCCTCCGCGATAACACGGCACCAACCACCAGTCCGACCAATGCGGCGATGAACAGCCCGGTCTTGTAGGGCAGACCGGCCAGCAGCACGGCGACAACTCCCGCGCCAAGCGCCGCGGCCAATCCGGCCCGGTCCACGATCATCGGTACCACGATGGCGATGAAGGTCAGTGGCAGAGCGAAATCGAGACCCAGGTCTGCCGGCAATTGAGCACCGAGGGCGACACCGATCAGCGTCGATAACTGCCAGCCGGCCCAAAGCGCAAAGCCGGAACCGAAAAGTATCCAGTGCGCAAAGGGCGAGCGCGGTTCCGCTAGCAGATGAGGAATCGCGGCGGCATAGGCTTCGTCAGTCAGCAGATAGGCCAGCAACAGGTTCCAGCGCTGCGGCAAACGGGCCAGCACCGGCGCCACTGAAGCGCTGTAAAGGGCATGGCGCAGATTCACCAGACCAACAGCGCCTGCCGTCAGCAGTAGCGGTGCGCCGGCCCCGACCAGTTGGGCGAGAAGGAACTGGGCCGAGCCGGCGAAGACGACCGAGGACATGGCCATCGCCGCCAGCGGCGGAATGCCGCTTTGCAGGGCGACGACGCCATAGATGACTCCGAAGGGCGCGACGCCCAGCAACATGGGCAGCAATGCCCGCACGCCAAGGGCAAACGCCTGGCGACGGCTCATTTGCGAGCGGGCAGATTGACAAGAACGATGCCGCTCACCACCATCGCCGCAGCGACGAAGAAATGCACGCTGGGTCGGTCGCCCATCAGCAGCATGCCGAAGAGCACGCCGAACAGTGGCGTCAGAAAAGAGAACACCAGCAGACGCCCGGCCAGATAACGGGTCAGCAGCCAGAACCAGGCGAGGTAACTGGCGAAGGCGACGATCACTGCCTGATAGGCCATGGCCCAAAAAGTCGGCGCTGACAGGACGGTGACACCCCGCTCGTCGAGCAGCCAGGACAGCGGAAAAAGCACGGCCGCCGACACCACCAACTGATAGAGCAAGACCTTGGTCGCCGTCACCTTGGCGAGACCGGTGGCACGGATCAGCACCGTGGTTGCCGCCCAGAACAGCGCCGCCAGCACGCCAAAGGCATCGCCTTGCAAAGTGCCGCCGGAAGCCTTGTCGGCAAAGGCGGTGACCAGCCCGGCAAAAGCCAGCAGGACGCCGCTGCCCTGGCGCCAGCCCATGCGTTCACCGGGCACGAAGAAATGCAGGCCGAGCACCGTGAAACAGGGCGCAGTGTAGAGAAAGACCACCATGCGCGACACCGTGGTGTGCTCGACGCCGAGAAAAATGAAAACGAACTCGAGGCCAAAGAGCAGACCGGCAAGCAGGCCTGGCTTGAGCGAGGCATCACGCGCGAACAGGGGCAGGCCGCGCCAGCGCGCCCAGCCGAGCACCAGCACGGCGGCAATCGCGGAGCGCAGCCCCGCCTGGAACACCGGGCTGATGCCGGCGTTGGCGATCTTGATGGCGATCTGCTGCAAGCCCCAGATGGCGCACAGCAGCACCATCAAGGCAAAAGCAGCCGGGCCGGGGGCGATGCGGGAATTCATACGACAGCGACGGGCGTCAGCGGCGGCAGGCCGTGGCGCCGACGGGCGTCGTTGCAGGCCTCGTCACCGCTGCCTACAGCGGCCAGCGGCGCGAACTCGCGACAGGGACTCGGCCGCATTTCGTAAATGACACAGGAGACAGATTCACCAATGGCGCCGCGCAGGGCGATGCAACGAATCGGTGCAGCGGCGGTGCCGCGCATACAGGCCAGATGCGGCGTTATCGCTTCGACCAATCCCGCCGGCACCCAACCGCCGGGAAGATCATCCACCTCGCCGTGATAGAAGGAAACCCGGAACACCCCACAGCAGGCGCCGCATGACTGACAGTGGCTCACGGCGACTCACAACAGGAACCGGCCCAACCACCAGGCGGCGGCGGCAATCAATGCGCTGGCCGGAATGGTCAGCACCCAGGCCCAGACGATGCCACCGGCGACGCCCCAACGCACATTGCTGGGGCCTTTCGAGGCACCCACGCCAACGATGGCACCAGTGATCGTGTGCGTCGTGGACACCGGAATACCCAGCGCGGTGGCCGTGAACAGCGTGATCGCACCGCCGGTTTCGGCACAGAAGCCGCCCACCGGACGCAGCTTGGTAATGCGCTGGCCCATGGTCTTGACGATGCGCCAGCCGCCGAACAGCGTACCCAGGCCCATGGCCGTGTAGCAGGAGATCACCACCCACATCGGCACGGACTCGCCATTCTTGGAAATGCCGGCGGCCAGCAGCAGCATCCAGATGATGCCGATGGTTTTCTGGGCATCGTTACCGCCGTGACCGAGGCTGTACAAGGCCGCCGATACCAACTGGAGACGACGAAAAGACTTGTCCACCTTGCGCGGCGTACTGCGGTTGCACAGCCAGGCAACGATCACCATCAGGAAGCCACCGAGCAGGAAGCCGAGCAGAGGCGCAATCAGGATGAAGGCCACCACCTTGCCAATGCCGGCCCAGACCAGGGAACCCGTGCCGGACTTGGCGATGGCGGCGCCGGCCAGGCCACCGATCAGCGCGTGCGACGAACTCGACGGGATGCCGTAGTACCAGGTGATGATGTTCCAGGCGATGGCGCCGATGAGCGCACCAAAGACGACATAGTGGTCGACGATGCTTGGATCAATGGTGCCTTTGCCGATGGTGGCCGCCACCTTGAGCTGGAACACCGCGAAGGCCAGAACGTTGAAAAAGGCCGCCCAGGCGACCGCCTGCTGGGGCTTCAAGACACCCGTGGAAACCACCGTGGCGATGGAGTTCGCCGCATCGTGGAAACCATTCATGAAATCGAAGGCCAGTGCAAGCAGCACCAGCACGACGATTACCCAAAGACTCATCTCGACCACTTGCATGGTGGTCGCTCAGGAATTTTCCAGGACGATGCCTTCGATGATGTTCGCCACATCCTCGCAGCGGTCGGTCACCGATTCCAGCAGCTCGTAGATGCCCTTTAGCTTGATCAGCTGGCGGACATCCTCCTCGTCGCGGAACAGCTTGGTGATGCCGGTGCGCATGGCGCGATCCGCATCAGATTCCAGCTGGTCAATCTCGCGGCACAGCTTGAGAATCGCCGGCGCATTGTCCATTTTGTTGAGCAGGATCACTGCCGAGCGCACGCGCTCGCAACAGGAAGCGGCCTGGTCGGCCAGCTGGCGGGCCTCCTGGGTCAGCTTGCGGATGTCGTAGAGAAACATGGCCTCGGCGAAATCCTGGACCAGATCGAGGATGTCATCCATGCGCGTGATCAGCTGATGGATTTCGTCCCGGTCCAGCGGCGTATTGAACGAGGTATGCAACAGCGCAATGGTCTCGTGGGTGATCTTGTCGGCCGCAGTTTCCGTTTCGTCGATGGCCTGGGCATGCTGAGCCACCACTTCCGGTCCCTTGGGCAGGTCGTCAACCAAGGTCACCAGTTGCCTTCCTCCTTTTGCGATCAGGTCCGCGTGTGCGTTGAACAGATCGAAAAACTTGACTTCCTTGGGCATCAATCGGGAGAACATCGGGCACCGTCGCTGGCAAACAAAACGCGCGAAGTCTACCAGCTTCTGGCGCGGCGGCCGGGATGACTTCAACTGTTAGAATTGCGGACTATATTGCTTCCGCTGTACCCATCCATGAAACGCAACCGCCCCTCGCGCCGGGTCCGCCACACGCCGGACTCCGAACAGCTCATCCGCCTGGCCACCCGCCTCAGCCAGTCATCGAGCCGCATCGAGGATGCCTGGTGGGAAACCCGCCTGGCGGCACACATCGATCACCTGCTGGCTGACCAGGCCGAGGAAACCCTGATCGGCGTCCTCGATCAGCTCTACAACGTCGATGCCCGCGCCTACGAAGAACTGGCCGACATGGTCGAAGCCTGCGCCGAAATCCGCCGTGGCGAAGGCACCAACGGCCTCGACACCTTGCTGATCGCCGTCCCGGTACTGGCCTGGTCGCGCTTCCAGATTCCCTCCGGCCCGATTCCTGCCGCGCAGATGGAAACCCTGCGCGTCCATCTCCAGGCCCATGTCCTCGCCACCGGCGCCCGCCTCGGCCTCGCCGACGTGCTGTTCAGCCCGGACCAGCTGCCGCAGAGCTATGTGGAAACCGCCCAGTTGACCGAAAAGCTGGCCAAGGGCGCCGTGCATGGTCGCGACGTCAAATTCGATCCGGCGCAGTTGCCGGAAACCATCAGCTTCCTTTCCGACACCCGCTATCTCGTCGGTGCCATCGCCGCACCGCGCGGCGCGGCCTTCTTCCGCTGGCAGGAAGACGACGGCGATCCCCTCGAAGCCTTCCGCCAATGGGCCAGCCAGGGTGGCGATGCCCTGCGCCCGCTGCTACCGGCCTGTGCCCTGGAATTCCTGCCTGTGCTGGCTTACCACGCCTCGGTGCGCGACGCCGACCGGGCCTCGCGGCCCTGGTCCCTGCGTTCCGCTGTGGCCTTCCTGCAAACCATGCTGAACCGCCCGGCCACCGAGTTTCGTGCCGTGATCGCGCCCTTCCATGATCGCCAACTGGAGGAATACCGCATCGGCTTCACCCCGCGCAGCAGCAGTGAAGTGCTTCACGGTGTGGTCTGGCCACTGCTGGAAACCGAGGACGACAACAGCGATACGCCCGCCCAAATCGAGGCCGTGCTGCGCGAGGCCGGCATCGCCAGCGTGCTCCAGCTGGACCATCGCTTTCCGCTCGAATACTGCGACGACTGCGGCGCCCCGCTCTACCCGAATCCCGAAGGCGAACCGGTGCATGCCGAATTGCCCGAGGAACAGACGGAAACCGCGCCCCGACACCTGCACTAAGTCGGCGATCGCCGTCCCGTCAGCGCCGACTTTTCAGACCCGCTCAGGGTAAATAGGGCTGAGCGTCCAAACCGGGATCGCGCCCGGCCATCAGATTGGCCAGTAAGCGAGCGGAACCGCAAGCCAGGGTCCAGCCCAGCGTGCCGTGCCCCGTATTCAGCATCAGCCCCGGCATGGCTTCGCCGATCAGCGGCACGTTGCCCGGCGTCGCCGGTCGCAGCCCGGCCCAGTACTCAATCTGATCGACCGCATCAAGCGCCGGAAAAATCGCTCGCGTGCGCGACAGCAGCGCAGCGCAGCGCACGGAGTTCAGCGCTGTGTCATAGCCATTGAACTCCGCCGTACCCGCCACCCGCAAACGCTGGCCGAGGCGGGAAAACACCAGCTTGTGTCCATCGTCGGTCAGGCTCACCGTCGGCGCATCGATGCCCGCTGGCAAACTCAGCGTCGCCGAATAGCCTTTCGCCGGATAGACCGGCAAGCGCAATCCCAGCGGCCCCACCAGCAGCGGCGAATAACTGCCCAGCGCCAGCACGGTGATATCGGCGTTCAGCGTTTCCCCGCTCGCCAGCTGCGCGCCGGCCACCCGCCCGCCTTGCATATTCAAGCCGGCAATGGCTTCGCCAAAACGGAATGTCGCGCCACGAGCCGCTGCCTTCTTGGCCAAGGCCTCGGTAAACAGGCGCACATCGCCGGACTCGTCCGCTGGCGTATAGGTACCGCCGACAATGGCCGCGCGGGACGCCGTCAGCGCCGGCTCGATGGCCAGGCATTCGGCTGCGGTTTTCGGCAAACGATCGCAACCGAACTCCCGCATCAGCGCCGCCTGCGGCAGGGCATGCTCGAACTCGCGGGGGTCGGTATAGAAATGCAGGATGCCGCGCTCCAGATGGTCGTACTCGAGAGCCAGTTCGCGCCGCAACTGCCCGAGCGCCTCGCGGCTGGAGAGCCCCAGCCGCACGATGGCACCGATGTTGGCTCGCGCCCGCGCCGTCGTGCATTGACCGAGGAAGCGCAAGCCCCAGGCCCACTGGGCCGGATCGGCGCGCAATCGCCACAACAGCGGCGCATCCTCGCGGCCGAACCAGCGCAGGATTTTGCCGAACACCGCCGGGCTGGCCCAGGGCTCGGCATGACTGACGGATATCTGGCCACCGTTGGCGAAACTGGTTTCCTTCGCCGGCGAGGGCTGGCGGTCGATGACGGTCACTTCATGACCGTCGGCGGCGAGGTACCAGGCGGATGCGACGCCGACCACACCGGCGCCAAGGACAATCACGCGCATCGTGTCGTCCCGAACTTTTCCACGGTTTCCCTGTTCTCAAGCCCCATCGGGCCGATTATAGTCAGCCCCTTGAAGGAGCGACTCACCATGAGCGACAAACCGAAAATCATCAAGAGCGACGCCGAATGGCGCGCCCAACTCACGCCCATGCAATACCAGGTCGCCCGCGAAAAGGGCACCGAGCGCGCTTTCACCGGCGAATACTGGGACTGCAAGGAGCCGGGCCTCTATCGTTGCATCTGCTGTGGTGAGCCTCTTTTCGATGCCACCTCCAAGTTCAATTCCGGCTGCGGCTGGCCCAGCTTCACCGCGCCGGCCGTCGCCGAGAACGTCGCCGAACACGAAGACAGCAGCCACGGCATGCGCCGCACCGAGGTCACCTGTAGCCATTGCGGCGCCCACCTGGGCCATGTATTCCCCGACGGCCCGGCCCCCACGGGCCTGCGTTATTGCATAAACTCCGCCTCCATCCAGCACGACAAGAAATCCACCGCATGAAATTCCTTTTCGACCTCCTTCCGGTCATCCTGTTCTTCGTCGCCTTCAAGGTCTTCGACATCTACATCGCCACGGTCGTCGTCATCGCCGCCACGGCAGCACAAATCGCCTGGGTCTGGTTCCGTCACCGCAAGGTCGACACCATGCTCTGGGTCAGCCTCGCCCTCGTCGTCGTCTTTGGCGGCGCCACGCTGCTGCTGCACGACGAAACCTTCATCAAATGGAAGCCGACCATCCTCTACTGGCTGTTCGCCGCAGTCCTCTTCGGCTCCGCCCAGTTCTTCAACAAGAACCTGATCCGAAAAATGCTTGAACAGCAGGTACAGGTGCCGGATGCGCTCTGGTCCAAACTCAATCTGGCCTGGGTGGGCTTTTTCAGCGTCATGGGCGTACTCAACCTGTATATCGCCTTCCGCTTCTCCACCGACACCTGGGTCAGCTTCAAACTCTTCGGCGGGATGGGCCTGATGATCGCCTTTATCGTCGCCCAGGGCATGGTGCTCGCCAAATACATCCCGGAGGAAAAACAGTAATGCTTTACGCCATCATCGGTGAAGACGTGCCGAACAGCCTTGAAAAGCGACTGGCCGCCCGCCCTGCCCACCTGGCCCGCCTCAGCGAGCTCGAAGCCGCCGGCCGCATCGTGCTCGGCGGCCCCTTTCCCGCCATCGACAGCCCCGACCCCGGCCCAGCCGGCTTTTCCGGCAGCCTGATCGTCGGCGAATTCGAATCGCTGGCCGCCGCCCAGGCCTGGGCCGATGCCGACCCCTATGTCGCCGCCGGCGTCTATGCCAAGGTCACGGTCAAGCCTTTCCGCCAGGTCTTCCCCAAGTGAATGTCATCGAGCAGATGCGCGAGCGTCTCGCCGTCCTGGCGCCCGAAAGCATCGACATCGGCGACGATTCGCACCTCCACGCCGGGCATGCCGGCGCCAGGGATGGCGGGCATTTCCGGCTGACCATCGTCTCGCCGCGCTTCGCCGGTTGCAGGACAATGGAAAGACATCGCTTGGTGTATGATGCCCTCGGCCCGCTGATGAAGCAGGGAATCCATGCATTGAGCATCACCGCGCAAACCCCGGAAGAAATTCGCAGCACCTCATAACGCAGTACCTCATAACGCAGTACCTCTTAATTCAATCCCGTTAATTCAGGAACCTCGATGAACCGCACTCTCCGTCACGCCATTTTGCTGGCCTTCGCCGCCACCATCACCGCTACTCCCGCCCTGGCCCAGAAGAAGGCCGACGGCAGTGCGTTCGCCACCGTCAATGGCAAGGCCATTCCCAAGAACCGCGCCGACGCGCTGATCGCCGGCCAGGCAGCACAAGGCCAGCCCGACTCGCCGGAGCTGCGCAAGGCGGTGACTGAAGAGCTCGTGCGTCGTGAAATTCTGACCCAGGAATCCATCAAGAAGGGCCTCGACAAGAAGTCGGAAGTCCTCGGCCAGATCGACCTCGCCCGCCAGGGCGTGCTGATCGGCGCTTACCTGAACGACTACGTCAAGACCCATCCGATCACTGAGGATGCCATCAAGAAGGAATACGAGAGCATCAAGGCCAAGCTGGGCGACAAGGAATACAAGGCACGCCACGTCCTGGTCGAAAAGGAAGACGAGGCCAAGGCCGTCATCGAGAAGCTGAAGAAGGGCGAGAAGTTCGAAGACCTGGCCAAGGACTCCAAGGACCCCGGCTCCAAGGAGCGTGGCGGCGATCTGGGCTGGGCCAACCCCGCCTCCTTCGTGCCGGCCTTCTCCGCCGCCATGACCAAGCTGGAAAAAGGCAAGTTCACCCTGGCCCCGGTCAAGAGCGACTTCGGCTGGCACGTGATCCAGCTCGACGACACTCGCGAACTCAAACTGCCCGTTTTCGACGAAGCCAAGGGTCAGATCGGCCAGCAACTCCAGCAGCGCATGGTGCAAAAGCACATCGAGGATCTGCGCGCCAAGGCCAAGGTCGAGTAAATCTCGCCAGCCTCAAGAAAAACGGGAGCCTCGGCTCCCGTTTTTGTTTGCAGCGCCGCGCTGTTGCCGCAGCCCCTGCGGGCCGTTTCATGTCACCAGCGCCGACTTTTCTCAGCCCAGCCGGCGACGGGCGTTGCGGAACATGGTCAGCCAGGGTGAATCATTGCCCCACTCGCGAGGATGCCAGGACATCTGGACCGTGCGGAAGGTACGCTCCGGGTGCGGCATCATGATCGTGAAACGACCATCGGCCGTCGTCACGCCGGCAATGCCTTCGGGCGAACCGTTGGGGTTGAAGGGATAGGTGGTCGCCACCGCGCCACGATTGTCTACGTAGCGTAGGGCCACCGTCGCCCGCTCCGTGCCGGCATACACCGCCCGACCCTCGCCGTGGGAGACCACCACCGGCAGTTTCGAACCGGCCATGCCGGACAGGAACAGCGAAGGTGACTGCGGAATCTCCACCATCACCAAGCGCGCCTCGAACTGCTCGCTGCGATTGCGCTGGAAGGTCGGCCAGTGTTCGGCACCGGGAATCAGCGGCGCGAAATGGGCCATCATCTGGCAGCCGTTGCAGACACCCAGCGCGAAGCTATCGGAGCTCTGAAAGAAGGCGGCGAACTCGTCGCGCAGACGCTCGTTGAACAGCACCGACTTGGCCCAGCCCTGGCCGGCACCTAGCACGTCGCCGTAGGAGAAACCACCGCAGGCGGCAAAGCCGTGAAAGTCGGCGATGGCGACACGGCGCGATTGCAGGTCGGACATGTGCACGTCGTAAGGTGCAAAGCCGGCGCGCTCGAAGGCCGCCGCCATTTCCACCTGACCGTTCACGCCCTGCTCGCGCAGGATGGCGATCTTGGGTCGGGCACCGGTCAGCACGAAAGGCGCCGCCGGATCGAAGCTCAGGGACGCAGACAGGCCGGGATTGTCGGCATCCGCCAGCGCATCGAACTCCTCCTGCGCACAAACCGGATCGTCACGCAGGCGGGCGATCTGGAAGCTGACCTCGCTCCACACCTGTTGCAGTTCGCTGCGCTTGGCGGAGAAGGCCCGCTTGGCATTGCGCCAGACCCGCACTTCGTCGTCGGGATTGGTGGTGCCGATCAGGTGGATGGCCTTGCCCAGACCGGCATCGCGCAGGGCCTGCATGACATGGCTGCGGACCTCGCGGCGAATCTGCAACACGGCGCCGAGTTCCTCGTTGAACAGGGCGGAAAGCAGACGGTCGCGCAAACGGCCATCGATGATCTGCGGAAAGCGTTCAATGCCATCCACATCGTTCATCAGCGGGTCGTAGCACAGCCCGTCGAGATTCAGCGAGACGCCAACATGGGATGCGAAGCTCATCTCGCAGACGGTCGCCCACAGGCCGCCGTCGGAGCGGTCGTGATAGGCGAGGATTTTCTCTTCCCGGCTCAGACGCTGGATCGCGCCGAAGAAGGCCTTGAGGGATTCCGCATCCACGTCCGGCACTTCGTCGCCGCTGACGCCGTATACCTGGGCCAATACCGAGCCGCCGAGACGGTTCTTGCCAAAGCCGAGGTCAATCAATACCAGTTCGGTTTCACCCACTTCCGCGTCGCGGCGCAGTTCCGGCGTCAAGGTGCGGCGCACGTCGGTCACTGGCGCGAAGGCCGTAACGATCAGCGAGAGCGGCGAAACCACCTGCTTCTGCGCACCGGAGTCTTCCCACTTCGTCCGCATCGACAGGGAATCCTTGCCGACGGGAATCGACACGCCCAGAGCCGGGCAGAACTCGATGCCGACGGCCTTCACCGTGTCGAACAGTGCAGCGTCTTCCGCACCATGCCCGGCAGCGGCCATCCAGTTGGCGGAGAGCTTGATTTTCGTAATGTCGCCGACATCGGCAGCAGCCAGGTTGGTCAGCGCCTCGCCCACCGCCATGCGGCCCGAGGCCGCCGCGTTGAGCAGGGCCAACGGCGTGCGCTCGCCCATGGCGAAACATTCGCCAGTAAAGCTGTCGTAGCCCATGGCGGTGACCGCCACGTCGGCCACCGGCACCTGCCAGGGGCCGACCATCTGGTCGCGGGCGGTGAAGCCGCCGACGCTGCGGTCGCCGATGGTGATGAGGAAATTCTTCGAGGCTACCGTCGGCAGGCGCAGCACGCGCAGCACGGCCTCCTTGAGGTCGATGACTTCCAGGTCCAGAGCCGGCATGGTGGCGACCTGACGGCGGGCGTCGCGGTGCATGCGCGGCGCCTTGCCGAGCAGCACTTCCATGGGCATATCCACGGGGCGATTGCCAAAGTGATCGTCCGTGACGATCAACTGGTCGTCGTCGGTAGCGGTGCCGAGGACTGAAAACGGGCAGCGCTCGCGCTCGCACAGGGCGGTGAATTCGGCCAGCCGCGCCGGCGCAATGGCGAGGACGTAACGCTCCTGCGCCTCGTTGCTCCATATCTCGCGCGGCGACATGCCCGGCTCTTCGCTGGGAATCGCGCGCAAATCGAAATGCGCACCGCGCCCGGCGTCGTGCGCCAGTTCCGGCATGGCGTTGGAAATGCCGCCGGCGCCGACGTCGTGGATGGCGAGGATGGGGTTCTTGTCGCCGAGCTGCCAGCAGCGGTCAATGACTTCCTGGGCACGGCGCTGGATTTCCGGATTGCCGCGCTGCACGGAGGCGAAATCAAGGTCGGCGGTATTGGTACCCGTCGCCATGGACGAAGCCGCCCCCCCGCCGAGGCCGATCAGCATGCCGGGGCCGCCGAGCTGGATCAGCAGCGAGCCGGCGGGAAATTTCTCCTTGAAGCAGTGTTCGCCCGCGATGTTGCCGATGCCGCCGGCGATCATGATGGGCTTGTGATAACCGCGTACCTCGCCTGCGAATTCCTGCTCGAAGGTGCGGAAGTAGCCGGCGAGATTCGGCCGACCGAATTCGTTATTGAAGGCCGCCGCGCCAATCGGGCCTTCGATCATGATGTCCAGCGCCGAGGCGATGCGCTCGGGCTTGCCGTAATGCGATTCCCAGGGCTGTTGGTAGCCGGGGATATTCAGATCGGATACCGAGAAACCGCACAGGCCCGCCTTCGGCTTGGAACCACGCCCGGTAGCGCCCTCGTCGCGGATCTCGCCGCCGGAGCCGGTGGCGGCGCCAGGAAAGGGCGAGATCGCCGTCGGGTGGTTATGCGTCTCGACCTTGGCCAGGATGTGGGTCTGCTGCTCGACATACGCGTAGGCACCATGTTCCTGCGGCATGAAGCGGCCGATGGTCGCCCCTTCGATCACCGCCGCATTGTCCGAATAGGCCACCACGGTGCCTTCGGGATGCGCCTTGTGCGTCTCGCGGATCATGCCGAACAGCGACAGCGGCTGCTCCTCGCCGTCCACCGTCCAGGTGGCGTTGAAAATCTTGTGCCGGCAGTGCTCGGAATTGGCCTGGGCGAACATCATCAGTTCGACGTCGGTCGGGTTGCGGCCGAGCTTGCCGAAGTTCTCAACCAGATAGTCGATCTCATCCTCGGACAGGGCCAAGCCCAGTTCGCCGTTGGCTTTGACCAAAGCTGCACGGCCACCGGCCAGCAAATCCACCGAACTCAGGGGCTGCGGCGCGACGTGATGGAACAGGGCCTTGGCCTCCTCCACCGAGCCAAGCACCGACTCGGTCATGCGGTCGTGGAGCCGTGTGGCCAGCGCCGACTTTTTGCCCTCGGCATGAGCCAGATGAAATGCCGTGCCGCGTTCGATACGCGTTACGCCGCTAAAGCCGCAGTTGTGCGCGATGTCCGTAGCCTTCGACGACCAGGGCGAAATCGTGCCCAGACGTGGCGTCACCAACAGCAGTTCACCGCCCGGCGTCGCCGGCAACGCCGCAGGGATACCCAGCAGGTCTTTCAGGCGGGTCACTTCTGCTGTATCCAGCGGCCGTTCGGACTCGATGAAATACCAGTGTTCGGCGGCCAGTTCGACCTTGGCGACAAGCTCGCGCAGGGATAGCTGGAGACGGGCGAGACGGGACGCCGAAAACGCGGAAGAACCGCGCAGGGCAAGGAATTCAGCCATGATCAAGGGAGCGGGAAAAAGTGACGGGCAGGAAGCAGCGAATTATACCCGTCCGCCCCGGCCACTCCCCGGCTCCGGCCGCCACCGATCGATTGCATCTGCGGGCCAAGCCTGCGACACTAGCACCTAAATAAGCAAACAATGATTATGGTCAAACAGTCCCCCCCCGAAGTCGTCAGCATGATCGCCGCGCTCACGGACCATCGTGACATCGACGTACTCGAAACCAGCCTGCTGAAAACCGTCGCCGACCTTTTCACGCCGGGCTGGGCCGCGATCTACCATCTCAGTTCGGATGACGTGCCCGAGTTTTCGGTAGCCCTGCGCGAAGGCGTGGTCAACCGCACGCCCTTTACCGACTCCTTTTCCCATCTGGTCAGCGCCATCGGCGTCACCGCGTTTCCGATCATGAGCCAGTCGCGCAACGTCCTCGGCTATCTGTTGGTGCAGCGCTCCCCGGCCCTGTCGGCGGAAGAGCAGAAGCTGATGACCGGACTCTTCCGGGTCTATGACAACTACCTCTCGGTGCTCAAGGATTCGCAGATCGACCGCCTCACCGGCCTGCTCAATCGCCACACCTTCGACGCCCAGCTCGACAAAGCGCTGGGCCTGATCCGGCGCGCCTACCAGACCAGTCGCGAGGACATCAGCGAGCACCATCGCAAGGCCGCCGACACCGGCAGCTTCTTCCTCGGCGAAATCGACATCGACCATTTCAAGGCCATCAACGACCGCTTCGGGCATCTCTACGGCGACGAAGTGCTGCTGATCGTCGCCCGCATCCTGCAAAACACCTTCCGCAAGACCGATCTCATCTACCGCTTCGGCGGCGAAGAGTTCGTCGTCATCGTCTATGTTGAAGATCGCGCCGATGCCGAAATGACTTTCGAACGCCTGCGCCGCTCCATCGAGAACCACGCCTTCCCCCAGGTCGGCAAGGTCACCGTCAGCGTCGGCGTCACCGAGATCCGCGACAACTCGATCCCGGTCGAACTGCTGGGCCACGCCGACCAGGCGCTGTATCACGCCAAGACCCACGGTCGCAATCAGGTCTGCTTCTACGAGACCCTGCTCGCCTCCCACGACATCGAGGTCCATCGCAACTCCGACGACATCACCCTGTTCGCCGCCACCTGACCTCAAGCAACACACTTCATGACCCCGCATTCCTACGACGCATCCCTCGCCGATTTCCAGGAAAAAGTCATCGACGCCTCCCACCACGCCCCGGTGCTGGTGGACTTCTGGGCCGAATGGTGCGGGCCCTGCAAGACCCTCAAGCCCATCCTCGAAAAGCTCGCCGCCGCCTATGAAGGACGCTTCGTCCTCGCCAAGGTGAATTCCGACGAAAACCAGGAACTCGCCACCCGCTACGGCGTACGCGGCATTCCCAACGTCAAGGCCTTCGTCAAAGGCGAACTGGTGGATGAGTTCACTGGCGCCCTGCCCGAAGCCCAGTTGCGCGACTTCATCGACCGCCTGATTCCCTCTCCCGCTGAGCCCTTGCGGCTCGCCGCCCGCGAAGCCCGGTCCAAGGGCGATTACGAAGTCGCCCTGTCACTGCTCAACGACGCCGCCCAGCTCGATCCCTCGAACGAAACCGTGGCCCTGGACCAGACCGAACTGGCCATCGACCTGAACGACCTCGATACCGCCCGCCGCGTCCTCGCCCAGCTCGAAGCTCGCGTCAAGGACACCGACCGCGTCCAGGCCCTGAATGCACGCATCAAGTTGATCGCCGCTGGCGGCGGTGCCGACATCGGCGCCCTGCAAGCCCGCATCGACGCCAATCCGGGCGACTTCGACGCCCGCCTGCAACTGGCCAACGCTCTCGCCGTCGCGCAGGACTACCGCCCGGCGCTGGAACAATTGCTGGAGATCATCCGGCGCGACCGCCAGTGGCAGGACGAAGCAGCGCGCAAGACCATGCTCGACCTGTTCACCCTGCTCGGCAGCGACGCCCGCCACACCGAACTGGTCCGCGAATTCCGCATCGCCCTGGCGCGCACGCTGAACTGAGTCCCGCCGCGATGACGGCGACCTGAATGCCCCCATCAAAAATATCTTCAGCAAATTATTGATTTGTAAGCTTTCTCGCAAGACCATTGGCTTATGATGGCGGCCCCCCCAGGAGACGCCATTGATCCAACCCAGCGTAAGCAGCAAGATTCGTGGCGTGATGGCCCTGTTCGTCATCAGCCTGCTGGTTCTCGGCATCGTCGACCTGCTGGCGGTACGCGACACCCTGATCAGCGAGAAAAAGCTCAAGACGCGGCATCTGGTGGAGGCGGCCCACAGCATCGTCGCCCACTATGCCGACCGTCAGCAGCGCGGGGAAATGTCCCGCGATGCGGCCCAGACAGCGGCGAAGGAGACTCTCCGCGCCATGCGTTACGAAGGCACCGAATACTTCTGGATCAATAATCTCGAACAACCCGTGCCGCGCATGGTCATGCATCCGACCGTGCCGGCCCTCGATGGCCAGCTGCTGGGAGGCCCGGAGCAATGCTGCGCCACCCGCATCCAGATCGGGCACGACGGTGAGGAAACGCCGCTCACGGAAAAAACCAATCTCTTCGCCGCCTTCAACCAGGTCGCCAATCAAGGCGGTCACGGCTATGTCGCCTACGACTGGCCCAAGCCGCTGACCGGCGGCGGCGCCACTCGCGAGCGCCATCCCAAGATTTCCTACGTGAAGCTGTTCGAACCCTGGGGCTGGCTGATCGGTTCCGGCATCTACGTGGACGACGTGGACGCCATGATTCGCGAGCGCAGCATGCGGCATCTCGCCTTGATCGCCCTCATCGGCAGCGTCCTGGCCCTGCTGGCGGCACTGCTGGGCCGCAGCATCATCCGCCCGCTGACCCGCAATGCCCGCGTACTGGAGCAGATGACGCGGGGCGAACGTCCCCTGGCGCCGCTGCCAGTGGAGCGGAACGATGAGATCGGCAGCTTCGTCCTTGGCTTCAACCATCTCCAGGAAGCGCTCAAGAAGCGGGAAGAAGGCCAACGCCTGGCAGCCAGCGTCTTCGAGAATGCCCGCGAAGGCATCGTCATCACCGACGTCAGCGGCAACATCGTCGCCACCAACCCCGGCTTCACGCGCCTGACGGGCTACTCGGCGGAAGAGGTCAAGGGCAGGAACCCGAACCTGCTCAAGTCCGGCCACCAGGCACACGACTTCTACACCGAGTTGTGGGCAACTCTCGTCACCCAGGGCTACTGGCAGGGTGAAGTCGTCAATCGCAGAAAGGACGGCGCGCACTACGTCGAGATGTTGACCATCACCGCCGTGCGCGACGAGACCGGCGCGACCAGCCACTACGTCGGCATTTTCTCCGACATCACCGTAATCAAGGAACACCAATCGCGGCTCGACCGCATGGCCCACCACGACGCCCTGACGGAATTACCCAACCGCATCCTGTTCGCCGACCGCCTGCAACTGGCCCTGAAACAGGCCGAGCGCAAGGACGACCTGCTGGCCGTCGCCTTTCTCGACCTCGACGGCTTCAAGCCGGTCAACGACCGCCTCGGCCACGATGCCGGCGACAAGTTGCTGATCGAGGTAGCGCAACGTCTACGGCAGTGCGTGCGCGCCGGCGACACGGTGTCGCGTTTCGGCGGCGACGAGTTCGTCCTGCTCCTGGTCGGCCTGGAAGACATGGCCGAAGCCGTGCGCATCATCGAGCGAGCCCTGTTCGAACTGGCTCGCCCCTATCGGATCAATGGCGACGAAGTGGCGGTATCCGCCAGTATCGGCCTCACGCTATCGCCCCTCGACGGCAGCGACGGCGAGACGCTGCTGTGTCAGGCCGACCAGGCCATGTATGCCGCCAAGCAGGCGGGCCGCAATTGCTATCGGGTGTATCAGCAACCGGACCCCGCCACGGTCTAAGCACCGTCAAAAGTCGGCGCTGGTGACACGGCGCCCCCCGCATGGGGGCGAACGAGCAGGCTCAGCCCAGCAGCCGGTCGATCGCCTCGATCACCTTGTCGGGCTGGAAGGGTTTGAGGATGTAGCCGCTGGCGCCGCGCTTGGCCGCCTGCATCACCAGATCCTTGCCGGCGCGGCCGGTGATCATCAGCACCCGTGAAGCGGGCGACTGCACCCGGATCAAGTCCAGCGCATCGAGCCCGTTCATCACCGGCATGTCCATGTCGAGGCAAACGATCTCCGGCTTGCAGCGCGCCACCATCTCCGCCGCCTGGCGACCGTCGGGTGCCTGGCCCACCACCTCGACCTTCGCGTGCTGGAGGATGGATGCCAGCAACATGCGCATGGTTGCGCTGTCGTCGGCTACCACGGCGCGGGCCCGCGCCTGATTCACCTCGAAGCTGCCCTTTTCCACCTGCCGCTTGTGCAGTTCCTGCGCATGCACCACCTGACGGATTTCCAGCGACATGCGGTCCTGCGAAAAGGGCTTGCGGATGAAGCCCGCCGCCCCTGCCTCCGCCGCTTCCGCTTCCAGATCCGGCCCGACATCACCCGTGATCATCACCACCGCAATCGTCGGATGCTCGGCATGGATCGCCCGCAGCACGTCGATGCCATTGGCGTCGGGCAGGTTGTAATCGAGGCAGACGACGTCCGGCTGCAACTGCTTCACCGTCTCGACGACACTGCCGCCGCTGGCCAGTTCGCCCACCACGAGGTAACCCTCGCTCTTGAGAAAAGCGCGCAGTGCCGCGCGCATGGCGGCGGCATCGTCCACCACCAGAATTCGTGTCGTCATCGTTTGTCCCGTGGAATCAGCGACGCCCGGATCGCCAGCCAGTCATAGGCCAGGGGCGGCTGGCGAGGCACGTTCGCCATCAGCGCCAGCAAACGGGCCGAACGCTCGCTGCTCGCCGGATGGGAAGACAGCAGGTCGGGCATCGCCGCCTGCTCTTGTGCCAGTTTGTCGAAAAAGCTCGCCATGCCGCGCGGATCGATGCCCGCCTTCAGCAAGCGCGCCAGACCGCCCTGGTCCGCCGCCGTCTCCTGCTCGCGGGAAAAGTGCAGTCCGGCCAGTTGCCGTGCGCCCTCACCGGCCAGCCCACCGCCGAGATCGCCGGTCAGCGTCAGCCACAGGGCGTGAAAGCCCAAGGCCTGGACCATGCCGCGCAGCGCGTGGCGCCCCTCCACATGCTCGATCTCGTGGGCCAGTACGCCGGCCAGTTCCTCCGCCGACGCAGCCTTCTCGATCAGGCCGCGATGCACGACGATGTAGCCCGCCGGCATGGCAAAGGCATTCACCGTGCGGTCCTCGGCCACGTGGAAGCGGTAGGTGTAGGGCGAGGGCTTGGCCGCCACCAGACGCGCGCCAATCTCCGTCACCGCCTTGTTCGCCGCCGTACCCTCGATCAGTTTGAGCTGGGCTTTCTGCATCGGCCAGAGCTGGTCGGCGAGCTGCTTTTCCTGCTCGACCGGAATCCACGCCGTCACCCCGTCGATGAACACGCCGCGAAAGCCGACGGCCAGCGCCAGCAACAACAGCGGCAGGCCGATCAGCAGGAACAGCGTGCCCCACAGCCACAGACGCGTGGCGCGGTCGTGACGGGGTTGTTTTGCCGTTCCGCCAAGGCCGACTTTTTCAGCCTGCGCCGCATCCAGCGTCACAGCGCAGCGACCGGCCGCGTCGTCCCATTCCAGCAGCAGCGACTCGCCCCGCCGCGAAGCGGCGAGATGGGTGACGGCCACGACCGGCATCGCCGGCCAGCCGTCTATCACCAGATCGTCCCCGTTACGGCGCAGCAAAACCGGCGCACCCTCCGTCGGCAGGCCGGGGCCGAAGCCCCGCCCCGACACTGATTCAATCGTCACCGTTGAAAATGCTGCCCAGCAGGCCGCCCTGCTCGCCGCCCTTGCCACCACCGCCCTTGGACACCGGCGCTGCTGCGAAGATGCGCGAGGCCAGGCGGGCGAACGGCAGGGATTGCAGCCAGATCGTGCCGGGGCCTTGCAACACGGCGAAGAACAGGCCCTCGCCGCCGAACAGTGCCGTCTTCACACCGCCGACGAACTGGATGTCGAAATCCACGTTCGGCGTATAGGCCACCACGCAGCCCGTATCCACACGCAACACCTCGCCCGGCTTCAGTTGCCGCTCGATCACGGTGCCACCGCAATGGGCGAAAGCCATGCCGTCGCCCTCCAGCTTCTGCATGATGAAACCCTCGCCACCGAAGAAGCCGGCGCCCAGCTTCTTCTGGAAAGCGATGCCCAGCGACACACCCTTGGCCGCGCAAAGGAAAGCATCCTTCTGGCAGATCATGGTGCCGCCGTGCTTGGACAGATCGAAGGGAATGATCTTGCCCGTGTAGGGCGCAGCGAAGGCCACGCGCTTCTTGCCCTGGCCCTTGTTGATATAAACCGTAGTGAACAGCGATTCGCCGGTGATCAGGCGCTTGCCGGCGCCCATCAGCTTGCCAAAGATGCCGCCCTGCTGGGCCGAGCCATCGCCGAAGACGGTATCCATGGTGATGCCGTCTTCCATGTACATCATGCTGCCCGCTTCGCCGACCGCAGCCTCTTCCGGGTCCAGCTCGATTTCGACGAACTGCATGTCGTCGCCGTGGATTTCGTAATCGATGACGTCCATTGCCATGATCTGTCCTCTGCTGTTCAAAAGGGCGCAGGATACCCGAGCTGTAAGCCCGCATGATGACGAATCCGCTAGACTGCACAGCCCGGCGAAAACCCGGCTCAACAACGGAGATTTCGGATTGGCGGCACGGCAATTTTCTGATTCACAATCAGGTCACTACAGCTCATCCTTGGCTTTCCTGCCGATTCTGCTGCTGTCCGCGCTGCTCACGCTCGGCAGCCCCGCCGCCCGGGCCGACGAAACTCTCCATGTCAGCGGATTCGGCACCCTCGGCTACGTCTTCGACGACCATGCCGACGTCGCCCCGGCCCGCGACATCAGCCAATTGCCCAAACACAGCTACAACACCGGCGGCAGCTGGGAAGTAGACACCCGATTCGGCATCCAGGTCGAATACAAGCCGACACCGATGCTCGACCTGGTAGGCCAGTTCGTCGCCCGCGACCACTTCCGCGCCAATCTCGACAGCGCCACCGAACTGGCTTACGCCGCCCTGCACCCCCATGCCGACCTCGATATCCGCGTCGGCCGCATCAACTACGACGCCTTCCTCATGTCCGACCATCGCAACGTCGGCTATGCCTATGCCTGGGTCCGCCCGCCGCTGGAGTTCTACGGCTGGATTCCGATCTTTTCCCTCAACGGCATCGATGCCGCCTACACCCTGCCCGGCGACGACGCCCGCTGGCGGCTCAAGGCCCAGGCCGGCAACAGCCACTTCTATATCCCCGTCGACTCCGGCCGCGACGGCGGCTATCACTTCAAGGCCGACAATCTGTTCAGCGTCTCGGTGACGCGGCAAACCGCCTTCTGGCGCCTGAAGGCGGCCCATTCGCGCTTCACCTCGACCCGGGAAGTCCCGGCCTTCGCCGCCCTGCACAGCGGACTGGAAGGCGTCGCTGCGGCGGGCACGCCCGGCGTCAGCGCCGAAGCCGCCGACCTGCGCCAGCAGCTTGCCTTCAAGAACGCCCGCATCAGCTACACCACCCTCGGCGCCGTCTACGACGACAACACCTGGCAGGTCCAGGCCGAACTGGGCGTATCCACCTCCACGGCAGCAGTCGTGCCCACCGCCCGCATGGCCTACGTCGGCGCCGGACGGCGCTTCGGCAACTGGATGCCCTTCGCCATGCTCAGCACTTCGCGTCCCGGCGCCCTTCGCACCGCCGCCAACGACTGGGGCGCCGCCCTCAACACCTCCCTGCGCGACCCGGCCGTGCGCACCGTGAATGCCCTGCGCATCGACCAAACCACGCTCTCCATCGGCACCCGCTGGGATTTCCGCCACAACGCCGCGCTGAAGGTGCAGTGGGACCACACCCGCTCGTCCCCACCCGGCTACGGCGTCGGCAACCGCTCCGCCGAAGCCGCCCGGCAATCCCTGCGCCTAAACCTGATTTCCGCCACGCTGGACTTCGTTTTCTGAACATGGACAGCCGGCACACCGTCCACCATCTCGTTCGCCAATTCGCTGGCCTGGTCGCCCTCGCTTGGGCACTGGCCGCCCAGGCGGACCTCGTCGTCATCGTCCATCCCGACAACCCCGTGCAAGCCCTCACGGAACGGCAGGTCTCCGACCTCTACCTGGGCCGGGCCAAGCATTTCCACCTCAGCAGCGAAGAGGTCGGGCCACCCGCATCGATCCTGGAATATCCGGCAAACAGCCCCCTCAGGGAAACCTTCTTTCGCTTCCTGAATGGTATGAGTTTGAGCCAGATCAATGCCTATTGGGCACGCCTGCGTTTTAGTGGCGAGGTGCTCCCCCCTACGCCCATTGCCGACAGCCGCTCCATGGTCCAGTCCGTCAGCCGTACCCGCAATGCCATCGGCTACGTAGACGCCGCCACGGTCAATGACTCGGTAAAGGTCGTCCTTCGCCTCAAGGCCAAAGAGTAGGCCCCGCATGAAAAGCCTGATCGGCCAGCGGCTTGCCACCCGCCTGATCGTCATCGTCGGCGCCAGTCTGCTGGCCTTCTCCCTGATTGCCGCCGCCTTCACCTATCGCCACGCCTACCAGCACGAGCGGGCCATGGCGGTCGACCTGCAAAAACAACTGGTGCGCACCGTACAGGTCCAGGCCGAAGTCGCCGCCTTTGCCGCCAACGAACCCATTGCACGGGGCGTCATCGAAGGCCTGCTCGCCAACCCCATCGTGCTCGCCGCGCGCATCGAATCGACGGAAGGCTTCAAGCTCGAACTCGGCTCCCGCCAGCAAGTCGGCAGCAACGCTACGCGCAGCTACCCGCTGTTCTCGCCCGTCGATCACATCGAACCCATCGGCACGCTGGTGGTCACCCAGAACGACGCCCAGGTGGAGCAGGCCGCCGTGCAGGCCGCCCAGCTCCAGACCCTGCTGATGCTCGCCCAGGTGCTGATCGCCGCCCTCATCATGGCCGCCGTGCTGCGCCTGATGATGGTCAATCCGATCACCCGGCTGGCCGAAGCCATGGCCGCCATCCACCCTGGCAGCTCGGCGCGTCTGGAGATCGACAAGCGCCACGCCGACGACGAGATCGGCATGCTCTCCCTGAGCGCCAACGCCATGCTCGCTGCCGCCGAGACTGCCCTCGCCGAAGTCACCGAACAGCGCAACGAACTCGAACGCCTCGCCACCCACGACCACCTCACCGGGCTGCCCACCATGCGCCTGGCCGAAGACCGGCTGCACATCGCCTGTAGCGCCGCCCGCCGCAACAGCACCAAGGTCGCCCTGCTCTTCATCGACCTCGACGGCTTCAAAGCGATCAACGACAACTACAGCCACGAAGCCGGCGACACCGTCCTCAAGCAAGTCGCCCACCGCTTGCAGGAAAACGTCCGCGCCGAAGACACTGCCGCCCGCATCGGCGGCGACGAATTCCTCGTCATCCTCGGCAACCTCCCCGACGCCCTGGCCTCCACCATCGCCGCCAACAACATCATCAACACCATCAGCCAGCCGATCCAGATTCCGGGCAGCACGCTGGTGCTCGGCGCCAGCATCGGCATCGCCCTCTTCCCCGACCACACCGACGACGTCAAAGCCCTGCGCCACATGGCCGACCACGCCATGTACCGCGTCAAGCATTCCGGCAAAGGGCGCTTTGGTCTGGTTGATCCGCTGATAATGTAAAAGTCGGCGCTGGCGGTATGAAACGGCCCGGAGGGGCTGTGGCGCCAGAAGTCAAAGACTATCCGCTCAGTCCTCGGGCAATAGATGGGGATTCCACACGACCTCCCACAGATGCCCATCCGGGTCCTGGAAATAGCCGGCGTAACCGCCCCAAAAGGTTTCCTGCGCCGGCTTCACGATCACCGCACCGGCAAGCCTGGCTTGTGCCATCACTGCATCCACCTCGGCCCGGGAGGAAACATTGTGACCGAGCGAGAATTCGGTCGGATTCGAATTGCCGAGAGGTATGCCCGAATCGTGCGCAAGACTCTTACGGGGCCAGAGAGCCAGTTTCAAACCGGCATGCATATCGAAGAAGGCCACCGCCCCATGATCGAATTCCTGACCAATGATGCCCTCGGTCGGAAAACCGAGACCGTCGCGATAGAAGCAAAGCGAGCGCTCCAGATCGTCGACGCCGAGGGTGATGACGGTGATTCGGGGCTTCATTCCTTCAGTGCCTTGACCTGAATAGGCGCATCGTTCAAAAGTCGGCGCTGGCGGTACGGCGACCTCCCGGTTCCGGTGATCCAACTCAGGAGAAAGCCGATTTCCAGAGTCACCACTTGAGCGCCTTCGAACTTTTTGCAAGAGGCTCGTCCATCCCGACCTTGATGGATTTGCGCATGCCAGGCACGGCCAATTGATACAGGGTTTCCTGTATCGCGCGCCAATCCTCCACGGAGAGAAGAACGGCACTGCTGTGTTTGCCGGAAATGAAGATTGGCTCGTGTGATTCTGTTGTCTGATCGATAAGCTGGTACAGATTGGTACGAGCTTCGCTGGCGGTAAGCGTGGTCATTCGTGATCCTCCAATATCGCAGGAGGCAGAATCATTCAAATTTAAAAATGACTCTGCCCCCTAAGTTTTTCGTCTTATGCATAAGGATTAAAGCTCCCATATGTTTCGATGTGCTCAATGAGTTCTCCAGCGTACCAAGAGCCTGTGTCGGCTAGCTGCTTGATCGTTGGAATAGCTGCCGGACCTTCATTCATCGCGAGGATTATCGCGGCACAATCTCGCGTGAAGGGTTCCAGCGATTTGTCGAGAACAGTGTCCTCCAAGAGCTTTGAGGCATTGGGCAATGATGAAATGATGGCCTCTACTGATTGACCGATAGCACCACGAGAAATGGAAGTCTCTTCGTCGATGAACTCCAGGAGCTTCACGACTAGCTCTCGGGAAAAACGTGCAAGCAAGTTCTTAGCGTGAGCCTTGGTTTCAGCTGTGATAGTTTCGCCAAAGTAGGCGATGTCACCATGCCACGGAATGTGTGCGAGGAAATAGACCAGCACAGGAGGAATCTCTTGAGAGGGCGTCTCAACAAGATGCTGAATCAACCGGATCCAGACTTCGGGATCGTTCGGATAGCGACGGAACAGGACTATCAACCCGAGGTACGACTCATCCGGCTTTGGGGAGCCAAAGAGGGTAAATGCTTCGGGTAGCGATAGATCCGGAACTTCACGAAGTACTGTCGGAACAAAAATCGTTGAGAAAGCAGATTGGTCGAAATGGTTTGCTCTACTGGTGCGGAAGCGAATGACGGTATTGGTCGGGTGGTCCTTTAGATAGCCCTTGATATTTACCCAGTGAGCAACACCAAGTGCAGGAATAAAGACAACTCCCAAGACCGGAAGGGGATGATTGAGCCAGTAGTCCCGGTGGCGCTCAATCGGAATTAGGCACTCCTCACCGGAGGAGTTGTAGTACGACGGGCCAGACTTGATCTGTACGGCGACTTGTCGGTTCAGCGGTTTTTCGTCACGGATAAGTTCAATGAGCCCATCAATTCCAAGATCGTTTTCTGCTTCGATCTTGTGAAACAACGACCCAGCGCCCTCGACTGCAGAGCGGACGAAATTGATTCCGTTCTTCGCAGTGATATTCGTTTTCTTGTACTGGACCATAGAGATCAAAATGCCGAACGTGAATTGAACGTCCAATACTGGAACCAAGTTGCCATCATTGGAAATACAAATCCATATCTAGCCATCTCGAAATATCCAGTAATAGGCATGAGTTTTTGCCGCCCCGGAAGAAACACAATGCCATGCAGCATACGCCGTCGGCATCATCGCTTCAATCACCCTCCCGGCACCCTCGAGATTTCGCGGTGATCCGACGACTCCCGTGCTAGCCTGCCCCATTGCATCACCCCGAAAGGGCCTCTGTGCCCGGTTATCACGTCAAGTTCGAATCGCTCGCCATCGGCGATTCCGCCTACCGCATCCGCTCCCTGCTTGACCGCCAACAGTATTCCGACCCCGACGGCGCAGCCGCCCTTGCCGGCATCTCGTCGGCGGCCTGGCCAATCTTCGGTTTGATCTGGCCGTCGGCGCGCATTCTTGCGGAGGCCATGCGGCATCAGCCGATTGCGGGCAAGCGCATCCTCGAGATCGGGTCCGGCCTGGCCCTGGCCAGCATCGTGCTGCATGGCCGCCAGGCCGACATCACGGCCAGCGACTGCCATCCGCTGGCGGGGGTGTTTCTCGCCGAGAACGTGTTGCTCAACGACATGCTGCCCCTGCCCTATTTGACTGGACATTGGGGCCGGGCCAATCCGGCGCTGGGCCGTTTCGATCTGATCATCGGCAGCGACCTGCTCTACGACCGCGACCTGCCGGACCTGCTGGCCGAATTCATCGACCGCCACGCCAATGCAGCGGTGGAAGTGATCATCGTCGACCCGGACCGGGGCAACCGGCCGCGCTTCAACCGTCGCATGGCGGCGCTGGGCTATGCCTGCACGGAAACCCGCGCGGCGACGAAGCAGCAGTCGGGCGAAGCCTACAAGGGGCGTTTCCTGCATTTCACCCGCGTTCAGACGAGTCTTTTCGCCTGAATTTTTCGCCCCGGTCAAGCCGTTGCCACGGTCGTCGGCTTGGGGCATAGTTCGCGCCCGTTTCCGTTTCATCGCCTGCCCATGCTGCCTCCTATCGAACACCGCATCGCCGAGGAACTCGGCGTCCGTCCGCAACAGGTTATCGCCACCGTGCAACTGCTCGACGAAGGCGCGACCGTGCCTTTCATCGCCCGCTACCGCAAGGAAGTCACCGACAATCTCGACGACACCCAGTTGCGCAATCTGGCGGAGCGCCTGGGCTATCTGCGCGAGCTGGAAGACCGCCGCGCGGCGATCATCAGCAGCATCGACGAACAGGGCAAGCTCACCCCCGAGCTGCGCAACGAGGTGGAGAACGCCGACACCAAGCAGCGCCTCGAAGACCTCTACCTGCCCTACAAGCCGCGCCGCCGCACCAAGGCCCAGATCGCCCGCGAGGCGGGGCTGGAGCCACTGGCCGATGCGCTGTTCAATGACCCGACGCTGAAGCCGGAGGACGAGGCGGCCAAGTACGTGAACACCGCCACCGAGCCGCCGGAGCAGCATGTGCCCGACGTCAAGGCGGCCCTCGAAGGCGCGCGCCAGATCCTCATGGAGCGTTTTGCCGAGGACGCTTCGCTGCTGGAAAAGCTGCGCAGCTATCTCAACGACTACGGCATCCTCGTCTCCACCGTCGCCGACGGCAAGGCCGAGAGCAACGATCCGGCAGTGAGCAAGTTCCGCGACTGGTTCGATTTCCGCGAGCCGATCAAGGCCGTACCCTCCCATCGCGCCCTGGCCATGTTTCGCGGTCGCAACGAGGACGTGTTGCGTCTGGCCTTGAAGACCGAGCAGGAACTGCGTGATCCGCCGGAATCTTCGCCCTGCGTCGCCATGATTTCCGGCCGCTTCGGCATCAAGGATCAGGGTCGCGCCGGCGACAAGTGGCTGCTGGAAACCGCCCGCTGGGCCTGGCTGGTCAAGCTTTCGCTGCACCTGGAACTGGAACTGATGAACCAGTTGCGCGAGCGCGCCGAGGAAGAGGCGATCCGTGTTTTCGCCCGCAACCTGCACGATCTGCTGCTGGCCGCCCCGGCCGGCCCGAAGACGGTGATCGGCCTCGATCCGGGCATCCGCACCGGCGTCAAGGTCGCCGTCGTCGATGCCACCGGCAAGCTGCTGGAAACCACCACCATCTACCCGCACGAGCCACGCCGCGACTGGGATGCCTCGCTCGCCGCCCTGCGCCATCTGGCGGGCAAGCATGGCGCCGCGCTGATCGCCATCGGCAACGGCACCGCCAGCCGCGAGACCGACAAGCTGGCCGGCGACCTGATGAAGCGTCACCCGGAACTGGGCCTGACCAAGATCGTGGTCTCGGAAGCCGGCGCCTCGATCTATTCCGCCTCGGAACTCGCGGCCAAAGAATTCCCCGAACTCGACGTATCGCTGCGCGGCGCCGTGTCGATCGCCCGCCGCCTGCAAGACCCGCTGGCGGAACTGGTGAAGATCGATCCCAAGTCCATCGGCGTCGGCCAGTACCAGCACGACCTGAACCAGAGCAAGCTGGCGCGCCAGCTCGATGCGGTGGTGGAGGACTGCGTGAACTCCGTCGGCGTCGATGTGAACACCGCCAGCGCGCCGTTGCTGGCCCGCATCTCCGGCCTCAACAGCACGCTGGCCGCCAACATCGTCAGCTTCCGCGATGCCCACGGCGCCTTCAAGTCCCGCGCCCAGTTGCGCGAGGTGCCGCGCCTCGGCGACAAGACCTTCGAGCAGGCCGCCGGCTTCCTGCGCGTCAATGGCAGCGACAATCCGTTGGACGCCTCGGGCGTGCACCCGGAAGCCTATCCGGTGGTCGAGCGCATCCTCGCCGACATCAGCAAGGGCGTGAAGGAAGTAGTCGGCGACAGCAAGATCGTGCGTGCACTGAAGGCCGAGAAATACACCGACGAGCGCTTCGGCCTGCCCACCGTGCAGGACATCCTCAAGGAACTGGAAAAGCCCGGCCGCGATCCGCGTCCCGAGTTCAAGACCGCTTCCTTCAAGGACGGCATCGAAGACCTCAAGGACTTGCAGCCCGGCATGCAGCTCGAAGGCGTGATCACCAACGTCACCAACTTCGGCGCCTTCGTGGACATCGGTGTGCATCAGGACGGCCTGGTGCATATCTCGGCCCTGTCCAACACCTTCGTCAAAGACCCGCACACGGTGGTCAAGGCCGGCGATGTGGTGAAAGTGAAGGTGCTGGAAGTGGATGTTCCTCGCAAGCGCATCGCCCTCACCATGCGTTTGACCGATGCGGCGCCGGCAGCAAAAGTCGGCGCTGGCGCTACGGCGAATTCGCGCGATGGCGGGCGTGATGGGGGCCGTGATGGCGGGCGTCGCGCTTCGCCGCCCCCGCGCCAGGCGGAACCCGCCGATGGTGCCATGGCCGCCGCCTTCGCCAAGCTCAAGCGCTGATTGTCGATGATGAACCGACAACCCACCGGCCCGCTGGGCAAGGCCCTGGCCCTGATTGGCGGCCTCGTCCTGCTGGCCGTCGGCGCCGTGCTCTCGGTGGCCGTGCTGGCGGTGGTTGCGGTAATCGGCCTGAGCGTCTTCGGCTATGTCTGGTGGAAGACCCGCGCCCTGCGCAAGGCGCTGCGCGAACAGGCCATGAACGGCATGCCGCCGCCCGCCCGGCACGATGATCCGGCGGCTGGCGAAGTCATCATCGAGGGCGAAGCCGTCGTCATCGAAGATGACAGTGCCAAGTCCTGCAAGGCATTGAACGACCCCGATTAAAACAGGGTTTTAGGGCCTCCCGCCCCTATAATCGCGCGGCTGCAAACCTTCCCCCGGATCAGGAATCCCGCGATGCTGAACCGCACGAAAATCGTCACCCGGCTGTTGCTCGGTTTTTCCCTGCTGCTCATCGGCGCCCTGGTTCTCGGCATCATCGGCAGCCGCAGCGCGATGACCCTGACGGAATTGACCGGCAACATCATCCGCCACCCCTTCGCCGTCTCCAAGGCCATCCTCGAGGTTCGCGCCGACATCCTCGTCAATCAGGCGCTGATGACCCACCTGGTGCACAACGGCTCGACCACCGAGATCGACCGGACCCAGCGCAAGCTGAAGGAACAGGTGCGACGCACCGATGCCAACCTGGCGCTGGTGCGTGAACGCTATCTGGGCAATGCCATCGATCTGACGCACATCGAGAAAGGCCTGATCGACCTGCGCGCCACCCGCGAGGAAACCCTGGCACTGGTGCGCAAGGGCCGTCGCGCTGAGGCCGTCGCACGCAACGACGGCCAGGACCATCAGATCGGCGAGACCTTGCTGGGCCATGTGGACCATGTCATCGGCTACGCCAACACCAGTGCCGAGGAATTCCAGCGCAGCGCCGAACAGGAGGGCAGCAAGGCCGTGCGCCTGATTTCCCTGACGCTGAGCCTGATCATCGCCAGTGGTATCGCGGTGGCCCTGCTGGTGACCCGCAGCGTCCGCCAGTCCCTGGACAAGGCGGTAACAGCGGTCGGCGGACTGATCGACGGCAGCGAGGAAAAAATCCGCATGGCCGAAGCCATCGGCAACGGCCAGATGGATCAGGACATCAGCTCGGCGCGAGCGCTGGACATTGACCTCGACAGGCTACCCGACGACGAGACCGGCGCCCTGCTGGCCTCGGCGGTACGTCTATCGGAAGTGCAACTGGCATTGGACGATGCCTTCCGTCGCATGACGCTTTCCCTGCGCGAGGGCCGCGAGGAGGAACAGACCTCGAACTGGTTGAAGACCGGACTCAACGAACTCAACCGCCTGATGCGCGGCGAACAGGGCACCGCCGAACTGGCCGACAAGGCCCTCGGCTACCTGGCCGAATACCTCGGTGCCGGCGTCGGCGCACTCTATCTCCATGATGATCGCGGCAACGAACTGTATCTGGTGGCCGGCTATGCCCTCACCCGTCGCGGCGACCGCATCCGCGTCGGCGAGACCCTGATCGGCCAGGCCGCCGCCGAGCGGCGCCCGATCTGCCTGAGCGATGTACCGCCCACGCATCTGCCGATTGCCTCGGCCGTCGGTTCCTCGACGCCGGCACGGGTGCTGGCCTTGCCGCTGCTGCACGACGAACGCCTGGTGGGTGCCATCGAGCTGGGCAGCTTCCGCGAATTCACCGCCGCCGAACAGGAGTTCCTCACCCTCGCCGCCGAGGGCATCGCCATCGGCCTCAGCGTCAACCTATCGCGCCAGCGGCTGGCCGAACTGCTGGAGGAAACCCAGCAGCAGACCGAAGAACTGCGCGTGCAGCAGGAAGAACTCCAGCAGAGCAACGAGGAGCTGGAAGAGCGGGCGCAACTGCTGGAGCAGCAGCGTGAGAGCATCCGCCTGAAGAATCGCGAAATCGAGGCGGCAGCCGAAACCTTGCGCGCCAAGGCCGAGGAGCTGGAGCAGGTCAGCACCTACAAATCGGAATTCCTCGCCAACATGTCCCACGAGCTGCGCACGCCGCTCAATAGCCTGATGATCCTGTCCAGTCTGCTCAAGCAGAACAAGGACGGCAATCTGACGGACAAGCAGGTGGAGTTCGCCGCCACCATGCATTCCGCTGGCAAGGACCTGCTCAACCTGATCAATGACATCCTCGACCTGTCCAAGGTCGAGGCCGGACAGATGCAATTCCAGATCGTCGAGATTCCGGTGCAGGACATCTGCCGCGCCGCTGGCGCCCTGTTCTCGCCGATGACCGAACAGAAGGGACTGGACTTCCGCATCGAGGTGGCCGACGAAGTGCCTGCCAGCTTCAAGGGCGACGACCAGCGTATCCAGCAGGTGCTGAAAAACCTGCTGGCCAACGCCTTCAAATTCACCGAGCATGGCGGCGTCGCCTTGTCCGTGCGCGTCCCGGCGGGCGCCGACAATCCCCTGTCCGTGCCGGCCATCGCCTTCGCCGTGCGCGACACCGGCATCGGCATTTCCGCCGACAAGCAGCCCCTGATCTTCCAGGCCTTCCAGCAGGCCGACGGCTCCATCAGCCGCAAATACGGCGGCACCGGCCTGGGCCTGTCGATCTCGCTCCAGCTGGCGCGCAACATGCAAGGCGAGATACGCATGAGCAGCGAATTGGGCAAGGGCAGCGAGTTTGTCCTCTATCTGCCGCTGACGCCCGTCGGTGGCGAGTCGCAGGCTCCGGCGACGCCCGCCATCCAGCCGATGGCACCGGCCATCCCGCTCCGCCCTGCCGCGCCACCAGCGACACTGGCGGCACAGGCAGATGTGCCGACGCCACAGCCCTCCGGCGAGCGCAGCATCCTCGTCATCGAGGACGACGAAAACTTCGCCGGCATCCTCCAGCACATGGTCCGCGAGCGTGGCTTCGCGCCGCTGCTGGCTGCCGATGGCGAAAGCGGCGTGGCCCTGGCCGAACGCGCGTTGCCCAGTGCCATCCTGCTCGACGTGATGCTGCCCGGCCTCGATGGCTGGGACGTGATGCGCCGCCTCAAGGACAATCCCCGCACCCGGCACATCCCGGTGCACTTCATCACCTGCCTGGAAGATCGCCAGAAGGCCATGAGCATGGGTGCCATCGGCTTCATCACCAAGCCGGCCAGCAGCGAACGCCTGGACGAGGCATTCGGCACCATCGAGAACGCGCTGGCCAAGTCGATGAAGAAACTGCTGATCGTCGAGGACAATCACGACGAAGCGAAGAGCATGGTTGCCCTGCTCGGCGAGCGGGATGTGGATATCAGCGTGGCCGCCACCGGCCGCGAGGCCATCGCCCGTCTGGCGGCGACCGACTTCGACTGCATCGTGCTCGACCTCGGCCTCATCGACATGTCCGGCTTCGAGCTGCTGGAACACATCCAGAGCCTGGACAAGGCCCGGCGCACACCGGTCATCGTCCATTCCGGCAAGGACCTCAGTCACGACGACGAACGCCGCCTGCGGCGCTTTGCCGAGAGCATCATCATCAAGGGCGCCAAGAGTCCCGAGCGCCTGCTCAACGAGGTGACCCTGTTCCTGCATCTGGTGGAGAGCAACCTGCACCCGAGCAAGCAGCGCATGATCCGTACCGCGCTGGACAAGGAGGCGATGCTCGAAGGCCGCAAGGTGCTGCTGGTGGACGACGACATGCGCAACGTCTTCTCCGTCGCCAGCATCCTGGCCGAGAAGAACATGATCGTGATCGAGGCAGAGAACGGCCGCGACGCGCTGGCCCGACTGGAGGAAAACCCGGATGTCGGCCTCGTGCTGATGGACATCATGATGCCGGAGATGGATGGCTACACCGCCATGCGCGCGATTCGCGGTAATCCGCGCCACGCGGCCGTGCCCATCATCGCCATGACCGCCAAGGCGCTCAAGGGCGACCAGGAAAAATGCATGGCCGCCGGGGCCAGCGACTACATCGCCAAGCCGATCGACGTGGACAAGCTGCTGTCCCTGATCCGCGTCTGGCTGTTCCAGCGCAATTGACTCCCGGTGCCATGGGCGAGGATATCGCCAACCTGGAAATCCGCCTCCTGCTGGAGGGGGTGCACCAGGTCTATGGCTACGATTTCCGCGACTACGCCGAGGCCTCGATCCGGCGCCGGCTGACCCACTGGCTGGCCGAGTCCGGCTTTGAAACTTTTTCCGAAGCCCAGTCGCGGCTGTTGCGAGACCGCGCCGTGTTCGAATCCCTGCTCGCCGGCATCACCGTGAATGTCACCGAGATGTTCCGCGACCCGGCGTTTTTCCGCATCGTGCGCGAACAGGTGGTGCCCTTCCTGCGCACCTATCCCTTCGTCAAGATCTGGCACGCCGGCTGCGCCACCGGCGAGGAGGCCTATTCCATGGCCATCCTGCTGGAAGAGGAAGGACTCGGTGGCCGCTACCGGATGTACGCCACCGACATCAACGAGGCGGTGTTGCAGAAGGCCGGCGAAGGCGTGATCCCGATCACCGAAATGCAGCGATTCACCCGTAACTACCAGAAGAGCGGCGGAAAATCGTCCTTTGCGGACTATTACACCGCCCGCTATGATCGTGCAATCGTTGCGCCGGAACTGCGCAAGAACATTGTCTTCGCCCCCCACAACCTGGCGACGGATGCCGAATTCGGTGAAATGCACATGGTGCTGTGTCGCAACGTGATGATCTATTTCAAGGCCGCCCTCAAGGAGCGCTGCCTGAAACTGTTCGACACCAGCCTGCTGCCCGGCGGCTTCCTCTGTCTCGGCCTCAAGGAGACGCTGGAAAACCGCAAGCTCGGCGAACGCTATGAAGAGCTGGCACCCTCCTCCCGCATCTACCGCAAGCGCTATGTCTAAGCCGACGCCCCGCCGATTCCGCGCCATCGTCATCGGTGTCTCCACCGGCGGCGTGCAGGCCCTGCAAACCCTGCTGAGCGAGCTGCCGCAGGATTTCCCGCTGCCACTGCTGATCGTGCAGCACATCAGCCCCGATGCCGACGATGGCCTGGTGCGCCTGCTCGGCGCCCGCTGCACGTTGCGCGTCAAGGAGGCCGACGAACAGGATGAAACCCTCCCCGGCACGGTCTATCTGGCACCGCCCAACTATCACCTGCTGGTGGAAAGTGACGGCCGTCTGGCGCTGTCCGCCGACGCGCCGGTCAGCTATGCCCGCCCCTCCATCGACGTGCTCTTCGAATCGGCGGCCGATGCCTTTGGCCCGGCGCTGATCGGCGTCGTCCTCACCGGCGCCAATTTCGATGGCAGTCGCGGCCTGGCCCGCATCAAGCGCCAGGGCGGTATCGCCATCGTCCAGGACCCGGCCGACGCCGAGGCGCCGCAAATGCCCCAAGCGGCCCTGGCGGCCACCGCCGTGGACCAAGTACTTTCGCTGGCGAACATCGCCGGCATGCTGTGCACCCTTGCCGGCGAACACGCCACACCGACAAAGGAGACGGTTGTTCATGCTTGAGAAAGTGCCCCTGCTGCTGGTGGACGACGATCCGAAAAACCTTGTCACCCTGAAGGCCGTGCTCGACGACCCGGAACTCGACCTGATAACCGCCACGTCAGGCAACGATGCCCTGCGCCAGGCCCTGCGGCGTGATTTCGCGCTGGTCCTGCTGGACGTGCAGATGCCCGACATGGACGGCTTCGAGACCGCCGCGCTGATGCGATCGAATCCGCGTACCAAGCACCTGCCCATCATCTTCGTTACCGCCGGCATGAAGAACATCCAGCTCCAGTTCAAGGGCTACGACCTGGGTGCGGTGGACTACCTGATCAAGCCCTTCGAGCCGCATATCCTGCAAGGCAAGGTCAAGGTCTTCCGCGATCTCTACCGCCAGCGACGCGAGCTGGAAAACAACAAGACCCGCCTCGAATGGACCATCAACGAACGCATCACCCAGTTCCGCGACAGCGAGGAACGCTTTCGACTGCTGGCCACCCATTCCCCCGCCGGCATCTACCAGATCGACACCGATCACAACTGCCTGTTCGTCAATCCGCGCTGGTGTGAAATTTCCGGCCTGTCCAGCGAGCAGGCGAACGGGCGCGGCTGGCTCCACGCAACGCACCCGGAGGACCGGGAAATCGTTGCCGAGAGCTGGCGCAAGGCGGTGAGCGAGGGCCGTGAATGGTCCCAGGACTTCCGCTACCTGCGCCCGGACGGCCGCATAGCCTGGGTCAACGGCAATGCCGTCGCCCTGCGCGATGCCCAGGGAAATCTCAGTGGTTATCTGGGCAACATCCTCGACATCACCCTGCGCAAGCGCACGGAGGACCGGGAAAGAACCCGCAGTGCGGTCATGGAAGGCCTCACCCGCAGCATTCCCCTGCCGGAAATCCTCGGCCTGGTGACCGGCGGCGTCCAGCGCGTCGCCAGCGACATGCAATGCTCGATCCTTCTGGTGGACGAGTCGGGCGAAAAACTGACCAACGGCATCAGCGGCGCCGCTGCTGGCGACATTCTGATCGGCGACAGCGGCGCCGCCTGCGGCTTTACCGCACACAACGGCAAGGCTGGCCTGACCGAAGATGTTCACCACCACCCGGACTGCGTCTGCGGCCATTCCTCGGACGATGCGGGACGCCCGGTCACTTGCTGGACGGAACCCATCACCTCCTTGCATGGCGAAGTGCTGGGCGTGCTGGCCCTGCGCCGCGCCGGACCAGCGAACATCCACGACGAAGGCCTGATCCGGGAGACTGCCCAGTTGGCGAGTCTGGCCATCGAACGCAAGCGCACCGAGAACGAACTGCACATCGCCGCCTCGGTGCACCAGGCCGTGGGCGAAGCGATCACGGTGACCGATGCCGACAACCGCATCATCGCCATCAATCCCGCCTTCACCCGTCTGACCGGCTACACCTCGGCGGAAGCCATCGGCCAGACGCCGAACCTGCTCAGCAGCGGACGCCACGGCCCAGCCTTCTACCAGAAGATGTGGCAAGCGCTGGAAACCACCGGCCGCTGGCAGGGCGAAATCTGGAACCGGCGCAAGAACGGCGAAATCTATCCAGAATGGCTGTCGATCAGCACGGTGTATGGCGAGGAAGGTCGGGTACAGCGCCGCATCGCCATGTTCTCCGACATCACCGACAAAAAGCGGGCCGAGGAAATCATCTGGCGCCAGGCCAATTACGACCCGCTGACCGAGCTGCCCAACCGCCGCCTGTTCCGCGACCGTCTCGAACAGGAGGTGGTCAAGGCCCGTCGCGCCGGCCTGTGCCTGGCGGTCCTGTTCATCGATCTCGACCGCTTCAAGGAAGTGAACGACACCCTCGGCCACCATACCGGCGACCTGTTGCTGGCCGAGGCGGCCAACCGCATCGGCCAGTGTGTGCGCGCCAGCGATACCGTGGCCCGGCTGGGTGGCGACGAATTCACCGTGATCATGTCGGACCTGGCGGACATCGACCGCATCGGCAAGGTCGCCCAGGACATGCTCGATGCCCTCGGCCAGCCCTTCACCCTCGGCAGCGAGGTCGCCTATGTGTCGGCCAGCATCGGCATCACCATGTTCCCCAACGACGCGGACAGCGTCGAGTCGCTGCTGCGCAACGCAGACCAGGCCATGTATGCCGCCAAGGAGGCCGGGCGCAACCGCTTCAGTTATTTCACCGGCTCGATGCAGGCCGTCGCCCAGAGCCGCCTGCAACTCTCCAACGACCTGCGCAGTGCCCTCGCCGACGGCCAGTTGCAGGTGCATCTGCAACCCATCGTCGAACTAGCCAGCAACCGGATCGCCAAGGCCGAGGCCCTGTTGCGCTGGAAGCATCCGCAGCACGGCATGATCAGCCCCGCCGAATTCATTCCCATCGCCGAGGAAAACGGCCTGATCAACGAAATCGGCGACTGGGTCTTCCGCGAATCGGCGCGGGTGGCGAAAACCTGGCTCGACGAAGCGGCACCCGACGCGTCGCTGTTCCAGATCAGCGTGAACAAGTCGCCACGCCAGTTCTTTTCCGGCAAGACCCACGAAACCTGGGTCGCACATCTTCAGGAGATCGGCCTGCCGGCCGCCTGCATCGCCATCGAAATCACCGAGGGCCTGCTGCTCGAAGACCGCCCCGAGATCGCCGAGAAGCTCGCCTGCTTCCGCGACGCCGGCTTCAAGGTCTCTCTCGACGATTTCGGCACCGGCTATTCCGCTATGGCCTACCTGAAGAAATTCCCCATCGACTATCTCAAGGTCGACCAGTCCTTCGTCCGCGACATGGCCACCGACCCAAGCGATCAGGCCATCGTCGAGGCCATCATCGTGATGGCACACAAGCTGGGCCTCAAGGTCATCGCCGAAGGCATCGAGACGGAAGAACAGCGCAAGCTGCTGCTCGCCGCCGGCTGCGACTACGGTCAGGGCTATCTGTTCTCGCGACCGGTGCCCGCCGCCGAGATGCGCCGCACCTGGCCATAAAGCACGCACAAAAAAGTCGGCGCTGACGGTACGGCGAATCCGCGTGATGCGGAGGCTGGCGGTGATGCTAGTTCGCCGTCAGGGTCAGCAGGATGTCGGCATACCAGGCGCAGTTCAGCCCCAGCGCCTCGTCCTGTTCCGTATCGCGGGTGCCGATGTCGAGCCGCGCCGAGTGCACTCCCAGCAGCATCCAGGGCAGATCGCCCAGCGCCGCATCCGGTGCCGCAACCCGCATGGCGACGGGTGCACCGCTGGTGCCCCGATGCGTGCGCGCGTCGGTGAGGAAATAGCCTTCGCCCTGAAAGCGCATGCCGAAGGACGAGGCGACGATGGCCTGCCGCACCACCGGCATGTGGTGCAGGGTGTCGTGAAAGCCGAGCGGGAAACCGACCACCAGCAAGGATGAGCCGACCTCCACCTGATCAAGGCCACCGGGCAGATGACGCGGCGTGAAGGCCCGGTACACCGCCGTCGCCGGCAACGCAGCGCGCTCGATCTCGATCACCGCCACATCGATCTCGCCGGCCTTGTCGAGGCCCTGGCGCCAGACGCCGTGTCCGTTCCGATACAGCGGCATCGAAAAGCCGGTGGACTCGGCCAGGTTGTTCACGTCGGTGTGGAGTTCGATCTCGATGCGATCCGGAAAATGTTTCGTCGGCTCGTCGTACATCACATGCCGGCTGGTGACGAGAAACAGGCGCTCGTCACGCAGGAAAAAGAAGCCGCTGGCGTTGGTCAGCGGTGTCTGCCCATCAAAGGTCAGGATGCGGGCGGCGGTCAGCAGGATGGTTTCTATCATCGGACCATCATACGCGCCGGCACAGCCCCATCCGGCCTGCTACAGTCACGCCTTGACCCTAGGAGAACTTCCATGAAACGACTGACCGTACTGATCCGCGCCGAACTTGAAATCCCCGACGAGTGGGAACTGGTCGAACATCCCTCCGGCGCCCAGGTGCTCAAGATCGGCGACCAGTTCGTCGATTTCGACATCGCCCCGCTAACCACCCGCTCGGAAGAGGTGGAGGCCGAGTGGTCCGACATGGACACCGACCTCGTCGACGCGGTGCTGGACACCGTCGTCGGCCTCGACGCCGAACTGGAAATCAACTTCCGCCACTGAATCACTCCGGCGGCACGCACGAGCCAGACCCAACCGGACCGTCACCAATGACGCGCAGCGCCGACTCGCCGAGCAAGGACATTTTCGGCGCCATCGCCCTGCTGACCGGGCTCGGCATCGGGGCGCTGGGCGCCGGCTTCTTTCCGGCTGCCCTGGGCGGCGCCCATGCCCCGATGTGGGTGCTGCTGTCGGCGGGCGGCATCTTCGCACTTGCCGGCATCAGCATCCTGACCCAGGGCCGCATGCCCCGCGAGGTTCAAGCCTTCCTGGGAAATTGCATGCTGACCCTGTTCGCCCTGATCCCGGCCTGGATCGCCTGGGGCGGCGGACGCCGCAGCTTTTCCGGCAGTGCAGGATTCCTCGGCTTTGCCATCGGCTTCGACGCGGCGGATATCGGCCGCAGCGTCTTTGCCCTCAGCGCGTTGATCGTCGGCCTGATCGCACTGGTCGCCTGGCTGTCGTGGCTGGCCAAAATGGCCTGGGCCGTGCGCCTCGGCGTACTCGCGGCAGCGGCGGCGATGCTGTACCTGCTGCTGGAGATTGTCCCCGCCGAGCCGCGCTGGCCGGATATCGCCGACGATCATGCGCGCCTGGGCCGCTACGCCCTGCTTGCCGAAGACGAAGGCTGGCTGCGTCACAAGGGCAGCGAACCTGCCCACTGGTATTACCCGCCCTGGCGGAATTTCGAGCAATGGACCAAGGCCACGCGCAGCCGGCTGGCGGCGGCACGCAGTACGCCACCCGAAGCCACGGTGCTGACGATTCCCCACATCACAACGACGCCCACCATCGATGGCGCCATCAACGGCGACGAATGGCGCGGCGCCCTGCGCCTCCCGCTGGCACCAACAGCACTTGCACCCGAGGCACTGGCAAGCTCGGTACTGCTGGCCAGTGACGGGCGTTTTCTCTATCTCGCCGCCGATGCGCCGGCCGACACGACGGCGACAGGCTTCGACCAGTTCCGCATCTGGTATCACATCGGCCTGTCGCCATGGCTGGACAACGAGCGCGCCTTCGTCGACCGTTCGGGCGGCGTCTCCGTCCTGCGCGCCACGCGCTTTCCGTGGGGCGACTACCCACCGCGCTCGCGCACCGACTGGCACATTTACGAAAATGCCCGTGGTGCCGCCAGCATGAACGGCCATCGCCGCTTCGAGCTGGCCATCGATCTTGCCGAAGCCGGCATCGCGCCGGGCGTCGCCTTTCCCGCCTGGCTGGAAATCGAGGGCGATCCGCTGCGCGACACCGCCGGCAAGTTCAAGTCACGCTCGGATCTCGGCCGCGCCGGCAGTCACACCGCGCCGCTGTGGCTGCGCATCGCAGCACCCTAGCGATCCTGGGCTATCCTAGAATTTCATCGCCATCGCACAACAAGGCTTCACATCCATGTCTCCCCGCGTCCCATCCTGGCAACACCTGATTCTGATCGCCGCCGCGCTGCTGCTTGGCGGTTGCGTCAAGGTCTTCATCGTCGGGCACACGGATGACTGGTCGGATTACATGACCGGCACCGGCAGCGCCGACCCGCTGGCCGGCAGGGGTGAAGCAGAGATCCGCTTTGCCAAACTCGGCAGCCGCTGCACGGGAAAGTTCACGGATTACGCGCCTGGCAAGTCCAGAGGAGAACTCCAATGCGACGATCAGCGAGTCATCAAGACCGACTCCCGTGCCGTATCGATGTCTCAGGGCAAGGGTTACGGTATTGATCAATGGGGGCATCGCGGCGAATTTGAATTCTTTACCGACGCCGGCGATTACGAACGCGAACTGGCCTCGGTGCGCACCGAAGTGGAACGCCGCAAGCTGGACGTCGCCCATCTGCGCAGCGCGCGCGTCGTGCCTGGCGCGGCAAGCACCACGGTCCTGACGCCCATTTCACCTGCAGCACCCGCTGTACCTGTCGCCGCAGCCGCCCCGTCGCTGACCGGTAGCGCGACGGCGATAGCCGTAGTCCCATCCAGCGGCAAACGCCTCGCCCTTGTGATCGGCAACGGCGCCTACCGCGAAGCACCGCTGAAAAACCCGGTCAACGACGCCCGCGCCCTCGCCAACAAGCTGCGCACCCTCGGCTTCGAGGTCATGCTCGGCGAGAACCTCGGCCAGCGCGACATGAACCGGCTGGTGGCGCGTTTCGGCGAGCGCCTCGCCGGTCACGACGTCGGCATGTTCTTCTTCGCCGGCCATGGCATCCAGATCAAGGGCAAAAACTACCTGATTCCCATCGACGCGCAAATCGCCTCGGAGAATTCCGCCCGCGCCGAAGCGGTGGATGTGGACACCATCCTCGACCAGTTGTCACCCAGCCCGCTCAACGTGGTGATCCTCGACGCCTGCCGCAACAATCCCTTCGAACGCCGTTTCCGGGGCGTCAGCGGCGGCCTCGCGCAGATGGAAGCACCCAAGGGCACCCTGATTGCCTACGCCACTGCGCCGGGCAAGGTAGCCCTCGACGGCGACGGCGCCAACTCCACCTATACGACGGCGCTGCTGAAGGTGCTAGGCGAGCCGGGCCTGCCGGTGGAGACCGTGTTCAAGCGGGTGCGCGGCGAGGTAGTACAGATGACCGGCGACATGCAGGTGCCCTGGGAGGCATCCTCCCTGACCGGCGACTTCTTTTTCGCCACCCGGTCATTGCCGGCCAAACCCGCTGCGTCCACCTCATCCGGCAGCACCGACACGGAAGCGGAACTGCTGTTCTGGCAATCGGTAAAAGACAGCCAGGAGGCCGAGGACTTCGACGCCTACCTGCGGCAATACCCGAACGGCCGCTTCGCCGAGATCGCTAGGAACCGGATCAAGCGGCTGAAGGCCAAGTAGGCCTCGGAAGCTGTCTCAGACCTGGAAGCGGCCGGCCGCTGTCGCCAGCCGGCCTGATAGGGTTTCCAGGTCGCGCACAGCGGCCACCGCCCGTTCCTGCGCGGTGCGGATTTCACCGGCCATGCCGGACATCTCGTTCACATGGCGGGCCACCAGTTCGGTCGCCTGCGCTTGTTCCCTTGCCGAGCCGACGATCAGTTCGGCGTCGCCGGTGGTCTGCTGCACGGCCTCGTTGGATTCGCCGAGGGCGATGGCCACTTCCTCGAGATATTCCTGGCTGGTACCCAGCGAGGCGAGGCCACGCTGGATGGCGCTTTCCACGTCGCCGGAACGCCCACCCATGGACTGGGTGACGGTGTCGATCTGCGCGGCGGCAACGGCGGATTTCTCGGCCAGCTTGCGTACCTCGTCGGCCACGACGGCGAAGCCGCGTCCCTGTTCGCCAGCGCGGGCCGCCTCGATGGCGGCGTTGAGGGCCAGCAGATTGGTCTGGTCGGCAATGTCGCGCACTTCCCGCGTCATGCCGGCGATGGCCTTGGTGCTTTCGATGAATTCAGTAGCGGTGCTGGCGATCTCGCCCACCGCCTCTTCGACGGCGGAAATCTCGCCGATCAGGTGCGACAGGCTTTCATTGGCGGCCTGGGTGCGCTCCAGGCTGGCACCGATCTGGCTGCTGACGCTGGCCGCATTGCCGCTCACCTGCCCAAGCGCGGCCGAGAGTTGATCGAGGGTCGCGGCGGTGGCCTGGGCTGCGCTGCTCTGGCGCCCGGAACTGTCGAGGATGTCACCGCTCATGGTACCGATATGGCTTACCGAGGCATCCAGCTTCTGGCTGGCATCGGACAGCTCGCCGACCGTCTGCCGCAACTTTTCCTGCATGCCGGCGATGGCGGCGCACAGGCTGTCCGTATCGCCGGGCCGCAACTGGAGCCGAAAGGCGAGATCGCCGCCAGCGATGCGCTTGACGGCATCGGCCACGTACTGCGGCTCGCCGCCGATCAGGCCGAGGATCATCCGCAACAACTGGACGAAGGCAGCCAGGCCGACCAGGGACGCGATGCCGCTGACGATGATGATCGTCCAGCGGGCGGAGTCGGCGAATTCGCGCAGCGCCGGACTTAGGGCCGAGGCCTCGCTGGCGAGGTGCATGAAAAGATAGAGACTGGTGCCATTGGCCACCAGCGTCGCCCCGGCAAGGATCGCGAGGACGGCAACAAGACGGTTGCGCAGTGTCATAGGGGAATCCTGATGGATGGGTGACACGCCACTGTAATGGGAAACATGTCAGTTGGAATCACAGTTCGATGGTTAATTCTTATCGCCGGATAAGTCGAAATTGATCTCATGCCGACTAAATTTGTCCGCCATTACAACACTCTCCCAAAAACCCGTACAGTAAAGCGGTTATACCCGACTAAATTTGTCTGGTATTTTTAACGCCAACGTCCTATGCTGCCAACACACAAACAATTCGTCCCGTAGTCGCAGAAACTGCCAGGGAGGGACGACGCCAGGACGACCATGGAGGAGACGATCATGGTTGCAACCACAGGCGATCCAGGCGGCCATGATGCATGCGCCGTTCTCACCCATTACGCGCCCTTCTCGGTGCGCGCATCCATATTGCTGTTTATTGCCGTCAGCACGCCCATCATCGGCGTCGCCGTGATCAGCGGTTTTCTCGGCAACTGGTACGCCATGCCGGCCTCGCTGACCATGGTCGCGGTGCTGGGCATCGCCTTCCGCAGCGGCTATCGGCGCACCCAGATACGCGAGGTCGTCTCCCTGACCGACGATGCCATTGCAGTGGAGCGCGGCCACCGTCGGCCTGAGGAACGCTTCGAGTTCGCGCGAGGCGCAACCGAGGTGGTCCTGCTCGAACCATCCAGCGAGGCCGGCAGCCACTTGATGATCCGCGCCGGCGACCGGCAGTTGGAGGTCGGCGCTTTCCTCGATGTCGACGAGCGGCACCGGCTTGCCGCATGGTTGGCCCGCCTGCTTGGCCAACGCAGCCTTGATGTCACCCTTCCTGCCGGGGGTCTGCGATGAGCGACACCAGCCTCAGCTTTCCGCTCAACCTGCCGCGCGGCGTGACCTCGATCAGCCGCGATGCCTACGACCTGCACATGATCGCACTGTGGCTCTGCGTGGCTATCGGCATCATCGTCTTCGGTGCCATCCTCTGGGTCGTCATCTATCACCGCAAGTCGCGAGGTGCCGTGGCCGCCAGCTTCCACGACCACACACCGCTGGAGATCGCGTGGACGCTGGTGCCTTTCCTGATCCTGGTCGCCCTTGCCTTTCCCGCCACCAGCGCACTGATGCGCGGCGCCGATACCAGCGCCGCCGACGTCACGATCCGCATCACCGGCCAGCAGTGGCGCTGGCGCTACGACTACGTCAACGAAGGCTTCGGCTTCCTGAGTTCCCTCGACGCCAAGAGCGCCGAGGCTTCGCGGCGCGACTCGGGTATCGATCCGCATACAGTGAAAAACTACCTGCTGGAGGTGGACAACCCGCTGGTGGTGCCGGTGGGCAAGAAGATCCGCTTCCTCGCTACGGCCAGCGACGTGATCCATTCCTGGTGGATACCCGATCTCGGCGTCAAGAAAGACGCCATTCCCGGCTTCATCAACGAGATGTGGGCGCGGGTGGATGAGCCGGGCACCTATCGCGGCCAATGCACCGAACTGTGCGGCGTCGGCCACGGCTTCATGCCCATCGTGATGGTGGCGATGGACGAGGCCGACTACCAGAAATGGGTGGCAACGAAGAAGACGGCGCAGGCCACCGCAGCCGCCAGCGCCGGCCGAACCTATACCCGCGAGGAAATGATGACTCAGGGCAAGGCGGTTTACGAGCGCATGTGCGTGGCTTGCCACCAGCCCGGCGGCGAAGGCATCCCCAATGTGTTCAAGCCGCTCAAGGCCAGCCCGGTAGCCAATGGCCCGCTGGCCGCGCACCTCGACACCGTCATGAACGGCAAGACCGGTACTGCCATGCAGGCCTTCGCCGGCCAGTTGTCCGACCTCGAGATCGCGGCGGTCATCACCTACGAGCGCAACTCCTGGGGCAACAGCGCCGGCGACATGGTGCAGTCGGCCCAGGTCAAGAGCGCACGCAAATAATCAGGGGGACAACATGACCGACATCGCACTCGACCACCACCACGCCGCACCAAGCGGCCTCCAGCGCTGGCTGTTCAGCACCAACCACAAGGACATCGGCACGCTCTACCTGTGCTTCTCGGCGCTGATGTTCCTCACCGGCGGCAGTTTCGCCATGGTGATCCGCGCCGAATTGTTTCAGCCGGGATTGCAGGTCGTCGAGCCGATGACCTTCAACCAGATGACCACCATGCACGCCCTGGTGATGATCTTCGGCGCCGTCATGCCGGCCTTCGTCGGACTGGCCAACTGGATGATCCCGATGATGATCGGCGCCCCGGACATGGCCCTGCCGCGCCTCAACAACTGGAGCTTCTGGATTCTTCCCTTCGCTTTCGCCATGCTGCTCGCCACCTGGTTCATGCCCGGTGGGCCGCCCTCCGGCGGCTGGACCATGTACCCGCCTTTGGTCCTTCAGACCGGCATGGCCTTTCCCTTCCTGATCTTCGCCATCCACCTGATGGGCATCTCTTCGGTGATGGGTGCAATCAACGTCATCACCACGGTGTTCAACATGCGTGCACCGGGCATGACCTTCTTCAAGCTTCCGATGTTCGTCTGGACCTGGATCATCACCGCCTTCCTGCTCATCGCGGCTATGCCGGTGCTGGCCGGTGTGGTGACCATGCTGCTGACCGACAAGTATTTCGGCACCAGCTTCTTCGACGCCGCTGGCGGCGGCGACCCGGTGATGTTCCAGCATGTGTTCTGGTTCTTCGGCCATCCCGAGGTGTACATCATGATCCTGCCGGCCTTCGGCATTGTCTCTCACATCGTTCCGGCCTTTGCCCGCAAGCCCCTGTTCGGCTACCGCTCCATGGTCTATGCGGTGGGCGCCATCGCCGCCCTCTCCTTCATCGTCTGGGCCCACCACATGTTCACCGTCGGCATGCCGCTGGCGGGCGAGCTGTTCTTCATGTATTCGACCATCCTCATTGCCGTGCCGACGGGGGTCAAGGTCTTCAACTGGGTGGCGACCATGTGGCGCGGCTCGCTCACCTTCGAGACGCCCATGCTGTGGGCACTCTCGTTCATCGTGCTATTCACCATCGGCGGCTTTTCCGGGCTGATGCTGGGCCTTGCGCCGGTGGACTTCCAGTACCAGGACACCTATTTCGTGGTCGCCCATTTCCATTACGTGCTGGTCACCGGCGCCGTCTTCGCCATCATCGCCGGGGTCTATTTCTGGCTGCCGAAATGGACCGGCGTCATGTATGACGAACGCCTCGGCAAGCTGCACTTCTGGCTGTCGGCGATTTCGGTGAACATGCTGTTCTTCCCCCAGCACTTCCTCGGCCTGGCCGGCATGCCGCGGCGCATTCCCGACTATGCAACGCAATTCACCGGCTGGAACATGGTCTCCTCGGTGGGCGGCTTCGTCTTCGGCGCCTCGCAGCTGATCTTCCTCTACATCGTGCTACGGGCCATGAGCGGCAAGGGCCAGCCGGCCAGCGGCCAGGTCTGGGAAGGCGCCGAGGGACTGGAATGGACGCTTTCCTCGCCGCCACCCCACCACAGTTTCAGCGAACCGCCGAAGTTGCATTGAGTCATGGCCATGGACCACGCAACCGACGCTCGCACCGACGCTCGCACCGACACCCGCCCGGCACAGAACCAGCGCACCGCCATGATTCTTGCGGCAGCGGCGCTGAGCGCCTATCTCGGCATCTATCTTTACTACCTGCTCTGAACCCTGAACATGGATACTGTCGCCCCCTCCTCCTCGCGCCGCATGGGCTGGAAACTGGCCCTGGTGGCGACGGCCATGTTCGGCTTCGGCTACCTGCTGGTGCCGATCTACCGCGTGGTCTGCGAATGGACGGGCTTCAACGGCACAACCTCTCGCATCGAGGCCGTCGCCGCACGGGCCACCGTGGTGGATACCAGCCGCCATGTCATCGTCGAGTTCGTCGCCAACACCAGCGGCAACCTGCCCTGGGAATTTCGCCCTACCGTCGCCAGCGTCCGCGTTCATCCCGGCGACATCGTGCTGACCAGCTTCCATGCCCGCAACATTGGCAACGCCGCCGTCATCGGCCAGGCGGTGCCCAGCGTCACGCCCTTGCAGGCGGCATCCCATTTCCGCAAGCTCGAATGCTTCTGCTTCTCGCGCCAGCCCCTGGCGCCGGGCGAAGCCAAGGAAATGCCGGTGCAGTTCATCGTCGATCCTGATCTACCGAAGAACATCGGCACCCTGACCCTTTCCTACACCTTCTTCAGCGCGCCGGACAAGGTAGCTGCACTGTCAGCCGCGCATTGAGCACTACGGAGGCCACTATGGACCACGCCGCCACTCCCCGCTACTACGTTCCCGATTCCAGCATCTGGCCGCTGATCGGCTCCGCCGGGCTGTTCGTGCTGGTGCTCGGCGCCGCCCTCTGGCTCAACCAGATCGCCGGCGGCCAGATCGTCACCGTGATCGGTGCCGGCATCGTCGCCGCCATGATGTGGGGCTGGTTTGGCACCGTCATCGGCGAAAGCATGCAAGGCCGCTACAGCGACCAGGTCGATCTCAGTTTCCGCTGGAGCATGGCCTGGTTCATCTTCTCCGAAGTGATGTTCTTCGCCGGCTTTTTCGGCGCGCTCTTCTATGCCCGCAACTACTCCGTGCCCTGGCTTGGCGGCATGGGCGACAAGGGCTTGGCCCATGAGCTGCTGTGGCCGTCGTTCGTGGCGACCTGGCCGCTGTTGCAGGCCCCCGATCCGGCCCGCTATGCCGCCATCCGCGAAGCCATGGGCGCCTTCGGCCTGCCGGCGATCAATACCCTGATCCTGCTCAGTTCCGGCGCCACCGTAACCTGGGCACACTGGGCCCTGAAGGCCGACAAACAGCGCCAGCTGGTCATCGGCCTGGCCAGCACGGTTGCCCTCGGCCTCCTCTTCGTCTGCCTCCAGGCCTACGAGTACTGGCACGCCTACACGGCAATGAACCTGAAGCTGTCGTCCGGCATCTACGGCGCCACCTTTTTCATGCTCACCGGATTCCACGGCCTCCACGTCAGCATCGGCGCCATCATGCTGGCGGTGATCACGCTACGCGCGGCGCGTGGACATTTCACCCCGGACAGGCATTTCGCCTTCGAGGCCGCCGCCTGGTACTGGCACTTCGTGGACGTGGTCTGGCTGGCGCTGTTCCTCTTCGTCTATGTGCTCTAGCCACCGATATCGTGGGGCACCACGACGCCGGTGGCGATACCCAGCAACAGCAGGACGAACAGACCCAGCGACAGGCCGATGCGCCAGGTCAGGGCGCGCACGGTGCGCTGCGAGCGCCCCTTGTCGCGAACCAGCGCGAACAGCGCCGAACCGAGACTGACAAGGATAGCCAGCAGGCCGAGGACGATCAGCAGCTTGACGGTAAAGGAGGTGTGCATTGGCCGCAGCGGAATCGGTGTATCAGGAAAAGTATAGCCAGCACAAGCCTGCCGTCCATGCCGGCGTGCAGCCCGGTTTGCAGCCCCGTGGCTGGCGTTTCCATCCGCGCCCGCTGATCACGCTCATTGCCCTGCTCGGCACACTCTTTTTCGTCGGGCTTGGTTTCTGGCAATTGCAACGAGCGGAGGCCAAGCGTGCGCTGGTGTCAGCCACCGCCATGGCGGGCATCAGCGTGACCGGCCGCTGGCACGACGGGCATCACGTCCTGCTCGACAACCGGGTGCGCAATGGTCGCGCCGGCTACGCGGTGTTCACGCCGCTGCAACTGGACGACGGACAAGGCACGGTACTCGTCGAGCGGGGCTGGGTACCGCTGGAGCGCCGGGATCGCGTGCCGGAAGTGGGCGCACCTCATGGCCAAGCGGTGCTGCGCGGCATCGCGCAGGCCCCTGCTCCTGCGCGCGGGGATGCCGGCATCGAAACATTGGGCGCCGGAACTCTGCGTGTCCAGCATCTGGATATCCCCGCCCTTGCCACGACGCTGGCGCTACCGCTGCTGCCCTATACCTTGCGCCTGGAACAGCAAGGCAGCCATGCGCAAGCCACACCGCCCTTGCAACCGGAGCGGAACATCGCCTACGCAGTCCAGTGGTTCATCTTCGCCGGTATCGTCGTCGCCCTTTACCTTGGCCTGAATCTAGAACGGCCGCCGCGCAAGGACTGAATTGCCGTATCACCAGCGCCGACTTTTCAGGTCTGGAAGCGCGCCACGTGGCCGCCCATCACCCGCGTCAGTTCCACCATCTCGCGGATCAGGCCGGCGATGTCGCCCACCGTGTCCTGGGTACTGTCGGCCATGCCGGCGATGCCATCGACGTGGCGGGAAATATCCTCGCTGGCCAGTTTCTGTTCGCTGATGGCGAGGTTGATGCCGGTCAGGCTGCTGTGGGTTTCGCGCATCGCCAGTCCCGTCGCCAGCAGCACCTCGGCCAGTTCGCCGGCACCCTCCTCGGCCCGCGCAAGATTTTCGCCACCATCGGCGATAGCGGTGCTCATCTCGCCGGCGCGGGACATCATCGCCGCCATCACGGCGTCGATCTCGCGGGCGGTGTCCGCGACCTTTTCGGCCAGGGCCCGCACCGCGTCGGCCACCACGGCGAAACCACGGCCGGCCTCGCCGGCCCTTGCCGCCTCGATGGCGGCATTGAGCGCCAGCAGATTGGTCTGGTCGGAAATCTCCTTCACCTGCCGGGTCATGCCGGCCACGCTGCGGGAATCGGCGAGGAACTCATTGCTGACGTCGGTGATGCGACCGATGACGTGACGCATGTCGCCCATCCGCACCTGCAACAGTTTCAGCGCGGCTTCGCCAGCGGTGACGTGGGCCACACCCTCACGGGCCTGGCGTTCGAGGTCGGAGGCATTGTCGTTCACCGAGGCGATGCCGACGGCGATCTGCTGCACCGAGGCCGAGGTGGCCAAGGTGGCGCGGGCCTGTTCCTCGGTGTTGCCGATGACGCGATTGGCCGAGCGGCTGAGATCGCCGGCCATGGCGGTGACGCGATGGCTGTGCTCGGCGATGTGGCCGATGACCTCGCGCAGCGTGCTGGCCAGTTCATTGAAGCGGCCAGCGATCTTGGACAACTCGTCGCGGGAACGCACCCGCGCCTCCGAGTTGAGATCGCCGGCGATGATGCGCTCGGTCGCTGCCACCAGCGCATCGATGGTCTCCCGCGAGGCGTGCCAGAAGCCGACGAAGACATAGGTCGCCACTGCCAGGATGATGCCGATGGCCGCCAGTTGCGCCGCGAAGAGCGCAAGCATGTCGGCATGGCGCGCGGCCAGGTCGGCACGCAGGCCATTCGCCGTCAGCGTCGCCACGCCAGTCGCGCCCTCTGCGGCGGCCCGCGTCGCCGCCGTCAGTTCGGCGACAGGGATGCCATTCTCGGGATGGAGTACGCCCCGGTTGAGCAGCAGATTGCCCAGGCCGCTCACGGCGCCGGACAACGCTTCGTTCCCCTTGGCGGAAAAGCGGCCGCTGTCGGCCATGTGCAGCAGATGCTGGCTTAGATAGGCCAGGCGCTGGCGGTCCTCGTCATTGGCCAGTCCGGCGGCCACGGTCACGCCGAGGGCGCCGGCCTCGCTCAGGGCCAGGCTTAGTTCCGGCAGGTCCACCGCGAGTTGCGTGGCCTGGCGCCGTGCCGCCGGCGCCGACTCGCGTAGCATGCCCGTAGCAGCGGCCATTGCATCGAGATGACGACGCTGGGCGCTCAGCAGAACGGCATAATCGGCATTGGCCTTGACGGCGTTGTAACGCCCGCCGGAGCGCTCGCGCAGCGTACCCCAGGCGGCATTCATTTCGGTGGCAATGGCAGCTACCTCGGGATCGGCGATCACCACCGTGCGCAAACCGGTGATACGGGTTTCCAGTGCGGAGGCAGAGGCTTTCAGGGCGTCGGCGTTATCGGCCAGTCCACGCAGGGACAGCAGATGCAGTTCGCGATGGGCACTGGTTGCGGCCAAGGTGGCGAGGCTTTGCGCAATGGCATCGATACCAGCCTGCCGACGCTGGAGTTCGTCGAGGTCGCGCTTCATGCGTAGCACACCGGGGGCCAGCGCCACCAGCAGCGCGACGACCATCAGGCCGCCGGCGAGGATGAACTTCTTCTGGAAGGAAAGGCGGTGCATCAGCCCGGAAATCGGCTGGACGAGATAGGCGAGCATAGGAAGGCCACTCCGTGAGACAGAGTCAGCCAGCCTAATGGCCGCCTGTTACAAACGTGTTTCGTCGCCGTTCAGAACACTATCGACAAACGTGGATCAAGCGCCGATCACACGCGGAAACCGGCCAGCGACGCCTTCAGGTACTCGGTCTGATTGTCCAGAGAATACGCGCCAGCACGACTTTGCTCGATCACACCCATGTTCTCGTCGGACATCGCGGCAATCCGCTCCACCTGGCGGGCGATCTCGTGGGCTGCGCTTTTCTGCTCGCGCAGTGCCGCCGAAATATCCAGGAAGCGAACGGTGGTCTGATGGGCCAGCTCCCGCGTCCGGGTGAAGGCGCTTGAGGCACGTTCAATTTCGGTGACCCCGACGGCCACCTGATCCACGCTCTGCTTCATGTCCTCGGCGGAAACATGGGTCAATTGGCGGATGTGCTCGATCTTGCCGGTGATGTTGGTAGTCGTGCTGCTGGTGTTCTCCGCCAGTTTGCGAACCTCGTCGGCCACCACGGCGAAGCCGCGCCCCTGTTCGCCGGCCCGAGCCGCCTCGATGGCCGCGTTGAGCGCAAGCAGATTGGTCTGGTCGGCAATGTCGTGGATCAGCTTGACCATGGCGGAGATCGCCTCCGTCTCGCTCTCCAGGGAGCGGATGCCCACGGCAGCATGTTCAACGCTGGCGGCAATATGACGGATATCGACGGTCGCCCGCGCCATGAGTTCCTCGCCTTCGACACAGACGGTCTCGGTCTGGGTCATTTCCTTCTGGATGGAATCGGCGTGGTCATAGACCGAGTCAACGCTCTCCGCCAGCTCCTCGGTGGCGCTGGTGATGGCTCGTGCAGCGTCGTTCTGGCTGGCGCTGCCATTCATCACCCGATCCATTCCCTGGGCAATGACGGTGGCCGATTCCCGGACATGGACGGAATGCGCCAACACGTCGATCAGAGTCGCACGCAGGCGTCCTGTCATTTCCCGCAGGGAGTGGAGCAGGCTGGCCGCTGGAATGGACTCCGTCGCGCGCTGGAAGATCATGTCGCCATCGGCCACCTGCCGGGTCAGACGGGAGACTTCCGCCGGCTCGTCGCCGAGCAGCTTGATCAATATGCGGTACAGCATCAGCCCGGAGCCGACGAGCAGCAGTGCAATGCCGAGCCCGAGCCCGACGCTGAGCAGACGCGCCGTTTCGATGCTGCGCTCGGTATTGTCTGCCGTCATCGTCATCCGGTCCCGAATGACCTTTTCCAGGCGTTGCAACTCGCTGGTCAGCGCCTCGGCCCTGGCATCGAAGCCATCGTTCGGGGCCTTCATGATCTGGTTGCCGGCCTCGCGCCCCGTGCTCACATAGCTATTGGCCATGCGAATCCCGACCTCGTTGAATTGGGCCAGGCGGGTTTCGATGAGAGTGATCCGCGCTTGCAGATCGGGTTGCAGTTGTCCCAGGGCAGCGAGACTGGCCTTCGCCTCCTTGAGATTTTCCTCCGCCGCCTTGAATCCATCGGTTTCTCCGGTGGCGGAGACGTCGGTCAGGAACTGCTGGATCTGGACCACGTTGAAACGGGCCTGCAACATGGCCAGCATGGCCTTCTGCGACACCTGATGTTCATTGTGCGAGGCATCGATGCTGCTCGAAAAACCGCGCCAGACCACACCGAGCAGGATGCCGAGCAACACTAGGCCGAACAGCGTCGACAGGGCAATGATTTTTTTGATCGTAAACGACGAAGCCATGAATCTCCCCTAAGAAAACGAGACGAAACGAGGGAAGGTGGCTTTGCGCACAGGCAGGGCTCCTCCCTTCCTGGCGACGCCTTGATCGTGGGTCCGAGGACCTTTAGACCTGACGCTTTGCGCGCCCTTCTTTCGACAGGGAGCACCTTGAGCAGGACCGATGCATGTTTATTACTTTATGAATATTGAATCGGCGCGCGGATTCTACCTCACTAATTGCGTACTTGCGTTAGGGCTATTTACTCGGCGCGCAGCGCTTCCACCGGATCGAGCAGCGCGGCTCGCCGCGCAGGCAGTACGCCGGCGGCGAGGCCGATGATCATGGCCAGCACTTCGGCCAGAAGCACGAAGGACAGCGGCGTATGCACCGGCAGCGCCGGCACTACCAGCTGGATCAACTGGGCCAGGCCGATACCGAGCAGCAAGCCGGCGGCGCCGCCGATGGCGGCCAGGGCCACGGCCTCGCCGAGGAAGAGGCCGAGGATAGTCCGCCGCCGCGCACCGAGGGCGACCAGCAGGCCGATTTCGTTGGTGCGCTCGGTGACGGCGATGGTCATGATGGTGACGATGCCGACACCGCCCACCAGCAGCGAGATGCCGCCGAGTGCGCCGACCGCCATGGTCAGCACGTCGAGGATGCTGGACAGGGTGGACAGCATTTCCTCCTGGCTGACGATGGTGAAGTCCTCACGGCCGTGGCGAGCCTTCATCACCTCCTTGACCGTGGCGACGACGCTGGCGGCGGGCACCCCCTCGGCAGCGGCGACGTCGATTTCATTGAGGCCATCGCGATTGAACAGTTCCATGGCACGCGCCGCCGGGATGAAGGCGGTGTCATCGAGATCGATGCCGAGGAACTGGCCCTTCGAGGCAAGCACGCCGATGACGCGGAATTGCAAGCCGCCGATGCGCACGCGCGTACCCAGCGCATTCTCGGCACCGAACAGTTCGTTCTTCAGCTTGGAGCCGAGCACCACCACGGCCCGGGCGTTGGTGGCGTCATCCGGCGGCAGGAACTGGCCGGTGCTGACCTTGCCCTTGAACACGGTCAGCATGTCCGGGCCTACGCCATATACCGAGACCCGGCGCAGGCGGCCATTGCCATCCACTTCCGCATTGCCGAACAGGCTGGGGGTCACCGCCACCACGTTGGGCAGGCGCTTGAGGGCCTCGGCATCCTCCAGCGACAGCGGCCGTGCGCTCGATGGCAGGCCGGAGAGTGAGGCACCGCCAGTCTTGGTCTTGCCCGGATGGACGCCGACGACATTGGTGCCGAACTGGCTGAACTCGTTCAGCACATAGCGATGGATGCCCTCGCCGATGGAGGTGAGTAGGATCACCGCCGCAATGCCGACGGCAATGCCGAGCAGGGTCAGAAAGCTGCGCAGGCGCTGGGCGACGATGGAGCGCAGGGCGAGGCGGATGGCGTCGATGATGGGCATCGTCCTGGCCTCTAGTGCTTCATCAGGGCCTGCACCGGATCGAGCTGCGCGGCTCGCCGTGCCGGCATGATGCCGAAGATCAAACCCGTCGACAGGGCGGTGCCCAGACCGGCGATGACCGCCCAGTCCGGCGGATAGGCCGGAAAGACGGGGAACATCTGGCGCAGGACGAAGGCGCCGAGCTGGCCGAGCAGGTAGCCGGCCAGCGCACCGAAGAATGACAGCATCGCCGCCTCGGCGAGGAAGGCCATGCGTATCGTCCGCCCCTGGGCGCCGAGCGCCTTGAGCAGGCCGATCTCGGCCGTGCGCTGGGTCACGGCCACCAGCATCACGTTCATTACCAGGATGCCGGCCACCGCCAGACTGATGGCGGCGATGCCGGCCACCGCCGCCGTCAGCGCGCGCAGCAGCTTGTCGAAAGTCGCCAGCACGGCGTCCTGGGTGATGACCGTCACATCCTCTTCGTCGCCATGGCGAGCCTTGAGGACGGCGGCTACTTCCCGCTTGGCTTCCTCAAGATGATTGCGGCTGCGGGTTTCGATCAGGATGCGGAACAGCGTGTTGGTGTCGAAGAGGGCCTGGGCCAGCGCCACCGGCACGATGACCACTTCGTCGGTGTTCATCCCCAGGCCCTGCCCCACGGGTTTGAGCACGCCGATGATGCGGACCCGGCGATCACCGACGCGGACGAACTGGCCCAGCGCCGGCTGGTTACCGAAGAGTTCCGTGCGCAAGCTGGCCCCGATCACGGCGACGGGCATCGGCCGGCTCCAGTCCGATTCGGGCAGGAAGCTGCCCTGGGCCATCTGGAAATTGCGGATCTCACGGTAGGGCGCTGCCACGCCGGCCACCACCACTTCGCGCAGGCGGCCACCGGCGCTGATCTCCGACGTGCCCGCCGTCAGCGGCGAGACACGACGCACGGAGGGCAGGCGCATCAGGGCCGCCGCATCGTCGATGGTCAGATCGCGCGGCGTGCGAGTCACCGCATTAACCGGGCTGAAACCACCGGTACCGGAACGACCCGGGAGGACGATGACGAGGTTGCTGCCCAGGGAGGAGAACTGGTCCACCACATAGCGGCGGGCACCATCGCCGAGCGCCGTGAGGACGACAACGGCAGCGACGCCGATGGCCATGGCCAGCACCGACAGCCCCGTGCGCAGTGGATAACCGGCAGCGGCATCGCGGGCGAAGCGCAGGACGTCGGCGGTGCGCATGGCTTGTTCTAGCCGGAAAAGTCGGCGCTGACGGAACGGCGATTATCCGCACCGCTGTCGTGCTTCAGCCGACCATCCTCCATCACCAACTGCCGCCGCGCCCGCGAACCCAGGTTCTGATCGTGGGTGACGATGATCAATGTCACGCCGCGCTCGTTGAGCACTTCGAGCAGGCGGATCACCTCGTCGCCGGTGGCGCGGTCGAGGTTGCCGGTGGGTTCGTCGGCCAGCAGCATGGCCGGCTGCATGATGGTGGCACGGGCAATCGCGACGCGCTGGCGCTGGCCGCCGGAGAGCTGGTCCGGCCGATGGTCGTGCCGATTCTCCAGACCGAAATCCTTGAGTGCCTGGGCCACGCGTCGATTGCGCTCGGCGGCGGGAATGCCGGCCAGCATCATCGGCAGCGCGATGTTCTCGGCAGCGGTCAAACGCGGCACGAGATGGAAACTCTGGAAGACAAAGCCGATGCGCTGGCTGCGCACCGCCGCCTGCTCGTCCGGCGACAGGGTGGTGACGTCGCGGCCTTCGAGGCGATAGGTGCCGACATTGGGTCGGTCGAGCAAACCCAACAGATTGAGCAGGGTGGACTTGCCGGAGCCCGACTGTCCCATCACCGCCACGTACTCGCCGGACTCGATGCTGACGTTGAGGTCGGCCAGCGCGTGAACATCGGCGTCACCGAGATGGAAGACGCGCTCGATGCCCGCCAGTTCGATCAGGGCCATGCTATTTGGCTTTTGGCTCAGCTTCCGCCGTGGCGCGAACGCCGACTTTCACGCCGTCGCGCTCCAGCGAGGTGACGATACGCTCGCCATCCTTGAGACCTTCGAGCACCTCGGTGTATTCCCAATTGGCAAGGCCGGCCTTGACCTTGCGCTCCTCCAGCTTGCCGCTGTCGGCGTTCAGCACCAGTACCTTGTTGCCCTCGATCAGGGCGGCGGTCGGCACACGCAGGGCACTGGGCCGGACATCGAGCACGATCTCGACGTCGGCGCTATAGCCCACCAACAGGCGGGCGTTTTCCGGGCGCTCGAAATCCACTTCCACATCCACGGTGCGCGCCTGCTTCTCCACCGCCGAAACATAGGGCGCAACGCGTCGCACTTTGCCCTTGAGCGGCTGCTTGGGCAGCGCGTCCAGCGTCACCCGCACCGGCAGTCCGTCCTGTATGCGCGGCGCATCCACCTCATCCATCGGCGCATTGACGTAAAGGCAGGTCTCGTCGATCAGATCGATGGCCGGCGGCGTCGGCACGCCTGGCGGCGAGGGCGTCGAATACTCGCCCAGTTCACCGACGATCTTCGCCACCGTGCCGTCGAAGGGTGCATAAAGCGCAATGCGGCCCTGCTCCACCTTGGTCACGGCAATCCGCGCCTCGGCCTGGCCGACATCGGCGCGCGCAGTTTCGCAAGCCGCGCGGCGGGTGGCTGCCTCGCTGCGGGCCGCATCCTCCTTGGCCTCGGAAACGAAACCCTTGGCACGCAGATCGGCCTGCCGCTTGGCTTCGCGCTCGGCGGTTGCGGCGGTGGTGCAGGCTTCCGCCACGCGCTGGCTCGACACGTTGCGTTGCTTCTCGGCCAGGGTCTGCTGCGCTTTCTGGTCATCGTTCCAGAGCTTCATCAGCAACTGACCCTTCTTGACCTTGTCGCCTTCCTTGACGCCGAGATATTCGATGCGTCCGCCCATGATGGTGGACAGCTTGGTGCGCTGACAGGCCTCGACCGTGCCGGCGCGGGTATTGACCACCGTGGATTCCACGGCGCCGCGATCCACCGCCTTCATCACCACGGAAACGGGCTTGGGCCGCGTGCCCCACCAAAGGCCGGCGCCGAGCAGCGCAAGCACGATCAGCGCCGGAACGCCTCGGCGCAGGAGAGTAGAGGTATTCATGCTGATGATTATGCCGGGTTTGTCTCGGCAGGTTCGCTCGGTGCCCGAGAATCGCCGGAGGTCTGGGTTCCCACGGTGAAGTAGAAAGTCGCCCCCTTGTCCGGCGCGGCCTTGGCCCAAACCTCCCCGCCAAGACGCTCGACCAGTCGCTTGACGATGGCCAAGCCGACGCCGGTGCCCGGAAATTCGCTGTCGCCGTGCAGGCGCTGGAACATCCCGAACAGCTTTCCCGCGTAGGCCATATCGAAGCCGACGCCGTTGTCCCGCACGAAATAGACCCGGCGACCATCCTCGTCGACAGTATCGACGCTAATCTCGGCCAGGTTCTTATTCGCGGAATATTTGAGCGCATTGCCAATCAGGTTCTGCAATACCTGCCCCAGCATGGTCCGGTCACCCAGCACGGGCGGCATGTCGCCGATGTGGATTTGCGCTGCGGGATATTCGTCCGCGAAGTGGAGCGCCACTTCTCGCACCAGGGCCGCCATGTCCACCGCATGCAGGTCGACCGTACGGCGACCGAGCCGTGAATATTCGAGGATATCGTTGATCAGGGTGCTCATCTTGACCGTACTGTTGAGCAGGCGATCCAGCACCCCTCGCCCGTCCGCAGAAAGTCTCGGCGCCTCGTCCTCGAGCAGGATTTGCGAATAGCCAGCAATCGCCCGCAACGGTGCCCGCAAATCGTGGGAGACCGAATAGGAGAAGCTTTCGAGATCCTTGTTGGCAACCTCCAGCTCCGCCGTGCGTTCGCGCACCCGTTGTTCCAGCCCGGCGTTGAGGCGCGAAACCTCCATTTCCGCCTGACGACGGCCCAGGTTGTCCCGCTTGAGTTCCGCATTGAGAACGCGGATTTCCTCATAGGCCTTGGTGCGCGCATTCCACGCCCGCATCACGATCCAGCCGCCCAGCGCCGAAAGCACAATGAAAACCGAGGCCAACACCGTCAGCTTGGTGACTTCACGCCACCAGCCGGCGAGGATGTCATCAGTGCCGAGACCGACCAGGGTAATCAGCGGATAAGCGCCCACCGCCCGATAGGAAAAGGTACGGCGGATATTGTCCGCGCCCGCATGGGCCTCGTAGGTGCCCTCTTGCGGATTGGCGGTGATCATCGCCTTGAACTGGGCCGAGACCTTGGTCTGGCCGACGAATCCGGCAGGAGGAAAACGGCCCAGCAGGTCGAAGTCGCGGCTCGCGTCGCCGCGCAAAACGACGGCGCCCTTCGGTCCGGTTTCCAGTTTGGCGAAGACATTTTCAAACCAGGCGATGGTCACCGGCGCAATCACCGCACCGGCAAACCTGCCGTCGGCAGCGATCATCCGGTGGGCGAAAATCAGCACCGATTTGCCACTGACCTTGCCCAGCACCGGCTTGGAGATGACGAGATCACGGGATGGATCGTCACGCAGAGCCACGAAATAGTCGCGATCAGTGACGGAAATTCCAAGGGGTAGTGCCTGATCAGCACCGTAGACGACGTTGCCATCAGCATCGACAATGCGTAAGCCATCGGCCATGGGCAGCCGGCTCTGCTGTCGTTGCAAGAAGCGCGTCAGCGATGGCCGATCAATGCGGCCGGAAACCCGCTGGCGAAGATACTCGTCGCCCACGACCTTCAGACCCAGGTCGATACGTTCGATTTCACCAGCAATGCCGGTCGCCACGAGGCGATTGGTATTGCGCGAGGTGACGGCCGCCCGTTCCTTGTATTGCTGGTAACTCGCCTGCAAGGAAACCACCACCAGCCCGACGACGAAAACGTCCGCCAGCATGGCGGCCGCGACCACCGCAAGCAAGGGTTTGGTGAATATCCGACTTAGTCTTCCTGACACTGCGACACCCATCGAATTAGTGTTGTGCCCGCTCCAACAAGAGTGGCGGTGCCATGATATCCCTCTGCCTCCTATGGGATAAGCTCACCGCGTCGCGTCACGGCACCACGGCCTCGATCCATGGCTCCAGCCGCTGGCCGACCCGCACGGCCACTGCGAAGGGCACCGCCGCCTCGCCGGAAAGTCGGCCCTGGCGGGACGGCGGTGTTTGCAGCACCCGCTCGAACACCGGGCGCAAGGCATGGGGCACATTGATCTGGGTGCCGGTCAGGCTGCCCAGGTAGGCGCCAGCGACGGTCTTCTTGTCGCGGCTGATGATGCGGGGGCGCAGCTTGCCCTTGAGGATCATGTAGCGGCTGCGGTCGGGATATTTCGCCCGCAGAGCGGCGAGGTCCAGGCCGGCGTCGATGGCGAAGAGACGGCTGTTCTGCTGTTCTTCGCGTTGCAACTGCTCTTGCGCCGACTTTTCACGCTGGATGAATTCCTTGGCCTCCGGATTGACCTGCCGCGCGGCCTCATGCCGGGCCAGGTTTTCCCGGGCCCGGGCAATGGCGAGTTCCCAGGCCGGACCGGCGAGTTCGAGGACGACCAGCACTTCACGTTCGGACTGACGTTCGTATCGGTGCCGCCGCACAAAGTCGTCCGCGCCGGCCGCATCAGCCGAATGAAAGCCGAATTCAGCCATGCGCTTTTCATCGAGCCAGGCCGGAGCGCCGCCGTGATTGCTGTAATAGGGTGCGTAATTGTTGCCGACCGAGGCTTCGACCACGCGCCATTGCAGATTGAGCGCAAGGCCGCTGTTCTCCGCGTTGCCGCGCCAGCCCCAGGGATGGCCGAGTTCGCGCTGGGTCAACGACAGGCGGCTCTCCGGCTCGCCGCTGCGGTTCAGATACACGCCGGTGAGGGCCACGGCGTTGGCCAGCGCGATCAGCGCGGCGCCGGCGAGCAGGGTTTTCAGGCGCGGGCTCATGCTTCAGCTCCCTTGCCGCGCAGGCGCTTGAGCACTACCAGGATCAGGATCGCCGAAAGGCCGACGACGAGGAAGAACATCCACTTCGGCATGATCTGCCACCACCAGTCAAAAAACTTGGTGTAGAGGAAGATGACGAAGAAGGAGATGCCGGTATTCACCGTCTCGTTCCACTGCTTGCGGGCGCCGAACCAGATGGCGATGGCGGCGGTGACGAAACCGGCGGTCTGGTACATGCCTTCGATCACCTTCACGTCGAGATCGAGGTAGCTGCCGTAACTCCAATGGCCGAGGATCAGCATCGGCAGCAGCAGACAGAGCAAGCCGAAGATGCGGTAGAGCGCAGCGAAGCCGGCAAAGCGCCGGTGCGGAATCAGCGCCGGCACGGCGAAGAGCAGCGCAGCGACGGGAAAGAAGTTCTCCGGTCGCTCGCCAGCGTGCAGCCAGTAAAGCCCACCCCACTCGCCGACGCGGGCAGCGACCCAGGCGGTAACGCAGCAGATGCCGGCCGCCAGCAGCAGGCGCAGATCGCAGGCATAAGCCAGCAGAAAAGCCAGCGCCGCCCAGGGGATCAGCGCCTTGTCGGTGGGCGTGATGTTGAATATCTGGCCCAGCATGGTGAGGTTGAGCACGAAGCAGGCGAAAGCCACCAGGGCGGCGAGCTTGGTGAAATAGCCCGAGGAATCGCGGCCCTGTAGCCAGACCGTCAGCCCCAGCGTGCTCAGCGCCGCACCGATCAGGATCGCCACCTGGGCCGTCTCGGCAAAATTGCCCCAGAACTGATAGAAGAGAAAGAACACGCTGGCCGCCAGCGCCAGGGCGCCGAGGAAGGATGCGACGCGCATGCCCAGCGAGAGCTGGCGCGCCTTGAGGTCGCGGTCGATGTCGAAATCGGCGGCAAAGCTCGCCAGCAGCGCATCGTGATGGGCCGTGACGGCGGCCTGCTGTTCCGGCGCAAGGTGCAGGACACCTTCGCCATCCAGTCGCGTCAGCTCGGCACGGAAGACGTGAATCTCGTCGGCACGCCGCTGCGCCTCATTGCGGGTAGGGGTATTCATGGCGGTTGATTATGCCTCGTTTGCTAGAATCCGCCTTCATCGAGCCTCACTCGTACTCACTTGCACTCACACGCAAACGGCAGGAAACAGCAATGGTCAGGATTTACGGCATCAAGAATTGCGACACCATGAAGAAGGCCTTCACCTGGTGCGAAGAACGCAGCATCCCCTACGAATTCCACGACTACAAGAAGCAGGGCGTGCCCCGCGACAAGCTGGTGGAATGGAGCCGCCACGTCGGCTGGAAAACCCTGATCAACATGAAGGGTCCGACCTGGCGCAAGCTCAGCGAGGAACAACAGGACATCACCACCCAGAGCAAGGCCGTGGCGACCATGATGGAATTCTCCAGCGTAATCCGCCGCCCCATCGTCGAGACCGCCGAAGGCCAGTTGCTGGTCGGCTTCGACCCGACCATGTTCGAAAGTTTCGTCCGCTGATGGACGCCGTTCATCGCTTCATCTTCGAGGACCTCGACATCCGTGGCGCGCTGGTGCAACTCGGCCCGGCCTGGGTGTCCATGCATGTCAAGCGCAACTACGCCGGCCCGGTGCGCGAGCTGCTCGGCGAGCTGGCCGCCGTCACCACGATCATCGGCAGCAACCTGAAGACGCCTGGTCGCATCACCTTCCAGGTCCAGGGCCACGGTCCCGTGTCAATGCTAGTGATGGATTGCGACGAACAATTGCACCTGCGCGGCATGGCCAAGAGCGAACTGACGCCGGGGCCGACTACGCTCTCGGGGGTCGATGAACTGCTCGGCGACGGCCAGTTGATGCTGACGCTCCAGACCAATGCCGGCAGCCCCTACCAGAGCTTCGTCCCCCTCGAAGGCGACACGTTGTCTGCCGTCTTCGAGCACTACCTGAAGCAGTCGGAACAGTTGCCGGCACGGCTGTGGCTGGCCGCCGACGGCCACACCGCCTGCGGCCTCTTCCTGCAAAAGCTGCCCGGTGCCGACCTCAAGGATCTCGACGGCTGGAACCGCATCGAGCAACTGGCGGCCACGGTGCGCAGCGAGGAACTCGCCCTGCCGCCGGAAACCCTGCTGACCCGGCTCTTCGCCGAAGAGAAGTTGCGCCTTTTCGCGCCCCGTGCCGCGACCTGGCATTGCCCCCGCGACGAGGAGAAGGTCAAGAACCTGCTGCTATCCCTGGGCCGCGAGGAACTCGAAACCATGCTCGAAGACGCCGAGCTGATCGCCATCGAGGACGAAATCTGCGGTCACGAATACCGCTTCGGCCCCGAGATCATCGACGAGCTGTTCCCGCCCGACGGGCGGCTGCTGCATTGAGCACGCATTGTCCGTAGACATCAGCGAGGAAGCCGGCGTCCGCTACCTGCATTTCGGTTCCGACTGGGTGCAGGGCGCGATGCGCGTCGCCCGCCCCTACTCTCTCGAACTGGACTACACCCGCGAGATGATGGTGCCGCTGCTGCTGCGCCCCGACGACTGGCCGCGCCGCGTGCTGATCATCGGCCTCGGCGCCGCCTCGGTGCTCAAATTCCTCTGGCGCTACCGGCCGGCGGCGAAGTTCACGGTGATCGAGATCGACCCGCAGGTGGAATACGTCGCCCGCCAGTATTTCAAGCTGCCAGACGACCCCGAGCGCATCGACATCCGCCACGCCGACGGCGCCGATTTCGTCATCAAGGCCAGACAACGTTACGACCTGATCCTTGTCGATGGCTTCGACGCCGATGCCCGTGCCGGCCGTCTCGACACCCTGCCCTTCCACCTCGACTGCAAGGCTCGGCTCGCCAATGACGGCCTGCTGTGCCAGAACCTGCTCTCGCGGCGCAAGGACTTTACCAAGAGCGTGGCACGGCTGGAGGAAGCCTACGATGGCCACGCCATCGCCTTTCCCTCCTGCGACACGGGCAATGCCATCGCCCTCGCCTCGCCGGTCGCCGTCTCGCCAGCGCCGACTTTTGAAGACCTCAAGGCCGCCGCAATCCGACTCAAGACCAACACCGGCCTCAACCTGCTGCCGACCCTTGCCCGCCTCGCCAAATCCCGCCATCTCGCTGGCGGTAGCCTGAATCTCTGACATGCCCACACCCAACGCCCACGACCATCGTCGCGGCACGATCTACATGCTGCTGGTGCTGTGCTTCTGGGGCGGCTTCCTGCCCGTCGGCAAATCGGCCCTCGCCGTGGTGGACCCCTACTGGCTGACGACCATGCGCTTCGGTGCCGCCGCCTGCGTCTTCATCGCCATGCTGCTGGTGCATGAAGGACGAAGCGCCCTGCGCACCGACGGCCAGTTGTTGAAAATCATGCTCTTCGGCGCCATGGGTTTTGCCGGCTTCGGCATCAGCCTGTTCGAGGGCTTGCGCCTGACACGCCCTGAGATCAGCGCGATGATCCTCGCCCTCGGCCCGGTGCTCACCGCGCTCTTCCAGTGGTGGCGCAATGGTCGCCGGCCCGACAACTTCATGCTTGGCTGCATCGCCGTGGCCCTCTGCGGCGAACTGCTGGTGGTCACCGCCGGCGATGTCTCGCGCCTGGTTGGCGGCGATGCCCTCGGCAATGGCCTGATCTTTCTCGCCACCCTGTTCTGGACTGCCTACACCCTGGGCGGCCAGCAGTTCCCCGGCTGGTCGCCGGTACGTTACTCGGCCCTGTCATGCAGCTTGGGCTGGATAGCCATCCTGATCGGCCTGCTGATCGCCACCGCGCTGGGCCGCAGCCACCCGCCGGAACCGGCGCGCATGCTTGATGTCTGGCCGCAACTGTCCTTCATCATCCTCGGCGTCTCGGTCTTTGGCATCCTGTTCTGGAACATGGGCGTCGCCAAACTCGGCCCGCTGTCGGCAGGCCTCTTTGCCAACTTCGTACCCGTGATCACCTACGGCATCGCCCTGGCCATGGGCCGCCGGCCGGATACCCTGGAACTGGTCGGTGCCGCCCTGGTGGTGGTCGCGCTGGTGGCGAGCAACCTGCACCAGCGGATGAAAAGCCGGCTGATCAGTCCCGTTTGAAGACCAGCTCACCGGAGCGGGCAAGCCTCACGCCGGCAGGGTCAGCATGATCCGCGTGCTGCCCTTTTCGTCGCTGGTCTCCATGGCGATGCTGCCGCCCTGAGCTTCGGTCAGCAGCCGTGCCGAATAGGTGCCGAGACCCGTGCCACCCTGCTTGCCCGCCGTAGCGAACTTGTCGAAGAAAGTGTCGCGTATCGCCTCCGGCACCACGCCCTTATTGTCGATGCTCACCCGCAGGGGGGCACCGGAGTAGATAGTCGCGGTGACGGCCGTACCGTCCGGCGCCGCCTCGCAGGCATTCTTCAGCAGGTTCTGGAACAGGGAATAGCACAGCATGGCATCGCCCTGGGCCACCAGATCGGCATCGTCGACGCCTTTCGGCGTGGCGACGACGATAGTCAGCTCCTTCACGGCGAAGGCCTTGCGCTGAAGCTCGGCGATGCGGCGCACGATCTTGGCCACCGACACGGGTGCCGGCTTCAACTGGAAGCGCCCGGTCTCGATCTTGTACAGCTCGGCCGAGAGATTGATCATGTTCAGCACTTGCAGGGCGGTCTCTTCCGCCATCTGCAACATTTCCTTCTGCTCCGGCGTCAGATTCGCCCCATCGGCCAGGCCCTGCACCAGGCCGATCACACCGGCCAGCGGTGCTTTCATGTCATGGCGGGTAATGTGTTCGACGTCCTCCTTGAGCTTGGCGGCCGTCATCATCTCGTCGTAGTCCGCCTGCAACTGGCTGTGCAGCTCGACGTAGCGCATGAAGTTGCGGACACGAACCTTGAGACCCTCGGGCTCGATCGGCTTGGTGACGAAATCCACCGCGCCCAGTTCCATGCCCTTGAGCCGGGATGCCTCGTCGGTCATGGCGGTGACGAAGATGACGGGAATGTGTTCCGACGATGGATGTCCGCGCAGGGCCTGCGCCACCTCGAAGCCGTCCATGCCCGGCATCATGATGTCGAGTAGGACCAGGTCCGGCGGCGTGTCGGAATGGCAGATCGCCAGCGCTTTTTCGCCGTTGTGGGCGATCTTGACGCGATATTCGTCCTTGAACAGCTGCGAGAGAAGATGCAAGTTGTCCGGCGTGTCATCCACCACCAGAATGGTCGGCCGCTCACCACGCTCCTCACGGGAACGCTCCGGGGCGGACGCAGGTACGGATACCGGCGCACCTGCGGTAGCGGCAGTCTCATCCTTGCCGGTCCGCTTGACCGTAACGCCGGTGCCAGCCATCGCCACCGTGGGATCGATGGGACCATTGTGACGAGGCTTCCAGTCCAGGGTCTTTTCCAGACGGTCGCCAAAGCGGCCCGAGGTATAGGGCTTGACCAGGAGTTCGGAAACGCCGGCCTGGATCGCCTGCATCACCCGGTCGCGCTCGGCCTCGGCGGTGATCATGAGAAAAGGCATTGCAAAGAGCTGGGCATTGCTGCGCACTGACAGCAGCAATTCCAGCCCCGTCATCACCGGCATGTTCCAGTCCGAAAGAACCATGGTGATCGGTTGCTTCGACAGAATCTTGAGCGCCTCCGCGCCGTTGGCGGCTTCGACGATGCGCGTGGCACCCAGCTGCTTGAGCTGGTTCGAGGTGACCTTGCGCATGGAATCGAAGTCATCGACCACGAGGAAGGTACCGGTTTTCAGCCGTGCCGCCAGGTTCAGGCTGCTGCTACCACCACCGCTGCCGGCAGGCTTGACGAAGGGAAAGTTCATGACTTACTCCACTGTGCCCGCGATTCGATCCAACTGCTCCTTCTTTTGCGCCATGTCGGCGTCGGAATCCGCATAACGCTTGGCGATCTCGCGGAATGTTTCCTGAATATCGACGAAGGCATCCACCATGTCGGGATCGAAATGGCTGCCCTTGCCTTCAACGATGATGGAGACTGCCTTTTCGTGGGGCATGCCTTCCTTGTAGACCCGTCGGCTGATCAGTGCGTCGTACACGTCCGCCACCGCCATCAGGCGCGCACAGGTCGGGATATTTTCGCCGGCAGCACCCAGGGGGTAGCCGGAACCGTCCCACTTTTCCTGATGCCCGTAGGCGATCTCCTTGGCCATCGACAGGAAGTCGACCCTGGTGCCCAGTGAATCCTCGGCGTGCTGGATGGCATCGCGCCCCAACGCCGCGTGAGTCTTCATGATCTCGAACTCCGCCGGCTCGAACTTGCCGGGCTTGAGCAGGATGCGATCTGGAATGCCCACCTTGCCGATGTCGTGCAAGGGCGCCGACTTGAATAGCATGGTGATGTAATACTCGGTCAGCGTGGCGGAAAAGCGGGGATGCATCTTCAGCTTCTCGGCCAAGGCCTTGACGTAGAACTGGGTACGGCGGATGTGATTGCCGGTGTCGGAGTCACGGGTTTCCGCCAGGGAGGCCATGGCCAGAATGGTGACATCCTGGATCGCCATCACCTCGCGGGTGCGCTTGGCGACCTCCAGCTCAAGAAAATCGCCCTTGTCTCGCAGGAAATCAGCCTGCGCCTTCAAGGCCAGGTGATTCTTCACCCGGGCCATGACGATGGGCGGGCTGACGGGCTTGGTCAGGTAGTCGACGGCACCAAGCTCCAGGCCCCGTTTTTCATCTTCGACTTCGACTTTCGCGGTCAGGAAGATCACCGGTATGTCGCGCGTCTGCGGGTTGGACTTGAGATGCCGGCAAACCTCATAGCCATCCATGCCCGGCATCATGATGTCGAGCAGGACCAGGTCGGGAGGGCTGTCGGACTGGGCGATCTTCAGCGCCTTCTCACCGTTGTTGGCCACTTTCACCTTGTAGTCGTCCTTGAGCAGTCCGCTCATCAACGACAGGTTGTCGGGGGTGTCGTCGACCACCAGCACGGTGGCTTTTTCGACGAAATCGAGTTCGAGTTCCATGACGGTTTCCTGTCTGCTTGATTAACTTTCGATTCTACGCACTGAAACGCTGACGCACTTGCCACGCGTGCCACGCGGCGGTAGCGGGCTCAAGGTGACGGCGACGACGACTTCACTGCCATCTTTGCGCTGGCCCGCCAATCTGGCCGGCCCGTTGCCCATGCTGCGGCTGCGCCCTTCGGCCATGAAGGTTTCACGCAGATGAGCATGGCCTCCCCGAATGCGCTCCGGCACCAGTTGCTCGATGCTGCCACCGATCAAGTCACCCGGCTCGTAGCCGAATATTTTTTCGATTTCAGGGTTGGTAAGGACGATCCGGCCGCTGGCTTCGGCAACCAGCATGCCGTCCGGCGCCGCTTCGATGATGCTGCGGAACCAGTTTTCAGTTTCCAGAAGCTCGGCCTGTTGCGCCTCCATCTCCACCTGCTGCTCTTCCAGTTGCGCCGCCTGTTTTTCCATGCGCTCGGCCTGTTCCTGCGTCGCCACCAGCAGTTCACGGGTCTTCAGGTTGCGATCAAGGATTTCCATGCTGGTGGACAAAACCGGCTGAAGCGCATCAAGCACCGCGATTTCACGGGCGGTGAATTGCTGGAAGGATGCCACTTCGAGCACTCCGAGCACACGATCATTGTGAATGATCGGCTGGACGATGATGCAGGCGGGCGGCCCCTCGCCAAGGCCGGAATTGATACGAATATAGTTTTTCGGCGCGGTAAGCATGATCGGCGCCTTTTCCATCGCGCACTGACCGACCAGCCCTTCGCCCAAGGCGAAGCTGCTGTTGAGATGCTTGCGCTCGCGGTAGCCGTAGCTGGCGAGCAGATTGAAACGACCATCCGCATCGGCGACGTAGAAGGCACCGTGCCCGGCACCGATCACCGGGGAAACTTTCGACACGGTGGCCTGTGTCAAGGCACGGAAGTCGTCGGCCTGTTGCAGGGCAGCACTGGTCTCCGAAACATGGGACTTGACCCAGTGCTGCTCGTTGGCCTTGCGGTAGATGTCCTGCAAGACTGCAATGGCCCGCGCCATGATGCCGACCTCGTTCGGATAGTCGGTATGCGGGATCGGCGTATCGACCTTGCCGGCAGCCAGATCTTCGACCGAATTGCGCAATCGATCATTGGGACGCTGAATCGAAATGCCGATCAGGACGCCGATACCCAAGGTCAGGACGATGCCGGCGATCAGCAGCAAAGTCGCCATGTTTCGCGTTTCCATCGCTCGTTGGCGCAGCAACTCAAGGGTTTCCTTCGAGCCGGCTTCCTTGATGCGAATGATTTGATCAATCGTGTCATCCGCAGCGGCGCCGACTGCCACAAACTCAGCGCTGCTGATGTAACGGGCAGCCTCGGAGGAGTTGATGCGCTCACGTTCCAGCATGGCCAGGGCATGTACGACGTTCTCGTTATATTTGTTAAGCTTGTGCAGAAACTCCTCGTATATCGCCAGAGCTTCCTTGCGCACGATGCGCTTTTTGGCCTCGTCGAGCTGGCGCTGGAGGCTGCTACGGGCCGCGTCCACCTGGGCACGCGCCTTGTCCCGCGCGACATCGTCGGGGGCAATCATGGCCTGCCGCAATGCCCGCCCCATGTAGACCAGATTGACGTTGGCCTCCTTGAGATGGGAAATTCCAAGCAGATCATCGTCGTATAGCCGTTCAATGTCGGCGGTCATCATGTTCAGCGTGTTCAAGCTGTTGAAGCCGATCACGGCGGCAACCAGCAAGCCGACGCTGAAGCCCAGCATCAACTTGATCTTGAGTTGCAGTTTCTCGATGGCGATGAGCAGCGCATGCATGAGTGTTTCCTCGAAATGAATCAGTGTCGCCGACGGAACAGGCGATGGTAATGATCGATGGGAACGAACAGCGAATTGCCGACAAAGCTGAGCGATTCCGACTGGCCGATGAACAACAGTCCCTGTGAGCGCAGGGCAAGATGGAACTGCTTGATGAGTTGATCCTGCAAGTCCGACTTCATGTAGATCAGCAGATTGCGACAACTGACCAGATCCAGATTGGGCGGCGGCGCACCACCGAGTACGTCCCGTTGCTCGAAACGCACACTGGCCTTGAGTTCGGGCGTGATTTCGAAATGCTGCCCCTTGGGCATGAAGTGGCGGTCACGCAAATCGACGTCCATTTCCTTGAAGGCCGTTTGGCGATAGACGCCTTCGCGGGCCAGCGCCAATGCGTCGGGGTTGAGGTCGGAGGCGAAAATTTCAATCGGATGGGCGGCACGGAGTTCCCGAAGCAGGATCGCCAGCGTATAGGGCTCTTCACCGGACGCGCAACCGGGAACCCAGACACGGATCGGCTCCGTAGCAGGCTTGCCCGCCACGAGTTTCGCCAGTGACATCTTCAGTACCTTGAAGGACTCGCGATCACGAAAAAACGACGAAACCGAGACGAGGAAAAGGTGCTGTATCGCATTCAACTCCTCGGGCTGGCGACGGATATATGCCTGATAAGCCTCGGCCGAGGGCACGCCCAAGGTGGCCTTGCGCTTTTCCAGCCGGCGCAGCAGCGTTTCTTCCTTGTAACTGGAAAAATCGATGCCGGTCGCCTGATGCACCTGGCGAATGATCTGCGCAAGTTCCCGGCTGTCCTGCACCGAAATCCCTGCGTCGTCCTGCGGTAGCGCAGCGTTCGCTCCTGCGGTAGCCGCGCCAGGGAACAAGCGGGCCAGAGTCGAGCCGATGTCGCCCACCGGCAATACGTGATCGATGGCTTGCGTCTCGATGGCGGCAGTAGGCATGCCATCAAACTTGGCTTCCAACGGGTCCTGCGCCAGAGTCAGCCCGCCCTCCGCACGAATCGCACGACAACCCGCAGCACCATCGGAACCCGTGCCCGACAGTACGATACCGATGGCCTTGCCATGCCCGGAATCGGCAATCGATTTGAACAAGGCGTTCACCGACGGGGTGGACAAATGTTCAGCAGCCGGCTCGGAAAGGTTCAGCGCATCGCCCTGCACACGGCCGTCCTTGCCCGAGGGAATCACATACACCGTATCCGCCTGCAAGCGCACACCCTGCTTTGCCAGCAGCACGGGCAGGACGGATTCACGGCCGATCAGGCGCACCACCAGTTCGTCGTGGCCATCCTTCGCCATGTGCTGCGCAACCACGAAGGCAATGCGCCCTGTCGGCCGCACGCGGGCAAACATCGGCAGCATGGCCTCCAGACCGCCCGCCGAGGCACCGACTCCAGCAACATACATAGCCGTCCCCGCGCTGGGCATCATGGAATGGCGATGTCCTTGAGCTTTTCCAGGGCGGTGTCGAAGTCGAAATTCTCGATAGCCGCCGCAACGGGTTTCAGACTATGGGCAAGCGGCGATGCGCCGAGCTTGTCGAGCAGTTCGTCCAATACGTCGCCGGCATCAGAATCACTCTCCTCCAGCAAGGCCTTGATCCGTTCCAGGGCTACCTTGACTTGCGCGTCCGGGATCGCCGCCGGGGCGGATGCAGCCGGCACCGCCGTCCCGCCAGCGCCGACTTTTTGAAGTCCGGGCAGGATGACGGCCAGCTCGTCGAGCGCCTTTTGCAACAAGGCTTCGATCTGCTCCGCTGCCAACTTTTCCTTGCAAGCGTGTTCCAGTTCGGCCGCCGCTGCCTGGAGGCCCTTGGCGCCGATATTGCCGGCGGTGCCCTTGAGTGTATGGGCCGCACGCGTGGTCGCCTCGGGATCGGGATCGAGCTTCGCCGCCGTGAACAATTCAGCGAACTTGCCCTGGCTGTCGCGGAACTTGATCAGCATGCGCGTGTAGAGCGATTCCTTGTTGGTGCAGGTGGCCATGCCCGCCTTGATATCGATGCCAGGCAGCGGCGGCAGACCGCCGACCGCCGTTGCCGGCGACGCCGATGCAGTTGCCGCCGTTGCCGTCCCGCCAGCGCCGACTTTTTCAACGGCGGCGGGCTTTATCCACTTGGCGATGGTGGCGAACATCTCGCCGACATTGAGCGGCTTGGCGATGTGATCCCACATGCCGGCCTCGATGACCTTTTCCTTGTCGCCGGCCATGGCGTTGGCGGTCATGGCGATGATCGGCAGCTTGGCGAAGGCAGGGTTCTTGCGAATTTCACGGGTGGCCGTATAGCCATCCATGACCGGCATCTGGCAGTCCATCAGCACGCCGTCGAAACGTCCATCCCTGGTCAGGATATCCACGGCCTCCTGGCCATTGTTGGCCAGCACGACCTCCATGCCGGCCTGACCGAGAAGCTCCATGGCCAGTTCCTGGTTCATCTCGTTGTCCTCGGCCAGCAGGACACGAGCACCCTTCAGTGCCGCCATCGACTCCGCGTAGCTGTCGGCCTTCTCTTCGGCCCGCGTCTCGGTGACGAAGCCCTTGTCCAAGGCCTCACCGATGGCTTCCAGCAGGGTGGATTGGGTCACCGGCTTGGTCAGCACCGATTTCAGCGCCACGCCACGGGATTCGGCATTACCGAGCGCCTCTTCGCGCCCATAGGCTGTCACCATGATCACGGCCGGAGTCCGGGCATGACCGTTTTCCTGCAAGCGCTGGACAGTCTCGACGCCATCCAGTCCGGGCATCTTCCAGTCCATCAGCACCAGGTCGTAGGGCAATTCCTTTTCCTCGGACTCGGCGATCATCTGCAAGGCATTCTGGCCGTCCCAGGCCACATCGACTTCCAGACCGAAATTCCTGGCCATGCTGGCGAGGATCTCCCGTGCCGAGGCATTGTCATCCACCACCAGTACGCGCACGCCGAGCAGTTCGTCAGCGCGGAACATGCGGCGCGGCATGGGATCTTTTTGCAGGCCAACGCGGGCATGGAAATGGAAGGTCGAGCCCTTGCCCGCCTCGCTTTCCACCCAGATCTTGCCATTCATCATCTCGACCAGATTCTTCGAGATGGCCAGCCCCAGCCCGGTGCCACCATACTTGCGCGTGGTCGAGGCGTCGGCCTGACTGAAGCTCTGGAACATCTTGCCGCACTGCTCCGGCGTCATGCCGATGCCGGAATCCCTGACCCAGAAGTGCAACTCCGCTTCCGTATCGGTCTGCGTGACCACTTCGCCACCGACGATGATCTCGCCCTTGTCGGTGAATTTCACCGCGTTGTTGCCGAGGTTGATCAGTATCTGTCCCAGACGCAGGGAATCGCCGATCAGGGCGGTGGGCATGTTCGGCGCAATGTTGAACAGCAGTTCCAGCCCTTTGTCCTCGGCTTTCAGACCGACCAGGTTGGCCAGATGATCCATCACGTCTTCCAGCCGGAAGTCCGCTTGCTCCATCGACATCTTGCCGGCTTCGATCTTCGAGAAGTCGAGGATGTCGTTGATGATGCCGAGCAGGTTCTCGCCGGCGCGATGGACTTTCTCGATGTAGTTCTTCTGTTTCTTGTCGAGCTTTGTTTGCAGGGCCAAGTGCGACATGCCAATGATGGCATTCATCGGCGTGCGGATTTCGTGGCTCATGTTGGCGAGGAAATCGCTCTTTGTCTTGGTGGCTTCCTCGGCAATTTCCTTGGCTTTGGCCAGCTCCTGCTGAGCCATCACGTATTCGGTGATGTCCTGCGTCACGCCATACATATCGGTTGGCTTCCCCTCGGCATCCTTTGCCACCGTGCCGTAGGCATGAATCCACACCACCTTGCCGTCGACCGGCCGCTTGTAGGCGTACATCGAATCGTAGGCGGGTATCTTGCCTTCAATAGCATCCTGAAAGCTCTGGCCGGTAGCCTTGGCATATTCCGGATCGCCCGCCTCGACATTGACGAACCAATCCTCCGCCACACGATAGCGGTAGTCCGCGTTGGGGATATCGCCGAAGATGTCGGCCGCACGCTTGGACGAGTTGTACCAACCGGAACCATCCAACGGTACATGCCAGTAGCCGGCCTTCGTCAGGCCCAGTGCCTGGTCGTTGAGGAAATTGACATGCTTGACCTCGTCCTCGGACTTCTTGCGCTCGGTTATGTCGATCTGCCAGCTCATCAGTGCAGGCTGGTCGTCATACTGAATGATCATCGCCGTCAGCAGCATGGTTCGCGGCCGGTGCGACGCATCGTAAAAGGCGATCTCGTAATCCTCGACTATGCCCTTCGCCTTGATCTGTCCATGCAGGGCTGCCCGGTCTTCCGGATTGACGTAGGCCGACTGAACATGATCACCGACCTTCAGGCCGAACTGCTGTATGGCGACGGGATTGGCAAAAAGCGCCTTGCCATCCAGCGCGGTGATCGACACACAGATCGGACTCTTGTCGAGGATGCCCTGCAAGCGTTCGCGTTCCTGTGCGATGGCCTTTTGTGCCGCCTGACGCTCAGCGATGTCGCGATAGACGACAACGGTGCCGACCAGCACGCCATTTTTGAAAACCGGCGTGGTCGAATACTCGACAGGAATAGAACTGCCATCCTTGCACCACAGCACCTCGGCATCGACGGTACGTGGCTCGCCGTCCTGCGAGGTGCAATACATCGCACATTCTTCTCGCGGGAAGGCCCGCCCGTCGGGATAGGTGTGATGCACCAGCGCATGCATCGCCTTGCCGACAAACTCATCCTCCGCGTAACCCAGCATCTCATAGGCCGCCGAATTGGCGAAGGTCATCACGCCGTGGTTGTCCAACCCGACAATACCGTCCTTGACCGATCCAAGGATCAGGCGGCTGCGCTCCTCGGCAGCCTTGATCTCCTGCTGCTGCGCCTCCATCTCCACCGTCTGCTCTTCCAGCCGCGCCGCCTGCTTCTCCATGTTTTCAGCCTGGCGCTGGGTTTCCACCAGGAGCTGCTGGGTCTTGGCATTGCGTTCGAGAATTTCCAGGCTCATCGCAAGTATGGGCATCAAGCTATCAAGCAGCGCCTGTTCGTTCTCGCCGAAATGGTCAAAGGTGGCCAACTCCAGAACGGCAAGCAGGCGGTCGTTGCGAATGACCGGCAGCACGGCAATCGAGCGTGGCACGCCTTCGCCCAAGCTGGAGCCGATGCGTACATAGTCTTCCGGCGGCTCGGTAATGATGATCGGGGCCATCTCCATGCCGCATTGGCCCACCAACCCCTGGCCGAGGGAGAAATACTGATCGAGGTTCTTGCGCTCCCGATAGGCATAACTGCCCAGCAGACGCAGACGCTTATGGTCTTCCTCATAGATATAGAACACCCCGTGCCCCAACTTGACCAGAGGCGCCAGGCGGGAAAGAAACTTCTGCGACAGTTCGGTAAAGCTGGTCACCTGTTGCAGCTCGCCGGATATTTCCGCGATGTTGCTTTTCATCCAGCGCTGAATCTCCATCTGCCGGGCCTCCATGCGGAGTACCTCGATGTCGCGCGCCAGTTCACCGATTTCGTTGTGATAGTCGATGCAGGGAACGGGCTGATCGAGCTTGCCTTCGGCTAACTGATTGACGGAATCCCGGATGCGATAGAGCGGCGCACGGACTGACCGAGTAACCAGCAAAGCCGCAACCAATCCAATCAGCATGCCGGCCAGCGTCAATGCAACCGTCAGTCGCAGGCTATTCTTTGCCTCCGACTCAGCCTCCTGGGACAGTCTGAGAATGTTTTCCTCACCGACTGCCGATCCCTTCTCCAGTAAGGCATTGGCCTCGGCCCCCGCCTTCTGAAAGGCTGCTGTCGCCACCAGAGACAGGGCTTCGGTGGTGCGATTCTGGTTCAGCAAGGCGAGCGCCGAATCCACCGAATGCAAATATACAGAGAGTCGCTCTTCCACTTGCGCCAGCAATTTTCGCGAAGATTCGCGGGTAGGCCGCTGGCGAAGTTCTTCCAGGTTCCGGGCGAGCTCGCCACGTGCCTTGGTCAACTGCCTGAGCGCCTCATCCCTGTCAGCCTGGCTGGGGGCGATGATCGCCTGGCGCAAGGTGCGCCCGATCTGCGCATAGCTGACTTGCATGTTCTTGACATTGACCAGCGCATTGATGCCCCGTTGGTGCAAAGACTTGATGGTGGCACTCTGATTGGCCTGGCTGTATATGTTTTCGGCACCCATGCCAACCAGAATGACGAGCAGGGTGACGAAGCCTATGGCCATTTTGGTGCCAAGAGTGCGCTTCTCCAGCTGGGTAAGCAGTCCTCTCATGTCGGCAACTCCTCGGCAGCAGATTCCGGGGAAATGCGGGTCTGCTCTGTATTCATGTACGCACTGACGATTTCAATGTTCATGGCCAGCAGACCGGTTAATTCCTCGAAAGTCGCCTGCTCGGCATCGGTCAGCGCCCGCAGCAGCGCGACTTCGACCACGCCCAGCAGGTTGTCCTGCATGGCCACGGGAATCAACAGCACCTCGCACGGAAGGGCTTCACCAAGGCCGGAACGTATCGTCGCAAAGCCATCGGGCACCAATGCAATGCACTGTGTTTTACGCTCGACCGCACACTGACCGAGTAAGCCCTCTCCCATTTCCAGCGTTTCCGCAGGTACTTCGCCACAGGCGTAACTGCCAGCCAGGCGAAAACGCTCCGGATGTTCGGCATCGCGGAGATACACAACGCCCTGCAATATGCCGTACTGGAAATGAGCCTCCTGCAGGAATACCTGGATCAAGGCCGTCAGATTGTTCGCTCGCTGAAGTCGTACCGTGGCCGCCGCAATGCGCGTCTTGTCCGCCGCGCTGGCTTCCTGAGCACGAGCAAACGCTTCCAGCTGCTGGCTGGCGAGCGACTGACGGTAGTGGCTCTTCAGGATATGGAGCAGCAGAATGCCGATCAACAGCACGGCCAGCGCCATGAGCGCACCGATGCCCCTGTATTCCCGTGAGGATATTGTCCGGTCGAGGTCTTCAAACATGACCAGCGTCCAATCGCCGAAGGGATCGTTCCATTGAACTTTCGCAGTGGCCACAGCAAAGTGCTTGCCTTCGTAGTCACGCAGCCCGTCCTCGACGGACATGGGCAGCACGATCGGCTCCTTGCCATCGAACATGTTGCCGAACTGCTTGAGGTCACGAATGGCCTTCAAGCGGTCCGGCGCCGGCTTTCCAGCCATGGCCCCGATCCACTTCTTGTCGCTGCTGCCGAACACAACACCTTGCGGTGAAAGCAGGAGTGTCAAGTCAGTCTTGCCGCGCAGCAGGTTGTCAACCTTGAAAAGATTGGTTCTGGCCACCACGGCACCGATGGCCTGCGTGCCATTGGTGGTTTCGCTGAACACCGGTGCACTGAAATACAGCGAACGATCCCCCCGCGCCAGACTAACAGCAGCATAGACGTTGTCCATGCCCTGCATCGCCATCTGGTAATAGGGCCGAAACTTGACGTTCAGATTCGTCGACGGCTTGCCTGCACTATCCCAGGAGGATGCGATGACCCCATTTTCGGCCACGATGAAAACACCATCGGCATCGTAGGATCTGGCGATGCTTTCCAGTGTGGGCAGCACCTTCTGGCTATTGGCGCTCGACCGACCCAGCGCCTCCTGCTTGATCGCCGGATCGATCAACCCAAGCACCGCCACCGCGCCCATCAGGTTGCCGTTCAGGGTCTGCGACATGATCTCGATGCTGCGACGCTCGGTTTGTGTGCGCAGATGATCCAGGCGCTCATGCTCGCGCATGTCCAGTATCTGCCAGCTGCCCATCCAGCCGACAAGACAGGCCACCAGGATCGCCAGTGCCCAGGCCAGCAACTTGCGCTCAACCACGAATTTCGCCATCGCATTCATTTCGCCACCTCTACGCCAGCCTTTGCGGCGGCATCCTTGAGCTTGCTTAATGCCAGCTCGAAGTCGAAGCTCTTGATAGCGTTATCGATAGCCCGGTACTCCTGAGGAAAAGCGGCATGCAGCATGTCGGAATTGTTGTCCAGCAGGTCGCCGGCCTCAGCGTCGTCATCGGCCAATAGTGCGACAAGCTCGGTACATACCTGCTTGAGCTTGCCGGGATCGATGGCACCATTCACAGCAGGTGTCTTATCGGCTTTCTTTTTGGCGGGAACCTTCACGCGGAAAGTCGGCTCTGGCGACACGGCGCCTGCGGCTTCAACAGGCGCCGTCAGGGTGTGCCTGGGCTTTACCCAGCGACGCAGGGCCGTCCACAGCTCATCGGGCTGGATCGGCTTGGTGACGAAATCCACCATGCCGGCAGCGATGCATCTGTCCTTGTCCTGCTGCATGGCATTGGCCGTCATGGCGACGATGGGCAGCGCCTGGAACTCCGCATGCTTGCGAATTTCCATGGTGGCCGTGACGCCATCCATGACCGGCATCTGCATGTCCATCAGGATGATGTCCCACGGCTCGCCAGCGTTCTTGATGACCATATCTACAGCGATCTGACCATTGTCGGCAATCTCGACGACAAAGCCGGCATCCCGCAGAATTTCACTGGCGACTTCCTGGTTCAGGTCGTTGTCCTCGACCAGCAGGATGCGCGCGCCCTTGATCGCCGCCATCTCTTCCAGCAGCAATGAGGGCGCCTCGCCGGCACTGCGCCGGTCCGACACATCGGCACCCAGCACGCGCATCGCCGTGTCGAACAGCAGCGAAGCGTTTACCGGCTTGATCAGCACGTCTTCAATGCCCGCGTTGCCGGCTTCCTTCAGCACCTCCTCGCGTCCATAGGCCGTCACCATGACCAGATGCGGCGACTTGGCTAGCCCCAGCGACTGAATCTGGCGAGCGGTCTCGATGCCATCCATGACCGGCATCTGCCAATCAAGGAAAACAATCTCGAAGGCCTCCGGCGTGCCAGCCTTCTCTTTCACGATATCTATCGCCGTGCTGCCAGAGCCGACTTCTTGCACCTGAAAGGTCATGCCGGTCAGCAGGTCGTTCATCACCAGACGGGCGCTTTCATTGTCATCGACCACCAGCACGCGCCGGCCGCGCAGATCGGGATCGGGGATCAGGGCGCGGGCCTTGGCAGTACCGATGCCGAGCCGGGCGGTGAACCAGAAGGTGCTCCCCTCGCCATGCACGCTCTCGACGCCGACTTCGCCGCCCATGAGTTCGGCCAGCTTCTTGGAGATCGAGAGGCCCAGGCCAGTGCCACCGTATTTCCGCGTCGTCGAGCTGTCGGCCTGCGAGAAACTCTGGAACAGTCGCCCCTGCTGTTCGGGCGTCAGACCGATGCCCGTATCCTTGACCGCACAATAGAGCAGAACATCCTTTTCGCTGCGTTCGCGGACGCGGAAGAGGATATCGATCTCTCCTTGTTCGGTGAACTTCACCGCATTGTTGGCGTAGTTGATCAACACTTGCCCCATGCGCAGGGAATCGCCGACCAGATGGCGCGGCACATCCGGCGCAACGTCGAACACCAGTTCCAGCCCCTTGGCCGAGGTCTTTTCGCTGACCAGATTGGCGACGTTATCGAGCAGCTTGTCGAGTTCGAAATCCAGATGCTCGACGTTCAGCTTGCCGGCTTCGATCTTCGAGAAGTCGAGGATGTCGTTGATGATGCCCAGCAGGTGCTGGCCGCTGTTCTGGATTTTCTTGACGTAGTCGCGCTGGCGCGGCGTCATGTCGGTCTTGAGCGCCAGGTGGGCCATGCCGATGATGGCGTTCATCGGCGTGCGGATCTCGTGGCTCATGTTGGCGAGGAAATCGCTCTTGGTCCTGGCGGCATCCTCCGCGATCTCCTTGGCCTGCGCCAGGGCCAGATTGGCTGCCCGCGCCTCGGTCACGTCCTCCAGCATCCACACCGTGCCACGGGACAGGTCCGTCGCATCGACGGCGCGTCCGCTCAATCGGCACCAGAAACGGGAGCCATCCTTGCGCACCAGTTCCTGTTCGCGTTGGCTGAGTTCCCCCCGCAACAGGGCCTCATACACAGCCTTGCCGCCCAGCTCATAGGATGCTTCGTCGGGATACCAGACGCGCGTCGGCTGTCCGACCAATTCACCAGCGGTACAACCAAACAGGCGGTCGAGCTGACTGTTGGCGCGAATGATGACCCGGTCCTTGATGAAAGCGATGCCCAGGGTGGCCGCCTCGAAAATGGCCGTCTGCTCGGCACTGGCAACGCGGGCGGCATCCTCCGCCTTCTGGCGTTCGGTGATGTCATAGATCCAGGTCACCAGATGACGATCCGTGCCGAACTCTGCCATGCTCGAACTGAGCAGCACGGTAATCGGCGTACCGTCGGCTCGCACGAAGTCCGCCTGGAAATCGGTGACCACGCCTTCGTTGCGCAAGCGGGCAACGAACTCCTCGCGCTCATTCGGAAAGCGCCAGAATTCGGTGGTACTGCTTTTCGCCAGCGCCTCCGGCGATACCCCGAGGAGTTCGGCCTGGCGGTGGTTGGAGAACACCCGCTGCCCCTCGATGGTATTGATCGAGACGCCGGCTGGACTGTTTTCGAGGATACGGCGCAAGCGTGCTTCGTTTTCCTGCATCTCGCGTTCCATGCGCTTGCGCTCGCTGATGTCCTCGACCACCCAGATCGAGGCCGGCGGATCTTCCCCCACCAATCGCTGGGCGGAAAGCTGTGCCCAGAATGGCGAACCATCGGCGCGAGCCAGTTCCCATTCGAGTCGTACATGTCCAGTGGCATCCAGTTGCGGCTTGGCCTGGGCATACATGGTCATGAAATCTTCAGGGGATCGACAAAGAACGGTCGCAGGCTTGCCGACCAGATCTTGCGGGTTGCAGCCGAAGATGCGCCCTACTTCCGTATTCGCACGCAGGAGTACCGTGCCCGCCGAGTAGACGATGCCCATCGGCGCGTTATCGAAGATGGCCGACTGCTCGGAAAGCATGATTTGAATACGTCCCTGCTGGGATTCCAGTTCCGCCGCCTGCTGCTGGGTAGCATCGAGCAGACGCTGCGTTTGCTCGGCTCGACCGATAATCTCCATGCACATGGCGAGAACCGGCAGCAGATCGTCAAGCGGCGCCAGCTCCTTGCCCTCGAATGCCAGACTGGGTGAAGCCAGCTCGAGTACGCCGAGCAGTTTTCGGTTACTAACGATAGGGAGCAAGGCAATCGCGCGAGGAGAGGCTGTGGTCGTAGCACTATCGATACGGAGATAGCCTTCCGGCGGGTTGCTGATGACGAGCATGTGCCCATCCAGGGCACATTGTCCGACCAGGCCTTCGCCGAAGGCGATCTCGGCATCGGGAGATGCATCGGCCAGACGGGCATAGCCGCCGCACAGCAACAGACGTTCCTGGGCTTCCGCTACCCGATACAGGCTGCCCTGTCCCAAGTCAAGAATTCTGGAAATATTGGAAAAGAAGGTCCGCGCCAGCGATTCCCAGTCGCCGGCCCGTTGCAGTTCGGCGGTCATGGCCGCCAACTCGGCGCTCAGGCTGGAGCGATGTTCGCGCAATTGCTCCTGCAAGGCATTCACACTCGCCGCCAACCGGTCCAGCTCATCCTGTGTAGCCCCAGCCCAACGCCGCAGGGCGAAGGGACGGTCCAGGTTTTCCGGGGTCAGTTCACCCAGGTGTTGATCGAGATCACGTACATGCCGCATCAGGAAACGCGAACTCAGGTACAGCAGCAGGGCAATCAGTACCAGCACCTGAATGGCCTGGGTGATCAATATCTCGACGGCAATCCGACCGAGACGCTGCCGGGACTGTGCCTTGTCACCATACAGCCAAAGCTCGCCGAGAACGGTCTTTGCCGTTCCGCTCGCCTGCAATGTCACACGGCGATCCGGTGACCCCTTGGCGAAGACTGCATCAGACTTTTGCAGCAGGTATTCCTTGCCCATGGCAGTGGTCAATTCGACCGCCACGACCCCCGGCAGCTTGTTCAGGTCCGCCAGCAAGGCATTTACCTGCGCCTGATCCACGTCCCACAGCGCCCTGCCGAGGCTGTCGCGGTGGCTTTCCGCCGCCGCATCCAACTGTTGCATCAACTGCGCCTGCTCGTCGCGCTGAGCATCGTAGAGGCGAACGGCAGCCGTCACAAGGGCAAACAGCAGACCAAAGGCAACGATGGCTGTCGCGATACGGGTGTTGAACGAACGAAATGGCAAACTGGATCGTGCGTTGGCGGTCGATGAAGTCATCAGCGCGTCAATTGGGTCATGTCGAAGGGATAGGTCTTGAGGCCGGGCTGCAAGACCTTGCTATAGCGGCGGAAATCGAAACTGCCGAAGCTCGTATCGGCCATGCGCGCATTGAAACGCTCCAGTCCCTTGCGCTCCACCAGACCGAACATCCGGCCACGCAGCTCCAGTCCCTCGCTAGCGAAGTCCCGGCCCTTGTGGTAGTCGTACAGCATCACTAGGGCCCAGCCGCCAGCCATGAAATGGCCGGCACCAAGGGCGGCGAGTCGACCGTCACCCAAGGCGGCAAGGGCTTCGGGAGAGTTGTTGATGCCGCTGAAAAAGATGTCCTCACCGACCTTGCGACCGCTAGCCTTCGCCGCCTCCATAGCACCGAATGCCATCAGATCGTTGGCTGCCCAGATCGCTCGCGTCTGCGGATAGCGTTGCAGCAACTGTGCCACTTGTTCCCGCGCCCGCTCCTGTTCCCAATTGCCATACACCGTTTGCGTCAATTGAACATCGCTACTCTTCGCCAGAGCCTTCTGCACACCGGCAAGACGCTGCACCGATGCCGGGGTCGACTTGTCCCCGCCGATGGCGATCATCTGAAGCTTGCCGTCGACGGTGGGCAGCTTGGCTTGCCGCGCCTGCTTGATCAGGGCCGCCGCCGTCAATGTCCCCGCATCCTGATTGTCGGGCGTCAGGGTGCCGATCCAGTGTTTGTACTTCTGACGCGGCGCCCCGAACTCCACGGCCTGTTCGTCCTCGAACTTGTTGAGCAGGAGAAAGGTCTTGAGTCCAAGCTTGTCGGCGATCTTGATCATTTCCCCTGCGGCCTGCTTTTCATTCACGACGATCAGGTAGTCAGGCTTCGTCGCACGCTGGGCAACGCTGCGGGACAGTTCAATCGCTTTCAGGTGGTCCCGCTCCGCATAAAGGATTTCCAGCTTGATATCGAGAGACTTTGCCGCCGCCGTCATGAAGTCACTGACGCTGAGCCAGAATTTCTCGGAGGACTTGCCGGGATTGATGAAGGTAGCGCTGAAGCTGGCCGCATTGGCAGAACCAGCGGACAAGGTCAGCGTAAAAACGAACGCCATGACCATTGATGAAACAAAGGAAGAAATGCGCCGCATAGGGTTTACCTTATTTTTGTAGGTATCGAAGAGACCGGCATGAGACAACGGCCATTTCAGCATGGTTTTACACTTTCGCCATAAGGAATGGCGCCATTTTGTAGTGCGCAGAGCGCCAAAATGTGGCGTCCACACCATGGCCATCCGTTTTCCGGCGGCCTTCGAATGGCTTATCTGGCCGCCAGCGCCCGTTCCGCCAGTCGCACCCAGTAGCGGATGCCCAGCGGAATGATGTCGTCGTTGAAGTCGTAATGCGGGCTGTGCAGCATGCAGCCGCCCTCGCCGGCACCGTTGCCCAGCCAGGCGTAGCAGCCGGGCACGACCCGCGACAGGTAAGCAAAATCCTCGGCGCCCATGCTCGGCGGCAGGCTGGTCAGCACATCGCCGTCGCGCACTACCTGCCGCGCCACTTCGCGGGCGATGAAGCTCGGCTCTGTGGCATTCACCGTCGGCGGATAGCCGTGGGCGTACTTGAAGTCGATGCGTACCCGGTAGGTGGCCTCGATGCCAGTGCACACGCGCCGCATGCCTTCTTCGAGCGCCTCTTGCAGATTCGGCTGTAGATAGCGCACGGTGCCGCCGAGCACGGCGGTTTCCGGCAGGATGTTGTCGGCGACGCCGCCGGCCTGGAAGCGGGTGACGCTGACGACGGCGGGATGCAGCGGATCGGTGTTACGCGAGACCAGAGTTTGCAGCGCCTGCACCAGCGCGCTGCCGGCAACAACCACGTCGATGGTCTGATGCGGCATGGCGGCATGGCCGCCACGGCCGGTGATGGTGATGTCGAAGCGGTCGGTGCCGGCCATCACCGGGCCTTCGGTGACACCGATGCTGCCCGCCGGCATGCCGGGCCAGTTGTGTAGGCCGAACACCATGTCCATGGGGAAACGCTCGAACAGGCCTTCTTCCACCATCACGCGACCGCCGCCTTCATGTTCCTCGGCGGGCTGGAAGATGAAATAGACGGTGCCGTCGATGTTGCGCAATTTTGTCAGCGCCTCGGCGGCGCCGAGCAGCATGGCGGTATGGCCATCGTGGCCGCAGGCGTGCATCTTCCCCTCGTGTTTCGAGTGATGGGGGAAGCTGTTGAGTTCCTTCAAGGGCAGCGCGTCCATGTCGGCGCGCAGGCCGATGGCGCGGCTGCCGAGCCCCAGCGAGAGTTTTGCCACCACGCCGGTACGGGCGATGCCGCGATGGGTTTCGAGCCCGAGCGCCTCAAGGTAATCCGCCACCTTGCAGGCGGTGCGGTTCTCGTCGAAGGCGAGTTCGGGGTGAGCGTGGATGTCGCGGCGGAAGGCAGCGATCCTTGGCGTGAGTTCGGGCAAGAGCTGATTGATCATGGCGTGGTCCGGCGTTGGCGTGCAACCGAATCCTAGCCCAATCCACGCCCCGTGAACGCTACCGCTCGCTCTACCTTGGCTTTGCCACGGGAAGTGGCTAGCATGCGAGATTCCCGGTCAGAATAATTTCAAGAGAACCCCGTGGCGACTCTCCCATCCGTCGAAATCCAACTGCTCGAATACCAGGCGATCCTGACCAATGCAGGGATGGGCATCGTCATGACGCGCGACCGCCTGATCTATCGCTGCAACCGCTATATCGCCGAAATGTTCGGCTGGACGGAAGAGGAACTCACTGGCCAGCCCGGCAGCATCTTCTATCCCAGCGAAGACGCCTACAACGCGCTGGGCGCCAAGGCCTATCCCATCCTGTCCGCCGGCCAGACCCTCGACGTCGAGGTGGACCTGGCCCACCGCGACGGCCACCTGATGCCCGTGCATCTGGTGGCCCGCGCCATCGACCCGGCCAACATCGGCGCTGGCACCGTCTGGATGGCCCGCGACCTCACGCAGGAGCGGGCACGCAAGCGCGACGAGGAACGCCTGCTGCGGGAATACGCGCTAATTTTCGACAACGCCATGATCGGCATCGCCTTCCAGCGCAAGCGGAGCTTCCTGCGCTGCAATCGTCGTGTGGAGGAAATCTTCGGTTTCGCGCCGGGAGCGATGATCGGCAAGACGACCCGCATCCTCTTCAACTCCGATACCGCGTGGGAAGAAACCGGACGCTACGTTTACAGCACCGACACCACGCATTTCGATGGCGATGTACGCTATTGCCGCACCGACGGCACGCCGATATGGGTGCGCATCATCGGCCGCACCATCGAAGGTGGCGATGTCGATGGCGAGAAGACCTGGGTCTGGGTCTATGACGACATCACCGAGCAGCATGAGTTGGCGGAATCGCTCCGTCACAACAACGAGGCGCTCGAATCCCGCGTCGCCGAGCGCACCGCCGAACTCTCGCGCCTGACCGAGGAACTGGCCGGGCAGCGGCATTTCCTCGAACGCCTGATCGAAGCCATCCCCGGCCCGCTGTTTTACAAGGACGCGCAAGGCCGCTATCTGGGCCACAACAAGGAATTCGAGGCCTTTATCGGTGTGCCCTCCAACGAATTGATCGGCCGCACCGTGTTCGATATCTCGCCGCCGGATCTGGCGGAAAAATATGCGAAAGCGGATCAGGCCTTGATCGACAATCCGGGCCGGCAGGTCTATGAAGCCCAGGTTCTTGACCACAGTGGCGTACGTCGTGACGTGATGTTCCACAAGGCCACCTTCGATGCGGCCGACGGCAAGGTTGGCGGCCTGATCGGCATGATGCTGGACATCACTGCGCTCAAGAGCGCGCAGAACAAGCTCGATTTCCAGGCCCATCACGACTCGCTCACCGGTCTGCCCAACCGCACGCTGCTGGAAGATCGCCTGCACCAGGCCCTGCAACGGGCGCGGCGCGAGGGCAACCGGGTGGCCCTGCTGTTCGTCGACCTCGACCGCTTCAAGAACATCAACGACAACCTCGGCCACCACATCGGCGACCAGGTACTGAGCGAAGCTGCCTCGCGCCTCGCTGAATCAGTGCGCGAAGCCGACACCGTCGGCCGCTTCGGCGGCGACGAGTTCGTCATCATCGCCGAACAACTACCGGACCAGCGCGCCGCCGCCGGCATCGCAGCGAAAATACTCGACCGCATCGCCGAGCCAATCTACATCGACGGCCAGGAACTATTCATCGGCGCCAGCATCGGCATCAGCCTCTACCCGAAGGACGGCGACGACGCACAGACCCTGCTCAAGCACGCCGACGCGGCGATGTACACAGCCAAGGAACGCGGCCGCAACAGCTACGAGTTCGTCTCCAGCGAGCTGGCGGAATTCTCCCTCAGCCGCTTCCAGCTCGAAGTCGGCATCCGCCACGCCATTGAGCGCGACGAATTCGTCGTCTATTACCAGCCGCAGTTTTCCCTGATCACCGGCAAGCTCTCCGGCGCCGAAGCGCTGTTGCGCTGGAATCATCCAGAGCGGGGGCTGATTCCGCCCGGCGACTTCATTCCGCTGGCAGAGGAATCGGGGCTCATCGTGCCTATCGGCGAATGGGTATTGCGCGCCGCCTGCCGCCAGTGGGCAAAGTGGCATGCCGACGCCCCCGACGGAGAGTTCCCGCTGCTGGCAGTGAATGTCTCCGGCGTCGAATTCCGTCGCGGCGAGGTCGCCGCCTCGGTGCGCTCGGCCCTGGCCGACAGCCAGTTGCCGCCGGCCCTGCTGGAACTGGAGATCACCGAAAGCGCCCTGATGCACCAGGCCGACGGCGGTGCCCGCTCGCTCGGTGTGCTGCGTGACATGGGCATCAGTCTCGCCATTGACGATTTCGGCACCGGCTATTCCTCGCTGGCCTATCTCAAGCGCCTGCCGCTGTCCAAGCTCAAGATCGACCGCAACTTCGTCCGCGACCTGCCGGACGACACCGAGGACGCGGCGATCTCCCGCGCCGTCATCGCCATGGCCCACAACCTGGGCCTGACGGTGCTCGCCGAGGGCGTCGAAAACGTCGCGCAGAGCGATTTTCTCGCCGCCGAGGGCTGCGACGAGATGCAGGGTTTCCTGCGCGGCCGACCGATCCCCGCCGAGGAATTCTTCGCCCACCACCTGGCCCCGCGCATCCCCTGATCGCCGTCTCGCCATCCGCTACGGCGAGGAGAGCGTTTCTTGCTCGACCGCCTTGTAGCGCAGTAGCTTCATCAGCGCCGACTTTTCGGCGGCCCCGCCAGCCATGACTCTGCCTCGTCGCATTGCCCACCTCGACATGGACGCCTTCTATGCGTCGGTGGAGTTGCTGCGCTATCCCGATCTGCGCGGCCAGCCCGTGGTCATCGGCGGCCGCCTCGACCAGCAACCGGAATTGCAGGCCGACGGCAGCCGACGTTACGCCCGCCTGCGCGATTACGTCGGGCGCGGCGTCATCACTACCTCGACCTACGAGGCCCGCGCCCTCGGCGTGTTCTCCGCCATGGGCGTGATGAAGGCGGCCAAACTGGCGCCGGACGCCGTGTTGCTACCAGTGGATTTCGACGCCTACCGGCTGGCCTCCCGCCGTTTCAAGGCCGCCGCCGCCACCATCGCGCCGCTGATCGAGGATCGCGGCATCGACGAGATCTACATCGACCTCAGCGAACTCGACGGCGAATCGGTGGACCTTGCGCGCCGCCTCAAGCAAGCGGTAAAGGACGCCACCGGTCTCAGCTGCTCCATCGGCATCGCGCCCAACAAGCTGCTGGCGAAAATCTGTTCCGACCTCGATAAACCGGACGGCGTCACCCTGCTGACGATGGCAGACATCCCCAGCCGCATCTGGCCGCTGCCGGTGCGCAAGATCAACGGCATCGGCCCCAAGGCCGGTGACAAGCTCGCCACTCTGGGCATCGCCACCATCGGCGAACTGGCAGAGGTCACCCCCGCGCTGCTTCAGGCCAATTTTGGTCGGAGTTACGCCGAATGGCTGCATGCCGCCGCCCATGGCATCGACGAGCGGCCTGTGGTCACCGAATCCGAGCCCCGCTCCATCAGCCGCGAAACCACCTTCGAGCACGACCTGCACCCGCGCCACGACCGGCCGCAGCTATCGGAAATCTTCACCGACCTGTGCCGGCGCGTCGCCGCCGACCTCGAACGCAAGGGCTACCTCGCCCGCACCATCGGCATCAAGCTGCGCTACGAGGATTTCCGCACCGTCACCCGCGACGTCACCCTGCCCGTGGCCACCGGCGACGCGGCGACGATCCGCCGCGCTGCTGGTGAATGCCTGCGCCGGGTGCCGCTGGAACAGCGCCTGCGACTGTTGGGGGTACGTGCCGGCAGCCTGTGCCAGCGGGATGCGGTTGGCCCGGAAAAGGGTCCGACACAGGCCGAATTGCCCCTGACGGCCGATTGACGGAAAATCGGGAAAAAAAAGCCCGCCGGTTGCGGCGGGCTTGAATCCAGAGCTACAGCACATGAAGTCTGGAGGAGACAGAGCGAACTCTACGCATCTTGCGGCAGTGCAACAAACGACTTATTTTTACGTGACACATTAGAAAAACTTAACTATCATCCGGGCGCAATGTTTCCTCGCCCCGCACTTCCGTTCTTCCCGTGAGCTACCGCCTGCCGCCGCTCCCAGCCCTGCGCGCCTTTGAAGCCGCCAGCCGCCACCTGAGTTTCAAGAAGGCGGCCGAAGAACTCCACGTCACCCCCGCCGCCATCAGCCAGCAGGTCAAGGCCCTAGAGGACTACCTCGGCGTCGCCCTGTTCCGTCGCCTGACACGGGCGCTGGAGATCACCCCCCATGGCGCCGCCATGCTGCCGAAGATTCGTGAAGGCTTCGAATGCCTCGCCGCCGCCGTCGAAACCGCCCGCAGCGCCGACGATGGGGTGCTCACCGTCTCCGCACCGCCGTCCTTCGCCTCGCGCTGGCTGATTCCACGCCTGGCCCGCTTTTCCTTGGCCCACCCCCATGTGGCTCTGCGCATCACCGGCAGCGCTACCAACACCGACCGCCGCGACGAATCGCCGGTCCTCGATGCCAGCGTTGCCGAAGGCCGTGGCGAACCCAGCAAGGTGACGATCCGCTACGGCACCGGTAACTATCCGGGCTTTCGCGTCGAGAAGATTTTCTCCCCCGACTGGGTGCCAATTTGCAGCCCGCAACTGATTACCGCCGAACGGCCGCTGGCGACGCCGGCCGACCTGCGCCACCACGTCCTGATCCACGACGAAACCATCGACGATGAAACTCAGGCCAGCTGGAGCGAATGGCTTAAGGTGGCTGGCGTCAAGGGCGTGAACGCACAACGGGGACCGCGCTTCTCGAACGCCGTGCTGGCCGCCGAAGCTGCCCTCGACAGCCTCGGCGTCGCGCTTACCTTGCGCCCCATGGTCGAGGCCGACATTGCCGCCGGTCGCCTGATCATCCCCTTCGACATCCCCCTGCGCTCGCCTTACGCCTACTACCTCGTCATGCAGGAAGCCATGGCCAGACGCCCCGCCGTCGCGGCCTTCCACGACTGGCTGCTGGCGGAGGCACACCCGGATGAAGTGTTGGCGGACGCCCGCTAAGCGCATTCAAGCAACCAGGGCTGTAGCTCCCGACTCGCAGCCGACGACCCGGTTGCGCCCCTCGGTCTTGGCCCGATAGAGGGCCTGATCGGCGCCTCCGATCAGTTCCTGCGGAGAAATGCCATGGCCGGGATAGGTGGCAATGCCGATGGACAGGGTCGCCCGGATACGAAAATCTCCGAAGGCCACCGTCGCCGCGTCGAAGGCATTTCGCAGTGCCTCGCCACGATCCAGTGCGACGACATGGGGCATGCCCGGCAGCAGCAGCAGGAACTCCTCGCCACCGTAACGGCATGCCACGTCGCCGGCCCGCGCCTGATCGGCCAGCATGACCGCCAGATGCTTCAGCACCTCGTCGCCGGCCTGATGTCCATAGGTGTCGTTGATGCGCTTGAAGTGGTCGATATCGATCAGCATCAGGCTCAGGGACAGCCCCTCGCGCTTGCAGCGGGCCACTTCGCGCTCCATGGTCGAATCCAGATAGCGACGGTTGTAAAGACCGGTCAACGGATCGCGGTTGGCCTGCTCGCTGAGCTTCACCTGCAGGACGTTGATCTCCTCGAGCTGCCGCGTCAGGGTGCCGTTCGCCGCCTGCAGGGCCTGCTCGCTGGCGCGCAGATTGTCGCGGGCCTTGTGCAACTGGATGGCACGGGAATGGGCGCCGCTGGCCACCACCAACTGGAAATACGAAACGCTGAGGATGCTCAGCAGGGTAGTCGGCCAGTCGGTGGCCGGTGACACATGCAGGCCCATCGCGGCGACATGAGCCGCCGCACCGAGGGCCATGATCCCCAGCGCCTGAAAAAATCCCTTGGGTCCGCGAAAGGCGGTGAGATTGACGGTGGCGCCGACGCACAGGATGAAGGTGATCCACAACGCGAACTCCATCGCCGCCGCCCATATGCCAAAAACCACGACATCGAGCACCATGTTGATCAGTTCGGCACGGCGCTGATCCGCCGAGCGATGGGCGTGCCAGTAGAGCAGATGCGGATAGACGAGGAACTGGAGGGCCAGCAGCCCCCAAGCCAATGGCCCGAAGCCGCGATGGACCATGTGCGCCCCCAGGGTTGCGAACAACAGGGCGAAGCAGACGGTCCGGTTCCGATAGTTCATCCGGACCATCCAATGATCGGGCTTCTTCATCGGGGGATTCATGGCGCGCCGCGTTGGCGTAGGCAATACTTTCAGGCCCCGAACTCTAACAGCGGGCTTTGTCGCAATGCTGACAAAACATCTCATCGGGCCGCCACGCGTTTCGCCTCGATGTCCCGTTACCCATGGGCCTGAGTGGGCGTAAGTGGGCGTAAGTGGGCCTGGCACGCAACTCGCTCATGCCCCCGCCATGAAGCTACAGATCGACCGCCCCCACATCGAGGCCATGATGACGGCCTTTCCGCGCCTGGAATCCCTGCGCGAACAACTGCGTTTCGGCCACCGGGTTGAGATCGCCTTCAGCCACCTTCGGGACGAGGAACTGGACTTCCTGCGCCAGCGCTATGCCGCCGGCGGTCCTGCGCTCCAGGCGCGGGCGGCGCAGATCGCCACCTTGCAACACGCGCTGCGTGACGAAGGCAGCCGCTTCGCTGCCGAGGATCTGGAAGCCCTGATCCCGGCGCTGGCCCGCTACGACGAGGCTGCCGAACGCTATTTCGACTGGCGCTGCCGCTACGGCAGCCAGTTTTCCGGCCAGGGCGTCGGCTACTTCGCCGAGAACCCGACGTCCACCCATCGCGACACCGACTGGTCGCGCAAGGACGTCATCGTCCTCTCCAGCAGCGGCAGCCCGGCGCGATTGGTGAACGACGAAGCCATCCTTGGCGAACGGGTGCTGGCGCTGGACGCCACCGGCGACATCCTGGCCAAGTACCTGCGCCGCGTCGCGCGCAATTCACGCCTCTCGGGCAAGGAGGAAAGCGAGCTGGAGGACAGCGCTGCCGCTATCCCCGGCGGCATGTTCACGGAACTGCCGGTGCATTTCTACATCCTCGTTTTCCACCTCGACCTGCACCACTACCTGTGGGTGCATGTGGATGACATGACGCCCTACGCCTACCGTCCGGAACTCAAGCACAAGCTGGTGCTGCCGCCGGAACAGACCGACCTGATCGACATCCTCACCGCCGAAATGGACGTGCTGATGGACGACATCGTCGCCGGCAAATCCGGCGGCACCACGGTGCTCTGCGCCGGGCCGGCGGGTGTCGGCAAGACGCTGACCGCAGAGGTGTATTCCGAGATCATCCAGCGCCCGCTTTACCGCGTGCATTCGGGCCAACTCGGCCTCAACGTCGCCGCCATGGAAACCACGTTGAAGGAGGTGCTGACTCGCGCCCAGCGCTGGGGCGCGGTGATGCTGATCGACGAGGCCGACGTCTACATCAAGCGCCGCGAGGACGACATGACCATGAACGCCGTGGTCGGCGTTTTCCTGCGCGTGCTGGAATATTTCAACGGCCTGCTTTTCCTCACCACCAACCGCGTCGACGACATCGACGAGGCCATCGTCTCCCGCTGCATCGCCATGATCCGCTTCTACCCGCCGGGCCGCGAGGATCGCCTGCGCATCTGGCAGGTGATGACGGAACAGTTCGGACTATGTCTCGAACCGGAACTGATGGCCGCCCTGCCCGATCTCTTTCCCGCCGCCAGCGGCCGCGACATCAAGGGCCTGGCCAAGCTGGTGGCCAAGTACTGCCACCAGAAAAACCTGCCGCCCTCGACCGAAGTGTTCCGTCGCTGCTCGGTGTTTCGCGGCATGGACAGCGCGCGGGCCGCCTGATCAGGCCGTCTCTTTCACTTCGTCTTGCACCTCTCCCTGTATCTCCGCCAACAGCGCGGCCACCACCGAACCGCCCACCGCATCCTGCGGATCGAGGCGCAGCAGGCGCTCCACGGCAGCAGCGGCCTCGGCGGTCTCGCCGCGCCGCAACTGGATGAAGGCCAGACCCTTGAGCGCCGCCAGGGCATAGCCCGGCGCCACGATCCATTGCCGCCAGTTCGCCTCCAGCCCCGCCTGCCGCGCCGCCTCGGCCAGCCAGACCAGCACCGTGGCATGGGCCGCGTCGAACTGGCGCCGACGGTTGTAATGCTTGAACAGGCAGCGATGGGCCGGCAGCGTTTCCGGTCGCAGATCGATGGCCGCTTGAAAAGCCACCTCGGCCTGCGCCGGCTCGCTGAAATGCGCCGCCACGCCCCGTTGCAGGAGTTGATCGACCTCCGGCGGCAGGGCGCCGAAGTCCAGTTTGTCGTCCATGTCGTCGAATGTCATCATGGCGAACGACAACGCAAGAATCGCACCTTCTACCCAATCAGCAAGTCGACACCACGGAGAACCCCATGTTTCTGGCCATGAACCGCTTTCGCATCGCCCCCGGCAAGGAAGACGATTTCGTCGAGCATTGGCGCAAACGCAACAGCTACCTCGACGAAGTCCCCGGCTTCGTCAGCTTCAACCTGCTGCGCGGTGCCAGCACCGAGGAATGCACCCTGTTCGCCTCCCACTCGGTCTGGGAATCCGAAGCCGTGTTCGAGGCCTGGACAAAATCCGAAGCCTTCCGCAAAGCCCACATGCAGGCCGGCCAGTCGGCTCGTGACATCTACCTTGGTCCGCCGAATCTGGAATTGTTTGAATCGGTACTGTAGGACCAAGCGCCGCCGTACCATCAGCGCCGACTTTTTTGTCCATGGCATTGCGGAAGATGCAAGCAGCCTATGTGAGAGACCGCACAGAACCCGCCACCGCCTCGGGGTAAACATCAGGGTTCGGGCCGAACAGGCTGTCTCATGGGAGCACGCAATGAAACCCCTGCTGGCCATCGGTATCGCACTGATCGTCCTTGGTGGCGCAATCCTCGGCTACGAGCAATACAGCTATACGACGAAAGAACAGGTTTTTCAGCTCGGCACGATCACGGCGACCGCCGAGCAGACCCATACGGTCGCACTACCGCCGCTACTGGGCTGGCTGCTGGTCGGCGGTGGCGCACTGATACTGGTCTTCGCTGCGATGAGCAGAAAGGATTGACGGCCCGGCGGTCGCAAACCATGCAGACCCTGCTGCGACTGCTGGTGATTGCCAGCCTAACCATCGGCGCCACCTTGAGCCGGGCCGATGCGAACGATGCCAGCGTGGTTCTGCTCAGCCAATACCACGCGCTGCAAGGAAAACTCGACCGCAGCCCGTTCCAGAAGCCCTTGTACCTGGAGTCCAGTGAAACGTCGGCCAGCGTCACCGGCGAAGCCTATGCATTGCTCGACTTTCCATTCGCAACGTCCGGCAAGGCCCTTAGCGGGCCATCCAACTGGTGCGACATCCTGATGCTGCATTTGAATACCAAATTCTGCCGCCCTTCCTTGGATGGTGAACTCACGGTATTGAATGTCCATATCGGCAAGAAACATGATCAAGCCTTGGCGGATGCTTACCCGGTGAAATTCATCTATGGTGTCGCCGCCGCGTCGCCCGGCTACCTGAAGGTCGTACTGACCGCCGCCGAGGGGCCACTCAGCACGCACGACTATCGTGTGAGCCTGGAGGCGATCCCGGTCAATGGCGGCCAGACATTTCTCCATTTCACCTACTCATACGCCTACGGCTTTGCCGGACGACTGGCGATGCAGGCCTATCTCGGCACCATCGGCAGCGACAAGGTGGGCTTCACCCTTACCGGCCAGCAGGCCAACGGCATACCGCTCAACATCAACGGACTGCGCGGACTCGCAGAGCGCAACACCATGCGCTACTACCTTGCCATCGAAGCGTTTCTCGGCGCCTTGTCATCGCCACCGGCAGCGCGGCTCGAAAAACGCCTGCATGACTGGTTTGCCGCCACCGAGCGCTATCCACGCCAGTTGCACGAAATGGGCCAGGGCGAGTATCTCGACATGAAGCGCAAGGAGCACTTGCGTGCGCGAACCTGATTCCATCGCCCTGCTCAGGGCGACTACGACAATCGGGCTCTGCCTGTTCGCCATCGCAGGTTGCGCCAGCCTGCCGGATGCGGACGCCGTCATTGCCCGACATGCCGAACAGGCAGCCCGCTTCGATAATGCCAGCGGCCCGGTTTCCGTCCGCAGGAGCGCCGCCATCATCGCGGAACTGAAACGCAAGTCCGGTGACATCGACATACTCGACAAGCAGATCGCGCTGGAACAGGCCATCGTCGGCAGCCCCCTCGTTCTGGGCAACAAGGTCACGTTGCTACAGGACGGCGCGGCGACCTATCCGGCCATGTTCGCCGCCATCCGTCAGGCACGGGACCACATCAACCTGGAGACCTACATCATCGACGACGACGATGTCGGCCGCCAGTTCGTGGATCTACTTTTGGAGAAGCAACAGGCCGGCATCCAGGTCAACCTTATCTACGACAGCATCGGCGGTATCGGTACGCCCAAGGCATTCTTCGAGCGCATGGCAGCGGCGGGCGTCGCGGTGCTCGAATTCAATCCGGTCAGCCCATTCGCCGGTAACGCCCCGTGGCGCTTGAACAATCGCGATCATCGCAAATTGCTCATCGTCGACGGCCAGACCGCCTTTCTCGGCGGGATCAATATCAGCAGCGTCAACTCCTCCGGCTTGATCGGCAAGCGCAAGACGAAAGCCCTCGGCGCCAAGCCGGCGTGGCGCGATACCCATGTGCAGATCGATGGCCCGGTGGTCAGCGAACTCCAGAAGTCCTTCCTGCAAACCTGGGAAAAGCAACACGGCGCACCGCTGGCCCCACGCAACTACCTTCCCGATCTGAGCGCCAAGGGCAATGACATCGTGCGCGCCATCGGCAGCACGCCCGACGACCCTTACAGCCTGATCTACCTGACGCTGCTGTCGGCCATCGGCAATGCCGAGCGGCAGGTGTATCTGACCAACGCCTACTTCGTTCCCGACCGACAGTTGCTGAAAGCATTGATCGACGCGGCCGGGCGCGGTGTCGATGTGAGGCTGCTGCTGCCGAGCCACTCCGATTCGGAGTTGGTCTTTCAGGCCGGGCGATCGCACTATGCCGAGCTGCTCGATGGCGGAGTGAAAATCCACGAACGCCATAGCGCCTTGCTGCATTCCAAAACAGCAGTGATCGACGGCGTGTGGTCCACCGTCGGCTCTTCCAATCTGGACTGGCGCAGCTTTCTCGACAACGACGAAATCAATGCAGTCATCCTCGGGCGCGAGTTCGGTCAAAAAATGCAGGCGATGTTCGCTGCGGACCTTGCCGCGGCCGAGACCATCGACGCAACGCAATGGAAGCGCCGGCCCCTGTCATGGCGGATCAAGGAATGGTGGGCGCAGCTCTGGGGGCGTTTGCTCTAGCCACACCGGCTCCATCGGACATTTCGCCGTACCCCATACGGGGCATTTCATATCACCAACGCCGACTTTTCTTCCCCTCGCCATCCCCTTCGATGCTGAATCGATAGCGCTAAAATCCTGTCGCAGGAGGCATAATGCCAATTCGCCAGGCCGGCTTGAGGCCGGCATCCGAGGGACAGAACAATAATGTTGAAAGCAGCGGCGGAGCCGGAAACCCCGGCATCCATAGAACAGGAGGAACTGCGGGGCATCTCCCGTTCCGTGGCCGAGATCGAATGGCTGCTGCTGATCCTCGTCCTGCTCTACTACGCTTTCGGCGGCACCGAGACCGAGGACATGCCGGCCGTCGCGGCAGCCATGGTGCTCTATGCCATCTTCGTCATGGGCTTCCGCTATGCCCGCTTCTTCCGCCACGAGTCGCGCTGGAAGCTGGCGGTGGAAACCTGGATCATGACGGCCTTCATCACCTGGGCGCTGTGGCACACGGGGCGCCTCGAAAGCCCGCTGCTCAATTCCTACCTGCTGGTGATCATCACCTCCGCCCTGGCCCTGGGCAAACTCACCACGCTGCTGGAGCTGGGGCTGATCGCCACCTGTTTCGTTTTCCTCGGCAGCCATTCCACGATTCATGAGTTGCTATCGCTGAAATACGCTGGCGGCCTGTTCACCCAGTTCGCGCCATTCGTCCTGGTGGCCTACATCACCACCATGTTCGCTTCGGACATCCGTTATGGCCTGAACAAGGTCAAGCTCATGTCGGAAACCGACGAACTGACGGAAGCCCTCAACCGGCGGGGTTTTGCCATCGTCGCCGACCGCCTGTTCGGCCAGGCGGTGCGCTACCAGCGCGCCATGAGCCTGCTCGCCATCGATTGCGACAACCTCAAGCAGGTAAACGACAAGCATGGCCACAAGGCCGGGGATCGCCTGCTGGTGGCGCTGGTGAAAAGCATCCAGGCGCAGTTGCGGCATACCGACATCCTCGCCCGCCACGGCGGCGACGAATTCGTCGTGCTGCTGCCGGAAACCCCGGCCGCTGGTGCCCTCGATGTGGCGGAACGCATCCGTGCGGCAGTGGAAGGCAATCCCCTGGTCTTCGACGGCCAATTGGTCAAGACCACGGTCAGCATCGGTCTGGCCTCTTATCCCGCCGACGGACAGAGCCTCGACATGCTGCTGGCCAGCGCCGACCATCAGATGTACGAGGCCAAGCAGGGCGGCCGCAACCGGGTGGTACAACGCACGCCGGTCTAATTGCCACAATGGCATTGATTAGTATCACCAAGGACATATGGGTGTGCTAATCTGAATTGAGTTCGCTGTCACCGTCTCGCGCACCGTTTCATCGGCTCCTCGTCTGCGTGCCGCTCACGAATTTTCCAATCAATGCCGAATGACGCTTCCGCGAGAAAGCAAAACCTGATGTTCGAGCGTGACAACACATTCGCGCCAACAAACCGGCAGTGGCTTGCCATCGCTGTCGGTGTGATCATCCTCCTGCTCACGGGTCTGTATCGCGTTCATGTGTTTCTCTATGACCATGCGCACAACATGGCCGAGCAACAGTTGCAATCGGTAGCGGCGCTCAAGTCCCAGGAAATCCAGCGCTGGCTGCGTGCTCATCTGGTAGTGCTCAGCCAGCCGCACGACGGCCACATGGCCCGAAACCTCATCCGCCTGCTTGAGGGGCGCGACGCCAAGGCTGCCAAGCAAGCCTTGCAAGATCGGGGGCGCCATCTGCGCGATGCAATGCCGGAGATCATTTCCTTCTGGCTGTTCGACCTCACCGGGCAAGCCGTGCTGGGCGGCGAGGCCCCCCATCCGCCGCTCGACACGCGACACCTGGAAACCGCGCGTCGTGTAATGGAAACACGCCGGGCAGCCTTGGTGGACTTCCATCGCACGGGGAGCACGGCAAGCGATATCACGCTCGACATCCTCGCGCCGTTGATCGCCGGTCAGGAGGGGAACGAAACCGTAATCGGCTATGCATTGTTTCAGCTCGACCCAACGCTTGAGCTGTACCCGATGATCCGTCGTTGGCCCGTTCCCAGCACGACTGCGGAAAGCCTCCTGGCGCGGCGCGAAGGCAATGAAGTGGTGTTTCTCAATCCATTGCGCCATACGCCGGCACCTCCTTTGAGTCTGCGGCGGCCCATCGACGACGCCGAACTCATCGCCAGCCGAGCCTTGCTCGGCGAGGGCGAAGTGCTCTCCGGCGTGGACTACCGCCACGAGCGGGCACTGGGGGTCGCGCTCCAGGTTCCCGAGACGGACTGGCTGTTGGTCGCAAAAATGGACGACAGCGAAATCTACCTCGACGCTCGCAACAGCTTCCTCTGGATCTGCGTCTCCGCCCTGATACTGCTGGTGGTACTGCTGGCGCTGGCCCGAATCTTCGTTGCCGCCCTGCACGCCAGCGCCCGAGAGGCTCACTATCGCATGCTCGCCGAAAGCGGCAGCGACATGGTCTGGCTCTATGAGCTGAACACACAGCGCTTCACCTATGTCAGTCCATCCGTCGAACAACTGCGCGGCTACTCTGTCGCCGAAGCGCTGCAACAGACCATGCAGGACGTGTTGACGCCAGAGTCCTACCAGATGGTCGTCGATGAACTGCCGAAATGGGTGGCGGCATACACCGCTGGTGACATGTCTCTCCGCACGCGGCACTACGAAGTCACCCAGAATCGCAGGGACGGCACGAGCATCCAGACCGAAGTGGTGGCAACGCTGATTACCGACGAATCGGGCCGAATCACCCATCTGCAAGGCGTCTCCCGCGACATCACCGAACGCAAGAAGGCCGAGGACGAATTGCGGAAGCTGTCGCTGGCCGCCGAACAGAGTCCGGTCAGCATCGTCATCACCAATCTCAACGCCGAGATCGTGTATGTCAATGAGGCCTTCGTCCAGGCCACTGGCTACCCTCGCGAGGAGATCCTCGGCCAGAACCCGCGCATCCTGCAATCGGGCCGCACGCCCAAGGCCAGTTATGCCGAGATGTGGGCCAATCTGTCAGAGGGCAAGGCATGGCGCGGCGAGTTGTACAACCGGCGCAAGGACGGCACCGAATATCTGGAACTGGCCAGCATCACACCGATCCGCCAGCCCGCCGGTGAGGTGACACACTATCTGGCGGTCAAGGAGGACATTACCGACCGCCGACGCATCGCCGCAGCCCTGGCCGAGAGCGAAGAGAAGTTCCGCACCATCTACGACACGATCAACGACGCCATCTTCGTACATGATGCCGCCACAGGCCACGTTCTCGACGTCAATGCCAGCGCCTGCCAGATGTATGGCTATACCCGCGAGCAGCTGCTCAAGCTCGATGTGTCCCGCATCAGTGCCAACGTCGCCCCCTACACTCTGGACGTGGCTCAGAAGTACATCCAACTCACACTGGAACATGGCTGGCAGGCCTTCGAATGGCAGGCGCGCGACAGTACGGGACGCATCTTCTGGGTCGCGGTGAATCTCCAGGCGGTGCAAATCGGCGGCAGCCAGCAGGTGCTGGCCGTGGTGCGCGACATCGACAGCCGCAAGCGCGCCGAAGAGGCGCTGCAACAGGCCCTCGCCGAAGCCAAGGCCCTGAATGCCAAGCTGGCGGAAGCGCAGAGCCAACTATTGCAGTCGGAGAAAATGGCCTCCATCGGCCAGCTCGCCGCTGGTGTCGCCCACGAACTCAACAACCCGATTGGCTTCGTCTCCTCCAACCTGGGCACGCTGGACGACTATCTGGATGACATCTTCGCCATCACCGATGCCTATGAGGCCGTCGAGTCCGGGCCCTGCATCGACTGCTCGCAACTCGATGCCGTCCGCGCACTCAAGCAGCAGAAGGATTTCGCCTATATCAAGACCGACATCGTGCAGCTCATGGCCGAGTCGAAGGACGGCCTGTCCCGCGTCGCCAAGATCGTGCACGACCTCAAGGATTTTTCCCGCGCAGGCGAAGCCATCCAACAATGGGCCGACCTGCACCAGGGCCTGGACTCGACGCTGAACATCGTCTGGAACGAGCTCAAGTACAAATGCACGGTGAATAAGGACTATGGCGAACTGCCGCCGATCTGGTGCGTGCCGTCCCAGCTCAACCAGGTGTTCATGAACCTGCTGGTGAATGCCGCGCACGCCATCCCCGAGAAGGGCGAGATCACCCTGCGTACCGGCCGTCGGGACGAGGAGGTTTTCGTGGCCATATCCGATACCGGCAGCGGCATCGCCCCTGAACATCTGTCGCGCCTCTTCGAGCCATTCTTTACCACCAAGCCGGTCGGCAAGGGCACCGGCCTTGGTCTCTCGCTGGCCTACAGCATCGTGCAAAAACACCAGGGCCACATCGAGGTGCAAAGCGAACTGGGCAAAGGTACGACCTTCACCATCTGGCTTCCGATCAAGGCCCCAGAGGGTGACGTTGAAGCAGGCACGGCCGACTCGCCGTAGCCTCTGCGGGCCACCTCCGGCCTGACGGCGTCCCCGTCCCACCAGCGCCGACTTTTCGCTTAGCCGCCAGCCAATGCACGCACCCCGTGCAATACCGCCATGCCGGCAATGAAGGGCAGCCACGGATTGCGCGACAGCAGCACGGCGGCAATCGCGGCGGCGACGCCGGCAAGCTTTGGGTTTAAGGGCGCGAAGCCACCGGACACCACCAGTACGTCGGGCACCACGATGGCCGCCAGCGCCGCCGCCGGCGCATAGCGCAAGGCGCGCTGGACCACGGAGGGCAGCCGCACCCGGCTACCGAGAATGATGAAGCTCGCACGCGGCAGCGTGGTGGCGAGGCCGGCGAGAATGAAGGTCAGCCACAGCAGCAGCTCGGCACTCATGCTGTTTTTCCCTTCGCGTGCCAGTGTTCGGCGGCAAATCCGGCGCCGATGCCGACGACGATGGCGACGATCAGGCCCAACCGCAAGGGCATGCCGCGCAACATCACCGCCGTCGCCCCGCTGGCGGCAGCCGCCACCAGCATCGGTCGCTGCTTCGCCATCGGAATCAGCAAGACCAGCAGGGCGATGCTGGCCATGAACTCCAGTGACCAGTGCCGGGGAATCGAGCCTGCCGCCAGCACGCCGATCAGTGCGAAGACCTGCCACAACAGCCAGGACCAGATCGATGGGGCCAAGTAGTAACCGAGCCGCCATTTCGGGTCCTCGACCTTCATCATCTTCTCCAGACAACAGGCGAAGACACCATCGGTGAGCAGGTGGCCGGACAGCCAGCGCATCGACGCACCGATGCCGCGAAAGCCCTGGGCGATGGCGGCACTGAAAATGATGAAGCGCAGGTTCAGCGCCAGGGCCGTGACCACGATCAGCCATAGCGGCGCGCCGATGGCGATCAGCGGCAGCGTGCCGAGCTGGGCCGTACCGGCAAAGACGATGACATTCATGCCCATGGCCTGCACCGGCGTGAAGCCGGTACTGATCATGGCCATGCCGGTCACCACGGCCCAGGGGATCAGGCCGACGGAAAGGGGCAGAAAGACCTTGAAGCCTTCGCGGGCTCCAGCGCGGAACGAGGAATTCATTCCCGCATTCTAGGGGCGCCCGGCGCCTAAAATGGCGTCCTGAATTTTTCTCCGCCACCATACTGTCATGCTCACGCTCCATCACTGTATCAGTGCCCGATCCTTCCGCCCCCTGTGGGTGATGGAGGAACTCGGTCTCCCCTACGAGTTGCATGTGCATCCCTTTCCACCCCGCGCCCTCGCTCGCGAATATCTGGAAATCAACCCTCTCGGTACCGTACCGGCCTTCTTCGACGGTGACACGCGGATGACCGAGTCGGCGGCCATCTGCGAATATCTGGTGACCCGCTACGGACCCACGCCCCTGGCGGTAACGCCGACCGAGAGTGACTTCGGCCTCTGGCTCAACTGGCTGCATTTCGGCGAGGCGACGCTGACCTTTCCGCAGACCCTGATCCTGCGCTATGGCCGTTTCGAACCGGACGAGCGCAAGCAGCCGCAGGTGGTCACCGACTACACGCGCTGGTTCCTCGCCCGCCTGCGCGGCATCGACACGGCGCTGGGCGGCCGTGAATACCTATGCGCCGGCCGCTTCACCGCCGCTGATGTCTCCGTCGGCTATGCCCTGATGCTGGCCGACCTGCTGGGCCTCGAAGCCCAGTTCCCGCCAGCGGTGCGTGACTACTGGCGACGCCTGCAACAAGGCTCCGGCTATCAGGCCGCGTTGCGCGCCCAGGACAAGGCAGCGGCGGCGCAGGGTGTCTCGCCGATACCCGCGCCGCTGGCGCTGCCTGTCTGAATCCGCGCCGTATCTGCCCCATCATGAATCGCCTTTACAATGAAGCGATGACCAAGCCCCTGTTGCACAGCGCCGAACTGCGCGAGATCGAAACCCGCCACGCCGCGCTGCCGCTCATGGAGCGGGCCGGCACCGCCGCTGCTCGTGTCGCCCTTGACCTGCTCGGCAAGCGCCGCGCGCCCGTGCTGATATTCGCGGGCCCCGGCAACAACGGCAGCGATGCCCGAGTCATGGCCCGCGTGCTGCGCGAGGCGGGCATCCGCGTCGTCATCGCGGACGGATTGGCGGTCCCCCCAGGCGACTACGCTCTCGTCGTGGATGGACTCTTCGGCATCGGCCTGGCGCGACCGATCAGCGGCGATTACGCGACACTCATCGCGCGCATCAACGCCTTCGCCGGCCCCGTGCTCGCGCTCGACGTGCCCAGCGGCCTCGATGCCGACAGCGGACGCGTCCTCGGCGGCGATGCGGGCGCCTGTGTACGCGCAACTCACACCGCGACGTTCATCGCTGGCAAGCCGGGGCTCTACACCCTCGCTGGACCGGACCATTGCGGCGAGATCAGCATCCACGACCTGGGCCTGCCGCCGCCGCAAGCCGCCGGCGCCCTGCTCGACCGCCACGAATTTTCCGCCTGGCTGAGGCCAAGACCCAGGAACAGCCACAAGGGCAGCTTCGGTTCCCTCGCCGTGATCGGCGGCTCAGCCGGCATGACGGGCGCCGCCCTGCTCGCCGCCCGCGCCGCCCTGCATCTGGGCGCTGGTCGCGTGTTCGCCGGCCTGCTGGAGCGCATCGCCGTCGATCCACTGCAAGCAGAATTGATGCTGCGCGCCGCCGACGATGCTCTGGACCAGGCCACCACTGTCGTCATCGGTCCCGGCCTCGGTCAGTCCGATGCCGCCCTGACCCTGCTTCGCCGTGTCACCAGCGCCGACTTTTCGCTGTTGCTCGATGCCGATGCACTGAACCTGATGGCACGGCACCCGGTGGTCGCCACCCATGTCGCGCGCCGCGCGCAGCCCAGCGTGATCACACCGCATCCGGCGGAAGCCGCCCGTCTGCTCACCACCACGGTTGACGAAGTTCAGGCTGATCGCGTCGCCGCCGCCCTGCGACTGGCGCAACAGTTCAAGGCCGTCGTCGCCCTCAAAGGCTGCGGCACGGTGCTCGCCCATCCCGACGGCCACTGGCGCATCAACACCACGGGCAATCCGGGCCTTGCTTCCGGCGGCACCGGCGACGTGCTGGCCGGCATGACCGGTGCCCTGCTGGCCCAGGGCTGGCCGGCGTGGGAAGCCCTTTGCGCGGCGGTGCATCTGCACGGCGCCGCCGCCGACGCACTGGCGACTCAGGGGCACGGCCCCATCGGGCTCTCCGCCAGCGAACTGATCCCCACCGCAAGGACACTGCTGAACCGCTGGACGCTGGATGACTGAGCAGCGCCACGAGCAACACCCGTTCATCGGCATCCTGCTGATGCTGGGCGCAGCCATGTGCTTCGCCCTGCTCGACGCCACCGCCAAATACCTGTCGCAAACCTGGCCGGTGCCCATGCTGGCCTGGGCGCGCTATACGGTGCACTTCCTGCTGATGATGATCGTCCTCGCACCATCGATGCGGGCGAAGCTGATCGCCACGCAAAAGCCCGTCGCCCTCTCGCTGCGCGCGCTGATGCTGGTGGCCACCACGGTCTTCGCCATGGCCGGCTTCGCCATCATGCCGCTGGCCGAGGCCACCGCCTTCCTCTTCGTCACGCCACTGGCGGTGGTCATCCTCGCCTCCTGGCTGCTCAAGGAAAAGATCACCGCCGGCCGCTGGATCGCCGTCATCGCCGGCTTTGCCGGCGCCTTGCTGATCGCCCGTCCGGGCGGCGCCCTGTCGACCAAGGGCATCATCATCATGTCGCTGGCCGCCGCCTGCTATGCGATCTACCAGATCCAGACGCGGCAGTTGTCGAGCAGCGAAAACACCCTGACCATGCTGTTCTACACCGCGCTGATCGGCACCGTGACCATGACGCTGGCGGCGCCGCTGTATTGGAGTGGCCCGACGCCCGATGCCTGGCAGGCGCTGGTCATCTGTTCCATGGGCGTGTATGGCGGCATGGGCCACCTGTTCATGACCCGCGCCTTCCGTCACGCGCCGGCCTCGACCCTCTCACCCTTCATCTACGCCCAACTGGTCTGGGCCATCCTGCTCGGCTGGCTGTTCTACGATCACCTGCCGGACTGGCTCTCGGTGGGCGGCATGGCGGTGATCGCCGCCAGCAGCGCCTCCATCGCCCTCAGCGAACACCTCAAGCAGGGACGCGCTGCAAGGGATAGGGATACAGCATGTTGAGGGCGATGCTGCGGCCGTCGGCCTGAACGATGCGCACATGCTCGCGACGGAACTCGCGGGCGTGATGCAGGCCGCAACTGTGGGCAATCATGTCGATCTCATGGTTCATGTTCAGGCAGTAGTTCGCCACCCGCTCGAACTTTTCCTCCACCACCAGGCCGCGATGCAGGCGCGCGTTGTGCGTCGTGATGCCGGTCGGACAGGTGTTGGTATGGCAGCGCAGGGCCTGGATGCAACCGAGGGCAAACATGAAACCGCGCGCGGTATTCACGAAATCCGCCCCGCAGGACAGGGCCCAGGCGGCCCGCGCCGAAGTCACCAGTTGGCCGGCGGCGATCACCTTGACGCGCTCCTTGAGGCCGGCTTCGATCAACGCATCGACCACGCGCGGCAAGGCTTCGTCGATGGACAGCGCCATGTGATCGGCCAGTGCCTGGGGCGCCGCACCGGAACCGCCCTCGCCGCCATCCACGGCGATGAAGTCCGGCGCATCGGCGATCCCGCGCCGGGCAACGGCATCCGTCAGCAGGTTCATGAACTGCCAGCCACCGATGGCGGTCTTGATGCCCACGGGCTTACCTGTCACCTCGCGCACATGGCAGATCATGTCGAGCAACTGATCGATATTGCCGATCTCGGGATGGCGATTCGGCGAAAGCGAATCCATTCCCTCGGGGATGCCGCGAATGCGCGCGATCTCCGGCGTCACCTTGCCGCCGGGCAGCACCCCGCCCTTGCCCGGCTTGGCCCCCTGCGACAGCTTGATCTCGAAAGCGCGCACCGTCTCGTGGGCCGCCATCTCGCGCAGCTTGGCGTCCGAGAGCTGGCCATGCTCGTCACGCACACCGTACTTGGCCGTGCCGATCTGCAAAATGATGTCGCAGCCGCCTTCCAGATGAAAAGGCGAGAGACCGCCCTCCCCCGTATCCAGCCAGCAGCCGGCCTTCGCCGCGCCGTGGGAGAGCGCCTGCACCGCCGGCTTCGAGATGGCGCCAAAGCTCATGCCACTAATGTTCACCTGCGAGCGCGCGGTGAAGGGTTTGGCGCAAGAGCCCTCGCCGATGATCAGTGGCGGCGTCGGTTGATGTTCGCTTTCCAGCGTGGCGAAAGGCGCATTGACGAACAGCAGCGCGCCCGCTTCGTGCAGGTTGTAGGTGGAACCGAAGCCGAGCACGCCGCCCTCGTTCTTCGCCATGCGATAGACCCAGGCGCGGGTGGAGCGATTGAAGGGCCGCTCGTCGCGATCACCGAGGAAAAAGTATTGCCGGAAGTATTCGCCGAGCTGTTCAAAGAAGTAGCGCAGGTGTCCGATCAGCGGATAGTTGCGCAGGATCGCATGCTTTTTCTGGGTGATGTCCTTGAGGTAAAGATAGATGACAAGGACGGCAAGCGCGAAGGCGAGCAGGACGCCAAGACTTACGGAAAACACGCCGAGCATGTGAATCTCCCGATGCTAGAATCGTTGCGAACACTTGTGACACAGCGAAGTTCATAAGGCCAACCCAGCCACCCAACCGCGTCCCCAAAATAACATGGAATTTCCGCTCCAGCTCGCCGCAGAAGTCGAACGCAACGTGGTCGTCGCCCTCGCCGAAGACATCGGTGGCGGCGATCTCACCGCCTTGCTCACTCCCGCATCACGCCGCTCCCAGGGCACTGTCATCAGCCGCGAGGATGCCGTGCTCGCCGGCACCGCATGGTTCGATGCCTGCTTCCGCCGTCTCGATCCGAGCGCCAGCATCCGCTGGACCGCCCACGACGGTGATCGCGTCACCGCCGGCCAAGTGCTCTGCGCCATCGAAGCCAACACACGGGCGCTGCTCACCGCCGAGCGGGCAGCGCTGAATTTCCTGCAAATGCTCTCCGCCGTCGCCACCACCACCCGTCGCTACGTCGATGCCGTGGCCGGTACCAAAGCGAAGATCGTCGATACCCGCAAGACCCTGCCCGGCCTGCGCCTGGCGCAGAAATACGCCGTCACTTGTGGCGGCGGCAGCAACCACCGGCTGGGTCTCTACGACGGCATCCTGATCAAGGAAAACCACATCATGGCCGCCGGCGGCATCACCGCTGCCCTGCAACAGGCCCGCGCCATCGGTCGCAACGATGTCTTCATCCAGATCGAGGTGGAAACCCTCGAGGAGCTGGCCGAGGCGCTCGACGCAGGCGCAACCATGATCCTGCTCGACAACATGGATCTCGACCAGATGCAGCAGGCGGTGGGCCTCACTGCTGGCCGCGCGGAACTCGAAGCATCGGGCGGCGTTCGCCTCGACACCGTCCGCGCCATCGCCGAAACCGGGGTCAACCGGATCTCGGTCGGCAGCCTGACCAAGGATGTTCGAGCAATCGATCTCTCCTTGCGGCACAGCGAGGGCTGATTCTGCTAGAATTCGCGCCCTGCTGAAGTAGCAGACCAATGCGGAGAGGTGGATGAGCGGTTTAAGTCGCACGCCTGGAAAGCGTGTTTAGGATAATATCCTAACGAGGGTTCGAATCCCTCCCTCTCCGCCACCCCACACTAGGGGCGCCGCTGGTAGCAACCGGGGGCATTACAAAGTCGGCAATCGCCGTCACAAAAGGGGCCAGATAGGCCCTTTTTTCTTCACTCTTTTCCGTCACCAGCTCAGAAGCAGCAACGACTGTCCAGCGGTCGATGCCGAGTATGTCTGCCAGCTTTCCGCAGGCGACACTAGGCACCAGGTCGAAGAACTACTCAGAAAGGCCGGATTCCAGCTGGCAGATATCGAACTTCATCCCGACGACCAACGGGGTGAACAACAGCCCGACCTTGATCAAGCGCGAGCTATCGACCTCGGTGGGCGTCAAGTCGAATGATGTCCTGGTGCTCGGCGGCCTCGATGAAGATAAGCGGACAGAGGATCGCAAAGGCTTGTCCTGGTTGCCCGACTGGCTTGGATCATCCGGCAAGACGGAAAGCAAAACGGAAGTGCTGCTGATACTTCAAGCGACTAAAATTTGACCAGTCCCGATGCATCCCAGATCCACCAAAGAAAATGCCCTCTCGCGAGGGCATTTGTCCACAGAAACTGGGGATAAGTCAGGCAGCGATCTTGAGCGGCTCCGTATCGTTGGAACGCTTGCTCACGGCCAGCACCTCAACCCCGACAACCTTGCCAGCTTCGTCGAAGTCCAGAATGATGCCCGGCTGTACCTGCTCGGACTCGATGATTTTGTGTTCGGTCAGTCGCACGTACAGAGCGTCGACTTCCGGGTCATACTCGATTTTCATAGCTTGCCTTTCATGGTGCGATCAAAGTAGACCGTGACGACATGGGGCGGGTTCTTGGTCTGATTAAAGATCACGCGCAAGACACGATAGCCGAAATCGGCTATCGGCCGCAAGATATGCCGCAATTCCGGGTCGTCAGGGTCGTCCTCGGTCATGGTGGGATGCGCCATTGCCTCGGAAACCCACTCGAGACGGATTTCCCGCTCCCGAATGGCGTCCTGTGCATGCTTGCTCAATGTGTATTCCATATGGCAAGTCTAACTCAACCGTTTTGAGCCGGTTTTGAGTGAATCAGCGCCACGAAAGCCATCAACTCCAGCCGCTGCCCTGGATACTTCATCCCGGCCAGCATCGCCAGCTGCTCGATGGGCTTTGCTGTCGGACTCCAGGGCCCTCTCCGCCACAGACATATCAATCAAGCGCCTTCGGGCGCTTTTTTGTTTTCTAGTGGATTGCAGATACTCAATGAAAATCCCGGCTCGCCGTCGGCAGCGCGCCCAGCAGGTCGTCGTGATCGAACAGGCGACCGGCCACCAGATGCACCACCGCATGATCGCCGTCGCCCTGCACCTGTACGCGGCCAACGACGCCGAGCAGGCGGCTGCCGAGTAAAAGTCGGCGCTGGCGGGACGCCAATTTATCGAACACCACCACGTTCACGCAGCCGGTTTCGTCTTCCAGGGTGACGAAGATCACCCCGTTCGCCGTCCCCGGCCGCTGGCGGCAGGTGACGATGCCGGCCACCCGGGCGTAGGCGCCATCGCCGCACTCGCGCAGGCCCGTCGCCGTCACGTAACGCTGCGTCGCCAGTCGCGAGCGCAGCAAGGCCAGCGGATGCCGTCCCAGCGTCAGGCCCAGGCGCCGGTAATCGGCGACGATGGCCTCGCCTTCTCGCGGTGGTGCCAGCACCACCTCATCCTCGCGAGGCGCGATGCCGGCGAACAGATCGCGCTGCATCGGCACAGCCGCCGCCGCCCAGGCCGCCTGCCGGCGATGGCCGGCCAGGGCGCGCAGCGCATCGGCATCCGCCAGCGCATCCAGCTCGCCGCGATGCAGCCCGGCCCGCCGCGACAGATCGGCCATGTCGGTGAAGGGCGCAGCGGCGCGGGCCGCGACGATGCGCGCGCCCGCCGCGCTGCCGAGGCCGCCGATCTGCCGCAGGCCAAGGCGTACCGCTGCCAGCCCTTCACCGGTCAAGCCGCATTCCCAGTCGCTGGCCGTCACATCCACCGGCAGCACCTCAACACCATGGCGACGGGCGTCCTGCACCAGTTGCGAAGCCGAGTAGAAACCCATGGGCTGCGCATTCAGCAGGCCGACCAGAAACGCCGACGGCTCGTGGCACTTGAGCCAGGCCGAGACATACACCAGCAGGGCAAAACTGGCGGCATGGGATTCGGGGAAACCGTACTCGCCGAAGCCCTGCAACTGGCGGTAAAGAGATTCAGCAAACTCCGCCGTGTAGCCGCGCGCCCGCATGCCGTCGATCAATTTCTCGCGGAAGGGGCCGAGGCCGCCCTTGCGCTTCCAGGCCGCCATGGCGCGGCGCAACTGGTCCGCCTCGCCGGCCGTGAAACCCGCCGCCACCATGGACAGCTTCATCGCCTGTTCCTGGAAGATCGGCACACCCAGGGTCCGCTCCAGCACCGACTGCACCGCCGCCGAGGGGTATTCCACCCGCTCCAGCCCCTGCCGCCGCCGCAGGTAGGGATGAACCATGCCGCCCTGGATCGGCCCAGGCCGCACGATGGCCACCTCGATCACCAGATCGTAGAACTCCCTTGGCCGCAGGCGCGGCAACATCGCCATCTGCGCCCGCGATTCGACCTGAAAAACGCCCACCGCATCTGCCCGCGACAACATCGCGTAGGTGGCCGCATCTTCCGCCGGCACCGACCCCATGCCGAAGGGCTTGCCGCGCCGCAAGGACACGCACTCGAGCATCTTGCGGATCGCCGTCAACATGCCAAGGGCCAGCACATCCACCTTCATCAGGCCGAGGGCGTCGATGTCGTCCTTGTCCCACTGGATCACCGTGCGACCGGCCATGGCCGCGTTCTCCACCGGCACCAGACGATCCAGCCGATGCCGGGCGATGACGAAACCACCCACATGCTGCGACAGATGCCGTGGAAATCCCACCAGCCGCCTTGCCACCAGCAGCCACAAACGCACCAACGGGCTGGCCGGATCGAGGCCGACCTCGGCCACCCGCGCCGCCCATTCCTCGCGGCTGTCCCACCAGGCCAGGTTACCGGCCAGAGCGTCGATGGCCTCGCGAGGAATCCCCAGCGCCCGCCCCGCATCGCGCAGCGCCCCCCGGCTGCGCCAGCAGATTACCGTCGCCGCCAACGCCGCCCGCTCGCGGCCGTATTTGTCGTAGATGTGCTGGATCACCTCCTCGCGGCGCTGATGCTCGAAATCCACATCGATGTCCGGCGGCTCCCGTCGCTCCTTCGAAACGAAGCGCTCGAACAGCGAATTGCCCCGCACCGGGTCCACCCCGGTGATGCCCAGCGCGTAGCACACCGCCGAATTGGCCGCCGAGCCGCGTCCCTGACAAAGAATTTCCCGCTCCCGCGCCCAGGCCACGATGTCATGGACGGTCAGAAAATACGGCGCGTACTCCAGCTCGTCGATCAGGCCCAGCTCGTGATCCACCTGCGCCGCCACCGTCTCCGGCACGCCCTGCGGATAACGCCCGGCCAGGCCGCGCAGCGTCAGCGTGCGCAACCAGGACAGCGGCGTCTCGCCCGGCGGCACGATCTCGTCCGGGTATTCGTAGCGCAACTCGTCCAGCGAGAACCGGCAGCGCGCCGCCACCACCAGCGTCTGCGCCAGCAGCTCCGGCGGATACAACCGCCCCAGGGCGAGGCGCGAACGCAGATGGCGCTCGCCATTGGCATACAGCGCATGGCCCGCCGCCTGCACCATCGTATTCAGGCGCAGCGCCGTCAGCACATCCTGCAAGGGCCGCCGCGAGCGGGCATGCATGTGCACGTCCCCCGCCGCCACCAGCGGCAAACCCGCCGCCGCGCCCAGGGCGCGCAAACGGGCCAGCCGCTCCCCATCATCCGGCGCCAGATGGCGCTCGAACGCGATCCAGGCCCGTTCGGGAAAATGCGCCGCCAGCCAGCGGGCATCCGCTTCCGTCGCCGAGGCCGACGGGACCCAGAGGCAAAGACAGTCCGGCACACCGGCTCCGTTCCAGCCCGCCAGATCGCCCCGCGTCAGGTGGTAAGCCCCCTTCTCCCCCCGTCGCCGGCCCAATGTCACCAGCGCCGACAGATTGCCGTAACCGGCCCGATTGCAGGCCAGCAGCACCAGCTTCATGCCGCAGGCCAGGCGCAACTCGGTGCCGTGGATCAGCGGCAGCCCCAGCTCCTTCGCCGCCAGATGCGCCCGCACGCTGCCAGCAAAACTGCATTCATCGGTGATCGCCAGCGCCCCGTAACCCAAGGCGGCGGCACGCCCCACCAGCTCGTCCGCGTGCGACGCCCCGCGCAGGAAGCTGAAGTTGGACAGGCAGTGGAGTTCAGCGTAATCGGGGAGCATGGCGCCTCCCGCAGCTATCAGCCCGCCCTGTCGAGCGGACTGACCACGCCTCGGTCCACGGCTCGCTTTGCACAGCTCGCCGGCTCGTCGTTGATGAAGCAGTGCTTCATCTCAGCCCGCTCTGTCGAGCGGACTGACCACGCCTCGCCCACCTTTGTTCAGCACATGGGTGTAGATCATGGTGGTGGAGACGTCCGAATGGCCCAGCAGCTCCTGTACCGTACGGATGTCATAACCGCCTTCGAGCAGATGAGTGGCAAAGGAATGGCGCAGCGTATGCGGTGTTGCGGGCTTGACGATGCCGGCATCGCGCACCGCCTGCTTCATCGCGCGCTGTACAGCCTGATCCTGCAAGTGATGACGGCGCACCATGCCATCGCGCGGATCGGTCGACAGCCCCCCTGATGGAAACACGAACTGCCAGCCCCACTCACGACCAGCGCCCGGATACTTGCGGGAAAGCGCATAAGGCAGGAACACCTCCCCACCGCCGTCGGCGATATCCCGCTCATGCAGCGCCCGCACCTTCAAAAGATGCTCCTCCAGCGGCTTCGCCACCGAGACCGGCAACAGGGTAATGCGATCCTTGAAGCCCTTGCCATCGCGCACCAGAATCTCGCCACGAGAAAACTCGACGTCCTTCACTCGAAGGCGCAGGCACTCCATAAGACGTAGCCCCGTGCCATAAAGCAAGCTCGCGATTAACCAATGCGTCCCGGATAAGTGCGCCAGAACTGCCCGCGCCTCGTCCCGCGTCAGCACCACCGGCAAACGCTTGGGTGCCTTCGCGCTTTCAATACCATCCAGCCATGGCAAATCGACCTCAAGTACTTCCTTGTACAGGAACAGCAGCGCGCTTTTGGCCTGATTCTGAGTCGACGCGGCAACGCGACCACGCACAGCCAGATCGGTCAGAAAAGCCTCAATCTCGGCCGCCCCCATCTCACGGGGATGCCGCTTGTCAAAATGCCGAATAAATCGTTTAATCCAATTCACGTAAGTCTGCTCGGTACGAAGGCTGTAGTGCTTGAGGCGAATTTTCCCTCGTACTTGATCCAGAAGACGCGGTGCCGTCACTGATTCAGAATGCGCCGGTATGGAGTTCATTTTTTAGGCCCCACTAAAAATATCCAAGTCACTGATGAATATCAGATTAGCACATTTACTGTTTTTTTATACAGCCTACTTGATGGGTTACCTTCCATCTTTTAGGCGTCAGACTTTACGTTTGGGCGTCTTGAACTTCCGTCTATGACTGAGCTTCTGCAAGCACTGTTAACTCCGCTCATCGCGATCACTATGGCGTACATCGCGTATCAGCAATATCGCCTTCGCCTCGATGAGCGAGCGCTGGTGGTCTATGACCGTCGCCTTGCGATCTACAAAACCGCGGTCGGCGTCCTTGATCGTGTGCGCGCAGGTGATTCGTTGTCTAGTACTGAGGCTTTTTCCTGGCTCTCATCAATGGCTGAAGCACCATTCCTGTTTGGCGAAGAGATACAAGAAGTCATTGATCCGTTGTTTGACGCAATCTACAAGTTCTCTGTCGAGTCTGAGTTGGCCCCTGGGTCGCCGCCGCGAAGCTGGTCTCGCGCAGAAGCAGCAATAGATGTCGAAGTCTTCCGTTCAATATTGATGAAAGTCTTCTCGCCGTACTTGCGTCCTTCGAGTTCGCTTTTTGCGAGCAAGCGCCTGTCGGTCGCGGAGGTAAAGGAGCTGCTCCGCGAACGCACTCTCGATCAACGCCCTGATTCAACCGGCGATGAAGACATTCCATTCTAGGCACTGTCCACCGCCGCCCAACCCGGCAGTCGAGCTGACCTGCGCGAAAAGCCGCGCAGGCCGCTCACTTCTACGTTCGGCACCCACAACCAAGGAGATCGCATGACCTCGTACTTCGATGAAAAAGCACACCAGGTTGAGCCTGGAAGCGTTTCCGCATTCGGGATAAATCTCATCAGTCGTTACTCCAAGGCAGGCGAGTTGATTGAATTGTTGTCGTTCGCGCAAAAGGCCGCACTGGCCGGGGTTGCTGACGCTGTTGAAGAAGCCTTCTACGACTCAAAGGCATGTATCTGCTCCTTCAAGTTCACCCGCGAGGTCTCCTTCGGTGACGACACTGAAAGAAAGCTGTTCGCCGCCGCGATTGAAACTATCGGGCAGTTCGATTGGTTTGACACCGTGCATCACCGTGGCGAGGAAGATGAATAGTCGAGAAACCCCGCCAGTAGTTCTGGCAATGAGCCGCGCAAAATATGGCTTGCTCGGTCAAGTTGTTTCGCATACTCCGCCGAGTCCTTACCGTGTTCGCGCAGCACGTCGCAAAGGTCTTCGTGCATTGCCGCCACCACTCGCCGCGTGTATGCCGAACCCGGCAGTCGAGCGCGACCCTCCGGCGATGATTCCGCCTCCGGTCCGCTCACTTTTACGTTGGGCGTCTAGAACATGAGGCTCCTAGCCCTAGCCGTACTCGCTGCAACAGCAGGTTGCTCTGCGCCGGCGCCATACACGCAAACCGTGACTGGAACCCTTCACCGCGGCAGCTCTCCCGTGAACGGGATATCTATGCGCTTCGTTCTCTCACCCGCGAACGACAAACAACCGTGCCTTTCGGCGTTCACCGAGTCGGTCACAAATGAAATGGGACAGTTTTCCTTCTCCGCTAAGTACGTCCCACAGCAGTCCGAAAGGTATGCCGTTCTCGTGCGGCAACATGTCGTGTGTGCTCAACTGGAAGGACATTGGTTGCCGATTTGGGAGTTAAGGACAGGCCCGGCCATCGAGCGCATTGTTCTACGGTGCGCAGTAAATGAAAGTAGCAACGCATCATGCAAATCGTAAGACGCCCAACCCTGCGGTCGACCCCGTTCGCTTCGCTCTCTGGACGCTGCGCGATAAAGCCGCGCAGCGCCGGTCACCTTGAACGTTGGGCGTCATGAGCCACGCACTCCCATACCTCGTTTGGCTGCTCATTGCGCTGCTGGTGCTGTTCTACGTCTACTCTGCTGCCGTAGCCTCATGGCATCTGCGCAATGCAACGTATTTCACCCGAGGCCAAAAGCTTGCGCAGTTCGCGATGGTCTGGTTGTTGCCCATTGTCGGAGTAGCTTTCGTTCTAAGCATGCTTGGCCCCGAAGAACGAAAACGTCGTCCGGGCTGGATTCCCTTACTTGAACCATTCATCCTAGCTGTATTCATTCATTCCGCTTCTGGCGCCGCTGATGACGTTTCACACGACGGCGGATCAACAGATTCAACACCGTCTCACGATGGAGGGGGCGATGGCAGTTCAGACTGAAATGTCGCCCAACCCTGCGCTTGAGAGGGACGCTCCGCCGATAATGCCGGCGGCGCGCCCCTCAGCTCTACGTTGGGCCTCAGAAACGATATGACCATGGGTAGCAATTTCCGATGATCAAAATTGATACATCCCCAATCCGGTACTGGTCGTACCTTGATGAAAAGTCATTCTTTGAGTGGGCTCAAG
>JAVBXY010000001.1 GCA_030824275.1 Rhodocyclaceae bacterium | reverse complement strand
CATGCTCGACTGGTTCGGCTCAACCTTCGACCCCGCTGCCTTCGACATCGCCGAAGTCGATCGACGACTCGCAAAGATCAAACTCTGACCGTCAACACGGTGTCGGTCGGACGCTTACGTCTCCAGCAGGACCGACTTCAATGCTTGGGTGAAGGCCCTCGGATCGGTTTCGACACCGGTGACCTCGCCATACTGGGCCAGCTCGCGCTTCAGGGTGTCGTCATTGACCAACTGTTCCCGGTAATCGTCGTAGCGTTCGCCATGCGGGATGAACAGGTCGCCCGACTTCAGTTCGTCACGGATCGCGTACAGGACCGCCAGCTCGAAGTAGCGGCGGTGGATGGCAACGACCTGCCCGTCGGCGCGCTCCGAGATCACCAGCTTGCGCCACGCCGCGGACAGCCACTGGAAGTCTTCGTCGGCATTCAAGCCGACCAGCGACAGCGGAACCACCTCATGCCGGGTGCTTCGCAGGGCCTGCAGCGCCTTGATCATCCGGATCAGGGTGTCGTCTTCGCTGGTGCTTTGCGGATTGACGATCTCGATGCAGTTCAGCAGTTGCGCCCGTACCGCCTTGTAGGGCTGGACGAGGAACGGCAGGTGATTGCGGCCGGCATAGGCCATGTGTTCGTCGCAGATGGCCAGCAGATCGTCGACTTCTGCGATCAGGCTGGTGCCGATGGCCTCCACCCGCTGATGATCCGTCCCGTCGATCCGGTAGGCCAGCAACATTTCCTTTAACTGCCCGATCAGGCGATCCGTGCGCTGCAGGTGGTCCTGCTGATACTCGTTCAATTTGTTGCGCGCCTGATTGTCCAGATTCTGGAGCATGCGGACGAAGAGATCGGCCGCATCGTCGAGGGTCTGGGCGAACTGGGCGCGGATGTAGATGACGGCCAGGGCGTACCGCTTCTGCGGCTTCAGTTCAGCCATCTCGCTGGCATCCAGCGAACGGGCGATATAGCGGTATTGCTTGAGCTTGGGGACCGGAATCTCCGGCCGGGGCAATTGTTCGACCAGCAATTGCAGCCGCCGGATATGCTGCAGGTAGGAGCGGGTTTCCTTGTTGGTCGGTTTCTTGGGTTCCCGCTTGAGCAGGTTCCAGGTACTGCCGGTGTCGCCCGATTTCACCTTGAACAGGCTGTCGATCAAGGTTTTGAGGTTGGCGTCAAGCTGGTTGGCGATGCTGGCGAAATGGGTTTCGTGGATCTTCTCGCGCGCCTGGATGGCCAACCGGTCGAGCGTGGAAAAGCCGGGTAGCTCGTAGCGGTGATGGACCAACTCTTCGAGCATCACGTTGATAATGTCGGCGACCACGTGGCGGCTATCGGCGGCTGTTTCCGCGACATGCCTCAGCCAGGCCCGGCCCGGGTCGTCCAGGGGCCGGACATTCAAATAGCGGCGCAATGATTCGACGAGGCGTTCCCGTCCGGCAGTCCGGTCGAACTGCAACAGTTCTGCCAGTTTGGGCGGACGCGCGAATCCCGTTTGGGCCACGAGGTGCCGGCGGATCACTTCCGGCACGTCCTTCAACCGGATGAAAAAACCCAGCCGCTGGAAGAGCTTCAGATAGAGAAATGCTGCCGTGCGAGCCGTCGGTCGCTTGGTTGCCCGGTCAATGAAGGCGACTTCATCCGGCGTCAGGGTATAGACCTCTTCGAGATCCTGGGCGGTGGGCTCTGCTTTCAGGCGGGGGTATGCAGTCTCATGAAGCTGGGTCATGCCGGATCAATCCCAGTGCTTGCCGCTTTCCGGGTCGCGGCACACCGCCTCCAGGAAACACGCACGGGCATCGGCGATCTGGTGGAGTTCGTCGAGCAAGGCATAGAGGTGATCGTCGAGAACATCGGGCGATGGATGGGGGACAGCGATCCGATAACGAGTGCGGTCGCTATCGATCGGCTGCGCCTGAAAGCGGGCCAGACAGCTTTCCGTCATCTCGCGTAGCGCCCGGGCCTGGCCGCGCTTGCTGCCGTTGAACGCGGACACCTGGAGTGAAACCTCGATGGCGGCCAATGGGACTTCGGGGAGGTCGGGCAGTTTCGGCGCTGGTTTGCGTGGCGATGCCACCGAGGCCGGCAAGGCCTGATCCAAGCCCTGCTCGAAGCGTTCCTTAAGGCCCACGTCGGCGCCTTCCAGGTAGCGCATGGCGGCCTTGACGTCGCGCCAGCCGACGTAGGTCATCAGTTCCCGGAGGTCCCACCCGCTCTGGCGTGCCCAATGGGCAAAGCCGCGGCGTAGCGAGTGGCTGCTGAAGGCGTCGGCATCGTCGACGCCGGCCTGGGTGAGCAACTGGCGAAGCATGGAAATGATGCTTCCCGGAATCAACCCGGCATCGGAAAGATGGCCCCAGCGATCGATCTTGCGAAAGAGCGGCCCCTCCTTCAATTGGGAGACGGCCAGCCAGTCCTCGATCGCTTCCACCGGGCACAGCCGGGACAGTGCCGGGCAGGAAAAGCGCCGGCCTTCCAGTTGCCGATCGCCCTTGCTGCGTGGCAAATAACAGGTCAATCCCTCGCCCGGCTTGATCTCGATGAATTCGATGCGCAGGTTGGAGAGTTCGTCGGAGCGAAAGCCCCGCCAGAAACCCAGCAATACCAGCGCCCGGTCGCGGGTATGCCGCAGCACCGCGGCCGCATCCCCGCGGGCAGCCGCCGCAGTCGTGGCACCGGCCAGCCAGTCGCAGACGCTTTGCAGGATGTCCAGTTCCAGGGGCTTGGCCCGTTTTTCCTGGGCGGGATGCAGGGTCCGGATACCCTTGAGCAATTGCCGGATCTTGGCGGCCTTGGTCGGGTCGGCAAAGCCGTGGTCCTGGTGCCAGCGCGACAGCGCCGCCAGGCGGTGTTTCAGCGTATTGAGGGACAGGGATTCGGCATGGTCGGAGAGATAACGGGCAATCGAATCGATCGTTGCCGGCAACAATCCGCCCCATTCCACCTCGAAATGCCGGATCGCCGACGCATAGCTGCGCCGGGTGTTGGCGCGCTCGGCGGCATCGAGGTAGAGATCGATCCGGCTCATCGCTGTCCTGGCCGGGGGCTAGATTTGAGCACGCAGCGGCAGCGAGACCTGCGGTTCGAGCGCCTGCAGGACGGCATGGGCCTTGAGGATGTCCTGATGCAACTGGGCGTGCTTTGGCGCATGCACGGTCACCACGAGCGCGTAGCGGATGGCCGGGGCGCCGGACGATGCGAGGCCGCCGGCTTCCCGGGCGTTGTAATGCACGTCGAATACCGGTTCGAGCAGGCTGCTGCCGTAGTAGCTGTGCTCGGCATGCAGGACCGTTTCCCATTTGCCCAAATCCGCCCGCAGTTCGGCCTCGGTCCGGAAGTCGGCCGACGGGAAGAAGCTCACCGACGAGGCGTTGGCGGCACCGGCCTTGCGCTTGCTGCTGTTGGGCCGGAAGGTGATGCCCAGGCCCGCTTTCGTGTAGGCGCCGGCGTCCTGCGGGTCGACCGGGCTCGCGTAGCAGAAGGTCGCCCGCAAGCGTACCTTGCCTTCCAGTTGGAAGGCCGGCAAGGGGATGGGCGCCCGCAGGAACTTGCCGGGGCGCAATTCGCCCTGGTAGATGATCCGGGCTTCCCCGTCCTCGCAGGTGATCAACCGGTTGATGTCGGCCGGCACGCGACCCCAGCCGACGTGATGGGCATCGTGTTCGTCCTTGCTCTCACAGCCGTGGATCAGGAGGGTCTTGATGGTCAGCGGATGCACGGGGTCACCGAGGATGGCGCGGATGCCGACTGCCGAACGCAAGGCGAGCGGCGCCGCAAAACTGGTCCCCAGCGTCGCGGCCAAGTTCGGCCGGCTGCCGGGGGCGGCGACATGGAAGTAGTCTTTGGGCGCGCCGCCGAAGGCCACCACATCGGGCTTCCTCCGTCCCGGGCTCCGGCCGGGGCCGGTGGCGCTGTAGCTCGCCCGCTTCCAGTCATCGCCGCTCCGATCGGCGGCGCCCACGGACAAGGCGTTCACGCTGTCGGACGGCACCTGGATACGGTTGAGACCCAGGGCGGCATCGCGTTCCCCGTTGTTGCCGACGGCGACGGTCATCAGGGTTTCGCCGTCGCTCAGGATGCTGTCGATGACCGCCGTCCAGGCATGGACATCCTGGTCCTCGACCGGCAAGTCCGGTCCCAGGCTGAGGTTGATGAACTGGTACTGGCGCGAGAGCAAGACGGTTTCGACATGGCCGAGCGTGCGATACAACTCGTACGGGTCTTCCCCGTCGATCTTGGCGTCGAGCACCCGATGGTGATCGACCGGCGCATAAGGGCGCTCCGCCGTCGCTTCCGGCTCGATCGGCCCGAACAGCAGGGCCGAGGTCACGCCCAATCCGTGTTCGTTGAAATCGGCCACGTCGCTGGCATCCTCGTCGGCCAGGAAGTAGCGCCGGACATAGCGGTCGAGCACGTGTTCTGCCGGCAACCCGCCATCGAGCACCGCCACCTTGGGCTCGCGGGAGAGGGGCTCGCCGCTGGGCAGGGCAAATGATACGGCAAGGGGCATGCTGCGGGTCACCGGACGGGCGGCGCGCAGGTGCGGCATCGGCCGGACCACGCGGGTCAGCGTGAACTGGGCGAGGCGTTCCAGGCCGGTGGCATCGCCCTCGACCGCGACAAAGAGCAGGCGTCCGGCCTCGAATTCGAATTCGCCATTCACCGTGAATCCGCAATCCCTGGCGTAATCGGCAAACCAGGCGCGGACATCGGCGGCATCCCCTTCCGGCGGCAGGTGCAAGCCGACCTCGAAGACCTGCCCGACAGTGGCGCCCGCCAGATGCAGGCGATCCGTCGGGGTCATGGCGGCGAAGGTCTCGATACGGGCGAATTGTTCGGCGACCGGCAATTGCTCATGCAGGCTCCGGGCAAAGACCGGGAAGTTCTGCAATGCGGATCGGGTGCCGGCGACGAAAAGTTCCGTGGTCTCGGCTTCGGGCGGTGCCTTCTTCTGGGTCTGCCGGCGCGGCCGGATGCGGCGGGTACGCGAGCCCAGCGAGGCCAGGCCGACCTGATCGAGCAGCAGTTTCGGGAAAAAGGATTTGGCCAGGTAGGCCGGGTGCAATACCAGACGGGCCACCACCAGGTCGTCTGCGCAAGCCTTGGGCGGCAGGGCCTCGAAGAGTCTGTTGGCCGCCTCGATCTCGGGAACGATGGTCCGCTTCGCCTCGCTCAGGGTATAGGGATGCGCCTTGTCACTGGGCTTCTTCTTGGGGGCCTCAATGGGATAGGTCAGCAGTTCGGCGCGGCCGATCAGGTATCGCGTGGACATTTACTTGAGCCCCCTTCCTTTGCGGGGCGACGGCCCCGCATGTTTGCGGATGGTGTCGCGGGCGACACCCGTCATCTGGCTGATTTGCATATGGGTGTGCTGGCCGGTCTTGGCCAGTTCGATGGCGAGGTTCAAGCGCTCCATCTTGCTCAGGGCTTCCTGGCGCTGGCCGATGGCGCTGCTGATCAGTTTCTCGATCGGCGCCGTCTGCAGGGCATGGCCGCGGCGCAAGGTATTGATGCTGCGTTCCACGTCCGACAGCGACTGCCCCTGCAGGCCGGCGGCCAGCACGTTGATCCACGACTCGAACAGCTTCCGGTCATCGCCCAGGAAGCGGCTGATCGCCACCGAGATTGCCGCGGCATCCGGCGCATCGAACTTGAGCACCAGATCGAAACGGCGCCACAGCGCCGGATCGACCAGTTCCGGGTGATTGGTCGCCGCCAGCAGCAGCCCGCTGTCCGGCCACTGATCGACTTCCTGCAGCATCACGGTGACCAGGCGCTTCAGTTCGCCGATGTCGGACTCGTCGCTACGCCGCTTGGCGATGGCGTCGATTTCATCGAGCAACAGGACGGCCGCGTGCTTCTTGGCGTGATCCAAGGCCGCCCGCAGGTTGTTGCCGGTCTTGCCGAGCAGGCTGCTCATCACCGCCGTCAGGTCGAGCACCCACAGGGGTTTGCCCAGGGCACTGGCGATCCAGCGGGCCGAGAGGGTCTTGCCGACACCGGGCGGCCCGACCAGGATGGCCGAGCGGGTCGGGCTGATGCCGCGCGCCGCCAGCCGCTCCCGTTCCTGGCGCTCGCGGATGATGGCCCCGATGGCGTCGTGGACGCTCCCGGGAAGGATGGGGGGCGCCAGCCCTTCGCGGTCATCGAAGACACGGATCAGCGCCAGGCGGGAATCGCCGTCGACGGGCAGCGGTGCCTCATTCGGCTCCACCACCGGCGCACCGCGGCGCAGCACCGCATTGCCGGCGGAGCGGGTTTGGGAGGCTTTCAGGGATTGGTCAAGGCGGGCGGCCAGTTCGGGGCGCTGCTGCCGGTACTTGCGCACCAGGCGGGCGAGCAGCAGCCGGGCATCCTCGTTCGACTCGGCGGCGGCGAGGCGCGCCAAATTGGCGAGGTCGTTTTCAATATCATCCATCTCGCCTGTCGGCTTTTTTTCTGCCACAAAATACCTGCCGTCGTTCGGTGTTGATTATGGCGAAGTTTATGGCGAAATGGCGTTTTCGTCAATAGAGCCGGTGGGCGATCAACGCGGAGAAGCTGATGGACCGCCAAGCAACGAGAGGTTGCCGGTCAGTCTGATGTTCACTCAGGCGTAGGCCGGCGCCGCCTAAGCCCTGGGCGGAGCAGGCTGATTGCCGCTGCCGAAGGAAAGCCAAGACGATCAGCGTTGCCTGCCTTCGGGTTCATGGGAAGCCGCGACCAGTTCATGCAGGATGCCGCACTCCCGGGCCGTGTGGTTTTCGCCGCATCGAGCCCGTAACGCCACCAGTTGCTTTTCCAGGGCCTGCATGCTGCTCAGTCGCTCCCGAACCCGGCCCAGTTGCTCTTCGATCAGCCGATTGATATCCCCGCAATCCGCCTCGGGGTGCGCCACGAAGTCCAGCAGGCGCTTCACCTCGGCCAGAGGCATGTCGAGCGCCCGACAATGGCGGATAAAGGCGAGGCGCTCCACATGCGCCGCGTCGTAATTGCGGTAGCCGTTGGCCTCGCGGGCAGGCGGCGACAACAGCCCGATTTTTTCGTAGTGACGGATGGTCTCGATATCCACCCCGGTGGCCTGGCCGAGTTCGCCGATGCGCATACATCCTCCTTCTGCGGTCTACGAAGATACCCCATTCACCCCGGAGTGACTACGGGGTTTTTTAGGCAGCTTCTCATGGAGAAGCCGGACCGTCGTTGGTTGAAAACCTTCCCCCCAAAAGGCCTTGACCCTGTAGCCGCTACAGGGTGTTCAATGAGCCAGATCTAGCTCTATCAGCAGGACCAATCATGGGTGAATGCACCTCCAAAGCCTGCGGCTGCAAAGCGCCGCCTGTCGTCACAACAGCCCCGGCACCGACTATCCCGGGCGGAATGCGCACGACCCTCGCCATTGCCAAGATGGACTGTCCCACCGAGGAAGCGCTGATCCGCAACAAGCTGGCTGGGATGTCAGGCGTCGGTGCCCTCGACTTCAACCTCATGCAGCGCACACTCACCCTGAACCATGCACCGGAAGCACTGGAAGCCGCCATCACTGTTGAATTGCGCCGAATCCTGACCCTAGATTTGCACTGAAATTTGACCCACCCTCAAAGTTGAAATCCCGGGTGTTCCTTTGCTCGCAGCCTTGACCCGGTCTAACTGATCCACCTTCCACTGCCTAGCGAAGGCTGCAACCCGGTCATACGATCCATTGAACCCAAGCGAGCACAGGTCAGCATGGATCTGCTTCAGGGTCCTGCGTTGCTTGCGGGGTTTGCTGGCCTCGGTTTTCAGCCAAGCTGAAAGCTTGAAGGCATAGGAATCCAGGGCGCTTGGCGTCCGTCGATTCGAATAGTTGGGTTCCGTCGTCTCGGTTCTGAGGTACTTCCGGACGGTATTCCGAGAGACGCCGAGTCGCTTGGCGATCTCCCTCAATGAGACCTGGTCACGTAGGTGCCAGCGTCGAATAATGCTCAGTAAAGCCACGTCGATCACTCCAATCTCCTGCTCATTTAGAGCAGGCAGTGTGTTCTATACGTGGGTCAATTTTCGATGCAAATTACCGGGCTTAGTGGGTCAGTTTTCGGCGCAAATCAACACCAAAGCTCCATATACTGTTTGAATTGCTATAAAAATGGACTTGACGAGCTTTTGACGATGAAAGTAACGCTAAGACTTTTGAAATGCCAGGAGGGGAAATCGTGGTTGCGATTATCAAAAGGATGAAGGGGAAAAAACTCATGGCTGCTAAACGGAAACAGCAGCGTGAGTTTCACGAATTTGTACGTGCCAATGGATTGACAGTTAAGGAGGCAATACGGATTGCCTCCTTTTTGCCTCGCGGAAAGCCAAAAATCGAGAACTGGCCCCGTTAGTTGCCGCAATGAGTGTAGGCGCGGCTGCTAAGGAAGCGCTGATCAAAGCCACCCTTCCGGGATTTTCTGTCCCGAAAGTCACGTTTGCGAAATTCGCGTCTTCATGACATCGAATTTCGCCCAGTTTTCACCCCGGAATCATTGATC
>JAVBXY010000018.1 GCA_030824275.1 Rhodocyclaceae bacterium | reverse complement strand
GACGAACCCACCCAGGGCATGGGCCATGAGGACGTCGACCGGGTCATGCAATTGATCAAACAGGTCTCCGCCAACCGCACCATCCTCATGGTCGAACACAACATGAAGGTCGTCTCCGGTATCTCCGACACCATCACTGTCCTTGCCCGGGGCTCGGTCCTGGCCGAAGGCAACTACGAGACCGTCGCCGCCAACCCGCTGGTCATCGAAGCCTATATGGGTACCGAAGCTGCCGAACTGGTGGGAGCCCACTGATGAGTGGTACCGAATATCTGCGGGTCAGTGACCTGCACGCCTTCTACGGCGAATCCCACATCCTGCACGGCATCGACTTCACCGTGCGCAAGGGCGAATGCATCAGCCTGCTGGGCAGAAACGGTGCCGGCCGCACCACCACGCTACGCGCCATCATGGGCCTGACCGGCAAGCGCACCGGCTCGATCATGCTGAATGGCCGGGAAGTCATCAACATGGCCAGCCACAGGATCGCCCAGCTCGGCGTCGGCTACTGCCCGGAAGAGCGGGGCATCTATTCCAGCCTCTCCTGTGAAGAGAACCTGCTGCTGCCCCCGCAAGTGGGCAGTGGCGGCATGAGTCTGGACGAACTCTACGAGATGTTCCCTAACCTCAAGGAACGGCGCAACAGCCAGGGCACGCGGTTGTCGGGGGGCGAACAGCAGATGCTGGCCATGGCGCGCATCCTGCGAACAGGCGCCAAGCTGCTGCTGCTGGACGAAATCTCGGAAGGTCTGGCGCCGGTGATCGTGCAGAAGCTGGGCGAAATCATCCGCACGCTCAAGGAGCGGGACTACACCATCGTGCTGGTGGAGCAGAACTTCCGCTTTGCGGCGCCGCTGGCGGATCGGATGTTCGTGGTCGAGCACGGCCAGATCGCCGCCGAAATCGCGCAACACGAATTGCAGGACAAATTGCCCTACTTGCAGGAAATGCTGGGCGTCTGATTACAACAGGAGGAGCATCCATGAAACTGAAACTCATCGCATTGGCCGTCACCGCAGCACTCGCCACCACTGCCCAGGCCCAGATTTCCGACAAGGTGGTCAAGATCGGTGTGCTGACCGACATGTCCGGCGTGTATTCCGACATCGCCGGACAGGGCACGGTGGAAGCCACCAAGCTGGCCATCGAGGACTTCAAGGCCCAGGCCAAGCCCGACTTCGCCATCGAAGTCGTCGCCGCCGACCACCAGAATAAGGGTGACGTGTCCTCCAACAAGGCCCGCGAATGGTTCGACCGCGAGAAGGTGGACGTGATCACCGAACTGGTCACCACGTCCACGGCCCTGGCCGTGATGAAAGTGGCCAAGGAGAAGAACAAGCTGGCCCTGATCTCCGGCGCCGCCTCGACCCGCATCACCAACGAGGACTGCAACGACGTCACGGTGCACTGGACCTACGACACCTACGCGGTCTCCAACGGCACGGCCAAGGCCGTGGTCAAGCAGGGCGGCAAGTCCTGGTTCTTCCTCACCGCCGACTACGCCTTCGGCCACTCGCTGGAGAAGGACGCAGCGGAAGTCGTCACCGCCAACGGCGGCAAGGTGCTCGGCGCCGTGCGCCACCCCTTCCCCGGCAGCGACTTCTCTTCCTTCCTGCTCAAGGCCCAGGGCTCGGGCGCCCAGGTCATCGGCCTGGCCAATGCCGGCGCCGACACCATGAACTCGATCAAGCAGGCGGCCGAATTCGGCGTCACGCCCAAGCAGTCGCTCGCCGGCCTGCTGATGTTCATCAGCGACATCCACGGCCTGGGCCTCAAGACCACGCAGACCATGTACATGACCGACGGCTTCTATTGGGACATGAACAAGGAAACCCGCGACTGGTCCAAGCGCTACTTCGACAAGATGAAGAAGATGCCGACCATGGTGCAGGCCGGCATGTACTCCGCTGTCATGCATTACCTGAAGGCCGTCAAGGCCGTCGGCAGCGACGACACACAAAAGGTCATGGCGCAGATGAAGAAGACACCGGTCAACGACTTCTTCGCCAAGAACGGCAAGATCCGCGACGACGGCCGCATGGTGCATGACATGTATCTGGTGCAGATCAAGAAGCCCGAGGAATCGAAGTACGCCTGGGACTACTACAACGTCCGCGCCACGATTCCCGCCGCCGAAGCCTTCCAGCCGCTGTCGGCTTCGCGCTGCCCCTTGATCAAGAAGTAAGTCTCCTCGGAAGGGCGCAAGCCCTTCCCGGCGGAGCGGGACTTGGCCTGCTCCGCCCTTTTTCCCGGACATGAAACTCCATGACTGATTTCTTCGGCGTCCCCCTGCCGGCCCTCTTCGGGCAACTGGTATTGGGCCTCGTCAACGGCTCCTTCTATGCCGTGCTGAGTCTCGGCCTGGCCGTGATCTTCGGCATGCTGAACATCATCAACTTCGCCCATGGCGCCCTCTACATGATGGGCGCGCTCTTCACCTGGATGTTCATGGAGTACCTGGGCATCGGCTACTGGTGGTCCCTGGTCCTCGCCCCCCTCTCGGTCGGCATCATCGGCATCGCCATCGAACGCCTGCTGCTCCAGTGGCTCTACAAGCTCGACCACCTCTACGGCCTGCTGCTCACCTTCGGCCTCGCCCTCATCCTCGAAGGCTTCTTCCGTCACCTCTACGGTGTGGCCGGCCAGCCCTATTCGATTCCCGACGAACTCTCCGGCGCCATCAACCTCGGCTTCATGTTCCTGCCCAAATACCGCGCCTGGATCATCTTCGCCTCCCTGGCCGTCTGTCTCGTCACCTGGTATGTCATCGAGAAGACCCGTCTGGGCGCCTATCTGCGTGCCGCCACCGAGAACCCGGCCCTGACCCAGGCTTTCGGCATCAACGTGCCCCTGATGGTCATGCTCACCTACGGCTTTGGCGTCGGCCTCGCCGGTCTGGCCGGGGTGCTGGCCGCTCCCGCCACCCAGGTCGGCCCGCTGATGGGCTCGAACCTCATCATCACCGTCTTTGCCGTCGTCGTCATCGGCGGCATGGGCTCCATCCTCGGCTCCATTCTCACCGGCCTCGGCCTGGGTCTCATTGAAGGCCTGACCAAGGTCTTCTATCCGGAAGCCAGTGCCACCGTCGTTTTCATCATCATGGCCATCGTCCTCATGTTCCGCCCTGCCGGCCTGTTCGGGAGGGAGAAGTAATGAACGCCAACCGTTCCGTCCAGATCGCCTACGCCATCGGACTCGTCCTCCTGCTGATCGCCCCGGCCCTGATCTACCCGGTGCTGATCATGAAGGTGCTGTGCTTCGCCCTGTTCGCCTGTGCCTTCAACCTGCTGCTGGGCTATACGGGCCTGCTGTCCTTTGGTCATGCGGTCTTCCTGGGCAGTGCGGCTTACATCACCGGCCATGCCCTGAAGGTCTGGGAACTGCCCACGCTACTGGGCATTCTGGTCGGTACCCTGGGTGCGGCGGGCCTGGGCTGGGTAATCGGCTCCCTGGCCATCCGCCGTCAGGGCATTTATTTCGCGATGGTGACCCTGGCTTTGTCGCAGATGGTGTATTTCTTCTTCCTCCAGGCCTCCTTCACCGGGGGTGAGGATGGCTTGCAGGGCGTGCCCCGGGGCACGCTCTTCGGGCTAGATCTGGCGGACGACACGAACCTGTACTACCTGGTGGTGGCGATCTTCGTCGGCGCCTTCTGGCTGATCCAGCGCACCATCCATTCGCCCTTCGGGCAGATCCTGAAGGCGATCCGGGAGAACGAACCTCGGGCGATCTCCCTGGGCTATGACGTGGCGAAGTACAAGCTGCTGGCTTTCGTGCTCTCGGCGGGCCTGGCGGGCCTAGCGGGGGCGACGAAGACGGTGGTGTTCAAGTTCGCGACCCTGACCGATGCGCACTGGCATACCTCCGGAGAAGTCGTTCTCATGACCTTGCTCGGGGGCATGGGCACGGTGTTCGGGCCGGTGGTGGGGGCGACGGTGATCGTCAGTCTTCAGAACGAGTTGGCGGACAAGGTGGGCTCGCTGGTCACCGTGATCATGGGGGTGATCTTCGTGGTCTGCGTGCTGGCCTTCCGCAGAGGCATCGTCGGGGAGTCGATTGCGCTTTATAAAAGGATGATTGGCGAGAAGACGGAATAAAAGTCGGCGCTGGCGCTACGGGGAGGCCATCAGGCCGGAGGTGACCCGAAGAGGTTACGGGGAGGCCGTCAGGCCGGAGGTGGCCCGCAGAGGCTACGGCGTTTCCTGCCTTTGACGGAAGGCCGATGGCGTCAGCCCGACCCGCTTCTTGAAGATGCGGCAGAAGTAGGCCGGGTCCTGGTAGCCGAGTTCGTAGGCAATCTGCGCCACCGGCGCGGCGACGTGGATCAGTCGCCGTCGTGCCTCCAGCAATAGCCGCTGCTGCACCAGCTCGGCGGCGGGGATGCCGGCAACGGCACGGCTCAGGCGATTGAGCTGGCCCTCCGTCATCTTCAGCGAAGTCGCATAGCGCGCCAGTGACCAGTGGTCGCGATAGTGATCTTCCACCAGCTTGCGGAAACGGGCGAAGCGTTCGGCGCGGCCGCGTCCGCGCGTCCCCTCACCGGCCTGCGCCGCCGCCAGATGAGCGCGAGCCACATGCAACAAGGCCGCGCGGACCAGCCATTCGATCATCGCCGCGCGGCCCGGCGCTTCCTTGCGGAACTCGGCGGCCACCTGCGTCAACAAGGCCACCAGTGCGCCCTGCGCATCGTTGCCGAGAGGAATCACGCGGGCTTCGTCCAACAGGCTTTCGACGGGGCCGGCCTCGTCGAACAGCAGCGCCTCGGCCACCGTCAGCACATGGCCGCGCGTGCCGCGCTCGAACTGAAAGGCATGCACCGCTGCCGGCGGCACGGCGATCACGGCCGGCGGCACGGCCTCGATGCGGCGCTCGTCGAGCAGCACGGCGGCGCGACCACTCTCGACCACCAGCAACTGGAACAGGCCGCGATGAACATGGGCCTCGATTTCCCAATTGTGCTTTTCGCTGCGGCTCTGGATGTCCTCGATGTGCACGAACTCCATGCCCGCAGCAGCTTCCGCCTCGCCATAGAGAGAAAACGTCGGGATGTCCCCAGCCGCTCGCCGTCCTGCCAGGGCCGACTTTTTATCCAAGCGCTTGATTTCTTTATTGTGCACCGCACACAAGGAATATCGCTCCCGTTTCGACAAAACGCACGAAAAGTGCAATTCTATCCATGCTTCGTCCATTCCACCGCCGGCCCCGGCGATCTACAGTTCAAACATCGCAATTACGGAAAACTCCGGCGATAACAACAGAAGGAGACAAGCATGAGTTTCAGTTTCGATCCCTATTCGCCAGCAGTGGACGCGGACCCGTTCCCGTTCTACAAGACGCTGCGCGACGAGCATCCCTGCTTCTGGAGCAAGGAAGCCAACATGTGGGTGCTGTCACGCTACGCCGACATCGTCACCGCGCTGAACGACTGGCAGACCTTTTCCTCGGCCAAGGGCAACCTGATGACCGAGTTGCCGAATCGTGCCGGTGCGACGCTGGGCACCACCGATCCCCCACGTCACGACCGCCTGCGCGGCCTGGTCCAGCACGCGTTCATGAAGCGCAACCTGGAAAGCCTGGTCGATCCGATCAAGCAGATCGCCCGTGAAACGGCGGCACCGCTGGCAGGCCAGAAGCAGTTCGACTTCGTCACCGATTTCGCCGCCAAGTTCACCGTTCGCGTGCTCTGGGCCGCCCTCGGCCTGCCGCTCGGCGACGAAGCCACTGTGCGCGAGAAGGCCGTGCTGATGGTGCAATCCGACCCGGCCACGCGCAGCAAGGGCCCCGAGCACATCGCCGCCTATCAGTGGATGCAGGACTACGCCGCCGGCGTCATCGCCGAACGGCGCAAGAACCCGCAGAACGACCTGATCTCGCATTTCTCCATGGCCGAGATCGACGGCGACCGGCTCGACGAGCGCGAAGTGCTGCTCACCACCACCACGCTGATCATGGCCGGTGTCGAGTCCCTCGGCGGCTTCATGGGCATGTTCGCCTACAACATGGCCAACGAACACGATGCCCGTCGCCAGTGCGTGGCCAACCCGGAACTGCTGGCCGACGCCATCGAGGAATCGCTGCGCTTCAACACCTCGGCCCAACGCTTCCGCCGCTGCCTGACCAAGGATCACGAGCTGCATGGCCAGAAGATGAAGGAAGGCGATTTCGTCTGCCTCGCCTACGGTTCCGGCAATCGCGACGAGCGCCAGTATCCGAATCCCGATGTCTATGACCTGGGCCGCAAGCCCAAGGGTCACCTCGGTTTCGGTGGCAGCGTGCATGCCTGCCTGGGCACCACCATCGCCCGTCTGTCGGTGAAGGCCGCCTTCGACGAGTTCCACAAGGTGGTACCGGAGTATCGCCGCGTGCAGGAACAGTTGCCGTGGATTCCCTCCTCCACCTTCCGCAGCCCGCTGCGTCTCGAACTGGCTCGCGCCTGACTATAATCGAGGCCATAGCCGGACGCCGGTCTGAATCTGGACCGGCGTCCGCATTTCAATCCCCGGAGAATGCAATGCCCAACGTCACCTACATCGAACCCAACGGCAACCAGCGCGAGATCGACGTTCCCGCCGGCTGGAGTGTCATGCAGTCCGCCATGAGCAATGGCGTCGAAGGTATCGAAGCCGAGTGCGGCGGTTCCTGCGCCTGCGCCACCTGTCATTGCTACATCGAGGGCGACCTGGCCGCCGCCGTGCCTGCCGCCGCCGAGAACGAGTTGGCCATGCTCGACAACGTGGTCGCCGAGCGCAAGGCCAACAGCCGCCTGTGCTGCCAGATCAAGATGACGCCGGAACTCGCCGGCCTCGTCGTGCGCTTCCCGGACGCGCAATCATGAGCGCCGGGATGGTGATCATCGGTGCCGGCCTGGCGGGACTCACCGCCGCCGAGACCCTGCGCGCCGAAGGCTACGAGGGACCGATCACCATGATCGGCGACGAAGCCTACGGCCCCTATCACCGTCCCCCGCTATCCAAGGGCTACCTGCTCGGCGAAACGCAAGAGGCGCAGCTGATCATGCGCGCCCCCGAACTGATCGCGAAGAAAAACATCAGCATGAAAGTCGGCGCTCGCGTGACGGCGATTGACCGCGCCGCCAAGCGCGTCACGCTCACCGACGGCTCGACGCTGGACTACGCCGGCCTCCTGCTGTGCACCGGCTCGCGCCTGCGCCCCCTGCCGCTGCCGGGCGCCGATACGTTGAAAGGCATCTTCGGCCTGCGCTCGCTGGACGACTCGAAAGCCATCGCCGCCGCACTGGAAACCGCCAACAACGTCGTCGTCATCGGCGGCGGATTCATCGGCCTCGAAGTGGCCGCCGCCGCGCGCAAGAAAGGCAAGACGGTCACCGTGCTGGAAGCCGCCGACCGTCTGATGGCCCGCGTCGTCGCGCCGCTGATCTCGTCCTTCTACTATGACCTGCACACCGGCAATGGCGCCGAAGTGGTGCTTGGCGCCATGGTCTCCGAACTGGTCGGCAAAGATGGTCACATTGCCGCCGTGAAGACCAAGGACGGCCGCGAGTTCGCCGCCGATCTGCTCATTGTCGGCATCGGCATCCTGCCCAATGCGGAGATCGCCCAGGCCGCCGGCATCGAGTGCAATGGCGGCATCGTCGTCGATGCCTGTTCGCGCACCAGCGACCCGGCCGTCACCGCCGCTGGCGACTGCACGGCACGACGCCTCGCCGATGGCAGCTTCCGCCGTCTCGAATCAGTGCAGAACGCCGTCGAACAGGCCAAGTCCGCCGCCTTCGCCCTGCTCGGCAAGGAACGCGAATTCAACGCCGCGCCCTGGTTCTGGTCCGACCAGTACGATATCAAGCTCCAGATGGTCGGCCTCACCGCCGGTTTCGAGCAGGTCGTCACCCGTGGCGATCCGGCGACGAAGAAATTCTCGGCCTTCTACTTCAAGGCAGGCAAGCTCATCGCCATCGACTCGCTGAACCAGCCCGCCGAGCACATGAGCGGCCGCAAGTTCTTCGACAAGGGCGTCTCACCCACGCCGGAACAGGCAGCGGACACCGCTTTCGCGCTGAACACCCTGCTTGCCTGAGCACTCGGCGGCGTGACTTGGTAACATGGGCGCTGCCCATGCCCAAGTCATGTCCGTGAAACCCACCCCCGCCGCCGAATACGACATCGCCCAGGCCGCCCAGGACCTGGCGAAAAGCCAGAGTCGGCCGATCACGCTGGCCCTGTTGCTGGCGGCCGTGTTCTTTACGGCCCTGGGCATCCGCAACCTGTTCGAGCCCAACTACCCGATGGCGGCCTCCTGCCTGGTGTCCGCCTGCATCGGCGCGATCTATGCCCGCGCTTTCAGCCGGGGATTGCCGCGCCCCATGTCAGACCTGACGCTGACCCTGGTCGCGCTGACCATCCTCATCCTCGCCACGCGCGAACGGGGCATGACCGGCCTGATCTGGGCCTATCCGCTGATCCTGTTCTTCCATCTCGTCGCGGTTCCCCGCTACGCCCTGTTCTTCAACATCGCCGCCATCTTCGTCAGCAGCAGCATGGCTTGGATCTTCATCGACAGCGGCGCAGCCTATCGCGTCGTCGTGACGCTGACCGTCATCACCGCCCTGATCCTGATCTACACCAAGATCCTGCGCATGCAGCAGCTGCAACAGGGCGAACAGCGACGACGCCTCGACCTGCTGCTGCGCTGCTCCAACATCGGTGGCTACGAATGGGATGCCGCCACGGGCCGGGCCGAGTTCTCGCCACGCCTGAAGGAAATGCTCGGTTACGAGGACGACGCGGATTTCCGCGCGCAAACCCTGGAGTCGATCACCCATGCCGACGACCAGTTCCGCGTCCGCGAGGCCTTCAGCACACTGACCTCCGGAATCGCCCTGCCGGGCTCGGTGCGGCAATCCCAATCCATCGACTTCCGCATGCTGCGCAAGGACGGCGAGTCGCTCTGGGTGCATGTGGACGCCATCGTCATCGCCGGAGCAGATGGCCGCCCGAGCAAGTTCATCGCCTCCTTCCTCGACATCACGCCACTGAAGAGCGCCGAGGCCAGCACCCTTGCCGCCCTCGCCCGCCAGCAGGAACTCAACGAACTGCGCACCCGCTTCGTCGCCATGACCAGCCATGAATTCCGCACCCCGCTGGCAGCCATCCTGTCCTCCGCCGAGCTGCTGCGCTACTACGGCGAGCGCATGCCGACCGAAGAAAAGGGCGCGGTTCTCGCCACCATCGGCAACGGCGTCGAGCGCATGACCCACATGCTCGACCGCATCCTGCTGATCAGCAAGGCCGAAGCGAAGATGCTCGAATTCAAGCCGCTGCCGATCAATCTGCGGGACGTCTGTCTCTCGGTGGTCGAGGGTGTACGTCTCCAGCAACCGGATTCGACCTGCCGCATCGTCACCGATTTCAGCATCGACGACAGCCCGGCCGCCTTCGATGAAAAATTGTTGCGACATATCTTCGACAACCTGCTTTCCAATGCCCTCAAGTATTCACCGCAGGGCGGCGAGGTTCGCTTCAGCATCCGGCGCGACGGCGAGCGCATGCGCTTCGAGGTCGCCGACGATGGCATCGGCATCCCGGAGGAAGACCTGCCGGACCTGTTCAACACCTTCCACCGAGGCCGCAACGTCGGCGAAATCAAGGGCACCGGGCTCGGCCTCTCTATCGTCAAGAGTTCGGTGGAGCTGCACAACGGCAGCATCGACGTCATCAGCAAGCCGGGCGAAGGCACGCGCTTCATCGTTCTCCTGTAGCGCGTAAACGCAAAACGCCCGGCAAATGCCGGGCGTTTTGTGATGCAGCCGCTTATTCCTTCTTCGGCGGACGCGGACCCGCTTCACGCATCTTCTCGCGATGCTCCTTCATCTTCTCGCGGCGTTCTTCGCGGTTCTCCTGCCGCTGCTCGCGCCGCTCCTCCGCCTTCTCCTTGTACTGGGCCTTTTTCTCCTCGCAGAGCTTCGGATCGGCCTGGCACTTGGCCTTCATTTCCTCCCGTCGATCCTTGCGATCCTCGCGACGATCCTGACGCTTCTCGGCGCGTTCCTTCATCTGGGCGCATCGTTCGGGATTGGCCTTGCACAACTTGTCCTTCTCCTCGGCGGACATCCCCTTGCCGGGACCACCAGCGCCCGGTCCGCCAGGGCCACCAGAACCACCTGGCGCGGGCTGGGCCATGGCGACGGAGGCCGCCAGGGAAAACAGTGCGGCAACAGCTAGCTTGCGTATAGACATGGTTTGCTCCTTGTTGAAAAAATTCATGCGAGGAAATCCAGCAGCGGAAAACGCCCTCGCAGCGCCTCCCGCGAAATCCCTGTATCCACTTGCCACCAGCGTTCCAGTACCGTGGCATACATGCTCCTGAAATCCACGCCATGGGCCAGATTGCCGTTGCCGTCCAGATGCGTCAGATCGGGCACGGCGCCATACAGCCCGCCGCGCACGCGGCCACCCAGGGCGAAATGCACGTTCGCCGTACCATGATCGGTACCACCGCTCTGGTTCTCCTTCGGCCGCCGACCGAACTCAGCATAGCTCAGGATCAGCGTCTCCTGCCACCGTCCCAGTTCGAGCAGGGCAGCGCGCAGAGCCGTCAGTCCCTCGGCCAGTTGTTTGAGCAGGCTGGCGTGCACGCCGGGCTGGTTCTGGTGGGTGTCGAAACCATTCAGCGTCAGACGCATCACCGCCACGCCAGCACCACTGGCCAGCACCTGGGCCGCCGTGCGCACCGTGTTGCCGAAGGCGCCTGCGGGGAATTCGGTGGGTAAGCTCGCCCCTCCGGTGGACAAGCGTCCGGCGGCCTGGCGGATGTCGCTTTCGACGCGCTGGATATGTCCCAGCGCACCGCCCTTGCCACCTTCCCCTGCAGTGGCAAGTCGCGCCTGACGCGCAAACTGTTCAGGATTGCTCAAGGCCACCACGCGGCGCCCGCCGGAGAGCGGGCCCATGTCCTGGCTGCCGACGATCACGCCATCGGCCGCAAAAGTCGGCGCTGGCGGTACGGCGAGAAAAGCCCGCGCCAGCCAGCCTTCCGCCAGATATTCGTCACTCTTCGACGCCGTGTCCCATATCTCGATGGAACGGAAATGGGAAAGGTTCGGCGCCGAATAGCCGAGCCCCTGCACCAGCGCCAGCTCGCGGTTCTGCCACAGGGGCAGCAAGGCCTGTAGCGATGGGTGGAGGCCGAGACTCTCACTCAGCGGCAAGACCTCGTCGCGGCGCAAGCCGATGCGCGGCCGCAAGCGGGCGTAGTTCGGGTCGGCATAGGGCACGAGAGTATTCAGGCCATCATTGCCGCCCTTGAGTTCGACCAGGATCAGCAGGCGCCCATAGTTCGCGGCGCGGGCAAGGCCGGGCACCAGCACCGCGACGCCGGCTGCGGCCAGGGTCTTGATGAAATCGCGTCGATCCATGCTCGTCCTCATTTCAGTTGCCAGGCCGGATCGAGCATGGCCGTGGTGTCGATGCGCTCGCGACGGCCCAGGCGCTCGATGAGTTGCTTGCGCGCCAGCAGTGTGCCGCTGTTGATCCAGACCTCGCCGCCGGGCCAGCCGCGCACATTGGGAGGAGCAAACAGGTCCTGCCCCAGGGTGCGCAGCAACAAGGCCAGCGCTCTTGAGTCAGGCACGTCCGCATTCAATCCGCGCAGCGTGCCGACGACGAAATCCACCGGCGACTTGATCAGCGCGGCGCGATTTTCCGTCGCCCAGAAGGCGCGGGACGACAGTATCTCGTGCAGTGCAACTCGAATGTCATGGCCACTACCGCGGAAGCGGCCGGCGATGCGCGCCACTTCCCGCTCGTCCGGCGTAGGCGAGACGAATTCGCGCCACAGCTTGCGGGTGACGAAAACCGCCGTCTCCGGCTGCGCCAGCAAAATGTCGAGCACGGCATCCCCGTCGAAATTCCCCCGCTGGCCGAGCACGGTCTTGGCACCATCGTCGTGGGCGTAAGGCCGCCAGCGGAAGGCCCCGGTCTCCGGCTCGATGCTCCAGCCTGTGAAGGCACGGGCCGCTTCCTTGATGTCCTGTTCGCCGTATTGTCCTTCGCCAAGGGTGAACAACTCCATCACCTCGCGGGCGAAATTCTCGTTGGGGCTACCCCGCCGGTTGGTGGCGCTGTCGAGATAGACGATCATCGCCGGGTCTTTCGATACCGCGTGCAGCAGCTCGCCGAAATTGCCCAGGGCATGGCGGCGCAGCAACTGGTTCTGGTCCAGCATCAGGCGCATGCTCTTGACCTTCTCGACGCTGGAGACGAAATGGTTGTGCCAGAAAAGCGTCATGCGCTCGTGCAGTTGCGCGGCGGGCGTCGGCGCTACCAGCATGCGTTCCAGCCACCAGGCGCGGGCCTCGATGCCCTGGCGCCGCTGCTCGCGCTGGAAGTCCTTGCGCGCCTCATCGTCCATGGCACGCAGGCGCGAAGGCGGCGTGTAGTCGATGGCTGGCGGTGCGGTGCTGTCCGCTGGCAGCGCCTTCAACAAGCGCGCGATTGCCTGCTGTCGCGACAGGCCCGACCATTCAGCCACATCCGCTGGCGCAGCGCCGAAGCCGGCGCGAGTCAGTAAATGGCGGGCATCGGCATCGCCCATGGGCGCCGCCTGGAGCAGCGTCGCCTGGAAGGCGAAGAACAGGGCCGGCAGAAAATTCCGTATTGCGTTCATGAACACCATGATCGCGGCACTCTGTAAATCAAATGTGAAAATCCCGGAGAGAATGTAAGGGCATGTAAGCCACTTTTCGTACGGTGTTGTTTCGCCCCGCGCCGCGCTTTATAGTTGCCCCATGAGTTCTGCCCGCGTCATCCCCATCGCCGTCCCAGCGGCGCCGACTTTCTCCCCCGCAGCGCCGGATCGCGAAGCCGTGGACAAGCGTGGCCGCCGCATCCGCGACCTGCGCATCTCGGTCATCGACCGCTGCAATTTCCGCTGCGTGTATTGCATGCCGAAGACTGTCTTCGGCCGCGAATATCCATTCCTGCCCCGCGCCGACCTGCTCTCCTTCGAGGAGATCACGCGCATCGCCCGCCTCTTCGTCGACCAGGGTGTGGAGAAAATCCGCATCACCGGTGGCGAGCCGCTGCTGCGCAAGCACATCGAGACGCTCATCGAACAACTCGCCCGCCTGCCGGTGGAGCTGACCCTGACCACCAACGGTTCGCTGCTGCCGCAGAAAGCCCAGGCATTGAAGGATGCCGGCCTGCATCGCATCACCGTCAGCCTCGACGGCTTCGACGATGCGGTATTCCGCCGCATGAACGACGTGGACTTCCCGGTCGCCGATGTGCTCGCCGGCATCGATGCCGCCGCCGCCGTCGGGCTGGCGCCGGTGAAGATCAACTGCGTGGTCAAACGTGGCACCAACGACGACCAGATCCTGCCGCTGGCCCGCCACTTCCGTGGCAGCGGCCACATCCTGCGCTTCATCGAATACATGGACGTGGGCAGTTCCAACGGCTGGAAGATGGACGAAGTGCTGCCCTCCAGCGACGTGATTTCAAGGATTCATGCCGAGTTCCCGCTGGAGGCCATCGACCCGAACTATCCCGGCGAGGTTGCCGAGCGCTGGCGTTATGTCGATGGCGGCGGCGAGATCGGTGTCATCTCCTCGGTGACGCAGGCCTTCTGTTCCAGTTGCACGCGCACCCGCCTATCCACGGAAGGCAAGCTCTATACCTGCCTGTTCGCCGACCAGGGCCACGACCTGCGCGCCCTGCTGCGCCAGGGTGTCGGCGATGAGCAGATCGCCGCCGCCATTGCCGGCATCTGGCGTGGTCGCGAAGATCGTTATTCGGAAATCCGCACCGCCGCCACCGCTGCGGCACGCAAGATAGAAATGTCCTACATCGGCGGCTGAATGCCGCCGGACCTCAGTTCGGCGTGTCGCTTTCGCCCGACTTGCCGGCGTGGATATGCCAGCCGTTGCGGCTGGAATCCTTGACCCGGTAAAGTGCCGCATCCGCGCTGTGTTGCAACGCTTCCGCATCGCGACCATGCTCGGGATACAGCGCCACGCCAACGCTGCCGGAAATGATGACGGTACCCGCTTGCAGCAGGAAGGGCTGGGCCAGTGTCGCCACGCAGCGATCAGCGACGTCTTCGACTTCCTTCATCGAGTCGACCTCGGTCAGGATCGCGGCGAACTCGTCGCCACCCAGACGTGCCACGGTGTCGGAGGCACGCACGGCCGCTTGCAAGCGCTTCGCCACCTCCACCAGCAAATCGTCACCAGCTGCATGCCCGAGCTTGTCGTTCACTTCCTTGAAGCGATCAAGGTCGATGAAACACAGGGCGAAGGTGTGGCCATGACGCTCGCCCTGACGAATCGCCACCAGCAGGCGATCGGTAAACAGGGCACGGTTGGGCAGATTGGTCAGTGGATCGTGATAGGCCCGATGGCGTAGCGCGTCCTCCATTTCCTTGCGCCAGGTGACGTCGCTCATCGAGGCCACGTAGCGCACCGGCGCAGCGCGCCCGGCGACGCGGGTAATCGACAGCCAGGCCAGAAAGACCTCGCCGTTGCGCCGCCTGTTCCACACCTCGCCCTGCCAGCGGTTTTCCTTTTCCAGGGTCCGCCAGAGCGTGTCGAAGAATTCCCGCGTATGCCGTCCCGACTTGAGGAAGGATACCGGCTGGCCGACGGCCTCGCTCTCGGGATAACCGGTCATGCGCAGGAAAGCCGGATTCACCTGGACGATGCGGCCTTCGTCGTCCGTCACCAGGATCGCATCCGCCGCGCTTTCGAATACCGCCGCCGCCACCTTGCGCTCCGATACCTCGTGTTCCAGTTCCGCATTGGCCTCGATCAGCGAATGCGTGCGCGCCGCGATCACCTGTTCCTGTTCGGCATTCAATGCCCTCAGGGCCTGCACATGCCGCCGCGCCCGCAGCACCAGCAGGTGCAGCAGCCCGGCAACAATGGCAAAGACCAGCAGATGCCCCCCCAGGGAGCGCCAGCGTTCCTGATCACGAATGGCCAGCAGTTCCGCCGCCGGCATGGTCACCGAAATGCCACCGCGCACATCGCCGACCTTGTAGCCCTGCGCGCGATGACAGGGCATGCAGGCATCGATGACGCGCAGCGGCGCCATGTAGCGATGCACCGGCACATCGCCGGGTATCCCTTCGAGCACTTCTTTTTTCCCCGCCTCGAAACTGCGCAAGGCCTGGGCCTCCCAGGGGTCGGGTGCATTGCCCGGCCGGATCGGCTTGAGACTGGTGATGTGCAAGCGGAAACCCTCACCGCGCTCGGCGATCTCGGCGATCTGTCGCGTCATGTAGGCCGGGTTGATCATCGTCAGCGCCATGCCGTCTACGGTCTTCAAGTCGCGACGCGGATGATCGAGATAAGGATTGGGTTCCAGGCCCGGCTTCAGCGGCACATACACGCCGCCATGAATGGCATTCCATTGGCGGGTCAACTCCACCAGCCGGAACAGGGCTGCGCCCCGCTCCCGCGCCACCGACTGCATGTTGATTTCCGATTGCCGCCAGTCGAGGCCAAAGGACACGCCGACACCCAAAGCGACCACCGCGACCAGCGCCAGCGACGCGGTCGATTCCCCACTCAACAGGCGTTCAATGAAAGAAGGTGGTGAAGGCGATCTCATGGGTGACAGAGCCGGCTTGCAGGCGGCCCCTGCTCTCATGGTACAGCGACTGACTATGCCTACGACGAGTCACTGCCAAAATGAACGCGATCTACTTCCGCGACACCGGTGTCGCAGATCGCCTACTGCGCGGCTCTCAGCGCCGGCATTGCCGGTTGCCGCAACAGGGCCGACACGCCCAGCCAGCCGGCGGCAAGCACCAGCGCCATGCCGGCGACCAGGCCGATGAGCCACAGCTCCGGTTGTGGCAGATAGTCGAGGCGGAAGGCGAAGCGGGCCAGGCCCCAGCCGATCAGGCTTGCCGCGATGCCGGCAAGCAAGCCGGCCAGCGCACCGAGGGCAGCGAACTCCGCCAGCAGCGCACCGGCCAGTTGCCGGCGACGGGCACCCAGTGCGCGCAACACCGCCAATTCATGACGCCGCTCGTCGGCACTGGCCTGGAGCGCGGCATAGAGCACCGCCAGTCCGGCCAGCACGGCGAAACCGAAAACCAGCTGGACGGCGCGAGAGACCTGATCGAGTGTCGCGTGCAACTGCTTCACCAGCGTGGCGACGTCGATCACCGTCAGATTGGGAAAGGCGCGCACGAGCTCGGGGATCAGCGCGGCCTTGTCCGTCGGCAGATGGAAGCTGGTGATGTAGCTGGTGGGGAACGCATCGAGCACGCCCGGCGGCGCCATGACGAAGAAATTGACGCGCATGGAATCCCATTCCAGCTTGCGCAGGGAAGTGACAACGGCATCGACGCGATTGCCGGCGATGTCATAGACGAGCCGGTCGCCGAGCTTGAGGTTCAAGGTCTCCGCCAGGCCCTGCTCCACCGAGAACTCCGGTGCCGCCGTGGCGCCATGCCAGCGGCCGCCGCTGATGGCGTTGCCTGCAGGCAACAGCGCCGACCAGGAGAGATTGAATTCCCGATCCACCAAACGCTGGGCGCGATCATCGGTGTAGCTCTCCGGCCCCACCGGCTTGTCGTTCACCTGCACCAGCCGCCCGCGCACCATGGGCTCCAGCGCCGGCGCCGGCAAACCCCGCGTCGCGAAAAAGTCGGCGATGGCAACACGCTGATCAGGCTGGATGTTGATCACGAAACGATTGGGTGCGTTCGGCGGCACCTTGGACTGCCAGCTCGCCAGCAGATCACCCCGCGCCACCGTCAGCAGCAGTAAGGCAGTGAGGCCGAGGGACAGGGCGACCGACTGCACCAGCGTCGCCGAAAGCCGCCGGCGCAGATTGACCAGGCCATGACGCCATCCATAGCCGTTGCCCGCCGGGCGCAGGCGGCCCAGCAAAGCGAGCAGCAGCCGCGCCATCAAGGCGAAGAAGCCCAGCGCGGCGACGAAGCCGGCGAGCACGATGAAGCCGAGGCGCAACTCGCCGGCCATCCACAACATGAGGGCGGCCAGCACGCCGGCACCGACGAGGTAGGCGCCGATGGAGGCCGGCTCTGCACCGCTCCACTCGCGGCGCAGGACGCGGATGGTCGGCACACGCTTCAAGCGCAACAGCGGTGGCAGGGCAAAGCCGGCGATCAGGGTCAGCCCCACCAGAAGGCCATGCAACCAGGGCAGCAGCGAAGGCGCCGGCAATTTCGCCACCAGCAGGCCGGCGAGCAGTTGTTGCAAGGCCGCCTGCACGCCGTAGCCGACGAGACAGCCAGCCACCGTCGCCGCCAGCCCGAAGAGCAGAAACTCGCCACCGTGGATGGCCAGCAGTTGCGCTTCACGGGCGCCCATGCAGCGCATCACCGCGCAACCGTCGAGATGCCGGCGCAGGAAACGCTCAGCGGCAAGCGCTACGGCGACGGCGGCGAGGATCACCGCGAGCAGCGCGGCAAGACGCAGGAAGCGCTGGGCGCGCTCGGTCATGTTGCGAATCTCGGGGCGGGCGTTGTCAAGGCTCTCCAGCTTTTCGCCGCGACCGAGGCGAGTCTTCGCCCAGGTCTCATAGGCCCGCACGAGGCTGGCCTCACCGGCCAGATGCAGCCGGTAGGCAACGCGGCTGCCGTTCTGGATCAGGCCCGTGGCGCCGAGATCGGCATGATTGATCAACAGGCGCGGCGCCAGGGCGAAGACGTTCATGCCCCGATCCGGCTCCAGCGTCAGCACCGGGCCGATGGTGCCGGAGAGCCCACCCAGTTGCAGCGCATTGCCGGGCACCAGCGCCAGCGCGGTGGCGAGGCGTTCGTCGGGCCAGAACTCGCCGCGAGCAGGAACGGCCTTGGTCTCCGCGTCCGGTGCGTTGAGCGCCGGCGCATTGCGCAAGGCGCCGCGCAGCGGATAGCCCGGCGTCACCGCCTTGATGTCGGCCAGCTGGGCGGTATCGCCGAAGCGGACCATGCTCGGGAAGGTGGCACTCTCCGCCAGCAGCAAGCCGCGCTGCGCGGCCTCCTTGCGGTAGTCGTCGCTCCAGGGATGATCGGCGGTGAGCAACAGATCGCCGCCGAGCAGTTGATGGGATTCGAGCTTCAGCGCCTGCTCGACCCGGTCGGTGAGAAAGCCGACGCTGGTCAGCGCCGCCACGGCCAGCATCAGCGCGATACCGAGCACCGTCAGTTCGCCGGCCCGCCAGTCGCGGGCGAGCATGCGCAGGGCGAGGCGCAGGGAATTCATGACCCTACCAGGACCGCATCTGTTCGATGGCCTGCTCGACGCGATCCAGTGCAATGACCTCAATGCCCTTGATCGGCGCCTTGGGCGCATTCGCCTTGGGCACGATGGCGTGGGTAAAGCCGAGCTTGGCGGCTTCCTTCAGCCGCTCCTGGCCGCGCGGGGCAGGACGGATTTCACCGGCAAGGCCGATTTCGCCGAAGGCGACCAGTTTGCCCGGCAGGGGCTTGTTGCGCAGTGAGGACACGATGGCGAGTAGGACCGCCAAGTCCGCCGCCGGTTCCGCGATTTTGACGCCGCCCACCGCATTGACGAACACGTCCTGATCGGCGCAGGTCACGCCGGCATGACGATGCAACACCGCCAGCAGCATGGCTAGGCGATTCTGTTCGAGGCCGACGGTGAGCCGGCGCGGGTTACCGAAGGCGGTATCCACCAGCGCCTGGATTTCCACCAGCAGCGGCCGCGTACCCTCCTGCGTCACCAGCACACAGGAGCCGGCCACGTCCTGCGCATGCTGCGAGAGGAATAGCGCGGAAGGATTGGAGACGCCGCGCAGACCCTTGTCGGTCATGGCGAAGACGCCCAGCTCGTTCACTGCGCCGAAGCGGTTTTTGAAAGCACGCACGAGGCGGAAGCTGGAATGGGTGTCGCCCTCGAAATAGAGCACGGTATCCACGATGTGCTCCAGCACACGCGGCCCAGCCAGCGAGCCGTCCTTGGTGACATGGCCGACGAGGACAATACAGGTGCCGCTCTGCTTGGCGAAGCGCGTCAGTTGCGCCGAGCACTCGCGCACCTGGGCCACCGATCCGGGCGCCGATTGCAGGGCGTCCGACCACAGGGTCTGGATCGAATCGATGACGGCCACCGCCGGCCGTGTCGCGGCGAGGATGGCGATGATCTTTTCGAGATTGATCTCCGCCAGCAACTGCATGCCGCCGACATCCAGCGTCAGACGCTGGGCGCGCAGGGCCACCTGCTCGCCGGATTCCTCGCCGGAGACGTAGAGCACGTTGTGATTGGCCTGCGCCAGTTGCGCCAGGGCCTGCAACAGCAACGTCGACTTGCCGATGCCCGGATCGCCGCCGATCAGCACAACACCACCGGGGACGAGACCTCCGCCAAGGACGCGGTCGAACTCTTCGACACCAGTGGGCTGACGCGGTTCGTCGCGGGGCTTGATCGAGGCCAGGGTTTGCAGGGCGCTGGCGCCGGCCAGTGAAGCGAAGCTGCGCCCGGCCGGCGTGGCCGATTCGACGATGGACTCGACCAGAGTGTTCCACTGCGCGCAGCCAGGACACTGACCCTGCCACTTGGGCGCGGTGGCGCCGCACTCGGTGCAGGAATATTGCGACTTGGCCTTGGCCATATCAGTTCACTTCAATAACGGGAACGCGCGGCGCCAGGGCGCAGAAGAGTTCGTAGGCCACAGTGCCGGCAGCGGTGGCAACGTCATCAGCGGGATTTCCTTCGCCCCACAGAACCACGGGCGCGCCGACATCGACGGAAGGCAGCAAGTCCGACAGGTCCACGCAAAGCTTGTCCATCGATACCCGACCCAAAGTTCGCGTGAGACGACCGGCGACGAGGACCGGCGTGCCGGTAGGAGCATGGCGCGGATAGCCATCAGCATAGCCGCAGGCGACGATGCCAATTCGCATGGGCTCTTCGGCGGTGAAGCTACCACCGTAGCCGATGCGGTCGCCAGCCTTCAGTTCACGTACGGCGATCAACTCGGATTCCAGCGTCATCACCGGCCGCAAGTCCAGTTCAGCGGCACTCTGCACGGATGGATAGGGCGAAGAGCCGTAGAGCATGATGCCGGGGCGCACCCAGTCGCCGGTGCTGTACTCGAAGCGCAGCAGTGCAGCGGAATTGGCGACGCAGATCGGCAGGCGGCGGCCATCGGCGACGGCACGAAACGCGGTCAGTTGTTCGGCGATGCCCCTCTCTTCATCGGCATCGGCGAAGTGCGTCATCAGGCTGAGGCTGGCAACGCAGTCGGCGGCATCGAGGCGGGCCAGGGCGGTGGCGAATTCATCAGGATTGAAACCGAGGCGGTTCATGCCCGTATTGAGCTTGAGGTAAACCGGCAGGCGCACCGGCAGACGGGCCTCGACCAGCGCATCCACCTGCCACATCGAATGGATCGCCGGGACCAGCGCAAGATCGGCGAAGAGCGGCAGCTCCTCGGCCTGGTAAAAGCCTTCCAACAACAGGATGGGCTGGTTGATGCCGGCATCGCGCAGGGCCATGGCGCCTTCCAGCTCAACCAGGGCAAAACCGTCGGTGGCACCCATCAAGGCACGGGCGGCGGGCAGCAGGCCATGACCGTAGGCATCGGCCTTGACCACACTCCAGATGTTCGCCTTGCCAGCATGGCGACGGGCAACGCCATGGTTGTGACGCAGCGCCGACCAGTCGAGGCGGGCGCGGATGGGACGCGGCATGTCAGTCCGGCTTCTTGGCCAGGGCCCGCAGGCGCTCGGACGCGAACTCGACGAAGGTGGTCACCAGCCGCGAGCGGAACTTCTCCTTCGGATACACCATCGACAGGGTGCGGATCAAACGCGGCTTCAGAGGAATCGCGACCAGATCACCGAGGCGCTGGGCCTTGACCACCGAAGCACGGGATGCGATGGCGAAGCCGAGGCCGGTTTCGATGACGCCGTTGAGCGCGATGGGGCTGCCGAGCTCCATCACCACATTCATCTGGTCCGTAGTGACGCCGTGCTGGCGCAGGTAGCTTTCGGTGAACTCGCGAGTACCGGAACCGGGCTCGCGGGAAATGTAGGCGTGTTCAAGCAGCTTTTGCGGTGTCAGTTCCTTGCTGCGCGCCAGCGGAAAGCGCGGGCTGCAAATCACCACCAGTTCGTCGTCGCAACAGGCTTCGCATTCGAGATTCGGCTCATGGGACGGCGACTCGATGAAGCCGATGTCGATGGTGTGTTCCATGACCCGGTTCTCGATGGCCTCCGAGTTGCCGACGATCAGGCGCGAACGGACATTGGGAAAAGTGGATTTGAATTCGCCGAGGATGCGCGGCAGAAGGAATTCGGCAATCGTCGTCGAGGCACCGACCATCAGCGAGCCGCCGATCTCGCCGGTCATCTCCGACAAACGGACGTCCATTTCCGACGACAGACCGAGAATCCGCTCCGCATAGCCGAGCACCACCTCGCCCGCCGGGGTGAGCGAAATGCGCCCATGGCCACGGTCGAACAGGCGCGTGTTGAAGTGTTCTTCCAGTTGCTTGATCTGGAAAGTAACGGCGGGCTGCGTCATGAACAGCACTTCCGCCGCCTTGGTAAACGACAACTGCTTGGCAACCGCGTGAAACACCTGAAGCCTGCGATCAGCCATAAGTTCCTCCTTCGTGCTTGGCTTATTCGGTACGAAGGGTATTCAATCACAAAACACTGGTCATGAGCGGATTGAATGCCCTACGCTGCACCGCAGCATCAGGCCGTGCGACGGATCGGTCATCGGCCGGTCACCGCTTTCGTGATATAAACCCGCAGGTCAAAAAACGGCCGGCCTCTTCACAGGCACCGGCCCACACAATGAATTTCGGCTTCTACATCATCATGGCGGCGCAGTTTTTCTCCGCGCTCGCCGACAACGCCCTGCTGATTGCCGCCATCGCCATCCTGCGCGACATGCACGCGCCGGCGGAATATGAGCCGCTGCTGAAGACCTTCTTTACCGTTTCCTACGTCGCCCTCGCCGCCTTCGTCGGCGCCTTCGCCGACTCCATGCCCAAGTGGCGTGTGATGTTCATCAGCAACGGCATCAAGGTGTTCGGCTGTAGCCTGATGTTCTTCAGCGTGCATCCCCTCATCGCCTACGCCGTCGTCGGCCTCGGCGCCGCTGCCTACTCACCGGCCAAGTACGGCATCCTCACCGAATACCTGCCCCATCGCCTGCTGGTCGTCGCCAACGGCTGGATCGAAGGCCTCACAGTCGGCGCCATCATCCTCGGCGTCGTCCTCGGCGGCGCCTTGATCCGGCCGGAGATCGCCTACGGCCTGCTGTCCTTCGACTTCCCCGTCATCGATACCGGCATCGACACCGTCGCCGAAATGAACCTGCTGGTGATCGGCGTGCTCTATGTGACCGCCGCCGTCTTCAACCTCTATGTGCCCGACACCGGCGTCGACCACAAGCCGCTGAAGAAGAACCCGGTCTATCTCTTCCACGAATTCAACCACTGCCTCAAGCTGCTCTGGCGCGACAAGCTCGGCCAGATCTCGCTGGCCGTCACTACCCTGTTCTGGGGTGCCGGCGCTACGCTCCAGTTCATCGTCCTCGAATGGGCGCGAGTCGCCCTCAACCTCGACCTCTCCAAGGCCAGCATGCTGCAAGGCGTCGTCGCCGTCGGCGTTGCCATCGGCGCCATCCTCGCCGCCAAGATGATCACCCTGCGCAAATCGGTGCGCGTGATCCCGCTGGGCGTCGCCATGGGCGTCGGCGTCATCGGCATGATCGTCGTGCGCGACATGTGGATCGCCATGCCGCTGCTGGTCATCGTCGGCATCCTCTCCGGCTTCTTCGTCGTGCCCATGAACGCCCTGCTCCAGCATCGCGGCCATATCCTCATGGGCGCAGGCCACTCCATCGCCGTGCAGAACTTCAACGAGAACCTGTCAATCCTCGTCATGACCACCACCTACTCGGTGCTGCTCAAAGCACAGCTATCGATCTACTGGATCATCGTGCTTTTCGGCCTCTTCGTCGCCGGCACCATGTACTTCGTCAAAAAGCGCCACGAAGCCAACCAGCGCGAGCATGACGATGTGATTCACCTGGACGACGCTGCGCATCACTGAGTAGCGCAAAAGTCGGCGCTGGTGGTACGGCGACTCAGGCGCATTGCCCACCAAGGACTGACGTCAAAGTGTATGCCATGCGTTTGAATTACACTCTGCCGAGCTTACAATCCCATTGACCATCGCCCCTGCGTCGACTCAGTCCAACGAGGTTCATCCGCCGCCATGATCTCCGTCTCTCTCATCGTTCGCCTGCTGCGGCGGATAAACGCTATTCGTTAACACTCTCAACATGGAGCACGTTTATCCCGACATGGACTGGAACATCTCACGGAGTCATGACAAAAGTCTGGCTCCACGGTGTCCCCATGCCAACGTTCACAGATGTCCGCGCTACTATCAGAGCTACGCACTTCTTGGCGAGTCTGGCATTACCACGGCACTCGCCCCCGAGGTGGACATGGCGTTACTTGCGAGATGGAAGAAAACCGATTTGTGGCCTGCCCTTGCGGAGCACGCAACATCAATCGGCGGCAGCGACGGCAAGAAAAGCCAGTTTTCGAATTTTTGTCCCGAGGTTGGTTTCGATACTTTCGGCTTGTTCGCCTCGTCGCTTTCCCGATATGCCGACGAGATTGACCGTGAAAATGCCGAAAAGTGGCTATTCGGAAATGGGCGTGCTTTCGCCAAGGACTGGCGGTGGGAATGGGCCTCGTTGAACCCCATGCACTACTCCGAGTGCCCGTTGTATTCGCAGCTCGCTGTCCCGCAGACCATTGTGCCGAGCACTACGAAGGACGAAATTATTTCAATGAAACCCGGTGCCTTTGGGTTCAGCGTTGATCTGAAAAAACTCATTTCTCGGTTTTCTCGGTGGTGGCTTTCTCGTCATGGCTAGAGGGCCTACACTGAACCGCCTCGGCGACATCAAAACTCAGGCCGCGAGTTCCCGCGTAGCCTCGTCGATCACCTTGTCGGACACTCCGCGTTTTCTTAGGGCCTCGATCAGCCGAGCCGTCTGTCCAAACACATACTGAGCCTCATCGCGCCGCAGGCCCTCGCCAATATAGGCTTTCAACAAGGCCTGATAGCCTGAAAACCCCTTGTGTGGCGCGATCGCCTTGAGCGAGTCCACCACATCTACCGGGATACGCAGTGTGATGGAGGTCATGGGACGATCTTTCGCCAGCCGTGCCTTGATCTGTTCAGAAATGCTCATGGTCTCGTCTTTCCTCGCTGCTTGCTCGCCGGACAGAAAACTGCACCATGAACTTATGTATTGACCTTGTCAATACACACAAAGTTCTTCGCCGTACCGCCAGGGCCGACTTTTCCAAGCAGCTCAGCCGGCCTTCAACTCCCGCATCGTCCGCCGCATGAAGACCAGGTCTTCCCAAGCCAGGGCCTTGTCCGGCAGATTGCGCAGCAGGTAGGCGGGGTGATAGGTCACCACCACGGGGATGTCTTTGTAACGGTGCAGCTTGCCCCGTGAGGCACCGATCTTTACTTCGGTTTGCAGCAGGCTTTGTGCGGCGGGGCGGCCGAGGGCGATGATGAGTTTGGGCTGGAGCAGTTCGATCTGGCGTTCCAGATAGGGCCAGCAGGCGGCCGTCTCTTCGGGCTCGGGGGTGCGGTTGTTGGGCGGCCGGCATTTCACGGCATTGCCGATGTAGACGTCGTTGCCGCGTTTGAGATCGATGGCGGCGAGCATGCTGTCGAGCAGTTTGCCGGCCTGGCCGACGAAGGGTTCGCCCTTTTCGTCCTCGTCGGCGCCAGGCCCTTCGCCAACGAAGAGCCAGTCGGCATTGCGGTCGCCGACACCGAGCACGGCCTGCTTGCGGGCTTCGCAAAGTCGGCACTGGCGACACGCCGCGACGGTGGCGGCGAGTTCGTCCCAGCCCATGCCGGCGGCGGGGGGCGGTGTGATTGCAGCGGGAGCATCGACGGCTGGCGCCGTGGTTTGCGCGGCCATCGGTGCCGCGACTGGCGCCGTCACTTCATCAGCCTGCGGCGCAGCGCGCAGCTTCCACAGCGGGCCGAGGCCCATTTCGCGCAGTGTCTGTTCCCGGTTCATTTCATAAATCCCGCGCCATCACGATGGCATCCTCGCGTCCTTCGAGGGCTGGATAGTACGCTTTGCGGCGGCCGATTTCGAGGAAGCCGTGGCGCAGGTAGAGGCGCTGGCCAGCGAGGTTGCTGGGCCGCACTTCGAGGAACATGCGCGTGGCGCCCTGATCCTTCGCTGTGGCGAAAAGATGGCCCAGCAGGGCCGTGCCGCGCCCACCACCTTGCAGCTCGGGCAGTACGCTGATGTTGAGCAGGTGGGCTTCGTCGAGGACTTGCATCATCACGGCATAGCCGGCCAGGCGGCCTTCTTCGCGGGCCAGCAGCACGGTGTGCCCGCTGTTCAGCGAGTCGAGGAAATTGCCCCGCGTCCAGGGGAAGGGGTAGATGCGATCTTCGGCCGCCGTCACGGCGTCGAGATCGGCCTCGCCCATGGGCAGATAGTTCATCGCACGCCGCCCCGGGCGAGGCGCTCGGCGGTGGTGAGCGCGACCTTGTCGCGGACATAGATCGGCTGGGCCTCGGCGGCAGGGACACCGGCGCCGCGCGCGAACACGGGGGCGGCCAGACGAGCGACGGCGGCGGCAGTCGGATAGACGTCGGCGCGCACCTGGGCGAGATCGGGCTTGCGGGCGCGCAGGCCGTCACCATAGGTAGCGAAGCCGTCGCCGACGCCCGTGCCGCCGGAAAAAGTCGGCGCTGGCGCGACGGCGGGCGGGACGCAAATCGGGGCCATGAGTTCGCTCACCGCATCGCCCGCGACGGCATAGGCGGCGGCGTAGACCTCGTTCATGCGCGCATCGAGCACGGCCCAGACCAGTGGCTCGGCGGCGGCCAAGGCGAGGGCTTCCAGCGTCGCGACGGGGACGACGGGAATGTCCAGCCCGTAAGCGAGGCCCTGGCTCACGCCGCAGGATAGGCGCAGGCCGGTGAAGCCTCCGGGACCGGCGCCGAAGGCGATGCCATCGATTTGCTTGAGGCTGATGCCGGCCTCCGCGAGGAGTTGCTGCACCCAGGGCAACAGGCGGTCGGAACCGCCGTTGGGCAGATCCTCGGCGCGTTCGATCAGTTCGCCGTCCTGCCAGAGGGCAACGGAGAGGCGCCGCGTCGCGGTTTCAAAAGCCAGCAGGCGCATGCGTTTGTCGGTACGCCTTACTTGCGACTGCCCAGAATGCCGCGCAGGGTCTCCTGGATGTCGGCGGGTATCAGCACCGTCTTGGCGTTGTCCGACTTGGCGAGATTGCCAATAGCGCTGATGTATTTCTCGCCGAGCATGTAGCGCATCGGCGCATCTTCGGCACCGATGGCGGCGGCGACGCGCTTGATGGCCTCGGCAGAGGCGTCGGCCAGGGTGATCTGCGCCTCGGCTTGCAGCTTGGCGGCTTGCAATTGCGCCTCGGCATTGAGGATGGTGGATTGCTTGGTGCCCTCGGCCTTGGTGACCATGGCCTTGCGCTCGCGCTCGGCAGAGGCCTGCGCTTCCATGGCGCGCTGCATGGATTCGGAGGGATTGATGTCCTGGATCTCGACCGACTTCACCGTCAGGCCCCAGTCGATGGCTTCATCGGCGACGCCTTCGCGCAGGCGAGCCTTGATCTTGTCGCGATTGGACAGCGCTTCGTCGAGAGTCATCTCGCCAATGATCGAACGCAGCGTGGTCATGATCATGTTGCGGATGGCTTCGGAGAAGTCCGTCACACCGTACACCGCCTTGATCGGGTCGGTGACCTTGATGAAGGCGATGGCGTTGGTGAGAATCACCGCGTTGTCCTTGGTGATGACTTCCTGTTCCTGCACGTCAAGGATGATGTCCTTGGTGACCAGCTTGTAGCGCACCTGGTCAAGGTAGGGAATGATGATGTTGAGACCGGGTTTCAGCGTGCCGTGGTACTTGCCCAGGCGCTCGACGATCCATTCCTCGCCCTGGGGCACGATGCGCACGCCCTTGGCGATGGTGACGGCGACGAAGACGAATATCGCGATGACGAAAATCATGAACTCGCCCATGGTGCTCCCCTCGATTGGTTGATCAGGACTTGCCGACCTTCAACAACTGGCCATCGACGGCCAGCACCTTGACCCGTTCGCCGGCGGCGATGGCCTCGTCAGCGATGCAGGACCAGACTTCGGAACCCATCACCGGCTTCTGAAAACGCACCTCGCCCTTTTCAAAGGGCTGCACGGCCCGCACCAGCACGCCTATTTCGCCCAGGGCTTCGTCGGCCTGACCGGAGCGCGTGCGGTCGAGCTTGTTGCGGAAAACCTTGAACCACAACGCCGTCATCACCGCCGAAGCGATGGTCCACAACAGGATTTGCGCCGCTGGCGACATGTCCGGCACGGCCAGCAGGGCCAGGCCGACGAGCAGCGCGCCGAGCCCGAACCAGATCAGGAAGAAACTGGGCACGACGAGTTCCGCCACGCCCAGCCCTAGCCCGAGGACCATCCAGTGCCACCAGAGGAGGCTCATGTCGATTTACTTTTTGTGGCTGGCCAACTTCAACCAAGTGTCGATCACGGTATCAGGATTCAGCGAGATCGTCTGGATGCCTTCGTCCATCAGCCACTCGGCGAAGTCAGCGTGATCCGACGGGCCCTGGCCGCAGATACCGACGTACTTGCCGAGGCGGTTGCAGGTGGAGATGGCCATGGACAGCAGCTTCTTCACCGCCGGATCGCGCTCGTCGAAGGCGTGGGCGACGAGGCCCGAGTCGCGGTCGAGGCCCAGCGTGAGCTGGGTCAGGTCGTTGGAGCCGATGGAGAAGCCGTCGAAGTATTCGAGGAACTCCTCTGCCAGCAGGGCATTCGACGGAATCTCGCACATCATGATCAGCTTGAGCTCGTTCTCGCCGCGACGCAGGCCGTGGGAGGCCAGCAGTTCGACAACGCCACGGCCTTCTTCGACGGTGCGCACGAAGGGCACCATGATCTGCACGTTGGTCAGGCCCATGTCGTTGCGCACGCGCTTCATGGCGCGGCACTCCAGCTCAAAGCAGTCGCGGAAGGAGGTGGCGACGTAGCGCGAGGCGCCACGGAAGCCGAGCATGGGGTTCTCTTCCTCGGGCTCGTATATCTCGCCGCCGAGCAGCTTGCGGTATTCATTGGACTTGAAGTCGGAGAGGCGCACGATCACCGGCTGCGGGTAGAAGGCGGCGGCGATGGTGGCGACGCCTTCGGCCAGCTTCTCGACGAAGAAGGTCTCGGGTGAAGCGTAGCCACGCGAACGGCGCTTGATCTCGTCGCGCAGTGAGGCCGGCACCTGGTCGATTTCGAGAATCGCCTTGGGGTGAATGCCGATCATGTTGTTGATGACGAACTCCAGGCGCGCGAGGCCGACGCCGCCGTTGGGAATCTGGGCGAACTCGAAGGCCAGCTCCGGATTGCCGACGTTCATCATGATCTTGACCGGCAGCGGCGGCAGATTGCCGATATCGGTGGTGATGACCTCGAAGTCAAGGGCGCCGCGATAGACGTAGCCGGTATCGCCCTCGGCGCAGGAGACGGTGACCTTCTCGCCCTCTTCCAGCGAACTGGTGGCATTGCCGCAGCCGACGATGGCGGGGATGCCCAGTTCACGGGCGATGATGGCGGCGTGGCAGGTACGGCCGCCGCGATTGGTGACGATGGCGGAGGCGCGCTTCATCACCGGCTCCCAGTTCGGGTCGGTCATGTCAGCGACCAGCACGTCACCGTCTTGAACACGGTTCATCTCGGCCGGGTCTTTCACGATGCGCACGGGACCGGCGCCGATCTTCTGGCCGATGGCACGGCCGCTGGTGAGCACCTTGCCATGCTGCTTGAGCTTGTACTTCTCCATCACGTTACCGGCCTGGGCTTCCTGCGACTTCACAGTCTCGGGCCGTGCCTGGAGAATGTAGAGCTTGCCGTCCTGACCGTCCTTGCCCCACTCGATGTCCATCGGCCGCTGGTAATGCTGTTCGATGATGATGGCGTAACGGGCGAGTTCCAGGATGTCCGCATCATTCAGGGAATAGCGGTTGCGCAGGGCTTCCTCGACATCCACGGTGGCGGTGCTGCGGCCAGCCTGACGGGATTCGGTGAAGATCATCTTGATCATCTTGCTGCCCATGTTACGGCGGATGATCGAGGGCTTGCCCAGGGCCAGAGTGGGTTTGTGCACATAAAACTCGTCAGGGTTCACCGCACCCTGCACGACGGTTTCGCCGAGGCCGTAGCTGGCGGTGATGAAGGCGACCTGGTCAAAGCCGGACTCGGTATCGATGGTGAACATCACACCGGAAGCGCCGGTGTCGGAACGCACCATGCGCTGTACGCCGGCGGACAGGGCTACCTCGGCGTGGGCGAAGCCCTTGTGCACACGGTAGGCGATGGCGCGGTCGTTGTAGAGCGAGGCGAAGACTTCCTTGATGGCGTGGAGGATGTTTTCGTAGCCGTGGATATTGAGGAAGCTTTCCTGCTGGCCGGCGAAGGAGGCGTCGGGCAGGTCTTCGGCGGTGGCGGAGGAGCGCACGGCAAAGGAAGCGCCGGCGCCGCTGACAGCGATCAAGGCTTCGTATTCCTTCTTGATCTCGTCTTCCAGCTTGGTCGGGAAGGGCGTATCCACGACCCACTGGCGAATCTTGGCGCCGGTCTTGGCCAGCGTATCTACGTCATCCACGTTCAGCGCATCGAGGGCGGCATTGATCTTGTCGGCTAGGCCCTGATGGGCAAGAAACTCGCGATAGGCAGCGGCCGTAGTGGCGAAACCGCCGGGGACGCGAACACCCTTGGCGGCCAGTTGGCTGATCATCTCGCCAAGGGAGGCGTTCTTTCCGCCCACTTCACCGACGTCGGTCATGCGCAGGTGGTCGAAAGCAATGGCGTAGCGGCTGGCTAAGGAACTCATGAAAAAAGCCTTTCGGTGAGGAGCGAGATGGAAAACGCGGTATTTTATCGCCTTTAGCCCTAGAGGTTTTTTGGATTCTCGAGATTTTTGATGCCCACTGAAAATACCCCCCAACGCACCGTGTTCATTGTTTCCGACGGCACCGGCATCACCGCCGAAACCCTGGGCCACAGCCTGCTTTCCCAGTTCGAAGGCGTCCGCTACGAGCAGATTCGCATGCCCTTCGTCGACTCACCTGAAAAGGCCCGGGATTGCGTCGCCCGCATTGCCGAAGTGGGCGCCAATGGCAATCCGCGTCCGATCGTTGTATCTACGCTGGTGAACCCGGAAGTCGCCGCCATCATCCGCGATGCCGATGCGCTGATCCTGGACTTTTTCGCCGCCTTCATCGCGCCGTTGGAGGAAACCCTGGGCGTCAAATCCACCCACACCATCGGTCGCACCCACAGCGGGGCGAACTCGATGGAGTATCTGGCGCGCATCGAGGCTATCAACTTCACGATGACCCACGACGATGGTGTGTCCAACACTGAGCTGGACAAGGCCGACGTGATTCTGGTCGGCGTATCGCGCAGCGGCAAAACACCAACTAGTCTTTACCTCGCACTCCAGTTCGGCATCAAGGCCGCCAACTATCCGCTGATCCCGGAAGACTTCGAGCGGGGAAAGCTGCCCGACGGACTGGTGAAGCATCGCCATAAGCTCTTTGGCCTGACCATCGGCGCGGATCGTCTGGCATCGATTCGTCAGGAGCGCCGGCCGGACAGCAAATATGCCTCCATCGAGAACTGCCGCTGGGAGATCGAACAGGCGCAGAAGATGATGCGCCGCGAAGGCGTGCGCTGGCTGGATTCGACCACCAAGTCCATCGAAGAAATCTCGGCGACATTGATGCAGACGGTGAAGCTGGACCGCAAGACGTATTAGGATTGCCCAGGAGAAAGTCGGCGCTGGCGACACGCCTCGAAGAGGCATACCGCCGCTGCGGCGGCGACATTGAGGGACTCGGTGCCAGCGGCCAGCGGAATCGTCGCCCGTGCGCTTGCAGCGGCTTCCAGACTAGGCGAAAGGCCCGCGCCTTCGTTGCCCAGCAGCCAGGCGACGGGGCCTCGTAGATTGAGGTCGTAGAGGCTTTTCCCATCCCGCGCCACGGTAGCGATGCTGGTACCGCCGAAATCTGCCACGACTGACGCCAGCTCAGCCTGCTCGCGGATATCGAGACTGAAATGCGCGCCCTGCCCGGCCCGCAGCACGCGCGGCGTCCAGGCTCCTGCGCAACCGGTGCCCAGCACCGCGTGACGAATGCCGGCAGCGGAAGCGGTGCGCAGCAGAGTACCGACATTGCCCGCATCCTGCACGGCGTCGAGCAGGATGGCATCGCCTTGCAGCGGTGCCTCGCTTGGTGGGGGAATTGCGATCACGGCGGCGACGCCGGTCGGATGGGCCACTCCGGTCGCCTCGCGGAACAGGGCGTCGCTGAGTTCGATACAGTCGCGGCCAGTGACCAGGGCCGCCACCTCGGGATTGCGCAGGCCGGATTCACTGACGACGAGTTGGCGGATCTCGACACCCCGCTCAAGGCAAACGCTGACCAAGTGGATGCCGTCGGCCAGGGTTTCGCCACGCCGACGGGGCGCGCGATGATCATCGGTCAGTTCGCGCAGGGCCTTGAAGAAGGCGTTGTCGCGGGAGCTGATCCGCTTCATGGATATGTCAGGCGCCAAGTACGGCGATGGCTACGGTAACGACGCCGAGGATCAGGTTGACGAAAACCAGCTTGCGAATGACATCCATGGCCGCGCCACCAGCAGGCCAGGTTTGCGTGGCGACGGCAGCCTTAAGGCGCGGATAGTAGCGCAGCATGATGAGCAGGAAAATCGCCGTCATGCCAGCGCCGACTCCTGACATCGCATGCCAGTGCGGCGGCAGATTGGCGCCACCGACCTGCATGAAGCGAACAATGCCGCTGATCCAGATCAGCACCAAGGCGGCACTGACGATGGCGAAGAAACGACCGAGTACGGCGGCCAGCAACGGCAAACGTTGCGGCGGCGGCAGCTGCGCGGCGGCTACCGGACGCAGGCAGAAGTGGGCAAAGGCCATGCCGCCGATCCAGACGATGACGCCGAGCAGATGAAGAAGGATGAGGACGCGGATCATGAGCGGTTCTCCAGGAGGATGCGGATGGGCGCGAAGCTGCGCCGGTGAAAGGGTGCCGGACCGTGGATGGCCAAGGCGGCACGATGCGCCGCCGTATCGTAGCCCTTGTGGCGATCCAGCGCGTACTGGGGAAAGGCCTCGTGGATGCGTCGCATCTCGGCGTCGCGGGCCGTCTTGGCGAGAATGGAAGCCGCTGAGATGGCCGGTTCCAGCGCGTCGCCGCCGATGATGGCGCGGGCGGGAATTGCGAGCGGTGGGCAGCGATTGCCATCGATCAGCGCTTCGGCTGGAGTGATGGACAAGCCCTCGACGGCGCGGCGCATGGCCAACATGGTGGCCTGGAGGATGTTGATTTCGTCGATTTCCTCGACGGTGGCGAAAGCAACCGAAAAGGCAAAAGCCTTTTCACGGATTTCGATTTCCAGACGCTCGCGTTTTTTCTCGGAGAGTTTTTTGGAGTCGTCCAATCCATCTATCGGCCTGGACGGATCGAGGATTACCGCTGCCGCATACACCGGACCGGCGAGCGGCCCGCGACCGGCTTCGTCTACACCGCAGACGAGCCGACTCATGCCTTTTGCAAGTAGGGCAATACGGCCGCAGCGGCCTTCTGCGCCGTGTCCTGGCGCAAGCGACGATGGAGCCGGTCGAAAACCCGCGTGATGCCGGCGCGGGCCTGGCGATCCACCAGCAGATTGCCCAGGGCCTGGGCAAGATTTTCCGGCGTCGCGTCGTCCTGCAAAAATTCAGGCACCACGTAGCGGCCGGCGAGGATGTTGGGCAGGCCAACCCAGGGCAGATACCGCATGCCGCGCATCAGGCGCCAGGACCAGGGCGACATCTTGTAGGCGATGACCATCGGCCGCCCGACGAGCGCCGTTTCCAGCGTCGCCGTGCCGCTGGCGACCAGTACCGCATCGCTGGCGGCGACGGCATCGGCAGCGTGGCCGAACATCAGGGTGAAGGGCATTTCGTCGGCCTTCAGTTTCCACAGGGCCGTCTCGAACTGGAGCCGGGTTTCCCGCGACACCAGCGGGACGAGGAAATGGGCCGAGGGATAGCGCTCCAGCAACAGCTTCGCCGTTTCGATGAAGGTCTCGGCCATGTATTGCAGTTCGGACTGGCGGCTGCCCGGCAACAGCGCGAAGACAGGCCGATCAGGTGCCACGCCGAGGCGTTCGCGCACGGCCTTTTGGTCGATGTCCAGCGGTACCACGTCGGCCAGCGGATGGCCGACATAGCTGCACTTGACCGGCGTGCCTTCGTACAACTCGGGCTCGAAGGGATAGATGGCCAGGATGTGGGTAACCGACTGGATGATTTTCTGCATCCGGTTGCGGCGCCAGGCCCAGATCGATGGGCTGACGAAGTGGATGGCGGGGATGCCCTTGCGCTTGAGGCGCTTCTCCAGCCAGAGATTGAAGTCGGAACCATCGACGCCAATGAAGGCGTCGGGCCGGTCCTTGAGCAGGCGGCGCAATAGCTCGCGGCGGATGCCGGTGATCTTGCGGTAGTGGCGCAGCACTTCGGCATAACCGCGCACGGCCAGCGTCTCGGCGGGCCAAAGGGAGTCGAAGCCTTCGCGCTGCATCTTCGGCCCGCCGATGCCATAGAACTCGACGTCAGGCAGATGCTTCTTCAGCGCGGCGATCAGATGGGCGGCGAGTTGATCGCTGGATGCTTCGCCGGCAACCATGGCGATGCGTACACGGGTAGCACTGCTCACCGGATGATCCCTCGTCCCGATTCGGCCAGGTAGTCGCTCAGTGCGCCCAGCGCTGGCTCGTTGGCAGCATCGGCAGCGATGGCGGCGCGCGCTTCGTCGAGCTTGAGGCCGGACTTGTAGAGCGTCTTGTAGGCACGCTTGATGGCGGCCAAGGCATCGACGGAAAAACCGCGCCGCTTGAGACCTTCGGCATTGATGCTGCGCGGCTCGGCCGGATTGCCGGCAGCCATGACAAAAGGCGGCAGATCCTGCAAGAGGATGGTGCCCATGGCGGTGATGCTGTGAGCACCGATACGGACGAATTGATGCACGGCGGTATAGGCGCCGAGGATGGCCCAATCGTGCACCTGGACGTGCCCGGCGATCTGCGCATTATTGGCGAAGATGGTCTTGTTGCCGACCTGGCAATCGTGCGCCAGATGGACATAGGCCATCATCCAGTTGTCATCGCCAAGACGGGTGACGCCGGCGTCCTGCACGGTACCGCAGTTGAAGGTGCAGAACTCGCGGATGGTGTTGCGGTCACCGATCTCGAGTCGTGTCGGCTCGCCGGCGTATTTCTTGTCCTGCGGCTCCTCGCCGATGGAACAAAACTGGAAGATGCGGTTGTCTCGACCAATGATAGTGTGGCCGGCGATGACGACGTGAGGACCGACGGAGGTGCCTTCGTCGATGCGGACATGTTCGCCAATCAGCGAATAGGGGCCGACGCTGACGCCCTGCCCTAGCTCGGCACCGGGATGAACGATGGCGGTTGAATGAATCCGGGTCATTTGCGACTTATTGGGGAGTGGTGCGGACGGCGCAGATCAGATCCGCCTCAGTAGCCACCTCGCCATCCACTTTCGCCACAGCGGAGAATTTCCAGATGCCGCGCTTGGTGGCATTGAGCGTGACGTCAATCTTCAGCTGATCGCCAGGGCTGACGGGCTTCTTGAAGCGCGCATTGTCGATGCCGACGAAATAGTAGACCTCGTTTGCGCTGGGCTTGTTGCCCATGGTCTTGAAGGCAAGGATGGCCGCTGTCTGCGCCATGGCTTCGACGATCAGGACGCCGGGCATGACCGGATGATGGGGGTAATGACCAGGGAAAAATGGCTCGTTGATGCTGACATTCTTCAGCGCCGTGATGCGCTCGCCAGGAACGACATCAAGCACGCGATCCACCAACAGAATCGGATAGCGATGTGGCAGATAGTCGAGAATCTGGTGGATGTCCATCGTGGTCAATGTCTGCTCGCTCATGCTTTTGTCTCCAGTGCGGCAAGCCGCTGTTCGAGGGCGCGGATTTTATCGGCCATGGCGTCGAGATGACGCAGCCGCGCAAAATTTTTCAGCCAGTCGCCGTGTTCGAGAAAGGGCACGGTACCGCTGTAGGTCCCGGCTTTCAAAATCGACTTCGCGACCAGCGTGCCAGCCGAGACATTGACGTCGTCGGCTATCGTCAAATGGCCAAGGATGACTGCTCCGCCACCAACGGTACAACGCTCGCCGATGGTGGCGCTGCCAGCAATACCGACGCAACCGGCCATGGCGGTATGGGCGCCGATATGGACGTTGTGTCCGACCTGAATCTGGTTGTCGAGCTTGACACCGTCGCCGATCACCGTATCGCCCAGAGCACCGCGATCAATGGTGGTACCGGCGCCGATCTCGACATCGTTACCAATCAGGACTCGCCCCACCTGAGGAATCTTGACCCAGGCGCCGTCCTTCTCGCGAGCAAAACCAAAACCGTCGGCGCCGATCACGGCGCCGGAATGGACGATGCCACGCTCACCAATCCGGCAACCGGGATAAATAGCCACATTCGCGGCAATGCGAGTATCGGCGCCGATCTCGACGCCAGCACCAATGCTGCAATTGGCACCAATGACCACGCGTTCACCAATGCGCGCGCCGGCATCTATTGCCACATTGGGACCAATGCAGGCCGAGGCCGCCACTTCTCCCGCACAGCTTGCGGTGGTATGCACGCCGGGGCAAACCGGCGGTAGTGGATTGAGCCACTGAGCAACGCGAGCGTAGTAAAGATAGGGCTGCGGCGTCAGGATCGCGGCTACAGGGACCTCGGAAACGGGCGGCGCCATGATCACCGCGCTGGCCCGTGTATCTGCCAACTGAGAACGGTATTTCGGATTCGAGAGGAAAGCCAGATCGCCCGGCCCCGCCTGATCCAGCGGCGCAATCCGACTGATCGCCGTCTCGCCAGAGCCGACTATTTCGCCGCCGAAGCGCGCGACAATCTCATCCAGCCGCAGCGCCACGGTAATCAGGGATTACTTCGCACCGTCGCCCAGCGCCTTGATCACCCTGTCGGTGATATCGATGCGAGGGTTGGCGTACACCGCTTCCTGGAAAATGATGTCGTACTTCTCTGCCTCGGCGACCTGCTTGATGATCTTGTTCACGCGCTCGAAAATCGCCGCCATTTCCTCGTTCTGGCGTTGGCTGAGATCCTCGCGGAACTCGCGCTGCTTGCGCTGGAATTCCCGATTCAATTCACCGAACTCGCGCTCCTTGGTACGACGCTCGCCTTCGCCCATGGTGACACCATTTTTTTCAATGGCCTCCTGCATGCCCTGCAACTGCTTGGCAAGACGCTGGAGATCCTGATCTCGTTTCTCGAAATCCTTTTCGATCTTCTTCTTGGCTCGCGCGGCCTGCGGCGAATCGTTAAGAATACGCTGACTGTTAACAAAGCCGATCTTGCTGTCGGCCAGAACGGAACCGGAAAGCATCAGGAGGGCACAACCGGCAAGAAGGGTCTTCTTTAGCATGAGATTCTCGCGATGAATTGATCAGAAAACAGAGCCCATCTGGAATTGCAGACGCTGCAATTTGTCTTCGGGCTTCTTGTTAAGAGGGTTGGCAAAGGAAAATTTCAACGGACCCATTGGGGAGTTCCACGACAGGGCGACGCCAGTACTGTAGCGCAGGCTGCCCATGCTGAACTTGGTGTCGTAACCCCAGACGTTGCCAGCATCCACGAATGCGCTCATGCGCAGGGACTTGTCCTGCCCCATGCCGGGAACAGGGAAAAGTAATTCGGCGTTGCCGATCAGACGGGTCGTGCCGCCAAGGAGATCACCAGTTGCCGGATCGCGGGGACCGAGGGAACTGGACTCAAAACCACGTACGGAACCGATGCCACCAGCGTAATAGTTCTTGAAGAAAGGCAATTCTTTGTTGCCATAGGCTTTTGCAAACCCGATCTCACCATTCAAGGCCAAGGTGAACCGCTTGTCAAAGGCAAGAGGAATGAAATGCTGATGCTGATAGCTACCGCGCCAATAGGTCGCGGTACTTCCCGGCAGGGCTAACTCAAATGATGCTCGACGATAAACGCCATTGGTGGTGTAAAGCACACTGTCACGGCTATCTTTGGCCCATCCCAATGTTGTCAGCCAGGTCGTGCTCTTGGCACCGAAACGGGTGACGTAATCCTGATAGCGTAGGGGACTATTGGTGTCGACCTTGAGCGTGGTGCTATCCCCCGATAAACCGAAATTGACGTAATCATCATCTGCAATCGGGAAGCCATAACGCACTCCGCCACCGGTAGATTTTGAACCAAAGCTACCCACGGCCAACGTACTGGTATCGGTATCGCGATGATAAACATCAAAACCCTGACTAATGCCGTCTACGGTGAAATATGGGTCAGTGTGCGAAAGGGAATAAACCCGGTTCGACTTGCTAGTGCTGATCTGAACCCCAACATGCTTGCCGCTACCAAATATATTCTGCTGCGTAATCGCGCCGGAAAGGGTCAACTTATCGGAACTAGAGAATCCAGCTCCCAGCATCAGGTTGCCAGTGGCCTTTTCCTTGACCTTGACCTCCATGTCGACCTGATCCGTCGTGCCAGCAACAGGCGGCGTCTCCACCGTAACCTCGTCAAAGTAACCGAGGCGATCAATCCGCGTACGCGACTTGTTGATCTTGTCGCCATCGTACCAACTCGACTCGACCTGTCGCATCTCGCGCCGGATCACCTCATCACGGGTCTTGGTGTTGCCCACTACATTGATGCGCCGGACATAGACTCGACGACCCGGATCGATGAACACGGTAAACGCCACCTGGCGTTTTGCCTTGTCCAATTCTGGTGCAGCATTGACGTTGGCAAATGCGTAGCCTTCATTCCCAAGGCGCTCACTGATGGCCTTGGTGGTGTCGGTCATTTTCTCGCGGGAAAAAACGTCGCCCGGTTTGATCTGAACCAGCTTGGTCAGTTCGGCCTCGGGTAGCAACAACTCGCCGGCCAATTTGACCGATGACACGGTGTACTTCTCACCTTCGGTAATGTTGATGGTGATGTAGATGTCCTGCTTGTTCGAAGAAATCGATACCTGAGTCGATTCAATATTGAACTCAAGGTAGCCCTGATCAAGATAGTGGGAGCGTAGCTTCTCCAAATCGCCGGATAGTTTTTGTTTCGAATACTGGTCGTTCTTGGTGTACCAAGTAATCCATCCCGGCGTGCGTAACATGAAGAGGTCCAGCAGATCGCCTTCCTTAAAGGCGCTGGCGCCGATGATGTTGATCTGCTTGATCTTTGCGATGTCGCCTTCATTCACCGCGAAATTGACGCCGACGCGATTACGCTCAAGAGGCGTGATGGTGGTCGTGATTTCGACCGCATAGTGGCCCTGGGCAAGATACTGACGCTTGAGTTCCTGCTCGGCACGCTCGACCATGGCTCGGTCAAAAATACGGGATTCGGCAAGGCCGACTTCACGCAGGGACTTCTTGAGGTCCTCAGGCTTGAAAGTCTTCAGCCCTGTAAACTCCAGCGAAGCAATCGCCGGTCGCTCTTCCAGTACCACCACCAACACCTGCCCATCGATCTCGAGGCGCACATCCTTGAAGAAACCAGTGGCAAACAGGGTCTTGATGGCCGCTGCCGCCTTCTCGTCGTTCATGGTATCGCCGACTTTCACCGGCAGATAGGAGAACACCGTACCCGCTTCAGTACGTTGAATGCCCTCGACACGAATGTCCCTGATCTGGAACGGTTCGAAGGCAAAAACGGATTTGACCAACAGGGCGGCGACCAGGCCGGCAAGCAGCTTTTTCTTCATTGGACTCGACGGAGGTTAGCCGGTAAATAGACGGTTGATGTCGTTGTAGAAGGCAAAAGCCATCAGCAGTGCCAGCAAGGCGAGACCGATTTGTTGACCGATCTCCAGAACCCGTTCTGACACCGGGCCACCCTTGATGAACTCGACAAGATAATACATCAAATGCCCCCCATCCAGAACGGGTACGGGCAACAGGTTGAGGACACCGAGACTGATGCTGATGAGCGCCAGAAAACGCAAATAATAGCTAGGCCCCATGCGGGCCGATTGACCCGCATAGTCCGCAATAGTGACGGGGCCGGACAGGTTTTTCCAGGATAGCTCGCCGGTGATCATGCGGCCCATCATGCGCAGACTGAGTACTGCCGTATCCCATGTCTGGGTCAAGGCCCGACCGGCTGCATCAAGCGGGCCATGGCGAACCACGATCATCATCTCGGCGTGTTGCGAGGGATCATCCCTGACCATTAGTCCAAGGCGACCGAGACGCTTCCCTCCCTCTTCCGCGAGTTGCGGCGTGGCGCGCAAGGATATTCGCGTCCCGTTCCGCTCGACGACCACGGCCAGTTCGCGCCCGGCGGATGCCCGTGCGGTTGCGGAAAGCTCCGCCCATTCGGTGACCGGCTTGTCGTCGATGGCCAGCACCCGGTCGCCCTCTTGGAAACCGGCCATGGCTGCCGCTGAACCAGAGACGACATGCCCCACCACTGCGGGCAGACGCGGCCGATAGAGCACCAGGCCCAGTGGCCGCAAAGGATCCTTCTCCATCTCTTCGAGATTGAAACTTTGGCTGTCGATACGGTGGCTGGTGCGCTCCCGCCCCAAGCCGACCACGTCGAGTTGCAGCAGCTGCTTGTCCATGACCTGGCGCAGGACTTCCCAGCGCAAATCCTGCCAACTCTCGATCGGCTCGCCGTTGACGGCGGTGACGGTGCCGCCCTCAACAATGCCGGCCATCGCAGCAGGTGTGCTGGCAGGTGGCGTTCCCAAGCGGGGTTTGAGTTCGGTGATGCCATACATGAACAGCGCCCAGTACAGAAGCACCGCCAGCAGCAGGTTGGCGACCGGGCCGGCGGCCACGATGAAGGCCCGGCGACCGACCGGCTGACGATTGAAGGCCCGTGACAATTCGTCCACGGGCACTTCGCCCTCGCGTTCATCGAGCATCTTGACGTAACCGCCCAGCGGGAAGAGAGCGATGGCCCATTCGGTACCGTCGCGACCATAACAGCGCGACCAGATGGTTTTGCCGAAGCCGACGGAGAAGCGCAGCACCTTGACGTTGCAGGCACGCGCGGCCAGATAGTGGCCGAGTTCATGCACGACCACTAGGACGCCCAGAGCAAGGATGAAAGCCCCCGCATACCAGGCGAACATCTCCGGCGTCATGTCGTGTAACGGGCGAGCGCGCGCATGGCCGCCTCGCGACCGCAACGATCGGCTTCGAGTACCGCAGCGAGATCCGGCAGCGCCGCATGCGGCACGGCATCAAGAGCGGCGGCGATCACATCGGCAATGCGCAGGAAGGGCAGGCGTCGATCAAGAAACGCCGCCACCGCGACTTCGTTGGCCGCATTCAACACTGCCGCCGCATTGCCTTCGGCGCGCAGGGCTCGGTATGCAAGATCAAGACAGGGGAAGCGAACCGGATCGGGACGTTCAAAATTCAATTGCGCGACGGCGAAGAGATCGAGGGAGGCGACACCGGAGTCGATGCGACCAGGCCAAGCCAGGGCATGAGCAATCGGCGTACGCATGTCCGGGTTGCCGAGCTGGGCCAGCACCGAACCATCCTCGTAATCGACCAAGGAATGGATCACACTCTGCGGATGAATCACCACCTCGATTTTGTCGGCCGGCGCGTTGAACAGCCAGTGGGCCTCGATGACTTCCAGTCCCTTGTTCATCATGGTCGCCGAATCCACGGATATCTTGCGCCCCATGGACCATTTCGGATGGGCCACCGCCTGCTCCGGCGTCACTGTGGTCAGCATGTCCAGCGAGGCGGTGCGAAAGGGGCCGCCGGAGGCGGTCAGCAGCACACGCCGCACGCCGGATCGCGGCATGTCGCCGGCGTAGTCGTGGGGCATGGACTGGAACACGGCATTGTGTTCGCTGTCGATGGGCAACAACAATGCGCCGGCGCGCCGCACTTCGGCCATGAACACGGCGCCGGCCATCACCAGTGCCTCCTTGTTCGCCAGCAGTACGCGCTTGCCGGCACGTGCGGCGGCAAGGGTCGGTTCCAATCCGGCTGCGCCAACGATGGCAGCCATCACTGCGTCCACCTCGGGCAGACTGGCCACCTGGGACAACGCCTCGGCGCCGTGAAGTACCTCGGTCCCCAGTCCTGTCAACATGCCGACCAGGCGCTGGGCATCAGCGGCACTGCCAACCACCGCATAGACGGGACGGAAGCGCCGGCACTGCTCGGCCAGGACCTCGACGCGGCTATGGCCGGTGAGCGCAACGACCTGGAAGCGGTCGGGATGACGGGCCACCACATCAAGGGTGCTGACGCCGATGGACCCGGTAGCGCCTAGAACGGTAAGTTTCATGAGCGGACGAAATGCAGAATCAGGGCCGCCAGCGGCAGCGTGGACGTCAAGGCATCAATTCGATCAAGGACGCCGCCGTGGCCTGGGAGCAGATTGCTGCTGTCCTTGATGCCGGCCTGACGCTTAAGCAGTGATTCAAAGAGATCACCCGTGACACTGACAGAGGTCAGCATCAGCAACAGCAAGGCAATCGGGAGGGCAGACAAGGGCAACTTGCCAGCCAGTGGCGAGAACGCGAACAGGATGCCGCCATACACCAGCACACCGATCACGGCACCGGCCACGCCTTCCCAGCTCTTGCCAGGGCTGATAGTCGGCGCCAGTTTGTGCTTGCCGAAGGCACGTCCCGCGAAATAGGCGGAAATGTCTGCCACCCAGACAAGACCCATTGCCGCCAGCAATAGCCAAGAGCTTACCGCGTGCAGCGAGACCATCGCCACCCAGGTCGGCAGTATCACCAGGACACCGATCAAATAGGCAAAAGCATCATTGCCCGCCAAAGTCCATTTGTAGCGCAACCAGAACGGAATGACGGCAATCCAGAAAATGGCGGAAATGCCTAGCAAGGTGGGAAGCAACTCAGGAGCCGCGACATGAAGCTGCCAGCAAAACAACAGCATCGCCAGGGCATACAAGACACGCGCCGGCTTTTCCTGGCGCATCAGCCCGCCCCACTCCCACGCGGCCAAGGCAGCGATGCCGGCAAACGCCAACACTGCGGCAATCGGCGGCAAGGCGAAGAGGATGGCGCCGAGGCCCGCGACGAGAAACAGCGCAGTGATGACCCGGGCTTTAAGCATTCTTTTCCGTTGCTGCCGGGCCAAAAGTCGGCGCTGGCGAGACGGCGAGCTGCTCACTGGTGCGACCGAAGCGACGCTCGCGCTGGCGATAGGAATCGATCGCCGCATCCAGGGCCGTATCGTCAAAATCGGGCCACAGGGTTTCGGTGAAATAGAACTCGCTGTAGGCCAGTTGCCAGAGCAGGAAGTTGCTGATGCGCTGCTCACCACCCGTGCGCACAAACAGGTCCGGCTCCGGCGCATAGGCCATCGCCAGATGCGGGGCCAGATCGGCTTCGCCGAAATGGCCGACCTTCTCCGGGTGAGCCAAAGCCAGCTGATTCATGGCCTGGAGGATGTCCCAGCGGCCACCATAGTTGGCGCAAATGGTCAGGGTCAGCTTGGTGTTGTTGGCGGTCTTCGCTTCGCCCTCGCGAATCAGCGCTACCAGCCGTGGCTCGAAGGCGGACAGGTCGCCCACCACCTTGAGGCGAACGCCGTTGGCGTGCAGCTTGCCAATCTCCCCCTGCAAGGCGCTGACGAAGAGATTCATCAGGAAAGAGACCTCTTCCACCGGCCGTCGCCAGTTCTCTGATGAGAAGGCGAACAAGGTCAGGTAATCGACGCCACGGGCAATGCAGGCCTTGACCATCGCCCGTACCGTTTCGAGTCCGCGCTTGTGGCCGGCGACGCGCGGCATGAAGCGCTTCTTCGCCCAGCGGCCATTGCCGTCCATGATGATGGCGACGTGACGCGGCACGTCGGCCACGTTCGGTATCGCCTGGGTGGAGCTGGTGAAATTTCCCGCCATGGCTGTCTCCTCCGCCGCTGGTGGCGACCGGTCAGATCGCCATCAGGTCTTTTTCTTTTTCCGCCATCATCTTGTCAACTTCGGCGACATAGCGGTCGGTGAGCTTCTGGATGTCGTCCTGGGCACGACGCTCGTCGTCCTCGGAGATTTCCTTTTTCTTCAGCGCATCCTTGAGATGGGTGTTGCCGTCGCGGCGCAGGTTGCGGATCGCCACCTTGGCGTTCTCGCCTTCGTGCTTGAGCACCTTGAACAGCTCCTTGCGACGCTCCTCGGTCAGAGCAGGCATCGGCACGCGGATGATGTCGCCCTGCGATGCTGGATTCAAACCAAGGTCGGAATCGCGAATGGCTTTCTCGACCTTGCCGATCATCGGCTTTTCCCAAGCCTGGACGCCGATAGTGCGGGCGTCGATCAGGGTCACGTTGGCTACTTGGGCAATGGGCACCATGGAGCCGTAGTACTCGACCTGCACATGGTCGAGGATGCCGGTGTGGGCGCGGCCGGTGCGAACCTTGGCGAGATCGTTCTTCAACGACTCGAGGCTCTTCTGCATCTTCTGTTCGGTGGTCTTCTTCAGTTCGGGAATCACATCCAACTCCTAAACGATTTACACATGCACCATGGTGCCCTCATCCTCGCCGGTGACGATGCGCCTCAGCGCACCTTCCTTGAAGATTGAGAACACATTGATCGGCAGCTTCTGGTCGCGACACAGAGCGAAGGCCGTCGCATCCATCACCGCCAGATTGCGGCTAATGGCCTCATCGAAACTAATACGAGCGAAACGCGTCGCCGTCGAGTCTTTCTTCGGATCGGCGGTGTAGATGCCATCCACCTTGGTCGCCTTCAAGACGATCTCGGCACCGATTTCCGAGCCACGCAGGGCGGCGGCAGTATCGGTGGTGAAGAAAGGATTGCCGGTGCCAGCGGCGAAGATCACCACCTTGCCCTCTTCGAGATAACGAATGGCCTTGCCGCGGATATAGGGCTCGATCACCTGCTCGATGTTGAGCGCAGACTGTACGCGAGCATTGATGCCAGCCTGACGCATGGCATCGGACAGGGCCATGGCATTCATCACCGTGGCCAGCATGCCCATGTAGTCGGCAGTGGCGCGATCCATGCCGGTAGCGGTACCAGCCACGCCGCGAAAGATATTGCCGCCGCCGATGACGACGCCGATCTCAACCCCGAGATCGGTGACCGCCTTGATTTCCGCCACGATGCCACCAAGCATCTTGGTATTGATGCCATAAGCATCATCACCCATCAGGGCCTCACCCGACAGCTTGAGCAGGATGCGGCGGAACTTGGCGACGGACATGACCGGCTTCTTATTTGTTGCCAGCGGCAGCAGCAGCCTGAGCAGCCACTTCAGCGGCGAAGTCGGTCACTTTCTTCTCGATGCCCTCACCCACCATGTACAGCGTGAAGCTGGCCACCGAGGCGCCCTTGGACTTCAGCAGCTGCTCGATGGTCTGCTTGCCATCCTCGGCCTTGACGAAGACTTGACCCAGCAGGGTGACGTCCTTCAGATACTTCTGAACCGTGCCTTCGGCGATCTTCTCCAGCATGGCTTCGGGCTTGCCGGCTTCGCGGGCTTTCTCGATGGCGATGCGACGCTCGGTATCCAGCAGCTCAGCGGAAACGCCGGAGGAATCCAGCGACTTCGGCTTGGAGGCCGCGATATGCATGGCGATGTCCTTGGCCAGTTGCTCGTCGCCATCGACCACATCCACCAGCACGCCAATCTTGGAACCACCGTGAACGTAGGAAACCAGCTTACCCTTGGCTTCGGCGCGCTGGAAACGACGGATCGACATGTTCTCGCCGATCTTGCCGACCAGTGCGGAGCGAACGGATTCCACCGTACCATCGCCCAGCGGCAGCGCGGACAACGCAGCGACGTCGGCGGGATTCTTCTCGGCCACCAGCTTGGCGGCACCGGCGGCAAGCGCCAGGAAATCGTCGTTTTTGGCGACGAAGTCGGTTTCCGAATTGATTTCGAGGATGCTGCCCAGCTTGCCATCGGCGCTGATATTGATCGACACGACGCCTTCAGCAGCAACGCGGGTCGCAGCCTTGCTGGCCTTGTTACCCAGCTTGACGCGCAGGATTTCCTCGGCCTTGGCCATGTCGCCGCCAGCCTCGGTGAGCGCCTTCTTGCATTCCATCATCGGCGCGTCGGTCTTCTCGCGCAGTTCCTTGACCATGCCTGCGGTAATTTCCGCCATTCTTTACTCCGTCATTCAATGTTCGGTAAAACGGGACGATACAAGCTTGAAAAAGCGGGACGCATTGGCGCCCCGCTTTCAGCGACTTACTCGGCAGCGCCGTCCTCGACCTCGACGAACTCGTCGTCGCCAGCCAGTTGCTGCACCACGTCGTTCATCGACTGGTTCTTGCCTTCGAGAACCGCGTCGGCCACGCCACGGGCGTAGAGACGGATCGCGCCGGAAGAGTCGTCATTGCCCGGGATCACGTAGTTCACGCCTTCCGGGGAGTGGTTGGTATCGACCACGCCGATGACCGGAATGCCGAGCTTGCCAGCTTCGGTGATCGCGATCTTGTGGTAGCCAACGTCGATGATGAAAATCGCGTCCGGCAGGCCGCCCATGTCCTTGATGCCGCCGATGGACTTGCGCAGCTTGTCCATTTCGCGCTGAAGGGTCAGGGCTTCTTTCTTCGACAGCTTTTCGAAGCTGCCGTCTTCGTTCATCTGCTCCAGATCCTTCAGGCGCTTGACGGAAAGCTTGAGGGTCTTGAAGTTGGTCATCATGCCGCCGAGCCAGCGGTCATCAACGAAGGGCATGCCGCAACGGGCCGCTTCTTCAGCAATGATTTCGCGCGCCTGACGCTTGGTGCTGACGAAAAGAATGGTGCCCTTCTTGGCTGCCAGCTTCTTGACGAAAGAGATGGCCTCGTTGTACTTGGCCAGGGTCTTTTCAAGGTTGATGATGTGAATCTTGTTGCGATGGCCAAAAATGAACGGAGCCATTTTGGGGTTCCAGAAACGGGTCTGGTGGCCGAAGTGAACGCCGGCCTCCAGCATCTGGCGCATAGTAGTGCTCATCGAGTATCTCCGATATGGGTTGAACCGCCGCTCGACCGTGCTGCTTCCAAGGAAGCCACCCTATCGGTGTCGAGCGTGTGGATTTTGCCCGGGACTGCCCCGGACAAGCGCGCCATTATAGCGGCTGAATCGGGTTAGGCACAAGCCTTACGGCAGCATGTATCCGGGCCGCCCAAGTGGCACTCACCTTGCTTCAACCCGCTGATGCCCAAGGATTGTGACAAACCTGACAACACTGCCGTCGCGGCTGCCGACATGGGCGCGATATGGGCCATGAACAAGGACCGTAACCTAAAACGACTGTTGCTGGCCCTGTGTGAGCGCATGGAAGCAAAAAATCTGGCCTTTGAAACCCGTAACCCCGACCATCCGGGTGTGATCCGAGTGTTTCATCGCCATGAAAGCCACCTCGGTGCCCGCATCCACACCCTCGGACAGGAGCCGGGCCGCTACGGCATCCAGCTCGATTTCCCCGACCTCGCCGACAACCGGCCGGAACTCGTCAGCGATAGCCGGGAAGATCTTGATCTCGAACACGCCATCGAGATCATCGCCATTCATCTCGAACTCTTTCCCCGCCCGGAGCCCACTCCATCATGAGCAAGATAGGCATTTACTTCGGCACCGACACCGGTCGTACGCGACGAATCGCCAAACTCATCGCCCAGAAGCTTGGCGACCGGGCTGCCGATCCACTCAACATCAACCGTACCAATGTCGATGACTTCCTCGCCAACGATATCCTGATTCTGGGCACTCCCACCTATGGTGATGGCGAACTGCCCGGACTGTCGGTGGGCTTGTCCAACGAAAGCTGGGAAGAGTTCCTTCCTCGCCTGACCGGTCAGGACATGACAGGAAAAAAAGTCGCCCTGTTCGGCCTGGGCGATCAAGACAAGTACGCCAATGAGTTCGTGGACGCAATGATCTTCATCCACGATACCGTCACCGCCTGCGGAGCCAGCGTGATCGGCACCTGGCCCACAGACGGATACAGCCACAAAGCATCCCAGGCAGTCATCGATGATCGCTTCGTCGGCCTGGCGCTGGATCAGATCAATCAGCCGGCGCTGACCGAGGAACGCGTCAACGCCTGGCTAGCGCAAATCCTTGGGGAAGCAGGACTTCAGTAAGAGGGCGCCAGAGAACCTGCGGCGTGATTCTCGAAGCGGGTGTATTCGCCCAGGAAGGTTAATCGCACGGTGCCCACCGGGCCGTTACGGTGCTTGCCGATAATGGCTTCCGCCGTCCCCTTGTCCTGAGTATCGGGCTTGTAGTATTCCTCGCGGTACATCATGCAGATGATGTCCGCATCCTGCTCGATAGCGCCGGATTCGCGCAAGTCGCTCATCAAAGGACGCTTGTCGGTGCGCTCTTCGACCTTCCGCGACAACTGGGACAGGGCGATGATCGGCACCTGAAGCTCCTTGGCCAGCGCCTTGATCGAGCGCGATATCTCGGAAATTTCGGTGGCCCGGTTTTCGCCATCCCGATTGGAGCTCATCAGTTGGAGATAGTCGATGACGATCAAGCCCAGCTTGCCGAACTGACGGTGCAGACGACGCGCGCGCGCGCGCAGGTCGGTGGAATTGATGGCGCCGGTCTCGTCGATGTGAATCGGCGCCTCGTGCAGCTTGCCCAGCGCCACCGTCATGCGATCCCAGTCATCATCGGTCAGACGACCAGTGCGCAGCTTGCCCTGGTCGATACGGGCAACGGAGGAGAGAATACGGGTGGCCAACTGGGGGCCGGACATTTCCAGGCTGAAAATGGCCACCGGCAGCTTCAGTTCGACACCAACATACTCGGCAATATTCAGTGCAAAGGCGGTCTTGCCCATGGAAGGGCGACCGGCAACGACGATCATGTCACCCGGTTGCAAGCCTGATGTCATGCGGTCCAGATCGGCAAAACCGGTGGCCACGCCGGTGATGTCGGACTGGCTGTCACGGGCCAGCAGGGTTTCGATGCGCTCGACGACATCGCCCAGCAGCGGTTGAATTTCGACGAAGCCCTGGGTATTGCGATTGCCTGCTTCGGCGATCTGGAAAATCTTCTGCTCGGCCTCATCGAGCAAGGTCTTGACGTCACGGCCAGCCGGATTCAGGGCATTACCGGCGATCTCGTCGCCCACCGTGACCAGCTTGCGCAGCACTCCGCGTTCGCGAACGATTTCGGCGTAACGACGGATATTGGCCGCCGACGGCGTGGCATTGGCGATCTCGCCGAGGTAGGCGAGGCCGCCGGTCTGATCCACTTCGTTGGACAGTTCGATGGACTCATAAACCGTCACCACGTCGGCGGGACGGCCCATCTGAATCAGCTTTCCGATGTGGCGGAAAATGCGACGATGGTCGTCGCGATAGAAGTCGGTTTCCCGCACCACATCGCCGATGCGATCCCAGGCGCTGTTATCGATCAGCAGACCACCGATCAGAGACTGTTCGGCCTCGATGGAATGCGGGGGAAGCTTGAGCGCGGCAACCTGGGAATCTATCGGCTGCTGGGAATTGAAGGCGCGGACTTGGGCCACTTGGTCTCCTGAGCGGTCTCCAGAATGAAGCGGCAAGTCTACTCCGCGCTTCCATGGATTTGAAGTTGATAACTTGTGAGCAGCCTGTGGACAAGCTGTGCGCATCCTGGGGAAATCGACCTCCCTGCGCACCAAAGGCATGCATGAAAAGAAAACGGGCCGCCAGCCGGTCGGCTGGCGGCCCGTTTCCGGGGTAATGCTTTTTAGTGCTCGCCCAGCACCGACACGGTGATGGTGGCCAACACGTCGGTGTGCAATGCAATCTGCACATGGGTGTCACCAACAATCTTGAGCGGGCCTTCCGGCAGGCGGATGGCACTCTTCTCGACCTTGGTGCCCTGAGCAGCCAGCGCTTCGGCGATGTCGATATTGCCCACCGAACCAAACAGGCGGCCATCGACACCGGCCTTGCGGGTGATCTGCAACATCAGGCCTTCCAGCTTCTCGGCTTGCGCCTGAGCAGCGGCGAGAGTTTCGGCCTGGGCCTTTTCCAGCTCAGCGCGCTTCTCTTCAAAGACCTTGCGGTTGGCTTCCGTCGCGCGCTTGGCCTTGCCTTGCGGGATCAGGAAGTTACGGGCATAGCCATCCTTGACCTTGACCACATCACCAAGGCTACCGAGGTTCACAACCTTTTCCATCAGAATGATTTGCATGGTTGGTCTCCTCGCTTACTGGTGCAGGTCGGTGTAGGGCATCAGGGCCAGGAAGCGAGCGCGCTTGATGGCGGTCGACAGCTGACGCTGGTATCCGGTACGGGTGCCGGTAATGCGAGCCGGCATGATCTTGGCGTTTTCGGTGATGAAGTCCTTGAGGATTTCAACATCCTTGTAATCAATTTCTTCAATTTTCTCTGCGGTGAAGCGGCAGAACTTGCGGCGCTTGAACAGGCTACGACCCTTGTCGTCCTTCTTCTTGCCGGCCATCTTACTTTTCGGTTTGAATGCCATTTTCGGTTCCTTCAACGAATTCGATTGTATTCACGTGCAATATCGGGCTGCGTCGCTTGAGGCTCCTGGCGGCGAGAAATCCGCCGACATGAAGTCCGTCTCCCGGTTTGGCGGCAACCAGCACCTGTGCCAATTGCCCCACGGCCACACAGGCCATCTCGCATTCCACTTTCCGCTCACTGCCTGCCTCGACCTGAGTCGAGACATGCTGGAGGAGGAATTCGAGTACCGGGACTCCGGCCGGGGTGCGACGCAAGGCGTCGCGCTCAAGCAGGCGACCCGACAACTGCGTCAGGTTGCTCGGCTTTTCCTCAGGCGGCAGCAGGGGCCGGAGCCTCCACCTTGGCGTCGGACTGGGTCAGCGAGCGGGACTTCTCTTCCTTCATCATCGGGGAAGGAGCGACCACGGCCTTCTTCATCTTGATCGTCAGATGACGCAACACAGCGTCATTGAACTTGAAGGCATGCTCGAGTTCGGTCAGGGTCTCGCCGTCGCACTCGATGTTCATGAGTACGTAGTGAGCCTTGTGAACCTTCTGGATCGGGTAGGCCATCTGGCGACGACCCCAATCTTCGAGACGGTGGATCGAGCCATTGCGACCGGTAACCAGCGTCTTGTAACGCTCGATCATGGCCGGCACTTGCTCGGATTGGTCCGGATGGACGATGAATACGACTTCGTAGTGGCGCATGCAATCTCCTTTTGGCTAGTTTACAGCCCCCCCGCATGCGTAACGGGTGGAGCAAGGGAAGCCCGCCATAATAGCAGTGCCGCACCATCAGAGCAAGACCGGCAAACAAGAGAATTCCCTCTACTGCCGGGTTATTGGCCGAAAGAGGTTTCGTGCCAGAATGGTGCAGCCATGATTGACAAGCCCTTTTCCGATCTCGACGCTTGGGTCGCCTACTTCAGCGAGGCCGATCTGCCGGTGCTGCGCCGCACCGTGCAGGAACTGGAGCGCCTGCGCGCCGACGCCGAGAACGTTAATGCCCGCGTACTGGCCGGGGTGATTCTCCACGACCCGCTGATGACCCTGCGCGTGCTGGCCTATATAGAGCAGAACCGGCGCCAGCGGCAGACCACCGACATCACCACCATCGAACGCGCCCTGATGATGCTTGGCATCGAGCCATTTTTCCGCGCTTTCGAGAACCTGCCCCAGATCGAGGAACAGCTGAAAACCCATCCCAAGGCGCTGCTCGGATTGCTGCGAACCATCGGCCGAGCGCGTCGCGCGGCCCACTGGGCACGGGATTGGGCAATCGTGCGCCACGACCTCGACGTGGATGAAATTACCGTCGCCGCCCTGCTCCACGACATCGCGGAGCTGCTCATGTGGTGTTTTGCTCCCACACTGGCGCTGAAGGTTCGCGACACGCAAATGGCACAGCGCAATCGGCGCTCGGTGACGATACAGGAAGAAATCTACGGTATCCCGCTCTACCAGTTGAAGGTGGCACTGGCCAAGGCCTGGCACCTGCCGGAACTGCTGAACACCCTGATGGACAACCAGAATGCGGAAAACCCCCGCGTACGCAACGTGAAACTGGCGGTGGACTTGGCACGCCACTCGGCAGATGGCTGGAGCGATGCGGCACTGCCCGACGACTACAAAGGCATCCGGGAACTATTGCGGATCGATCAGCCCATGCTGATCCGCCGCCTCGGCCTCGATGAAGCGACGACCACGCTATTGCTGGCGGTTGCCGAATCTGCTGAAGCGTCTGCCGACACTAGCCGCAGTAGCGAAGCCCCACCAGATTCAGCAACAGATCCGGGCGCTGGTACGCACTGAAGGTCAGCACCACGACCACGGCCAGCAGCAGGGCTGCGGCAGTCCAACCAGCCCTGTGCCACAGGCGGGATCGGGGAGTAACAGGAAGCGGCTCATCAGGCGACATGCCTGCATGGTTGCCAAGCTGCCGGCGCCTGTCAAGCCTGCCAGTGCTATAGTCATCCGACCAGCACAGCAGGATTTGGACGTATTCCGTGGCCATCACCAGCATCGGCAGCCATTACGCGGCAAGCGCCACCAGCCGCAGCAGCGCACTGACGGGAAGCACTCCGGCAGCGCAGGCCTTTGCGCGTGCCGACCAGCGCATACAGCAGCAAAGGGACACCACCTCGGTGCAACTCTCGGCGGCCGGGCGCCTGCAAAGTGCGGTTGCCGACACCCAGAGCGCAGCAAAAGCCCTGAGCGACGTCAAGCAGACCGATAGCGCTGCCGGCATCCGCAAAACCGCCGCCGGCTTCATCAAGGCATACAACAACGCTACAGCCGTATCCCGTCAGGTGACCACGCCCAACAGCGCCCTCGCCGAAAATAGCCGCGCCCGCACCGCCGGTAACGATATTCGCCGTGCCGTCGGCGCCGACTATTCCACGACGGCGGCCTTGCGCGATATCGGCATTACTCGGCAGCAGGATGGTGGCCTGGTCATCGACCAGAAAAAGTTCGATACGGCCGTCGAGGCCAACGCCGGTGCCGTGCGGGAAACCCTGTCCCGCGTAGGCCAGCAGGCGGAACGAGTCACCACGCAGACGCTGTCATCACGGGGCAATGTCGGCAGCACGGTCAATACATTAACGAACCGCGCACGTGAACTCGATACTCGCCAGACTGAGCAGCAAACACAGGCAACGGCCGCTCAGCAGACGGTCACGGTGCAAACCAACCGCATCAACAACCTTCAGGTCGCCGCCGGCATCGCCTCCTACGAACGCATCTTTTCGTTCTAGACGCGCTCGCTAGAAGTTTTCATTCGGCCGTAGAAAACGCCACTGCCCGACCGGCAGATCGCCCAGGCGCACACGGCCGATCCGTACGCGCTTGAGGCCCGTTACCTTCAGCCCCACCAGTTCGCACATGCGGCGAATCTGCCGTTTGCGACCTTCCTTCAGCACGAAGCGCAACTGCTCGGGATTGGCCCAAGCCACTTGCGCCGGGCGCAGTTTCTTGCCGTCGAGTTCGAGGCCATGATTGAGCAGGGCCAAGCCTTTGGCATCGAGTTGGCCATCGACGCGCACCAGATATTCCTTCTCCACGTCGGAGTCGTCACCGATCAACTGGCGAGCGACGCGGCCATCCTGGGTCAACACCAGCAAACCGGTGGAATCGATGTCGAGGCGCCCCGCCGGCGCCAGTCCCTTGAGATGCGCGGGCTGGAAACGCTGATGGTCGCCAGCCGCCTGCGTCTTCGCCGAGATCAGCGTCACCGCCGGCAGATGGCCGTCCTCGGCCTGGCCAGAAACATAGCTCATCGGCTTGTGCAACAGGATAGTGGCCTGTCGCGCCTGGGTCGCCTTGGCTTCGGGCGCCAGTGAAATCACCGCATCGGCCTCGGCCCGCGTACCCAGTTGTGTCACCCGTTGGCCATTGACGAAGACCAGTCCACGCTCGATGTAGCCGTCGGCCTCGCGTCGCGAACAGAGCCCGCGCTCGGCCATCAACTTGGAAATCCGGATTCCCTGCGTATCATTCATGGTTACACATTCTACCGGCCCCACCGCTCCCCGATGCTCAGCTACCGCCACGCCTATCACGCCGGCAACTCCGCCGACGTTCTGAAACACCTGGTCCTCATGCTCTGTCTGGAGCACATGAACGCCAAGGACAAGCCCTACCTCGTCGTGGACACCCACGCCGGCGCCGGCATGTATGCGCTGGATGCCGAACAGGCGACCAAGACCGGCGAATTCGTGGACGGCATCGGCCGACTCTGGTCGCGCCCTGATCTGCCGGCACCGCTGCTGCAATACCTGGCCTTGATCCGCGAGTTGAACAGCGGCGCCCGCCTGCGCCGCTATCCGGGTTCGCCCTGGATCGCCGAGCGCCTGATGCGCGACAGCGACCATTTGCGATTGTGCGAACTGCACTCCACCGACTTCGCCTTGCTCCGCCGCGAATTCAAGGAAGACAAACGCCGTGTCAGCGTCGACCAGGCCGACGGTTTCGAGGTGCTGAAAGCCGCCCTGCCGCCGCCCTCGCGCCGGGGTCTGGTGCTGATCGATCCTTCCTACGAAATCAAGAGCGATTACCTGAAAGTGGCCACGGCGATCAAGGATGCACAAAAGCGCTTCGCCACTGGCACCTATCTGGTCTGGCATCCGCTGCTACCCTCGCTCGACGCCAATCAGTTGCCCGAGCGACTGAAGAAGTCCGGGGCCGAACATTGGCTGCATGTCACGCTATCGGTCCGCGCACCGGCCACCAAAGGCCATGGCATGCACGGCAGCGGCATGTTCGTGATCAATCCGCCATGGACGCTGGAAGCGGCGCTCAATGAATGCGGCCCCGTTCTCGCCGAAGCGCTGGCGCTGGATGATCGCGCCGCCTGGTCGCTGCAAAGTCACGAAGAAAAAGCAAAACGGCCAACCTGAAGGCTGGCCGTTTTATTTCGCGGCGCCGTACTGCCAGCGCCGACTTTTTTACTGCCGACGTTTACTGCAATGGCACGCCGGTTTTCTGCTGCAACTCCTCGCGAGTCACACCGGGCGCCATCTCCACCACCTTGAGCCCGTGAGGCGTCACATCCAGCACGGCGAGGTCGGTGATGATGCGATCCACCACGCCAACGCCGGTCAGCGGCAAGGTGCATTGCGGCAGGATCTTGAGGTCGTAGCCACCGTCCTTCTTCTTCGCCACGTGCTCCATGAGCACGACCACGCTGCGCACGCCGGCCACCAGATCCATCGCGCCGCCCATGCCCTTGACCATCTTGCCGGGGATCATCCAGTTGGCCAGATCGCCCTTCTCGCTCACCTGCATGGCGCCGAGGATCGACAGGTTGATCTTGCCCGCGCGAATCATGGCGAAGCTATCGTGGGAACCGAAGATCGAAGAACCGGGAATGGTCGTCACCGTCTGCTTGCCGGCGTTGATGAGGTCCGCATCCACCTGGTCTTCCGTAGGAAAGGGGCCGATGCCGAGCATGCCGTTCTCGCTTTGCAGCCAGACCTCGATGTCCGGCTTGACGAAGTTCGCCACCAGCGTCGGCAGGCCGATGCCGAGGTTCACGTAGAAGCCGTCCTGCAATTCCTGGGCGGCGCGCGCCGCCATTTCGTCGTGTGTCCAGGCCATGATCAGACTCCCGCTTTCTCTGTGATAGTGCGCTTCTCGATGCGCTTTTCCGGCGTCGTGTTCAGCACCAGGCGATGCACGTAAATGCCGGGCAGATGCACGCTGTCAGGATCGAAAGTCCCCGTCTCGACGATCTCTTCCACCTCGACCACGGTGATGCGGCCGGCCATGGCCACCGCCGGATTGAAATTGCGCGCCGTGCGGCGGAACAGCAGGTTGCCGCTCTTGTCGGCCTTCCATGCCTTGACCAGCGACACCTCGGGTACCAGCCCGCGCTCCATGACGTAGGTATGACCGTCGAACTCGCGCGTCTCCTTGCCCTCGGCGACCAGGGTACCGACACCGGTGCGGGTGAAGAAGGCCGGGATGCCGGCGCCGCCGGCGCGCAGCTTCTCGGCCAGCGTGCCCTGAGGCGTGAATTCCAGTTCCAGTTCGCCGGCCAGGTACTGGCGCTCGAACTCCTTGTTCTCGCCGACGTAGCTGGAGATCATCTTCTTGATCTGGCGCGTCTCCAGCAACTGGCCGAGGCCGAAGCCATCGACGCCGGCGTTGTTGGAAATCACCGTCAGGTTCTTCACGCCCGTGTCGCGCAGGGCGGCGATCAGGGCTTCGGGAATGCCGCAGAGGCCAAAGCCGCCGACAGCCAGCAACTGGCCGTCATGGACGATGCCCTTGAGCGCTTCGGCAGCACTCGGATAGATCTTGTTCATTACGTCTCCTCCAACAGAAATTGGTGGCGTAGCGTACTACCTAATGCATTAGGTAGGGCTTAGGTAGAATCGCCTAATGCACAGCCTCGACTACCGCACCGCCTTCGATCTGGCCCCTATCGGTCTTGTCCTCTCACGCAATCGCCTGATGGTGGACTGCAACCGCCAGGTACTGGAGATGTTCGGCGCCACGCGGGAGGATTTCGTCGGTCGCAGTTTCGAGCTGCTCTACCCCACCAGCGATGAATACGAGCGCACCGGCCAGCGCATCGCCGCCAGCCTCAATGCCAGCGGCTGGTACGCCGACGAGCGAATCATGAAACGCCTGAACGGCGAGTTATTCTGGTGCCACGTCTCCGGCCGTGCCCTCGACCCGGCCGATCCACATGCATCCGGCATCTGGAGCTTCGAGGATCTCTCCTCGCGACGCAAGCTGGGCGTGGAACTGACGCCCCGTGAACGGGAAATCGCCGCCCTGCTGATCGAAGGCCTGACCAGCAAGCTGATCGGCAAACGCCTGGGCGTCAGCCCGCGCACGGTGGATGTCTATCGTGCGCGGCTGATGAAGAAACACCAGGCGGCGACCACGCCGGAACTGGTGCAGAAGCTGCTGCGGGCCGAAACCTAGACCGCCGCTACGCGCAGAGCCTCCGGCAACGGAATCGATTTGCCGGTCTGCGGATTGATCCACACCAGCTTGGCCGCACCTTCCGCAAACAGGCGCTCATCACCAACCAGACGCAGCTCGTAGTAGGTACCGACACTGCTGCGGCCCGGCGCGCCAAGAAACATGCGGCATTCGACCGTGCCCGGATAAGTGAAGGGAATCTGGAAAGTGCAACTGGCATTGACGATCACAGGCCCTTCCGTCTGCGTCACGCTGGTGCAGTAACCACAAGCTTCCAGCCACTCGATACGGGCCTGTTCCATGTAGCGGAAATAGACCGTGTTGTTCACGTGACCCATGGCGTCCTGATCGCCCCAGCGGATGGGCATGTGGGAGGTCAAAACGAGCTTGCGAGCGTGTTCCATGGTGTCGGCGAGTCCAGTCTGAAGGGTGTTCAAGATTATAATCGCGGGATAAATTCAACCCATAACGAAGGACAGCACATGCAGCGCGAAGCCATGGAATTCGATGTCGTGATCGTGGGCGGTGGACCGGCCGGTCTCTCCGCCGCGATCCGGCTCAAGCAGATCAATCCCGAAATCAACGTCTGCCTGATCGAGAAAGGTGCCGAGGTCGGTGCCCACATTCTCTCCGGCGCGGTCATGGACCCGCGCGCCCTCGATGAGCTGATCCCCGACTGGAAGGAACAGGGCGCACCGCTGGAGACCGCTGTCAGCCGCGACCGCTTCGCCTACCTCACCGAGCACGGCTTCGTGGACCTGCCCGAACTCATGCTGCCCGGCTGTTTCCGCAACCACGGCAACTACATCGTCAGCCTCGGCCAGGTCTGTCGCTGGCTGGGCGCGCAGGCCGAAGCACTCGGCGTCGAGGTCTATCCCGGTTTCGCGGGCGCCGAGATTCTGTACGACGAAAAGGGTGCCGTGCGCGGCGTTGCTACCGGCAACATGGGTGTCACCCGCGAAGGAGAGGAAGGCCCCAACTTCCAGCCCGGCATGGAACTGCTGGCCAAGTACACGCTGTTCGCCGAAGGCTGCCGCGGCCATCTCGGCAAAGAAATCGAAGCCCGCTTCAACCTGCGCGCCGACTCCGATCCGCAGACCTACGCCATCGGCATCAAGGAGCTGTGGGAGATCGATCCCGAGCAGCACGAAAAAGGCCTGGTCATGCACACCGCCGGCTGGCCGCTGAAGAACGACACCTACGGCGGCGGCTTCATTTACCACTTCGGCGACAACCTTGTCTCCATTGGCCTCGTCACTGGCCTTGGCTACAAGAATCCCTTTCTCTCGCCCTTCGAGGAAATGCAGCGCCTGAAGACCCATCCGCAGATCGCCAAGCTGTTCAAGGGCGGCAAGCGCCTGGCCTACGGCGCCCGCGCCCTGGCTGCCGGCGGCCTGCAATCCATGCCCAAGCTCGATTTCCCCGGCGGCGCGCTGATCGGCGACGACGCCGGCTTCCTCGTCGCCTCGCGCATCAAGGGCAGCCACGCCGCGATCAAGAGCGGCATGCTGGGCGCCGAAGCCGCCGCTGCTGCGCTGGCCGCCGGTCGCAGTGCCGACGAACTGAGCGCCTACCCGCAAGCCTTCCGCAACTCCTGGCTCTACGAAGAACTCCACACCGCGCGCAACTTCAAACCGTGGATGGCCAAGGGCCTATTCACCGGCTCGCTGATGTTCGGTATCGATCAGGTGCTGCTGCGTGGCAAGGCACCGTGGACCCTGCACAATACGGCGGACCACGCCAAGCTGCTGCCCGCCGCCGAGTGCAAGCCCATCGCCTACCCCAAGCCCGATGGCGTACTGACCTTCGACCGGCTGTCCTCCGTCTTCCTCTCCAATACCAACCATGAGGAAGACCAGCCCTGCCACCTGAAGCTGAGGGATGCCGGCGTGCCCATCGCCACCAATCTGGCGCTCTACGATGCGCCGGAACAGCGCTACTGCCCGGCCGGCGTGTACGAGATCGTGCGCGACGATACGGGCAACAACCCGCGTCTCCAGATCAACGCGCAGAACTGCGTGCATTGCAAAACCTGCGACATCAAGGACCCGACGCAGAACATCAACTGGGTCGTGCCGCAGGGTGGTGAAGGGCCGATCTACACGCAGATGTAAAAAGTCGGCGCTGACGGTACGGCGCCTATGTGGCGCCACCGCCAACCGCCGACGCCTGCGCCGTCCATTCCGTTGCCAGACGATAGCCCACGGCCAGCAGTGCCGGACCGAGGAAGGCGCCGATCACGCCGAAGCCCAGCACGCCGCCGAGTACGCCGAGAAAGACGATGGCAAACGGCAGTTGGGCGCCACGGCTGATGATGAAGGGCTTGATCAGGTTATCCACCATGCTGACGACGAAGAAGCCCCAGGCGACGACAAACGCAGCCCAACCCGGATCGCCCTGCTGAAACAGCCAGATTGCCGCACCGCCCCATACCAGTGGCGGCCCCACCGGCACCACTGAGAGGAAGAAGGTCGCCACGCCGAGCAATACCGCGCCCGGCACGCCGGCAACGGCAAAACCGATGGTGGCCAGAATGCCCTGCGCCAGACCCGTGCCGAGGATGCCGTAGATCACGCCAGTCACCGTGCCGCGCGCAATGCCGATCAGATGCGTGGCACGGTCGCCGCTCAGGCGGCTGAGCGCCACATCAAGATGTCCGGCCAGCGACTCGCCGTGCAGAAAGAAGAAGAAGGCGAGGAAGACCGACAGCGCAATATCAATCACGCCCTGGCCAAGGATGCGCCCGCCGGCCAGCACCAGATCCTGCGCCGGCTTGACCAGCTTCTGCAACTCCGCGATCAGCCCCGGGCCGTCATGGGCGAATTTTTGCCAGTAGTCGTAGAGCGGCTGGCCGATCAATGGAAGATCCGCCAGCCAACCCGGCGCATCGGGCAAACCGTCCTTGAACACGGCCATCACGGCGTGCGTCAGCTCGGTCACGTTATCGGCCAGGGCGACGGCGACAGCGACTACCGGCCCAAGCAACAGGATCATGACCAGCAGGGTCATCATGCTGGCCGCCAGCGCGCGACGCTGACCAATGCGGCGCTCCAGCCAGAGAAAACTTGGCCAGCTGGTCGACACCAGAATCGCGGCCCAGACCAGCGCCGTGAGAAACGGCCACAGCACCAGCACGCAGCCGCCGACCAGCAGGGCCAGGGCGGCAAGAGTCAGAATACGATCAGCAGTGGGACGCTGCATGCCTACCTCTAGTTGATACGACGGATGACGCCATTATGTCCCCGACGGGCATCCAGTATCATGCGAGCGGTCGGATTGCAGTGTTTTCCGGCAACACCGTCAGCAAAATCCCATTGCCATCTCCATGGAAATACTCTTTCTGATCGCTCTCGTCGTCCTCAACGGCCTCTTCGCCATGTCGGAGATTGCCTTGGTCACGGCACGCCGCGCCCGGCTGGTACGCCTGGCCGAAGACGGCGATGGGGCGGCAGCCATTGCTATCACACTGCACGACGAGCCGACCCGCTTTCTTTCCACCATCCAGATCGGCATCACGTCCATCGGCATCCTCAACGGTATCGTCGGCGAGGCCGTACTGGCCGATCCCTTTGCCATCTGGCTGCATGGCTTGGGGCTTGATCAGGAGGTCAGCAGCATTGCCTCGACGGCACTGGTGGTGATCGTCATCACCTACGTCTCCATCGTGATCGGCGAACTGGTGCCGAAACGCATCGGCCAGTTCAATCCCGAAGGCATCGCCCGCCTCGTGGCGCGACCAATGCGCTTCCTTGCCCTGTTCACACAGCCTTTCGTGCGTCTGCTGTCTTTCTCCACCGACACCATCCTGCGCCTGCTCGGACAGCGCGAACAACCAGGACAAGGTGTGACCGAGGAAGAAATCCACGCCATGATCGAGGAAGGTTCGGAAGCCGGCGTGATCGAGCAACAGGAGCGCGAAATGGTGCGCAACGTGTTCCGTCTCGACGACCGTCAGATCGGCTCGCTGATGATTCCGCGCGCCGACATCGTTTCTCTCGATGTCGAGCGGCCGCTGGAGGAAAACTTGCAGCGGATCGCCAATTCCGATCACTCACGCTTTCCGGTCTGTCGCGGCGGCCTGCATGAGGTGCTCGGTATCGTCAATGCCAAGCAACTGCTCAACCAGAAGCTGAAAGGCAACCAGACCGACCTCGGCGCGCATCTTCAACCGGCGGTGTTCGTTCCCGAAACACTGAACGGCATGGACCTGCTTGGCCATTTCCGTGCCTCCGGCATGCAGATGGTGCTGGTGATCGACGAATACGGCGAAGTGCAGGGACTGGTGACATTGCAGGACGTACTGGAAGCCGTCACCGGCGAATTCAAACCGCGCAATCAGGAAGACGCCTGGGCCGTACAACGCGAAGATGGCTCATGGCTGCTCGACGGCCTGATCCCGGTGCCGGAGCTCAAGGACAGGCTGGAACTGAAGGCGGTGCCGGAAGAGGACAAGGGCCGCTACCACACGCTTTCCGGCCTGATGATGTGGCTGCTTGGACGCCTGCCGCAGACCGGCGACATCGCCCGCTGGGAAGGCTGGCAACTGGAAGTCGTCGATCTCGACGGCAAACGGGTGGACAAGGTACTGGCCACCCGCTTGAGCGAAGCGGCAACGCCGGACGCCATCGCGACGCCCGGCGAGTAGTTCAGTGTCCCTTCGGGTTGCCTCGGCCCTGCATGGCCTCAGCAGCGGCGCTCGGCGCAAAGCAGTGCTTTGCGAAACCCCGAGCGCCGTCCCGTCAGCGCCGACTTTCGAGGCCTGCGCTTAGAACATCACCTCGGGCAGCGCCATGGTGCTGGCGCCACCTTCGACGATCTCCTGCGTCAGACCCGGTGCGGCAGCCATGACGTGATCGGCGTAATAGCGCGTCGTAACGATCTTGGCGGCATAGAAGGGATCAGCGTCGCCAGCAGCGATCTTGCCCTGTGCCACCAGCGCGCCACGGGCAAGCGCCCAGCCACCGGTAACGATGCCCATCAGGCGCAGGAAAGGCACGGCCCCCGCCGCCACCGCACGCACATCGGAACCAAAGTTGGCAACGATGTAGTCTCCAGCGCGGCTGACCGCATCGATGCCGGTCGCCAGCGCCTTGCCGATGGCGACAAATTCGGCGCCAGACTGCTTGGCTACCGCAGCCTGCGTCTGCTGCATCAGGGCGATCACCGCCTTCAGCGTGGCACCGCCCTCGCGGGCGATCTTGCGCCCGATCAAGTCATTGGCCTGGATGCCCGTCGTGCCTTCGTAGATCGTCGTGATGCGGGCATCGCGCAGGAACTGGGCAGCACCGGTCTCCTCGATGAAGCCCATGCCGCCGTGAATCTGCACACCGAGGTAGGCCATCTCGTTGCCGGTCTCGGTGCACCAGCCCTTGACCACGGGGATCATCAGATCGACGAAAGCCTGGTTCTTGGCCCGCTCGGCGGCATCCGGGTGACGGACTGCCGCATCGTGGGCAGACGCCACGCTATAGGCCAGCGCGCGCATGGCTTCGGTGTTGGCGCGCATAGTCATCAGCATACGGCGGATATCCGGGTGCTTGATGATCGCCACGCCGCTGGCCGAACCTTCGATGGCACGACCCTGCACGCGATCACGGGCATAGGCCACGGCATGCTGATACGCGCGCTCGGACAGGGCCAGGCCTTCGAGACCGACAGCGAAGCGGGCCGCGTTCATCATCACGAACATGTACTTGAGGCCTTCGTTCTCCTTGCCCACCAAAGTCCCGATGGCGCCGCCTTTGTCGCCATAGGCCATGACACAGGTCGGGCTGGCGTGGATGCCCAGCTTGTGTTCGATGGAGACGCAGTAGGCGTCGTTGCGGGCACCCAAGGAACCATCCTTGTTCACCATGAACTTGGGCACGACGAAGAGCGAGATGCCTTTCACACCTTCCGGTGCGCCCGGCGTACGGGCGAGCACGAGATGGATGGTGTTGGCGGTCATGTCGTGATCGCCGTAGGTGATGAATATCTTGTTGCCGAAGATTTTGTAGGTGCCGTCGCCCACCGGCTCGGCGCGGGAGCGGATGGCGGCGAGATCGGAGCCCGCCTGCGGCTCGGTCAGGTTCATGGTGCCAGTCCACTCACCGGAAATCATCTTGGGCAGATACATTTCCTTCTGCTCCGGCGTACCGCAAAGTTCCAGCGCCTCGACGGCGCCCAGCGTCAGCAGTGGGCACAGGGAGAAGGCCATGTTGGAGGCCTTCCACATTTCCTGCACAGCGGCGGAAACCACCTTGGGCAGGCCCTGGCCGCCGTGTTCGGGATTGCCTGAGAGTGCGTTCCAGCCGTTATCGACGAACTGCTGGTAGGCCTCCTTGAAGCCCTTGGGCACGGTCACGGATTTGTTGGCCCACTTCGCCCCTTCCTGGTCGCCGGAAAAGTTGATCGGCGCCAGCACACCACCGGCGAACTTGCCAGCCTCGTCGAGAATGGCCTCGACCATGTCAGGCGTCGCTTCCTCGTAGCCGGGCAGCTGGGCAACCTCGGCGAGACCCGCCAGTTCGTTCAGCACGAACTGCATGTCCTTGAGGGGGGCGTTGTAGTGGCTCATGTCTTCACTCCTTTGTTATTTGTTCAGAAGATAGCGTCGGTCATCGAAACTGCCGACCCAGTGCGGCAGATACACCACCATCAAGGTCACCATGGCACCGTTCAGCCAGGCCTCGGAAAAGCCGAGCAGCAGGTAATACGGGAAATAGTCCTCGAACAGCATGGCCGCAGGATAGACATCGGCCCACCAGAGCAGCATGGTGGCGAGGAAACCGGTGGCGACGGCAGTGATCGCTGCACCGAAGAAGGCGGCAACGAAAATGAAAATGAAAAAATTCGGCGGCAGGAAGCGCTCCGTCAGGCGCCGAATTGCATCCGCCAGCAGGGGCGGAAAAACACAGAGCACCAGCGCATTGAGCGCGTAGGCCTGCCAACCGGGATGTCCATTCAATCCCTGGTTCAGCGTCACGACGGCCAGCACCAGCGCGAGGCCGATGGTTGCGAACTGACGACCGAACATCAGGGTGAACATCGTCGCGCCCAGCAGGTGCATGTTCAGGCCCGGCTTGACGCCCGCCTTCATGCTCCAGACCAGACTCAGAAGCACGATGGTGCCGAGCCAGACGTTGGACTGTCCCGAATCACCGAGCCGTTTCCACGGCGCTGTCCAGACATTCCACGCCAACAACAAGACGAGAGGAAGGAATGCCCCGAACGCCCAGGCTTGCGGAAAAAGGGCGTCGGGGAAGTTCATGCTGCGCTCTGCCTCAGACCCCGGCCGTCAATTCCGGCACCGCCGCAAACAAATCCGCGACGAGGCCATAGTCGGCGACCTGGAAGATCGGCGCATCGGGATCCTTGTTGATGGCCACGATTACCTTCGAATCCTTCATGCCCGCCAGATGCTGGATCGCCCCCGAGATACCGATAGCGATATACAACTGCGGCGCCACGATCTTGCCCGTCTGCCCCACCTGGTAGTCGTTGGGCACGAAGCCCGCATCGACTGCCGCCCGGCTGGCGCCCAGTGCTGCCCCCAGCTTGTCCGC